>JBCBSB010000017.1:0-514 GCA_039819405.1 Pseudomonadota bacterium | reverse complement strand
GGGCGGCGATGACCTCGCCGGCGGCGCTCGGCTCCAAACCGCTATACAGCAACGCCATGCTTGGCGTTGACGCAGTACGGGCAAGCAAACTGAATGCGATTATCGTCGCCGCTACGGCTCCTACGAGCATTGCTCTTTTTGTCGCCGGCAATGCCCGCCAGATGGAAGCCAATCCTTGCATGATCTCACCAAACCTTAACGCGTTTCTAACCCGAGCGCTCTCAATACGCGTGTTTTCGTTTACCATTTGATCATTAAGAGGAGGTTACAAAGAGCGCGGCCGCAAATGACACTGCGCCAAAAAGAAACAAGTCGGGCGAGAGACAATGAGCGAAGAAGAAGCGGTAGAGGACGAGGCGCCGAAGAAGCCCTCTCAACTCAAAACGCTTATTGCAAGCGCAGCGTCAATCCTCTTACTGGGCGCCGGCGTGATGGCGGTTGTCTACTATTCCCCATACGGAGGGAGCCCTGCGGGCGCTTCGTCCGCTGCGGACGCGGCTGAGGACGTCTTAAC
>JBCBSB010000016.1:0-523 GCA_039819405.1 Pseudomonadota bacterium | reverse complement strand
CGGGGCGGACGGTCGTCGCAACGCCGTTTGCTCCGGCGCGCTGCGATCAATGCCTGCCGCTTCAATATCCTGTTCTAACGTGGCAAAAGTCACTCAAGCGCTCCATCTCAAGCGCCGAGTAGGAATAAGCCTTGCGGGGTGACGTTTTGCGGGAGGCGATCTCAGAAAATCCGGCTGTGCGCGCCGCTTCCATTCGCCCCTTCGCTTTAGCGTCACTTATAAAGCGCCCGCAAGCTGAAGGGTCAAATCGGCGCTGATCCAAACATGAAGCAAGACATCCGCGACTGTCAACGGATTTTTTCGCGCGCGCAAAAAGTTGCTATGGTGACCTCACGCGGCGGCGCACGCCGCAAGATCAGATACTCGCGCGCTTTTGCGTAAATGAGTGATTAACGCCCCTAAGCCCGCCCTCATCGCTAAATGCCCCCGTAAGGAGACGCCCCATGCGCGAATTCATGAATTTCTACGTCAACGGCCAATGGACGCCCCCGACGACCGGCGCAGTGCGTGACGTCATTAATCC
>JBCBSB010000015.1:0-525 GCA_039819405.1 Pseudomonadota bacterium | reverse complement strand
ACCGTCACCATCGCCCATTCTCGCACACGGGATTTGCCGGATGTCGTCCGGCGCGGCGACATCGTCGTGGCGGCTGTCGGACGTCCGGAGATGGTCAAGGCCGACTGGCTGAAGCCCGGTTGCACCGTCATCGATGTGGGCATCAACCGGATCGATGCCGGCGACGGCAAGACCCGGCTCGTCGGCGATGTGGATCCCGGAGCATGGGAGGTCGCAGGTGCCATGACCCCGGTGCCCGGTGGCGTCGGGCCGATGACCATCGCCTGCCTGCTTGCCAATACCGTTACCGCGTTTTGCCGGCAGAAGGGTCTGACGCCGCCCGAGGGTCTCGGTCTGTAAAGAACCTGACCTCTAGCCGAAACGGCGTGGCGGGGCGGGTGTAAGCTGCGCTGCTGGTGCCTCTCGCGGCATCGGCACGGGCAAAGCACGGTGCCCCGTCAGAACGGCGAGCGCATCGGGACGCATGAGACCCGTGAGCGCCGGATCGGTACAATGGAGCCCGCCGGTATAGGCACCGAAAGCGGG
>JBCBSB010000014.1:0-578 GCA_039819405.1 Pseudomonadota bacterium | reverse complement strand
CATGATCCGGATCGTTCTCCTCTACGCCGCCGCGCTCGCCATTGGGGCGATGGCGCTGACTTGGCTCGAATACCAGTATGTGACCCGGGTTTTCGCGGGACCCGCCTATATCGTCATCGTCGCCGTTGGCTTTGCGGCGCTTGGCGTCTGGATCGGACGACGGTTGACCGGGCCCAGCCCGTCGGCGGATTTTGAGAAGAATGAGGCGGCGCTCAAATCCCTCGGCGTTTCCCCGCGCGAATATGAAACCCTCGCCCTCCTCGCCGCCGGGCTCTCCAATAAGGAGATCGCGCGTAAGCTGGGGGTTTCGCCAAACACGGTGAAGACCCATTGCGCGCGGCTTTATGAAAAGCTCGGGGCCGCCCGGCGCACCGACGCGGTCAACCGCGCGCGCGAATTATCGCTCATCCCCTGAACGCGAAAACGCGCCTAAAAAACCGCGCAGTCACCCCTTTGGGCGATAGGCGCCGGGCGTAAATTCTCCCTATTCTCCGCCCCGGGAAGACGCGGGAGAGAAATCCATGCTGCGCATCGCCTTTGTCTACGGCGCCATCGCCGGCGTCCTTGTCATCGCCATC
>JBCBSB010000013.1:0-597 GCA_039819405.1 Pseudomonadota bacterium | reverse complement strand
TGACCGCCGACTGATTGCATCATCCGATTGTCGATGGGCCCCGCAGCGCTTGAGTTGGGGCCGGCGAATATCCGGGTCAACGCAATCGCGCCGGGGCCCATCGACAATCGGATGATGCAATCAGTCGGCGGTCAGCTCTCGCCCGGCGAGACCGCCGCTATCCGCGCGCAGATCGAGCAGTCCGTTGCGCTGGGCCGCTATGGAACGAATGAAGAAGTCGCCAATCTGGCGTTGTTCCTGGCGAGCGATGAAGCGAGTTACTGCACCGGCGGCTATTATCTCGTTGACGGTGGTTATGTGGCGGCTTGAGCTCAAAACCCTGATCCGCCGCCAAAGGCGTCGCTTGCCGCCACAGCATCCCTTTGCTATTTGAACCCCATTCCGAGGGGCGCGGGACGCCGCCCGCTGAGATCCGGTCCGCATGGTATTTGCGAAGGCAGCCGGAGCACCCTTTGAACCTGATCGGTTAAGACCGGCGTAGGGACGGATCGCGAGCAAGACCTTCTTCCGACGCCGGGCGAGCCAAAGCAAAGGACGCGCGCGCCCATGAACAAGCACATCCCCCAATCTGAATTCAAAACGCCGGACGTGACGACA
>JBCBSB010000012.1:0-647 GCA_039819405.1 Pseudomonadota bacterium | reverse complement strand
CGCGTCAATGCAAGAATCGTTTCACCCTGTTTTTTTTGCGCGGCTCAATATTGCTGCAAAACCCCTCAGTCCGGCAGCAACCGCAGACACACCCCGTTAGTTTGTAACAACTGTTTTAACTGCTGGCAATCACCGGCATAGCGTAAAATCTTGCGAATTCTATGACAATTATGTGCGCACACGATTACAAATCTATTGACTCGCGGGCGGTCCCGCGAACCACGCCCAAAAAACATCGTTAACGCCATGAGAGAGGATGGCTGGGGCGCCAGGATTCGAACCTGGGAATGTCGATACCAAAAACCGATGCCTTACCACTTGGCGACGCCCCAATCCGGCGCAGTTTCAAAGACAGGGCCTTCGAGCCTTTTCGCCAGGGAGCGGGCGAGATAGCGCTTTCCCCCGCCGCTTGCAATGGGCGCCGGATGGAAAAATGACCTGGCGAATCGACCTTCCGAACGGCGGCGGCTGGCGCGACCTGACCCGGGGCTTTCCCGGCCTCTAGCATAGACCGCCGGTCATGCGGATTTGCGGGTGGAGACCCCGATTTGCATAGGCGATTTCGGCTCGATTTACAGCGCGCCTGGGTTGGATCGAGGCGCAGCATCAAATTCGCGAATAGATGAATCTTGCCAACAACCGGCACT
>JBCBSB010000011.1:0-714 GCA_039819405.1 Pseudomonadota bacterium | reverse complement strand
CTTTTGAAATTGAAAAGCTCACCTCACTGATGTCGCTCAGGTTGGACTACAACCAGATCACCGAGATCAAGGGGCTCGACAAGCTCACCTCAATGACGGAGCTCTGGTTGGGCTCCAACCGGATCACCGAGATCAAGGGGCTCGAACAGCTCACCTCAATGACGTCGCTCTCGTTGTCCTCCAACCAGATCACCGAGATCAAGGGGCTCGAACAGCTCACCTCAATGACGGAGCTCTGGTTGTACTCCAACCGGATCACCGAGATCAAGGGGCTCGAACAGCTCACCTCAATGATGTCACTCTCGTTGCACTCCAACCGGATCACCGAGATCAAGGGGCTCGAACAGCTCACCTCAATGACGTCGCTCTCGTTGCACTCCAACCAGATCACCGAGATCAAGGGGCTCGACAAACTCACCTCACTGACGGAGCTCTGGTTAGGCTCCAACCAGATCACCGAGATCAAGGGGCTCGAACAGCTCACCTCAATGACGTCACTCAGGTTGGACTCCAACCGGATCACCGAGATCAAGGGGCTCGAACAGCTCACCTCAATGACGGAGCTCTGGTTGCACTCCAACCAGATCACCGAGATCAAGGGGCTCGAACAGCTCACCTCAATGACATCGCTCTGGTTGCACTCCAACCGGATCACCGAGATAAAGGGGCTCGACAAGCTCACCTCAATGACGTCGCTCTCGTTGAACTCCAACC
>JBCBSB010000010.1:0-2110 GCA_039819405.1 Pseudomonadota bacterium | reverse complement strand
GCGCTCCCCGGCGCCGACGTCATCCGGTTGTAGATGTCATAGCCATAGCTGTTCGTCCCGTCCGACGTCATGTTGCCCCGCCCGTCATGGGTCGGCGTCGCCGAGCCGATCGACGTCAGCTGGTTCAGCGCATTGGCGAGGCTGGCGATGGTGATGTTCGACAATTCATCGAAGTCATAGCGGTCATTGTCCGAGACCCGCGAAACGATCTGGCCCGCCGGGGAATAGCCGAACCCGAACACCAGGTCATTGGCCGAGCCGCTCAGGTTCTGTTCCACCTCATCAAGGCGGCCTTTCGAATCCGCCCCGTCATAGCGCCAGGTCGTCTCGGTCCCGTTGCCCCGCGTCAGCCCCGTGCGCCGCCCGAGATCGTCATAGGAAAACGCCGCCAGAGAGGCCGACCCGTATTCAAGAATGTCGATCAGCGCCCCGGCCGTGTCGTAATCGTAAGTCACGTAATAATTATCGGACCAGGTCATCCGCGTACGGCGACCGGCGGCGTCGTAAAGATAAGAGGTCGCGCCGGTCAGCGTCGTCTCGCTCAACACCTCCCCATGAATGGTGTAGGCATAATCCGCATCGTGCCAGCCGGTGCTCGCCTGCGTCAGGCGGCCCATCACGTCATAGACAAAGCTGTTGATCTGGCTTGACGTGACCGCCAAAAGCTGGCGGCTTTATTCTTCAATTACTGATAGTTCAAAACTCAAGTCTTCCGAAAAGAAAACCAGTTTGGGTCTACTAGAGATAGTCACGTGATTTACGCTTTTTATATCGATTGAATAAAGAGTTGCCTGATCAGGCGTCACATAAGTTATCCCATATTTTACTTCAGTGGTGCCGTCATTGATAGTTATCGTGCTAATTCCATCGCGAGAAGCATTCACAGTATACTTTGTAGAACTCGCTGGCAGGATAGTTCTACGTTCATAAATAGAATCACTCCACGATAAAATAATTGAAACCGTGTCCGTATCCATCTCATTATTTACTCTAACAACACTGTTAAAGATGTTATCGCACCCTGCCAATAACACTCCAATGAATATGATACCCATCATCTTTCGCATACATCGCCTCAAAATATTTGTACTCTTATTGCTCTATCAGAATGGTTGATTGCGGATGCAGCCGCTTGATTGCGCTTGGGTGATTGCATCATATGCACTCATTTCATTTCCATATCGCTCAGCTAATTCTCTACCAACTTTATTATTATATAAATCTTGGTAAGTATATCCATCAAGATAACCATCCAAGCGTTCGTGCGCATCTCCGAAATGCTTTGCAATCGTGCCGCCATATTCCTGAGTAATTCGATAAGACGCAAATGCATGTCGAAACCCATCAGCAGCCGAACCATGCCAAAATCCATTTGCAACGTTTGGAGGGCCAAAAGCGCTCCGTGTAGCCTGATTGGCTTCGTGACGTAGCCCATTAATACCCCAGGCAGCAAACGGGTGAGCCCAAATTTCGCGGCGTTGAGACGGACCCGTTGGATTAAAATTCAATTCGGTGTTGGTTGGTCGCTCTCCTGGTGCTGGGGAACACTCAACAGAAGGATTCCCATCCTCCCCATCATCATCATCCTCCCCGCTTCCATCTCCACCGCCATCGCTGGCTTCGCCAACGCCTCCGCTAAAGTCGAAAACATTGCCGTTGAGAAGATTCTGCAGGAACATACCCAACACGAGATCATTAAACGAGGGTCCTCTTCTCGTTTGATAAACACAAATGTTGCCCGAAGGACAATCGATCGGTTTATTGTCTTCTGGATCCCAGCCCCTGCTTAACCCACCCGGATCGCTGAAGTTCACCGGATCGCTTCCGACATAGTTGTACATGTTGAGACCATCCCCATACCCAATCGGGTCGGTCTGCATGAAGCGGCCGAGATCGGGGTTATAGATGCGCGCCTTGTAATAATAGAGGCCGGAGCCTGAACCCGACGCCTCCGTCTCCTCCAGATATAATTGCCCCGTATACTGAAAGCTTCCCTCGTTCAGAACGCCGGGCTTTCCATATTCATCGTATGTGTTGATGAAGGTCTGCGCCCCCGTCGGGCCGGAGCCCGCAATCACCGAGCCGCGCTCGTCATGATGCAGCCAGGTCT
>JBCBSB010000009.1:0-3115 GCA_039819405.1 Pseudomonadota bacterium | reverse complement strand
CTTCGGCGGCGGCGACATGATTATCATCGAGAACACGACAGTCGGCGATCTCCATCAGGATGACTTTGTGTTTGGGTGAAAAAGCGCGTGCGATGCTGAAGCGCTCCAGGCAAAGACGTTGTTTCCGGATGCGGAGATCAACATAAACTCGACAATTCAGACTTGCGGGTTGTGAATAATCGCCAAATCGCCTGAGCTTTGCCGCAATGCGGGCGCAATCGGATGCGTTCTTTTATAAGTGCTGGCGGAGCGAAAAGCGTGGCGAGACAACAGATATTTTTTCAGTTTATTCCAGCAGCAATGATAACGGCGGCGGTGAGCGCATGTGTTGAAGGGGAGTCCGGTCCGGCCGCAACGGAAATTACGGAACGTACGGACCAGGCTTCAGAACGCCCGGCCACGACTTCAACCGAAGCCGGCGCTGACAATAGCTCGGCCCCACAGGCAAACGGCCCGCTGTTGCGTTCGGCGGGTTACTACCGTCTTGAATGGCAAAATGACGCTGACCTTTGCGCCAAAGCTCTTGCGACGTTGAATAAACCTTACGCGCGTGGCGTACATTCCACAGGAACTGAAGACCTTAATGGGCGCGGCTATGCTTTGCGGCAGGTGGCGCGTATGCTGGGTACGGATGATAATGTCAACTGGAGCCGGAGCGAGGCGACAGTGGGAATAGAAGGTTCCGGGGTCGCTGAGTTTGATTATTTTAATGACGGGATCAATCGCCTCATCGTTCGCATGCATGGCCGACTCTCTGGCGCTGACGTGATCAGTCTCGGAATTGTGGAAACGCCCGGCGAAAGTCCGACGCTTTTCAGCATTGGTCACGCTGGCGCGAACACGGAAAACCTTTCGCCGCAGGATAATCTTCATACGAAACTGACCTATTCGGTCGTCGATGTCGTACGCCTGGAAGGTGAATATTATACGCTCGCTGCCCCGCTTGAAGATGTTGACGCATCGGAGCGGGTCTATCTCGTTCGTTGGGCAGAGAAGGATGGCCGGTCGGCGCCGCGCGGCGTTGATGACTATTATCCGACGGTTGCCTGCATATATCAGCCTTCAGATGCCAGCCAGGCAACAAGCGAACAGAGATAGCAACAATGGCGCTTTCAAATCTCAATCTTTTGTCCGAAGGAGCCTATTTTTCGCTGCTTTACGACATGCTCAAGCAGCGGGAAAACCCTTTTCTGCTCGCAGGCACGGGGTTTGATCGGATTCACAATGGCGGCGGCGATGGCAATCCCACCTTTGGGTATGGCTTTAACCTCGCAGCCTTCAATGCCAACATCGTAGAAGCGGTGATCCGTCATGCGTACAGCAATTCCCTGACGAGCGAACAGCTCGACGGACTTGATCTCATTCTTGACTGGAAGACAGGAGTGTCCGTTCAGGTTAACGGTCAGAGCGTTACGCTGACAAACGCCAATATCATCAACCTTGCCGACGTCAGTCTGAACGGTGCGCCTGGCGCCTTTGGCAGCACGTTGCAGCGTGCGGCTGTTCAAAGCCTTAGCCTGAATGATGCGCAAGCTACCCGTATGCTGGACGTCATGGTCAAGGGCGATCTGAACCTTGTTCATATCGAAGGTCCTGTTGGAAGTTATGGCTATGAAGACGGGCTTGATTACCGACTGGCCGAAGAAGGTGTCCCTGCATATTCCACCGAGCGTGCAGCACTTCTATCCGTCTATTATAATGCGCCGAGTCTAATTGGTCCGGGCGTACAGAACTCTATCCTTAACGATGACCGTCCGCAGTTGTGGTATGAGATTCGCTATAACCACAATCAGTTCAACAATAACGGCCTGCAAAATCGGCGCGCGGAGGAATCGGACCTGATCGGTCTTGTATCGCAAGCGGCGAAAACCGACCCGGCCGCAAACATTCTGGAATTCGCCCATGCGTTGGACATCATCTATAATGCAGATGATCGCCTTGGCCGGCGAATTCTAACGCGAATTGAAGAGCGTGATGCGCTCGACGATTTGCAGGCTGCGATTGAGCCGGAATTACAGGCGCTCCTTGATTACTACGTCCTTCAGCCTTTGGGCGCGAACAGTGCGCCGACAATCGATTACGTTCAGGCTGACCAGAACAATATCAGTGAGCAGATTAATGCAGGCAGCACCGCTTCAGCCGGCGTTCCCGGGGGTAAAGGCGCGGCGGATACCGTTAACCTCATACTTGGCGAAGGCGGCAACGATCTGATCCTGGGCCTCGGCGCTGCGGACTATCTCTATGGCGGCGACGGCGATGACACAATCTATGGCGACGGCGCCGGAACGCCCGCCGGGACCGATGGGCATGATCTCATCGACGGCGGCCCGGGAAATGACATTTTGTATGGAGGGGATGGTGACGAGTTTATTGTCGGCGGCCCCGGCGCAGATATTCTGGATGGCGCCGCCGGCCGGGATGTCTTGGTGGGGAGCGCTGGAAATGATTCTTTGTCGGGAGGTTCCGGGAACGATTCTCTTGACGGCGGGACGGGCGCTGACTTCATCGTCGCCGGCGCGGGCCGCGATACGGTGAATGGCGGTTCGGGGGATGATCGGATCGACGCGGGCAGCCAGCACGACACGGTCGATGCGGGCGGCAATCACGACTCGGCATTCGGCGGAAATGGCTGGGACACGCTTCTGGGCAATAACGGCAACGACACGCTGTCCGGCGCGCGCGGCAAGGACTTGCTGGATGGCGGCAAAGGCTTTGACTATCTGCTCGGCGGCGATGATGGCGACCGCCTGACGGGCGGGGCGCTGGACGACACGCTGGTGGGGGGCGCCGGCAACGACAATCTTGACGGCGGCGATGGCGACGACCGCATTCTTGGCGGTTCGGGCCGCGACACCATCACTGGCGGGTCGGGCGACGATCTGGCGGACGCCGCCGCTGGCGCCGACATCATTTCGGGCGGCACGGGCCGGGACGATATGTTTGGCGGGACGGGCGCTGACGTGATGTCGGGCCAGGGCGGCAATGACACGCTGTCCGGCGGCGCCGACAATGACACGATCACCGGCGGCAATGGGTTTGACGTGCTGCTGGGCGGCGATGGCGATGATTCCCTGGACGGCGGAAACTTGAACGACATTCTATTGGGACATGGCGG
>JBCBSB010000008.1:0-64574 GCA_039819405.1 Pseudomonadota bacterium | reverse complement strand
GTCCGAACTTGCGAACGGTTCAAACGGTACGTCCACCGTCAACCTTCGCGGTCTCGGCGCGGCGCGTACGCTGGTTCTCATGGATGGCAAGCGCCTGCCTTATTCTACCGTCATCGGCGGCAGCTCCAGTAACGCTTCCACAGCCAACCTGGACGTGATTCCAGCGCAGCTCGTCGAGCGCGTTGACGTTGTGTCAGGTGGTGCGTCAGCATTGTACGGTTCTGACGCTGTTGCGGGTGTTGTGAACTTCATCATGCGCCGTGATTTTGAGGGTCTTGAGCTGGATGGCCAGGTCGGCTTCTTCCAGGACGGCAATAGTGACGACTTCGCTAACGAATTGCTCGATAATTTCGGCATTGATAGACCAGGCAGCGAGCTTGACGGTCGCGGCGTTAACGTCTCCGCTACGTGGGGCGCGAACACGGCCGACGGTCGCGGTAACGTGACGGCGTTCTTCCAGTATCAGGATCAGAACGAAATCCGTCAGGGCGCTCGCGATTACAGTGCTTGTTCATATAACTCCGGTGGAGATCCACGCGGTATTGGCGGTGTTACTTGCGGCGGTTCATCGACCTTCCGCCGGATCGGCCTTTCGAACACGAACCCGAACTTCCCGGCCGGTCTCTTCCTGAATGAAGACGGTACGCTGGTGCCATTCACAGGCTCGCCGGATCAGCTGTTCAACTTTGCGCCGGATAACTTCATCCAGCGTAACAATGAGCGCTTCAACATTTCGGCGTTTGCGCGTTACGAAGTGGCCGACAACGTCGAAGCATTCATGGATCTCACCTTCACGGAGAACACCACCGACTCGCAGATTGCGTTTTCCGGCACCTTCTTCCGTAACTTCTCCATCAACTGCGACAACCCGTTCCTTCAGGCGGCTGTCCCTGGCGGCGGCACGCTTGCTGAAGCGGGTCTTGGCTGCTCAGCGGCAGACGTTGCGGCTGGTACAGACGTCAACTTCGGCGGCGTCGCAGGCCCAGGCTACCGGAATGTCAACGGCAATCCGCGCAGCACCTTCACCGGCCTTAGCACTTTCCGGGCTGTCGGCGGCTTCCGCGGCACGTTGGGTGACAACTGGGATTGGGATGTTTTTGGTCAGTTCTCACGTACGCGTCACAACTCGAATTCGACCGGCGACCTGTCGTTCGCACGGGTTCAGGATGCGTTCTTCGTTGTCGACGACGGCATGGGCAATCCGGTTTGCCGCTCCGGCAATACAGGCTGTCTGCCGTTCAACCTCTTCCAGCGTCCCGGCGGTGTTGATCAGATTACGCCAGAAGTGGCGCAGTCCATCCAGGGCAACGGCTTCGTTACCGGTACAGTCGAGCAGATTGTACTCGGCGGCACCATCAGTGGCGATCTCGGCGCTTCCGGCTTCCAGTTCCCATGGGCGGAAAGCGGTGTTCTGGGCCTCATCGGTGTTGAATATCGTGAAGACCGACTGGACCGGCGTCCGGACGATGTCTCGCAGATTCCGGGCGGGCTTGGCTTGACCGGCGTCGGCGGCGGCACCCCTCCAATTCAGGGTGAAGTCAGCGTTTGGGAAATCTTCGCGGAAACCCAGATCCCGATTATCGAGAACCAGCCGTTCTTCGAAGAGTTCGGCATCAACGGCGCATACCGTTATTCGAACTACACAACGGATTCGGATGCGACAGCACAGACTGACTTCGACACGCACACCTTCTCGGCTGGCGTCAGCTGGACGCCTGTTTCTGACCTCCGCTTCCGCGGTCAGTTCCAGCGTGCGGTGCGTGCGCCGAACGTCTTCAACCTGTTCAGTGCGCAAAACACTGGCCTGTTCAACGCGGTTGATCCGTGCTCGGGTGACCTCAATCCGGCAACGCCTGTTCCGGCTCCAACAGCAACGGTGGCGCAGTGTGCGTTTACGGGTCTTTCAGCTGCTCAGTACGGCACGCTGCCTGTTAACCCGGCGCAGCAGGAAAATGCTGTTACCGGCGGTAACCCGCTCCTCAACCCGGAAAAATCCAACACCTATACTTTTGGTGTTGTGATGCAGCCGCGTTGGATTGATGGTCTGACGGTCTCGGTCGATTACTTCGACATCTCGATCAAGGACGCCATTACGAACGTTCCGCCGCTAACCACGCTTACCCAGTGTGTGCAGACTGGTGATCCTCAGTTCTGTAGCCTGGTCCAGCGTGACCGTGACGGTTCACTGTTCGCCAGCCCGGTTCCACCGGCAGGCTCGCCGTTCCAGTTCGCTGGTGTTCAGGCGACGGTGGTCAACATCGCGCAGGTTGATACGCGCGGTCTCGACGTATCGGCAGCGTACAGCCTCGATATGGCCGATGTCGGTCTTGGCGGTTGGGGTTCAATGAACTTCAATTACGTCTCGACGTTCCTGATGGAACTGTCATCAATCCCGGTTCCGGGCGTGACGACAACGGTTGAGTGTAAAGGGCTCTATCGCGGCGGTTGCGGCGGTCCGAACCCTGAATATCGTCACCGTTTGCTGACGACATGGCAGACACCATGGAATATCGACATCACGGCGACGTGGCGTCACTTCTCCGGTGTTCAGTTGGCTGCCGGGCAGCAAACCGGCGGCGTGTTTGTGCCGTCAGGCAACATCCTCGACGACAACCTGGATTCTGCCGAGTATCTGGACCTCGCCGCTCAGTTCTACGTTCGTGAGAACTTGACGCTGCGGGCTGGTGTTCAGAACGTCTTCGGGCGTGATCCTGAACTCTCGACTGTCGCGGGTACGGCTCCTGGTAACGGCGATACGTTCCCGGGCACTTACGATCCAGCAGGTCGCTTTATCTTCTTTGGCGTGAACTTGCAGCTGTAAGCCTCTCACCAAAGAGACAAGAAACGAAGCGCCGCAGACGAAAGTCTGCGGCGCTTTCTGTTTGGGCTGGGTTTGATCCGGCTTCATTCTCAATTAGGATGCGCCAAAACAGGAGCGGGATATGAAAAATTGCCATTTTTCCATCTTAGCGGCAGCCGCGGTGGTTTCGGTCGGATTTTGTGGGGGTGCTGCTGCACAAAGCCTGGCGCCCGGCTTGATTGAATGTCGCGGCATTGGCGATGATTCCGATCGCCTGGCCTGTTTTGATCGTCTGGCCGGTGGCCTTGAGGCTGAAAAGATTGCTGTGGAGGCGACCGATGGCGAGGCGGCGCTTGCTTCGGGGCCCGTTCTGACGCCTGAAGAGCGCTTTGGCGCGGAAGACCTTCCCGAGACTAAGGAAAAGCAGCGCAAGGAACGCGAGAAGATTAAGTCGCTGGCTGCGTCAGTGGTTGATGTCGGTCGCAATGGCCGCGGGAAATATGTTATTATTCTCGATAACGGTCAGGTTTGGCGGCAACTCAGTGCGGATACCGATAAACTTAGAGTGCCTAAATCCGGAGCGGAAGGCATGGGCGTTACGATCAAGCGCAAATCCTTCGGCGGACACGTTCTTTCCCTCAATGGCGATAAGCGGTCGATTCGCGTGGAGCGTATCAAATAGCGCAGACGCTTATTGCGTTATGCAAATACCCCATAGTCTTCGATTGCGTCGAATACAGCACTTACGAAGGCCCGTTCATCTTCGCTAAGTTCCGGGCGCCAAATATCGAAAAGCAGGATAATGCGCTCGGATGCGCCAGCATTGCGCGCTTCATGTTCTATTGAATCATCAAAGATCAGCATTTCACCATTGCGCCATTGCCGTTTCTGATTGCCGACGCGCAAATGACATCCGTCAGGAATGATGAGCGGCAGATGGCAAATGATCCGTGTATTCATCAAACCGGTATGCGGCGGAATGTGGGTGCCGGGTTTCAGCCGCGAGAACAGGGCGATTGGCGACTTGCCGCGCATATTCGGTTGCGGCGCAAGAGCTAGAGCATTCAGTGTCGCGGGGCATCGCGATACATTTTCTTCAATTCTCGAGCCATCCTTAAACAGGTGAAATGCGCCCCAGTCTGCATTTCCGGTTAGTACGTTTTGGTTTATGCGCGGTTTATCCGGCGTGGCCGGGACATAAGGTTCAAATGCACTTTCGCCTGACAAAACCGCCGCCAGTTCTGATTGAATTATGTCCGTTTGCGCAACTAATGCTTCTGTCCAGGAAAATTCGGAAGGATCGTAAAACTGGATTTGGGGAAGTTCTGGAAAGTAGAATTTATCAGGCTGCTGATAATAAATCTGCTTTCTGCCAAACAGAATATCCAATGCCTGCTCGCCGCGGGCATGACCGGAGCCATCAAACAAGCCCAGCGCGCGCACTTTTGATCTCAGGAACTCCTCATATCGTTCGGCTGCCGCGGCGCATTCCTGCCTGGCGCGATTGACTTCAGCTGCAAGGGGGCCGGAAAGTTGCTCTTGGGGCGGCGCGGAATTCACTGCAGCGATATAGTGCTCGGCCGCCTTGCGTTGCTCACCCATGGCGGCGAGCGCATCCGCCTTTATGATCTTTGCGAGGAGATCATCCGGGCTGTGCGTCAGCAGGCGGTCAGCGGCGGCCAGACTTGTTTCCGGGCGACCGGCAGACCGGGCCGCAAGCGCGGCGGCGCGCAATATTTCAGGGCGATTATCGCCTTGTTCAACGGCCGCGGATAGCAGCGAGAACGCTTCGTTAACATTTCCGGCCTGAAGCGCTCTTAGCCCATTTGCCGATAATTCCGTCGCCTGCGTCATTATTTGCGTCGCTCTTTTGCTACAATCAATAAATATTTGATACTAAATGATTATCCAAGGATTTTAGCAACTTCTGCACTAGACTCACTATATATTTCTGGTGCAAGTTCTATGCTTTCCATTCAAACTTCAAGCAGCTGCCAATGAAGAGTTTGACGGGATGGATCGCCATGGGTGGGCAGTCTGTAAATGGCACCAGGTACAACACGAGGTCGGAAAATGAAATATGGAGTATTAGCGGCGCCAGCAATCATTGCGA
Organism: Pseudomonadota bacterium; assembly: GCA_039819405.1. GTDB lineage: Bacteria > Pseudomonadota > Alphaproteobacteria > Caulobacterales > Parvularculaceae > Hyphococcus. The sequence continues at coordinate 59,661 of JBCBSB010000008.1, read as the reverse complement.
TGCTGACCGCCTGCACGACGGTTCAGACAGAATCGGCCGCCAACACGGCGCTTGATACGGCTGTTGCTGCTGACGAGACGTCAACGGCAAATGCGGAGGGGGCGTCGGAGGCTAATGTTGCTGAAGATCGCACCGATATGGATCGGATCATCTGCAAACGGACTATTCCAACGGGAACGCGTTTTGGAAGAAAGGAATGCCGCAGTGCGCGCGAATGGCGTGAGATGCGGGAAGCCGTGCAGTCTATTATGGACGAAGGCCAACGTCGCAATCTTCAGAGCGATGTGCCGAGAGGCAACTAGCGGCTACTTTTCTTTGTAAGGATTATGCGCCGCTGCGATTATCGCAGCGGCGTTTTGTATTCAAGGCGCCATGACGCTACGCAACAGTCAATATTCAGGTTCACCCGCCCGGTCTTTGTGCAACCATCATATATCTCACATGGCTAACAAAGCACTAAGCGGCGCTGCATGTGATGGGCGGACCAAATACCGCCGCCGGTAGATGCCTGACCCCGTCAGGCGAACACTTAGACTCAAATTCTTCAAAGTCAGTTTGGCAGTATTGTGCTTGCGTAATCAGGCGCTTGATCAAGCCTTATGGGCATTTTGCAGACAGTTTGCATTCTAAGAATTTGCATCCACAGTTTTTCAGCTCTTTGCATTGAGGGGTTTTGTATTTGCGTTGTCTTCTAGTATGTACTATTTCATGAGGGGATGTGATGAAACTTCAAGGAATCGCGGTAGTTATCGGCTCATTGGCTTTGGGAGCTTGCGCGACACCGCAACTTCAATCTGCTTTGAATACGGAAGAGGAGGCAGCTTCTGCTATCCAGCAAGAGGCGAGCGAAGCCGAAGCTGCGGCGGAAGGTGCTCAAGGCGAGGGCGAGGTTACTAAGGCTCAGGCTGAAGTCGGTGACGACCGGATTATTTGCAAGCGGGTTATTCCGACTGGCACTCGTTTTGGTAGAAAAGAATGCCGGTCCTGGCGTGAATGGCGGGAAATGCGGGAAGCTACGCAAGATATCCTGAATGAAGGTCAGCGCCGTAATCTTCAGGTCGATACGCCTCGCGGCGGTTGATCTAAGCTGAATTCAAAAAATCGAAAACCGCCGCATCATGTGCGGCGGTTTTTTTGTATATCTTAAGATTTGCGCTAAAGAGCCTCATCGGCTTGTATTTTCTGGCCGCCGCATTGACGACAGCAGCGATACGCAGCGCTGTTTGAACTTGTTCCGTTGTCAGCCCCGCTTTGCAGACGACTTTTTCGTGAGAGTCGAGACACATGCCGCAGCCATTGATGGCGGAGACGGCGAGCGACCAAAGTTCAAAGTCAACTTTTTCAATGCCGGGATTGCCGGTCACATGATGTGACGCTTGGCGTGCACTATCTAACGCTGGTAAGATAAGCTGTTGATATCAAATGAGTATGCTATGCTCTAAATTAGCAATATTAGCACTGGCTAGATTCAACTCACTGCAAGCTTCTGCTATGTTATAGAGATCGCCCATTTAACTCTGAGGCGCTTACTGGTGAAAAGGAGTCTTAAAATGAAATATGGAATGTTAGTAGCGCCTGCAATAATCGTTCTGTTATCTGCGTGCACCACGGTTCAAACGCAATCTGCAGCGAACACTGAATCTGAGACGTATACTGAATCTGAGACGTATGATGTAATGGCCGACGGTTCGGTGGTGGATGCTGAGGGCAATCCAGTTGGAGCTGATGAAGACCGGATCATTTGCAAGCGAACCATTGCATCAACTACGACTCGTCTTGGAAGGAAGAGGATGTGCATGAGCGCGCGCGAATGGCGTGAGATGAGAGAGGCCACCCGGTCTATTATGGATGAGGGTCAGCGGCGAAACCTTCAGGTTGATGTGCCCGGAGGCGGCTGACTATTAGACCGTTAGAATTTTCTGTTACAAGCGCTGTCGCGATATTCGCGACAGCGCTTTTTTATGTCTAATGAGTTTACGATAACTGGTCAGGCGATAGCATTTTCGGAGATGAGGATCCGTGCCGCCGCGTTGACAACAGCGGCGATGCGCAACGCCGTTTGAACTTGCTCTGTCGTTAACCCCGCTTTGCGGACGACTTTTTCGTGCGAGTCGAGGCACATGCCGCAGCCATTGATGGCGGACACGGCGAGGGACCATAATTCAAAGTCGACTTTTTCAACGCCGGGATTGCCGATCACATTCATCCGCAGTTTTGCGGGTAATGTCTGGTACTCGCTTGCTTCCATCAAATGGGTCGCACGGTAATAGACATTGTTCATCGCCATGATCGCGGCCGCTGACTTAGCGGCTGTTTTTGCTTCGTCGCTGAGCTTGTCTTCTACTTCCGCAGCCACTGCGGCGATGACATCTGATTGTCCGGTGGCCAGGGCTGAGGCGTAAAAAGCGCCCCACTTTTGTTGATCTGTAAGGGTTTGTTCGCCTGCCAGCGTTCCGAGATTGAGTCGGATATCCTTAGCGTAATCAGGGATTTTCTCTCGTAATTCATTGATGCTCATGGTCGCCTCCAAATATTGCGTGCAGTTAGCCCCTCAGCCCGAAGGCTGCGCCGCCGATGATTGAAAAATATATGAACCAAGTGGCGCGAACGGCGGCTGTCCGCCATTCGCGTCCGTCTTGATGGGGTTTAGAGCGTGTCGCCGCCAACCGCACGGTTGCAAGGGCAAAGCTCATCTGTTTGCAGAGCATCGAGGATGCGCAGCGTTTCCTGCGGGTTGCGGCCAACATTCAACCCGTTAACAGCGACATGCTGAATAACATTGTGCGGATCAACAATGTATGTCGCGCGCAGTGCGACGCCTTCCGGCGCGCGGATGCCAAGGCCATCGATTAGAGAGCCGGTTGTATCGGCGAAGCTCCACGCCGGGTGCTTGTCGAGATCCGGGTGATCGCGGCGCCATGCGAGCTTGCAGAACTCGTTGTCGGAGCTGCCGCCAAGAACGATCGCGTCGCGATCTTCGAATTCCGCCGCAAGCCGGCCAAACTCTGCAATTTCCGTAGGGCAGACAAAGGTGAAATCTTTCGGATAAAAATAGATGATTTTCCACTTGCCCGAAAAGCTTTCCTGCGTGAGGTCCTCAAACGCGGATTCGCCGTTTTCTTCGTGCGCGTTGAATTTCGGCTTGACGCCAACAACGGAAAAGTCGGGAAGTTTGTCGCCGACACCTAACATGCGTGTCTCCTTTGGTTCAGAAATGAAAAACTGTCTTCGCGCCCGGCAGGGACGCGATGACGGTTAGATAAACCACTTGGAGAATTAATCAAATAGATTATATTGCGGCATATGATCGAAAATATCGATTCTTCATGGAGTTTCAATGACCCCCTTGCCGACCCTCAGACAATTGCAGTTCTTCATGGCGCTGGTGCGCCGGGAATCCTTCTCAAAGGCCGCTGATGACTGTCTTGTTTCCCAATCGACCCTGTCCTCGGCCATCAAGGAGATGGAGGGATTGCTTGGCGCGCAGCTGGTGGACCGTTCAACGCGGTCTTTTGCGCTGACCCCGGCCGGTGAGCTGGTCGCGGCGCGCGCCGGCGCCATCCTGGCGTCGACGGAGGACCTTTCCCGGGCGGTCACCGACCGAAAGCCGCTGGAGGGGGAATTCTATCTGGGCGTCATTCCGACCATTGCGCCTTTTGTTTTGCCTGAAGTCACAAGTCGGCTTCACACCGCCTTTCCGAAACTGAAACTCTATTTGCGTGAGGACTTAACCGCCGCGTTGGCGGAGCGTCTGGCGGCCGGGCTGATCGATGCGGCGCTCCTGGCGTTCCCGTATGACATCCCCGGCGTTGAGATCGAAGAGATTGGCGAAGACCCCTTCTGGTTTGCTTGCGATCCCGCGCATGAGATGGCGACAAAAGCCAAGGTGACGACGGACGATTTGAAAAATGCTGAAATCCTGTTGCTTGAAGACGGGCACTGCCTGCGAGAGCATGCTGTTGATGCGTGCGATTTATCCGACCGCTCGCATCCGGCGGCGTTCGGCGGGACCAGCCTGTTTACCCTGACGCAGATGACCAGGTCTGGCCTCGGTGCGACGCTGTTGCCGGAAATGGCGATCAAGGGCGGACTGGCGAAAAATTCTGATCTTGTCGCCATTCCTTTCGCCGCCCCGGCGCCGCGCCGAAAGATTGGCGTCGCATGGCGCAAGGGATCGGGACGTCGCGATGAGGCGCAAGCCATCGCAGCAGTGATCAAGGAAGTGCTGAACGATAATGCGTAGACGTACGTTTACGTCGCCTTGCCTTGTAGAGGCGGGTGTTTGATTTCGGCGATCTGGCCGTTATCGGACAGCATTACGGCGACCGGCCGGGTAGACTTGAACTGAGACAGAACGATCATCACGGTGACGGTGATCGGTACGCTCAAAAGCAGGCCGGCAAAGCCCCAGATTGAACCCCAGACGCCAAGAGAAAAGAGGATCACCAGGGGGCTCAAATTCAATGACCGGCCGACAATGCGCGGTTCAATGCCGTTGCTCATCACTTGCTCAAAGCCGACAAGCGACACCAGCGCAATCAACGCCATACGCAACCCGCCGCCGTCCGGCTGCACGAGGGCCAGAAGAACCGGCAGCGTAATCGCGGAGGCGGCGCCGAAAATCGGGATGTAGTTCAAAACAAAAATCAACAGGGCCCAGAACCCAGCAAACTGAATGCCGATAAGACTCATGATCGCAAAGCTGACGATGGCTGTGATTAAATTGGTGACGGTTTTTACGGTGATGTACTGACGGACCATAACGCCGATATCGGAGATCGTTTCATTGATCGCCTGGCGTTCACGGTCGCTTGAGCCGAGAAAATTGATTTTTCGGAAAAACCTTCCCCGCTCGATCAGCATAAAGACGAGATACAGAAAAACTGTAATGAAGGTGACGAAATTCGATGTCAGCGCGCGAAGGCTGCCCGCCGCTTGAGATAAAAGCGGTCGAATAACATCGATTGCCGCCTGTTGGAGTTGTTCAACGCTGCCAACCAGCTCCTGGGGCAGGAAATCCAGCGTCCGTACAAATGCGAGACCTTCCTGGATCAGCGAGCGTAACCGCGCCTCATAGGACGGCCATGTTTCGAGCAGGCTTTCCACATTCGATTTGATGATCTCGACAAACAGCATGATGCCGAAACCGATCAATACGAAAGCAAACAGATAGCTGAGCCAGTTGGGCAGGTATTTGCCCACAAACGGCGCGCGTCTGATGTTTTCCTTCAGTGTGAAAATCAGGAAGCACAGGAACCCTGCCACCACTAACGGGATCAGGACACCGCGTCCGATATAGGCGATGAAGCCAATCAGAACGGCGATGGCCAGGCCGTAAAATGTACGCGCCATGCCGGCCTGTGGCGCTGAATCTGGCATTGATGTCTCCGACTTTTTCAATCTGATCAGCTAGCGGTGTTCGCTGCATCTCGCCAGCGCTTTTCATTAGGCGATGACGCGATTACGAGTAGCCTCATGATATGCCGGGAAATCAAATGGCGCAGTCCGTATTCCGCCTTCGCCCCTCTTGCCGGAGAGGTCCACGCGCATCTGTTGCATGGCGGCGACCTTTCAAGCGCTGCGCAGTGGTCGGTGATCGTCGCATTTCCCGAAGAAGTGCTGCCGCTTGAGGGGCAGGATGGTGACGCGTGGTTGAAAGCTCTTCAGGCGAAGCTGAATGAGCGCGCGCTTGAGCGTGAGGCTTTGCCATGCGATGCGCCCTTGTCGTCGGGCCTGGTCGGCTATGTGGGGTATGAGGCGTTGGCTGCGCTAGAGCCGTCTCTTGACCTGCCGCCAAGCCCGCATGGTTTTGCCGATGCAGTGTTCGGCGCCTATGACGCCACAGCGGTTTTTTCTCGCCAGAAGCGTCGGGCCTGGATTGTTGGGCGTTCCGAAAAGGCATGCGCGCGGTTGGAGGCGGCGCTCGGAGACAATGACCTGCCGCCCGTGACGCCGCCGCCGTTCACGTCACTCACATCGAATTTTTCCCGAAGCGACTATGTTGCGGCGGTTGATGATATCATTGCGCGCATTCGCGATGGTGACTTCTATCAAACGAATATCGCTCAGCGCCTGTCCGCTGAAACCGATGCGCCGTTTTCGCCTTTCGACTTGTTCCGATTTATCGCCGGCGGCAGCGACTCGTTTTTCGGGGCGTTTCTGCAATACGAACAAGGCGGCATTCTTTCCAACTCGCCTGAGCGGTTTTTCCAGGTCCCGCCCAGGGGAAATGCGGCAAATCGTATTGTCGCGGAGCCGATAAAGGGTACGCGCCCGCGCGCCGCATCTGCGGATGAGGACGCCCGTCTTGCCCGCGAACTGCAAAACGACCCAAAAGACCGCGCCGAAAACATCATGATTGCAGATTTGATGCGTAATGATTTGTCAAAAATCTGCAAGGACTTTTCAATTCGGGAAGACGCGATTTGTGAACTGATGACCTTGTCGCGCGTCCACCACCTTGTCTCACGCATTTCGGGAGAACTTCAGGAAGGCGTCGCTCTGACCGATATTTTGCGTGCGCTATTTCCCAGCGGGTCTATTACGGGCGCGCCAAAAATAGAAGCGATGCGCGCGATTGCAGAACTGGAGGGCGCCGGGCGTGGTCCTTATTGCGGCGCCATCGGCTATATTGACGATGGCGGCGGTGCAGACTTCGCTGTCGCGATCCGAACGATGATGGCGGGTGACGGAAATAATCGCTTAAGCATACCCGTGGGCGGGGGCGTTACACTGCGCTCACAGCCGCTTAAAGAATATGAAGAAACGCTGGTTAAGGCGGCGGGGGCGCTTGGCGGCGCTATTGACCCATGGCGGTTTCTGTCATGATACTGATTATTGATAATTACGATTCCTTTGTTCATAATCTGGCGCGCTATGTCCGCGAGAGCGGCGCAGAAACGAAAGTTGTGCGCAATGATGCAGTCAGTGTCGCGGAGTGCCTTGCGCCTGACCCCGCCGGGGTCGTGATTTCGCCGGGCCCGAAGCGTCCGGCCGATGCCGGCGTCAGCCTCGCCCTCATCGACGCGATGCCGCCTGACATGCCGCTTCTGGGGGTGTGCCTCGGCCATCAATGCCTTGTTGAAGCTGGTGGCGGGGATACGGTGCGCGCGGCGCATCCGCTGCATGGGGAAGCGCGGGAGGTTTCGCATAATGGGGAAGGGGTGTTTGAGGGGATCGCTTCACCGATGCTGGCGGGCCGGTATCACTCGCTGATCGCAAAACCTCTGCCCGATGGGCCGCTGAAAGAGGTCGCCTGGAGCGAGGAAGGAGAGGTGATGGCGGTTTCACACGTGAAAAATCCGTGGTTCGGCATCCAGTTTCATCCGGAATCGCTGCTAACCTCTGACGGTATGTCGATAATCCGCAATTTCCTTTCCCTCTGTAATGCGCGCAGGTCCACATGACTTACTGGCTTAATGGAGAATTTCGGCAAGGCGCCCATGCAATTGATATCGCCGACCGCGGCTTCTTGCTCGGTGACGGCGTTTTTGAGACTGTGCTTGTCCGGAATGGAACAGCGGCGTTTCTGGATGATCATCTGGCGCGTCTCCAAAAAGGTCTGTCCGCCTTGCATATTTCCGCTGGCGCGCCAGCGGACCTCGAAGAGATCATCAGCATATTAATTAAAAAGAACGGCATAGATGGTGACGCGTCCTTGCGCCTTACGATATCGCGCGGCCCGTCAGGGCGGGGCCTGGCGTTTCCAGATGCAAAAGAGGGGCGGCCAACGCTGCTTGTGACCGTGCGCGCGGCGCCTGAGCCATTGCCTGAGGCTGTCAGCCCGCTTTCTCTGATGGCCAGCCAGCATCGACGTTTCGAACACAGCGTTACGACACAGCACAAGACTCTGAACTATCTTGATAACATCCTGGCGCGCAATGAAGCGCTTGGCGCCGGCGCCGATGAGGCGGTTATGTTGAACAGCAAGGACAGAGTGGCCTGCGCTTCGTCTGCGAATATCTTTGTTATTGACGATCAGGGCGCAGTCCAAACGCCGTCGGTTGAGGAGGGCGCGCTGCCGGGCATTGTGAGGGGAGTATTGCTGCGCGCGCTTGGCCGGATCGATGTGGAGATGCGGGAGGCGCCGCTTGATGTTCAGGCCCTGCATGGCGGTCATGTTTTCCTCACCAACAGCCTCATCGGCGTGCGCCCTGCGGCGATGCTGGGCGCAACGGGCGTATGGCCGGCGGCGCCCTTAAAAATTTTGCAGCGTTTGCAATCATGGTATGAGGCGTCCTTTCTCGACAGCCTTTCTTTGAAAGCCCCGACCCAGTGAAGTCATTTTCCATCAGCCAGGACCAGATTGCGCGCATCATTGGCGCGGCGTCCGCGGATGAGCTGTCGCGCCGTTTTAATCGTCATTTTGATTTCCTGACCATTGCCGGCTGGTCTGCGCAAACGCCGCTCCAGCGTGGCGGCGTCGGCATGTCGGATGAGGAGTTAGCTGTGTGCGCGCGACGGATGTCCGCCTTGTTCGGGTTTGAAGAAGCCTATCTCGACGGGCAGGCCTCAGCCACAATCGCCGACTGGGCGGCGGCGCTGGCGGCGGGCGCCGACAAGCATTTGCTAAGTTTCGGCTTCAAGGCGGCGACGCGAAATAATAATGATACACAGTGCATTCATCCGGCTGATGAGATTTATCAGGACGCTGCTGCTGCGGCTAATCTGTTTTACGGTCGGCGCCGTCTTTTATCTTTTGTTGCGCCGCACAGCCTTCTCGGATTTGTCCTCTCGGTGCTCACGCCAAATTTGCAGCATATTGAAGCGGTCGATGCGCGCGGCATGACGCCTGAAGCGCTTTCCGGCACCCTGCTTTTTGGCGATGTGATGGTCGCGACGCCGACCCTGTGGCGCTACATGATGCGCGAGGAGCTGGCGGCGCCCGACAACACCATGGCGGTATCGTTCGGCGAGCCCATGTCGTACGAATTAAGTGCGGAAATGCGCAAGGCCGGGTTCGGCGTGATGCGCGAGCTTTACGGGTCGACGGAATCCGGGCTCATCGGCTGGCGGGATTCCGCGACAGAGCCGTTTGTCCTCTTCGATCACTGGCGGCGCGATGGAGATGATCTGCTACGCGTGACCCCTGACGGCCGCGAGAAGCCCGTCGAGGCGATGGATATGCTCGAATGGGCCGGGGAGCGTACGTTCAGTCTGGGCGGCCGGCGTGACGGCGCAGTTCAAATCGGGGCGGTTAATGTCTTTCCGGCGCAGGTCGCCGACGCGTTGCGTGAGCATCCGCGGATCAGGGAGTGCCATGTTAAGGCGGGACGACGCGGCGATGGCGTCAACCGCCTGATTGCGCACATCGTGCTGAAGCCGGAATTTCAACCCAATGATCAAACCGCACGGGAAATTGACGCCTGGTGCCGGATGAAACTTCGCCAGCAGGAACGGCCGCGGATCTATAATTTCGAAAAGTCGCCAGGCGAGTAAGACAAGGCGCCGAATGACAGTCAAACAGCGGCCCTCAGCCTTGATGTAATCAGTTTTCGTTGCCCGCCGCCATGGTCGCCTGCTGCAGCTTGTTTTGCACTTGCGCCGAGACGCCGGTGAATACGGTCTGGTCGTCGCCAACCGTGAGTGTCGGCTCGCAATTGTTTGTGCAGTTATAAGTTGTTCGCGCCAGGCCGCGCTGCATCGTCAGCATGTCTGCGCTGGATGAGCGCACGCGGATCATCACATTTTCGACCGCATCGCCTTTTTCATCGAAAATATAAATATTGGTAAGGCCAGGCGCTTTCCCGAACAATAAGATGTTTTCATTATCCTGTACTGTCACATCAGCGATGGCCGGGTTGCCAACGACGATGCTTTGCGCCGGGTTCTCAAGCTTAAGCGGGCGCACCTGATCCATCGTTAGCCAAATCTGGCCAGCGTGCGCTGTATTTGTCAGCGCCATCAGAGCGGCAAAGGCGGATAAAATCATGCGCATGGGACGTACCTTTGGAAACTGTTGCCCGCAGACTAAGAGTGATGAGTCAATGATTAATTAAAAAAGCCCCGTGGATTATGGGCTTCTGCGTATATTTAAAGTTCTCAGTTTACTGTGCTTTAAATCGATGATGATACTCAATCGGGGCCGGTGGAGATATTAATGTCAGCAACGCCCCTTATTCCGACAACGCAGGAAAGCGATTTTTCTGACGCTCTAACTACATTTTCGGTGTTTCAGGATCTGTCTGACGCTGTCATTGACGTCATTTCCAAAAGCAGCGATCGTCGCAATTATGACGAAGGTCATACAGTCTTTACCGCCGGTCAATTCGACGCCAGCGAATTTTATCTTATCCTCAGCGGGCGTTTGCGCCTTTCTCTTGTCGATGCCGAGACAGGGGCGATGATTATTGAAGAACTGGGCGAAGGAACGATTTTCGGTCTTGAACTCTCTCTTGGCGAAACGGCGCCTGATTTTTGCGATCGGTTTTCGGCGACGGCGGAAGAGGCGCTTTCCATGATTGCTATTGATGCGGAACAGTTTCGCGCTCTGGCGTCGCAGCGCCCATCGCTGATGCGCAATATCGCCACGTATGTTGCGAAGCAACTCTCAGCCGTTCGGTTTGATCCGGAGCATACGGAAACAGCGCCCCATCAGCGCGTTTACGCCGCTCTTTTGCATTTTGTTGAACGCGATGCGATGACCGGACAGTGGCGGATAGAGCGTATGCCAAAGCACCGTGAATTGGCCGACAAGGCCGGCGTCGAAGAGGTTGTCACTGCGGATGCGGTCGCCAGCCTCATTCAGGAAGGTGTGGCGCAAAGGGATTATCCCGGCATGGTGATCAACGATATCAGCCGGTTAAATGAGCTTGCCAGTTAGGGTTAATGCGTATTAACTATAATACGTATAAAGAGCAAAAAGTTACCGAAGGTTTATTATTTGTTTACGCATATTGCTCATGATGACGTCGCTTAAAAGGAAAATCCTTTGAGTGGTGCAAGTAAAGAGTAAGTAGGAGTCGACAATGAAAGCTCTAATCAATCGTTTTAAAGCCGACGAAGACGGTGCTACGGCCATTGAATACGGTCTTATCGCTGCATTGATCGCCGTTGCTATTATTGCTGCGGTTAAGTCGCTTGGCGGCACGTTGAACAACACGTTCACGGAAATCAATACGAACCTTACTGAATAATACATTCAGTTACACAGCAGGTTTTGCTGTTTGAATACCTGAAGGGGAGGCTGTAAAGCCTCCCTTTTTCTTTTTATGTCTAACTGAACATTAATAACACTCTGCATACGATCAGCGCTCTGTTTTCATGGAGAGCGCCGCGTGGTTCCCTACTTGTTGTTATCTATTTTTCCTGCTGCGCTGATTGTCGCTGCGGCGAACGATATTTACGAATTCAAAATCCCAAACTGGATCTCCATCATTTTGATATTGACCTACCCCGCGGCGGGCCTGGCGGTCGGCGCGTCGCTTGAGACCCTGCTGGAAGGAATTTTGATCGGCGCTGGCGCATTGGCGCTTGGTTTTGGGCTTTACGCAGGACGCGTCATAGGGGGCGGAGACGCAAAGCTGGTTGCAGCGACGGCTCCGTGGCTCGGCGCTGGCGCGCTTGGGTCGTTCCTCTTTCTGACGGCTGTCGCCGGCCTCGGTCTGGCCATCGTGATGATGATGTTTCGCAAAATGCCGATCTTGCCCATTTACTCTCATGCGCCGTGGTTAATCGAGTTGCACCAGCGCAAAAAGGATTTGCCCTACGGCGTTGCTATCGCAAGCGGCGGACTTCTTAGCTTTTCGCAAACGCCTTTCTTCCAATTGGTCTTTGGCGGTTAACAAGATCAGTTAACGTAGTTTTGAGGAGTTTCTCTGACACTGATCCGTGGTGCGACAGATGCGGACAGCGTCATTAGTTAGGGTGAGTAGAGATGAATGTAAGAATCATAGCCGGTCTGGGAATCGCATTGCTTGCAGGCGCCGGAGCGTTTTTTCTGGTGATGACGATGTCGTCGGAAGAAGCGCCGGTTCAAATCGTTGAGCAGGTTAAGGAAGAAACAGTACGCGTTCTTGTTTCGACACGTGACATTACGCGCGGCGAACGCCTGATGGTTGAAGATACGCGCTGGATCGCGTGGCCCAAAAAGGCTGTTCAGCCCACATTCATTACAGATGAAACGCCGGACAGACGTGACGCGCTGACTGATGCTGTCGCTCGCTCATTGATTGTCACTGGCGAACCTGTTGTTGACGCAAAAGTCGTCAGAGCTGGTAATTCCGGCTTAATGGCGGCGATCATCTCGCCAGGCATGCGGGCGGTGACGATGCGCGTTTCTCCTGAAACGGCGTCGGGCGGATTTATTTTGCCGGGCGATCGCGTTGATGTTTTTCATACCGGCGCTCGCGGCGGTCGCACAAGGGTTCTATTCGAGGAGGTTCGGGTCTTGGCCGTGAATACGGTTTACTCGGAGAATGTCGAAGCTTCACACATTGATGGCGTCAATGTGACGCTCGAAATGGCGCCAAGTGATGCGGAAGCGTTTACGACGGCGCGGGCGGCCGGTTCGCTCAGCATCGTATTGCGCAGTATTTTTGCTCCGGAAGGCGATTTGGCGGCGTTGGAACGGCGCTCGTCCGATGTGAATGTCATTCGTTATGGCCGCTCTTAAGAAGATTGATCAGGTGTTGAAAATGAATTTCTCAGTAAACGCATTAAAAAAAGTCGCCAGCCTGACGGTGCGTACAGCGCTTGCCACGGTTACGCTTTGTGCAGTTGCGGCCGGGCCTGCAGCGGCGCAGCGCGGCACCCAGCCTGTACGTATTGACATGGGCGGCACAAGCGCGGTTTCGAAAAGCATCGTGTTACCGTTGAACAAGGCGGCCATTGTTGAATTGCCTTATGCGGCGACAGACGTTCTGGTTTCGCAACCGACAGTGATTGACGCCGTGGTCCGATCGCCGCGACGGGTTTATCTGCTGGGCCTGCAGGTCGGGCAAACCAACGCTTTCTTCTTTGACGCTCAGGGGCGCCAGATCCTCAATCTTGAAATTCAGGTTGAGCGCGATATGGACACCCTTTCTCAGCTCATGCGCCGGGTGATGCCGGATAGCCGGATTGAGATTGACGCCATCAATGACAATGTGATTTTGCGCGGCACAGTGCAAACGCCGGGTGAAGCGGCCAACGCCAGTTCGCTGGCGGGGCGGTTTATCGATAGCCCGGAAAAAGTCATCAATTTGTTGAAAGTGCGTGATCCGGAGCAGGTCATGCTGAAGGTTCGCATTGTTGAGATGCAGCGCCAGCTCCTTAAGCAACTTGGCGTATCAACGACTGGTTCCGTTTTGCTCAGCGATTCGGTTTTTAATTTTGGCGCAGCGAATACGATTGCGGCGACCGGCGGTCTTGGCCTCAGCGGCACGAAGCTTGACACCGGCGATCTGGAGCGTCTCGACGCGTCACTGCAGGCGTTTGAATCAAATGGTCTGATCCGCATTCTGGCGGAGCCAAACCTGACAGCGCTTTCCGGCGAATCGGCCCGGTTTCTTGCGGGTGGCGAATTCCCGGTGCCAGTGGGGCAGGATGACGGCGTTATCACGGTTGAATTCAAGGAATTCGGTGTCGGCCTCGGCTTCACGCCGCTGGTGATGAGCAAAGGCCGCATCAACTTGAAAGTTTCAACCGAGGTGAGTGAAATCACAACGGAGAATGCGTTCTTTGTTCCGGGCGCGACAACGGTTGATGATGACGGCAATCTGACGACGACAGCCGGTCTTTCCATCCCGGGTCTTTCGGTGCGCCGCGCGAACACCACAATGGAACTGCCAAGCGGCGGCAGTCTGGTGATGGCGGGCCTTTTACAGGAAGACATGCGTTCTACGATTGAAGGCGTGCCCGGTATGAAAGACGTACCGGTGCTGGGCCAGCTTTTCCGAAGCCGCAACTATCAAAACAGCGAAACGGAACTTGTCATTATCGTAACGCCATATCTGGTTGATCCCGCCCATGAGTCAGAACTGCTGGATCCGACCAAAGGATTTGTGCCTGCAAGCGATGCGGAATCAATCCTGATGGGCAAAATCATATCAACCTACGGCCTGGCGGGCGCTGGCGTTACACAAGCCTCGCTGCAGGGACCGATGGGCTTCATTTTAGATTAAGAGGACTGAATAATGTTCACAGTAAAAACGAACCACGCGCTCCTCTCTCTGGCGGCATTATCTCTTGCAGCGTGCGCCAGTGGCCCGTTCAATGGTCAGCAGCATGCGCTGACCGTTGCCGAAGAACACCCGATTTCGGTTGACAGCCAGGTTGTCACGCTGACGATTGATAATGATTTGTCGACGACGGACTTGTCTGATGTTGACAGTGCGCGCCTTCGCGCTTTCGCTGACGCCTATATGAATAACGGACACGGTCCGTTGACGATTACAGCGCCTTCCGGAACGTCAGCTGACTTTGACGGTCAGGAAACCGCCGCCGACATCCGTGGCGCGTTGCACGACGCCGGCGTTCCCTGGTCTGCATTGGCCGGCGCAACCTATCGTACAGGCGGAAGCGCCGCTGCCGACCAGCTGATTCTTTCCTACACGCACTATGTTGCAACAGCGAGCGAGTGCGGGATCTGGGACGGCATTCGCGGGCGCGATTACCGTAATTTGCGTACGCCGAATTTCGGGTGCGCCACGCAGAATAATGTCGCCGCGGTTCTTGCCGACCCACATGATTTGATTGCGCCGGCTGATCAGGACCCGCGTGACGCGACGACGACTGTGCGTGCGATTGACGCGTATCGCGCAGGCGAAGTCACGTCTTCGGCAATTGACGCCAATATCAATGCCGCAGTCTCGAGTAACTAAGGAATAGCGACGCCTGAGGGGATTCGCAGGGAGAATAAGATGAAAAACGCTGCTGAAAAGTCATATCAGCCCGATGACGAAGAGGGGGTCGCCGACGGCGCCGCCAGTCTCGGCGCCGATGGCGGTCCGCTTGTCTCCGTTGGTCAAAATGTTGAAGAGATCGAAAGCGATCTTGATGAGATTGCTGACGAAGACGCTTGGCTTGACGAAGAATTGTCTGATGAAGAACTCGCCGCGCTTGGTGAGGAAGACTTCGACGATGCGGAGTTTACGGACGAGGAACTGGCCGCGGCTGAACTTGAAGTCGAAGGCCTTGAGGGCGAAGGCCTGTACGACGATGAAATAGACGCATCATTTGACGCCTCGTTTGAAGATACCGAAGAAGCGGCGCCTGAGCCTGTTGCGTCATCAACGGACTATGAGGTTGACGATCAGTCCGCTTCCGTCGCGCCGCCGCCGCCCGCCGCCGATGAGGAGGTCGCGGAGTCGGAGGATGATGCTTTATCTGAAAGCGCAGGCGCGCTTGTCACCGCTTCCGGGATGCCGATGGACCCTGCCGGCTATGGCGGAGAGATCACGGACCTTGGCGATGAGGAAGTTGATCACCGTCCGGTCCCGCGAATTTCCATCCATGCGTTTTGCGAAACGCCGGCGACGACTGCGTTGCTGGAAAAGGCGGCTGTCGATCGGCGCTTGTCAAAAGCGCATTTGACGATTCATATGGGCGGCGTTTCGAAGGCTGTCGATCAGTTTCAGACATCATCGACGCCGAACCTGATTATCCTTGAAACAATGGCGAGCGGGTCTGAAATATTCGCGCAGCTTGGAGAACTGGCGGAAGTTTGTGATCCGTCGACAAAAGTTGTCATTGTCGGCCAGGTCAATGATATCATTCTCTACCGCGAGTTGATCCGTCAGGGCATCAGCGAATATATCGTTCGCCCGCAATCTCCCCTGCAGATCATCAAAACTATCGCAGAACTTTATGTTGACCCGTCGGCGCCGCCAATCGGACGAACGATCGCCTTTGTTGGCGCTCGCGGCGGTGTCGGGTCCTCAACCATCGCACATAATGTAAGCTGGTGTGCGGCGGAAGAGTTTAAGAGCGACACAGTCGTTCTCGATCTGGACCTGCCGTTCGGGACCGCGAGCCTTGACTTCGATGAAGACGCGTCCGCCGGTCTCGTGGAAGCGCTAAGCTCGCCGGAACGCCTTGACGATGTTCTGCTTGATCGTCTGCTTCAAAAGCATACTGATCATTTGAGCTTGTTTACAGCGCCAAGCGTGCTCGACCGTGACTATGAGCTTGATGATCAGGCGTTTGAAACGGTGCTTGATGTGGTGCGCGGAACTGCGCCAACCATTATCGTTGATGTGCCGCATGTCTGGACAACGTGGTCAAAACGCATCCTGACAACGGCCGATGAGATTGTTGTTACGGCGACGCCAGACCTTGCGGCATTCCGCAATACGAAAAACCTTGTTGATATCCTCAGCGCGGCGCGCCCCAACGACGCCGCGCCGAAACTGATTATCAACCAGTACGATCCAAAAGCGTCCGCCGTTCAGCCAGCCCAATACGCCGAACATGTTGGGCTTGAGCCGGTGCAGGTATTCAATTGGGAGCCGCAATTGTTTGGCGCTGCAGCGACAAATGCAGCCCCGATTCTTGAGGTCGGCCCGAAATCGAAAACGGCGATGTCGTTTCTGGAATTGTCGGCGGATCTGATCGGCAGAAGCGACGCGAATATCGCCAAGCCGAAATTCAGCCTCTCCGGATTGTTTAAAAAGAAACGGTAACGTGATTGATGTTTGGACGCAGAACAGCTCCAGCCGAAGCGCCTCCGGCGCCGAAGCAGCCGGCGAATACGCCAAAGCCCGCCCCCGCAGCAAAGGCGCCGGCCAAGCCCGCGCCTAAAAAGCCTGCGCCAGCAGCGCCAAAGGCTGCGCCGGAAGCGCCGCCGCGCGTCGCCAAGGTCGCCGCCAGCAGCGCTGAGCAACAAGCTGTTGAAATCGGCGGCCGCAGCGATGAATATTTTCAGACAAAGACGACAATCTTCAATGCGTTGATTGACACGATTGATCTTTCGCAACTGGCGCAGCTTGATACGGAATCAGCGGCGGAAGAAATTCGCGACATCGTCAACGAGATCATTTCGATCAAAAACGTTCAGATGTCGATTGCGGAGCAGGAAGCGCTCTTACAGGACATCTGTAACGATGTTCTCGGTTACGGCCCGCTTGAACCGTTGCTCGCGCGTGACGATATCGCCGACATCATGGTCAATGGATCAAGCCGCGTCTTTATCGAAGTCGGCGGTAAAATTCAGCTGACCAATGTGCGCTTCCGCGACAATGCGCAGCTGATGAATATCTGTCAGCGGATTGTGAGCCAGGTCGGCCGCCGTGTCGACGAAGCCAGCCCGATTTGTGACGCGCGCTTGCCTGACGGTTCGCGTGTCAACGTGATCGCGCCGCCGCTCGCGATTGACGGCGCCGCGCTGACCATTCGTAAGTTTAAAAAAGACAAGCTGCGCGTTCAGGATCTTGTCAATTTCGGATCCATTTCGCCAGAGGGCGCAAGGGTTCTGGAAATCATTGGTCACTGCCGTATCAATACGTTGATCTCCGGCGGTACGGGCTCAGGTAAAACGACGCTTCTGAACTGTATGACCGGTTTCATCGAGCACGATGAACGTATTATCACCTGCGAGGACGCGGCGGAACTTCAGCTGCAGCAGCCGCACACGGTTCGTCTGGAAACGCGCCCTCCCAACCTGGAAGGCCAGGGCGAGGTGACGATGCGCGATCTCGTCAAAAACTGTCTGCGTATGCGTCCTGAACGCATCATCGTCGGCGAGGTGCGTGGCCCGGAGGCGTTTGACCTCCTGCAGGCCATGAACACCGGTCACGATGGCTCCATGGGGACGCTTCACGCTAACTCGCCACGCGAAGCTTTGCAGCGTATTGAATCCATGATCACCATGGGCGGCTATAATCTGCCATCGAAAACCATCCGTGAAATGATCGTCGGGTCTATTGATGTCGTCATTCAGGCGGCGCGCCTGCGCGATGGTTCACGCCGCATCACCCATATTACGGAAGTGCTCGGCACTGAAGGCGACACGATCATTACGCAAGATCTCTTTGTCTATGACATGACCGGAGAAGACGATGATGGCGGGATCATCGGCAAACACAAATCCACAGGTATTGCGCGGCCGGCATTCTGGGATCGCGCCAAATATTACGGTAAAGAAGCGGAACTTGCAGGCGCTCTCGACGCTGCATCGGAGTAAACGGAAATGGATCAGCAGATCCTGATACTGATCTTTATCGGCGCCGTAGCAATCGGCGGGCTTTCGCTCGTGGTGATGGCGCCGACGGAAAAGGATAAGGCGAAAAAACGCGTTGCGTCCCTTCAGACGGGGAAATCCGCACGCCGTGTCGCCTCAGCGGGACAAACAGAAGCGCAAAGTAAAGAGCGTCGCCGCAAGCTTGAAGAATCCCTGCACGCTATTGATGACAAGACAAAGAATCTTAAAAAGAAACGCCGCGTGTCGATGGATCAGATGCTTGAGCAGGCTGGTCTGCCGATCAAACGCAAGGAATTTTATATTGCATCCGTGGTGACGGCGCTTTTCTTTGCGCTGATTGGCTTTATCTCCGGCCAGCAATACTGGATTACGGGACTGTTGACAGTGGTCGGCGGCTTTGGATTCCCGAGATGGGTTGTCAATTTTCTGCGCGGACGCCGCCAGAAGAAGTTTGTGACAGAATTCTCGAACGCTATCGACGTGATCGTTCGCGGTGTTAAATCCGGTTTGCCGGTCAATGAATGTTTGAAAATTATCGCCCGCGAGGCGCCGCGCCCGGTCAACGACGAATTCCATATGCTGACCGAAGGCCTTCGAATTGGCATGACGCTTGAGCAATCGCTTGACCGTATGCACGAACGGATGCCGCTGCAAGAGGTCAAGTTCTTCGGCATTGTGCTGATGATCCAGCAGAAGACCGGTGGTAATCTTGCGGAAGCCCTGGGCAATCTTGCAACTGTTCTGCGCTCGCGCAAGTTGATGGAAGGTAAGATCAAGGCGCTGTCGGCGGAAGCCAAAGCGTCCGCCTACATCATCGGGTCGCTGCCGTTTCTGGTCATGGGGTCGGTGAAATTGTCTTCGCCTGATTACCTCGACCCGCTGTTCAATACGCGAACAGGAAATTTCATCTTGATTGGCGCTGGCATTTGGATGCTGACAGGCATTCTCGTCATGAAAAAGATGACACAGATAAAGGTCTAGGAAAGCCGGCATGGACGCAATTATCAACGCCGTTACCGATCGTAATTTTCAGATCGCGTTGCTTGTCTCGCTCGCTGCGATTGCAACCGTTTTTACGGTCGTTGCGCCGCTGCTTGAGAAAGATAAGCTGAAAGAGCGTATGAAGTCGGTGACGTCCCACCGGGAGTCGCTGCGCCAGCAGCAACGTGAAATGCTGGCGAAAAAAGCCAACAAAGGCTTGCGCAACACGTCGCCCGAAGGCGCCATCAAGGAAATCGTTGAGAGTCTCAAATTGCTTGAGGTTTTCGATGCGGAAGCTGCGCGTAAAAAATTGATGATGGCGGGTTTCCGCGGTCAGGGGCCGGTCTTTACGTTTATGGCGGCGCGCCTGGGGCTGCCATTTGTGGTTGCGATTCTGGTTGGCGTCTATGTTTATTTTCTGGATGGCTTTGAGCTTGACAGTTTTGGCCGTCTGCTTGCGACCATGGCCGGATTCCTGGCTGGATTTTATCTGCCGAATATTTACGTCACCAACGCAGTGGGCAAGCGACAGCAAAAGATTCAGCTTGCCTGGCCTGACGCGCTCGATCTTCTGCTGATCTGTGTCGAGTCCGGCATGTCAATCGAGGCTGCGTTTCAGAAAGTTGGAGACGAGATTGGCGAAGGCTGTCCGGAGCTTGCCGAAGAGCTCGGCCTGACGACCGCAGAACTTTCCTATCTTCAGGAGCGAAAGCAGGCCTACATCAATCTCTCCGAACGCACCGGGCTTGACGTCGTCAAGGCGGTCGTGACCGCGCTCGTGCAATCGGAGAAATACGGGACGCCCTTGGGACAGTCTCTTCGCGTGATGGCGACGGAAAGCCGCGATATGCGCATGCAGGAAGCGGAGAAAAAAGCCGCCGCCCTGCCGCCAAAGCTTACCGTTCCAATGATTGGCTTCTTCCTGCCGGTGCTGTTCGCCGTTATTCTCGGCCCCGCAATCATGCAGGCGATGAGCCTTTAAGCTGAAGCGCTTGCGTCAAACGCGCTTACACGCCGCCTGCCGGACATCAACCTGATTTTGAGTTACGCGAATGTTTTAAGTCGCCGGCACGCTGACAGTTCTCGTGAAGACTTAGTCTCCGGCGATCTGGTCCAGGGCTTCATAGAGCGGCAATTCGCCAGCAGCGACTTTCTCCCGTGACGGTGAGGACTGGCCAAGGCGCGCCCGGTAGATCCAGAAATTTGTCAGGACATGTTCGACGAAGTCGCGGCTCTCCGGGTTCGGAATGCTTTCGATGAAGAGGAGCGGGTCCTCGATTTCCATCTTGCGCTTCCAGCGGCGTAAATTTCCCGGGCCGCCATTATAGGCTGCTGCAAGATGAAAGAGGTCGCCCTTCGCCGCCGTATTGATCAACTGATCCACATAGGTCTGACCAAGCGCCATATTGAACGCCGGATCGTAAAGGCGGTCACGCCCGCTGCGATGTCTGAGGGATCTGTCCTTCGCCACATAGCTTGCGGTGCGCGGCATCAGTTGCATGAGGCCACGCGCGCCAACACGGCTTGTCGCTTCCACTTTGAACTTCGATTCCTGACGCATCAGCGCATAAAGCAGCGCGCGGTCAACTTTGAAACCGCCGCGAGGCGTGTAAGACGGAATTGGAAATAAACCGGCTTCAAGGTGCTTACCCTCGCCGGCGAGCGCAATGTCGATTTGCGACGCCGGCAGGTCCAGCGCATTAGCAATCGCCAGCAAGTCGCCGTCATGATCATCTGAAATGAAGCCATTGGCCCAGCGCAACTCAACATCGGCGTCGATCGCCCGGCCCGCTTGTTTAAGCGCGACAGCGCGTTCGATGCGAGGTTGTTCATCAACAAGTTCGTCAAACCGTTCGGCCGTCAGCGCAGGCGCCTGCCAGTTGTACTCATATTCCTGACCGAGAAGGGCGAGGGCGAGCTGCCCATAAAAAGTGAAGGGAAAAGACGATGCGACTTCAAGGCTGGGCGTCACATCTGCCGGTTGTCCAGCGGCGAGCGCTGTGCGCGCCGCCCAGAATCCGGCTGCTGCGCGCAGGCTGTCCTCCTGATACGGAACAGCCGCCATTCTGGTGAAGTATTGATGCGCCGCCTCATTATCGCCGTCGCGAAACTCGATCAGCCCGGCTATCCAGTAAGCCATCACGGCGGTATCGCCGTTGCGGTTCGCAGCCTCGGTGGCGATTGCCCGCGCGCGGTCAATGTAACCTTGATAATAGAGGCTGGCCGCAATCCACGAACGCATCCGGTCATATTGGCGTTCCGTGATGACCTGTTGTTTCAGCCTGCGGTCGATTTCCTTCAGGGCGGTCAGCGCGCGCTCGCGCTTCACCAGATACCGAACCCGTCCTTCAATCTGGCGCAGGCGCGGTCCGCTGGTCTCGGCGTAATCAGCGGCAAGATCGGGATGCAGTTCTTTTTCGGGCGTAGACCGCCATTTGCGCGGTGTCGGGCGAACCGGCGCGCTGGCGTTTCTCGGGCGGCGTTTGCGCGCCAGGGCATAGATTTTTTTCGCTTCCGGGTGGTCAGCGTAATACGCCATCCATCGCCGCAGCTCTTCATATTTCGAGCGATACGCCGTCGGGTGCATGTAGCGCTGAAATTGCACATAGCCGAGCAGAATATCGTTTTCGAGAGCGCTGATCCTGGCGTCGGCTTCTCCCCAGCGGCCGTCTTCCTGTAATTCGAAAATCTCGCGGTAGAGCGCGGCGTCTTCGGCGCTGAGAACACTTGGGGCGAATGGTTCCGCGATCGTTTCCGGTGCTTGCGTATCGATAATCGCTTCAGCGGTCGGCGCGGTCTCTTGCGCGCTCACTTGGGCGGTTAGACAAAAACACAACAACAACGCAACGGCGCAAACAGAATGCATTCTTATTTCCTGATTGGAGCGATGCATCTCACCGCGAGAAGCTAACGATATCAAGTTAATTCCTCGGATATGAGGCTGATCGCGGCCCCCAAATTTCGAATCGTTCAGGTCTCAATAATACCGAAAGGTCGGTTAACCTTTCCTTAAGCGCGCCTCAATCGCCTGCAGGTCAGCCCAGGCGAGACGTTTGTTGGCGGGCTGGCGCAAGAGAAACGCAGGATGGAAGATCGGCATGACCGGAAAGCGTGCGCCGCTCGCCAGCTCCAGCTCGCGCCAGACGCCGCGGGCGCGCATGATGCCGGTAATCTCTAACAGCGCCTGCATGGGCGCCCCGCCGGCCAGCACGATGATCTTAGGGGCTGTCAGCTCGATCAGCCGCTCAACGAAGGGACGGCAGGTCGCTGTCTCAATCTGGGTCGGCGTGCGGTTGCCGGGAGGACGCCAGTAGATAACGTTTGAGATCAGCGTGTCGGTCTCGCGTGAGCGCCCGATGGCGGCGAGCATCTTGTCGAGGAGCTGTCCTGCGCGCCCCACAAAGGGCTTGCCGATGCGGTCCTCGTCGCGCCCTGGCGCCTCGCCAATGACGAGGAGATCCGATCCGGGGACCCCGTCAGCAAAAACGGTGTTTTTGGCGCCCGCCTTCAAAGGGCATCCTTCAAACGCCGTGACGGCGGCCTGAAGCGCTTCAAAACTGGGGCAGGCGGCGGCGCTTTTGCGGGCGGCCTCAATGGCCTCATCCGCCGCAGGGGCGGCCTCAGCGGCTTGAAAGACAGGCGTTGTGGGCCGTGAGGGGGGCGCCGCCCCTCGCGCAGCAGCGGGGGGCCTGGCGGCGGTCTCCGAAACGGCCTTCCATGCGTATAAATCGGCCGCGGCGCCGCCCACCGCCTCATCGACGCCCATATCCGCATACCAGCGCAAAAGCGCCGCGGCGGCTTGTTGTTCTGAAATTTCCATCTTGGGCCAAGCCTATCAGAAACTCATAGGGAAACAGAAGCCGCCAGGAGGAGTTGCGCGGCGTAGTAAAGCGGCAATCCCCATAGCCTGTTGAAAAATTCCCGCCTCACAAACTGGTCGCGTGCGACCGAGATATCCGAAATGGCAAAGCTGACGGCGCCGGCCACCGCCAGCCAATAGGGTCCGTCGCCGTCAGGGCTTCGGGTTCCAAAGCTGGTGACCGCCATCAAACTAATGATCAGGCAGTAAACAGCCACCGGATAGCGAAACGCCCCAAGATGCGGCCACAGCCATCGCAGGATCAGAAGCACCGGCGCGCTCACTGCGAGCAATGTAATTCCCGTCATTAATGAGGGCGGCGAGCCGATGACGGCGAAGGCGCCGATATAGGCGAGATGACCGAGCGCAAAGGCGCTCATGCCCGCCAGAAATACAATTGGCCCTCTGGCGATCAGGAAAACATCGCCGGCGAGACAAAGGACGAGACCAACGAGAATCCACCGGCCATAGTCGGTCCCCAGGGCGCCGTCATGAAAGGCAAGTATGATAAACGCGACGGATGCAGCGGGTTTGAACAGCCATTTAAGCTGCTGATCGCCTCGGTGATCGGCGACGAGAAGCGCAGACACCAACGCCGCACATATGATTATTATGATCCCTGCAGTCATGGCTTCAGTTTTTTGCTCTTGTTGCTGCGCTTTTTATCGCAGGCGCCTGGCGACATGGCTTTTTATCACAATATTTGCCAAAACCGCCGGTACCAGAGCCA
The DNA here is from genome assembly GCA_039819405.1 of Pseudomonadota bacterium. Classification (GTDB taxonomy): domain Bacteria; phylum Pseudomonadota; class Alphaproteobacteria; order Caulobacterales; family Parvularculaceae; genus Hyphococcus. The sequence continues at coordinate 35,973 of JBCBSB010000008.1, read as the reverse complement.
CAGCCGATTGAAAGAGATACGAAATGACGAATGAAGCGCCCGAACGCGAGGCCATGGAATTTGACATCGTGATTGTTGGCGCCGGCCCGGCGGGGCTGTCAGCGGCGATCCGGCTGAAACAGCTTGCCGCCCAGCGCGGCAGCGAGATCAACGTTGTTGTTGTGGAAAAGGGTTCGGAAGTCGGCGCGCATATCCTTTCCGGCGCGGTGCTCGATCCGTCAGGTCTCGAAAAGCTCCTGCCGGACTGGCGCGAGATGGGATCGCCAATCGACACCCCGGTGACGTCCGAGAGCTTCAAGGTTTTCGGTCCCTCAGGCTCAATGGGGCTGCCGGTTTTCGCAATGCCGCCGATGGTGAAGAACCATGGTTGTTACATCGTTTCCATGGGCAATGTCTGCCGCTGGCTCGCCGAGCAGGCCGAAGGCATGGGGGTTGAAATTTATCCGGGCATGGCTGCTTCCCAGATGCTCTATAACAGTGACGGGTCGGCGCGCGGCGTTGTCGTCGGCGAAATGGGAATCGACAAGGATGGTCAGCCTAAGGACAGTTATGAGCCCGGCATGGAGCTCGTCGGCAAATATGTATTGATCGCTGAGGGCGTTCGCGGCTCTCTCGCCAAACAGCTGATCGACAAGTTTGACCTTGAGGCGAATAGCGATCCACAAAAATTCGGCATCGGTCTTAAAGAGCTTTGGGAAATCAAACCGGAGAAGTCGCGTCCCGGTCATGTGCAGCACTCTTTCGGTTGGCCGCTTAACAACGATACCGGCGGCGGATCGTTCTGCTATCACTATAACGACAACACCATCGCGCTCGGTTTTGTGGTGCATCTGAATTACAAGAACCCTTATCTTTACCCTTATGGGGAGTTCCAGAAGTTTAAAACGCATCCCGAGATCGCAGAACTGCTTGAAGGCGGCAAACGCATTGCTTATGGCTCGCGCGCCATTACCGAGGGCGGATTTCAATCCGTTCCCAAGCTGACGTTTCCGGGCGGCGCTCTGATCGGATGCTCGGCGGGCTTTGTTAATGTTCCCCGTATCAAGGGCAACCATAACGCCATGCTCACGGGCATGATGGCGGCCGAGGCCGCCTTTGAGGCGGTGGCGGCGGGCCGTCACAATGACGAGTTGGTCGCTTATCAGGAAGCTTACGACGTTTCAGACGTTAAAGCGGAACTCAACAGGTCGCGCAATGCAAAACCGCTCTGGACGAAATTCGGGACATTCCTTGGCGGGATCGCCTTCGCCGGGCTTGATTTGTGGACCAACACGATTCTTCCGGGTTTTTCGGTTTTCGGCACGCTGCATCACACGAAGACGGACGCCGCCTCAACCGAGTCTGCGGCGAAGCATAAAAAGATTGAGTATCCGCGCCCTGACGGCGTCACCAGCTTTGATCGTCTGACCAATGTGGCGTTTTCCGCCACCAATCACGAAGAAGACCAGCCAGCGCATCTCAAACTTAAGGATCCGTCAATCCCGATCGACGTTAATCTGCCGACCTATGCGGAGCCTGCGCAGCGTTATTGCCCTGCGGGTGTTTATGAAGTGGTGACGGAAGATGGCGGCGCCGATCCGAGGTTTCAGATCAATGCGCAAAACTGCGTTCACTGTAAGACCTGCGACATCAAGGACCCGTCGCAGAACATCGTCTGGACAACGCCGGAAGGCGGCGGCGGTCCGAATTATCCGAACATGTAAGGAGCGCTGAGTTGCGTCTTATGAAATCAAAACGCCTTGTGTTGCTTTCGCTCTTTTGCGCCGGGTGTGTAACGCCGGGTCCGGAAGAATCGGTCGTTGGAGATTATTTGTCCGGCCGTCTCGCGGCGCGCACCAATGATGTCGTTGCGGCGGCTGGCGCTTTCGGCGAGGCGCAGACTGAGGCGCCGGGCGCCCCGAAAATTATGCGCGACGCGTTCTTTTTCCATATGGCCTCCGGTGACTTTGAGGCGGCCTTGCCGTTAGCGGAAAAGATCGCCGCCAACCCGAAAGAGAGTGATGACGGGCTTGCCAGTCTGGTGCTTTCAGCGCGGGCGATGAAGCTTGGGCGTTATCAGTCCGCCCGCAATATCCTGGCCGACGGCGTTGCAGCCAGCTATTTCACCGCCACGGCGAAAATCATCGACGCCTGGGCGGCGGCGGCGCTTGAAGGACCGGGTGCTGCGGCGCAAATCCTCTCTGAAACTCCGGCCAGTGAGTTCAAAGGTTTTGACCCGCTGCATATGGCGTTTCTTGCCGAGAAAGCCGACAGACCTGATGCGGCGTTCGCAGCGCATCAGCTTTCCGTTGTGACCTATGGCGGTTCTGTCGGGCGCTCAGCCTACGGCGCATTTCTGGAGCGCAGCGGTAACGACGCGGCGGCGCGTGAATATTATGATTTGCTGTCCCAGGATGCAGGGCCCGACCGGCAGACGGCGCGACAAGGACTGGCGCGTCTTGATGCGGGTGAGGTGAGCCAGGCGTTTTCCAACGTTACGCCGGCGCAAGGCGCCAGCATTGCATTTTATACGCTGGCCGGCGCCATTCTGCAGCAGACATCGACCCAGCGCGCGGCGGCGGAGCGCGCAGGCTTTAATGTGGGTGACATAAACTACAACCTGCCGCTGGTTCTGACCCAGCTTGCGCTTTATGTAGATCCGTCTCTTGATGACGCGCGGCGTTTTGCCGGGTCCATCCTGAATGCTTACGGCAATCATCAGCAGGCTATTGCGATGCTGAGCGATATTGCGCCGTCATCGCCCTATTACGAACTCTCGCGCATTGAGATTGCGTCCGGCCTCGCGGCGCTGGAAAAAGATGAGCAGGCGATTGCCGTCTTGCGCGACGCGGTGCGCCGTGACCCTGAGACGCTTGAACTGCGTTTGTCGCTGGCGAATCTTCTTGCCTCAAGGGAACGCTATGGTGAGGCGGTCACCATGATTGATGATCTGATCGCCCGCCTGCCGGAGGATGTGGAAAGCGACGCCTGGCGATATTTTGTGGCCCGCGGCGCCTTTCATCTTGAACTTGACAACTGGCCGCAGGCGGAAAAAGACCTGGAACGCGCGGTGGAGATCGCGCCGGAAGAGCCGACGGCGTTGAACTATCTGGGCTATTCCTGGGCGGAGCGGGGACTCAATCTCGAAGAGGCGTTTGAGCTCATTGAAAAAGCGGTCTCGCTGCAACCTGATTCCGGCGCTATCATAGACAGTCTTGGCTGGGCGCATTTCCAGCTTGGCGACTACGATGAGGCGGTTGGCCATCTTGAGCAGGCGGCTTCGCTGGCGCCTGAAGACCCAACGGTTACGGAACATCTCGGTGATGTCTACTGGCGGCTGGGCCGTAAGACAGAAGCGCGCTATCAATGGCGCCGAGCGCTGGAGCTTGAACCGTCTGATGATCAGGCGGCTGCGATCAATGAAAAGCTTACAGACGGTATGCCGGATCTGGAGAAATGATCACTGAAGCGGCGCCGGCGAAGGTCAATCTTTACCTTCACATCGGCGCCGTGCGCACCGATGGCCTGCATGATCTCGCAAGCCTCTTTGTTTTCACCGATGACGGCGACATCATTCACGTTGAAAACGCTGATCAACTTTCTCTCAACGTGACGGGCCCGTTTGCAGGCGCGCTCAATGATTCCCCTCCGGAGCAAAACCTCGTCTGGAAAGCGGCGGCGCTTTTGAAAAGCGAATATGCGGTTCCTGGCGGCGCGGCGATAACGCTGGAAAAAAACCTGCCGGTGGCGGCGGGCATTGGCGGCGGTTCGGCGGACGCGGCGGCGGCGTTGCGGGCGCTGGTCCGGCTTTGGAAACTCGACATCCCCGAGGAGACGCTGGCGCGTCTCGCGTTTCGGCTGGGCGCGGATGTGCCAGCCTGCCTGAGTCGCACGCCGGTGAATGTTTCCGGCGCGGGGGAGGTTTTATCGCCGGGCCCCGCCCTCGCGCCATTGTGGATATGCCTCGTCAATCCAGGCGTGGCGATGCCGACAGGACCTGTTTTTCGGGCTTTCGATACGGCGAACCCGTCGCCCCCGGCGCCGGTTCTTGCGACGATAACCGGCGCGACTTGCAACGCGGCGGCCGAGTTGCTTCGACAGACCCGCAACGATCTGGAGCCGATAGCCTGCGCCATCGCGCCTGAAGTCAAAGCCGTACTTGCTTTTCTGGCCAAGCGCCCCGGCGCGCTTGGCGCGCGCATGTCGGGCAGTGGCGCGACCTGTTTTGCGCTGTTTTCGTCATCGGCAGGCGCCAAGCGCGCGAGCGTCAGCGCCAGAGCGCGCGGCTGGTGGGCATTGGCTTCAAGCCTTTGTGTCGGCTAGAGTTCCATCACCGGATAGAGAGCTGACCATGGACGCGCTGGACGACCCGTTGATCCTTATTGTTGCCGGGTGGGTCACCCTGGTGATCACCCTTGCTGCTGGCCGCCTTCTTTCGCGGTCCGCAGTGCTGCCTGACAAGCCAAATCACCGGTCGAGCCATGAACGCGTGACGTCGCGCGCCGGCGGATTTGCAATCTGCGGCGGCTGGTTTGCCGGCGTTGTGATTCTCGCCGCATTTTCCGGCGCGCCGGCGATCGCTCAGGTCGCCCTGGCGTTTGGGGGGCTTGCGCTTCTCGCCTTCGCGGTGGGTTACGCCGACGATGCCTGGTCGATGTCGTCCTATTGGAAATTCGCCGGGCAACTCGCTGTTGCGGCGCTGTTCGCCGCGGCGTTCGCGCCGCTTGCCCTCGCGCCGGCGCCGTTCGTTGGCGAGGTGGCGCTCGGCGCGGCCGGCGTGGTGCTGACGGTCATCTGGATTGTTGGTTTTATGAACGCTTTCAACTTCATGGATGGCGCGAACGGCGTCGCCGCCGGCGCTGCTTGTGTCGGGATGTGCGTATTCGCCGTTATCTCAGCGTTTTTGGGCGCGCCGGTTGTCGCGGGGGCCGCGATTCTGCTGGCGCTTGCGTGCTTTGGATTCCTCCCGGTCAATCTCGCGCGCGGAAAGTTGTTCATGGGGGACAATGGCAGCCAGTCGATCAGTTTTATCGTTGCCGGGCTTGGCGTGTTCGCTGCGAACGAAACCGACGGGCGCGTCAGCGCGCTGGTTATGCCAGTGATTTTTCTCCCCTTTATATTTGACGTCAGCTGGACGCTGGGCCACAGAATGCTCCGCAAAAAGAGCATCGTGACCGCGCATCGCGAACATCTCTATCAGCTGATGCTGCGCTTTGGGGTGTCGCATCTTCGCGTCGCAATGATTTATATGGGTCTGACGGCGTTTTCGTCAGCAGCGGCGATCATCATGCTGGCTTTAGCGCCGCAATGGCAATGGACCGTCCCGGCGGTTTTGTGTGCGGCTTTCGCGGTCATCGCGATGCGCATTCACAACGCGGCGATGGCGCAAGGATTTCTTGATGACAAAAAAGGCGCGCCTGCGATTGACGCGCCGGCGCTTGATCCGCTCACCCGCGCGGCCGAATAAAGCTTATGAGTGAAACGCGTTGTTATGAGGCGCGCGAAACGGATGTTTCGACCAGATCGGCGAGCGCCGCCGTGTAGTCATTAGCCGGGACTTTCGACAGATCGTTAAGCGCTTTGTCCGCATATCGGCGTGCGCAAGAGATCGTATCGGTGATCGCGTCATCGCGATCCATCAGCGTCCTTGCGGTTTCAAAATCATCGGATTGCTGGCGACCCTCTGAAATGGTCCGACGCCAGAACGCTTTTTCTTCAGGTTTTGCGCGTGAGATTGCATATACCACCGGCAGCGTCATCTTGCCTTCGCGAAAATCATCGCCGACGGTTTTGCCAAGGCTTGTCTCAAAGCCTGCATAATCAAGCGCATCGTCAATAAGCTGATAGGCGACGCCGAAATTGCGCGCATAACACCGCATCGCCTCTTCCTGCGTATCTGAACAGCCGCCGATCAGCGCGCCGGACTGCGACGCCGATGCGAATAGCGCGGCGGTTTTGGAATCAACGACATCGAGATATTGCTCGAATGTCGTTTCAATATTTTTCTGTGTCGCCAGCTGCAAAACTTCGCCTTCGGCGATAATGCCGGAAGCGCGCGACAGGATTTGCAGGACGCGCAAATCACCCGCAGAAACCATCAGTTCAAACGCGCGCGAGAACAGATAATCGCCGACGAGAACGCTTTCCTTGTTGCCCCAGATGACATTTGCAGTCTGGGCGCCGCGCCGCAATGACGACGCATCGACAACATCGTCGTGCAACAGAGTCGCGCCGTGAATAAGCTCAACGGCGGCGGCGAGTTTTACGTGATCCTCGCCTTCATAATCAAAGACCCGGGCGGCGGCTAAAGTCAGCATCGGGCGGATGCGCTTGCCGCCGGCATTGACGAGATGCCCCGCAAGGTCGGGGATCAATCCGACGGAGGACTGCATATGCGCAAGGATCTGACGATTGACGGCTTCAAGGTCGTTGTCGGTCAGCGCGCGCAGAACCGCGACAGCTCCCAGGAAGCCCTGCTGGCTTTCCGGGGCGGTGTTGTGATCAGCGCTTGCAGCCAGACCGATGGACACTCAAATCCTCACACGATTGTTGCGAATGTTTTTCAGATTGGGCATTGAGCGGCTTGCGGTCAAGCTTGGCCCCCCGCGACCGATAGCGCGCCCCGTGGGGAGCAATGTCCTGTAATTTTTAAGAAAATCGATTGAACAAGGGCGAAGCCGCGCCTAACTGACGCAAATGTCAACATCTGCAAATCCCTTAACCAGGATCTGGCGCGCCTTGCCGTTTACCGGCAAGTCCCAGCCGCTTGTCACTGTGATTGAGCTTTCCGGCGTTATCGGCGTCTCTGGGCCCGGCCGCAAAGGCCTTTCCTTTCAAAAGCTCGAAAAAGCGATTGAGTCAGCGTTCAAGCCTGCGGATCTCGACGCCGTGGCGCTGGCGATCAATTCGCCTGGCGGATCACCGGTGCAGTCGCGGCTGATCTTCAGTGCGATTCGCAGATTGGCGAAGGAAAAGGATATCCCGGTGCTTTCCTTCATTGAAGATGTGGGGGCTTCGGGAGGGTATATACTCGCCATCGCCGGAGACGAGATTTACGCCGATGACAGTTCTGTTGTCGGGTCGATTGGCGTTATTTCCGGCGGTTTCGGCTTTCAGGAAGCGATCAGCCGCTTAGGGATTGAGCGGCGCGTTTACACCGCTGGCGAAAACAAGGCGATGCTCGACCCGTTCAAGCCGGAAGACGCGGAAGACGTCGCCCGCCTTCGTGAAATTCTCGATGACCTGCATGCGCAATTTATCGATCTGGTGAAATCCCGCCGGCCGGACAAGATTACGGATGACCCTGAGATTTTTTCCGGCGCTGTTTGGACAGGCCCAAAGGCGCGGGAAAAGGGATTGATCGACGGTACCGCTCAACTCGACGATTTCCTGCGTGCGCGCTACGGAAAAGATGTTAAGATCAAACGCGTGTCGCCGGAGAGCGGATCGCTCCTGAAACGTCTGCTTTCCAGCGGCGACGCAATGGCGACGGAAAAGCCTGCTTTGTTTGACGCTGAGGCTTTGCTTGACGCCGCCGAACGCAGAGCCCTCTGGGCGCGTTTCGGGCTTTAGGTCGGCGTAATGCAGGAGAGGATGGAATTATGGGCGCAGTGACGACTCTTGTGGCGACTGTCGCTGCTGCAGCGGGCGCGGTTGCGCTTTACCGTTTTGTCGACCGCCAGACCCGCGAGTTGAAAGATGCTCTAAGGGATAAGACGAAACGCACGAGCGATATGATCATTGATTATGAACGTGATCCTGAAAGCGGCGTTTACAAACCCAAACACTGACCGGATCAAACTTCTTTGATGATCGTCGCCACAATCCGGCGCCGATGCGCCGCGCGGCGATGTTCAAACACATAAACGCCCTGCCAGGTCCCCAGCGCCAACTCCCCTTCAAAGATCGGCAGCGACAGCGAGGTCGCCGTCAACGCGGTCCGGATATGGGCCGGCATGTCATCAGGGCCTTCAGCGTTATGGATATAGCCTGCGTTTTCCGGCGCCAGTTTTTCAAAACAGGCGAGAAGATCGAGGCGCACATCGGGATCGGCGTTTTCCTGAATGAGAAGCGACGCCGACGTGTGCTGCATAAACAGGTGAATAAGACCGGCGCGGACCTTGGATCCGCCAACCAATTTCCGGATTTCTCCAGTAATTTCAATGAGATCACGACCGGGCGTGTCAATTGTCAGGATATGTGGCATAGGCGGCGGTTTAATCGCAATTGTGGCGTGTGTGAAGAAAATTGCATTCATTGATCTGGAGGCTTCCGGCCTTGGCGCTGCGTCCTGGCCGATCGAAGTCGGCTGGTGTTTTCCGGGCGGCGAACCTGAGGCGTTTCTCATTGCGCCGGCTGAAAACTGGCTGAATGAGGCCTGGGATGAACAGGCGGAAGCGCTGCACGGCGTTTCGCAAAAAATCCTGCAAACAAAAGGCGAGCCGATCAATGACGTTTGCCGGTATCTGAATAACGCGCTTGCCGGGACCGATGTTTTTTCCGATGCGCCGGACTGGGACGCCTTCTGGCTTTACCGGCTTTTTTCCGCGTCGGATGAAAAGCAGGGTTTTCCGCTCAAGGATTTTGGCGAACTTCTGCGAGAATTCTCACCGGAAAAGGTTAGCGCCGCCATTTCCAGCGCCTCTCAGACAACACCGCACCGTCATCGCGCGCGTGAAGACGTTCTGCATATGAAAGCGATCTATAAACTCGTCACCGGCTGCTAAGTGAAATTGATTTTGTCGGTAACGCCGTCACATTAGCTGCATGCCTGACGCTGGTTCGCCTTCCAATCCTGTTCGTTTTTCGGTCGCCCTCAAAGAAGGCGATCTGGCGGGCTGGCGCTGGGAGAACAGCGATGCGCCCGCTTTACTGTTTTGCCACGCTACAGGCTTTTGCGCATCCGCATACAAACAAATGCTACGCCATCTCAGCAATGAGTTTGACATTTATGCGCTGGATATGCGCGGTCATGGCGGCGCAAGCCTGCCGGCGGACCCGGGCCGTCTCCGGTCATGGCGAGTTTACGCGAGTGATGTCGTCGCCTTTCTGGAAACGCAGCCCAAACAGAAATGGGTCCTCGCCGGTCATTCAATGGGCGCCATTGCGGCGGCTCTGGCGGCGAAACGTCGATCAGATATTACAGCGCTGGCGCTCATCGAACCGGTCGTTATTCCGCCATTGGTGGCGCTCGCGGCGCGGGCGCCTTTCTGGAGGTTCATTGGCCGGCGTTCTCCTATGGCCCGGCGCGCCGCGCAGCGCCGGTCGCAATGGCCAGGTCAGGCGGAAGTTATGAAATCCTACGCGGGCAAGGCGGTTTTTTCGAACTGGGCCGACGGTGTCCTTGCAGATTATCTGGAAGATGGTTTGCGGGGAGAGGCGGCTGGCGATGGGGTTACGCTCGCCTGTCATCCCGACTGGGAGGCGGCGACCTTTACAGCGCTCGATACGAAGTTCTCCAGCGCCGTTCGCGGACACGCCGTCCCGGTATCGGTTTTTGCGGGGCGGTTGGATAACACCACCGTTCTTAAAAGCGCCCGGCGGCGATGCCTCAGATGGGGTGTTTCTCTGACGGAATCGGCAAGTCTTTCGCATCTTGCGCCGATGGAGGACCCTGCCGAGTGTGCTGATTTTATCCGCGGCGCGGGCCAAATTTCGGTGATTTCACGAAAACCGGGCTGAGCACTTGGACGTTGCGCCCCTTTTTGCTAAGCGTGCCGCCGAATGATGGTCATCAGACCCCGCGCCGGTGCGAGGCCAGCGCGACGTAACGATAGGAAGATCTACGATGAGCGAGACGCAAGGGACCCCGGAACTGACGGGTAAGATGTTTCTGTTCGAGCGCCCCGAGCTGCTGAACAAGGAACAGCACGGTGAGCTTGGCATGAGCAATCCGACGAAACGGTTTGGCTTTTGCAGCAAGGTGCGTGCGATCCCGATTACAGTGGGTGAGGTGCCGGCCGCGTCTCAGGACTATCCAATTGTTTTCATGGGCATGGATAACCCTGCTCTCCTGGCCGTCGTAGGCTTAATTGACGATGTAAATTTATTCGTAGATGAAAACGGAAACTGGGAAGCCAATCGTTATATTCCGGGATACGCCCGCCGATATCCATTTGGGTTGGCGAATGAGACCGGCAGCGATCGCATGGCGATTGTCGTCGACACGGCATTTGACGGCGTCAAGCCGGATAGTGAATTTCCTTTTTTCAATAACGGCGAACCGACAGAGATGCTGCAGTCGACAATCGATTTCTGTCAGGCTTTCGAGCAGGACCGTATGCTTACGGATGAATTTGTTTCGCGATTGAAGCCTTTTGATATTATCCAGGGTCAGAACGCGCATTTCACCCCAAAGGGTGAGACTGAGCCAAAAACGTTTGCTGAATATTTCGGCATTGATGAAAACAAGCTGAATGCGCTGTCAGACGAGCAGTATCTTTCATTGCGCGAACAAGGCGCTCTCGCGGTGATTTACGCCCTGATCATGTCTATGGGTAACTGGCGCAAAATGCTGCAACGCCGGGCTGAACGTTTCGGTCTGACCGAAGACAGAATCCTGGATCGCGCTGTTAACTAAATTATCGATGCGAATCAGGGAGCCCGGCGGCGCAATATGCGCCCGGGCTCTCTTTTTATCACATTCGCCTGAGGAGGCGGCCTGCGACGCTGAATTGTATTGGCGCGCCCGCCCGCCTTCGATAACAAGGCGCGATGTTTTTACGATTCTCTCAAATGATGGTCATCTTGCTGACGGCGCTCGCGCTCGCCGGTACGGCGAACGCGGCTTCGCGTGTTGTAACAGAATATACGACGACGGAGATCATTCCTGAGACTAACGGGATTGCCCCGGGCGAGACGACATGGTTCGCCATCCGTCAGGAAGTGCGCGACCACTGGCATGTCTTCTGGGTCAACCCGGGTGACGCCGGCATTCCGCTCAACACGCAATGGGATTTGCCTGACGGGTTTGAGGTCGGTGAAATCCTGCATCCGGCGCCGGAATATATTCCCGTAGGGCCGCTGGCGAGCTACGCCCATGAAGGTGAGCCGGTATTTCTGGTTTCGGTAACGGCACCGCTGAGCGCCTCACCGGGCGACATGATCGATGTCGTGATTGATGCGGCCTGGCAGGCCTGTGAGCAGATATGCGTGCCAGAGGATGCGCGTTTTGAGTTTGCGTTGCCTGTCGTGACGAGTGCGGAACGACGCGCCGATGCAAGCCCGATGTTTGATCGCGCCCGTAACGCACTACCGAAATCCCATGACGGGGAGGCGCAGATATCGCGCAATAAAGGGCGGCTCTCATTACAGGTTCAGCCATGGAGTGATGGCGGCGCAGATGACGTTTTCTTTTTCCCGGTAGTTGAGGGGCTGACGACTCCGGCGGCGGCGCAAGAGGCGTCCGTCAAAGACGGTGTGCTGACGATCTTGATGGAGCCGGGCTGGGTTGACAGCTATGACGCGCAAACTCTCGAAGGGGTGATCACCTATCAGGACGGCGCCGGGCAAGAAAACGCACTGAGCGTGAGCGCCCTTGTTGATGGCCCGCTTATGACGCTTGACGGCGACGCTCCGCAAGTGACGGTCGCGGCCTCCACCGGCGGCATCGTCTGGTATCTCGTGCTGGCGTTTCTGGGCGGCGTCATTCTCAATATCATGCCGTGCGTCTTTCCGATTATTTTCGTTAAAGCGGCATCTTTCATGGAAAGCGCCCGGACGGACCAGAAAGCCGTGCGTGAGCATGGCCTTTTGTTCACTGCGGGCGTTTTGTCGACCTTTGCGTTGATGGGCGGCCTTTTGCTTGTCCTGCGGGCTGGCGGCGAACAGCTCGGCTGGGGTTTCCATCTGCAGTCCCCGGTCGTTGTCGCCCTGTCGGCTTACGTCTTGTTTATGGTTGGCCTTAATCTTTTCGGCTTTTTTCACGTCGCTGAAAGCCTCGCAGGGGCTGGCGACAGCCTGACGCGCAAAGGGGGCGCCGCCGGCGCCTTTTTTACCGGAACCCTTGCTGTGGTCGTCGCCGCGCCATGCATTGGTCCTTTATTGACCGCGCCCATGGGCGCCGCGCTGATGCAGCCGGCGGCAATCGGCATGCTGATTTTCTTGCTGATGGGGCTCGGCCTGGCGACGCCCTATCTCGTCTTGTCTTTTATTCCATCCGCCGGCCGTTTCCTGCCGCGTCCCGGCCCGTGGATGGCGATTTTGAAACAGGTGTTGGCGTTCCCGGTTTTTGCGGCGGCGGCGTATTTCCTCTGGGTTTTCTCACGGCAGACGGGCGCTACGGGGCTTGCGTTTATTCTCGCGGGCGCCGTCCTGCTGGCGCTTGCCGCCTGGCTGTTTGAAAAGAGCAAGGGCGATGGCCCATGGGCGATTGGCGTGCGCGGCGCATCGGCGCTGGCGGCGCTTCTGGCTGTCCTCCCGTTGATGAGAATTGAGCCGGCGGCTGTGGCGGCCGCTCCCCCCCAGGGCGCTTATGGCGCTATTGCTTCAGAGGCGTATGGCGCTGAGCGCCTCGCCGCCTATCGCGCGGAAGGAACCCCGGTTTTTGTTGATTTCACCGCCGCCTGGTGCGTCACCTGTCAGTTCAACAAGATGACGGTTCTGAAAAGCGATGAGGTCGCTGACGCCTTCGCGGCGACAGGAACGGTGCTGATGGTCGCCGACTGGACCGTCCGCGATCCATTGATCACCGAGGCGCTGCAGGCCTTTGGGGCGAGCGGCGTGCCGCTTTATGCCTTTTATCCGAAAGGCGAGCCGGCGCAGATTTTGCCGCCTGCGCTTTCCCGAAAAATAGTGGTGAGTGCGCTATCGGGCGCATCCTGACCGGGGGCGCCGTTTTTTGCTTACTTGGCCTGACGAGCTTCTGTCATCGCTACATGCTGAGCGCTGACGCCGTCACTATGGCTCTCAAACGCTTTCACGCCGAAAATGGCTGAAACAGCGGCGATTGCGGCCAGGCTGGTCAGCATTCGGGGAAGAAGTTTAGCGGGGGTTGTAGCGTTGCTCATGTGTAATGAATAAACGTTCATCCTTAAAACGCGTTGAGGATGACTGTTAAAATCCGTATCAATTCGACGATAAGCCACGGAACCCCGCTATGAGCGATATCTCGCTGTCTGAAGTCTGGAAGATACTGGAGCAGGACGCCGCCGCGCTCGGCGCGACGACGATGCGGCGTCTGTTTGAGGACGATCCGGCGCGTTTTGAGCGTTATGGGATCGAGGCTGCGGGGCTATTTCTCGATGTTTCCAAAAATAAGATCAATGACGATGCAGTCGATCATCTGATCGCGCTGGCGGACAAGTCGGATGTTGAAGGTGCGCGCAAGCGCATGTTCGATGGCGAGCCGATCAATGTGACTGAGAACAGGGCTGTCCTGCATCCGGCGCTGCGCGATTTTTCCATGCGTGATTACCATGTCGGGGGCGAAAATATATCGCCGGCGGTGCGGGCCGAGCTGGAAAAGATGAAAGTCTTCGCCGCGTCGATCCATACTGGCGCACGCGTCGGCTATACAGGTAAACCGCTCGACACAGTCGTCAATATCGGCATTGGCGGTTCGGATTTAGGTCCGCAGATGGTCGTCGAAGCGTTGCGGCCCTATTGGCTCGACGGGCGGCGGGCGTTTTTCGTTTCCAATGTCGACGGACAGCATCTCGCTGACACGCTGGCGCAGATCAATCTGGAAACGACGCTTTTCATTATCGCCTCCAAGACCTTTACGACGCAGGAGACGATGACGAATGCGCAAAGTGCGAAAGCCTGGCTCCTCGCGAGCGGCGCGCTTGAAACGGATATTGCGAAACACTTTGTCGCGCTTTCCACCAACGCGCACGCCGTTGAGAGTTTTGGAATCGACCGGGAAAACATGTTTGTGTTCTGGGACTGGGTTGGGGGACGCTATTCCCTCTGGTCGGTCATCGGGTTGTCGATCGCCTTGCAGGTGGGTTTTTCGAATTTTGAGAAACTCCTGCGCGGCGCGCATGCGATGGACGAGCATTTCCGCACCGCCCCTTTGCGAGAGAACATGGCCGTCATGCTGGCGCTGATCGGCGTCTGGGACCGGAACTTCATGGGCGCGGCCAGTCACGCCATATTGCCGTATGACCAGCACCTGCACCGATTGCCCGCTTATCTTCAGCAGGCGGATATGGAATCAAACGGTAAGCGCGCCACAAGCGCCGGTGAAGCGGTTACGGTGAAAACCGGTCCGGTGATCTTTGGCGAGCCAGGCACGAACGGTCAGCATGCGTTCTATCAACTTTTGCACCAGGGAACTGACCTGATCTCCGCTGACTTTATCGCCCCGGCGATCAGTCAGCATGAGTCAGGCGATCATCATCCAAAACTCCTGTCGAATTTCCTGGCGCAGACCGAAGCGTTGATGCGCGGGAAAACGGAAGATGAAGCGCGCGCCGAACTCGCCGCAGAGGGCCACCCGCAGGCAGAGATTGATGCGCTGGCCGCCCACAAGACATTTCCCGGAGACCGTCCGACCAATTCAATCCTGATGGATAAGCTAACGCCTGAAACGCTGGGCGCTCTCATCGCGCTCTACGAGCACAAAATCTTTGTGCAAGGGGTAATCTGGGGAATTAACTCCTTTGATCAGTGGGGCGTCGAGCTTGGTAAAACTCTGGCCAAAACAATTCTGCCGGAACTTGGCGGCGAAAAGCCGCCTGCGACAGGTCATGACGCATCGACAAATGGGTTGATCGACCGGATTAACGAAATTCGCGGACGCGAGGACATGACATAATGAATCACGAAACCGCCAATCCCGCTCATTCCCGCGAAGGCGGGAATCCAATATGTAATGCTTTCTGGATTCCCGCCTTCGCGGGAATGAGCGGAAAAGTAGTTGGACGGCGCAGAGCAGTTGCTGAAGGACGAAAACTTATTTGTACTTTGGCGCTCGTTTTTAGCGCCGCGACTAATGCCGCGGTCGCGCAAGAAGTAACCCACGCAAAAATCCAGACATCCATGGGCGACGTGATTGTCGAACTCGCGCCGGACGCAGCGCCCATTACGGTCGCGAACTTTCTCGAATACGCCACAAGCGGTCATTATGATCGAACCCTTATTCATCGTGTGGTCAAAGATTACGTTATTCAGGGAGGCGGTTATTCAACGCTCTACACCGAACGCGTATTGCGCGACCCGATCCCTTATGAGGGTGATAAGGGACTTAAGAACTTGCGCGGTACAATCGCCATGGCGCGCGGCGATCGTCCCGACAGCGCGCAGGCGCAGTGGTTCATCAATCTGCGCGACAATGAAGAACTGGACCATCGCGTTACCGATCTCGGGCCAATTTACGGTTATGCAGTGTTCGGGCGCGTCGTTGACGGAATGGACGTCGCCGACTCTATTGGAAATGTTAAAACCGGACCGGGCGGGCCCTTTGGTGCGGAAGCGCCGTTAGAGAAAATTTTCATTACCCGGATCGACCCGGTTGAATGGCCGGAAGTCGAATAGGGTGTCTCAGGCGCCTTTGCTTTGGTGCGGATTGAGCTGCAGCATCCGAAAGTTGAGGACGCCCGCCAGACTGACCCAGGCGAGATAAGGTAAGAGCAAGATGCTCGCGAGTGGGGTCACGCCTGCAAAAAGCGCCATGACGAGCGCGATGGAGAGCCACAGCGCGGAAACGTCAATAAGCGACAGATCCATGCGCCGCATGCCGAAAAAGAGCGCTGACCAGCCTGCATTGATGACGAGGCTGAGGCCGTAGGCTGAAAAGATCAGCCCGGCGTTTGACGGCGCGGCTTCCCAGACCAGCCAGCCGGCGACCGCGTTCATCAGGAACAGCGCGGTCCAGACGACCGGGAACGCCCAGTTGGGGGGCGTCCATCCCGGTTTTGTCAGAGACTTGTACCAATCGCCGGGCTTGAAGATGGCGCCGCTGGACGCGGCCAGAAAATTGACGGCGACGAAAACGCCCAGCGTTATGAATGAATAACCTTCAAGCATGTTTCATTGCTTTCGCCCCGGTTAGCTATTGGCGCGGGATCAGATGAAGTTCGGTCTGGCGGCCATCGAGATACGTGACCGTCTCGCCATCGAAGAAGGCGTCTTCTTCAAGTTTGAACATGACGTCCTCACTGTCCCATTCCGGTACTGAATGCGTCGCGTTCAACTCAATCGACCAGGCGGTGTCGGGCTGTAAGGCGCGATACCCCTTCGGGTGGTCAGGGCCCTGATTGTCCCACCAGCCGATGGGCGAGCCGGCGCCGTGGCCATGAAAGCCGAGCGGGTGCGAATAAATGCTTGGCCGCAAACCGGCGGCGATGGATTTGGCGCGTGTGGCGGTCAGGATGTCATTGCTGCTCGCGCCCGCCTCATAGGACTCAGTGAGAAAATCCTGCACCTGGTTGGCGGCGGCGAGGCCGTCTTTCAGCCCTTGCGGCGCATCGGTCTCGCCTTCCTTCAAAACATAAGCGTGATGTTGAGTGTCCGTGTTGAGGCCGAGATATGTGATCCCGAAATCCACATGCAGAAGATCGCCGCGGCGGATGACTTTGTCCTCTTTGAGAGCGGCCATGGAGACTGACGCATCATCGTTGGCCTGACGCGCAACGGAAACGCTCGGATGGAACCATGTAATGATGTTTAAATCGCGCACCCGTTCGCGCAACCACCAGGAAACGTCATCCGTTGTTGTCTCGTCGGGCGTGATGACGTTCTCCGACAGCGCTTCGGCAAGGATGGAATGGGCGATCCGAACGATTGAAGGGTAGACCTCCATCTCCGCCGGGATGCGCGTTTCCAGCCAGCCGATGGCGAGATCCTCCGAGCTGTCAACGCGACTGCGATATTTGCGCGGCAGGGCGGTGATGAATTCCTCATATTGCTGATGGCTGGTTCCATCCGCCAGGCCGAATTCTTCGGATACATTGACGATAATGCGTTTCGGGTCGCGCTCGGCGACGATCTCTGCAAGGCGCGCCCATTGGTCTGGCTGTTCTTCCGGCGTCCACGCGGCGGGGAAGGCGTCGCCCACGGGGTAGCGCGAAACCGCAAGGCGTTCGACCGGGCCTTCGCCCGTATCGAAAAACACAAGCACGGTGCGCCGCCGCGCGCGCAACCAGGTCGCGGGCAACATCGTTTTGACCACGGGGTCTTCATTATATTCACGGGCGATCAAGACCCACATGTCTGCGCCTTCCCGGCGCATAACCTGCGGGATGACCGTGTCCAGACGTTCAATTAGCCAGGCGTCGCGCACCGCCGCCCGCTCGCGCATCGAAAGGATTTCCGGCGTCGCCGGGTCGGTGACTTCCTGCGCAAAGGCTGGCGCTGTAATCAAGCTCAACATAACCGTGAGAAGGGTGTTGCGAATTTTCATGGCGGCGTCCCTTGTGAGATGAATGAACGTTTCCGATAGCGCCCGGCCAGGACCGTTTAATCTGCGTTTGTCTTGATGGTTTCCAGACTGGTTTTGTCGACAGTGAAGCTTTGAATGATTGTAACCGTTTCGCCTGTGATAAGCGTGTCTGCTTCTTCGCTTGTCAATTCGCGGCTAAAAATCGTTCGCTCTCCTGGGGCCTGAGTATCGACATACTCGCCTTTGAGCGTGATTTCGAGCGTTGCAAGCAGGCTCGGCTCCAGCCCGTCGTCGCCTGTATCGACAGGGGTCAGCTCGAAAGCGATCTCGTTTTCGCCCGCATGGATGAATTTGTTAAGCGGCATGCTTCCGGTCATCGAGCCATTGTCGCTCGACAGGAAAGTGTTCGGCTCGCCATTGAGCGCCGTGGCGACAGCGACGTCATATGTCGAAACGCTCATTGTCAGATACATGCCTGACGGCACTGGCGACCCGCAGCCGATAAGGCTGAGCAGTATGATGCTCCACGCCCAGTGAATAAATTTCATATTTGTCTCCCCTTCTGACGAACCAGCATAGGGGGCCGGGGAGGAGGTCTCAACCATACGCAATCGCCACCCGTTGGTCAGCCCGTCTCATTGCCCCGCAGCGCCACATCGGCTATCTCGCGCCCCATGGCCCAGAACCAAAGTAAGAACCAGAAAAAGAAACCGAAGACTTTCCGCCCGAAGGCGCGTGTCCCGCGCGGCTTTCGCGACCGGCTGGGCGCAGAGATCGTCGCCGAGCGTGAGATGCTGGCGCGCATCAGTGCGGTTTATGAGGCGCATGGCTTTGATCCGCTGGAAACGCCGGCGTTTGAATATACCGATGCGCTTGGCAAGTTCCTGCCGGATGTGGACCGGCCCAATCAGGGCGTCTTCTCGCTGCAGGATGACGACGAGCAATGGATGAGCCTGCGTTATGATCTGACGGCGCCGCTCGCGCGGTTCGTGGCGGAAAATTATGACGGCCTGCCAAAGCCCTTTCGGCGGTATCAGGTCGGGCCGGTCTGGCGCAATGAAAAGCCGGGGCCGGGGCGCTTTCGTCAATTCACGCAGTGCGACGCCGATACGGTTGGCGCGCCGTCGCCCTATGCCGATGCCGAAATGTGCGCGCTCTTTGCGGATGTGATCGAGGCGGCGGGCATCGACAAAGATGATTTTCTTATTCGCGTCAGCAACCGAAAGATCGTAGACGGATTGTTTGAAAAAATCGGTCTCGACGGCGAAAGCGACATTGAAACCCGCCTGACGGTCATGCGGTCCATGGACAAGTTCGACAAGTTTGGTCTTGAAGGTGTCGCGCTTCTGCTCGGCGCCGGTCGCAAGGACGAGTCGGGCGATTTTACCGACGGCGCGGGACTGAGCGATGAGAACGCGCAGGTTGTTCTGGATTTCCTGAAATCGGGCGCCGACAATTCCAACGTTGATCCGCTATCGGTTATGGCGGCCCTTCTCGGCGATACAAAGAGCGGCGACGAAGGATTGAACGAGCTGAATGGCATTCGCGCATCGGTGCCGGATTTCGATGATCGCCCGATCACGTTCGATTGTTCCATCATTCGCGGGCTTGAATATTATACGGGCCCAGTGTTTGAGGCGGACCTGACGTTTGAAGCGAAAGACGACAAGGGACGGCCGGTGCGTCTTGGGTCGATCGGTGGGGGCGGACGCTATGACGGGCTCGTCAAACGCTTCAAGGGGATCGAGGTTCCGGCGGTTGGGATCTCGGTTGGAATTTCCCGATTGCTTACGGCGCTTGAATTGCAAAAAGGCGCCGGCGCGCAAGCGGCCGGGCCGGTTGTGGTGCTGGCGCTCGAAAAAGATCAGATGGCGTCCTACCAGACGATGGCGGCTGAGCTGCGCGCGGCGGGCATTCGCGCCGAGGTTTATCTCGGCGGCTCGAACTTCGCCAAGCAACTGAAATATGCGGATAAACGTGCGGCGCCAGTTGCGATCATTCAGGGTGAGGATGAACGCGCAGCAGATGAGGTCACAATCAAGGACTTGGTGCTTGGCGCCGAGCTATCTAAAAAGATCGAAGACAATACCGAATGGCGCGAAGAACAGCCGGCGCAGTTTGCAGTTAAGCGCGGTGAATTAGTTGAGGCGGTGAAGAAGGTTTTGGCGCGCCGGGTGTGAAGGTTTTCAAGTCGGTGGACATGATAACGATCAGAGCGAATTCTTGCTCTGTACTAGAAGCGGATCTAAGAAATTAAAGATCTTGGGTCGGGATTCACACTGCTGTCAAAGCGGAAGATGAAGGGCTTCGGTCTCCTCAACGAGATGTGGAGCGCCACATTTTCAACGGAGAAGAAATCGCTCTTTCGCCTGCGGGGGGATGTGGCGCAGCGACAAAGGGGTAACGCCCCACCGATTTGACGCACTGACCCCTGATGCGTAATTGTCATCTGACTTAGCAATCTTCAGGCTTGCAGTGCTCAGCGGAGAGACCATGAAGACAATGACGAATATGCTCGCAGCAGCCTTTCTTGTGACAACCAGCGCGATGGCCGTGGACCGTGACGCCTCAAAACGCGACGCAGACACTTACGAGATTAGCGCTATTTTCGAAAGCCTCGAGACAGCCTGGGCGAATGCCGACGGTGCTGCTTGGGGCGCGCAATTCACTGAGGACGCCAATTTTACGACTTGGTTCGGCTATCGTCTTAGCGGCGCTGACATGATTGCAGAAGGTCATCAACAGATCTGGGACGGTTTTTACGCTGGCAGCGTCTTCGACCTAGATGTCGAGTCGTTGCGTTTCATCGACGCTGACGTGGCGCTCGTCGGTCTCAACGGCTGGGTTTATAGTGCCGGCGAGGTGCGTCCCGAGGCGCCGCCAGAGGCCCATCCACTTGCCATTATTCGGCATACAGATGATGGTTGGAAGATTGAAGCTTTCCAGAATACGCCGCATTTTGGCGCACAGTGTTTCGGCAATTCGATGAAGGATGCGGTTGCGCGCGGTGGTTGTGTTCCGCCAGGGCCGCCGCCCGCACCGTGATGGCTGGCTTGCGATATTGGTGCGGCGCATTCAGCTTTGGGTCGTAATACAGCCTCTAATCCTACGTTTGATTTAAGGATCAAACGCTCATTGTAGAGGTGCGGTCTAATTTCCTGCTTCGCCAAAAAGCATATCTAACCAAACACCATCAACACGCCCGCGACGGTCAATAGCGACAACAGCGTCGTGAAACTCACCGCCGCCGCCGTCTCGCTGGTGTAAACGCCATACTGGCTGGCGATGATGAACGACCCGACGCCGGAGGGGACGAACACGAACAGCGCCAGCGCGCCGAGATAAGCAGGGTCATCAAGCCCTAAGCCGAGCGCAACGCCGAGCGCAATTGCGGGAAGCACCGCCATTTTTACAAGCGCGATGGCGCCGACCCGGCCGGCGACGGATTTAAGTTCCGGAAACTGGTGTGTCGCCAGAAACAAGCCGAGGGAAAACAGGGCGGTCGGTCCGGCTGCGCGTCCCAGGATTGAAAAGAACGTCTCGGCCGGTCCCGAAAAAGAAAAGCCAAGCGCCGAATAGACGAAGCCTGCGACCATGGCCAGCACCAGCGGATTGCGCAGCGGACCGGCGAAATATCCCCTGAGTCGTTTTAACAGCGACCCTTCCTTATTACGCGGCGCCATCAATGCGGCGCCAATAGCGATGACGAAAACCCCTTCGATCAGCATAAGGACGACAAAGGGTCGCGCCCATTCGTCAATCGTCAAGGCAATGGGCAGGCCGAGAAAAACGGCGTTACCAAGGGTCGAAGCGAAACCATGGGCGCCGGCTTCCGGTTTGGACACGGGAAATAAGACTTGCGCCAGAAAATAACCGCCAAACAGGGCGACAAATGCGGCGGCGCCATAGGCGACGGCGATAGTGACATCCTGCGCGCCTGGCGGGGGCGTTCCCGCCGTCAGGCCGAACAGGGCGGCGGGCATCGCGAAGCGGAAAACAAACTTGTTCAGCGCCTGACTGTCGCCCGCGCTCATCAGTTTCGCCCGACCCGCGAATAGGCCGACGGCGATGATGGCGAAGACGGGAAAAGCGACAGTGATGACAGCGTTCATAATGGCCAAGGGTGTCGAGCCGTTGGCCGGCCTCGTCAAGCCAGTCGCGTGAACATTGCCGTTGAGGCAAAAAGCGCCGGACAGGCGCTATTGCCTGAAATCCCGGGGGCTGGGGGCGATGGTTAAAACCGGAAACTCCGGACCGTCGCGCTTGCCCGGCCAGATGACATTGGCGGGGGAATTAGGCGGTGGAAGGGATCAATTAAGGCTATTTTAAGAACGTTTTTCCCCTGGCGGTTGTGGTTTTGCGCGGAAAAAACCGGGTTTTACGTCTTGCCCAACCGGGCGTGGCGGGCAAGACTTAGCTCATGCGAATCCAACACGCCGCGCCGCCGCCCCGCCGCCGGGCTGACCCCATCGCCTTCACCCGATCCGAGCTCACCCGTATTCTCGGGCTCTATGGCCAGTTTGTCGCCGCAGGCGACTGGCGGGACTATGCGATCGATTGCCTTGAGGAAGCGGCGGTTTTCAGCATTTACCGACGCGCGTCGGAAGTGCCGCTTTACCGGATTGAGAAGCGCCCGAAGCTGGCGCGTAAACAGGGCGCATTTCTGGTCGTCTCGATGAGCGGCGCGATCCTGAAACGCGGTCACGATCTGGCGCAGGTGCTGCGTGTCTTTGACCGTCAGAAGCTGAAGCTGGCGACCTGAAAGAGCCTTCTTTCCGCTCATTCCCGCGAAAGCGGGAATTCATAGAAAACAATCAGCATGCTGCTGGATCCCCGCCTTCGCGGGGATGAGCGGCGGAAAAAAGTCTAACCTATCATTTCAGTTGACGCGTACTCGCTCTTCACCATCAAGGCACGCCTCGAATGTTTCCACAAACACATGACGCTGGGCGTGACTGCCGCCAATGCGATAGAGATCGCTCAATATCGGCGCCAGACGTTCGGCGGCGCCGGCGCGGTTGCCGGAAGCAAAAGTGAGAAGCGCCTCTGCGGCGGGAAAACATTGCTCACGCCAGACATCGTTTGAAGTGTCATCGGCGGCTTTGTTTTTGATAGACGTCAGGAACCTGCCAGCTTCGTCGTCATCGCCGGCGCGCGCCAGGGCGTAAAGATAGTGCAGATCGTGAAAGGGGAAGAGATGTTCGCCGGCGCGCATGCGCGCCTGTTCCACGACTGGCGCCCATCGTTCGCCGACATCGACGCCGCGCAGTTCCAGCCGCCACAGCATGGAAACGGCGCCGATCTGTTCCTGCGGAAATTCCGGCCATTCGCCCCACAAACGTTCGTCATAAATTTTCAGGGCTTCGTCCTCTCGCCCGAGGGCAAGGCGAAACAGCGCCGCGTGCCACCAGTTATGATCGCGGATGAAAACGCCTTTATTGTCCCATGTGTGGGCGCAGTGCTCGAGCCAGCGCGCGCCTTCCTTTGCGCGGCCTTCCGTTTCGAGAACATGCGCGACCGCGTGATGCGCCCAGGCGTCGTCGAGGGCGATTTCGCTTGCGTGCATGCCCGCTTCTTCCGCTTCGCGCAGGCGATGGTTTTGCTCCAGTCCAAACGCCGTCATGCCATGGGCGTACGGCGCGTTTTCATGAACGATGACGGCGCGCTCGCCAAAACGTAAAAGCGCGGCGGCGTCACCCAGATTGAACGCGTGATATTGCGCCCATTTAAGCGCGCATAAATCAGCGGGCCAGCGTACGGTCAGGTCTTCCAGATGATCAAGGGCGTTTGAAAAATCCTTCGCAGCCCAGGCCTCGGTCGCCGCGCAGAACAATTGTTCGCGGGTGTTTCCGTAACGCATGGTCTCGCGCATGCGCGCGAGATAAGGCGCAGCGGCGGTCCATCCTTCCGCGCCTTCGAACGCCATATGCAAGGCGGCGGCATGGGCGTTCAACAGCGGCGCTTTCGGATAAGCGTCCGCAACGTCAAACAGCGCGCGCAAATTCGGACCGTAGCTTAAAAACTCGGCGACATAGCGGTCATAGCCGCAGGCGGCGTCCGCATCGGCATTGGTGACGGGCAGGTCGAAAAAATCTTTTGCAATCATGGGCGGACACTAGAAGCGATGTTTGTCACCGGCAAATCCCTTTTGCTGACATTCGATCACAGGGCGGTCAGAGGCAAAAAAAACCCCGCCATCAAGGCGGGGTTTTAAACGAATGTTGTCAGCGCTATTCGCGCATGATTCCGAGGATATTCAGGATGTGTATGAACAGGACAACGAACGAGCCATAGAGCGCAAAAGCTCCAAAGATTGCGGCGCGGTCATTGGTGGCGCTACCTTCGCGATACCAGGATTTAATTGACTGCGTTTGCCAAGCGGTTGCACCGGAAAACACCAACACAACTGCAGATGAAGTAAGTAAACTCATCATGCCGCTCTTAAAGATCAGAGCATTAACAATAATGGCGAGTAAGAGCCCAACTGAAGCCATGACGAGAAAGCTGCCCCAACCTGAGAGGTCGCGTTTTGTAGTGTAGCCCCACAGGCTCAAAGAGCCGAACAAGGCCGCAGTGATGAAAAACGCTCGGTAGATATCTTGCGCCGCACCCGCCTGCTGAGTCATGTAAAGCATGGGCGCAATCATTACGCCCCAAAGGGCGGCGTACGCCCAGAACATGCCATGGGCGGCGACCTTCGAGCCGTTCATCATGACGCGCGGCGCGAACCAGCCAAGGCCGAGGATGCCGGCGAAGCCGACCCAAAAAAATGGGCCGCTCATAATTGTTCGTACGATTGCTTCGTTGCTGGCGATAAACATCGACATAAAGCCAGTCGCAGCAACACCGAGCGCCATATAGTTGTAAACGCCAAGCATATATTGGCGCAGGCCCTCATCAATCGCGACACCGCCAGTCTGTGCGACCGTGCCAAACTGTCTGCGAGGTTCATTCATAAGGTGTCGTCCTTTCCGTTTCGACCCGTTGAAATAGCGGCCCTTAATATCGTGGGCGGCGGGCTCGGGATCAAGGGGCAAAAGCCCTGAAATCCGCTTATTTCAGGGGGGTTTGGTAAGGTTAAGGAATGATTAACCGGGCCTAATCGGCGAGCCTGAAGCGCGCGGCGAAGAAACCGTCCATGCCGCCCTTGTCCGCCAGCATGGAGGGCAGGGTGCGCAGATCGCCCTCGCGGTTAATCGCCTGAGAGAGCCCGCCGATCTCGTCTTTCGTCACGGGAACGCGCGTGAGAGAGGGGTGGCGTTCCAGCGCCTGACGGGCCTGGCGCTCGCCCTCTTCACGCTGCAGCGAGCAGACGCAATAAACCAGCATGCCGCCGGGTTTCACCATTGTCAGGGCATGGTCGATCATTCTCGCCTGCAGGCTGGTGAGCGCTTCAATGTCGGTTTCGGTTTTCAGCCAGGGGATATCGGGATGGCGCCGGATCGTGCCGGTTGCGGAACAGGGCGCATCGAGGAGCGCCGCATCCGCTTGCGCCGGGGCTTTCCAACGCAAGGCGTCTTCCGCAACGATATCCGCCTTAAGGCCGGTTCGGCTGAGATTTTCCGACACCCGCTCAAGTCGGGGCGCGGAAATATCAACCGCCGTGACGTGCGCGCCGCGCGCCGCGAGCTGCAGCGTCTTGCCGCCCGGCGCCGCGCAAAGGTCGTATACGGTCTTTCCCGAAACGTCGCCGAGGAGCCGCGCGGGCAGGCTGGCCGCAACATCCTGCACCCACCAGTCGCCTTCAGCGAATCCGGGGAGAGACGTGACATCGCGCGCGCCGGTCAGGCGCAAAGTCCCGTCAAGCAAAACCTCCGCCTCAAGACGATCCGCCCAGGCTTTTGCGTCATCGGGGTTTTTCAACTGAATATCGAGGGGCGCTTCGCGCGTATGCGCGTCGGCGATGGCGCGGGTTTGTTGCGGGCCATAGGCGCGCTCCCACGAGCGCCACAGCCAGGCCGGGGTGTCGGCGCGGGCCGGCAGCTTTTGCGTTGCGCCTTCGCCGAGCTTTGCGATTTTGCGCGCGACCGCATTGATCAGCTTGCCATAGCCGGCGGTCTCTCGCCGGTCGGCGGCTAGATTGACGGCGGTGGAAACGGCGGCGTGGGCGGGCGTGCCGAGAAAGACAAGCTGCACGGCGGCTAGCCGCAAGATGTCCATCACCCGCACCGCTTTTTTCGGCAGCGGCCGGTCGATATAGGCGCCGAGGAGATGGTCGAGCGAGCCGCGCCGGCGCAGGACCGCACTCGCCAGGGCGCGGGCGAAGCCCCGGTCCGGCCCTTCCAGCACTTCGAAGGAGCGGCAGGCGCCGAGCGCCTCATCGAGGGTTTCCCCGCCATGGATGCGCTCCAGGATATCGAGTGCGGCGCGGCGCGCCTCAAGCCCGGTGGGGGCGGGATTTTCAGAAATTGCGTTCATGGGCCCCGCGTAAACCACGGGCCGGGGCAAAA
Source organism: Pseudomonadota bacterium (assembly GCA_039819405.1). Taxonomy (GTDB): domain Bacteria; phylum Pseudomonadota; class Alphaproteobacteria; order Caulobacterales; family Parvularculaceae; genus Hyphococcus. The sequence goes on along the minus strand of JBCBSB010000008.1, from coordinate 10,221 downwards.
GTCACCATAAACAGGCAATTGCCGGCCCGCTTTGCCGGGGCCGCGCTTTTCGATTAAGCTCCTCGCCGACTTAAAAGTGCAGTTGATCAATCAGGGGAAGGTTTGGGGTCATGAAGCGATTTTTTGGGGCGGTGCTCGCGGGCGCCGTTTGCGTATCGGGCGCGTCAGCGCAGAACACTCAGCTGGGAGCGCCGGCGGCGACAGCGCCGGTCACGAATCCGACCAGCATGATCAGCGATTTCGGCGTCGACAAGGTCGGCCCGATTTTGAACGAGCTTGGCGTGACCTGGCAGTCCTACACCGCGGACAACGGCCAGCCTTTCATCGATGCGAATTTCGCCGGCGCGGTAAATTTCCGGCTTATTCCGACGGCCTGCAGCGGAGAGAATTTCAGCAAATGCGTTGGCCTGTCCATGCTGGCGGCGTATGCGGGGAACGCAAACCCGCAGACGGTGAACGCATTCAATTACCGATATGCATTCGCCAGCGCCGGTCTCGATCCTTCCGGGTCGGCTTATATCAGCCGCTATGAGATCAGCGACTACGGCATGGCGCGGGGTAATCTCGCAACGTCGCTGATGGTGTTCGTTCAGCAGACGGCCTATTTCGCTGAAGAGCTGTCATCCGCCAGCCAGACCGTCAGCCTCGACGGTTATGCCGACGACCTCGCCGCGTCGAAACTGAACCGGATGGCGCGCGAAGAAATCACCGGCGTCAGAGAGATCGCCGCCAACCCGGTTCAACTGCACCAGCAGGGCATTGAGGAAATGGCCGACCATGTCCGCCATTTCGTCACCGACAAGTCGGCGCCGAAAAACAAGATTTCCAATATCGCAAATAATTAACGCCTGGCTCATGTCGGGCGTATATTGATAAAGGCGCGCTTCGGCGCGCCTTTTTTGTTTGCGGCGGTGAAAACAAAGTTGTCTTCAGGAGTTGCGCTTATGCGGCTTGATCATGTGACGAGACGGACGGCGTTATGCGCCCCGGCGGCGCTGGCGCTGCCGGGTTGTTGGAAGCCGCTTTTCACATGGCGTCAGAAGCTGACGCTGGAGGTGGAGGCGGGGGGTGAGGTTTACACCGGTTCCAGCGTCATCAAGGTATTTTGGAAGGAAGCTTATGGCGCCTCGATGACCGGCCGTCCCAATGCAAGCTGGATGCGCGGCGAAGCGGCGTTTGTCGATATTCCGGGCAAGGAAACGCTGTTCGCATTGTTAAAATCACCTCACGATAAGGGTGACCCGCGGCGTGCAGCATTTTGGGCCCTGGGTTTTGCACCCGAACCCGGATTTGACGTCGAGAGTTTTCGCGCCTTGTCGAGAGCGCAGGGGCGCAAAGCGACGCTCGCGCCGGATCAATATCCGATGCTGGTCACCTTTGACGATATCGCCGATCCAAAGAGCGTGCGCGAGGTCGATCCGCAAAACCTGTCGGGAAGCTTTAGCGGTGGCGTGCGGCTGAAACGCATCCTTTTGGAAATTACCGACGAGCCGGTCACCGAATTGATCGAAACAAAGCTCAATTGGTTAAGTCGCTACCACGCTAATAATTATCGTTTGAACGGTAAGTCCTGCGTTGCATGCCCGGTCGCAAGCGAGAATTTGCCTGACATGATGGGGCCTGGCAATTTTAAAATATAAGACTGGAAATGACCGCAAATACTGATTTGTTGATGAACGCCTGTAATCATGAATAGACTAAATTGGTCGATGTCATCGATAACCCAAGAGGCGCGGATCGGCGCCTCTTTTTTGTTGTTTTGTTGACGCCCGCGCGCGTCACGCGCATTGCCTTGAGGTCTGTGTTCAAGGTCAATGCGCGCCGGTTATGGTTTGCGCCTGCGCCGGAATAGCGGGCGTTTTATCAGGCGGGAGCTTGTTCAAAGGCGCTTTCGCCGCCGATGTCGCCAATGTTTTCTCCATTGACGAACAGGCGGGTCAGCGACGGCGTCGCGGCGGCGGTTGTCTGCAGCGCCATGCAGGCCTGACGGCACCAGGCGACGAAGTTTTCCAGCTTGTCCTGGGGCTCGTCGCTTTCGACCAGCAGGTTAAGCTCCATGCGTTCGCCTTTGCCGAAAACATCCGATGGATGGATGCCGCCGAAGTCGAGGGTCGTCGTCCATGACGAGCGTTGTTCAAGGCGCACCGCTTTCAGCTCGATATCCATTTGCTTGCTGAGCATCTCAACATGGCTCATCAGGCAAAAGCCGAGACCGGCGGCGAAATACATCAGCGGCGACGGCGCTGTGCCGCGCCCGCCGACGGCGGTTCCTTCATCGCTGATCAGTTCCCAGACGCCGCCATTTGGCACGTTCGAGAAAATCGTCGCTTTTTTAAGATGCATGCCTTCGGGCATCGATACGACATTCGCATGCGCGTCGAAGCGCATCCGCTCGCCTTGCTTGACCTTTTTCAACTGCGGATCGGGCAGCGTTTCCTGTTGCGGTTCGTCGCCGGTCTTCCGGACGATCGTGCGTTCCGACATGTCCCAGATAATATCAGCCATGGTCATCTCCTTTTTCTTCCTGCGTGCTTGGGAAAGGCAGCCGGTCCCGCTGTTGGGGGGCAGGGCGTCAGCGGGACCGGCTTTTTGGCGACGCGAGCGCCTGGGGAGGGCGGCGGCGTCGCTCGGGGGCGTTTCCTTCTATTAATGACCGAACAGTTCGGTCAGTTTTGAGATAATTGACAAACAAGGCTTATGGAGTCAATAGTGACCGAACGGTTTTGTTGAAAAAATGGAGTCTGATAAAAATGTCAGCAACAATCGACCTTGAGGGCCCGAAGGCGCGGCAAATCCTCGATGGCGCGAAGGACGCCTTTCTTGAGATGGGCTACGAGGGCGCGAGCACCGATGCGATCGCGCGCCGCGCCGGCGTCTCGAAAGGCACGCTCTATAACTATTTCCCGGACAAGCGGACCTTGTTCGCCGCCTTTGTGGAAGATCAGTGCCGGGAACAGGCGCGGCTTATTTTCAATGTCGACGCCGCCCCTCAAAATATAGACGAAGCGCTGCAGGCAATCGCATATAACTACATCGAACTGATGATCTCGCCCTTCATGCAAGGAATTTTCAGGGTTGTCGTCGCGGAAGCGGAGCGTTTTCCGGAACTGGCGCGCGCCTTTTACGATTCCGGTCCGGATATCGGCCATCGCCGGTTGTCGCAGTTGCTCGCCGCGGCGGTCGCCCGCGGAGAACTGGTCATTGACGATATCGACCTGGCGGCGAACCAGTTCATCCAGCTGGGCCGAAGCGATCTTTTTTTCAAGCGTCTGTTCTGTATCAAGAAGAATTTCTCCAAGGCCGAGATCGAACGCGCCGCCAATGGCGCCGTCGAGATGTTTTTGAAAACCTACGCCGCCGGGTCCTGACGGTGTATTGAGCTTGGGCCCTCGCCGCGCGTCACGCGCAGCGCATCCTGTCCATGGGCTTGCTGTTATAAAATTTCGCGAACAGGCGAAGGGACACCCGCGTCGCGAAAGGCAGATGCCCGGCGTAGACCGCTTCATATTCGATGACGCGATGACAGCCGCGCCGGCGTTTGAAATCGGGGACGCTGGTGCTGAGATTGACGGTCTTGCCTTCCTCCAGCCCTTTGCGAAAGACCGAGCCGACGATCATGCGGTAGAGCCCGGCCTCTTGCGGCGCCGACAGATCATAGCCGCAGGTCCCGACATTGACGCCGTTGGCGTCGGCATAGGAAACGACGAAGCCCTTGATCGCCTCGCCGTCTTCGATCGTGAAAAAATCAAGAAAGCGCGTGTTGCACGCAAGCGCCATCCAGCGCCGGTTCAGCGCGGTGTTCATGTCGGTGTGCTTGCCGATGTAAAGGTTCTGATAGAGCGCTTCGCATTGTTCCGCTTCGCGCCCGCTCATGTGCGTCAGATAGCGCGTCGCGAACCCCGTCGTCTTCAACAGTTTCTGGTCGTAACGGAACGCCTTGGTGCGTTTGGCTGTGGCCTCGCGAAAATGCATGAAGCGGAACTTGACCAGCGCATAGCCGGCTGCGCGCACCGCGTCGATGACGCCGGTGGGGTCGGTTTCGGGGAGGCTTTTGAGAACGATCAGATGCTCCGGGTAGAGCGCAGTCAGATGATCGGTGAAGGCGCGTAAGTGCGCGGGCGAGAATGCCGGCGTCGGGTTATTGGTCAGCCACCAGTTGTTGAGCGTCACGGTCTTTTCAAATCGCGCGAGGCGGCGCGCCGCGCCCAACAGAAAATTCAAAACCGGCGCGCGGGCCCGCCCGGCGCTGTTGCGATAAAGAAGGCGCGGATAATCGAACCAGCAGGTCTTGGGCGAGACGCAGAACACCCGTTCCTCACGGGACGTGACGGTGAAGGGCAGGGCGCAGCCGCGATAAACGATCAGGCGCTGGCGGGCATCGCGGGGCGCATTGGCGATGTAGCGCCGCGGGCCGTTTTTAATAAGCCCCTGGAGATAGGCGATCTGCGGCCCCGTCAGGTTCCAGATCGCCGCGCGGTCGAGCCGGTCGATATTGGCCTCGTCATAAATGACGCAATGCTCCGCCGCTGCGGCGGGCGGGGGTTTGCGCTCCTGCGTCAGCGTCTGGATGGTCACAAGCCGCCTCTCGATTATGCGCAACTGCATATTATGCACATGTGCATAACAATCAATGCCATTTTCCGGCTCGTGGCTGACTTTCGAAAAAATCTGGCTGAAAATATCCGCGCGCGACGCGGTAAGATGACCCAAACGGCCTTCGCGCTGAAAGTCGGCGTCAATCAGGCGACGATTAATAGAATCGAACAGGGCATCCAGAACGTCACCATTGATACGCTGCAGCGCCTTTGCAAAAGGCTCAAATGCAGCGCTGGCGATTTGCTTGACCGAAAGCCGAGCTGATTGAAGCCGCGCACTGGATTACATTGCTAGTTCTGTGTAGATTAGACTAGTGGGGTGCAGTTTGGTTTAGCCCTGCCCTCTAGTTAGGCAGTATCAATCGCTGGCGAATTCGTTTCTTGATGTCATCGGGTAAGTCGATTTCTTCGAGCGCCTTATTCTCGCCGCCGATATGATGTGATGCGCCGAACAGCTCCCGCTTGATTTTTAGGGCTGTTTCAATATCGATCTCCAGAACTTCTGCTATGCCTTCGTATGAGAGGAATTCTCCTGGCCACATCACTTCGGCCCTGTTGGACAAGACGGCAAGGGTCGTTTTGGAAAAATTCAATCCGGTTGGGTGAAAAGCACTATCCTGAATTGATTCCGCATTATTGGCCAAATCGGTGATAGTCCGCTCGACTCTTTCCAGTTGTTTTATTCCTTTCTCAAAAACATCTTTATAAGGAGCATTAGGACTAAACGTGTTATGAAAGTCCTGCAGGTAGTAGGTAAAATTCTTCTGATGTTTTTTTTCATCTTCATCAGTGTAGTAAAGGCAAACATTCATGCGGTCTTCCAAGTGCTTTTGGAAAAACTCGAAGCCTGCACTAAGGAAGTACCTCGTCTCGCCAGAATGAATAATCTTGAAAGGTTCAGTGTAAGGTCGGCCCAGCCCTGGTGTCCATTGTTGAGCAATGGTGGTATTTTCAACGCCCTCGATCTGAACTGAAACATCAAATATCGGCCCAATTCCCTCATTCTTGATCGAAAAAGATACGCTGCCGCTCTGAAATATTATTGAGAGGCTTGCTCCGTTCGGAGAACTGGCGACTCTTCTCCGGATATCATCCACTTCATAGGTGAGCAGCGGATCAACACGAAATAAACGTCGCGCATAAAAGCGCTTATCGGCAGCCTGATGCGGCGCATTTCGTGAAGGAGGCACATCAATAACAAGGATGTGCCCATTTTCCGCGTCAATCCGGTCAATCGAAATCTGAAGACTTGGCGAAATACACGCTAGCAAGCCATCCTCAAGCCATGACTCGTGCTTTGTTGAATCAGTAATAGGCACGATGTCTGCGATCCGGCGCTCTTGGTCTTCAACACCAATGATCAAAACCCCGCCAATCGCATTGGCAAATGCGGTAATTTCTCTCGATAGAGATTCAAAAATCTTTTCATTCTTTTGACTAAAGATGCGTGATGACTTGTATTCGAGCGTTGCCCCCTCTTCGTCGCCGCGACGCTGCATTTCAAGTATGTCGTCAATCGTATGCGGTTTGAGGTAATTCACACTTTGAACCGATCTTTTTGCTTAACGCTGACCATCATAAGTCCATGCTTATATCTTTCCAATAATTTTCATTTCTAGTCGCTTGTTGTTGTTTTTGACAAACTATGAACGACGCCGAATCGCAAATGGGTATCTAATTTTGGAAGTCAAACTTCCACTTGTCAGGCGATTTCTAGCCAGTCGCTTTTCTTTAGATGGGCCCCCGTTTTCGCGGGGATGCGCGGTTAAATAACTTATTCCGATGTGCGATTCACTTGACTTTCGACACATACAAACTGTCGTTTGCGATACAGCGTTCATAAACTGAAAAATGGCGGGCGCGATAAAATTTATTTCTTTAGAATTTGTACAGCGAGGAAACTCAACACAGCAACGGCGACGATATTTACGCCAAGCTTTGCGAGATCGTCTTTCTTTTGCGTTGTATATGGGCGGATGATCTTTATTCCCTCCTTTTTAGCTTTGATCTCCAGACGTTTTGCACTGGCTAGAGCCTTATCCATGTTTATGCCGAGTTTTTGTTCAATTGTTTTCAGATGCTCGATGTCGAAGCTGGTCTGCCCTCGGGTAAGGCGCGACCATGACGGCTGGCTGATGCCGGTTTTCTTATGAAAATCAGCCATGGTGATGCCTTTATCGCGGCAGTGTTGCGCGATGATTTGCGCTACCAACATCGAGAAGGTGGCGGCGGGTCTTGGGTTTGCAACATTCATATCTGAATTTTCTTGCGATTATGGGTTAATTAACCTATCGTGGTCAAGTTCAACGAATCAAGCATGGTATTAGAAGTTATGAATTTTGCATATTGTCAGATTTACTCAGTTCTTAAGGGGGTGGTGAAGCACAAAATTTTGGTGCTAAACGGCGTATGGGCCGTCCATATGGACCCTGTAAGAAACATTGTTATTGAGCCGTTGGCGGATGCAATTTGCGGGAAGCAAGCTGACATTGAACATGGCGCTTGGTCTAATTACTCAGTTGATGAACTGTTATTTCGCGCGCATGAGCTGAGGGCGAAGCGTCAGTATAGCCTCGCTTATAATTGCGAAGACTTCATTGAAGAATTACTTGGCAATGCGCCCCGCAGCCCTCAGCGCAATATCTGGATCGCGGCTATTCTTTGCGGCGCAGTCTTTGCCATTGCGGCAAAACGCTGACAGAAAAAGACGCCGAAACCTTGCTTGCGCTCGCAACGCATCTCAATGAGCGCGGGTGATAGGGTAGGTGCTAGTTGCATAAATCTTACCCCCGCTCATCCCCGCGCAGGCGGGGATCCATCAAACGAAAAATGACGAGCGAAGCTCGGCTTATTATGTATATCTGGATTCCCGCCTGCGCGGGAATGAGCGGTTAGATGAGGCGCCCGATACGCAAACGACCTGCCTGACCGGAGACAAACCTGAGTGATCCCGCATAGCTGGCAAGCGGCGTGTCGCTTGCCCGGAGGCTAAGTTGTCGCCTGTGTTGGTTGCGACTGAGCCGAAACGAGCTTCGCACTAGCTTGAACGACCCTGGAGAGAAACATTCGAGGGCTCCTGAAATAAGTAAAGCTATGAGCAATGCAGCCACGTACCACAAAAGTATAGCAATTAGACACAATCAAGTTGTGGACGGTTTCGGGAGTTGCCTCTCGAGTGAAGTGTCTTACGACTCTGGGCGCCAATGTCCCGTCATAATATTCGAAAAACACGTCACCCGGCTTAAGGTTACCGACCCTTTTCCATCCTTTCTCAGTTAGAATAGAGTGGCTGGCAGTGACTCGAACCGGAGCGCCGTTATCAGCGTGAATGCTTAAAATATTTGTCTTGGGGTAGTCTTTTCGGCGAATAATCGATTGTACGCCAATACGGCCATCTTGACCAAAAGCATATACATCATTTCCCGCTACAAGCTCTGCGATAAGCCTTGTTCCATTTGGCGTGAGCACTTCCGCAGATGCAGGAAAGCAGATTTTGTTGCCGCTCTCACGTGTTTTGTTGCCGCTCTCACATGAGCACGCTCCCATTGGAAACCCGCAATTATTGCAATGCGGTGTTCCGCCATGGTCGGTGTATCCATACGGACTATCTGGCATAAGAAAACCTCTCGACATGAATTGATGCTAATGGATAAACAAAGAAATCCGTCTTCTACGCTAGCACTGCTTTATTCACCTCTTTCAACCGCAAGGGCTGGTTGCTTCCGTCTATAAAAATGCGTCCTGCTTAATGAAGACAGTTATGAAGGCCGCTTCCCCAACGCCGCAAGACTATCCAGCAAAGACGCCGAAACCCTGCTGGCGTCGCCCGCGCATCTCAACAAACGCAAGCGATAGGGTGGGGCGGCGACAAATCTGATTCGCATGGGCCAAAGGCGACTATTGGCCCGAATCAGTCACAAGAGGCATACACGAGCGTTTAGTTTTGGGTATTGGAATGTTCGATGGTTTGCCGGAGGATAGTCAGCGCGCCTCCAGTTCTGATTCGACGGCGGCAAGAAGCGTCTTGGTGTTCGTTTCTACACCCAGGAGACGGGTGTATTGAAAGTAGGCGAGAAATCTTGCCATTTTCACGAAACCGAGAAACGTTTTATCTGCCTTCGCCATGTCGATGGTGTCCTCCAAGCTTGCCCGGTCTGCCATGCCGACACCATTTTCGCGCGCCCAATCGAGCATGCCCTCTGCCTGGGTCAGCATGAGATTGTCGTTCCCGCGCTGGCGATCCAGGCGGTCATAATAGCCGGTCAACTCTTTCACCAGCGACCGGTTTGAAATAACGCTGATGTTGCCCGTCTGGATCAATTCTTCAAACGTGCTGCTTGAGCTGACCATGAAGAAGTACGCGGTAAGCGTGGCGTAAGGATAATCGTGAAACGACCCAGGAGACGGCAGATCACGATCAATCTGCGGAAAGAATCGCGGCCTTTCATAGTCTGGCGCGGCTTCGGCCAGAATGGCTTCGGCCGCCGCAACGCGTTGTAGCGAAGCCTCCTGTCCGGCCCGGACTTGGGCTAGATCAGCCTCAAGATTGACGGCAAGTTCTGCAAGATAGCGCTGCTCGTCGCGGCGATCTTGAAGCGCCGCGTTCCAGTTGGTGATCTGAAACGCGATCAGAATTCCGACGACAACGATAATGAAGTCGAGAAAAACAGCTGCCCAATTCTGAGCTTTGACATGTTCTATCACTCGGCGCAGCAGCATAAGATCTCCTCCGAATCAGACAGAGATTATCACGTTCTGCGAATGTCCGCTTTTGGCGAGTAACAGTCAGACGGCGCGACCTGGCCCGGCGACGGCTTTCTGGATATCGTCGTCTCCGCGATCATGGCGGGCGCCGTGAGACTATCCAGAGAAGACGCCGAAACCCTGCTCGCGTCGCCCGCGCATCTCAACAAACGCAAGCGATAGGGTGGGGCGGCGACAAATCTGATTCGCATGGGCCAAAGGCGACTATTGGCCCTTAGCCGCCTGTGGTGGTGAGACTTTTGAATGACAGGTTGTCCTCTTTAGCGGAAGTCGGCGATCCATGATAAGGAGCATGATGATTAGTAGGAGCGGGGCGCGATGTCAGAATCAGATCTCTTGGAACTAGCGGCGATGTCGCGTGCAAGCTTGGGCTTCCTTTTAACCCAGATCATCGCTGTGCAATTCGCATTTATCGCCGGAATTTATCTGTTTTTGAATCGTGCAGGCATTTTACTGAAGTTATCTATTTTTATTCTTTATACGGCTGGATATGCAGGCCTTATCAGTTTGTACTACTGGGAACAGGGCTCTTACGTTGCCGTTAGAGAGGCAATTCAGGCCCTTCCAGAACGGAGCGCCGCATCTAATGCTGTTATAGATTGGGTACAAGGCCCCGGAAGGAATATTTCCGCCTACGTCAAAGGACTCTTCATCGCAAATTGGTTCGTGATTGCCTTCTTTTTGTTCGCACCAATTCTCAGAGATCGTGATTAAAAACTGTCCGCGAATGTCCGCTCCTGCGCCCATTCCAGTCCTTTGAAAAGAAGCGTCCGAACGTCCGCTTTTGGCGGCGTGCTCAACTGATCGTCGCAACACTTTAATCTTTGTTGGAAAGATGGAGTGTGATCATGAAACGACGGCA
>JBCBSB010000007.1:0-173417 GCA_039819405.1 Pseudomonadota bacterium | reverse complement strand
TTCACTTCACGGCTGATCGTCGAAGGAGAACGCTGTAACCGACGTGCAATATCGCGCAAAGATAAACCGCCCTTGAGCCCGCGCGAAATTTCTTCACGCTCGACAAGGGTCAATGCCAATCGTGACCGTGTTCGTTCCGGCGGGCGTATGCCTCCAGTTCGAGACAACAGCGGGTAAATCGATGAAGAATTGCGTTCAAACCCGCGCCCGATTGAGCTCATGGATTCGCCCCGTCGCCATCGGTCCCAGATTTCCGCCTTCTGTTCGCTGGTGAAATATATCCGATGCCGTCGTTTCATGATCACACTCCATCTTTCCAACAAAGATTAAAGTGTTGCGACGATCAGTTGAGCACGCCGCCACAGACAGACATTGAGGCGATTGCCGCCCGCACCATATCAATATGCAAACGGATCAGTTTCGAGCGCATGCTGACCACTGCGATGGCCCGGCGCGGCCCTGGACGCTGGCGATGCGATCCGCTGTTATGCCTGCCGCTGTCATCGCGAAAGGCGCTATCGTTGAAGCGCGGGGCGAATTACGGTCTTTTACGCCATGGGAGGTCGCCATGACGGACGGCAAACCGCAAAAAGACGGCAAGACCGCATTGCGCCGTGTGATTTCCGGGCCATTGCTCGTGCTTTACGGCCTCGGGACCATGCTTGGCGCCGGCATTTATGCGCTGATTGGCGAAGTCGCCGGCGTGGCGGGCGTTCTCGCGCCGGGCGCATTCCTGCTCGCCGCGATTATCGCCTCGCTGACGGCGGCGAGTTTTGCGGAACTCTCATCGCGCCTTCCCAAATCGGCGGGCCCGGCCGCCTATATCCTCGAAGGGTTTCAAAGCCGTCGGCTTTCATTCATTTCGGGCATATTGATTATTGCCTCCGGGGTTATTTCTTCGGGCGTCATGTTTCGCGGCTTTGTCGGTTACGCCGGAGACTTTTTGGAGTTTCCCGCATGGGCGGGGTTCTTCGCGCTTTGCGTGGCGGTCGGCGCCATCGCGGCATGGGGGATCGCCGAGTCGGTGGTTGTCGTCGCGGCGATAACGCTATTGGAAGCCGGCGCGCTTATCCTTGTTATTGTGCTCGGATTTGGCGCCGACGCCGCGCCCGCTTCGGAAATTCATCCGGGCGGCGTTGCGCCGCTCGCCGGCGTTGTTTCCGGCGCCGTGCTCGCCTTTTACGCCTTCATCGGTTTTGAAGATATGGTGAATGTCGCCGAAGAGGTGAAACAACCAAGGCGCGTCATGCCATTATCAATCATTCTCGCGCTCGCGCTGACGACGCTTATTTATATTCTTGTATCCTGGACCGCGGTGCGCACGACGCCGGTTTCTATGCTGCAGGAAAGCAATTCCCCGATGACGCTGCTCTATTCGCGTCTGACCGACTTTCCTGCGCAAACAATGAGTGTCATCGCCATGATAGCGGTCGTGAACGGCGCCCTTGTTCAAGTCATTATGGCGTCTCGAATGCTATACGGAATGTCCACGCAAAAAACGCTGCCGTCCTGGTTCGGCCAGATCTCCGCCCGAACGCGCACGCCGGTGAATGCGACGCTGTTTGTCGTTATGCTGATTTTTCTGGCCGCATCGGCGCTGCCATTGGCGACCCTGGCGCAGGTTACGTCGTTTTTACTGCTCAGCGTTTTCGCCCTGGTGAATGCGGCGCTTATCCGGTTGAAACAAATGAGCCCTGCTGAAAACGGATTCGAAGTCCCGGTTTGGACGCCGTATCTTGGCGCGGTAAGCGCTGCGGCCTTTGCGCTGGTCAGCCTCAAAGAGATTTTCGCGTGACCGCGAATTCGAAACGCTTACGCATACTGACTGGATTGTGGCTGGGGCATGCTCGCTGATCCGTGTTCATCGTTTTTTGTTTTGTTCAGCAAAGTCACTGCTTTCTATACTGATGATAATATTGGATCGAGCCTAGACAGCGCGAGAGCAAGGGGTTTGCCTCGAACTTGGCGTTTCCCGGCGATAGGGCCGAAAATCTTCCCCGCAGGATGAAATCTGATATCTCGTGATAATGTTAGCATTTTCTGCTAACAATCCATCCATCGGGGATATTTTACCGCAAAAAATTGTTGCATTGCAACAATCGTCTCCGTATCTTTGGGCGCTGGTCCGGGGGATTCCCGGCGATGAAAAGCGAGAGCGGCGACCCGGATGAAATATATCATCGCAGTGATAAAGCCTGAAAAGCTCGACGCGGTGCGCGATGCGTTGACGGCGCTCGGGGTCGAGGGGATGACCTTGTCGGACGTGAAAGGCTTTGGCCGCCAGAAAGGCCATAGCGAAATCTATCGCGGCGCGGAATACAAGATCGATTTCACCCCCAAGCTGAAGATCGAGATCGCTGTGGAGGGATCGCGGACCCCGCGCGTGGTTGAGGCGATCCGCGATGCGGCGCGAACCGACCGCATCGGCGCCGGCAAGATCTTCGTCGTCGATCTGGAAGAGGCCGTGCGAGTGCGCACCGGCGAAACCGGCGCGGCGGCGCTATAACATGCAAGAAGGCGGTAGAGTGAAGACGGCCCACAAAACGATTCCGGCTGCGGTGCTGATTGGTGCGGCGGTTATGGCCACGAGCGCGCAGGCGCAGGAGGGGCCCGCGGCGTCCGACACATCCGTATTTGTTTTCAACACGCTCTTGTTCCTGATTTCCGGCATGGTGGTGATGTTCATGGCGGCGGGCTTTTGCATGCTGGAAGTGGGCCTGGTGCGTTCAAAGAACGCCGCGACCATCTGTGTAAAGAATATATGCCTTTATTCCATCGCCGGGATTATGGTCTGGTTGTTTGGCTACAATCTGATTTACGGAGTCGGCGAGGGCGGGTTGATCGGCAAGTTCGCGGTCTGGGGCGCCGACGATACATCGCCGTTCGAGACCGGTTATGCGGCGAGTTCCGACTGGTATTTTCAGATGGTGTTTGTCGCAACCGCGGCGTCAATTGTCTCCGGCACGCTTGCCGAGCGCATCAAGCTGTGGCCGTTCCTCGCCTTTGTCGCGATTCTCACCGGCTTTATCTATCCGATCCAGGCGTCATGGGAATGGGGCGAGGGGTACCTGCATACGGTGTGGGACTTCGCCGATTTCGCCGGCTCAACCCTGGTGCACTCGACCGGCGGCTGGGCGGCGCTCGCCGGCGCGATTGTCGTCGGGCCACGCGCGGGGAAATATGTTTCAGGCCGCGTTGCGCCCCTGCCGGGATCATCCTTGCCGCTGGCGGCGCTCGGCACGTTTATTTTATGGCTCGGCTGGTTCGGCTTTAACGGCGGATCGCAACTGGCGCTCGGCACGATTGACGACGCGATTTCCATTGCGAAGATTTTCGTCAACACCAACATGGCCGCCTGCGCCGGCGTTTTGTCGGCGCTGATCCTGACCCAGCTCACTTATAAAAAAGTCGACCTGACAATTGTTTTGAACGGCGCCATCGGCGGGCTAGTGTCGATCACCGCTGACCCGTTACACCCAATGATATGGCAGGCGTTGCTGATCGGTGCGGTGGGCGGCGCGATCGTGACCTTTGCTGTGCCGCTGCTGGACAAGTTGAAGATCGACGATGTGGTCGGCGCCATTCCGGCGCATCTGTTCTGCGGCGTCTGGGGCACGCTGATTGTGCCCCTGACAAACCCGGATGCGCGCTGGATCGGACAGATTGTCGGGATTATCATGATCGGCGCGTTTGTTTTCGTCACAAGCCTGCTGCTCTGGCTGGCGTTGAAATACACTGTCGGCGTGCGCGCCAGCGAACGCGATGAACGCGTCGGGCTTGATAAAACCGAACTGGGCCTTGAGGCCTATCCCGAGTTTGCGTCCACGTAAGACTACCGGAAAGGAGAAGCCTGATTTCTGATCGCATGCTGAAATTCACGTCGCTGAAACGCGAGACGCCGCCAAAGCGCGACGCCGCCGCGCGGCGCGACGATTTTGATGAAATCTATCAGGACTTCGCGCGCGATCATGCGGCGGCGCAGGCGGCCCGGTGCAGTCAGTGCGGCGTGCCGTTCTGTCAAAACCATTGCCCGCTCGGTAATGATATTCCCGATTGGCTGAAGCTTGTCGCAGAGGGCAGGCTTGAGGAAGCCTATGCGGTCTCTTCCGCGACCAACAATATGCCGGAAGTCTGCGGGCGGATCTGTCCCCAGGACCGTCTGTGCGAAGGCGCTTGCGTTATTGAACAGTCCGATCATGGCACGGTGACGATCGGCGCCGTCGAGCAATACATTACTGAAACCGCCTGGGATAAAGGCTGGATCAAACCGTTGCGCCCGGCGCGCGAGCGGACGCAATCGGTCGGCGTTATCGGCGCCGGGCCGGCGGGGCTCGCCGCGGCGGAAGAGCTGCGCCGCGAAGGGTTTCAGGTAACGGTCTATGACCGCTATGACCGCACCGGCGGGCTCCTGATCTATGGCATTCCAAATTTCAAGCTTGAAAAGAATGTCGTTACACGGCGTACGGACTATCTTGAGAAGAGCGGCGTCGTCTTCGAGCGCAATGTGGATATCGGGCGCGATATTGCATTTCCGGAATTGCGCGGGCGCCACGACGCGACCCTGATCGCGACCGGCGTTTACAAAGCGCGCAGCCTCGCGTGTCCCGGCGTCGGCAACAAAGGCGTTATTGCGGCGCTTGATTATCTGACGGCGTCGAACCGCAAGGGTCTTGGCGACAAGGTCGCAGGCTTCGACAATGGCGACCTTGATGCGCGCGGAAAAAAAGTCGTCGTGCTGGGTGGCGGCGATACGGCGATGGACTGCGTCCGGACGGCGGTGCGTCAGGGGGCGGCGTCGGTCACCTGCCTTTACCGGCGCGACCGAAAGAACATGCCCGGCTCTGCGCGCGAAGTTGCAAATGCTGAAGAAGAGGGCGTCGTCTTTGAATGGCTCGCTGCGCCAAAGGCGATATTAGGTGAGGCGGCCGGTGTTGATGGCGTGCGCGCTATTCGAATGGAGCTTGGCGCGCCCGATGCGTCAGGGCGGCGCGCGCCGGTGGAGCGCGCAGGCTCTGAGTTTCGCGTCGACGCCGATCTCGTCATTGAAGCGCTTGGTTTTGAACCGGAAGACCAGCCTGCGCTGTTTGATGCGCCGGAATTAAAGGTAACGCCGCGCGGGACGCTGCGCGTCGATGCGGACAGTCTGGAAACGAGCCTGCCTGGCGTTTATGCGGCGGGCGATATTGTGCGCGGCGCGTCGCTCGTGGTGTGGGCGATTGTTGATGGACGCCGCGCCGCTGAAGCGATTTCCGCGCGGCTTAAAGCGCTGACAATGCGCCCGGCGGCGGAGTGAGGAAAACCATGGCTGACGATATCGCCAGATATGGGCGTGAGCGCGAGGCGCTGATTGAGGCGGGCGCCTATGATCCGTCCTCTGAGCGTGACGCCTGCGGCGTTGGTCTGGTCGCCGCGCTCGATGCGCGCCCGCGCCGGGAAATTGTCGAAATGGCGCTTGCCGCCCTGAAAGCCGTCTGGCATCGCGGGGCTGTGGACGCTGACGGCAAGACCGGCGACGGCGCAGGCATCCGGCTCAACGTGCCGCAAGGGTTGTTCCACCGTTTTGTGGCGCGCACGGGCCATACGGTGGGCGAGGAAGATATCTGCGTCGGCATGGTGTTCCTGCCGCGCACCGATTTCGGCGCGCAGGACGCGGCGCGCGGGATTGTCGAATCGGAAATTCTGCGGCGCGGCTTTTATATCTATGGCTGGCGTCAGGTGCCGGTGCAGGCGCGCAGCCTTGGCGCCAAAGCAAACGCGACGCGGCCTGAAATCGAGCAGATCCTTTTCTGCGACCCGAAAGGCCGCCCGAAGGCCGATCTCGACCGCGCGCTTTATATCGTGCGCCGCCGTATTGAAAAGCGCGCCCGTGAGCAGGGCCTGCATGAGCTTTATCTGTGTTCTCTGTCGTCGCAGGACGTTGTCTACAAGGGCATGTTCCTTGCCGAGGAAATCGATAATTTTTATACGGATTTAAAAGACGAAGAGTTCGTTTCGCGCGTCGCGATTTTTCATCAACGCTATTCGACAAACACGTTTCCCGAATGGCGCCTGGCGCAACCTTTCCGGATGCTGGCCCATAATGGCGAGATCAATACGCTGAAGGGCAATGTCAACTGGATGAAAAGCCATGAAATCCGGATGACGTCGAAAATCTTCGGTGACGATGGCGACTATATTAAGCCGGTTATCCAACCGGGATCTTCGGATTCGGCAACGCTCGATCAGGTCTTTGAATTATTGGTGCGTGCGGGGCGACCGGCGCCGATGGCGAAAACGCTCCTTATTCCGGAAGCGTGGTCGAAACGCCTCTCCGCCATGCCGGCGAAATGGCGCGCGCTCTATGAATATTGCAACTCGGTGATGGAGCCGTGGGACGGCCCGGCTGCGGTCGCCGCCTATGACGGGCGCTGGGCGGTGGCGGGACTGGATCGCAATGGTCTGCGGCCCTTGCGCTATGCGATCACCGAGGACGGCATCCTTGCGGTCGGGTCCGAGACGGGCATGTGCCCGCTCGATGGCCGCAAGGTTGAGCGGCGCGGCGCCATTGAGCCGGGGCGAATGATCGCCGTCGATATGGAAAAGGCGAAGTTCTATTCGTCGGAAGACATTCTCGACCGTTTGTCCGAAAAGCGCCCTTACGCAGAGTGGCTGGAAAACATTGTCGAGCTTGAAGACAAGATCGGGCCCGGAACCGAGGAACGGCTGTTTCAGGGCGAAGAGCTGCTGCGCCGTCAAGGCGCCGCCGGCTATAATCTCGAAACCCTCGATCTGATTTTGCGTCCGATGGTGGAGACCCGGAAAGAGGCCGTCGGGTCCATGGGCGACGACACGCCGATCGCGGTGCTTTCCGAGAATTATCGCCCGCTTTCCCATTTCTTCCGGCAGAATTTCAGTCAGGTCACGAACCCGCCGATCGATCCGTTGCGTGAAGACGGGGTGATGAGCCTGAAGACTCGCTTCAAGAACCTTGGCAATATTCTGGTTACGGACAAAACCCAGACCGATGTCTTCGTTCTGGAAAGTCCGGTCCTCACCAATGGCATGTTTGGCCGGCTGAAAGATTATCTCGATCAGAAAATCGTTGAGATCGACTGCACCTATGTCGCCGACGGCATTACCGGCAATGGTCAGGCCTTGCGGCGCGCGCTTGACCGCATCTGCCGGGAAGCGGAAGCAGCGGTCGCCGGCGGCGCCGGTCATATTGTGTTGACCGATCAGTATCAGGGGGCGGGGCGTGTCGGCGCGCCGATGATCCTTGCAGCGGGCGGCGTTCATGCGCATCTCACCAAAGCGGGACGGCGCAGTTTCTGCTCGATTATCGTGCGCGCCGCCGAATGTCTTGATTCCCATTATGCGGCGGTGCTTGTCGGAGTCGGGGCGACGGCGGTGAACCCTTATCTCGCTTTTGACAGCGTTGCGCAGGCTCATGCGCATGGGCTTTATGGCGATCTTTCCCTTGGCGAGTGCGCTTTCAATTATAAATGCGCACTCGAAGCGGGGCTTTTGAAAATTATTTCGAAGATGGGCATCTCGGTCATTTCCGCTTATCGCGGCGGGTGCAACTTTGAGGCGCTTGGGTTGTCGCG
Source organism: Pseudomonadota bacterium (assembly GCA_039819405.1). Classification (GTDB taxonomy): domain Bacteria; phylum Pseudomonadota; class Alphaproteobacteria; order Caulobacterales; family Parvularculaceae; genus Hyphococcus. The sequence continues at coordinate 165,831 of JBCBSB010000007.1, read as the reverse complement.
CACGCTGGTGGAAGAGTTCTTCCCCGGCATGACCAGCCGCATATCCGGCATCGGCCTTGCGGGGCTTGAGAAAAAGACGGCGGAATTGCACGCAGCCGCCTGGGACAGTGCTGCGGCGCGCCTGCCGACCGGCGGGTTTTACCGCCAGCGCAGAAAAGGCGAGCACCATATTTTTGAAGCGGACCTGATCAGCGATCTCCAAACAGCGGTGCGCAATGACGACGCGACGGCCTTCGCGCGCTATACGGATCAATTGCATCACCAACCGCCGGCGCAAATTCGCGATTTATTGCAGGCGCGTCCGGTCGGCGCGTCGGTCGGGCTTGAAAAAGTCGAGCCGGCGAATGATATCCGGCGCCGTTTTCTGACACCGGGCATGTCGCTGGGCGCCTTATCGCCGGAGGCGCATGGCGCGCTCAACATCGCCATGAACCGCATCGGCGCGAAATCCGTTTCAGGCGAGGGCGGCGAAGCGCCGGAACGATATCAATTGATGCCCAATGGCGACAATGCGAACTCCGCCGTGAAACAGATCGCGTCCGGCCGCTTCGGCGTCACGGCTGAATATCTCAACCAGTGCCGCGAAATCGAGATCAAGGTCGCGCAAGGGGCAAAGCCCGGCGAGGGCGGTCAGTTGCCGGGCTTTAAAGTCACCGACTTCATTGCGCGCATGCGTCACGCGACGCCCGGCGTAACGCTGATCTCACCGCCGCCCCATCACGACATCTATTCCATTGAGGACCTCGCGCAGCTCATCTATGACCTGAAGCAGATCAACCCCGATGCGCGGGTTTGCGTGAAACTCGTTTCCGCGTCCGGCATCGGCGCGATTGCGGCGGGCGTCGCCAAGGCGAAAGCGGACACCATCCTGATTTCCGGCAATGTCGGCGGCACTGGCGCATCTGCGCAGACCTCGATCAAGTTCGCCGGCGCCCCGTGGGAGCTTGGGCTTTCCGAAGCGCATCAGGTTTTGACGCTGAACAATCTGCGCGAAGAGGTGACGCTCAGAACCGATGGCGGCATTCGCACCGGGCGCGATGTGGTGATCGCGGCGATGCTCGGCGCTGAAGAATTCGGTATCGGCACCGTCTCGCTGGTCGCCATGGGGTGCCTCATGGTGCGCCAGTGTCATTCAAATACGTGTCCCGTCGGCATCTGTACGCAGGATGAAGCGTTGCGCGAACATTTCACCGGCCAGCCGGATCATGTCGTTCGACTGATGACGTTTATTGCAGAGGATGTCCGGTCGATCCTTGCCGATCTCGGCGCGACATCGCTTGAGGATATTATCGGCCGCGCTGATCTTCTCGACCAGGTCTCGCGCGGCGCGGCGCATCTTGATGATCTTGATCTGAACCCGATCCTGACGCTGGTCGATGCGGGCGAGCGTCCGAAACGGTCAACCCGCAAGGGGCGCGCGGGCGTCGTCGATACGCTGGACCAGCGGATCGAACCGGATCTGGCGCCGTTTCTGGCGCGCGGCGAACGGGTGCAGCTTTCCTATCCCGTCAAGAACACCGACCGCGCGATTGGCGCGCGCATCTCTTCCGCGATTGTCCGTAACTTCCAACGGGAAGCGCTGACGCCCGATCATGCAACACTGCGACTCTCCGGTTCGGCGGGACAGTCCCTTGGCGCCTTTGGCGCGTATGGGTTGAAGATCATCGTTGACGGCGATGCGAACGATTATGTCGGGAAGGGACTTTCCGGCGCGACCCTCGTTGTCCGTCCGGCGGATGCCCATGGGCGTGCAGACGATGCGATCATCGGCAACACTTGTCTTTATGGGGCGACGTCAGGAAGCCTGTTTGCCGCGGGGCGCGCGGGCGGGCGCTTCGCCGTCAGAAACTCCGGCGCAACAACGGTGATTGAGGGCTGCTCAGCCAATGGATGCGAATACATGACCGGCGGCGTTGCAGTAATTCTTGGCGATGTGGGCGCCAATTTCGCGGCGGGCATGACCGGCGGGCGCGCCTATGTATATGACGAAAGCGCCGCCTTTGAGGAAATGGCGAACACCGAAAGCGTCGCCTTGCGCGGGTTTCATGACGGCGCTGACGACCAGGAATGCATGGCGCTGATCGAACGCCATTGGAACGAGACCCGTTCCGTAAAAGCGCGCGCCATCCTTGACGACTGGGCGAACGCCCGCGCCAGATTCTGGGTTGTCGAACCGCTTGAATTAATTTCTCGCCACCCTGTGCAGCAATCCGCCGCGTCTGCATGACGACGCGAACGGTTCTGTATATAGTCCTTGCGAAACAGGGAGAGAATCAGTGGCGCGTCAGATTCCTATATTGATGTTGATGTCCGGAGCAATGGCGCTCGCCGCATGCGGCGGGGAGACCATGTCTGAGTCAGACAGTCACGCCGTTGGCTATGTCGCCGGGCCTGACATCGTCCGCCACAGCGCCAACGCGGAAAACGGTCGCGATCTGTTCGTCTCCAAAGGCTGCGTGATCTGCCATTCGGTGAACGGGGTCGGCGGCAAGGCGGCGCCCGTGCTTGATGCGACTGTCGGGTCGCCCGCGATTGACCCGCTGGAATTCGCCGCCCGGATGTGGCGCGGCGCGCCGGCGATGATCGAACTGCAGTCAATCGAACTTGGCTATACGATTTATCTAACCGCCGATGAGATTGGCGATCTGGCGGCGTTCCACGCGAGCCGCGACGCGCAGGCGAAGCTGAGCGTCGATGACCTTCCGGAAAACATCAAAAACGGCCTTCTTGATGAGCGGTTTTGGGAAATGGAAGACTGGGATGACTTCCTGCGCTCCGGCCAGGAAGGGGACTTTACGGTCGAAGATACGCCGATGGAGGACGATCCACAGCAATAGCTTCGGCCAGCGGCTTTGTTTGCTGCGGTTTTCGGCCTCAGCCGCGTCGATTCGCGTTGCCTTTGCCAGCGCACCTTTCTAGGTTGCGGCCAGTTTTCAAAGGGCGGCGTTCGCCCGTTTGAGGAGGCCTTACGTGGCGACCCCTGATTTTCTGCTCGATTATCTGCCGATCCTGGTTTTCCTTGGCATTGCACTCGTGCTGGCGATTGGTTTTCTTGTCGCGCCGGCGATCATTGCGCCTTCGGAACCGGACCCTGAGAAAGTCTCCACCTATGAGTGTGGATTTAACGCGTTTGACGATGCTCGGATGAAATTCGATGTGCAGTTTTATATCGTTGCGATCCTGTTCATCATTGTCGATCTGGACGTGGCGTTCCTGTTTCCCTGGGCGGTGACCCTGTTCAATCCGGAACTTGGCGCGGACCGGGATTTCCAGATTTTCGCCTTCTGGTCGATGTTTGTTTTCATCGCTGTCTTCGCTGTGGGCTTCCTCTATGAGTGGAAGAAGGGAGCGCTGGAATGGCGTTAGACAACAAAGACTTATCGCCGCTTCCTTACGGCACTGCCGCACGTGCTGGGGCGCCCGGATACAGCCCCGACGCCAAGGACCCGTTCTTTGGCGAGCTGTCCGACCAGCTGGCGGATCGCGGCTTTTTCACCGCGCCGGCGGACGCGCTGATCAACTGGGCGCGGACGGGCTCGCTGATGTGGATGACCTTCGGGCTCGCCTGCTGTGCGGTGGAAATGATGCAGGCGTCGATGCCGCGCTATGATCTGGAGCGGTTTGGTTTCGCCCCGCGCGCGTCCCCGCGCCAGTCGGACGTGATGATCGTCGCCGGCACGCTGACCAACAAAATGGCGCCGGCGCTGCGCAAGGTTTACGACCAGATGCCGAACCCGCGCTACGTGATCTCCATGGGGTCCTGCGCCAATGGCGGCGGCTATTATCATTATTCCTATGCGGTGGTGCGTGGCTGCGACCGGGTCGTGCCGGTGGACATCTATGTGCCGGGCTGCCCGCCGACGGCCGAAGCGCTGGTCTATGGCATCCTGCAGTTACAGAAGAAAATCAGACGGGAAGGGTCGATTGTTCGCTAGTCGCCAAGGCGTCGAGAATGGATCGTAAAAGTCTATGACGGAAGAACTCAATGATCTCGGCGCGCATATTGCGAGCGCCATTGAAAATGACATCCGCGGCTATCGGGTCGAGCATGGCGAGCTGACGGTTGATGCGCGCGCCGACCGCATCGTGCAGGTGCTGACCTTTCTGCGTGACGATCCGCTGGCGAAGTTTCTGGTGATGATCGACCTGACCGGTGTTGATTATCCGGGCCGGACCAAGCGATTTGACGTCGTCTATCATCTGCTGTCGATGCACAATAATACGCGCATCCGCGTCAAGGCGAAGGTTGGCGAGGATGAGACCATTCCGACCGTGACCGGCGTTTACCCGTGCGCCGACTGGTTCGAGCGTGAAGCTTTTGACATGTACGGCATCGTCTTTTCCGGTCATCCGGACCTGCGCCGCATTCTGACCGACTATGGCTTTGAGGGGTATCCGCTGCGCAAGGATTTCCCGCTCACCGGCCATGTGGAAGTGCGTTACGACGATGAGCAAAAGCGCGTCGTTTATGAGCCTGTGAAGCTGGTGCAGGAATTCCGCAATTTCGATTACCTCTCCCCATGGGAAGGCGCGCAATACGTGCTGCCCGGAGATGAGAAAGCGGAAGCAGGCAAGGAGTAACTGCGATGACCGAGCGATCAGGCCAGTGCCTTTGCGGCGCCGTGACGTTCAAAGCGACGCCAAAGAGCGGCGATGTGGGCGTGTGTCATTGTTCGATGTGCCGCAAACACGCCGCCGGGCCGTTTTTCGCTATTGATTGCGGCGCCAGCCTGTCGTTTGACGACGAAACCAATGTCGGCGTTTACGGATCGTCTGACTGGGCCGAGCGCGGCTTTTGCACAAAGTGCGGGTCGACACTGTTCTGGCGTTTGAAGGACAAGTCGATCAACATCGTCGCTGTCGATACATTTGACGACCCGGGTGCTTTGAAGCTCGACCACGAAGTCTTCATCGACGAGAAGCCCGGCTATTATTCATTTAACGAGAAGACCCAGCAACTGACCGGACAGCAGGTGTTCGAAATGTTCGCGGGCGCGCAGGAAAATTCCTAATGGCTGACGGAACCAAAGTCATTGAAGTTGAAGATTCAACGTCGGACGCATCGTCCGAACGTCAGTTCACGATTAATTTCGGACCGCAGCATCCGGCGGCGCATGGCGTGTTGCGGCTGGTGCTGGAGCTTGACGGCGAAATCGTCGAGCGGGTGGACCCGCATATCGGGCTTCTCCATCGCGGCACCGAAAAGCTGATCGAGCATAAGACCTATCTTCAGGCGATCCCATATTTCGACCGGCTCGATTATGTGGCGCCGATGAACCAGGAGCATGCGTTCTGCCTCGCGGCGGAAAAGCTGCTCGGCATCGAAGTGCCGAAACGCGCGCAGCATATCCGGGTCCTGTTCTCCGAGATTGGCCGCATCCTTTCGCATATCCTGAACGTAACGACACAAGCGATGGATGTTGGCGCGCTGACGCCGCCGCTCTGGGGGTTTGAAGAGCGCGAAAAGCTGATGGTGTTCTACGAGCGTGCTTCCGGCAGCCGCATGCACGCGGCCTATTTCCGGGTTGGGGGTGTCCACCAGGACCTTCCCGAAGATCTGATCAATGACATTGACGAGTGGTGCGATCAGTTTCCGGAGAAGATGCAGGACATTGAGACGCTGATCACCGACAACCGCATCTTCAAACAACGCAATGTGGATATCGGCGTTGTGACGAAAGACGACGCGTTTGCTTGGGGTTTTTCCGGCGTGATGGTGCGCGGCTCGGGCATTCAGTGGGATTTGCGCCGGGCGCAGCCTTATGAGTCCTACGAGGAATATGACTTCCAAATTCCTATCGGCAAAAATGGCGATTGCTACGACCGTTATCTATGCCGGATGGAGGAGATGTATCAGTCCGTCTCCATCATGAAGCAGGCTATTGCGAAGCTGCGTGAAACGCCGGGGCCGGTTATGACGACAGACGGCAAGGTCGCGCCGCCGAAGCGCGGCGACATGAAAGGCAATATGGAAGCCCTCATTCACCACTTTAAGCTTTACACGGAAGGTTTTCACGTGCCGGAGGGGGAGGTCTACGCCGCTGTCGAGGCGCCCAAGGGTGAGTTTGGCGTCTATCTTGTCTCTGACGGGTCCAACAAACCCTATCGCTGTAAAATCCGCGCGCCGGGCTATCCGCATTTGCAAGCTATGGACTGGATGAACCGCGGCCACATGCTGGCGGACGTGTCGGCGATACTTGGTTCACTTGATATCGTCTTTGGCGAGATTGATCGGTAGTGATTGTGGGTATGTGCTCATCTGCGATTTCTAGAGTGAACTTCGCGACATATTTTTCTATTTCTATCATCGGTTTTTTTCTTATCGATATTTCGATGAACCCGGCCTTGGCGAAAAGAAGTAGCTGTGCCCCGGCTCTTGAAGAGATAAACCCCAGAGATCGCCAGCCGAAGCTACGCATTCCGCCTAAGTTTCCTGAGCAATGCATGGCGGCTGCCAGGCTTAGTGAAACCGTTCATATTGTTTTTGATGTTTCATCTGAAGGCAATGTAACAAACTTAGAAGTATTGCAGTCTACAAACTCATGTTTCAACACAGAAGCAATCCAGGCTGTTGAACGCTGGCGTTATGAATGCGTGCCGAACGGTCTCAAAGGGGTTGAGACCACGATGACTTTTCAGCTGGCTGATGAAGGGCTTGGTCCGCGACAAATTTTTGAGACGAGTTGCAGTACGTTTCATAGGAAGAACAATACTATTGATGAAGTATTATCTGACCGAACACTCCTGACTCCCTGTAACTATAATCCAAATGGCCCTTTGAAATGTGTCGGTCGCAAGAAGTTAGATGTCCAAGTCGTTTTATTGTACGATATATCTTCTGCGGGTCATGCTGAAAACGTAAGAATTGAACGCTCCAAAAATCAGTGTTTCAGCGAGCACTCAATGAAGTGGCTAGCTCGTGTGCAATACGCGCCAAGCGCAGAGGGGTTTTCAGATATCGCTGCATTACTTGAATACTCTTATTCAACTGCTCCGCGTGACTGAAATTGCAAATGAACCTAACCAATATAGCCCGAGAGCGCTGAACATAGCGCAAACTAGCCCGTCTAAGCGCCATGAACGCTGATCAGGAAAAACAGTTCACCAGAGATTTTGTCGTCACCGATGACGGGGCTGTCGCGTTTCGCTGTAATGACAACGTTAATGAGTGGCCATGGCTGGCGCTGCATCCGGCAAACAACATTGTCGTTCAGATGGTCAATTATTATTCGCTCACCGGCGTGTCATCTGCGCGCGATCATCATGACCCGATGAAATGGACGGCGCTGACATCGTTTCACTGGACCGCCTACGCGACGGGTCCGGATGCAGGCCACGCCACCCATGGCGTCGCCGATCCAAAACCCAGCGCTGACAATATTGATTACGCCGCGACTTTCTTTGGCGGCGACGGCGCACTTGTCTATCGCGTCGGCGGGACGGGTATCGTTTTTCAAAATCGCGACTTCAAGGCATGGCGTGAAAAAAACAAATCCCGAATTATGGCCTTGCCAGAGCCGACGGATTTCAAATTCGCTGCGCCGGAAGCCGTCGGCGTTGCAACGGCGGCGGAATGTTTCATCGGCGACCTTAGCGAGGGTGAAGCGATATCCGTTGACGCGCTGGTCACCGATGAATCCGGCTTCGGCCCCGCGCATCCCTATCATGACGGCTCCGGCGACCATGTGAATTCCACTCATATCTGCGACGCGGCGCAGCAGGCCGCCCATGCGATCCGCGCGCGCAGCGGCAAGAGCGGACACCCCAATGGAGGCAAGGTCGCCTTCAATCGTTATGTTGAGCTGAACCGGCCTTTCCGGATCGCGCTTGAGTCTGATCCCGCCATGCTGGATATGATGTCACTGCGCTTTGAGCAGGGCGGTCGGCCTTGCGTGGAAATGAAGCTTTCTTATGGCGACTGACAATCAGGTTCCTTCCGTCACCTGCGGCACCCATGGCGAACAGCCGCAGACTTTTGTCTGCGTGCACATTATTGAGTCCGTGAAGGACGGCGAGCCGAAAGGCTTCTGGTGGTCGCGTTCGGAAGACGGAATCTGGGATGCGGTCTGTGACGCGTGCAACAATCTCAGCCAGGAGGCGTTCGACGCCCTTGGACCCGACAATATCGGGATCATCTGCCTCGGCTGCTTCGAGGACGCGGCGGCCCTGAACGAGATTGAGCTGGAATAGGCTCCAACCGCCAATTGCGACACCAGACCCCTTCCGTTTTGCGGCCAATCGGCTATGTCTCACGGCCATAGAGTCAGGCTATGCGGGGCGCTCTGCCGCCGCCGCGCGACGAGGAGAAATCATGGCCAGCCGACGCCCCGCGAAAGACCAGCCCGCGTCCTTTGAATGGACGCCCGACAACAAGGCCTGGTGCGACGCCCAGATGAAGAAATATCCGGATGGACGCCAGGCTTCCTGCGTGATTCCATTTCTTTGGCGCGGCCAGAAACAGGAAGGCTGGTGCACAATCGCGATGATGGAGGCGATCGCGCGCCAGCTCGATATGCCATATATCCGCGTCTACGAGGTCGCGACGTTCTATACGATGTTCAACCTCGCGCCGGTGGGCGAGTTCTTTGTTCAGCTTTGCGGCACCACGCCCTGCATGCTGCGCGGCGCGCATGAACTGCGCGAGACCTGCAAGAAAGTGATCGGCGCGGAAAATCATGTGTCCGACGACGGCAAGTTTTCCTGGCTGGAAGTTGAATGTCTGGGCGCTTGCGCCAACGCGCCGATGATCCAGATTTCCACCAAAGACGGCGATCATTATTACGAAGACCTGACGCCGGAAATTCTTGAAGAGATGCTGGCGAAACTGCGCCGCGGCGAAGAGGTGAAAATCGGCACACAGCATCCGGACCGTCACACTTCCGACCCGGCGGGTGAAAACACCACACTGACCGACCCGTCGCTTTATGACGGCAGCCGCGCTCAGCCTTTGCGCGAAATTCCAAACGCCAATCCCGAAGCTGCCTCTCAAGGCGGATGAAGGGCGCTCGATGTCATAAGGCGCTGGCTCAAGCGGGATTAGCACCAGGCGCAAAAGTTGATTTCTTCACATGAACCCAGTTGATGAACAGAAACGAAAGGACGCGATCCGGGGCCTGATCAACATCGCTCTGTTTGAGGGCGTGTTCCTGGCGGCGGTCGTTGGCGTTTATTTCTACACCAACAATATTGTCCATCTTGTCGGCGGGGTCATTGGCTCGACAGTGATTTTCGGCCCGATGTTCCTGCGCTGGTTCCGCGAATATGGCGAGGCGATGAAGGCGAAGCCAAACTCGGCGGAGGATGGGCGATGACAGAACGCGATCAAAGCCCTCATTACATTCCCGAGCTTGATCCGGATAACCCTGAAAGCGGCCCGAAGGTAAGGCAGCGTTTTCTTTGGTTCCTGGTTTTAAGCGGGCTCGTGATGGTCGCAGCCGGAGCGTTGCTATATATCGCTGGTTTTGAGTATGCCGGATTGATTGTCGCTGGGATCGGCTTAGTACTGTTGTCCCCATTGCTGATGTTTATAGGGTTTTAGCGCCTGTAAATCTTAAACTTGGTTGTTGTTATGCTCGAAGATAAAGACCGGATATTCACGAACCTTTATGGCCTCCATGACTGGCGGCTGGAAGCGGCGAAAAAGCGCGGCGCCTGGAACGGCACGGCGGACCTTATCCGCATGGGCCAGGAGTGGATCATCAGCCAAGTGAAAGACTCAGGGCTGCGCGGCCGCGGCGGGGCGGGGTTCCCGACGGGTCTCAAATGGTCCTTCATGCCGAAGGAAGTCGGTGACCGGCCGCATTATCTCGTGGTGAATGCGGACGAGTCCGAGCCCGGCACCTGCAAGGACCGGGAGATGATGCGCCACGATCCGCATCTGTTTATCGAAGGTTGCCTGATCGCCTCTTACGCGATGAAGGCCAATGCCTGTTATATTTATATTCGCGGCGAATATGTCGATGAGCGCAACAATCTTCAGGCTGCGATTGATGAAGCCTATGCTGCGGGCTTGCTCGGCAAGAACGCCGCCGGGTCGGGCTGGGATTTTGACTGTTATGTGCACCATGGCGCCGGCGCTTATATCTGCGGCGAGGAAACGGCGCTTCTTGAAAGCCTTGAAGGCAAGAAAGGCCAGCCGCGCCTGAAGCCGCCATTCCCGGCGGGCGCAGGACTTTATGGCTGTCCAACGACCGTCAACAATGTGGAATCGATTGCGGTGGTCCCGACAATCTTGCGGCGCGGCGCGGACTGGTTCCAGAAATTCGGCCGCGACAACAACAAGGGCACGAAAGTCTTTTGCATCTCCGGCCATGTTGAGCGCCCGTGCAATGTGGAAGAGGCGATGTCGGTCCCGTTGCGCAAACTCATCGACACCCATTGCGGCGGCGTTCGCGGCGGCTGGGATAATCTGAAAGCCGTTATCCCGGGCGGTTCATCCGTGCCGCTGCTGCCGAAAGAGATCTGTGACGACGTCTTGATGGATTTCGATGCGCTGCGCGATCACAAATCCGGCCTGGGCACGGCGGCGGTGATTGTCATGGACAAATCAACCGACGTCGTGCGCGCGATCTCGCGCATCAGTTACTTCTACAAGCACGAAAGCTGTGGTCAGTGCACGCCCTGCCGTGAAGGGACGGGCTGGATGTGGCGCGTGCTTGAGCGCATGGCGGAAGGCAATTCCACGACCGAAGAAATCGACAAGCTTCTGGAGGTTTCGACGCAGATTGAAGGTCATACGATCTGCGCATTGGGCGACGCGGCGGCGTGGCCAGTGCAGGGCCTGATCCGTCATTTCCGCGGTGAAATCGAAGAGCGCATCAACTCCTATCGCGCCGATCGCGGCGCCGTTTCCATGGCGGGCGTTGCGGCGGAGTAGTCGGTATGCCGGCATATAGAGACATAATATGCAGGTGTTTTAAGGCGTTTTCATCGTCTCTCTTGCTGGTGTCTCTTGTCCCGTCTCTGGCGCATGCTGGCAGTGAGGAAGCGGTCCGGTCCACGGATGATCTCGGGTTCTTGCTGGGCGAGTGGTCCGTTAAGCGCGTCTACCAGCCCGGAACCGAAAATGAGCGGTCTTTAAGCGGCGAGCTCAGTTGCGAAAAAGCGCTTTCCGATCAGTTTGTAGAATGCCTGTTTTTGTTTGAGCGACCCGAAAGGCCGCCGATCCGTGACAATGTCTTTTTCAATTTCAACCCGATTTACGGTGTCTATGAGTCGCTTTGGCTGAGCGCGACATGGCCGATCAAAGTGCTGATGAGCGCAGAGCCAGTCGATCCTTCCGAGAATTTCATCTGGCGCGCCGACTTTCTGATTGAAGACGGCGTGCGGGAATGGGTGCGTTCTGAATGGTTTCGATGTGAGGATGGAGGGTTTTTGCGCCGGACGGAAATACGCACATCGCGCGATCCTGAAGGTCAGTGGCTGCACTGGATGAATGAGCGCTCGACGCCGGCAGGAATAAATACTCGATCTCAAACCCTTCAGGAATGTAACTGACCGCTGTTTTTCCTGACCGATATGGCGGTTGCACTTTCGTCAAATGTATAAGCGTACGAACTCTCATCGAGCGCCATTTCGATGTCAGGCACAGCCGCAGAGTGAAGTTATGCCTGTTTTACAGGCGTTTTTCGTGTTTTAAGCTTTGACCTTTATGCGAATCTATCGCTAAGTGCTTGCGCTGCGGCGAATCATTCGATTGCGCCAGACAAGCCTTAAGTTTGATTATTGATAAAGGACCTTCAAATGGCCGTTAAACGGAAGACTACCAAGAAAAAGGCCGCGGCGAAAAAAGCCCCGGCCAAGCGCAAGACAACGAAGAAAGCGCCTGCGCGTAAAACTGCTGCAAAGAAAACCACAGCGCGCAAAGCGCCTGCGCGCAAGACTGCGGCGAAGAAAAAAACAGCCAAGAAAGCGTTGCCTGATACGTTGACGCTTAAGCATCTGGCCGCCGAGCTTTCCGAAGCGCATGAAATGCCGAAGAAAGCGACAGAAGAATTTCTCTCCGACTTCATCGACCGCATGGGCGGTTACCTGAAGAAGGGCAAAAAGCTGCGCATTCCGGGTCTCGGCATTATGCAGGTTCGCAATCGCGCCGCCCGTTGGGGCCGCAATCCTGCGACCGGTGAGCGCATCCGCATCAAAGCGTCAAAGAAAGTCGCTTTCCGCGTGGCGAAAGATCTCAAAGAACGCGTTCTTTAAGACGTCAGCTTCCTTGACGAATAAAGAGAAAGGCCGCTCCATTCGGGGCGGTCTTTTTTGTTGGCGATATTGCAATGAGTTTCCCGGCGGTGCGATGATTTATGGCGCCGCCCCAAAGGGTTGTATGGCTGGCGGCAACGCTCCAAAGACCGTAAATTCTTTCATAAAACCCAGATTTGGTGCGTAGTTATCCCCGCTCTCTAACCCCGGTGTATGATAACCGCGACAGCAAAGCCGATGATGAAAGCGCAGGTGATGAGTAAACAGTCGAACGAAGTTTCCGTTGAGTGGTGTGATGCGCCTGAGGAGGCGCAAACGCTGTCGGCGCTGGGCAGGGAGACTTTCTCGCAGACCTTCGGGCATCTGTATAAGCCCGAGGACTTGAATATCTTCCTGCGCGACAGCCATGCGCCTGAAAAATATCGCATGGTGTTGAGCGATCCCGCATATGGCGTCTGGGTGGCGCGGGAGGCGAACGGCGCTGCGATCGGATACGCTGTCGCGGGCCCTTGCGATCTTCCGGCGCCTGACATGCCGGACAGTTCAGGCGAGCTTATGCGGTTTTATATCCTGAAGGAGTTTCAGGGCGCGGGCCTTGGACAGCGCATGCTGAACATTGTGCTTGGCTGGCTCGAAGAGAATTTCGACCACAGCTATCTAAGCGTCTATGCGGAGAACTTTGGCGCCCAGCGTCTCTATGAACGCTATGGTTTTGAGAAGGTTTGCAAATATTCCTACATGGTCGGCAATCACGCAGACCCGGAATACATTATGAAACGGGTGCGGTCAGCTGCGGGGGAAGACGTGGAGCGCAACCCATTGCGCGCGTGCAAATGATTTTTCTTCGCTATCCCTGTGCTGACGAACGATAAAGTGCTGGTCTTCAATAGCGCCAAGCTCGCACAAGAAAACCGTATCATTATCCTGCGCCGTGCGCATCAACAGCGCGTCATCGCCTGGCGCCACGGGGCGCGCCGGGTTGATCCAGGCGACTTCCCCGATCTTGAAGCGTGGCGCCATGGCGTTGTCGGGGGCGTAAAACCCGAAGACGGCGCGCACGCCGGAGAGCTGGGGGCTGCGCGGTTTGCGTTCGATGATGCTTTGGCGGTCAAGCCGCCAGAAGCCGTCGCCGTTTGTGAGGGCGCGAAACAAGGGCGCGAAGGCCGTGTCCGCCGATGCGCCGTGATGTTCGAAAACGGCGTCGTCTTCGCGAAAGCCGGCCTCGCCGGCCCCGGCGTTATCAAAGCGGCGGGGCAGGGCGACGCCGAGATAGTCGGCGGCGCGACGCGCCTCGGCGTATTTCAGGCGGCGCTCGCCATGAAGAAGGCGGGTAATCGCGGATGGATCGACGCCCAGCGCATCCGCAAGGCCAGACTTGGTTTTTGTTCGATCATGCGCAAGCGCGTCGATAATCCACGTCACTTCGGTATCCATGACCGCAAGAGTGAGAGCGACCGTTTTGAAAATCGATTGATAAAAATGCAAAAATTGGAGCAAATAATTGCGAAAATCACAAATCATTGTAATTTCAGCAACTTGAAGTTGCAACCAGGGGCGCAATGTCAGAATCCGGTAGAGAAATTGAAAATCAGCTCGAAAGGATTTTGCTGGCGCAGGAAAAGATCATGTCGGCGGTGGTGCGCCACGAGCGCAGGCTTGAGCGATTGCATCAGGAGTTCGCCAGGGCGGTGACGATCATATATCGGCTGAAGCTCGCTGCGGACCACGCCAAGACGGGCGGGCAGCGCCAGGAGGCTTCGCTTGAGGAGGTGAGCCGGCGCCTTTCCGGGATTGAGCAGGCGATCGCCGCTATAACGGAGTAAAAACGTAAAAGAGCGCTGGCAACCCGCCGGGCATATGAAAAACCTCTCAACTATCTTTTCAAGGCGTCAAACCGCGCTCTGGCATCGCTGGAAAAAGACGGCTAAACCACGGCGCGATATTCAACATCTGATTTGCGAAAAGGCCCCGGCATGAGCGACACGCGCGTCATTAAAGTCAACGGCAATGAGATTGAGGTTCCCTCGAACCTGACGCTTTTGCAGGCGTGCGAAATGGCGGGCGAGGAAATCCCGCGATTTTGTTATCACGAGCGCCTGTCGGTCGCCGGCAATTGCCGCATGTGCCTGATCGAAGTGAAGGGCGGTCCGCCAAAGCCCGTCGCTTCCTGCGCCCAGAATGTGCGTGACTTGCGTCCCGGGCCGGAAGGCCAGCCCCCGGAACTGTTCACCAACACGCCGATGGTGAAAAAGGCGCGCGAAGGGGTGATGGAGTTTTTGCTCATCAACCATCCGCTCGATTGCCCGATCTGTGACCAGGGCGGCGAGTGCGACTTACAGGACCAGGCCATGGCCTATGGCCGCGACGGTTCGCGCTATGAAGAAAACAAGCGCGCCGTTGAAGAAAAACATATGGGTCCGCTGATCAAAACGATCATGACACGGTGCATTCAATGTACGCGCTGCGTTCGTTTCGCGACGGAAATCGGCGGCGTTGATGACCTTGGCCTTGTTAATCGCGGCGAGAATGCGGAGATCACCACCTATCTTGAAAAGGCGGTCGAAAGCGAACTCACCGGCAACCTGATCGATGTCTGCCCGGTCGGCGCGCTGACGTCGAAGCCTTATGCGTTTAATGCGCGGCCATGGGAATTGCGCAAAACCGAAACCATCGACGCGATGGATGCCGTCGGATCGAATATTCGCGTCGATGCGCGCGGGCGTGAAGTGCTGCGCATCTTGCCGGTGCTGCATGAAGACATCAATGAGGAATGGATTGCCGATAAAACCCGCTTCGTCTGGGACGGGCTGAAGCGCCAGCGCCTGGACAAACCGTATGTCCGTAAAGACGGTAAGTTAAAGCCTGCAAGCTGGGATGAAGCGTTAACCGCAGCAGCGGAAAAGCTCAAAAGCACGCCGAAAGAAAAAGTTGCGGCGCTGGTTGGCGATCTTGTTCCCACCGAAGCTGTAAAGGCGCTGAAGGACCTGATGTCTGCGATTGGCGCGCCGCATATGGATTGCCGTCAGGACGGCGCCGCGTTGGGCGAAGGCGATCGCCGCTCTTACCTCTTCAACACAGGCATTGCCGGGCTGGAGCAGGCGGACGCCATTCTCCTTGTCGGAACCAACCCGCGCATTGAAGCGCCGATGATCAATGCGCGCCTGCGCAAGGTGTGGCTGAACGATCTCGAAGTAAAAATCGGCTTGATTGGCGAACAAAAAGATCTGTCATTCGAGTATGATTATCTTGGCGCCGGACCGGAAACGCTTGAGCGTCTGGCGGGCGGCGAAGGCGCATTCTTCGACATACTGAAAAACGCGAAGAATCCGGCGATCATTATCGGCATGGGCGCACTGGCGCGCGAAGATGGCGCCGCAATGCTGGCGATGTCAGGTAAGCTTGCTAGCGCGGTCGATGCTGTGCGTGACGACTGGAACGGCTTCAACGTATTGCACACGGCGGCGGCGCGTGTCGGGGCTCTTGATCTCGGCTTCCTGCCGGGCGAGGGCGGCAGGGACTTCGCCGGCATTCTGGACGCCTGCGCCAATCGCGAGATTGATGTTGTTTACAATCTCGGCGCTGACGAATTCGATTCCCGGAAACTTGATGGCGCTTTCGTGATTTATCAGGGCCATCATGGCGATGCGGGCGCGCGTCATGCGGATGTGGTGCTGCCGGGCGCGGCTTACACCGAACAGAACGCGATCTATGTGAACACCGAAGGCCGCGCGCAGATGGCGCATCGCGCCGCGTTCCCGCCGGGTGAGGCGCGCGAAGACTGGGCCATTCTGCGCGCTTTGTCGGACCGTATCGGCAAGACGCTGCCCTATGACGATCTCTTCGCGCTGCGTCAGGCGATGATTGAAGCGGCGCCGTCTCTTGGGCGCATCGACCAGATCGGCGGCGTTGAGGAGCGGTTTGATGTCGCCGCCATCGGCGCTGCGGGCAATGTCAGCGCCGCTCCATTGGTTTCTCCGGTTACGGATTACTATCTGACTAATCCGGTTGCGCGCGCTTCAAAAACCATGGCGGAATGTTCCGCCGTGATGAGCGGCGCCAGCAAGGTTGCTGCAGAATAGCAATGCGCAATACCCCGGCGAGCCAGGAACAATCTGACATCGCCGCGGAGGTCCGTATTAACGTCGCCTTTGAGCAGATGGTGCTGTCCGTTCTGACAGGGGCGTTTGTCGGCGGCGCGGCGACATTGCTGTTCGGCCTGATCACCTCGCTGGCGACCGGAGCGTTTTCCATATCAGTTATTTTATCAGTGTTATTGAACACGCTGCTGGTCAGTTTCCT
The DNA here is from genome assembly GCA_039819405.1 of Pseudomonadota bacterium. Lineage (GTDB taxonomy): Bacteria > Pseudomonadota > Alphaproteobacteria > Caulobacterales > Parvularculaceae > Hyphococcus. The sequence continues at coordinate 149,334 of JBCBSB010000007.1, read as the reverse complement.
GATTTTTCTGGTCGGTTTTTTTGCCAGCCTTGTTATCGGCGCGCCGTTGTTCTCTGCGCTTGAGCGGGCGAAGCGGCGAACCTTATGGCCTTATCTTGGCGTCGCGCTTGGCGTCGCCCTGATCGTGCTTTCTTTCATGCAGGGCGGCTTGCCGCTTGTAGAGGATTTCAGCATCGGCCTTATTTTGGCTGTCGTTTTGCCGGCGATTGTTATCGCCGTGACATTCGCGCGCTTCATGCAACCCCATTGGCGCGCCGCAGAGCGCGCCGAGGCGGCGGAAGACAACATTTTGCGGCTCCATTAATGACCTGTCGCTGAACCGCTCGTTGAAAACGGCGGATCGGGTTGGCTTTGCGATGAACCGTCTTTGCCCGGCGCACTTTGATTGCTACACTCGTCGCATAAGATGGAGGCGAGCGATGAAAAAATTTGCGGGACTAACAGCGGGCTTGCTGGCGCTTGGATTAGCCGGTGCGGCGATTGCTGATGACGATGAAATAATTACAGACCAGCTTGATTTAACCGGCTTTGAGCGGATCGACATTTCCGGCGTTTATGATCTCGACGTGCGGGTCGGTCCGGAATTTTCCGTTGAGCTTTCCGGACCCGAATATGAAATGAATCGTGTCGAAGCGTCGGTCAGAAACGGCGCGTTGAAACTTGATATGCGCGATCGGAAACGCGGTGAGAAAAGACGCTGGCGCAACAAGCGCGAAGGCGTTGACGCTGTGATCACCCTGCCAATGTTGACTGGCGTTGAAGTTTCCGGAGTGGTGGATGGAACGATTAAGGACGTCAATGCGGGTGAGTTTGAGATCGATATTTCCGGCGTTGGCGACGTCGAGATTGACGGCGAATGCGGCGTCCTTGATGCAAATCTTTCCGGCGTTGGCGATCTGAGCGCGGATGGACTGGAATGCAACAAGGTGATCGTGAAAGTGTCGGGGGTTGGCGATGCGGATGTCTATGCGCGCGACGAAGTTGACGCGCGCGTGTCTGGCATGGGTGACATTGACGTTTACGGTTCGCCAGAAAACGTCCGCAAATCCAGCAGCATGTTTTCGGATATCACCGTTCACTGAGAACACAGTCGAAATTTGACAAAGGGCGCGCTGTAACGGTGCGCCCTTTGTTATTTTCCGTGGCGCACAAACGGCTTGCCGTTGCTTTCTTTCCTGTCATCGCCGGCTTTTGGCGGTTTTCGCTGTTTCGCCTCTGGCGTGCGTCGAATGACATTTGGCTTTCGCGGTCACGATGATAGTTTCCCGGCGGGGTAAGAAGGGAGGCTATTCATGAAATTTTTCCTCGGACTGATTGTTGGGTTGATACTGGCCATCGGCATTGCCGCCGGCGGCGCTTATATGGCGTTTGGCGATCTCACAGACATCGGCGAGCGCGACAAGTCCAAAGACATTACACGGACTTATGAGCTCACTGATTTTGACAGGGTTGAAATCGGCGGTGTTTACGAATTCGACGTTGCGGTGGGCGGCGCCTATTCGGTCGTCGTTTCCGGCGCGCCGGATGAGATGGAGCGCGTTGACGTTTCCGTCGTTGATGGCGAATTGATCCTGGATCAGTCACGCCGCAAAAATATGCGGCGCAAATGGCGTGACCAGGGCCTGGAAGCGACCATCACTTTGCCGTCGCTGCGTGCGATTGATGTTTCCGGTATTGTCGATGGCGACATCGCCGGCATTGACGCGGAGGAGTTCGACGCTGACTTTTCCGGCGTCGGCTCGGTCGATATATCCGGAACGTGCGGGCATCTCGACGCCGATATCTCCGGCATTGGCGATTTCAACGCTCGCGATCTGCGATGCCGGACGGCGGATGTCGATATTTCCGGCATTGGCGATGTCGACATCTACGCCTCGGATGAGATCGACGTTTCGGTCGGCGGCATTGGCGATGTGGATATCCACGGCTCGCCATCGCGCGTCGACAAGAACGGCAGCCTGTTTGCTGATATCTCCGTCAAATAACCCGCTGGGCTGGATCGGTCGGAATTTCCCCGGAATATCCGATTAAAATTGCGACCGATTAGCTCAGCTTTCCCTCGTGACTAGCGCGCCATTCCGCTCTATGACCCCGTCTCATGGAATGGATGGCGAGCATTTGGGAATATGTCTCGACCCGGCCGGCGGATGCGGGCTGGGCGGGCTGGTTCTTCCCGACCCTGATACAGGCCCTGGCGCTGATCGTGACCCTGCTTCTGGCGCAGGCGTTTTTGATGTATTTCGACCGCAAGGTCTGGGCCGCGGTGCAGATGCGCAAAGGACCGAATGTCGTCGGGCCGTTCGGCCTGCTTCAGTCTTTCGCCGACCTTTTGAAATTCGTCTTCAAGGAAATTGTCATTCCGGCGGGCGCCAACAAGACGGTGTTCATCCTGGCGCCGGTTGTCACCTTCGTTCTGGCGCTGGTCGGCTGGGCGGTGATCCCGGTCGGGCCGGGCCTCGTTGGCTCCGACATCAATGTCGGCATTCTTTATCTCTTCGCGATTTCCTCTCTTGGCGTTTACGGGGTCATCATGGGCGGCTGGGCGTCCAATTCGAAATACCCGTTTCTTGGGTCGTTACGTTCCGCAGCCCAGATGGTTTCTTACGAAGTCTCCATCGGCTTTGTAATCATCACCGTCTTGCTGCTCGTCGGGTCGCTGAACCTGTCGGATATCGTGATGAGCCAGTCGCGCGGGGCGGGGATGTTGAACTGGCATTTCATTCCGCTGTTCCCGATGTTCGTGGTTTTCTTCATCTCAGCGCTGGCGGAAACCAATCGTCCGCCCTTTGATCTGCCGGAAGCGGAATCGGAGCTTGTCGCCGGATATCAGGTTGAATATTCATCAACCCTGTTCCTGCTCTTCATGATCGGCGAACTCGCGAACATCCTTTTGATGTGCGCAATGCTCACGATCCTTTTCTTCGGCGGCTGGCATTCGCCGATCCCATGGGGGCCGCTGGAGACCGTGCCGGTCTTCTGGTTCTGCGCCAAGATCGTCTTTTTCTTCTTCATGTTCGCGATGGTGAAAGCGATCGTGCCGCGCTACCGTTATGACCAGTTGATGCGGATTGGCTGGAAAATCTTCCTGCCCCTGTCGCTGTCCTGGGTCGTATTGACGGCTGGCGCCATCTTGATGTTCCCGGGACTGGAAGACTGGTTCCAGAGCTGGAGGTCTTAAGTGTCGCGTATTGCACAGGCGATTAAGGGATTTGCGCTGCTTGATTTCGTCAAGGCTTTTGGCCTTGCCATGAAATACTACATGCGCCCCAAGGCGACGCTGAATTACCCGTTCGAGAAAGGGCCTTTGTCCCCGCGCTTTCGCGGCGAGCATGCATTGCGCCGTTATCCGAATGGCGAAGAACGCTGCATCGCCTGCAAGCTGTGCGAGGCGATTTGCCCGGCCCAGGCGATCACCATTGAAGCTGAGCCCCGCGACGACGGCTCGCGCCGCACGACGCGCTACGACATCGACATGACCAAATGCATCTATTGCGGTTTCTGTCAGGAAGCGTGTCCGGTGGATGCGATTGTCGAAGGGCCGAATTTCGAATTCGCCACCGAGACCCGCGAAGAGCTGTTCTATGACAAGGACCGGTTGCTGGCGAATGGCGACCGCTGGGAACGCGAGATTGCAAAGAATCTCGAACTCGACGCGCCTTACCGGTAACGCGGCGCCGCTCAGGGTTTTCGACTCATTGAAGCCCGCCCCATGACATTCCCTCGATAGCGTAACATGGCGATCTCCCAACACGTCTCATAGCGCGCCTCATGCGCCGCCGTTTCCTGCGCGGCGGCGCGGTCCGGCGTCCAGCGTCCGGCAAAGCGGCAATCGGACCGGCGCCCTTCGCAGATCGGCGCCCCGTCTTTGAGGCAGGGGGCGCAGCCGCAATAAAAATCGCGGGGCGATATGTTGGGATGACCGAGCTGGCGCGCGGCATCGGCCAGCAACACCGGCAAAAGAACCCGCTGGGCGAAATTGGCGATGCGCTCCGAGGGGCCGCGCTCGGCGAGAGCGCCCTTTCGAACCGGTTGCGGGCGTCGCTTTGTTCGCCGCCGGACGGCCCGTTGCGGCAGGTCTTTATCGGCTTTCGATTTGCGGCTCATGCAATTTCATCCGTATACGTTAATGCTGTGATCGGCGCGGCGCGTTTCCTGAATGCGGCGCAGCGCTGATCGCCAACGCGGCTCCCGTGAACCCGAAGTCGCAAAGACGGAGAGGGCGCGCGAGACGCGAAACATCCTCGTCAAATTTTAAAACACGGACGCATCGCGTCCCGCGCAGCGGCGTTTTTCTGCATCGCCGCCCAGCCGTCAGGGAGAGGCGTCTCATCGAACGGCGGACTAACGCGAGCCGGCCGGCGGATACGGGCAACGCCGTTCCGCGAAAAGCGGCGGTCTTCGAGCCGCTTCCATCGATGCGCGTGTCGCCGGACAAAGCCATCCGGCCGATCTCTTTTCGGGAGACCGTCCACAAAAGCCTGGGCGCCGCGACCGGCCGAACAAGGACATGACGTCCGTTACGCGTCTTCCCGTCCGCGCGCCGCGATCCGGACCGCAAAGAAACGGTAGGCCTCACGCCTCTCCTTGTCCGGACTGTCCGGCAGTATACGGCCATTGCGCGAGGGCGGGGATAACTGCGCACCGAATATGGGTTTTATGAAAGAATACCCTCTCCGGGTTGTTTGGGTGACGATAGATTCAACACGATTTACTGCCGTCATTCGGTAGTGAGTCAGCTTAAAATTTGCCGTGATATTATCACATTCGAGGGGTAGGAATCAGCATCACGAAATGCAATATACCTATGCATGAGCGGTAAAGCATCAAAACGGTCACGGGATACTAACCAATTAGCAAAACCTATGGTTGATATTGCTGGTTCAGAGCCGGAGAAAGGCTCTGATGATGGCAAGAACGCTGCAGCGGTTGCCTTAGGCCGACGTGGTGGTCTTAAGGGTGGTTTGGCCCGTGCAAAAAAATTGTCACCTGAACGAAGAAAAGAAATCGCCGAAAAGGCCGCGCAGGCAAGATGGGCAAAGTCAAGAGATGAATAGAGCTGCAGAAAATACAAAGGATTTGGCAAACGAACTTGGCCAAAAAACGAACAGCGATATTTTAATAATCAATGCTGGGATTGAGCCGGGGCTCGATTTTGCTGTGTTCAGGGATCTTATGAAGCGAGGCAAGACTCGTGAAAACTTGATCATTTTTCTGTGTACTGAAGGGGGGAGTGCCGACGCTGCATATAGAACAATGCGTCATTTACAGCGTCAATATACGACAATAACCATTGTTGTTGGCGGATGGTGTAAAAGTGCCGGCACGCTAATGTGCATTGGTGCGAACAAGCTCGTAATGGCTCCGTTGGCTGAGCTTGGGCCAATTGATGTTCAATTGGCAAAAACGGACGAGCTTTTTGAAAGCAGCTCAGGCTTAGCGATAGATTCTGCATTCCAAAAACTTCAAATAGAATCAGCAAAGCTCTTCATGCAGCATGTGCTAACTTTGAAACATCACTTTAAGAACCGGATGTCATTTAAAACGGCCGTTAATTCTGCTCTAGAAATGACCAACGCTTCTATCAAGCCGATTTTTGAAAGATTTGATCCGCTGTCGATTGGTGAAGATTATAGATCATATCGAATCGCAGAGGAATATGGGGCCCGGCTTGACGGCGTTGCGCACAACTTAAGGCGAGACGAGAGCTTCGATGCTCTGGATATGCTGCTTGGCGGCTATCCGTCGCACGGATTTGTCATTGATTTTAATGAAGCATGTGATCTTTTTATTAGGGTCGAAATGCTTGATGAAGACACTGGGCCATTGCTAGATTCGTTAAACAATGATGGCTTTGCGCCCAAAAGCCAGAGACGGAACGAGAAACAACGTGTTGAATACCTTAATGACGGAATTGGAGCGGAAGATGACAGAAAAGACGCAGTTGACGCTTCCGGGGATTCCGGAACCGAAGCGGAGGTCTATGATGGATCAGGCGAAGGAAACGGCGCAGACATCAAGACAAATCATCCTGAACGGCCTCGAAAGAAATCAGGGAAGAAGAACGGCGCCGATAAAGATAAAGCTGCACGAAATTAAACTGACCAAACATGCTTGAGGCTCAAACATAACAGTACAAACAATCATGAGATAGCTGCTCCTGTAAGCCAGCATTACGATCCTGATAACGGCTTTATGGGTATGTAGATTCGGCGACCCAGTTATCATGAAACAAGACGGGCGCAGCCCGGCGACTTATATCTGCTCAGCCAACGCCGTCAGCCGCTCGGCGCAGATTTCCTCAACCGCGCCCTGCAGCGCTTCGGCGCGGGCGCCGAGCCACGCCAGTTCGTCTTCGGTGATTTTGTAGTGCTCGGAATAGCGCGCCTCCACATAGGCGCGTTTTAAAAGCTCGAAACAGCGGCGGTCATGTTTGGTCTCGCGCGGCCAGACATCGATCAGCCGCGCATCAAGGTCTTCGGCCAGCGAGCGCAGGAATTTCACATTGTGGCTCGACGGGCTGTAATTGGTCAGCACAAGGAGTATGCCAGCATAGTACCGTTCTACCGCTTGATGTAATGTGAAAGCTGCATCTTTATGCCAGTTTTCATTTTCAGCGGCTTTGGACATTTCAAACTGGAATGCTTCAAGCCGACGAGCGGCGCTCGGTATCCACTGATCGTAATATTTCTTCGCCGTCTCCAGCGCTTCCACCGCCGTCAATGGCTGCGGCTGGGCGAACGCCTTTGACCCTTTGAGGTCGTAAAGCGCGATCCCGTCCCGGACGACATCGCGAAAGAAATACTGCCCCTGCTGCAGCTTCTCGTTCACTTCCGACAGCGTGTGAACGATGAAGTTGACCGGCGTTTTGATCGCCGGTTCGGTGATCAGCCGGTCCTCGGCCTTGTACCAGTAATCGGAAAAATCGAGCAGGCGCTCCTGATTGACCACGATCAGGAGGTCGTAATCGCTGAGATAACCCTTGGCCGTGTGCGGCTCGTCGACCCAGCCGCCCCGCGCATAAGACCCGAACAGCACGATCTTGAGGATGCGCCCGTCTTTCCTCTTTTTGGAGGTCGCCAGCTTCATCGCGTCGGCGAATTCCTCATGGATGATCTCCACGACGCGCGCCAGTTCGCGCTGCTTCGATGGCGGCAGATGATCGAGATCGGTTTTCATGGGGCGACCATAGCGGGCGTCGGGGGACGGGGGCAAACACCCGGGGTGGAATGAGCGGGTGGAAGGTTTTGCGCCTTCGTCTCCCCGCTCATTCCCGCGAAAGCGGGAATCCATTTGGCGAAACAATTTCCTATCGGACCGGCTTTATTGGTTGCGGCGCCGTTCCGCATCGTGTGCTGCGGCATTATGATGACGATATGTGTTTATGGATTCCCGCTTTCGCGGGAATGAGCGGATGGAAGGTCGTGCGCCTTCTTTTTTCCGCGTCACCCCGGACAGAGAAAGACGGGTCTGCCGACGGAATATCCGCAAATGGGCTATCAATAGAACTCGCCCATAACTAAAATACGCATTCGCGATGGTTCCAGGATTTAACAGATGACTGATACGCCCCCCGATCGATTGAGCAATGACCCGAAAAGCCCGTTCTACGACGAAGCCCTGCTTGAGCGCGGCGTCGGCGTGAGGTTCAAGGGCGAAGAAAAAACCAATGTTGAGGAATATTGCATTTCGGAAGGCTGGATTCGCGTCGCCGCCGGCAAAGCCGTCGACCGCAAGGGCAACCAGTTGACCGTATTGTTAAAAGGTCCGGTCGAAGCCTGGATCAAATAAGCCTCGCGTTCGACGCGCCGCGTCGTTGAGGCTTTCCGAAATTACAATCCGGGCGCTACGCCTTTAACTGGTCACCGATGGGCAGGCTGCGGATGCGCACGCCTGTCGCGTCATAGAGCGCCGCCATTAATGCCGGTATAAACGCGGGAAGCGCGATTTCACCCGTGCCCCATGGGTGCTCGTCGCTGTCGATGAAGTCCACCTCGATATGCTTTGGCGCTTCGTCAATGCGCAGCAGCCGAATGTGATGGAAATTGTCAGTCGTAATCCGGCCTTCCTCAATGCCCACATTTTGATACAGCGCAGTCGAAAGGCCGTCATGGATTCCGCTTTCTATCTGCGCGCGTGCGCCAAGAGGGTTGATAACGCGCCCACAATCGACGCCGGCAAAAACCCGCTCCACAGTGAAGCGGCGGTCATCGTCAACGGAGACATCAACCACAAAGGCGACATAGGAGCCAAAGGTGAAATGAGATGCGATCCCGCGTCCCCAGCCATTTGGCAGGTCTGCGTTGGCCCATCGCGCCATGCTCGCCGCCAAATTTAGGACGCCCTTCATTTTCCGTGTGGAAATGCCCGCGTCCATTTTCATTGGCATCCACTCGTCGAATGGAAATTCGCGATCTTCGCCCAGCAACTCCAGGCGGAGGTCGAGCGGATCTTTGTTAGCGGCCGTTGCGACCTCATTCAGAAACCCTTCAACGGCAAAGCCGGAGATGTTGTTGCCGGGCCCGCGCCAGGCGCCAAGCGGCGTGCGCGAGTCTTTCTTGACCTGTTCAATGCGAAGATCCGGGATCAAGTTTGCCGGGAAACCCCGCATGCGCGTATTGCCCTGAGAACCAAAAACGGCGTTCCAGGCGACGACCTTTCGATTCTCGTCGAGGCCGGCCTTGAATTCAAAGCGCCCGGCAGGGTTCAGCTGATCATTTTGCGTGTCATCCTCGCGCGTCCAGAAAACTTTGATCGGCGTTCCCACGGTTTGTGACAGGAAGACCGCTTCAGATAGAAAATCGCTTTGCCATTTGCGGCCCAGGCCGCAGCCAATCCGTCCGGAGCGCACCTCGATCCTGTCTTCCGGCAGGCCGGTGGCTCTCGCAGCATACATCGCCGCATGGGGAGGGCTTTGGTGTGACGTTGCAATGATGCAGCGCTCTGCGGTGACGTGCGCGGTGCAATTGTTCGTCTCCATATTCAGATGCGCAAAATGCGGGGTTGTATAGGTCGACTGAACCTTCTGCGACGCGTCTTCATATGCGGCGTCGAAATTGCCCGCTTCATGAAGGATCTCCCGCTCGCGGGATGAGTCGCGGATAACTTCGCGCGCATGTTCGTCATGCCATGCAGCGTTTTCGTGTGTCTGTGGGCCTTTATCCCATTCGATAACAAGCGCGTCCCGGCCTTTCACTGCAGCCCACAAGGAGCTTGCGACTACGGCGACCCCCGGATTGTTAAGCCGGCCCTCTCCATCTATTTCAAGGCGTGGAAGTTCGACTATCTCTGTGACACCGCGAACCGCGCGCGCGGCGCCGTCATCGTAACTTGCTACTGAGCCGCCGAAATAGGGGCACCGTGCGATGACGGCGTATTGTTGCCCGTCAATGTCAAGGTCGATGCCGAAGGGTTCGCGGCCGGTGACAATGTCTCCCGCCTTCTTGTGTCCTCTATCGGTGCCGACAATGGCGAAGTCATCGCCGCTTTTGCGACGCGGCCCGCCGGCATTCTCACTCGCCACCTCCAAATGATATCGAATCTGCCCTTCCTCTTCGACGGGTATAATAACCTCGTTGCGTGCGGCGACAGAGGCGGCTTCGTTTATAAAATCTGCATAAGGATAAGACGCGTCGCCATTATCAACCAGGACGCGGCTGTTTCGCGTCGTTAATCGGTTTGTGGCGACCCCAAGGGATTGCGCGGCCGCAGAGACGATTAAATGCCGTGCAAGCGCGCCGCAATCGCGCAAGTTCGTCCAGCTTCGGCGCACCGAACCGCTGCCGCCGCTTCCTTGCGTTGCGTATTTTTCGTGAAAGGCGCCGTTTTCGCCGGCTTGAATGGCGGTCGCCATTCGTTGCACGTCAATCAGATCCCAGTCTGCATCGAGTTCTTCGGCGATCATCATGGGCAGTGCTGTTTCGACGCCAGTGCCCATGTCAGGGATTGGCGTGTGAATGAGGACTGTGTTGTCGGGCCGCAATTCAACAAAAGGACCGATTGGGCGACCGTTTGACGAAGCGGTGTTTTGCGCTTGCCCGAAGACGGGAGGGGCGACAATCAACGCGCCCCCAAGAGCAAAAACTCTCAGCGCGTCGCGGCGCGTCGGGGCGATTGCGAGATTATTGGTTTTCATCACGGCCTCCCATTAAAGAGGCGGCTCTGTGAATCGCCTTGCGCATACGAAAGTAACTGCCGCAGCGGCATAAATTATCGTGGCGCCGGTTGATGTCTTCATCGCTGGGGTTCGGGACTTCCCGCAACAACGCCGCAACGGCCATGATCTGTCCCGCCTGGCAATAGCCGCATTGCGCGACATCCTCTTCGACCCAGGCCTGTTGGACCGGATGCAGATTGTCGCCTGACGCCAACCCTTCTATTGTCCTGACGACGTCGCCGTCCTGCAAGGCGGCGGCTGGGAAGCTGCAGGAACGCACGGCCTGATCGTTTACATGCACGGTGCAGGCCCCGCATTGTCCAATGCCGCAACCGAACTTTGTGCCCTTCAAGCCCTCGTCTTCACGGATCACCCACAAGAGCGGTTTTTCGTCATCGCCGTCATAAACCGCCGGCGCATCGTTCAGTGTAAAGCTGACCATTGGGTTGTCCTCCCTTAAGAGTGTTGGTTGTGCGCAAATTAAGGCGCGGGGGCGGGCAAACGTTCGAAACGCATGTCTTGTCCAATCACATCAATGCGGACGACCCGGTGGGGCGTTTCCGTCGTAATGTAGATCACGTTCTCCGGCGCCGCCTTCAGTTCGCCAACAAACGTTTCGAATTCACCAGCCGGAACCTCTATCGTCTTGGCGCCAGTGACCGTGAAAGTCGCTTGAGCAAAATTTCGGGCAAGTGAGGAAAACCAGGAGAACGTGTAACTCACGCCTTCTTCCAACGGCAGCCCGGTCGATAGCCCGAAAAAAGAAGCGCGCAGGAGCGCATCTGGAAGCATGTCCATATCGAATGGCGTTTTTGTTTTGGCGGTGTCGGCTGGCCGCTTCAGAACATAGTCACCAGAGACTTTCTCGTCGTTAAACTGAAGGTCTGCATCCAGGATCGTACGGCTGAAGTCGCCGTCAAGGACGAGCGATTTCGGGGCGAGCGTGTCAGCATCAATAACCGCCGTCAGGGATTCCCGCACATCCGGCAGCAGCGTCGTGCCGTCATGAATGATGATTTCATCGCCACGGCGCTCCAATTCGTAGAACATTTCGCCCGCAACTTTCTCATGCTGAACGAGTTGAAAGCGGACCGGGCCGAACTCGACGTTTGAGATATCGACTGGCAATGGATCAGCAGCCGCGGCGCCAGCGGATGCGGCTAAAATTGATAGCCCGAGTAGCAGCGAATTGCGCATCATCTCCCCCTTTTGCATAGGGGATTTTTAGAAGCGCTTGGGGCTTTGAGTCTTGGAGGATTAGGTAAACCGTGCGATTCGAAGGATGAGCTGAGGCTTGGCCATCATAGTTTTTCCGCGATGATCTCCATCACCAGCGGGGTGGTCATAACGGTGCCCGGATCAGCCTCGGCGGCTTCGAATTCAGATATGACCTTATTCGCCCACTCTTTGGAGACAACGCCTGAGGCGGCGAGATCGCGCGCGTGGTTGGGGATAAACGTCGCCGGCCAGCGCCAGACATAATTGTCAGGCCTGACCGCATGGATGATTGGACGCGTTTCTTTCAGGCGCAAACCAGCCTTTGAGAGCATAGGCAGTAACTGAACGGCGATATCGGGCTCGCCGCCGCTGGCGCGCCAATCACGGATTGTCACATCGATAAAGTCGGTCAGCGCGTCGCGCCGGGGCGTCCAGTTCATGGTGGCCCAGTCCATATATTCATGGATGACAAAAACGCCGCCGGGCCGGATGGCGCCGCTCAGCTTTTTCAGGACGGCGATCGGATCGCTCAAAAACGCAAACACCCAGCGAATCCAGACGGCATCGACGCCGCTGACGGAGACGTCGTCGGTCACCAGATCGAAGGCGCGGGTGTCAATATTGGCGAGGCCGCGGGTTTCCGCGGCGCCCTTCAGGGCCTCAAGGAAGCGGTCGGAGCGCTCCAGAGCGATGACCTTGCCGGTCTCCTCGACGATTTCCGCCAGATCAAGGCTGGCGTAGCCGGGGCCGGCCCCTGCGTCGATGACCGTTGAGCCGGCAGTGATCCCGGCGCGCCGCCAGGCGTCCAGAACATGCGGGCGCCACACACGGTGTTGCAGGCCGAGGCGGCGGATTTCAGTGTCGTGGGTCCCGAGATAATAGTTTTTTTCTTCGCTCATGAGGGCCTCCTGAAGGGGTGTGCGACGGTCGGTCGATTTTAGAGCCTGGCCGCGCCAGGCGCAGCCCTATAATTATAGAGATGCGTGGCGATCACCGTGGTAATCGCCGTTGGAAATAACTGCATGGAATAAGCGCCTCGACCCTTTGCAATGCGGGAAAACCCGGTCTAAAAGCGCGCAATCCGCCCGTGCCCCTGAGTCGCATTGTCTTTGGGGCGCATCATCGTAAAGCAGCGCCATCCGGCATTGAATTCAAATCCATACTCCAAGCTCACGGGACTGGGCCTTCAGCATTTGATATGACGTTCTCCGCATTCGCCTTTTATATTTTCGCCTTTGCCGCGATCGCTTCGGCGCTCATGGTGGTGGCGTCGAAAAACCCGGTGCATTCGGTGCTGTTCCTGATCAGCTCGTTTATCGCCGCATCGGGGCTTTTCGTGCTGATGGGCGCCGAATATCTCGCGATGGTGCTGATCGTCGTTTATGTCGGCGCGGTGGCGGTCCTGTTCTTGTTTGTCGTGATGATGCTCGACGTTGATTTCGTCGAGATGAAACAGGGCTTCTTGCAATATCTGCCGATTGGCGGCGCGCTGGCGGCGATCGTTGTGTTTGAGCTGATCCTCGTGGTCGCCGTCTGGGCGTTTCCGGACGATGCGTCTCTGGCGCGCGCGCACCCGTCGCCGACGGCTGCGCAGACAATTGCGGACCCGAATGGTCCAAACAATATCGAGGCGCTCGGCCTCATTCTTTACACCGACTACATTCACTATTTTCAGATCGCCGGCATCGTTCTGCTGGTGGCTATGATCGGCGCGATCATCCTGACTTTCCGCACAAGGGAAGGCGTCAAGAAACAGGATGCGGCGGCGCAGGTCGCCCGCACGCGCGACGAGGGCGTTGAGCTTGTCGATATTGGTTCGGGGCAGGGCCTGTCATGAGGAATGTGACCATGAGGGGGCGCGCGTAAATGGCGGATATCGGCCTTGGACATTATCTTTCCGTTGCGGCTGTGATGTTTTCCATTGGCATGGCGGGCATTTTTCTCAATCGTAAGAATGTCATTGTCATTTTGATGTCGATTGAACTGATGCTGCTGTCGGTGAACATCAACTTTGTCGCCTTCTCTCAGTTTCTCGGCGATCTCACAGGACAGGTCTTCGCCTTCATGGTGCTGACCGTGGCGGCGGCTGAGGCGGCGGTGGGTCTTGCAATTCTAGTCGCGTTCTTCCGCAATCGCGGCGACATCGCCGTCGAAGACGCCAACCTGATGAAGAACTAAAGGCGCCTCATTATAATGGAACCCTTTGTCGTATTATTACCGCTGTTCGGCGCCATGCTGGCGATGCCTGTCGGCCGTGCGTTTGGATCACGGGCTGCGGAACTTTTAACGACGGGACTGTTGCTACTTGCCGCGATCTACTCGTGGTTCCTGTTCTTTGATGTTGCGCTTGGCGGCAATGCTCGAACGATAACGCTGTTTGAATGGATCGGTTCGGGGAATTTTTCCGCGGACTGGGCGGTTCGGCTGGACACGCTCTCTGCGGTGATGCTGATTGTTGTGAACAGCGTTTCGTTCCTCGTGCATACCTATTCGATGGGTTACATGAAGGACTATGGCGAGCAGTCGCGGTTCTTCGCCTATCTCTCGCTCTTCACCTTCGCGATGCTGACGCTGGTGACCGCAGATAACTTTCTCCAGCTTTTCTTTGGCTGGGAGGGCGTCGGTCTCGCGTCCTATTTGCTGATTGGCTTCTGGTTCAAGAAAAAGTCCGCCAATGATGCGGCGATCAAGGCGTTTGTGGTCAACCGGGTGGGGGACTTCGGCTTCGCCCTTGGCATCATGTGCGTGTTTTACGTCTTTGGTTCGATCCAGTTCGATGAAGTGTTTCAGGCTGTCGCATCGAACGCTGTCGTGACGCCATGGAATGCAGGCGCCGGCGCGCCGATTCAGGACCTGATGATCACGTTTCTCGGCGCTGAATATCATGCACTGACAGTGATTGGCGTTCTTCTGTTCATCGGCGCCATGGGAAAGTCGGCGCAGTTCTTTCTGCACACCTGGCTGCCAGATGCGATGGAGGGTCCGACGCCCGTTTCCGCGCTCATCCATGCGGCCACCATGGTGACGGCGGGTGTGTTTCTCGTTTGCCGTTGTTCGGTGATTTACGAATATGCGCCCAATGCGGCGGCGATGGTGACGCTTGTCGGCGGCGTCACCGCGTTCTTCGCCGCGACTGTCGGGCTTCTTCAGGACGACATAAAAAAGATCGTCGCCTATTCGACGTGCTCTCAACTTGGCTACATGTTCTTCGCCGCCGGTGTTGGCGCTTATGGCGCCGCGATGTTCCATCTCTTCACGCACGCCTTTTTCAAAGCGCTGTTGTTCCTTGGTTCCGGCGCGGTGATCATCGGCATGCATCACGAACAGGACATCAAGAAGATGGGCGGCGTCAAAGAGCTGATGCCGTTTACGCATCTGCTGATGGTGATTGGTACGATTGCGATTACCGGCGTCGGCATTCCGGGTTTTTATCTTTTCGGCGCACCATTCGGGACAGCCGGTTTTGTCTCCAAAGACATGATCATCGAAGGCGCTTTCGCCGCCGGAGAAGCGGGCCGGGCGTTCGGTTATTTCGCGTTTGTGATGGGGCTGCTGGCGGCGGTGATGACGGCGTTTTATTCCTGGCGGCTGATCTTCCTGACCTTCTGGGGGCCAAGCCGCGCGCCGGAACATATCCGCAAGCATCCGCACGCCGTGCCGGACACAATGATGATGCCGCTGGTGCCGCTCGCGATCGGCGCGCTTGTCGCCGGTATGGCGTTTTACGGACAGTTTGTCGGCGACAAGTCAGAGCAATTCTGGAATGGCGCTCTGTATGCAGCTGAAGAGCACTACGAGCCGGCCGCCGACGCAGACGACCACGGCGAGGAGGAGAGCCATGCGCAGGCTGGCGCCGCCGAAGAGCACGGCGAGGGCGGTCATCATGATATACCAACCTGGGTCTTGTGGGCGCCGTTCCTGGCGATGCTGACTGGAACGCTTGCCGCCGCCATGCACTATCTGAGCGGCGATCCATTGAAGCCCGGTCTCTTGCGTCCGGGCGGCATGATCTACGCCTTCCTTAAGAACAAGTGGTATTTCGACGAGATTTACGACTTCCTGCTGGTTAAACCGGCGATCGCGTTCGGGCGTTTCTTATGGAAGGACGGCGACGGCAAGACGATCGACGGCGTCGGCCCTGACGGTATCGCGGCGGCGGTTGCGGCGGGCGCCCGCCGGATCGTCAAGGTGCAGAGCGGTTATCTTTATCATTATGCTTTCGCGATGCTGGTCGGCATCGCCATCCTTGTCACATTCATTCTGATCAGAGCAGGGGGCGGTCAGTAATGCCTCAAGATTTCGCAGAACAACCCTGGCTAACCCTGATCACCTTTGCGCCTTTATTCGGCGCCTTATGCATCATCGCTCGCCGTATGATGTCGCGTACCAATGAAAACGGCGCGATTGACGCGAATGAAGAAGCGCAGGTCGCCAACACTGCGCGCTGGGTCGCGCTTGGAATCACGTCGCTTACCTTTGTCGTGTCGCTTGGCGTTTACGCCCTCTACGACACATCGCTCGCCGGCTATCAGCTTGTGGAGCAGGTCAACTGGCTTGGCGGCGGCATCAGTTACAAGATGGGCGTCGACGGGATTTCAATCCTGTTCGTTTTGCTGACCACCTTCATCATGCCGATCTGCATTCTGGCTTCCTGGGATTCCGTCAAAACCCGCGTCGCCGATTACATGATTGCGTTTCTGGTTCTGGAAACCCTGATGATCGGCGTTTTCTGCGCGCTGGATCTGTTTCTCTTCTACTTCTTCTTTGAGGGCAGCCTCATTCCGATGTTCCTGATCATCGGTGTCTGGGGATCAAAGGGAACGAAGGAATTCGCCGGCATTGTCATGCCGAGCCGCGTCTATGCGGCGTTAAAGTTCTTCCTCTATACATTGCTGGGATCACTCCTGCTGCTGGTGGCGATGGCGTGGATGTACGCCGAAGCTGGCACTACGGATATTCCTGCGTTGCAGAATTACGAGTTTGCCGCCGGGGCGCAAAAATGGCTGTGGCTTGCGTTCTTTGCGTCCTTCGCCGTCAAAATGCCGATGTGGCCGGTTCACACCTGGCTGCCCGACGCGCATGTTCAGGCGCCGACCGCAGGCTCCGTTGTTCTCGCGGCAATCTTGCTGAAAATGGGCGGTTACGGGTTTTTGCGCTTCTCGCTGCCGATGTTCCCGATCGCCAGCCTTGACTTTGCGCCGCTGATCTTTGCGCTGTCGATTGTCGCGATCATTTATACCTCCCTCGTCGCGCTGGCGCAGGAGGATATGAAAAAACTCATCGCCTATTCGTCTGTCGCCCATATGGGCTTCGTGACGATGGGCATCTTCACCGGCACCAAGCAGGGGATTGAGGGCGGTCTTTTCCAGATGCTCTCCCACGGCTTTATTTCAGGCGCGCTCTTCTTATGCGTCGGCGTTGTTTATGACCGGATGCACACGCGCGAGATTGCCGCCTATGGCGGTCTTGTGCATCGCATGCCGCTTTACGCGTTTTTGTTTCTGTTCTTTACGCTGGGGAATGTGGGCCTGCCCGGAACCAGCGGATTTGTGGGTGAAATCCTGTCGATGACGGGCGCCTTCAAGGTCAATAGCTGGATCGCTTTCTTTGCGGCCTTTGGCGTGATCCTGTCGGCGGCCTATGCGCTCCGACTGTATCGTCAGGTTATCTATGGGGACCTGACGAAAGATGCGTTGATGGCGATTCCGGATGTTGACAAACGAGAGTTGGCGATGCTCGGCGTGCTGATGGCGTTTGCGCTCTATCTCGGGTTTAATCCGGGTCCGGCCCTTTCCGTTTTCAGCCCGGCGGTGGACGTGGTGATTGAAAACTACAATACGGCGATCGCCGGGGCAGTGAATTGATGGGCTTTTTCGAGGAACTGTCCTTTACGTTTCCGGAACTCGCACTTGCGATCGGCGCTATGGCGCTGTTGATCGTCGGAGTTTTCCTTGGAGACAAATCCGCGAAGCAAATTTCTTACGCCTGCGTCGCTTTACTTACCGTCGCAGTCGCGCTTGTGATCTTCGGACCTTCCGCGTCCGAGACGAGCCTTTTTGATGGCGCGTTCCGCATCGACGCCTTTTCCGACTTCTGCAAAGTGATCATTTTTGGCGCGGCGGCGTTCGCCATCTTGATGTCCGACCGATATCTGGCGGGAGAAAAGCTTGGCCGGTTTGAATATCCTGTCCTGATCGTATTGGCGGCCTTCGGCATGTCGCTGATGGTGTCCGCGACGGATTTGATTTCGCTCTATATGGGCGTTGAGACACAAAGCCTGGCGCTTTACATCCTTGCGGCGTTCAATCGCGACAGTCGCCGTTCAACCGAAGCGGGCCTTAAATATTTTGTCCTCGGCGCCCTGTCGTCAGGGCTTCTCCTCTACGGTGCGTCCCTGGTTTATGGTTTCACCGGATCGACGTCGTTTGACGATATCGCCAGCGCTGCGACAGTGGGCGACGGGAATGTCGGGCTGGTTATCGGGCTTGTCTTTTTGATTTCAGGGTTGGCGTTTAAGGTTTCAGCTGCGCCGTTCCATATGTGGACGCCGGACGTCTACGAGGGCTCGCCAACACCGGTAACGGCGTTCTTTGCCGCCGCCCCGAAGCTTGCGGCGATGGCGTTGTTTACTCGTGTGTTAATCACGTCATTTTCCGGCGTGCTTACTGACTGGCAGCCGGTGATCGCCATGATCGCTGTCGCGTCCATGGCCGTCGGCGCTTTCTCCGCGATCCCGCAAACCAATGTGAAGCGTCTGATGGCGTATTCCTCGATTGGCCATATGGGCTACGCGCTGATTGGCCTTTCGGCGGGTTCGTCGGAAGGCGTAAGGGCTGTCCTGATTTATATGGCGATCTATGTGCTTATGACGGTCGGAACTTTCGCGGTAATTTTGATGATGCGCCGCAGGGGCGGCATGACGGAAAATATCAGCGATCTCGCCGGTCTGTCGCGAACGAACATGCCGATGGCGCTGATCCTGACCGTATTGCTGTTTTCATTGGCTGGCGTGCCGCCAACGGCGGGCTTTTTTGGCAAATGGTTTGTGTTTTTTGCAGCCGTTGACGCCGGTTTGATCTGGTTGGCGATTGCCGGCGTGATCGCCAGCGCTGTCTCCGCGTTCTACTATCTGCGTATCGTCTGGTTTATGTGGTTTGATGAGCCTGCGCCGGCGTTTGAGCGTGACAGCGGACCGGCGCTGACTTTCGCCGCATGGGGATCGGCTCTTTTGATGTTCCCGCTACTGACCGTATTTATGGGCCCCTTGACCCAGGCGGCTGGGCGCGCTGCTGCGTCTTTGTTCTAGCGGATGAAGGCCTTTCCCTCCGGCGCGGCGTTTCAGGTTTTTGATACGCTCGATTCCACAAGTCTGGAAGCGAAGCGACGGGCGCAAGCCGGCGAGACTGGCCCTTGCTGGATCATTGCGATACGCCAGACAGCTGCTTACGGCCGCCGCCAGCGCGCATGGCGACAGGAAGTCGGGGACCTTGCATCAACATTGTTGTTTTCACCAACCGGGCCTGTCGAGCGCCTTGGTCAATTGTCATTTGTCGCCTCCCTGGCCCTGGCGTACGCGCTCGATGAATATGCGTCGAGTGATCAGATTACGCTGAAATGGCCAAACGATGTGATGCTCGACAAATGCAAATGCGCCGGAATCCTGCTTGAGAATCTTGATGGTAAAATCGCGATCGGGATCGGCGTGAACATAGTGACAGCGCCGGATAATTTGCCTTATCCAGTCGCACGCCTGATCGATTTCGCACCGGCTCCGCCGCCACAGGAATTGGCGGGGCGCATCGACAGCCATTTCTTCGCACTGTACCGCCGCTGGCGTGATAAAGGTTTCGCCCCTATCCGGGAGCGCTGGCTGGCGCGGGCCACAGGGCTGGGGGAGGAGATTACGGTGCGCCTGCCGAATGAGGAATTCAGCGGGGTGTTCGAGGGGATTGATGACGGCGGCGGATTGCAGTTGCGTTCGCCCTCGGGAAGGCGGACTGTCGCCGCCGGTGAAGTGTTTTTCGGACGTGATACTATGTCCGAAGGCGTAGCCAGGAATTAGGACGAGGACATGCTGCTCGCAATTGATGTCGGCAATACGAATTCGGTAATTGCGCTGTTCGATAATGACAAGCCGCTGTCGCAATGGCGCTCGTCAACTTCAACCGTGCGTACCGCCGATGAGTACGCCGTCTGGCTTTCCCAACTGATGGGCATGGCCGGACATAAGCTGTCCGATATTCATGAATGCATTATCTCGACGGTGGTGCCGCAGTCGCTGTTCCATCTGCGCAATCTCTCGCGGCGCTATTTCAACTGCGAGCCGTTTGTCATTGCGCATGATAACATTCCAGGCGTCGCCGTGCGCATCAGCAAACCGTCGGAAGCGGGTGCGGACAGGCTGGTGAATGCGGTTGGCGCTTATACGTCGCATGGCGGACCGCTCATTGTTGTCGATTCCGGTACGGCGACAAATTTCGATATCGTCGGTGCTGACGGCGCCTTTGAAGGCGGGGTCATCGCGCCCGGCATCAACCTTTCCATGCAGGCGCTGCACGAGGCGGCTGCGCGCCTGCCGCGCATCGCCATCGAACGACCGGAAAAGGTCATCGGGACGGACACGGTCGGCGCGATGCAGACCGGCGTCTATTGGGGCTATATCAGTCTTATTGAAGGGCTGATCGAACGGATCAAGGCTGAGTACGCATCGCCCATGCGCGTTGTGGCGACAGGCGGAATCGCATCCCTGTTTGAGGGCCAGACGAAAGCAATCGATATTTTTGATCATGAATTGACCATCAACGGGCTGCTAGAGATCAGTAAGCGCATTAAATCTTCAGGCGCCGCCTGATGGCGAAACAGGATCTTGTATTTTTGCCGCTTGGCGGCTCCGGCGAGATCGGCATGAATATGAACCTTTACGGGTTCGGTCGGCCCGCACACCGCCAGTGGCTGATGATTGATTGCGGAGTGATGTTCGGCGATCTGTCGACGCCCGGCGTTGACCTGATGTGCGCCGACCCGTCCTATATTCTGGAAGAAAGAGACAATCTTCTCGGATTGTTGCTGACGCATGGGCACGAAGACCATATCGGCGCTGTCGCGCTGCTGGCGAAAAAACTTGGCTGCCCGATCTACGCCACGGCGTTCACGGCGGCGCTCGTGCAACGCAAGTTTGATGAGCTGGAGATTACGTACGCTGACTTCCATATCCTTGAAATGGACGCGCGCTTTTCGCTGGGTCCGTTTGACATTGAATATGTGACCCTGACGCATTCGATCCCGGAGCCCTGCGGCGTTGTCCTGCGCACTGAATTGGGGACCGTTCTCCATACGGGAGACTGGAAAATCGACCGGACGCCATCACTGGGACCGAAGGTCGATAGCGCCGCGATCAAGAAACTGGGCGATGACGGATTGCTGGCGATGGTTTGCGATTCCACAAATGTGCTCTCGCCTGGCGAGTCGGGGTCGGAAACAGATGTGCGCAAGTCGCTGACCAGGCTTATCGCCAAACAGGAAGGCCGCGTCGCAGTGACGACATTCGCATCGAATGTCTCCCGGGTGGTTTCTATCTGCGAAGCCGCTGTCGCCGCTGATCGCAGCGTTTGTCTTCTTGGGCGGTCGATGCTGCGTATCGTTGATGCGGCGCGTGAAACCGGTCTGCTGCCCGAACATCTTTCGTTCGTTGAGCCGAAAGATGCAGGTCATTTGCCGCGCCGGCATGTCTTGTATTTATGCACCGGCAGTCAGGGCGAGTATCGCGCAGCGTTGGCGCGTATCGCCAGAAATGATCATCGCGACCTCACTTTGAGCGAGGGCGATACGGTCATTTTCTCATCGAAGATCATTCCCGGCAATGATCGTGAGATTTATAATCTGCAAAACGATCTGGTCGATCTCGGCGTTAAGGTGATTACGGAAAAAGACGAGTTCGTTCATGTCTCCGGCCATCCTTGCAGGGATGAATTACGCGCCATGTATGAGTGGGCGCGCCCGCGAGTTTCGATCCCGGTGCATGGGGAAGCCCGCCATCTTGAGGAGCACGCCGACTTGGCGCTGGAACTGGGCGTCGAAGATGCGTTTGCGCCGCGCAATGGAGATCTGATCCGGATAGCCCCGGATGGACCAGAGCTGATCGATGAGGTTCCGGCGGGGCGCATCTATCTTGACGGGAAAGTGTTCATGCCCGCTGGAGCAACCCCGATGCGCGAGCGGCGTAAATTATCCGAAGCCGGCGCCATCTTTGTTTCTGTGGCGCTCAACGCAAGCCAGCAGCTTTCCCGTGAAATCGGCGTTGACGGTTCCGGCGTGGTCTTTGGCGAAGATCAGGATGACACTGACTACGATACTTTGGCCGGCGAGATTGAAGATGCGGTGATGTCGCTCAAGGCGGCAAAGAGAAAAGATGACGATGCGGTGGAGCTTGTGATCAAGCGTGCTGTCCGTATCTATTTTGACGACGCCTGGGGCAAGCGCCCCCAGATCAAAACCTTCATCCATCGGATTTAATCATGACCATTGCAGGCGGCATCGTTATTTTCATCATCTGGTGGTGGGTTGTGTTTCTGGCAGTGCTGCCGCGAAATATTCAAAGCCGCTGGGAAGCCGAAGACGATGGCGTCAAAGGCGCCGATCCGGGTGCGCCAGTGTCGCCGCAGCTCGGCAGAAAGGCGGTGCTGACGACGAAAATCACCGCCGGGCTGACAGCCATAACGATCGCCATCATCATGAGCGGCATTTTTAATTTTCGCGAATAGCGCTTTCCAACGCCTTGCTAAAAACATAAGCCTCGCCTAGCAACGGCGAAGAGATCAGCCAATTTTTTTCGTTAAGGGAGGGGTTTATGAGTGGTACGTCGCACCTAGAGCCCCCCGAAGATCAAGAGACAGCTGCAGACGACTGCGAAGACACGCAGTTCGCGGAAGATCAGACGCTCTCGGCGGAGTTTGTCCGCTCCGTATCGGATGTCATTGGCGCCAAAGACGCTGAAGGCTTTGAGTTCCTGACCCATGAACTTCACCCGGCGGATATCGCCGACCTTATCGGCCTGCTGCCTGATGACGAACGCCAGACGATGTTCGAAATGCTTGGCGGTTCGCTGCCGTCGGACGTTCTTGCGGAACTCGATGACGATCTGCGCGAAAGCGTCGTGGACGCATTGGACCCTGAAGAAGTCGCCAAGGCGATTTCAGAACTCGACACGGACGACGCAGCCTTTGTGCTGGAGGACCTGGATGAGGAAAAGCGCGCGGAGATTCTGGCGGAAGTGTCGCTCGATGACCGGCTCGCCCTGCGCGCTGCGCTCGATTACGAGGAAGAAACTGCCGGGCGCCTTATGCAGCGCCAGTTCTTCGCCGCGCCCGCCTATTGGACTGTTGGTCAGATCATTGATCGTCTGCGCGGCACCGAGCAACTGCCGGACCGGTTCTTTGAAGTCTTTGTCGTCGATCCTGCGTTCAAGCCGATCGGCGAAGTGCCGCTGTCGACGCTTTTAAAGTGTCCGCGTGAGACTAAAATCGAAGATATCATGTCAGCGCAGATGATGCGGCAGATTCCGGTCACCATGGACCAGGAAGAAGTCGCCTACCTGTTCGAACAGTACAACCTCATCTCCGCCCCGGTCGTGGACGCATCAGATCGGCTGGTCGGCATGATTACTGTTGATGACGTCGTTGAAATGGTCCGCGAGGAATCGCAGGAAGACATGCTCGCGCTGGGCGGTGTCGAAGCGGATACGGGGTTGTCCGATACCGTTGTTCAGACTGTTCGTTCCCGGTTTTCGTGGCTCGCCGTCAACCTTGCGACCGCCATCATGGCGTCGCTTGTGATTGCTCTGTTTGACGCCGCGATCGGTCAGATTGTGGCGTTGGCGGTTCTGATGCCCATTGTCGCCAGCATGGGCGGCAATGCTGGAACGCAAACGCTGACCGTCGCAGTGCGGTCGCTGGCGACGAAAGACTTAACGCCATCGAATGCGGCGCGCATTGTCTATCGCGAAGCCCTGGTCGGGTTTCTCAATGGGGTGATCTTTGCCCTGATTATGGGGGCTCTTGCGGGCGTCTGGTATTTCGCTAGCGGCTGGGGCGATCAGCAGGATGCTGTCCGGCTTGGCGCTGTTGTCGGCGTAGCGATGATTATCAACCTGCTGGCTGCGGGTCTCGCCGGCATTCTGGTGCCGATCAGCTTACAACGCGCTGGCGCCGACCCGGCGGTGTCGTCCGCTGTATTCGTCACTACCGTGACGGATATCGTCGGGTTCTTTGTTTTTCTGGGCTTGGCTGCAGCGGTCCTGTTACCCTCTGTCTAAAGAGCAACGGAAATAGCCGCAGGCTGCTATGGCATCCTGACACTAGATGGGTAAGTACGACTTCATCCTGAGGGCTCATATTCCCTTCGTCCTTCGAGACGCCGCTTCGCGGCCCTCAGGATGAAGGGAATATGAGCGTCTCGAAGGATGGGAAGGACGGTCAGATGATTGCAAAAACCGCTAGCGGCGGCGCGTGCTTAGCCAATAGGCGCCAAGCCCCGCCAGCAGGATTACGATAACGCCCGGCTCCGGCACTTCCGTAGGCGGCTCTTCCGGGCCAGGAGGGCAATCCGGATTGGGCGTGTCGTCGTCATCGTCGCAAGGAATGGGCGGTGGCGGTATCAGCACTGGCGGGATGTAAGGCGGCGGTCCGAAAAAACTGTCCGGCCAGTAAACCGGGTTTTCGGGCGGAAAAGCAGGCGCGGGCACAGGCGGTTGCGCTGCGGGCGCTGTCGGAACCCGCCCGGTTTCCACTGGCGCTACCGGGTTATACCCGGCGATGCGCAGCGGAACGGGGCGGGTCGTCAAAAAGAATTGCTGGCGGCCCTCCCGGAGCCTTTGCCGTCACAGCAGCCGCAGCTGATGACGATATCGTTCCGGATATCGCCGACCGCGCGGGACAGCCACGCCTCATAGTCTTCCGACGAATCGCCTCGGCCGCCACCGAATCCGCCGGTCCAGATGATCGCGAAAGCGAGGATTGCGGCGGCGACGATATTGGATAACCCATTACCCATGATACTACCTCTTGCGCCCCAGTATTCCCCAATTTGGCGAATGACGCCTGAGCGGACAGCGCTGCATTGGAGCGAAAACAACGCCGCGATTTACTATCCCAAGTCTCGTGCCAAGCCTCAGGACTGGCAGGAGGCAAGAAATAAGTATTAGATTCAAAGACTTACTGACAGGCGCGCCATATATACGGTTGGTCCCCTCAGCGCCGAACATATCATGAAATGGCCCGATCCGGGTCAGCCTTACCAATTTGTGCAGATTTGACACAGATTACGGTCCCACAGCCGGATGACCTGCGGGCGACTACCAAAACCCTGTCCGCCGTGCTACTTAAATCGTTAACGAGGCGCGTTGGGGGCCGTTGTTCGGCTGAGAAGCGGCGGTTTGACCGCCCAAGTGTAACGAGGGGTGTACGGGTCTGATGCGGACGGGAGATACCGGCCTTAATCTGATCAAGGGCTATGAAGGCCTGCGGATGACGGCGCATTACGCGCCCAGCGAACAATGGACTGTTGGCTACGGTCATGTTTCGTCTGCGCGTCACGGTATGAGTGTCACCGAGGGTGATGCGGAGCGTCTGCTCAAGGATGATGTTCAGCCGATCGAACAGCTCATTGGCGATACGGTCAGAGCTCCCCTTAACCAGAACGAGCATGATGCGCTCGTCTCCCTGATCTTTAATATTGGCGAGGACAACTGGAAGCGTTCGACAGTGCTGAGAAAGTTGAACGCCGGCGACAAAATTGGCGCCGCCAACGCTATTGAGCTTTGGACCAAGGCGTACGTAAACAACGAACTGGTGGCGCTGGATGGCCTCGTGCGCCGTCGCGCCGCAGAAAAATCATTATTCCTTATGCCGACGGACGCGTCGCTCGTGGTGCCGACGTCGGATGTCGCGCCTGCAACGTCATGCGAGCCTGACTTCGTTTCCGATGCTGAGCTGAACGCGAAACCGCTGGTCAATTTTGACGAGGTTAAGAATGAGCGCAAAAAAGCGCTGACTGTTGAAGAAAGAGCCGCGCGGACACGGTCCTTATTTGCGGCGACCCAGGCTTTGTCTGGCGATCCTTCCAAGATGATTATTTCGAAGGACGAAG
Organism: Pseudomonadota bacterium; assembly: GCA_039819405.1. Classification (GTDB taxonomy): domain Bacteria; phylum Pseudomonadota; class Alphaproteobacteria; order Caulobacterales; family Parvularculaceae; genus Hyphococcus. The sequence goes on along the minus strand of JBCBSB010000007.1, from coordinate 123,821 downwards.
AATACGCGGATATGGGTGTTACTGTCGGCGCTTTCCTCGCTGGCGTTCTGGCCTTCGCCTTAACTGGGGTTGGCGCCCTGTTGCTATTAGGGCAGGAGGCGCCGGGCGTCGCGGAAGCAATCGGGTTCAGCTATGATCGTTTCACCACGATCTTTGACAGCCTGCCATTGTGGTTGTCGGCGATTGGCGCCGCCATGTGCTATTTCATTCTGTATATCCTCGTGAAGCGCACAACGCGGCATGATCTTAAGCGCCAGCGCGCTCGCGACCTCGCGCGGCTGCGTATTTCAGAATAGTTTCGCCTTGGCCGGATTTCGGGTGTGATGACGATTAATCTGGTCAAGCTTTGCGTTGGCGCTGAAACCGTCGAAGATTTGCGGGATTGGGTCAAAAAACGGGTGCGGCAAAGCGAACGGGATGGCGCCGGCAAAGTTCATCACCATGTGACGCGTATGCACCCGCGACGGGATGCTGAGCTGGCGAGTGGCGGTTCGATCTATTGGGTTATCAAAGGAAACATCCTGGTGCGCCAGCGAATTATCGGTTTCGAAAAACGTGTTGGCGCTGATCAGATCGAGCGCACGGCGATTTTGCTGAAGCCGAACCTAATTCTTACCGAAGCGCAGCCGCGCCGCGCGTTTCAGGGATGGCGATATCTGAGCAGCGAAGATGCGCCTAAGGATTTGCCGCGAAAGCGTGGCAAGAACCCACCGCCGGAGTTAAGTGCGCAACTGGCCGACTTGGGGCTGTTATAAAAATGATTGGCGGACTGAAATTTCTCCCTTTTGTTGCCGGCGCAGTTGGCGCGGCAAGCTTGGTCGGTGTTTCGGTCTTCTCGCCGGAGCCAGTCGACGACACAGGTTCTGCAGCAACGGATGTGGCGGGTAAACCGGCTTCTCTTTGCTTCAAGAGTGACGTGGACTTTTGGCGCGGCCTGCGCAATCAGTGCCTGTCGCGCGACGACATTTCAGCCTTATGGGATGCCCCGCTGATCGCAAATGGCCGATCAGTAGAAGTGGAATTGACGCACCCAAGCGATCTTTCCGTCGCTGCGGTAGAGTGTAAGACCTGCCGTCAATATGCGGAGATGCAATGGGATGGTTGGTATGCGCTGACGTCGCGCGATATGCGCCGTGAAGCCCGGTTTGTTTTCGCTTGCGGAACACTGGAGTTGCTGGAACGCGCGAGGCTGGCGCGCGCGAGCTATTTTATTAATGGTTCGCCGACTTCTGAAGAGATGCAGACGCTGGGCTCGACCTTACTGTTGCGAATCACCGACGGCTCACCTCTCCCTGATGCCGGCCTGGAAGTTGAAGAGCAGGCTGATGCTATGTGGAGCCTCTTAACCAAGGACTATGCCGGACGTGTCCAGGAGATTGTAAATGCTGATTTCACCGGCGATGGGATCGAGGATGTTCTGGTGTTTTTGTACAGTGCGCCCATTGAGGGAACGGCTAGTGTTGCGGCCGTAGCAGTTCTGGAAAAGACCATGCAGAATGGGCCGGTATCGGTGAGCTTTCAAAGCTTTCGCCAGGGTCAGGGCGGCATATAATTTTTTCGGTTTCTTGGGGATGTGGCGCTTGCCGGGATTGGCGCGCGGGCCGTTGACCCCTATGATTACAATCAGCGGGGTGAGATCGGGGCCTTTGTGTCTGGAGGATTTAATATCGTGCGATCCGTGAAGCTGTTGTGTTATCTCGCTATCGTCTTGTCGGTCTCGGCTTGCTCGACATTTTCGGGCCGCGCCTCCCGTGAGGCTCCTTTGGAGACAGATATTGCGGCGACGCAAGCGCGTGCAAACCAGCTTGAAATTATTGTCGCCCGCCTGAAGTCAGAGAATGCGCGGCTGGCGAATCAGGTGCTTGAGCTTCAGCGCGACAATGAGAAACTCGTAGCGCAAAATGATGAGGGCGACGATGAATCGGCCGAACCCGGCGCACTGAGAGAAGGGCAAAGCCCAACCCCGTCAATTATTGCGTCAGCTGGTCCTCAGCCTCAGGAGAATGCCGTTGTCGATACGGCGAATGCGCCGGAACTGGAACAAAGCGATGTGCCGGTCGAGCAAGCGCCGCGTCTGGTCCAGCCTTCTTTCGCGTCAACAGAGTCGGTTTTTGAAAACGAAGCCGAAAGCGACGAGATTGAAACTGCAAGCGTGTTGTTTGGCGTTCATCTGGCGTCCTATCGCAATGTGCCGGAAGCGCGCGAAGGCTGGCAGAAGTTGCAGCGCGAAAACCCGGATGAACTGGGTCTTCTTGAACCGCGGCTTGAGACCGTGACCATTGAACAAAAGGGTGTGTTCCTGCGCCTGATCGGCGGCGGATTTTCGTCCGAGGACAAAGCGGCGGCGTTGTGCGCCAGCCTTATGGAGAAAAATCTCTTCTGTTCGGTCTCAAGCTTCCGGGGCCAGCGGTTGTCGCTCGCGGATGCGGGTTAATTACAGCGCCTTCCTTCAAACAGGAAAAGTCTGCTCTCCAAGACTGTTTACTCACAAGAGATCTGCGTTAGCCTGGCGGCGCAATATCAAACTTGCGCTCATCGAACAGGCGACCGTTAAATTCTTCGACGCCTTCATAGCGCAGCGTCAGCTCCCCTTGTCCGAGTGATTCATATCCAAGGGGAATCTCAACCTTGCGCTGCCCGGCTTCAAGATAGCCGGCGATATTATCGCGAACGCCAAGCGCCTTTACGGCGTCTGGTGCTGACCCGGTTGTTTTGAATGTCGCGGTGACCCGGCCATAAGTTGATATATCGCCAAGTGACGCAATTGAGGTCGCCAATATCAGGGAGCCGTTTTCGTCACGCAAAAGTCTGGTTTCGCCAAAGCGACCTGACGCATTCTTTCCGTTGCGCAGGATTACTGGCGTCGACACCCCAAGTCCCACATCAACCTGCAGACCGTTATTGCTCGCATTACGAAGTGGCGTTCGTGAGGCGCCGGTTTCAATTAGCAGATGAGAGCGACGCTCGCCTCTTGGCAGCCGCATGCCTTTTTTAAATTTGATTGTGACCTCAACGCGTGCTCCAGGTTCAAGACGGAAATAGGCTGGCGACAGGGTGAGATAGGGGGCGGCGCTTAGCCGCTTGCGGGTTTCAATATCGGCGGGCGCATAACCGGTCTCGGTTGCTTTCAGATCGACCCATGAAACTTGCCCGTCAAGAATGCGTTGGGACGGATTAGAAATAGAGACTGTGGCTTCACTTGACGCCTCGCTTAGAACATGGCGCAAGGGGCTGATATCGATATCCGCCCGAACGGCGAAAGCCGTCAATGACCAGAAAAGCAAGCTAAAGAGTGCGGATTTCATAAGAGTCGCTTGTCCATTGAGAATCGGGGCACCATCTTCATCCTATGCGCCAGAGGCTTTCACACTGGTAAGCAAAAATCGTGAAAATGGCGGTTTCGCCGGTTTTATGCGGGTTCGCAGATGACGCATGTTATTGTTCTCGGCAACGAAAAGGGCGGCTCCGGCAAGTCCACGACCGCTATGCATGTGATTGTCGCGCTCATGAAGGGGGGACGGAAAGTCGGCGCGGTTGACTTGGATTTGCGCCAGCGAAGTTTATCCCGCTACATTGAAAACAGAAAAAAATTCATAGAAATCAAAGAGCAACCGCTTGAACTGCCGGTGGTGTCGGAGGTTTCGCCAGCGGACCTCGACAGTCGCGAGCAGTCAAAATGCCAGGAAACGGAGGCGTTCCAGGCGGCTTTAGAGGGTATGAGCGGCTGCGATTTCGTGGTCATCGACTGCCCAGGCGCGAACACCCACCTGTCCAGGCTCGCGCATCTGCACGCGGATACGATTGTCACGCCGCTCAATGACAGTTTTGTCGATTTTGACCTCCTCGCACGCCTGCATCCTGAAACAGGAAAGGTGGCGGGGCCGAGCCTTTACAGCGAGATGGTCTGGGAAGCGCGCAAGCAGCGGGCGATGACGGGCGTGCCCGGCGGCATCGATTGGGTGGTGATGCGCAACCGTCTGTCCGCGACCAGGGCGCGAAACAAAAAGAATATGGGCGAAAAGCTTGAGGATCTGGCGGGGCGCATCGGGTTTCGCCTTGCGCGCGGATTTGGCGACCGTGTGATCTATCGTGAGCTTTTTCCAATGGGGCTGACTCTTCTGGATCTCGGCGGCCGAAATGCGCCGGTGCGCCTGTCGACGATGAGCCATGTCACGGCGCGTCTTGAAATCCGTTCGTTGATTGCGTCACTGAATCTGCCCGCACCGGAAATGAGCGAAGCCGCGTAATCCGCAGGCCTTTCGGATTACGGAATAATAACTGAAGCTTTAGTCGGATGCCTGCATCCCTGAACGTGATGTGATACTTATGGTGCGCAGTCTGATCGCCAGTGGCCAATGTCCTTAGGGTTTATTGCACTTCTTTTTGCCGGCGCTGCGGCTGGCTGGCTCTTGCTTCGCGTCGCCGGGGGGCAGGCGGCGGGGGCCGATAAAAGCATCACGGTCCTGAAAGTCATCATCTGGCTTGGGCTTGCCGCCGTGTTGTTTGCCGCACGGTTGTGGCCATTGGCGTTTATGGTGTTGCTCGCCGCCGGCGGCGTCATGGCGATTGAGATGTGGCGCGCCAGTGCGATCCGTACGGATGGCGATGGCGGTGACGCATCGCTGCCCGCGAAGCAAAAGATGACCGAAGAGGAAGCGGCCGCTGTGCTTGGCGTTGCTTCGGACGCCAGCGCGGATGAGATCACTGCCGCCTATCGCAAGCTGATTACGCAAATCCATCCCGACAAGGGCGGCACGGATTACCTGGCGGCGAAAATCAACGAAGCGCGGGATTTGATGATGGTTAAGTTTGAAAGCCGGCAATAGAGGCCGATAGACTCGTGTTTATCTAAACGTCTCTTCCAGAAAACTCTTCATCGCTATCCATGAACGCCGATCCGCGTCTTGGTTGTAAACCGTGCCAAAATCCGGATCGTTCGCGGCGGGATTGGTGAAGGCGTGCATCGTGCCGCCATAGGCGTGAAGCTGCCAGTCGGCGCCAGCATCGGTCAGTTCCTTACAAAGCGATTCTACATCTGAGGGCGGCGCCATCGGGTCATCCCAGCCATGCAACGCCAGCACTTTCGCATCAATCTTTGGTTTTGTGTTGCCCGGTGCGCCGAGAAGGCCGTGGAAACTGACAACGCCTTTAAGATCGGCGCCGGACCGCGCCATATCGAGAACGCAAAGGCCGCCGAAACAAAAGCCTATGGCGGCGGTTTTTTGCGCGTCGACTTCTTTTTGATCTTTGACAACATCCAGGATTTTCGCCAGTCGCGTTTGCAGCATCGGGCGGTCTTCAACAAAGGGCGTCATCAATGCCTGGCATTCTTCCGTCGACGACCCAAGAACCCCTTTGCCATAAAGATCAACGGCGACCCCTGTAAGCCCAAGCTCTGCTAGCGCTTTTGCCTTATCGACTTCAAAGTCGGAGCGGCCCGCCCAGGCGTGGCAGATCATGACGCCGGGCTTTGCGTCATTGCCATTGCTCGCGAGAACGGCTTCATAGCTTGCGCCGTCGATCTCATAGTCGACTGTCCGGGTGGTGATCGTCATGAATAGCTCTCCTTGAATACTAGTTTTCGGCGGCGCCCAGCCGGCTGATCTTCAACGTGTTGGTTTTACCGCGTCGCCCAAACGGATACCCCGCCAGAATGATGATGCGATCACCGTCTTTAGCGCCATGGGTTTTTGCAAGGACCTCCGCTTTATTATTCATCTCATGGAAATGTGCGATATCCTCAGTAGCGACGGGCTGTACGCCCCAATGAAGTGATAATTGCCGCGCAACTTTTTTGTCGGGCGTCGCGGCGACGATCGGGCAGTGCGGGCGATCACGTGAAAGACGGCGCGCCGTTGATCCTGTCTTTGTATAGGCGACGGCCAGTTTGCAATCGAGCACTTCGGCGATGCGTCGCGCAGACAGGGTGATCGCATCGGCGGTTGTGTATTCTTCCGTTTCACGCTCTGTGATCTTATAGCTCCCGGAAGCGTCGTCTTTCTCGGTCGCTGCAATAATACGGTCCATAATGGCGACCGCAGTTGGCGGGTGGCGCCCGACGGCGGTTTCCGCCGAAAGCATGACGGCGTCGGCGCCCTGGTAAACGGCGGTTGAGACATCGGATGCTTCCGCGCGCGTCGGTGCGATCGATTCCACCATGGATTCCAGCATATGTGTGGCGACGATCACCGGCTTGCCGGCGCGGCGACAAGTACGGATGATCCGGCGTTGCAACAGCGGTACGTCTTCGGGCGCGCATTCAACGCCGAGGTCGCCCCGCGCAACCATCACCGCATCCGACAACTCGATAATGTCATCGAGAAACTCAACGGCGGAAGGTTTTTCGATTTTGGAAATGACGCCCGCGCGCCCGTCAATCAGCTTCTTTGCTTCAGCGACGTCGCCTGGTTGCTGCACAAAAGAAAGGGCGATGTAATCGACGCCAAGCTCGAGGGCGAAGGCCAGGTCTTCACGGTCCTTATCCGTTAGGGCGGAGATTGGCAGCGTGCGCCCGGGAACATTAATGCCTTTGCGGCTTGAGAGTTCGCCCGGTGTGTCGGCGCGTGCGATCAGATGGTTTTGGCGACGCTCCGTCACGGTGATTTGCAGTTTGCCGTCGTCGAGCTTCAGCACATCACCCGGCTCTAAAATATCGAGCAGTTCTTTGTGCGGGATTGGAATTGTATCGGGATCGCTCGACTGGTTAGAAAGGGCCAGTCGATATTCGCCGCCGTATTTTAGCTTGATTGAGCCTTGCTCGAACGCGCCAGTCCGGATTTTTGGTCCCTGAAGGTCGGCGAAAATCGCAATCGGGATTTGGGTGTCCGCTTCGATCCGTCGAATGGCGTCATAGATGTCGCGCAACTTATCGTGTTCGCCATGGCTCATATTCAGACGGAAGATATCGACGCCTGCATCATGGATCAGCCGTAACATCGACGGGGATGAACTGGCCGGACCGATGGTTGCAACGATCTTGCAAAGGCGATTTCTCATGCGGCGCTCACGTATAATTTGACAGACGCCAAGCTACGCAGATTTCCCGGCGATGAGAACAGCAAATAGATTTATTGAGAGGGCAGGGCGGTGGCGCCGCCGTCATAGAGCGAAATCGTCGAGATCGACATTTTTGCAGACCCTTCAATGGGGCGACGGCTGTAAACAATATAGATGAGGGTGTTGTTTTCAGCATCAAAGACCCGGCGCACGGCGATAGATTTGAAAATCAGCGACATCCGCTGGGAAAAAACCTCTTCACCGCTCTTGTCGGGGTCAATATCGCCAATCGTGATTGGACCGGTCTGACGGCAGGCGATTGAGGCGTTCGAAGGATCTTCAAACCAGTTGCCCTTAGACACACGATCCCAAAAGCCACGATCGAAATGTGACAAGTGACAGGTCACGCCTGTAACCTTGGGATCGGACAGCGCCTGCACCTTGATTTCATTACCCACGAAATCGTTTTTGAACTCGCCGACTTCATTTTCCTTATTGCCGCCACAGGCGGCCAGGAAGAGAATAAGAAATCCGGCGAGCGCTGCTTTGTTCATGAGAGAGTTGGCTTTCTGACGTCGTCCTCAGAAATAAGGCAGCCCCGACCAGATGCAAGTCGGATGAGGCCGTATAAAAACAACCCGGTTGGCCCGAAGATAAAAGTAAAGAATAGGGCGGGGATAACTTTCCAATGAGCAATGCCGCTGGAAATGGCGTCGCGGCTAATCCAGGCGCCGACGAAAAGATCGAACACCAGATAATGAGTCCAGCCGGTCAGAACGCCTGCGGGCGCCGAAAAAAGGGCGGACACGGCCGCGATGCTGCTCATGCCGGCGTCGTCTGCCGATTGGCCGAAGACGATGGCGGTGACGAGGAACGCAACATAAAGCCCGCCATATAAAAAAGGATACAGGAAACTGTGCACGACCTTGTGCGTTACGACCCAGCGCGGCGCCAGAATAAGAAGCGCCCAGGCGGGCATAACGCCCACATTGATCGCAGTATAAATTGTATCAAAAGGCATTGGATTATCCGCAGATTTTCGCTTTGGCGGCCTCATATTCTGCGATGAGTTTTTCGACATAAGCGGCTGTCGATCCAGCGCTCTTGATGGCGCCGATGCCTTGTCCGCAGCCCCAGATGTCTTTCCAGGCTTTTGCGTCTGTATTGCCGCCGGACCCGAAATTCATTTGCGACGGATCGCTTTGCGGCAGGTTATCGGGATCGAGTCCCGCGCTTTCAATTGATGGGCGCAAATAGTTTCCATGTACGCCCGTAAAAAGGTTCGTGTAGACAATATCGTCAGCGCTGAAATCGACGATCGCCTGTTTATAGGCGTCGCTTGCGTTCGCCTCGTCGGTTGCGATGAATGCGGAGCCGATATAGCCGAAATCGGCGCCCATGGCCTGCGCCGCGAGTACTGCCCCGCCCGTGGAGATAGAGCCGGAAAGAGCGATCGGTCCGTCGAACCATTCGCGGATTTCCTGGATGAGGGCGAAGGGAGAGATAACCCCTGCATGCCCGCCAGCGCCTGCGGCGACCGGGATCAGGCCATCCGCGCCTTTCGAAATCGCCTTTTTTGCGAAGGTGTTGTTGATCACATCATGGAATGCGACGCCGCCATAGGAATGAACCGCTTCATAGATTTCTTCCCGGGCGCCCAGAGAGCAAATCGTAATCGGCACCTCCTGACGCACGCAGACTTCCACATCATGCATCAGCCGGTCGTTTGACCGGTGGACGATCTGATTGACGGCGAAAGGCGCTGAGGGGCTGTCCGGGTTCTCATCATCATGCCGGGCAAGCGCTTCCTTGATCTCGACAATCCACTTTTCAAGTTCCTCGGCGGGGCGCGCATTGAGCGCAGGAAATGAGCCGACAACGCCCGCCTTGCACTGGGCGATCACGAGTTTCGGATTGGAAACGATGAACAGCGGCGCCCCAATAACCGGAATGCGCAGGCGTGATTTGATATCGTCGATTGTCGGCATGAAGCAGCTCCCTAAGCGTTTCCGGCAAAGTACGGGAGAGGACCGCGCTGACGCAAGCAGCGCGGACAGTAGAACGTTCAATTGCATTTCCCTGATTTCTCTTCATAGTTTTCAGGGCAAGAGGAGGTGCGCCGATGACTGATCTGGAAATTCTCAATCCGCCTGTGGTCGCAGATTTGATCAGGGAGCAGGCGCGAGCGCGCCCCGACAGGATTGGTCTTTCTTTTGAAGGGCGCGAGTTCACCTATGCGCAAATGAATGAGCGTGCTAATCGCGCCGCTCAGGCGTTGTTATCGCTGGGCCTGAAACCGGGCGACCGGGTCGCCTGGCTGGCGCGCAATGTGGCGACATTTTGGGACACGCTGTTCGGCGCAGCGAAAATCGGCGTTGTGGTCGCGCCGATCAACTGGCGGCTTGCGCCCGCCGAAGTTGTTCAGATCCTGAATGACGCCAGACCTGCGATTTTCATCGGCGAGGCGATGTTTATCGAGGCGCTTGTCGGCGTCGAGGGATATGCTCCGCCGCCCAGCACGCTCATTTTAGAAGGCGGCGAAGAAAGCTTTGATGCGCTTGTCGACGCAAATGAAGCCGCCGAGCCCGATTATACGCCAAAAAGCGACGATGTGGTCGTGCAGCTTTACACCAGCGGGACGACAGGCCTGCCGAAAGGCGTCTTGCTTTCGAACCGTTGTTACTACGAAGTCGGCGAGGCTGGCGCCAAAGTCGGCGTTGTTATGCCGCGTACTGACGATGAGGCGATTCTCCACGCCTTGCCGCATTTTCATATCGCCGGGGTCAATTTCGGACTGATGGGCATATCGCGAGCGATGCCGATCATCCAGCATCGTCAATTCGATCCGGCGGCGCTGGTTGAGGCGGCTCAAGGAACCGCGCCGTTAAATGCGTTCTTTGTGCCGGCTATGGTAATGATGATGCTTCAGGCCGCGCAGGCTGCGGGCGCATCGTTGCAAAAATATGTTGCGATCAGTTATGGCGCCGCGCCGATGCCCGAACCGCTGCTGGATGCCGCGATGTCCGAAATGCCGGATGCAAGTTTTACCCAGTTTTACGGAATGACAGAGACAACCGGCGGGGTCACTGTTTTGGACCCTGAGGATCATGCGCCTGGCAAATCCCAGCGTGTCGCTGCCGGCAAGCCCTTACCTGGATGCGACGTGCGGATTTGCGATCCTGAAACTGGCCAGGAGAAACCGCAGGGCGAGATTGGCGAAGTCGTGGTCAGAGCGCCTTTTGTCATGAACGGATATTGGGAACGGCCCGATGAAACCGCCAACGCTATTCGCGACGGGCATTATTGGACCGGGGATGCAGGCCGTTTAGATGCGGATGGTTTTTTATATGTGGTTGACCGCATTAAGGACATGATCATTTCCGGGGGCGAAAACATCTATCCGGTGGAAATCGAAAAAGTTCTTGCTTCGCATCCGGCGGTGGTCGAATCCGCAGTCGTTGGGGCGCCCGACGAAAAATGGGGGGAGGTTGTGCGCGCCGTTGTCGTTAAGCGGCCGGATTCGGATCTCGACGCCGAAGCGGTGACTGATTTTCTCAGCGGTAAAATTGCGGCGTTCAAGCTTCCAAAACATGTGGATTTTGTCGATGCCTTGCCGCGCAATCCGACAGGGAAAATTTTGAAGACTGCATTGCGTGAGAACGGGTAACCGTTCTGCGCCACGCATCATGGCCAGCGATTCGGTTACGAGGCCTGAATCCCGCGATTTCGTTTCGGAACGGCAATTACGCCCGGAGAATCTTGGCTAAAATTACCCGTTTAGGTTGTTTTTTCTGCAATTAGTGAAAAAAATGCGCTGAATTCAGCCGTTTTGGGCCGTTAACCATCTTTCAATGGCCCTTAACTTTTGGTAAATTGATTAATTATCCATTTAGATGGAGGGGGAGTACATGAAACGACTATTTGCCTTAGTAACTAGCCTATTTTTAGGATCCATTGTTGGGGCGCATGCGGCCCCAATGACCCTTGGCGGCGTCAACTTTGACACCGACAATGCTGCGTCTGAAGTCTTATGGGCGCAGGGCGGCGTTTTCGCCGGCCTTCCTCAAAACAGACGTGAAGCCTGTATCGACCCAACCGATCGCAACTCAACTGTCGGCGCTACCGGTGTGGAATGCCGTGCTGTTGAAGCCGCCGGTTTTGACTTGGACGAAAGCGTTGAACTGGACGAGAACAACGTGGTTTTACAGGATCCCGACGTTCTTGCGGTTTTCTTCGACGAGCCGCTGATTAATGGCGCTGGCGATGACATGATCGTCTTCGAAACATTGAATCAGGATGACTCGCCAGCGTTGACGATGATGCTGAATGGCGAACAGCTTACCGGCACCAATCTCGCTGTCGTTGAAGTTGACGGCAAGGACTACACCATCTGGGGTTTTGATTTTGGTGACCTTCCGCTCAATCTTGCGATGGGCGCGACCATTGGCGAGCCGATTTTCCTGCAGACAATCAGGGATGACGAGAACACGCCGATTGGATCGTCTGACATTGCTGCAATTGTCGGGCTTAACTTTGGAGAAATCCCGGAAATTCCGCTTCCTGCGGCGTTCCCATTGTTCCTGGCGGGGCTTGCCGGGCTTGGATTGACGCGTCGTCGTAAGCGGTAAAACGAAAGTCAGCTTTGAGTTTATAAGGGACGCACAAATAACGTGCGTCCCTTTTCTTTTATTTAGCGCATTTTGAAAATCACCTGACTCATCTTCCCATCCTTCGTGACGCTCATATTCCCTTTATCCTGAGGGCCGCAAAGCGGTGTCTCGAAGGACGAAGGGAATATGAGCCCTCAGGATGAAGCTATGCTGGCCCATCCAAAAATCAGGATGCTCTAAAGCCCCAGCTGGCGCGCAGCGAGATCATTCATGATCTCTTCCGATCCGCCGCCAATCGCCATGACACGCACTTCCCGATAAATACGCTCGATACGCCCGCCGCGTATGAAACCAGCGCCGCCCAGAATTTGCATCGCCTCGCGGGCGCAAAACTCCATGGTGCGGGTCGCCTGGACTTTTAACAGCGACAATTCAGCGATGGGAGACTCGCCGTTCATCACGCGCCATGCGCAATTGTCGAGGTAGGCGTTGGACGCATTCACATGGCGTATCATTTCTGCAAATTTGTGCCGAACAACCTGATGCTTTGATAATGGCTTGCCGAAAGTGTGGCGCTCGCGGGCCCAGGTCGCGGCGTCTTCAATGCAAACCCTGGCGAAGGCGATCGCTTGCGCCGCCATGGTCAGGCGTTCCATATTGAAGTTCGTGACAATCCCGGCAAAGCCCGCATTTTCCTGGCCGATGAGATTGTCTATCGGAACGCTCACATCGTCAAAATGAATGGTCGCGGTGTCAGACATCCACCAGCCCATTTTCTTGAGCGGGGTGCGTGAAACGCCTGGGCGATCGGCTTCGATTAACAGAAAAGAAAGGCCGCCGGCCCCGGCGCCGCCTGTTCGCACAGCCACTGTCAGATAGTCAGCACGCATGCCCGTGGTAATGAATGTTTTCTCGCCATTGGCAACAAAGTTATCCCCCTTCCGCTCGGCCCTGGTCTTCAGGTTGGCGACATCGGACCCGCCCGATGGTTCAGTGACGCATAAAGCAATCAGTTTCCCGCCTGACAAAACGGCGGGTGCAATGCGCGCCTTCAGTTCATCCGAGCCCAATGCAATGATTGGCGGCAAGCCGATGCCATGGGTCATAAGCCCGGCGACGAGACCGCCGGAACCGGCGCGAGCGAGTTCCTCGGAAGCGATGATCGAATGGAAGAGATCAACGCCTTCTTTGACCCCGCCATATTCCTCCGGAAAGCCAAGACCGATCAGACCGATGTCTGCGGCTTTTTTGTGAAGTTCACGCGGGAATGCGCCGGCTTCGTCCCAGTCGTTGACATGGGGCGCAATTTCCCGTTCCACAAAGCCGCGCACGGTCTTTCGCCAGGCTTCATGGCTTTCATGCATGTGTGGGCAGGGAAGGCGCGTTGTATCAAAGGAGAGCGGTTCAGTCATAACTGCATCTGAATATTGCATATTAACGTGTCGCGATAGATTCTTTATCACTTGATTGACTTTGCTCCGGGATCCGACCGGGGGTGACGCGACGTGATGGCTTCATAGAAAGCAAATGGAGGCGGGATGAAACTCTATCATTGCCAGGGCGCGCGCTCTTTGCGGGCTTTATGGGCGCTGGAGGAACTGGGGCTCGACTATGAACTGGAAGCGTTACAGTTTCCGCCGCGTGTTTTTCATAAGGATTATAAGGCCATTAACCCGCTGGGTACGGTGCCGTGTTTCGTCGATGGCGATCTCGTCATGACTGAAAGCGCCGCAATCTGCGAATATCTGGGTGTAAAATATGGTCCGACGCCATTGGCGGTGACACCGGAAGAAAATGACTATGGAACCTATCTGAATTGGCTCCATCGTTCTGATGCAACGCTCACTTTTCCGCAAACGCTTGTTCTTAGGTATTCCGCCCTCGAGCCGGAAGACCGCCGGCAGCCGCAAGTGGTCGAGGACTATCGCAAGTGGTTTCTCGGCCGATGGCGGGCTGTTGATGCGGCGTTAGCGGACCGAGAATATTTGTGTGCTGACCGGTTTACGATGGCGGATATTTGTGTCGGTTACGCGCTTTACCTTGCGAAGACACTCGGCATTGAAGAAGCCATGACGGCGAATGTTGAAAAATGGTGGGCCCGGCTGGAACAGCGAGAGGCGTATCAAAAGATCGCCAATCGGTAAGACATCTTTCACCTTATTCTTTTGGCCACAACACCATCTGAGTGCATCGAAACAGAGCAATTGTTTTATCCGTTTCACGATGTTTGACGGTCGCATCCCAGAGCTGGGTCATGCGTCCCAGATGCGTAGCTTCAGCGCGGCATTCGATAACGCCGTCTTGCGTTGTCCCGAGAAAATTTGATTTCAGTTCGATAGTCGTAAAACCCATGGCGCCTTTTGGTAATGCGCGCACGCACCCATACCCGCAAGCGGTGTCCGCGAGAGTGACAACACTGCCGGCGTGGAGAAAGCCATTCGGCGCCATCAGATGCTTGTGCACCGGCAATTCCGCAATGGCCAGACCATGAACTGCTTCCAGGAAGCGAATGCCGAGATGTCCGGGTAAAAACCCTTCGCTGTAGGCGTTCAGTTGCTCTGTGTCTTGTTGATGTTCGCTCATCTTTTTAAAGAGCCTTTCGATTGCGGCTTTTCATAAGGGTAAGGCTTGCGCGAGAGGGCTTCAAACAAAGGATGCAGCGCAAACTGCTATTTGCGGGTTTCGACGCTGCGGAATTTTTTTGGTAAAATGGCGGTGCGGCGATGCAACATATAGGAGCGGCCAGATGTCCCTTAGCGCCTATCTGTATTTTGACGGCGAGTGTGCGGATGCATTTGAGTTTTATAGATCTGTTTTTGGCGGAGATTACGCAGCGTTCATGCGATTTTCGGATGGGCCGCCGGACTTTAAATATGACGAAGCCGACAACAACAAAGTGATGCATGTTACGTTGCCGGTTGGGGCTTCGGTTTTAATGGGATCCGACGTCGCCAAAGGATATGGCGAGCCGCCAAAGCCCGCCAATAGCCTTGCACTTTCCTACGCGCCGGAAACCAAGGCGGACGCCGATCGCGTGTTTAATGCGCTCCACGCTGATGGCGGCGCCGTAACCATGGCGTTAGAAGAAGCTTTTTGGGGCTCCTATTTCGGCATGTGCAAAGACAGGTTTGGCGTTCACCGGATGGTGAACTTTGATTTAGGTCAGCGCTGATCCTGTAGGCTTCACGTTTTGCCGCTTTTGACTAATCCGCGAGCCCTCACGACAGCAGTTTCGATCTCACGCCGAATTTCTGTCGGTCGCGCCAGAATTGGAAATTCAATAACGGCGATGCCGGTACCGCGTATGGTCAGTTTTCCAAAACCCAGGATGCGCCCGATAAAAGACTGGTGGACAAGCACTTCTTCAATTTTGTCCAGGCTGACTTCGTGAGTGTCACGAGCGACTAGTCCTTTTTTTAGTATAAGCCGCACTGTCGTGACCGCGATGACGGTCGTCCACTTATGAACATAGCGGGTCAGCAGGATAAGTGCGCCAATGCCTAAGGCGCCAAAAGTAAATGTTGTAAATACTGTACCGGCGGTATTGACGCTAAAATTATCGCGGATAACGACAGTCAGCCAGATTCCAAATGGAATTGCGCCAAAAATCAGCCAGAACCAGCTTCCAAAATCGTAAGTCCAGTTAAATTTCGCTCGATAAAGATAATCTTCACCGGGAGCGAGTGTTTTTCTCACATAGGCCATCAACGATCCTTTTATTGTCAACTGGATTGAAAGATGTTGAACAAGGTGATCGTGCGAACTTCATGATAAAATAAGGCAGATAAGCGGTTTTGTGTTGATCTAGATCAAGCCCGGCGGCTGTGTTGCTCTATAGTGGTGCTGTTTAGCGCCAGTGGCGCCTGACCTGTATGTTGATATAGCTCTAAGCTATAGCTCGTCATCGTACAGAATTTTAAGCTGACTACCTTCATAGCCTGTCAAAAAAGGGTTTAGATAATGGTCTGGAGACGGATGTTTGTGCCGCTGCACGGCGAACGTGATGATCGTGTGGTGTTGGAATCTGCAGGCAAGCTTGCGGATAATTTTAAGGCCCATCTGGATGCTGTTCTAATTAAACCGGACCCTGCGACCTATGTGCCGCCAATTGGCATTGGCAAGCTTGCTGATGAGATTCGAGCAGAACTCGTCAAATCGGCTGAAGACGCCTGGACTGAAACTGAGGACTCTTTGCGCAAACAATTTGATACGGTGGTATCCAAGGAAGGCTTAGCGATTACAGAGGCGCCGCAGGGGCCAGGAACCGCAAGCGCTCGCTTTACCGCGCTGACACCCGATGATGCGGAGGAAACTGGTCTCCGATACGCTCGGGCTTCAGACGCGATGATTGTTGCGATGCCGTCAAAAGAACAATGCAATGGCGCCGCAGCTTTTGCTCAGCGTATGCTGCTGAAATCCGGCAGGCCTGTTCTGTCTATTCCACAAACCGGTTTGCGCGATGAAATTAATCGCGTCGGCGTAGCTTGGGATCACGACGACGAGGTGGTGCGGGCGGTGTCGTCCGCCATGCCATTTCTTGCAATGGCGAGTATGGTCGATGTGGTCACCATTACTGACAACCTTTCTGCGGACGCGCATCCCGAAGACTTGGTCGAGTATCTCGCCTGGCGCGGAATTCCTGCGCAGGCTCACCGTCGGGAGCCAAACTACCAAACGGTTGGAGAGCGTCTGGTCGAATTCATAGAGGAGGAAAACTGGGATATGATCGTGATGGGCGCTTATGGGCGCGGCCGTTTTATCGAGCGGTTTTTTGCAGGCCCGACCCGCGGGGTTCCCTGGAAGTCGACGATACCCGTGCTGCAGGCGCACTAGAACTTTGCATAAGCATGGTTTCTGTTTCGGAAGTATCAGGTCGTGATTGTGCGCCTGTCCGCGGTGTTCACGAGTGCCTCAACGGCGCTGATGTAATCGATTTTTCCTATCGCGCCTTACAAAAAGCCAGCATTGGCGGACGATGCGCTCGACTTTGTCGCAAATATCACCCCTGTGGACGGAAAGTAATGATCTGTTCCATTGATCCGGGCGTTTAAAGAACGATTTGCACAACCTGACGCGGCCCCACGCGTCTTGAAAATGTTCTTAACATTGGAGTTTCACAATGCAGCTAAAGACTATCGCCTCCGTAACTGCGGGCGCCTTAACCCTTTTGGGCGCCGCGCAGGCGCAGGACAATTATGTTTCCATATCCGGCGGCGCCTCCTTCCTGAACAATTCGGATAATGAAGGGAACTTCAACGGCGTATTCACAACCGGCGCCGGAACAACCATCCCTGGCGGCACTGCTCTTCCGGTCGACTCGCCAGTTGGCTGGACGACTGAATTCGACACCGGCTTTGCCGTCAGCGGCGCTTATGGCCGCCGCTATGGCAATTTCCGCGGTGAGATTGAAGCTGCTTACCAGACTAATGATGTTGCAACCCATAACAATGTTCTGGCCGGCGGGATTGCGCTAGCGAATGAAGACGCCGGCGTCCTGATCACTGGTTCGCAGAACCTTGGCGTTACCGTCGGCGACCTCGTCGCAGACGGGCAGGGTGACGTAAGCACCATCTTTGTGATGGCGAATGTCTATTACGACTTTGATACGGGCTCGCCGTTCAAACCATATGTTGGCGTCGGCGCCGGCGTTGGTTTCGTTGACGTTGCGTATTCTCCATCGCAGACGGCGATCATTGACGACAACTCAACGCAATTCGCTTATCAGGCGATGGCCGGCATCGCTTACGAAGTTTCACCATCAACTGAGCTGTTTGCGGGATATCGTTATCGCGCGACGCTTGACCCTGAAGTAAACTCGTCCCTTTTCGATGCGACTTTTGACATCGAAAACCGCGCATCGATCGCCGAAGCAGGCCTGCGCCTCTCGTTCTAAGACGAAACGACCAGACTTGAAATGAAAGGCGCTCCTTTATCGGAGCGCCTTTTTTCATTGCCTCGGCTAAGATTTCTGTTTGACGTTTATGCGTTGCCGCCGTTGATCATCAGAATTTTCCGCACTTCGTTTTTCTGGCGGTCATACTGGCAATAGGCTTCGGCGTTGTTTTCATTCGCGGTGAGCCAGAATTCTTCAACAGTGAAATTCGCACGGATGCTGCGTCTGACATGAGTGTATCCGTCAGCTTCTTGTGCGATGGCGAAGGCGCAGGCATGCGCGCCGGCTTCGGACCCGCCGGCGGCGGCGGCGGACGCGTTTAGGGTGAAGGCGGCGAGGGCGGCGGCGGAGATGGCGATAGCTTTGATCATGACTTCCTCCATGGGTTGATAGTCACTTTTAATATGAAAGTGACTATTCCTCAGTAAATGCAGAAATGCAAGTAACTAACTGCAGTCTTGCAAGTCACGAAAAGGTGAGCTATAAAATGGCGGTGAATAAATCGAGATCTCGCGAGACCAGCGCCCGCCGCACCATCAAGCGGAGTACGTTGCCGATCCCTGGCGGACGTGCGCCCCGTTCTGATTGTCCGGTGGGGCGGGCGTTGGATATTATCGGCGACCGCTGGACGCTGTTGATCATTCGCGATATGCTGCGCGAGGGCAAAAAGACGTATAAGGAGTTCCAGGACTCCCCAGAACGCATTCCGACAAACACCCTCGCGGCGCGGTTAAAACTCCTTGAAGAAACCGGCGTTGTCGAGAAAACCCTCTACCAGACCAACCCTGACCGTTACGAATATACGTTGACAAAACGCGGCCTCGGATTGCGAGACGTCCTCATCTCCCTGCGTGACTGGGCGCAAGAGCGTTAGATCATTTTAAATATCACATAGCTTATCTTTCCCATCCTTCGGTGATTTGAATTCAAATCACCTCATATTCCCTTCATGCTGAGGGCCGCGAAGCGGCGTCTCGAAGCACAAAGGGAATATGAGCCCTCAGGATGAAGCTTGCTAAATCACATGAAAAGCAGGGCATGCTAAAAACGGCTCTGCCGCTTCACACTTCCTTCAGCGCGTCCATCAGATCGTCAAGCGCCGCTTCGATCTGAACCAGCTCGTCGCGCACCATCGTGAACGCGCCTTGGGTTTCCGCATATTCCGCTTCGCCGAGATCGGCGCGGCGATTGTCAAGTTCCTTTTCGGCCTTGGTCATTTCGGCGCGCACGTCATCCAGCGCGGTTTCCGTTGCGCGGGACACCGTTGCGCTCGCGGCGCGGAAGGCGATCCGGGCGACCATGCCGCCAAACGGCACGTCTTTGACTTCCGATTTCGCGTCTTCAATGTCGAGAATGGCGTCGGCGATGTCTTCGCGCGCGTCCACAAGGTCTTCGCGCAAATCTTCAATGCCGTCGGCGTCAAGCTCGATCATCTGTTCGAGAAGGTCCTCGTGATCGTCGAAGTTGAGATGAAACGAGTGGGCGGACGCCGAGCCGAACGGCGCGGCGGCGAGCGCCAGCGCCGCCGCCCCGGCCATTACGGTATTGCGGGCATGTTTGCGAGTAGTCAGCATGGGATTGGTTCCTTTTCTTTTGGGCTTCCCGTCTTGCACGGATCAAGCCGGCCTCTACGCGCCGTGCCTTCCCGTGAACGGCGCCCCTTCCGCGCCGTCGATGGCTCGCAATGTGACGCGAAACGGCGCGCCGGAAAACCCGCTTTGCGATAAACCGAAATATCATTGCGGCGGGCGGCCCATTCGCTCAATTCGCGCGCGGGACCAGCGCAATCGCCCGCAACGGCCCGCCGGAGCCGCCCTCGATCTTCATCGGCAGGGCGATGACCGCCGCGCCCGTCGGCGGCAGGCGGTCGAGATTGGTCAGATTCTCAAAGCCAGGCACATTGCCCGCGCCCATGATCCGGTGGGCCGGAAAGTCCGGGGACGGACCGTAATCGGTTGACCCGGTATCTACGCCCAGCGCCGCGACTCGGCGCCCGTCCACCAATAGTCT
Source organism: Pseudomonadota bacterium (assembly GCA_039819405.1). GTDB lineage: Bacteria > Pseudomonadota > Alphaproteobacteria > Caulobacterales > Parvularculaceae > Hyphococcus. Next base: position 104,312 of record JBCBSB010000007.1, on the reverse strand, counting down.
CGCCGCGTCGGCGCCGAAGCTGGGGAAGGCGAGATTGTTCGCGTCCGTGCCGCCGAGATAGGCTTCCCCATCCGGCCAGTACCGGCTCCAGCTCGTGCGCAAGAGCACGATGGTTCCAGGCGCGATCTTCCCGTGCGCCGCTTCAAAGGCGAGAACGTCGCCGGGCAGGAGACGGTAAAGTCGGTCGGCGGCGGCCTTTTCCGACACGTCAATGACGACGGCGGGCGCGACAAGCCGCGACAGCGGCACGGCTTCGGTCGTGTCGCCGTCCGCGTCGAAATGATAGGGCGCGTCCATATGGGTGCCCCCATGCTCCGCCGTCGAGATCGCAAAGGCGGCGTAGAACCCGTCCTCGCGCATGCCCTCCGAAAGTGTGGTCTTCGTAAAGCCGAATTCCTCCGTTGGCCAATAAACCGTCTCGTCGCTATAGGCGTGGCTGAGATCGACGATCTCATAAGCGCTGACATCGAGCGGCGGTATCGGTATCGGCGCCTCCGACGGCTCGCAGGCGGTCAGCGCCAACGCCGTAAGCGCGCCGGCGGCGATGTGATTGCGTAACATCTTTGTCTCTCCTTAGCCCCGCCATCATAAGGGCGCCCGCGACGGGCGGGGATAAGTTTTTTTTCATTAAATTTTATCCCCGCCTGTGTGTTTGGCCGTATACTGCCGCCCGCCGCCAGCGGTTTCTTCCTTGCATTCTGAATTGTCATTGCCGGACTTGTTCCGGCAATCCAGTAATGAGTATCGATTCTGGATCCCCGGCATAAAGCCGGGGATGACAAGGTGGGGAGCCGGGTTTCAAAATCCTCCGCTTACCCCTGTGAAGGTTTGAGCCAAACAAATCTCTCCGCTCATTCCGGCGCAGGCCGGAATCTCTATCGGTCAAGGCGCGCCTAACTGCCGGAGATCCCGACCTTCGTCGGGATGAGCGGAAGAGGGGTTTCTCCATACCTATAAACCGCTCACCCTGGCGAAAGCCGGGGTGAGCGGAAAGAGGCTTAAATGAACACCTTTCAGCCGTGTCATCCCGGACGCGCTGCGGCATCTTTGATGACGCTGCGCAGAGCCGGGATCCATGGCGCTTCATAGCGACCGCTTTGACAGTTGTTATGTGGAAACAAGGATCCCGGATCAGCAAAGCAGCATTGCATGCTGCATTGCGTCCGGGATGACGGTCTCTTGTTTACCTTTATCGCGACCTTACGCCGGGGCCGCGGCCATTCTCGGGGATGAACTCCACACCGGCGTCCTCAAGGGCGCGTTTTATTGCGGCGATATTGTTTCTGCTCGGATTAGTTCGGCCTTTTTCGAAAGCAATGATGACGTTTCTGGAAACGGATGCGGCTTCCGCAAGGCTAGCTTGATCCAGATCGACAACACCGTAAACGGCTTACCTGTGCAAAAATAGTTTCCCAAAAGTACAACATTATGTTGGAGGTTGATCTTTTTGTTAAGTTTCAGGTCAGGCGCCAGTCTTGTTTGGCACACCTTATTTGTGCTGAGCTTTTCATGAAGCGAGGCTGTGAATTCAATCTGAAAAATCGAGGCGGGAAACAAATGCTCAATTGCCTGAAATCTGTATTGCCGCAAAAACTAATCGGATCGGCGCCATCGAGAGCCGGGGGGCGGGACGCGGACCTCGATCTGCCGGATATGATCGAACAGCTCCATGAGATTGCCGGAGAGCTGGATGTCGTCATCACCGCCTTTCAAAGCACCGAGTTCAGCCGCGACGAAGCCTTCGGCCTCTGCCTGATCCTCCGCAGACAAACCAACCGCATCAAGCACATCAACGCCGAAATCTGCGCGAACGGGTGAGGGGTAGGCGAAAGCCTAACTCGCGTCATCCCGGACGCGCTGCAACACGGAGTGTTGCTGCGCAGATCCGGGATCCAATATGCCCGGTGTTTATAGATCCCGTGTTAGCAGCGCGTCATTTCATGCCGCACCGCGTTGAACGAATTAGTTCAACGGGATGATGGCAGAGGCTCGTGAATGAATACCGAACACCGCTCACCCCGGCGAAAGCCGGGGTCCAGTCAAACCAAAAAGACGGGCTTTGCCCGACATGTTTTTGTACTGGATCCCGGCTTTCGCCGGAATGAGCGAAGAGGGAATGACGAACAAGGACAGGAAACCCCGGCCTGCATTCATTCACGGTATCACATCTACCATTTTTCAGTTGGGATTAGTTAGCGCTATAACAAAATTCCGAAGCCGGCGGAAAGAAATTTATGAAGTAGTAGAGCCGGAATATAAAATGAAACAATCAAAATTCATGCGTGATCTCTTACTTTTTCTCTACCTGATCTTGTTTCCAATCGCTGCAATGATTGTTGTGATTATTTACATATATGGCCTTAAGGGTCAGCTTTAATGTACATTGCAAAACTAAGACAGTGTTTTTCTGAGCAGCTTGCTCTTGGTCATCATCGCGCCTAACCGGATTGCCGGGAACCATCGTCTTGGGACTACTGCTCGTTGCGCGCTTCATGCTTTGAGCTGTGTCGTTCGAAATAGTTGGTCTTACGCTAGTTGGCTTTCGAGTTATCAATTATCCAATCTGCGCCAGCAATTGTCATCTCCAAGCCACTTGAGAAGAGTATTATTAGTCCCGTATACAGAATAATGACAGTTGGGATTGTAAAGTATGTCGTAGAGAGGTTATCCAAAATATAGAGTAATTTCCTTTCATAATCTCGCCCACTTGCAGGCGCTTTAAATTTCAAATTCGAGGAAATAACATGAACAATAGCGCCAAGAATCAGAAGAAGCACAAATGCAATTGAAAACGGTTCGTCGTAGAGCGCAACTTCGTAAATTGTGGCATAATACTGCATGTACTCTGAGAGCACTGCCTGAAACACAAGCGGAAACGGTAAGATGTAGGGAAAAATCAAAATCGTTATGGGAAGTATCAAAGCGAACATCATAAAAAAGCAAAGCGCACCCCAACACAATTTGAAAATTTTCTTTTTTAGTTTTTTACGGCGTTTCTCCTCGAAATCAGGAATGCGAAAGAACACAGTAATTACGGGGAGGCAGACATACTGCCAGTACATGATTGCAGTTTTTCGTATTATTCGTCCAAGGAGCGATTTCGATATTTCTTCACCAGCCCGAACAGACAAAACGACCATCGATAAAAGTGTTAGCGCTTCGGGGATGGGCGGATTTAAAATAATATACTCAAGTCCGAATACGTTTCCGACCACGTTTGGGAAAAACTCCCAAATTGCTTGAAGCAACTTTCGCCATTCAACGAGTGCGAATCTTAGATAAGAAGAAGCTTCACGCAATCTTTCTACGGATGATAATAGCGTGAAGGCGGCAATTAGTACTGAAGCCGGCCACAGATTCGAGAGAAAGCGCCTGATCGCATTCATATGCAATTAACGATAAGCTATTTCGGGTTTTTTTGAAACTTCGCTGAGAGACGCATTTTAGTCGAACTGGATGGAGTCAAAGCAGCGAAGTCACCGGCGCCGCTTCCTTGCACCCCTCGGCTTACTCCTCACATTACTCACCGTACCCTCGCTTTTTTTGATCCGGCCCTCTGACGCTTCCTCAACCCGCGCTTCAATCGCGCTCTGCCGCGCCAGCGGATCGTCGGCGACGGCGAGTTCCACTTCCTGCAGGCGTTTGATCTCGTCGCGCACGCGCGCGGCCTCTTCGAATTCGAGGTTCGACGCCGCCTCGCGCATCTGTTTTTCCAGCGCCGCGAGGTGGGCTTTGAGGTTATGGCCGGGGCCCGCAAAGTCTTCGCCGTCCTCGCCGAACCCGGCGCCGGGTTTTGCGGCCCTGACGCCTTTATGCCCGACAAAGGTCTGGCCCATGGCGGCCTTGGCGCCTTCGTCATCGCTGGCGGCGATCTCGGCGATTTTCGCCTTGGTCGATTCCGGCGTGATGCCATGCGCTTCGTTATGGGCGAGCTGCTTTTCGCGGCGCCGGTCGGTTTCGCCAATCGCCCGCTCCATGGAGCCGGTGATCTTGTCCGCATAAAGAATGACCCGGCCGTCAACATTGCGCGCCGCACGCCCGATGGTCTGGATCAGCGAGGTTTCAGAGCGCAGGAACCCTTCCTTGTCCGCATCGAGGATCGCAACGAGACGGCATTCGGGGATATCCAGCCCCTCGCGCAACAGGTTGATGCCGACGAGCACGTCAAACGCGCCGAGGCGCAGATCGCGAATGATCTCGATCCGCTCCAGCGTGTCGATGTCCGAATGCATATAGCGTACGCGCACGCCCTGTTCATGCATATATTCGGTGAGGTCTTCGGCCATGCGCTTAGTCAATGTGGTGACGAGCACGCGCCCGCCGTCCTTCGCTACGCCCAAGCACTCGGCGATGACATCGTCGACCTGGTTCGACTTCTCAGCCGTGACCGGGCGCACCTCGACCACCGGATCGACCAGCCCCGTGGGGCGAATGACCTGTTCGGTAAAGACGCCCCCCGTGCGCTCCAGCTCCCACTCGCCGGGCGTCGCGGAGACATGCACCGTCTGTGGGCGCATCTTTTCCCATTCCTCGAATTTGAGCGGCCTGTTGTCCATGCAGGACGGCAGGCGGAAACCGTATTCCGCGAGCGTCCTTTTGCGGTTGAAGTCGCCCCGGAACATGGCGCCGATCTGCGGCACGGTGACGTGGCTTTCGTCGCAAAAGATCAGCGCGTTTTCGGGGAGATATTCAAACAGCGTCGGCGGCGGCTCGCCCGGCTTGCGGCCGGTGAGGTAGCGCGAATAGTTTTCGATGCCGTTGCAGGCGCCGGTGGCGGCCATCATTTCCAGATCGAACTGCACGCGCTGTTCAAGACGCTGCGCTTCCAGGAGGCGGCCTTCCTCGCGCATGATGGGGAGGGTTTCGTTCAGCTCTTTCTTGATCGACGACATCGCCTGGTTCAGCGTTGGGCGCGGCGTCACATAGTGGGAGTTGGCGTAGAGCGTCACCGCCTCAAGCTCCTCAGTCTTCTGGCCGGTGAGGGGGTCGAACTCGGTGATCGTTTCGATCTCGTCGCCAAACAACGACACCCGCCAGGCGCGATCTTCATAGTGCGCCGGGAAAATCTCGATGACGTCGCCGCGCGCGCGGAAGCAGCCGCGGGCGAACGCATTGTCATTGCGCTTGTATTGCAGCGCCACGAGATCGGCGAGGAGCTTTTTGCGGCCAATGTCCTGCCCCAGCTTCAATGAGAAGGTCATCGCCGTATAGGTCTCGACCGAACCGATGCCGTAGATGCAGGAGACCGAGGCGACGATTATGACGTCCTCGCGTTCCAGGAGCGCGCGCGTCGCTGCATGGCGCATCCGGTCGATCTGCTCGTTGATGGAGCTTTCTTTTTCGATATAGGTGTCCGTACGCGGAACATAGGCTTCGGGCTGGTAGTAATCGTAGTAAGAGACGAAATACTCAACCGCATTGTCCGGGAAGAACGCCTTGAACTCCCCATAAAGCTGCGCGGCCAGCGTCTTGTTCGGCGCGAGGATGAGGGCCGGGCGCTGCGCCGCCTCGATCACCTTGGCCATCGTAAAGGTCTTGCCGGTGCCGGTCGCGCCGAGGAGCACCTGGTCCCACTCACCGTTTCTGACGCCTTCGGTCAGTTCCGGGATCGCGGTCACCTGATCCCCGGCGGGCTCGTAGTCTGAGACAACACGCAGCGGTTTCGACAGACCGGATTTCTCCGGGCGTTCGGGCCGGTGCGGCGTCCATTCGTCGAGCGGAACGGAGAGACGGTCGTGGTAGCTCGCGACCGCTTCTGAAAAGCCGCCGCGCGTCACTTCCTGTTTCGGCGTGACGGGCTGGCTGGTCGGGCGCTTGGCTTTCGGGTCGTATCCGGCCCTGTGTTTTGGGTTTGCTGGCATGCCCGTGAACTTAAGGTGAACGCCGCGAAATGGAAGGGGGGAGATGACAACCAGTTGAAATCATGCAGCCACTGCTAGATGCTCCTGACAAAATAATGACAGAGGGGATCCGTGAAAAGCGACTCCGAAACCGGCTTTCGTCCTGATTTGTCTGCAATTCCATTTGCGGATGAGCCGATAGTGATTGCCATTGTTGCTATCATTGCTGTGTTAGCGCTTATCGCGACAACGCTGAATCCCATCATTGAGTTTTTGCAAAATGTCGGCTTGTGGCCGCGCGACAGCAACGGTAACAGCGGCGGGAATGGCGGTGATTTTCGGGCTGAGCTGACTGCCGGGGTCATTGCTGGAACCATTTCAGTAGAGGACGCTACGAAACTAGCTTACGCCCTTGCCGGGGAGCGCTATGAGAATGCTCCATCTCCGTCAGCAGAGTTGCCGACGGGGCCTGAACCCGCCGAGGAGTTTGTCCGCGAATTTGTTAGTTTGGCGACCTCCAAAAATGAACGGAAGCGAAGGGCTGCCGCCCTTGACGTCAGAGGGAAGACTGAGAAAGCGCTTGAGCTTCTTGCTGAACTTGCTGAAGAAGACGCGATGCAGGCTGCTGAAACGTGGAAAGCGCGGGGCGCGATGGCGTTTCAGCAATTTACCGCTAAAGCGATAGAAAGCTATGAACGGGCGGTAGGAAGCCAGCCCAACGATGCGGAGGCTCACAATCAGCTTGGTCACCTCTATCGTCGTGTCGGAGATCTGGCGGCAGCAGAGGCGGCCTATAACCGCGTGCTGACCCTCGGTAATCAGTCAGCGGACAACCTGCTGCTAGCCGTCGCCTATGGCAATCTTGGCGTGATCGAGCAGACCCGCGGCGACCTCGACGCAGCGGAGACCTATCACAAGCAATCGCTGGCGCTGGATGAAGCGCTTGGGCGCAAAGAGGGGATGGCGAGCAGCTATGGCAATCTTGGCTTGATCGAGCAGACGCGCGGCGACCTTGACGCCGCAGAGACCTATCTGAAGAAATCGCTGGCGCTGAATGAAGCGCTTGGGCGCAGGGAGGGGATGGCGATCCAATATGGCAATCTTGGCTTGATCGAACGAACCCGCGGCAACCTCGACGCGGCGGAGGCGTATCATAAACAATCGCTGGCGCTGAATGAAGCGCTTGGGCGCAGGGAGGGGATGGCGATCCAATATGGCAATCTTGGCTTGATTGAGCAGATCCGCGGCGACCTCGACGCAGCGGAGGCGTATCACAAGCAATCGCTGGTGCTCGAAGAAGCGCTTGGGCGCAAAGAGGGGATGGCGAGCGATTATGGCAATCTTGGCTTGATCGAGCAGACCCGCGGCAACCTCGACGCGGCGGAAGCGTATCTGAAGAAATCGCTGGCGCTGGATGAAGCGCTTGGGCGCAAAGAGGGGATGGCGAACCAATATGGCAATCTTGGCGTGATCGAGCGGACCCGCGGCGACCTCGACGCGGCGGAAGCGTACCTGAAGAAATCGCTGGCGCTGAATGAAGCGCTTGGGCGCAGGGAGGGGACGGCGAACCAATATGGCAATCTTGGTTTGATTGAGCAGACCCGGGGCGATCTTGATGCGGCGAAAGCCTATTGGCGACAGGCGCGGGATCTGTATGCGGAAATTGGCATACCTCACATGGTGGAGAAGGTCAGCGCGTGGCTTGATGAGGCTGAAGAAAGCTGATTTTTGTTCCGCCGCGGGTGCAATCAAACCCCGCGCGCAGTTCCGGCGTCACAAGCGCCCTACAGGTTCTGCGGTCCGAACCGGTGGCCTGAACAGAATATGTCGTCCGTCATTATGCTGAACATAGTTTATCGAAATCAGGGGCGGTTTCATGACGCGGTCTGGCGTTCTGTCTTTGATGCGATGGATATTCCGCTTATACAATAAACTGGCAGCTTGGACGCTGGCAGGTTTGTCCGTCGTAAAACACTTTGGATTAAGAAAAGAGTCTAGCCATTCAGGGTTGGGGCGAGGGCGGTGACCTGAACATCCACATCCATGCCGAGAAAGTCTGAAGACGCGCCTTCGAAAGACCCTTCCAGCGGCACAGCCTGGGCTGGCAGGCGGGCAACGCCTGTGCGGATCAGCTGACCGGACGCGATCAGCCCGTTGGTCGGGTCAAACTCGATCCAGCCGGCGCCGGGCAGGAATACCTGCACCCAGGCATGCGTTGCGCCGGCGCCCTGCAGGCCGCCGCCCTGATCCGTCAACGGATCATAGAGATAGCCGGTCACAAAGCGCGCCGCGAAACCAAGCTGGCGCACAGCCTCCAGCATAAGGACGGCGAAATCGCGGCAAGACCCGCAGCCCATGCGCAACGTTTCGCGCGGCGGCTGGATGCCCGGTTCTTCCCGGCGCTTATACTCAAAGTTTGAGTGGATGGCGCTGTTGATTGAGGTCAGAACGTCCCATGTATCGCCATGCAGACCGTTGAGGAAATCATTCGCCCAGGTTTTTACTTCACTGCTTGGCGAGTCATATTCAGGGCGGATGAGCGCAACAAGATCAGTCCATTGGTCGGACGGATAGACAAAGGGATACCGCTCGGCGAATTTTGCGATCGGAAATTTCGGCTCATGGATCGTGGAGCGCACCACGTTAAACGTACAGGTAATCTCCAGCGTATCTGTCGGCGCCGTATCGGTGAAACTCATCACGACTTTGGAATTGGAAAAAACGTCATGAACCCAGTGCTGGGTTGAGACCGGATTGGTATTTATTTCGAACGAGGTGAGCCGCAGATCATTGGTTTCGTGCGGTCGGAACATGGCGCGGTGGTCGCCGAACTGGACCGGACGCGCGTAGCGATAGCGCGTCACATGATGAACCTGCAGCAGGTCGGTGCTGACGAGCTGTGGTTTATCAAGCGTGGATGGTGTCGAACTCACAACGGCCTCTTAAGCGCAGGTGTTACGGCGTCACTAATGGCGCCTCACCCCGCCGGCGAGAAATAGCGTTCATTGAGGGCTTTGGCGAGGGCTATTATTTCACGCTGAACGGTATCCAGATAATCATGCAAGGCGCGTCCGTTAAGACGTGCTGGCGGCGAATCAAGGCGCGATCGCAGAGTTTCAGCCGCCGCACTGACATTGGCGCCAGGGCGCGCATTAAAGTCGCGCTCCAGCCGTTCGAGTTGGTAGATCGCCGTTTCCGCCGAATTGGCGACGGACAGCGGCAGGTAGCGGTCACATAGCACAAAGTGCGCTGCATCCGCCGGGTCAGCGTTGAATGAGTGATTGCGCTGAAACGCATGGTAACCAGACGCTGATCGCAACAGGGTATTCCACCAGGCGACATCCGGCGGCGCTGCGGCGTCATCGTCATCGCGATCAAAACGAAAATATTTGATATCGATAAGGCGGGTCATCTGGTCGGCGCGCTCAAGCGCGGCGCCCAACCGGTTGAAACGCCAGACTTCGTCGCGATAGCTTGTCGCCTCCATGACGCCGCGGTGCGTGAAACAGCCATTGCTGATTTCCGTACATATCTCACTCAGTTTCGAAAGAGCGAAGCGACGTTTTTCGAGGGGTATAAAGTGTCCGCTGAAAACTGAAATCTGACGCCAGCTTTCAGTACTGATCAGATGCCGCAGAGACCGCGCATTTTCTTTCGCTGCAAATGCGGCGAAAATTGCTGAATTCGGATTGGCTCTGTCAGTAATGTAGAACCGTGCGACGTTCAGCGCCGTCAGCGCCTTGCCGCTTTGTGCAAATGCCTGCTCATCGGCGAAGACCGATAATATCGGCGCCCAGGCTTCGTCGGTTTCCTGATCAGCAGCGAAAGCCTCGGTTACGGACAGAAGTCTTGCGAGACTTTCGACACGCTCCATATAGCGGCCAAGCCAGAAGGCGTTTTCGGCATAACGGGAAAGTAACATTGCGCTCGCCCCTTACCGCATGACCCAGGTGTCTTTCGAGCCGCCGCCCTGACTCGAGTTGACAATGATTGACCCCTCGCGCATGGCGACCCGGGTGAGGCCGCCGGGCAGAACCCAGCTGTCTTTGCCGGTCAGCACGAAGGGACGCAAATCCACATGGCGCGCACGCACGCCCGCTGGCGTTAATGTGGGGCATACGGATAAGTTGATCATTGGCTGGGCGATATAATTCTCCGGATTTTTCTTTACCTCCGCTTTGACGGCGGCGATCTCCGCCCTGGTCGCCTTCGGGCCGACAACGATGCCGTATCCGCCCGACTCGCCGACCGGTTTAACGACAAGATCATCAAGATGGTCCAGCACATAAGCGAGATCGTCCGGCTCCCGGCAAATGTAGGTTTTGACGTTTTTCAGAATCGACTCTTCGCCAAGATAGTATTCAATAATTTTCGGCATATAAGCGTAGACGGCTTTGTCATCCGCAACGCCTGCGCCGACTGCATTGGCGATGGTCACATTGCCTGCCTTGAGCGCCCGCATAACGCCGGGAACGCCGAGCATGGACTCCTCCCGAAACACTTCGGGGTCGAGAAAATCATCGTCAATACGTCGATAGATCAGATGTACGCGTTTCAGTCCGGATATTGATTTCATGAAAACGCGGTCTTGCTCGTCAACGTATAAATCCCGGCCTTCCACCAGAGGAATGCCCATCTCGCGCGCAAGGAAAATATGCTCAAAATAAGCGGAGTTGAAAACACCTGGCGTCAGAAGGACGATGTTAGGATCATCAACGCCTGGCGGCGCGGTTTCAAGGAGCTTGCCGCGCAGGCGCTTGCCATAATCGGATACCGGCTCAATCTTCATTCCTTCCATCAGATCGGGGAATGACCGCATCATCAAATGCCTGTTTTCGATCACGTAAGAGACGCCTGACGGCGAGCGGCAATTATCTTCCAGCACCAGAAAATCGCCATTCTCATCACGGATCAAATCAACGCCTGCAATATGCGTATAGGTGTTCTGCGCAAGCTTGACGCCCATCATTTCCTTGCGGAAATGTTTGTTCTTCAAAACCAGATCGGGTGGAATAACGCCGTCGCTGAAAATTTGCTGCTTGCTGTATATGTCTGTCAAAAACGCATTCAGCGCCTGCACGCGCTGGATACAGCCCCGATTCAGCACTGACCAGTCAGCCGCCGAAATCTGACGAGGCAGCGGGTCAAATGGCAATATGCGGTCAATCATCCCCGCATCGGAATAGACGGTAAACGTAATGCCGAGATTGTGGAGTTCGCGCTCAGCGGCCTTATTGCGCTGATTTAGCGTACGGAGATTGTAATTGGAGAGGCGTTTCGCAAGCGGATTGTTTTCGCCGCCATTTGTTTTATTTATTGTTTCGCAAAAATCCGTCCCGGCGTCATATCCATAAAAAAGACTGTTTCTGACCATAGGCCTCATGATTACAGGATTGACTGAAGAATTGCAAATCCGGTGTCTTAAAAGTACCTATACGGAATAAAAATTGCTCATGTGGCGACCGGCATGTCAATCAGAAAGCACAAGTCTTCTGGTTCAACATATCACTCTGGAAATTTAGCCAAATAAAAAAGCGCCTCTAACAAGAAAGGCGCTTTATATACTCGTGCTCTATTCGCAGGCGTTTATTTGCCGAACAGCTTGTATTGCGCGCGGAGTGAAACGCGCATGTCAGGCGCCTCATCGGTTGCGCCAAACGCCGTATTGAGATTGATGCGGAAATTGTCGGTCACAGCATAAGAGCCGCCGAACAGGAACGAGCCAACGGTCGTCGCCGGGCTTTCTGTTGTGCGGAACTCGGTGAACGGACCACTAAACAGGAAGTCCGGCGTTATTCCGGCGGGAACTGTTCCATCAGGATTTAGCGTGAAAGTATTCCCATTCTCGTCGAGCAGATTACCCATTCCATCCTCTCTGATGTCCTGCTGCCCGTCATTATCCTCATCAAGCGGCCGGAAAATGTTTTCCTGGCGAACCGACGAGCGTGACTTGAAGAAGTTGCTCTGATCATATCCAAAGTTCAACGACAGTCTTTCGTTGACAGAGATGCCGACCCCGAGGCTGGTGCGGATGGCGTCGCCCGGATTGAACTCGGTAATTGTCGTGTCAGGCCCGATGATCGAGTTTGGCGTCACGGACAAGTTCTTCTGATAGCCGACATTGGCGAAAATGACCGCCGGCGATGTTGGCAGAATGAAGCTCAGGCTTGGTTCAATCGTCCAGAAACCTGACCCGGTCGCCAGCTCCGTATCAAAACCATTTGCGTCGCGATCAACATCAAACGGCCCGGTCCCTGTCGGCGCCTTGGCGCGCAGATTTACAATCGTGTAGGGGAATGACCGGCCGTTATTCAGCTGATAATGGATGCCGAAATTCGCATCGCCAATCCCGTACCCGCCAAGATTGCGGGTCGCCGCTGAGTTATCGTCGATCGCGACCCCGGAAACGCGGTCCTGGCGGCTGACATAGGAAATGCTGCCGTCGATTTCGATTCTGTTGGTTAAACCGTAGCGAACGCCGATGCTCTCCGTAACGGCGCGGCGGTCAGTATCAGTAGCTTCGATTGCGCCGATCAGAACCGCATCGACGATTTCAACACCCTGGAAGAAAAAGCGGTTGTCTGACGATGTGGCGAAATCGACACCCGGTTCGACAAACATGGTCCCTTTCGGCGTCAGGACGCCGCCCACATCTGCAAATACGGCGAGTTCCGGAATTTCATCTTCTTGGTCAGGTCTGACACCGACGGCTTCAGGTGTTTGAGCTGTAGGCTGGTCCTCGGGTTTGCGATCTTTTTGAGTTTCGATCACACGCTGCGTTACGTCTGGGCGCTCTCCTGGCGAAACCGCCGGCGCCGAGGCGACGCGCTGCGGTTGCTGTGATTGCTCCGCATCGTCGCTTTGTTGTGAGTCAATTTTAGAAATTTGATCGGCAATGGGATCGGCCTGCGCCACACGCGCGGCTGTCGCCGGGGCGGCGCCCGGTACATTAAGGTTCTGGCCAACACGCAGCCGATACGGCGCCTGCAAGTCATTTACCGATGCGATCGCGCCAACAGTCGTGTCGTATCGACGGGCGATCTGTGAAAGCGTATCGCCGCTTTTGACAACATAATCGCCTGCAAGTCTTGCCGGCTGAGCGGCGCCAAGGCTCGCCAGCGCCTGTTGTGAGGAGCTCACCATCTGCCGCAGCTCCGCAATCTGGCGCGCCTGCGCGTCGATAAGTTCGGATTGTCGCGACAGGCTTTGCTCCGCCTGGTCGAGGCGCAGGGTCTGGAGCGCGATAACATCGCGCATATAAACCAGCTCTTCTTGAACTGTGGGCTGCGGCGCATATTCGGTGGCGGCGGGCGCCCCTGAAGCCTGGTCAGCCGCCAGCGCCGGCGAGCCGGCAACGGTTAACGCCGTTGCCGCGCAATAGATCATAAGGTCGGATTTTTTCATTGTTTCCCCCGCGTTAGCAATCGTCGATGAGCGCCTTCATTTGCGCGCATGCGGATTTATAGACAGATGCAATATCGTCGCCGTCGAGCTGTTTTTTCATTGCATGCACAGTGCCTCTGGCGCGGCCTGTCAGCTTGGCGGCCTGCGTGACATTGCCGTCGGCGATTTTCAAGGCTTTGATCATGATGAATCGGCTGATGAGATCTTTCGCCGCCGTGATGTCCAGCAAGTCTTTTTGCGCTTCGCCCACGTTTTGTGTCGGAGCAAACGTAATGTGCTCGTCGCAGATTTTTGAACCGCTTGCGTGCACCATTGCGCGAGTGATGACATTGCGCAATTCCCGAACATTGCCGGGGAAAGTGTGCGCCTTCAGCCGTTTGACCGCACTTGGCGTTAATTTCTTTCGGTTGTGCCGTTCGACCGGATGAGAGGCGATGATAGCGTCGGCGATCTCAATCATGTCATCGCCGCGTTCTCGCAGTGGCGGCACATCGATAACCAGCACATTGATGCGATAAAAAAGGTCGCGGCGAAATTTGTTTGCACGCACGGCTTCCGCCAAATCGACATTCGTCGCCGCAATCAGACGGAGATCTACCTGGCGAGGAACGCGCGCCCCGACTTTTGTAACCATGCCGTCATCGAGAACCCGCAACAGCTGCGCCTGAATTGACAGCGGCGTGTCGCCGATTTCATCGAGGAAGAGCGAGCCGCCATCGGCCAGCTGAAATGCGCCGTCGCGATCGGCGAGAGCACCGGTAAAGGCGCCTTTTGTATGGCCGAACAGTTCCGCCGCAGACAGTGTTTCTGTCACCGCCCCTATATTCAGAGGCACGAAAGCCTCGTCGCATCTGGAATTCTGCTGATGCAACTGCCGGGCGACAAGCTCTTTGCCGACCCCGGTCTCGCCGGTAATCAGGACTGGCGCCTCTTCGTCGGCGTAGAGCTTTATTTTGTCGCGCAACTCCTGCGCCTGTCGGCTCGAGCCGACAATGATGTCGCGGACCGCAGATTGGCCAGGTCTCGCTGGTTTCAGGCGCGAACGCGCCTGAGCCAATGAAATTGGTTGCGACTTTGTATTTCCCGATTGTTCATTCGGCCAGACAGCTTGAGAATAAACGCTGCTGTCTGAGGAGAACTCGATCCCCTCCGAATGTGCACAATCGTCATTTGAATGGGCTGTGAGCCCATCCCTAGAATCATCCATATGCTCCCCCAATTAAAGCAACGGATCGTCAGATTTTAACAAGGATGCGTCTTAATCGTGTGCCAGACAGTCAACGCTATATAATGCCCAAACCAAAACTAAAGCAGGGCGTCTAATTCGCTTTAATTGACCACCTGACGAAAATCTCTCCCACACCCACCAATTACTAGACAGTCTTCTTACTTACGACTTTTTTAGGATAGACCTCCGACAGACATAATCAAGAAGGAAAACTATTTAAAAGCGCGAAAAATGGACTGTATGGAAAAGTCTTCGCCTATTGCGTGCATTGCAACGAAAGCATACCCGTTTGAGTATGAGTTGCTCGATATGTTTCATCCTGTCCCATGCGCAAACCACTGATCTGTAACGCATGATCGCGAAACCCTGTTTCAACGAAGCGGCTTTCGCCGGTATTGTGCATCTGCAGCGATCGTATCGAACAACGGCCGTGATAATTGAACACTTTATTGCGGTGCAGCAATGATCCGAAATGATCATGAAAACGCGCAATTGTCTCAATTAATGCCAACATAATCATAACATTAACCCAAGTTCACCTTTTGGCGCCCCAGTTTGGCACACGGCTTGCAAAACAACATGCGTGTGGGGGGACATGAATACTCCCCGAACGACTGAAGTGCGCACCGAATTCGGCGTTTTGCGAAGGAGGGGCGGTTTCGGTTGATTAGTAGTGAAACTGAAAAGTGGGAGACACCAAAGTGAAACTTAAGCTTTTATCATCAATCGCCGCAGCGGCTCTGCTCGCATCTGTCGGCAGTGCTTACGCACAGCCAAACGAATCTGGCCCGGGCGACCAGGAAACTGGCGACGGCAACCAAGAGGGCGGCGCCGGCAACCAGAACACTGACAGCAACAACGACGACAACTCTGACAACTCCACGAACGATTCCAACAATACAGATGCGGATTTGTTCACTGGCGGCGACAGCGACGTTATTGATGTTGATGCTCAGAACAACGGCAATGACAGCTCGCAGACTGACAATTCCGACAATTCTGACAACTCCACGAACGACTCTAACAATGTTGACGCCTTTACCGGCGGCGACAGCGACGTTCTGGATCTCGACGCTCAGAACAACGGCAATGACAATTCTGACAACTCTACGAACGACTCCAACAACACGGATGCGTTCACAGGTGCTGATTCAGACGTTGTAGACTTCGACGCGCAGAACAACGGCAACGACAGCTCGCAGACTGATAACTCAGACAATTCTGATAACTCATCTGATGTCGATGCGTTCACAGGCGCTGATTCAGACGTGTTGGACATCGATGCCCAAAACAACGGCAACGACAACTCTGATAACTCCAACAATTCTGACAACTCCACGAACGACTCCAACAACACGGATGCGTTCACGGGCGCCGACTCCGACGTTCTTGATGTCGATATCCAGGATAACGGCAACGACAACTCGCAGAACGATAATTCGGATAATTCTTACGCCGACAACGGTGCTGCGAACAATGGCAGCTCGATCGATAACTCTGACAATTCGGACAATTCAGACAACTCGGACAACTCAGACAATTCGATCAACGACTCTGGCAACCTTGACGTGAATGTTACCGACAATGGCAACAACACGGAGTCAAACGAAGCCAGTGACGGCTCGAATTCCGCAAGCGGCGGTTCGACTCAGACCAACACCAACGCCAATGTTGATGTTGCTGACAGCGGCAATACCACGACCGACGACGATGGTCTGGATATTGACGGTGACGGATCAGACAATGACGCGCTTGACGTCGACATCTCTGACTCGGGCAACGACAACTCGCAAACTGATAACAGCGACAACAGCGACAACAGCCAGAACAATAATGCCGATAACGGCGCCGCTGTTGCGAACGACGCCGGTCAGATCAACACAGACAACTCTGACAACTCTGACAACTCAGATAACTCTGACAACTCTGACAACTCAGACAACTCTGACAATTCGATCAATGACTCGGGTAATGTCGACATCGCAGTTGATATTGATGCGTCTACGAATGACTCATTCAATAACACGCTGACGATTGGCGATGTTCAGCTGAACAACACGTCGTTGTCGACCTCTGTAAGCGGCGTTGCAATCGGTGCTGCTGCTGCTGAAGGCTCTGGTGCTGACTACTCAACGGGTAACGTTGACTCCAATGTTCAGGGCAACCGCGGCCTTCAGATCACGAACAACAACTCTGGCGTTGGCAGCTTCCAAAGCTCGCAAAGCGTCAATGTTGGTACGGTCAACAACTAAGACCAGTTGACTGTTATACGGCTAAGGGCGCTGCGATTTGGTTTTTCGCAGCGCCCGTCGGCATACGAATAGTCGAAATCCAGTAGCAAAATATGAGGTACACGGTTTATTGAAAGGTTGCAGCGAATTAACGTAAATATCATCGTTATAACTGCTATCATTTGAATAGATCGTGTGAGCTTAATGGGGAGATGGAGCTTTCAATGGGTATGAGTGCTTGGGGTATATTTGCAGCGCCTTTTCTCGCGCACGCGCCCGTTCCGGCGGACACGCCGCCGGCGGCGGCAACTGAAGCGTTTGAGAATGCAGAAGGCGCAGATGTTTTTAGCGGATTCGCGCCAATGGATGAATTGGCGATGAGTGAAGCGTCTGGCGGTAACAATACGGCTATTGATATCGGGGATTTCGATCTGAATGTCGCAGACAATGACGGTTCGGTAGACAACATCAATGTCAACAACTCCGATACGGGCCAGATTACGGATAATATTGTGAGCGGCAATGGCGGCATAACCACTGTTTTTAACAACACCGGCAATGGCGTAGTGTTTCAAAGCATCGTGAATGTGAATATTGATCTAGGCGGCCAAGTAAACAATTAAGGACTAGCTCATGGGGGAGCATAGCGTGAAGTCCAAAAGAACAATGCATGTAAAGAATCAATGGATTCGTGGCGGCGTCGTTGCGGCGGTGACGTTGATTTCCGGCATGTTCTCACAAGCAAATGCGGACCAGCTATTTGTCGGCGCAGGCGGCGTAACGGCGCGCGTTAATGTCGCCAGTATGGCGGATCGTAAATTTGAAACGATTGTCCGTCAGCAATTTGACTTCAGTTGCGGTTCCGCAGCATTGGCGACGCTTCTAACTCATCATTACGACCGGGAGGTGTCGGAGACAGACGCCTTTGAAGTTATGTGGGAGGTTGGCGACAAGGATCGTATTCGCGAGCTTGGGTTTTCGCTTCTTGAGATGAAAAGGTATTTGGAAAAAAGCGGTCTGCAGGCGGATGGTTTTCGCTTGACCCTGGATCGAATTCAGGAAATTGGCGTGCCGGGCATCGCATTGATTGATGTCAGGGGTTACAAGCACTTTGTTGTGATCAAAGGCATCAATGACAGAACCGTTTTAATCGGAGATCCGTCAACAGGTATTCATTCGAAATCGCGCAAGCAGTTCGAAAAACAATGGGACGGCACTATTCTTTTTATTCGCTCTGATGTCAGCCGCGGCAAAGCGAATTTCAACAAACTCGCGGATTGGCGGCTAGCGCCGTCTTCACCTTTTGATCGGGCAACGGACACCGAAACATTGCAATCCGTTTTGCTTCATCAAACTCGCCCGTCTTTCTCGGGCTTCAACATCAATACTCTAGTGGGGAACTAGCAATGTATTTTATTGCAAAACTTGGAGCGGTAGGGGCGGTTGGCTTTGCATCCACGACCGGCGCATCCGTTCAGGCTATGGAAGCTGCAGCAGGAACATCTGATTTTCTCGCCATGGATGAGGCGCCGCTCACGGTGTCGGAACTACAAGAGTCCCGTGGCGGGTTCAGCTTTGGCGGTTTTGATTTTGACTTTGGCATTGATATCGCGCCGATCCAGCCAATTCCTCAAAGCGGCTTATTTGGCGATGATGGGCTTTTTGGCGACGATGGCGTTTTTGACGGCCAGGGCGTTTTTGGTGAGGGTGGCGGTCCCGTTAACGGGGGAGGCGCCAATAATGCGCCGGCGTCCGTTCTGCCGACTGTTAGTGCGCCGCCGCCTGTTGCGACCAACACATCGCCGCCGGCGACAAGCAATGCGCCGCCTGTTGCGACCAACACATCGCCGCCGGTGACAAACAATGCGCCAGCACCGAGCTTTGCTAACAGCGGGCCTTTGCCGGCAACGACCAATACGCCGGCGCCGGCAACAAACAACGCGCTGCCGCCCGTTGCGGCCAACACGCCGCCGCCGGCGACAAACAACGCGCCGCCGCCCGTTGCGGCCAATACGCCGCCGCCGGCGACGAACAATGCTCCAGCGGCAGTGGCGAATAATCCTTCGACTTATACAGCGTCTATGCAGCCAACGGGGCTGGTGGCTGAAACGCCGGCGTCAAATACCCCACCTGACACCGGTACGGTGACGCAGGGAGGAGGAGCGGCGCCGAACAGTAGCGCAGGTTCTTCCAACTCTGGCGGCGGTGCAAACCCTTCGATGTCGTTTGGCGGCACTGCTCAGAATATTGTCTCCAGAGTTACGCAAACCATGGGCCCGGACGGTCGAACAGTTATCATCGACAATAATATGAATGGCGCGCAGCTGCGGCAGACGATTGACGTTAGTGTCAGGGTCTTGAATTTCGATTCCCGTATCAACCGCGCTATCGCTGATACGGTGACATCGACACTGGCGTCGCGTAATTACATTCTGAATGCGGCCACGGCTAACTAGACGCGAACTTCAGCAGGCATGGCGAGAATCAAGGCGCGTCGTATCATAGCGACGCGCCTTCTGTATGTTCCGGAATAGGTTGCGAGCCGCCGTTTTCAGCGTAGACAGTTTCCGCAGGAACTTGGAAGCGCCTGTAAATCCTGACGCTATTGCTGTGTTTCGAGCATCGCGATGGGCGTGGTAAACAGGACTGGAATACGATTCGCAAATGGCGCAAGTTTGCGTTTATCAGTTACCTTTCGGGAGGCCCGCTATGCTCGCCAGACTGCTCGCTTTGTTCATTTTATTATTGACGCCTGCAGCATTTGCGGCGCCGGCGGATGATCTGCATGCGCTATTCGACGACTACTGGGCCAATGAGATGTCTGAGAACCCGTTTTCTGCAACCGGCTCAGGCGTTTTCGACTACAATGATCAGGTTCCCGGCGTAACGCCTGGCGACGAAGCGCGCCGCGCGGATGAGGCTGCCGCCTTCCTTGAGCGGCTTCGCGCCGTCGACCGCGATGCGCTCAACAAAGAAGACCAGCTTAACGCAGACCTCTTTGAATTCATCCTAAAGCATGAAGTTGCGCTCTCCGAGTTTGATAGGTGGCGCATTCCGTTTTTGGCCGACACCGGTTTTCATAGTAATTTTGGATATGTTGTAAGTTCAACGCCGTTCCGTACAGAGAAGGATTACGACGATTATCTGACGAGGTTGAAAGCGTTACCAACCTATATCAATCAGCATATTGAAAACATGCGCCAGGGCCTTGCGGATGGCTTTACGCAGCCGAAGGAAATCCTTCCCTTCATTCTGCCGTCATTCGAAGCGCAGGTGAAAGACAATGCCGCCGCACATCCTTATTACGCGCCGTTCGAAGACATGCCGGCGTCGATATCATCGCGTCGTCAGAAAGCATTGCGCCGTGCAGGTAATGACGTACTGACCAACGACGTTATACCGGCCTTTTCAAATCTTTTGGCCTTCATGCGCGATGAATATATGCCGGGCGCGCGTGAGACGCTGGGTGCGATCGATCTGCCGGATGGCGAAGAGTATTACGCAGCGCTTGTGCGTTTTTACACGACGCTTGACGATGCGACGCCGGACGCCATTCATGAGTTAGGACTCAAGGAGGTTGCGCGCATTCGTGCGGAGATGAATGGCGTTATCAAGGAAACCGGTTTTAAAGGTGATTTTCCCGCATTCCTGGAATTTCTGCGTACGGACGAACAGTTCTATGCGAGAACGCCGCAAGGACTGCTGGATCGCGCCGCCTGGATTGCAAAGGATATTGACGGCCGTTTGCCGGCCTATTTCAATAAGATGCCGCGTCAGCCTTATTCGGTTGAACCTGTGCCTGCGGAGATTGCGCCGAATTACACCAATGCGCGATATGTGGGCGCTTCGCTTGATGCGGACCGTGGCGGCCAGTTCTGGGTCAATACATATATGCATGAAAAGCGGCCGCTCTATCAGTTGACGGCCATGGCCTTGCATGAGGGCGTTCCCGGCCATCATTTTCAAAACGCCCTGGCCCTGGAAATCGAGAACGTGCCTGACTTTCGTAAGGAGTTTTATCCTCATGCGTTTGGCGAGGGATGGGGGCTCTATTCGGAAAAGCTTGGCGTTGAGATGGGCGTTTATCAAACGCCCTATGATCATTTCGGGCGCCTGACCTGGGAGATGTGGCGCGCCTGTCGTCTGGTGATCGACACGGGGATTCATACCAAAGGCTGGACGCGCCAGCAGGCGATTGATTACCTTGCGTCGAACACGGCGTTGTCGCTGCACAATGTCCAGACTGAGGTTGATCGCTATATCTCTTGGCCTGGTCAGGCGCTCGCCTATAAGATGGGTGAGCTGACGATCTGGGAATTACGTGGAAAAGCTGAGCGTGAACTTGGGAGCGATTTTGATATTCGAGAGTTTCACGATGCGGTTATCGATAGCGGCGGGCTGCCGCTGGAGTTATTGCGGGTGCGTATCGATGAATATATCGCCGAGGTGAAGTCGGATTAGCGCATGACAGTGACTGGATTGACAGCTGCGCCTGTGCTGGAGACGCAAAGGCTGCGCCTGCGCGGACGAACGCTTGATGACTTTTCGTTTATCAACGCCATGTGGGCGGACCCTGAAGTTACAAGGTATATCGGTGGTAAGCCACGGTCCGAGGAAGACAACTGGACCAAGTTTCTGCGGATGATGGGGCACTGGCCTGCAATGGGTTTTGGCTACTGGATCGTTGAAGAGAAGGATACGGGAGCATTACTCGGCGAAGCCGGGTTCGGCGAGTTCAAGCGCGATATGAAGCCGTCCATTAAAGGCGAGCCGGAGCTGGGATATGCTTTCGCCGCTTGCGCCCACGGCAAGGGCTATGGGAGTGAGACGATTGCGGCGGTGGTCGCCTGGGGTGACGAACATTTAGACGGCGTACGCATGTCGTGCATTATCGATTTGGAAAATCTCGCTTCAATCCGCGTCGCTGAAAAATGCGGGTTTGTGAAAACAGGCCGTGCAATCTATCACGGCGATGAAATCCTGCTCTTGCACCGCGCTTCCGGCTCGTAGGAGGGGCCGGCGCTGGCGCGGGTAGCTGGCTGGCTCAAAAAAAATCAACCAGGTTGTCACAAAACCTCTCGCTGTCTCGTCTTAGGTCTGAGAGGAGGCGGTTATGTTAAAGACATGGATTGCCGGGGCGTTAGGCCTGTTTACTGCCGGGAATGGCGTCTTCATGTTGTCGGCTGGCCGGCGATGGTATGATGCCGTGCCGGGCGTTCATGATACGGGGCCCTTCAACCCACACTTCGTTGCGGATATTGGCGCTGCGTTTCTGGTCGCCGGGCTTGGCCTCCTTGCGCGCGCCTGGCGCGCTCGCTACTGGCCAGCCGCATTTGCGGGCGCCGCTTTTCTCAGCGCCCATGGATTGATCCATGTGATCGGGCTCATCGGCGGCCACTCGCATCATGCCGGTTTTGAGTGGGTCAGCGTTGTCGCGCCATCTGTTCTTGCTCTGTGGGCGTCGCTTCCAGCAAAAGGAGAAGATTATGCTTAAATATTTCGCCGAACGCGGGCTTGAGCAGTTCCGCGAGCGCTATGACTACGATGTCAGCTATATGGAGCATATGCTGAAAATCTCGCCAAACGCCTTCTTCAAATTTGCAAAGATCATGGATGCATCGAAACATCATGAGGCGGCGCCCGTGGACGCTCTTTATGCGGTCAAAATTGTCGGTGCGGTCACGGAGGATTGCGGCCCGTGCGTGCAGCTTGTGGTGAAAATGGCGGGCGAGGCCGGCATGGGCGCAGGCCAGATCAAGGCGGTGCTCAAACGTGATATTGAAGCGATGAATGAGGATACGGCGCTGGGGTTTCATTTTGCCGACGCCGTTGTTCGCAGAGCGTATAATGCAGACGAAGTGCGCGACAGCGTACGCACCGCCTGGGGCGACGCCGGCGTTATTGATCTCGCTCTCGGCTTGCAGATCGGCCGGCTTTTTCCGATGGTCAAAACGGCGTTGGGATATGCAATAACCTGTCATCGCGTTGAGATAGACGATGTCCTGTTCGACGTTGTAAAAACAGCGGCATGACAAAAGAGGACGATCCTCTTAGCGCTTATCGCGGCCGACTTATGGGTCTTGCCTATCGCATGCTGGGCAGTATGACGGATGCGGAAGATGTGTTGCAGGACGCCTATCTGCGATGCGCCGAAGCCAATTGGGCGGAGATCCGCTCGGCGGAGGCTTATCTCAAAACCACGGTGACGCGGCTCTGTCTTGACCGGCTCAAATCGGCGCGCGCGCAGCGCGAAATCTATGTGGGCCCCTGGCTGCCGGAACCGATTGCGGATACAGAGGCGATATCTCCGGAAACAGCGCTGGAACTCGCCGACGATCTTTCCTTTGCGTTATTATTAACACTGGAAAGGTTGTCTGGGGCGGAGCGGGCGGCCTTTCTGCTCCACGATATATTTGACACGCCTTTTTCCGAAGTTGCGGCCGCATTGGGCAAAAGCGAATCTGCTTGCCGTCAGCTTGCATCGCGCGCGCGAAAGTCTGTGCGTGACAACCATGCAACGCGAAAAGCTGTTCCTGGTGAGCATGAGGCTTTGCTGGCGGAATTTGTGGGGGCGACCGCCAGCGGCAACGCCAGCCAGTTGCTTGCGCTCTTGGCGGAAAACGTGGTCGCCTATACTGATGGCGGCGGCGTGAAAACCGCTGCGCTTAACCCGATCGTCGGCGCAGACAAGGTTGCGCGTTTCTTCACAGGGCTTGCCGCAAAGGCGCGGCGGCTGGAGCTGCAGATAAGTTTTGCTCCGTCGGTGATCAATGGCGCACCCGCCTTGTTGATGTATGTGGACGATGAACTAGACCAGACCATCAGCATCGAAATAGACGGCGGGAAAATCAAAGCATTTTATGCGGTGCGCAATCCGGAAAAACTGATCGGACTTTCGGCGAACGCAGCGTGCTAGAGCATTTTGACAATTAACATCCCTATGCTTCTCATCCTTCGAGACGCTCATATTCCCTTCATCCTGAGGGCCGCAAAGCGGTGTCTCGAAGGACGAAGGGAATATGAGCCCTCAGGATGCAGCCATGGCTGTTTCATCAAAAAGTCAGGAAGCGCTTACTGTTTTTTGAATACGCTTCTTTGAAACGCTCTCGCAATTGCTGCTTTTGCACCTTGCCCATCGCATTGCGCGGAAGCTCATCCACACGGAAAAACTTTCTCGGCTGTTTGAATTTGGCGAGCGTTTCTATCGCCTCAGCGAGAGCTGTGTCATCCGGTAAGTCTTTCTCAGCAACAATCACGGCGACAACGCCTTCGCCGAGATCAGGGTGAGGGACGCCGATAACGGCGGACTCCGCAACCCCTTCAACAGCGTCGAGAACCTGCTCGATCTCCTTTGGATAGATGTTGTAGCCGCCAGCGATAATGAGGTCTTTCGACCGGCCCATTAAGGTGAGGCGTCCGTCCTCGCCGAGCGCGCCGATATCGCCTGTTTTAAAGAATCCATCTGCTGTGAACTCTTCCGCCGTTTTTTCAGGATTGCGCCAGTAGCCTTTGAAAACATTAGGCCCTTTAACTTCCACCCCACCTGGTGAGCCGATCGGCGCGTCAGCGCCAGCCTCATCCGTAATGCGGACCACGACGCCGGGCAGGGCGTAGCCAACCGAGCCGGGAACGCGCTCCCCGTCCAGCAGATTGGAGGCAATCATGCCTGCTTCCGACATGCCATAGCGTTCAAGGATGCGATGGCCGCTGCGGCTTCCAAAAGCGCTGAACGCTTCTTCTGTCAGCGGCGCCGATCCGCTGATGAAGAGCCGCATATGCGCGCAGTCTTTTTGATGGAACGCCGGCTCAGCTGCGAGACGAGAATAGAAGGTCGGTACGCCCATCATGACGCTGGCGCGCGGCAGGGCGCTGCGCACGGCGGCGACATCAAACTTTGGCAGAAACAAGATTTCACAGCCGCTCAGCATCGCCGTATGCAGTGCAACGAAGAGGCCGTGAATGTGAAAGATTGGCAGCGCATGCAGCAGGACGTCATCGGGGGAAAAACCCCAAAGCTGATTCAAGGCGATTGCGTTTGATGAGAGGTTTTCATGCGTGAGCATCGCGCCCTTTGATCGTCCGGTCGTTCCCGATGTGTACAGGATGACGGCAAGGTCGTCTGAGTGGCGCGGTTGAACCTCATTGAATGGACACGCTGACTTAGCTGAATCGGTTAGTGAGCCACGGCCGTCGGCGTCAAGCGTCAAAACTGTGTTCACGTCGCTTTTTTCTGCAACGCTCGCAAGGTCCTTTGCTTTTGCCGGGTCGCAGACAAAAATCGATGGTTGCGCATCGGAAAGGAAGTATTCGACTTCGTCCGCCGTATAGGCCGTGTTCAACGGCACATAGACAAGACCGGCGCGCATGGCGGCAAGATAGAGCGCCACATTCTCCGCCGACTTTTCCACCTGAACGACCAGCCTGTCGCCGGGCTTCAACCCCTTTTCGATGAGCGCGCCAGCCATTTCACCGGCAAGCGCATCAATCTCTCCATAGCTGAGAGTTCGCCCATAAGGTATTGTTAAAAATGGCTTTTCAAGGAATTCAGAAAACTCCTCAGCAAGCTTTTTGTAAAAGTTACCGTCAGCCATTCGCGAGGGCGCCTAGAGCGCGTTCACGGGAAGTTTTAGATACTGGACGCCGTTGGTGTCCGCTGGCGGAAACTCGCCGGCGCGCATGTTCACCTGCACGGACGGCAAAATGAGTTTGGGCATCGAAAGGGTCGCATCGCGGGTCTCGCGCATCTTGACGAACTCTTCTTCGCTGACCCCGCCGCCAAGATGGATGTTTTTCGCTTTCTGTTCCGCCACGGTTGTTTCCCAGGCGAAGACATTGCGACCCGGCGCCTTGTAATCGTGGCACATGAACAGGCGCGTTTCTTCGGGGAGTGCAAACAGTTTCTGGATAGAGCGATAAAGCGTGCGTGCGTCGCCACCAGGAAAATCGCACCGCGCCGAACCATAGTCAGGCATGAACATCGTGTCGCCGACAAAGCCGGCGTCGCCAATGACATAAGTGACACAGGCCGGCGTGTGGCCGGGCGTGTGGATTACTTTTGCAGCGATTGAGCCTACATCGAACGCCGCGCCGTCCGAAAAAAGCGTGTCGAACTGGCCGCCATCGCGCTTAAACGCATCTTCTGCGTTGAACACTTCGCCGAAGGTTTTTTGAATAATGGATATGTGGTCGCCGATGCCGGTTTTGCCGCCGAGTTGTTCTTTCAGATACGGCGCCGCAGTGATGTGATCGGCGTGGACATGGGTTTCGAGAATCCATTCCACATCAAGGTTATTCGCACGCACATATGCAATTACCTCATCAGCCGATGCCGTTGTGGTGCGGCCTGAGGCGGGGTCAAAGTCTAAAACCGGGTCAATAATCGCTGCTTTCTTTGTTGATGGGTCGATGACAAGATGGCTAGCTGTAAAAGTCGCCTCGTCAAAAAAAGTAATTACGTCCGGTCTCATTTTCTCCCTCCCTTTGGTCCAAAAGCATCGCACAAGGCGTCAATCAGCGAAACCAGTCGCCGGTCAGCGATGCGATAATAAACGTTTTTTGATTCCCTTCGGTCAACAACAAATCCAGCCTCGCGCATGCGCGCCAGCTCCCTGGAGAGGTGTGGCTGTGGTATGCCGGTATCCGTCTCGATGTCGCTGACGCACTTCTCCCCTTCGGTGAGATCGCATGCAATCAGCAACCGGTTTGGATGAGACATCATGCGCAATATGTCGGATACTTCGCTGGCGCGCTTTTTCAGCTGTTTGATGTTTAGCGGTTTTGTCATATCAGCAATTTTTCCATACTTGTCATTATACATAAATGATATATGTTAAATATCAAGCACAGTAACAGCGTTTGGAAAGTGGGATTCGTCCATGGAAAACTTCACGCCTCTATCGGCGGCGATTGGCGGCGGTCTGATCGGGATCTCGGCCGTTTTGTTCATGGCGGTGAACGGGCGGGTCGCTGGCATCAGTGGGATCGTCGCCGGTGCGCTGACGCCGATTAGAGGCGAGTGGCCGTGGCGCCTCGCTTTTATTGCGGGACTCTTTATTGCACCGTTGTTCGTCTGGCTGTTCAGCGCTGAGAAACCGCCGGTGGTGTTCACGCATCCATTATGGCTGACGGTGCTAGGTGGGTTGGCGGTGGGCTTTGGCGCGCGCCTCGGCGGCGGCTGCACATCCGGTCACGGGGTGTGCGGGATGGCGCGGTTGTCGAAGCGATCAATCGCGGCCACCGGAACTTTTATGTCCGCCGCGGTTGTAACTGTCTTTGTGCTTCACCGGGTGTTGGGCTTTTAGAATGCGCTTGCTCGCCTCATTCCTGATCGGGCTGATTTTTGGCTTGGGCCTGGTTATTTCGCAGATGATCAATCCTGCAAAAATTCTCGGGTTTCTCGATATCTCGGGAAACTGGGACCCGACATTGCTGGTGGTGATGGGCGCCGCTCTTGTGACGACGCTGATCGGGTATCGGCTTGTGCTTGGAAGACCCAAACCGCTCCTTGATGCGGCGTTTCATCTCCCAACAAAGACGGCGATCGACCGGCCCTTGCTCATCGGCGCTGCGATTTTCGGGCTTGGCTGGGGGATGGCGGGTCTGTGTCCCGGACCGGGTATCAGCGCTGCGGCGCTTGGCGGGGTGTCGCCCTGGGCTTTTGTGGCGGCGATGCTGGCCGGCATGCAACTGCAGCGCGTTATCAAGGTCTAGCCCGAGGCTCGCGCCCGCGTTAAAACCCGAACTTCTTAAAGAGGGCGGCGGATGTTCGACGAAAAAGTCAGCGGCGGTTCGAAGGACCGTTCAAATTTTGAGCGCCAGCTGGCTGCATCCATCGACGCGGCTGCGGACTGGTTAAGCGCAACCCAGAAGCCTGAAGGCTATTGGGTCGGTCGTCTGGAATCCAATGCCTGCATGGAAGCGCAATGGATTCTCGCCCTGTGGTTCATGGGACTGGAAGATCACCCTTTGCGTGCTCGGATGACGCATGGGTTGAAGGAGACGCAGCGCCCGGATGGCTCATGGCAAATCTATCACGATGCGCCGGCAGGCGACATCAATACGACGGTTGAGGCTTATGCGGCTTTGCGTTCAATGGGGATGCCGAAAGACGACCCCGCGATGCGGCGCGCCCATCAGTGGATTATGTCGAAAGGCGGGCTTAAAAATATCCGGGTTTTTACCCGCTACTGGTTGGCGCTGATCGGCGAATATCCGTGGGAGCGAACGCCGAACCTGCCGCCGGAAGTGATTTACTTTCCCAACTGGTTTCCGTTTTCGATTTATAACTTTGCGCAATGGGCGCGTGCGACCTTGATGCCGATTGCTGTTTTGTCAGCGCGCAGACCGTCGCGCCCTTTGCCGCCGGAAAACCGGCTTGATGAATTCTTTCCCGAAGGACGCAGCGCCTTCGATTATTCCTATCCGGATAAACCGGGTGCGGATATCGTTGACAGCCTGTTCTTGTGGATTGATCGTGCGTTGCATATCGGTCAATCGGCGGGGATCGCGCCGATACGCAGAGGCGCGGTCAAACGGGCGCTGGAATGGATCATCGAACATCAAGATGCTGACGGCGTATGGGGCGGTATTCAGCCGCCATGGATCTATTCTCTGATGGCGCTCTATAACGAAGGCTATGCGGTTGACCATCCGGTACTTGCGAAAGGAATCGGTGCGCTGGATGATTCGCGCTGGCGCGTCGATGTGGGTGAGGGGACGTGGATTCAGGCCTCGACATCGCCGGTATGGGACACGCTGCTGACGCTGCTCGCCTTTGACGACTGTGGGCTTAATGACAAGAAGGCTGAAGAGGTCGAAAAAGCGCTCGACTGGGTTTTGGCGCAGCAGGTGCTGCGCAAAGGCGACTGGTCAGTCAAATGCCCGGATCTGGAGCCTGGCGGCTGGGCGTTCGAATATAAGAACTATTTTTATCCTGATACGGATGACACTGCTGTTGCGCTGATTGTGCTGTCGCAGTTTCGCGACGATCCGAAGTGGAAAGCCAAAGGCATCGACAAGGCGATTGAGCGCGGCGTCAACTGGCTCTTCGGCATGCAATGTAAAGGCGGCGGGTGGGGCGCCTTTGACAAGGACAATGACAAGAACTATCTGACCCGCATTCCTTTTTGCGATTTCGGTGAGGCGCTTGATCCGCCATCCGTTGACGTGACGGCGCATATTGTAGAGGCGTTCGGCAAGCTTGGCTTCCGCATGGATCATCCGAATGTCAAACGCGCCATCGATTACCTGAAAGCCGAACAGGAAGAAGACGGCTCATGGTTTGGCCGCTGGGGCGTCAATTACATCTACGGTGCTGGCGCCGTATTGCCCGCGCTGGAGGCCATCGGTGAAGACATGTCACGACCATATGTTGTCCGCGCCTGTGACTGGCTACGTTCCGTGCAGCAGGAAGACGGTGGTTGGGGCGAGAGTTGCGCGTCCTATATGGATATCAAAATGAAAGCGACGGGAACGACGACAGCGTCGCAGACCGCCTGGGCGTTGATGGGGCTGATCGCAGCGAACCGGCCGGAAGACCGGGAAGCGATTGACAAGGGACTTGCGTTTTTGATGGAGCGCCAGAGCGATGGAACCTGGAAAGAGCCGGAATATACCGGCACTGGCTTTCCGGGTTACGGGGTGGGCGCGACAATCAAGCTTGGCGATCCACTGCTGCAGGAGCGCCTGAAACAGGGGCCGGAACTCTCTCGCGCGTTCATGATCAACTATAATCTGTATCGGCACTATTTTCCGTTGATGGCGATGGGACGGATCAGGAAAGCCTTATCCTGATCGGCGTCGCGCCCTGATTTCACTGAAGGCGCTGCGAACACATCGCGCATATTGCGCGGCAGGGGATTTAGAACGCCCTGTTGACAAATACTTTCAGTTGTATTATTTATAGGTCAAATGATTAGAGAAGTTATCAAACCCAGTCCAGCAATCGAAAGCCTGGGCAAAAACGGTTCCGCAGCGGTATCTGACGAGGTTGCAGCGCAGGCGAATAGCGTTTTGAGCGACATTCGCGGCCTGATTCGCGCCAGCGATATTCATTCAAAGAGAATGCAGCGCATGACCGGTCTGACAACGGCTCAGGCGCTTGTTATTCGCGCTATTGGCGAACTTGGCGAAGTCACAACCAGAGCTGTTTCAACTGAAGTTGCGCTCAGCCAGGCGACTGTGACAACCGTACTGGACCGGCTTGAAAGCAATGGATTTATCGAGCGCTATCGAAGCGCTAAAGACCGGCGCGTTGTCCACGCCAAGCTGACCGAAAAGGGCAGGTCTATCGAGACCGCCATGC
Source organism: Pseudomonadota bacterium (assembly GCA_039819405.1). Lineage (GTDB taxonomy): Bacteria > Pseudomonadota > Alphaproteobacteria > Caulobacterales > Parvularculaceae > Hyphococcus. The sequence goes on along the minus strand of JBCBSB010000007.1, from coordinate 74,306 downwards.
CGGATCTGCTCGACGAAAAATTCATGGCGCGCTTCGCCGACCTTCCGATGAAACGACGCAAAGAGATATCGTCCGCGCTGGCTGAAACCGCGCGCATGATGAACGCCGACGCGACCGATGCTGCGCCGGCTGACAACGGACGCGACGACGCTCGCGTCAAGCGCTCCTAAGCGCAAAACCGCATCCTTCCAGAATTGGCTTTTTCGCGCGCCAAGTTTTGCGCCGAGCCAGAAACGAAAGGATACATTTATGTCTGTCGAACTTTTAAAAGAACGGGCCGAAGAATTACCGGTAAAAACTGGAATTGACCGCAAAGATCGAAAAATGCTGTCAGAGTTGATGGGCCGCGTATTGGCGAGCTCTTATGTGCTCTATCATAAAACACACGCCTTCCACTGGAATATCACCGGCCCGATGTTCTATTCGGTGCACAAACTGACCGAGGAACAATACAAGGACCTCGCGGCGGCCAATGACGATCTTGCTGAACGTATTCGGGCGATTGGCTTCACAACGCCGACCGGTTTAACCCGTTACATTAACGAAAGCATTGTCGAAGATGTTACGGACATGCCGAGCGCGGGGGACATGATCCAGCAACTGGCGCAAGACCACCAGGCTGTCGCCACGCAACTGCGCGATGCAGTGAAGGAAGCGGAAAAAGTCGATGACGTCTACACCGCTGACTTGCTGACCGCCCGTATCGGCGCACATGAAGAAGCGGCGTGGATGCTGAATGCGCTGAGTGTTCAGTAACATCGGAGCTTAGGGGGTAAATTAGAATCGGGCGCTTCACTGAAGCGCCCGGTTTTTTTTACGTCGTACAAGCAGTTCTTTTTTTAACCGCAACGACCTTCAAGGCTTTCAATCCATGACGCAATCAGCCTGACGCCTTCTTCATGCGCGATGGCGCGGCCTAATTCCGGCATCATGGCGGCGGGGTCGGTTGTCTCCATGCGGAAGACTGTAATCGACTGATCGGGCGCGCCCGGTACGAGGTCATAGGGGCGCCCGCCGGTGCCGCCGCCCGCGGCAATTGGCGGTTTGCAAAGCCCGAGCGCGGCGTCCACGGCGTCTGGCTCAAGATTAAGGCCAGACGTATCCGCTGGCCCGTTCGGGTTGTGGCAATGGCTGCAATTAATATCGAGATAGGCGCGCGCTCTCTCCTCCAGCGGCGCTGTTTCATCTGTCCATACTGCATTTTGCGGCGCTGACGTTTCAATGTCGCCCTCCAGCAGTCCGGCGGCAAGCCAGTGATCGAGCTGATTGAATTCCGGCTGGAAGCTTGACGGTTTATTGAGATGGCGCGTTTTGAGGCCAATCGGCTGAATGGCCTTTGTGCTGGCGTTGGTTACGTGACATCCGGCGCATTGATTAGCGTTAGGTACGATATAGGCGAAGTCTTCAACGCTATTATCGTCACGCGCGAGACGGAGCCGTTCGACAGCGCCGGCGCGTTTCAATACCGCGTCGGTCTGTTCGTCGTTCCAGACATAGGGCAGGGCGGCCCAGCCATTGGCGCGACGCACGAGCAGGCGCGTTTCAATAAGCCTGACACCGTTGAGCGACATTCCACCATCGACAAGTGGCGCCGTGGCTTGCGTCGATACGACGCCGTCCCACTGTGCTGATGACTGGGGATAGTAAAACGTCTTTGTGATTACGGAGCCGATGGGAAAGTCAAAGCTTTGGGTATCATGATATTGCGCTGGCTGATTATCCGGCAGCCAGACAGTACGCAGTTTCTTTGCATAATCGGAAAACAGCGGTGTCGCCAGGTCATATGGCGTCACGCTGTCACTCAACACCAGTGTCCCGTCTGTTGCAGTCACCATGCCCCAGTCGCTTAAGCGTTCAGGGTTGGCCTCTGCATGATAAGTCGGTTGTGGCTGGCTTTCACCTGAACACCCGATGACGCTTAGTAAAGCGATAATGACGACAAAGGTCTTCATTCAGCAAGCGGTCCCGTCAAAGCGACAGCGGGCAGCTTCTCAAGAGAACAATTATGTTCGTCGTCAGCGATGCGTGGATTTTTATTACCATTCGGTCCGTCTACATTCACGACCTTCGCGTCGCCGTTCAGAACGCACAAGACCGGCCGCGGATCAGCGCGGCTTTCATTGACATAACCATCCCAGAGAACATCCGGAAGACTGCCGAGCGGTCCGGCAAGCGCAATCTTCAACGCCTGCAGATCAAGACCATCCGGATTATTGCCGCCGCCTTCAAATTCATTGTCATAGACAAAGATGCGTTCAGGATACGGGTCGAAATCGGCTTCGGTGCTGGCGTCATTGTAACCCGCAGAAAACAGACTTGAGACAATCACATTCGCTGTCTTGTTATCGCGAATAACGTTATCGAAGATTTCTACGTCATCATTGGAATTGACAACGATGCCCGACCCAGCCGGAATGGACGCGACCGGCGTTCCCTCATGGCCGAAATTTCTGGTGTTGTTTTCATAGACCTGATTTTCGAAGACCCGGGTGCGCGCGCCCGGTTGCTTCAGGTTCGGCATGTTGAAGACGAGAATGCCGCCCGTATTGTTGGTGGCGATATTATCGTAAACATCGGCGTCAAACGTGTTCTCGATCTCAATACCGGCGACATTATATTCCGCGCGGTTGTTGCGGACGACGACATTTTGCGACTGCCCGATATAAAGCCCGGCGTCCGCCGCGGCGATGGCGACATTTTCTTCCATCAAAACATTTTTGGTCTGCACGGGATAAATGCCATAGGCGCCGTTCGATGTTTTCGGTCCGCCTGTCCATTCGGTGCGCACGCGGCGAATGACGATGTTTTCGCCTTCAGTGATTTTCAGCGCATCGCCTTTTGTGTCTTCGATTGCGAGGTCTTCAATCGTGAAGTCGCTGGCGGTCACCAGAAACCCTTCGGCGCCGGCGATCTGGTTTTTGAAACTGAGGATTGATTTATCCATCCCGGCGCCGCGAACGGTGACGCCGTCGACGGTCAGGCTTAAGGAGCGGTCAAACGCAAACACGCCTTCGGGTATGGTGATGACGTCGCCTGGCTGCGCGTCGAGAAGCTGCGTCATCAGCGTTTCCTGATACGCCGTGTCGCCGGTTTCCTGAGATGCTGGTGCGCCGCCATCCTGCTGGCCGCAAGCCAGTAAAGCCAAACTCGTCGCCGCGATGAAAACTCTATTGATCATGAAACGCGCTCCCGCTCTTGCCGCTCCGATTCTGCGCGCGAGCGTTGACCCGGCGCGCATTTCCCGTCAGCAATGATGGCCGAATTGGCGCCAGATGAAAAGGAAGTGATGCATGACGATGAAGCGGCGAACCCTGTTAGAATCCGGCGCAATGGGTGCGGCGTTTTTGTCGATGGCTGGGGCCTGCGCCCGGCAAGACCAGTCGGCGTCGAACGATCTTGCGGAGCTCGATGCGGTGGAAACAGCGACGAGAATCAAATCCGGCGCCTTGAGCGCCGCTGAAGCGGTGGACGCGGCGATTGATCGCGCGCAAAGGATTGAGCCGCAGATTAACGCCATCGTCACCAGGACTTATGGCCGGGCGCGCAAAGCCGCCGCCACCGCCAGCGGGCCAATGGCGGGCGTGCCGACTTTTGTGAAGGATCTCGACGACGTAGCCGGCGTGCGCACTGCGTTTGGCAGCCGCGCCTTCCCCGGTTATCGCGGCAAGGAACAGACGCCCCTGACGAACGCCTTTCTGGGGCTTGGCGTTGTCTCGCTCGGTAAAAGCGCGACCCCTGAGTTCGGTCTCTCCGCAACGACGGAGCCTTTAAGTTCCGGAAAGACAAGAAACCCTTGGAATACGGATCACTCTACCGGCGGATCATCCGGCGGCGCGGCGGCGCTGGTGGCGAGTGGCGTTGTGCCGATTGCTCATGCAAGCGACGGCGGCGGATCGATCCGCATCCCGGCGTCCTGTTGCGGCAATGTGGGATTAAAAGTCTCGCGGGGACGATATCCGCAGGCGCGCGTTGCGACCTTCGGGCCGATCGACTTATCCGTGCATGGGGTGCAGAGCCGTACTGTGCGCGATACCGCGGCAGTGACGGCGGCGATGGAATTGCCGCCGGAAGAGAGTGATCTGGCGCCGGTTGGGCTGGTTTCCGCGCCAGCCAAACGGCAATTGAAAATAGCGCTGGTGACGACAGGCCTCAGCGAAGAGAGTGTCGACCCGCGCGTCGTCACGGCAACGGAGGGCGCGGGCAGGCTTTGCGCTGATCTTGGCCATGTTGTTGAGCCAATAAGTTTTCCGATTGACCCTGTGGTTGCGGTGGATTTTCACCTTTACTGGGCGGCTTTCGCCCATGGGGCCGTCAGCTTCTGGGAAAAGAAAACGCATCTGCCGCGCAACGGGCTGGCGTTTGAACCTTTCACGCTCGGCCTTGCGCGATACTTTGAAGACCACCAGGGTGAGTTCGATGAGCGTGTTGCGCGCTTGCAAACGATTGCGGACGTCATGGACGAGGACGTGTACGCGAACTACGACCTTGTGCTTTCGCCTGTCGTCGCCGCGCCGCCGCCGCGGATTGGATATCTCGATGGCGGGCTCAGCTATGACGAACTGATTGGGCGTTTGCTCAACTATGTTCAGTTTACAGCGCTTTATAACATTACCGGCGCGCCGGCGATTTCACTACCACTCTCGATGACGCCGGACGGATTGCCCGTCGGCGCTATGTTTGGCGCGCGGCTGGGTGATGAAAAAACGCTTTTGGAGCTGGCTTATGAGCTTGAAGAAGCCAAGCCCTGGAGCGAACGACGGCCGGCCATATTTGGCTGAGCTATGTTAAGCGACTTGCTGCTTTTGGTGTTCCAATAGTGCGTCTCGGGTCACCGATCGCAAGTTATCAAGGATTACGGGCTTTTGAAGAAAGCCGGTCATGCCCGCTTTTTTGCAAAGCTCGGCGTTCACAATTCGTGAAAAACCGGTGATCGGAATAATAGGTACGTTTCTATTCAACTGGCCGGACAGTATCTCACGCGCGGCGTCGATGCCGGTTTTCTTCGGCATCTGGATATCCATGAAGATGATGTCGAACGTGTGTCTGGAGGCGAAAGTAACGGCTTCCTCGCCATTCTCGGCGACAATAAGTTCTGTCAAGCCCAATGATTCCAGCATGCCGATAAGAACATCGACATTTGTCGGGTCGTCGTCGGCGACAAGGACGCATAACCCTGAGAGCAGGCCTTTTTCAGCTGGCGTGAAGCACCGCACATTCATCTGGATGTCCGCTTCGGCGCCGGCATCAATTTGTGCCGGGACGTCGGTCTGTATTGGGGGAGCCTTAGCGGCGCTGCGGGACACTTGGCGACTTTTCGCGGTTTTTCCGGCCTTTTGGGCCGACAAAGCAATAACTAACGCAACCCCAAGCAGCAGATTCAGCGCCATTGAGGTCGAGACCAGAATCCAAACTATGGGAGTCGCCATGAGTTCACCAAAAGGGTTATGGGAACGTAATCGCTAGCGATAAATGGTTAATACAAAATTAGTCGGCATACGTTATTGATGCGGCCTATAAATACGCTCGCTGCAAATGAGGCGGATATGTTAACGCTGGACTCAGTGACGAGCGCTCTCGGCGATGTAATGCGAGACTCGGTGCTTATCCTCTCAGCAGAGACGGTCAAGTATCCTGATATGCGCGTCTTGTGGTGCAACAAAGCATTCACAAAGATGACTGGCTATGCAGCCGATGAGATTATCGGAAAGTCTTTGCGCATACTTCATGGGCAACGGTCCTGTCCGGAAACCGGACAACGTATTCGCGATGCGCTAACTGTGTTTGAGCCGGTCCGCGAGCGCCTTTTGAATTACACAAAATCTGGCGAAGAGTTCTGGATTGAACTGGATGTTCGGCCAATCGCCGATGAATCCGGTACGCACCAGTTCTTTGTTGCGATTCAGCGCGATGTTACAGAACAGGTTCGAATATCTCAGGAAATGGAGCTGATGCACAATAAGCTATCTCTATGCTTTGAGTGCGGGAATATTGGCGCATGGGAGTGGAATTTTGCGACCGACACTGTTGAATACAGCGCCAAGAATTATGAGTTGTTGGGCTATCAACCCGGTGAATACACTCGACAAAATGACCTGTCCTGGTGGGAAGACAAGATTCATCCCGATGATATTGAACGAATCCATGCTGCGATGAACGGTCATATGAAGCATGGCGCGCCCTATGACGAAACATATCGAATTCAGGACACATCCGGAAATTGGCGCTGGTGGCGCGCTATTGGGCGCGCGTCTAGACATGGAAACGGCGTCGCAATTTCAATGAGCGGCGTGAATATCGATGTGACCTATCTAAAAGACCTGCAAGATAAGGCGGAACGTGCGAACCGGTTAAAATCGGAATTTCTGGCGAATATGAGCCATGAGATAAGAACGCCCTTAAACGGTATTCTCGGCATGTCGCAGCTTCTGGAGCAGACCGCTCTGAACGAAAAGCAGGAAAAGTATATCGGCCGCATTAATTCGTCCGGAACTGCTCTTCTCGGAATCATCAATGATGTGCTCGATATTTCAAAAATCGAAACAGGCGTTCTTGAATTGGTGGAAGAATGCTTTGTTGTGCAACACGTCGTTCAACAAGCTTTTGATGCTGTTGCAGGGCTCGCCGAAAATAAAGAACTGTTGATCGAAACAGATATCGACCTTCCCGATGAGCTTGAGGTTATTGGAGATCCGAAGCATTTACGGCAAGTCCTCGTCAATCTCGCGGGAAACGCTGTAAAATTTACGGAAAAAGGACGGGTTTCGATTTCCGCACGGCTCGTTAGAGAGGGCGTGCGTTTTTCGGTTGGCGATACTGGTCCCGGGATCGCCCCGAAGCATCACGAAAAAATCTTCAGACGTTTTGTTCAGGGCGATGGATCGTCCACACGTCAGCATGGCGGCACCGGGCTTGGGCTCGCGATTGCAAAAGACCTCATCGGCCTGATGGGCGGAGAGCTTAAAGTAGAAAGCGACATTGGTCAGGGAGCGACGTTCTATTTTGTTTTGCCGATGAGGTCGGCAAAATCAGAAGCGCAAGTCACGTCGCCAACTGAAGAATCCATAAAACAAATAGAAAAGGTGACTGACGCCGTTACCCTTCGTGTTCTTCTCGCTGAAGACAATCTTGTCAATCAGGAGGTCATTCAGGAAGTTTTTGCTTCCGTCCCGTCTATCGATATCGTGACAGTGCAGAACGGTCAGGAAGCAATTAACGCACTGAGCAATGAGCATTTTGACTTGGTGTTAATGGACATCAACATGCCGGTTTTGTCAGGCAGTGACGCCATAAAGATTATCCGAGCTTCTGAGGCAAATTACTCAATGATTCCGATCTTCACCTTGACGGCGGATGCGAGTTTGAAAAACCGAGCCAAGTATATTGGGTTGGGCGCCGATGACTGCCTTCTCAAGCCGGTCAACCTCGGTGACCTTTCCAGAACGCTTAATAAATTCCTCAAGCGGCCGGACTTGACTGAAGGTATAGAGACTACGCTTTCCAAGTTGAAGCGAAGGCTGACGGCGCCGCTCATAAAACCGCTTGAAGAGCAGCGGATGGAGGAGAGAATATCGTGTAACATCGAAGCCGATATTATGATTGGTCGCCGAGAAACTCTTCGATGTCATGTTTGCGACCTCAGCAATGGGGGAGCGAAGCTATCTCTTCCGGATTCCAAGCCATTACCGCTCAACTTTCGCCTGCGAATTAGCGATGAGGATTTAAGCCTGCTGGTTCGCCTCGCCTGGCAGCGCGGAGACGAGGCCGGTGTCGAATTTATGATGTTCAAAGACGGGTTCCAGCGACGGAAAATATCGAATTTGCTGGTTAGCGTGTCAGAAGAAACTGACGTGATAGCGAATGCAGGCTGATGATGGCTTTTCAGCAAAACCGCCATTGTTAAAGGCGCCGTCAAATTGACTTTAGAGCGCCATTACGGGCCTGTTTCATCATAGATATTGGCGCGCCTGATTTCGCCATGACACGCATGCCGAAATAAGCGGCGTTGCAAAGGCTTGCCGCCTCTTTGAGGGCGGCGCCTTTCTTGTCAGACGCGAGCGCCGTTTCAAACGCGCGTTGCATGCGTTCCAGTCCGCTTGAAACGAAATCTTCAACACCCTTGTTGTGAGGCGCCTGATCGACAGACGCGTTACATAAAAGGCAGCCACGTCGATCATTGTTGACGACGACGGCGTCAATGACGGCATTGAGAAGCTTCTCTATGCGTTTGGGGCCTGTCATCCGGGGCCCGTCGCCGCCGCAGAGAAGGGCGACAGCGCCGGCGACTTCGTGTTCGTCATATGACTGAAGCGCGCGCAGATAGAGCGCCCGTTTGTCCCCAAACGCTGCGTAAAGGCTACCCTTATGGAGACCGCTGGCCGCGATCAGGTCTGCGTAGGAAGTGTCCGCGTAGCCTTTGTTCCAGAAGACGTCCTTGATTGCTTCAATCACGCTGGCTTCGTCGAATTCTCTGGGTCTCGCCATGGTCTGATGTCCTCACGTCGTTGTGACTGATCACATATTGACCAATTGGTCAAGAATATAGATAAGCATATTTAATTATGGACCAAATGGTCAATAATTGAGAACCAAATTATTCCTGACCTCAAGGTCAGATTCAAAAAAGGAAATTGAAATGTTTAAACAAATCACATTCGCCCTGCTTGCGATCATCGCATCGTCGGTAACAGCGGCAAAAGCTGATGACGCCAACAGGCACGGCGAGTCCGCGACTGCGTCGTCAGTTGTCAAAAGCGGGCGGTTTGAAGGCCGCAATCGACATGTCACAACTGGCGGCGTTTCCATTGTCCAGACTGCAAGCGGATACATCGCTATTCTGGAAAGCGATTTTTCGCTGGATGGCGCGCCGGCGCCAACCCTTGGTTTCGGTAATAACCGCTTTGATAAAACAACTGAGTTTACAAAGCTTGAGTCGGACAACGGTCTTCAAGTGTACGCCATCCCTGATCACATCGATCCATCGGATTACAGCAAATTTTATGTCTGGTGCGCCGACTTCAATATCGCTCTCGGCGTTTCTTCCCTGAAATAAAAAGATAACGCGGCGCTTGTTGAAGAGCGGGCGCCGGTAAAAAGGAAAATTCCCATGAAAGTACTATCATCAAAAATCCACGGATTTATAGACTATGCCGCCGCCGCCGCTCTTATCGTTGCGCCTTTTCTCGTGCTCCCAGCCGACGCGCCGGTGATCGCCACAGTGTTTTCGGTCGCAGCGGGGGTTGCGCTGATCATTTATAGTCTTATTACAGATTATTCTGTGAGCGCGCGTAAAGCGATACCGTTTAAGCTGCACCTTTTGATTGATTTCATCGCAGGCGTATCGTTCGTCATTGCGCCGTTCGTACTGGGTTTTGAAGGCGTCACTAAATTCTATTTTCTGGTGATGGGCGCCGCCGTGATTATGGTTGTCCTGTTAACTGACAACGATACACAAGAGTGAGGCGCTGAAGGTAAGCCATCGTGGTGGCGGCGGCGCAAAACAGGGGCTGTGTTATTTAAGCGGCGTCTAAAACGCTCTTGAAAAACACAGCGCCGTCGATACCGCCGAGAAGAGGGGAGATCACTCTTTCCGGATGCGGCATCAGTCCCAGAACATTGCCGGCGTCATTCAATATGCCGGCGATGTCGCGGGCGGATCCGTTGGGATTGTCCACGTAACGCAAGGCGACCCGTCCTTCGCCCTCCAGTCTGTCCAGCGTCGCATCATCGGCAAAATAATTTCCGTCGTGATGGGCGACGGGGAAGTTGACGAACTGGCCCTTTTCAAAACCGCTCGTGAACATTGACTGACTGTTTTCAACTTTCAGCGTCACAGTGCGGCAGACAAAATTCAGATCAGCATTCCGCAAGAGCGCGCCGGGCAGCAGTCCCGTTTCGCACAGGATTTGAAAGCCGTTGCAAATCCCGATGACAGGCGTGCCGGCTTTGGCGCGCTCAATAACATCACGCATTACCGGCGATTTCGCCGCCATGGCGCCGGATCGCAGATAGTCGCCGTAAGAAAACCCGCCGGGCAAAACGATAAAGTCGGTATCCGGGAGGCCGGCGTCGCCATGCCAGACCATGGCTGGCGCCTTGCCTGTCGCCTGCTCAAGCGCTACGGCGACATCGCGATCACAATTCGAAGCGGGAAAGACGATGACGGCAGGGTTCATGGTTCAGGCCAGTATCTCGATTGCGTAATTCTCCATGACCGGATTGGCGAGGAGTTTTTTGCACATGTCTTCGGTTTTGGCCCGTGCGGCTGCCTCGTCAGTCTCATCGAGTTTCAGTTCGATGACCTTGCCCTGACGGACATCGGACGCCCCTTCGAACCCGAGGCCCTGAAGCGCGCCTTCGATGGCTTTGCCCTGCGGGTCCAGGACGCCGTTTTTCAACGTAATGGTGATTTTCGCTTTCATCGGTCTTTCCGGGTCTTGTGACTTAGCCAACGCCATACGCCGGACTGCTTTTTTGCGCAACTCGTTGTGGTGCTTTCAGACCCGCATTGCGTAGGAAGGCGTGGCTGGCGTAGGGTGCCCAAAATCAAAAATTGAGGGGCTACCGATGATTCGCAAAATTTCCGCCGCCTTTTTGTTTGCTGCTCTCGGGACCATGGCGTTTGCCGGCGCAGCGACCGCCAATCACCACGAATTGACGCCTGAACAGGCGAAGGCGCGCGAGATTTATGAAACCGTGATCGGCATGCGAACCGCGAAAGGGCACGGCGCCGTTCCGGCCATGGCGGCGTATCTGGCGAGTGAGCTAAAGGCTGCGGGCTTTGCCGATGATGACATGGAAATCATCCCGTCCGGGGAAACGGCTGCGTTTACGCTTCGATATCGCGGCGATGGATCATCCGGCGCCAGGCCCGTTCTGTTTCTCGCCCATATGGATGTCGTCGATGCGAAGCGCGAAGACTGGGAGCATGATCCGTTCACCCTGCGTGAAGAAGACGGATTATTTCTCGGGCGCGGTGTCGCCGACAATAAATATGGCGTTGTTAATCTGACCCAGACATTCATGCGCCTGAAGCAGGAAGGGTTTGTTCCGACACGCGATCTCATTCTGGTGTTCACCGGTGACGAAGAAACCGACATGGTGACGACAAGAATGATGGCGTATGATCGCGAAGATCTGGCCGAGGCTGAGTTTGCCTTGAACTCGGATGCTGGCGGCGGCGCTTACACCGAAGACGGCGCGGTGTTGCCTTATGACATGCAGGCTGCAGAGAAGACCTATGCAACGTTCAATGTGATCTCGCGCAATCCTGGCGGTCACTCGTCGCGTCCACGGCCCGACAACGCGATTTACGACCTCGCGAGAGCGCTGCTCGAAATCGAGGGCTATGCGTTCCCGGTGATGGCGAACGAAATTACGCGCGCCTCAGCGCGCGCGGCCGCCGCCGACATTGGCGGCGAGATTGGCGAGGCGCTCGCCAAATTCGCAGATGACCCGGCAAACAAAAAGGCCATCAAAACACTTCGCGCTGACAGCAGCACCAGCAACATGCTGTCGACCACATGCGTCGCCACAATGCTCGATGGCGGGCATGCGGAAAACGCATTGCCGCAATCGGCTGTAGCGACCGTCAATTGCCGCATTTTTCCCGGCGTCGAAATTGATTCTGTCCGTGAGACTCTGACGGAAGTCATCGACAATGAAGCGCTGGAAGTCGTGCAATCGGATGAGCGCTTTGTTTCGAGCCCTGCATCCGAGCCGCGCGCCGACGTTAATGCAGCGCTCAGCGCCGCAGTCAGGGTGCGGTACCCGGATGCTGAGATCGTGCCGTCGATGAGTTCAGGCGGGACCGACGGGATGCATTTTCGCCGCGCCGGCATTCCCACCTTCGGCGCCAGCGGGCGTTTTGTGCCGCATGGATACCGGGCGAACGCGCACGGGCTCAATGAAAGCCTGCCGGTTTCGACTTTTTATGAAGGGCTGGACCACTGGATCAATCTGATCAAGGCGCTGGCAGGTCCCGCCGAGTAAATTGGGCTGTGCGTCGGTCGTTAGCTTGCCGATATGTATTCTGACGGCGGCGCGCCATACCAGTTTCGGAAGGCGCGTGTGAAAGCGCTTTGTTCGCTATAGCCGACAGCTTGTGCGATTTCGGCGATCGATTTCTTCCGTTCGCGAATATAAACTTCGCAGGCTTCCTTGCGTGCGGCTTCAACCACCGTGCGAAAAGAGACGCCTTCCATTGACAGGCGCCGGCGTAAGGTGCGCTCTGACGTTCCAAGCGCTTTAGCGACGCGGGAGAGGCTTAGCGAACCGTCCGCAAGCATCGCCTGGACGCAGTGATAGGTTTCCGTCTGCGCCGTCATCGGCGCTTGCAGTTCTTTGAGTTGGCGATCAAGACGCGCACACAAAACGTCGAGAAGATCTTTGTTAGCGTTCGGCAATGGCATATCGGCAAGAGCCGGGTCGAGATGCATCTCGTCGAGGCGAGCGCCATAGGTAACTTCACATCCGAATAGATCGTCAGATTCCGCAGCGTGGGCGGTGCGCCGGTGGCGAAAGTACATGCCGGCGATTTCCTTGTCGTAGAGCCAGGTCAGCCAGCGGCCGAATACGGCGTATCCGGCGAATACCGCTTCCGTAATCGGGCGCATGCGTTCGGCGTCATCAATATAAGGCCGCCAGCTGATTACAGCCTTGTCGGCGCTTACGGAAAAATGCGTTTTGCCCAGCTGTTGGGTCAGCGCCTGGTATTTTTCGTTAATCGCGAGCGCTTCTCGCAGAGTTGCGCTTGAGATCAGGGCGAGGCCAATGTCGAGAAAAGTCGATGGTCGAAAGTCTCGCCCGGCGGCGAGGCCAATCGTGCTGTCGCCGGTCAACGCCTCCGCTTTGTGCATCATGGCGATGACGGTTTCATTGCTGAAGCGCCGGGCCACGTTTTCAAAAGGCTCGGAACCCGAGTCCAGAATCTCTTTCAGGGGCGCAGGATCGCATCCCTTGGCGACGCAGGTCTCATAATAACTTCTCAAATAACGCGAAGAAACGTCGCCCACATCGTCACCGGTATTCAGGTCCCCATTGGCGATTGCGATCGCCCTGGCCTGAATTGAACTTCATTTGGCCGTTTATGTCAAACGAGGTGGCCGCATCCGTCAAGACTCTTTTGTTTTTACTGGCTAATTCATGCGAACGTTTGCTGTAGCGCCCCCCAGATCATCGGGCGGCGCTTCATCACCTGGACAGCTGGGGAGAACGTGCACATCGCAGGGCTGAGGCAGTCGTGGGGAGATGGCTGTTTCAGCTTCTGCGATTAAATGTGCGGCCGCTGTAGCCCGCCGCGATGCTTGTCATCGCGGCGGGTTTCATTTGGACCGGTCACAGCTAAACTCCGGCAAACTGTGATTTCTACGTAAAAGGGGCGGGCGCATGCGCAATAGCGACATTGGCGGATTTTTTGTTTCAGCGTTTGCGGTTGCATTGGCGGGGTGTGTCAGCGCGCCGCAAAAAAATGCGCCCGGTGAAGATTGGGCTCAGTACGAAAATGTCGCTGAGGCGGGCTTTTCAGCTGAGAGGCTGGCGGCGCTGGACGCCGCGGTCGCCAGCGGCAACACGCATTCCATGGCGGTCGTCAAAGACGGACGTCTCGTATACGCCTATGGCGATGTCACGCAGACGGAAGGGACGTATCTCGCCTCGGTGCGCAAGAGCATCCTGACCATACTGATGGGGCAACACGTCAAAAGCGGCGTCATTGATATCAACGCGAGCCTTGCTGACCTGGGCGTTGATGATGTCCAGGGACTGTCGGAGATAGAGAAAAGCGCGACCTTGCGCGACCTCATCACCGCGCGCTCCGGCATTTATCACCCCGCATCGAATTTTTCGGGCGTCACTGACGAAGGGCCGCAGCGCGGCGATCATGCACCCGGCGATTTTTACTGGTATAACAATTGGGACTTTAACGCCGCCGGTAGCATTTTTGAAAAACTAACGGGTACGGATATTTACGAGGCGTTCGATACTCAGCTCGCCAAACCCTTGCAGATGCAGGATTATGACCTGACTGTACATCAGGAGAACGGCAAAAGCGGTGACGTCGCCCAGTCGCATTTTCCAGCGTATCATTTCTATCTTTCTGCGCGGGATGCGGCCCGCCTTGGCCTGTTAATGCTGCATGAAGGGCAGTGGGGCGGAGAAGAGATTATCCCCGCGGACTGGGTTCGCGAAAGCGTCGCCATCGCGACACCGAATGAAGAGATGAACCCTGAAAACTACCGCTCCAGCGGCTTCGCCTACGGCTATATGTGGTGGGTGTTCGACCCGGCGCATTTTCCGGAGGAATTTCACGGCGGTTACGCGGCGCGAGGGCACTTCGGGCAATATATTGTCGTCTTGCCGAAGTTTGATCTGGTCTTCGTCCACAAGACGGCGCCGGTCAGTTACGACTCGCCCGAAGAATATGCGGCAGTCAACGTTACTTGGGATGAGTTTCGCGTCCTGATCGACTTGGCGCTAGACGCGATGAGTGAATAGTTGTTTGTGAGACGATGATCCTTTCCCACAGACACAAGTTTATCTTTCTGAAAACCATCAAAACTGCGGGTACGAGTATTGAAGCAGCGCTGTCCGAGATATGCGGACCTGACGATATTATAACGCCGTTCAGTCCTGAAAATGACGAGTTTCGTAGTGGACGGGCGCCGCAAAATTACCGGCTCAATCATCCGCTTGTTCCGAAGCGCCCGCTATTGCGTCGTTTATTGCGTCGACCGGAACGCTACTACCATACGTCTGTCGGCTTTTATGAGCACATGCCGGCGTGGCGGGTGAAGGCGTATGTCGGGGACGATATCTGGAACAGTTATTTCAAATTCGCTTTTGAGCGTAATCCGTGGGATCGTCAGCTCTCCTACTATTATTATAAAACCAGAAAGCTGAAGCGCCGCCCAAGCTTTCAGTCTTTCATGCGTAGTCGCCGGAAAGCTTTTGTCGAAAATTTCTCACTCTATACGATTGATGGCGACGTGGCGGTCGACTTTCTCGGGCGATATGAAAATCTCAATGCGGACTTCCATACGGCGCTGAAGCGGATTGGCGTGACGTCGCCGCCTGAATTGCCAAAGGCGAATATTTCAAGCAATCGGGATAAGAAAAGCGCATATCAGAGCCAATATGACGGCGATCTGAAAGCACTGGTTGAGGATTGGTATCAGCCAGAAATCGACGCGCTGAATTATGCGTTTGAGGAGCCTGGCGCGACTCGCCGCTAAGCCTGCTCTCCGTTGTCGCTCACCAGCACCGGGCCGGACTTGCCGGAATTTTCGGTTTCACGAATGACGCCGAGCCGACGCGCCACTTCCCGGTAGGCATCGGTGACATTGCCAAGGTCCTGGCGGAACCGGTCCTTATCCATGATGTCGTTGGTTTCCATGTCCCACAGGCGGCAGCTGTCAGGGCTGATCTCGTCGGCAACGATGAGCCGCATCATTTCACCTTCATACTGCCGGCCGAACTCCACCTTGAAGTCGATGAGCTTGATGCCGACGCCGGCAAAAAGGCCGGAAAGGAAGTCATTGGTGCGCAGGGCGAGCGCCATCATGTCGTCAATCTCCTGGGGGTTCGCCCAGTTGAACGCAGTGATATGTTCTTCCGACACCAGCGGGTCGCCAAGGTCATCGTTCTTGTAATAAAACTCGATGATCGAGCGGGGCAGGACGGCGCCGTTTTCCAGCCCGAGACGCTTGCACAGGGACCCTGCGGCGACGTTACGAACGACAACCTCAAGCGGAACGATCTCAACATGGCGCACCAGCTGCTCGCGCATATTGAGCCGTTTCATGAAATGGGTGGGTACGCCAATGCGCTCCAGTCCCAGCATGACGAACTCTGAAATCCGGTTATTGAGGACGCCCTTGCCCTCCAGCACCGCTTTTTTCTGATTATTGAACGCGGTCGCATCATCTTTAAAATACTGGATGATGGTGCCGGGTTCAGGACCCTCGAACAGGATTTTCGCCTTGCCTTCGTAAATCTGTTTCCGGCGAGCCATTACGGTAGTCCTTTCAATGCCTTAGAGGCGTTTCCGTCGGCGCTGTCGAAGCCTGACGGGGAGCGCGAAACCGTTGTGCGGCGCCGGCTTTCCCGTTTCGCTAGCACAATGCGCGCGGGGGAAGAAGAGGCGGTTTACGCCCTCGCGAAGGGCTTGAAAACCCCCCGCCGGGGTAAATTTCCAGGCCGCGTTGCGCAATGCGTAAACCAGTTATAAGTACGGTTTAAAGCCTTGCACCCGTCAGTATTGGAGAGCCTTCCCATGACCACCTTCGACGATCGCGAAAACAAGTTCGAAAAGGCGTTCGCCCACGATGAATCGCTTCGATTTCGGGCCGAAGCCCGCCGCAACAAGTTACTCGGCCTTTGGGCTGCCGGGCTTTTAGGCAAGGAAGGCGAAGCGGCGCAGGAATACGCCAAGGAAGTGGTCAAGGCTGACCTTGAAGAAGCCGGCGATGAAGATGTTTTCCGCAAGATTCGCGGCGATTTTGACGCTGCGAATGTCGCTCAGTCAGACCACCAGATCCGTCGGCATATGGACGAGTGCATGGCTGAGGCGATCCAGCAGATCCAGAAAGAAGGCTAAGCGCGCGGGCTTTTAACTGGCGTTGGCGACGCGTATGCCGGCGCCGGTTCAACCCGTAATGCAATGGGCGCATGGCGGCCTTTGTCATTGCTGTCATCGCCGTCGTCTTTCATCAAGAAGACTGCCGTGCCCATGGCGGCGGCGCCCCATGTGATCGTCATCACGGCAAGCAACATTGCTATGGCAAGCAGCCCGACGGGGGAGTTCGCGGTAAGACTGCGAAATCCGGCGACATCGAAAATCAGCAGCGCGCCGACAAATATCCAGCCGCTCGCCGCGCCGACGATTAAATGCCTTAAAAGATAACGCGTCAGTCGCCAGTCCGTACCTGGCCGCTGACCAGGCTTATCGTCTTTGGACGATTTTATAAGCTCTCTTTTCTGCACATTGCTAATCTAACGTAACATGCCGGCGCTGCGCATCGCGGCATGGCGTCGCTTTGCCTTATGTCTGGCGGCTGCGTGTGACAGTGGCGCCGCGCCCGCTGATATGGCAATGGGGAATGGTGATCTGACATATGATGAGGAGACGCAGATGGGACGCGTAGACGGCAAGAACGCATTTATCACGGGCGGCGCACAAGGGCTGGGCGCATGCTTTGCGCGGATGCTGGCGGCGGAAGGCGCCAAGGTTTTTATCACAGACGTGAATGTCGCCGGCGCGGAGAAAACCGCTGCGGAAATTGACGCCGACTATCCGGGAACGGCCTCCTTTTGCCATCATGACGTCACCAGCCGGGAAGACTGGGAAACGGCGCTGGGCATGGCGGCGGAATTCATGGGCGGGATCAGTATTCTGATCAATAACGCCGGCATAGGCGGATGGGGCAATATTGAGACCGAAACCGATGACAACTGGCGGCGCACGATGGAGGTTGATGTTGATTCCATTTATTACGGCACGCAGCTGGCGATGCCGTATCTGAAAAAGTCACAACCAGCGTCGATCATTAATATCTCGTCTGTCGCCGGCATGCTCGCGGATGGCAACATGCTTTCCTACAATACAGCGAAGGCGGCGGTGTGGATGATGTCAAAGTCGATTGCGCTCCATTGCGCCCGTTCAGGGTATGATATCCGCAGCAACTCAGTGCATCCGGTGTTCACCCGTACGCCGATTATCGATCCGCTGATTGCGCTTGGCGGCGGCGGCGATGAGGGTGAGAAAAAATTAGTCAAGCAGATCCCGATGAAGCGTCTCGGCGAACCGGAAGATGTCGGCTATTGCGTGCTTTATCTGGCGTCGGATGAATCGCGTTATGTGACCGCTTCAGAGTTCAAGATCGACGGCGGCATCACGGCGCGGTAATGCTTTAAGACAAGTGTCTAAGGAGCCGCTACTCGTAAACATTTTGCATCGACACTGATATTTACGGGCTTTGAGCTTTCCACCGGATCGCCATCGATTGTGTAACTAAACATCGGCTCAACCGACATGACTTTGCAGTGTTTGCACTTTTGAATGTCAATTTGCGCTGCGTTTTGCGCACCGCTGGCGACGAACTCGGCGAGTAACGCTGTAAAATCACCGCCGTGGTTTGCTTCGCTCAGATAGACAGCAAGCACGCCTTCATCAATGCGATCGCGCTTGGGAACGAGGTTTTCCGCCCTTGATATGATGTTGTTGGAAACAACTATCGTGTTGGTGTCAAGATGAAGGGTAGAGTTATCGATTTCGACACGAAACCTCATTGGTTCTGCTTTGAGGATTGCCTCTGCAGCATTCGCAACGCCGACGGTGACTTCGGTTATCGTCTCAGCGTCGCGCAGAGTTTCCCGGGCTTCCGCAAGAGTCGCATAGGCTCCGAAAACGACATTGTTCAGGAAAACACGCTCGTCTATGATCCCAACGTCAATTAATCGAATTGACCCGCTTAGACATGCGTCGAGCGCTTCATTGATCGTAAGGGGAATTTTGAGATCACGGCATAACTCGTTTACCGTTCCGCAGGGCAGGGGCAAAAGCGCGATGGGTCTATGCCGAATAATGCTTGCAATTGCGGACTGCGTTCCATCCCCGCCAGCAGTGATAAAATAGGCAATGTTATCCTGATTGCGTAAGGTTTTTGCGGTGGTGATGAGCGCCTTAAAGTCGCCTGACACGACCTCAAGATCGTAGCGATCATGCCGCTTAAGGATATCGGAAGTTTTTGCAATGATTGCGTCAACGCCTTGCTTCTGCACGCCCCCGGATTTCTCGTTTATAAAAAGATATACTTTCATGACTTAGTGCTGTCTCCAGGCTCCGTTCTCACGAGAAAACTGAAATCGCTTTTCGGTGGTGAACTCATTCCGTTCATAGCGCTGAACGGTGACATGGAGTTCAACGCCCGTCCATTGCAGCAGGTTGTAGGATGGTTTTTCGCCGCGCAGGCGTGTGGAAGCTGCTGTGCCGGCTGCCGCGACGATGATCGGCTTGGCGGGCGTTTCATGCACCTGCGCATTGGCGATATGGACGTGCCCGGTGAGAAGCGCATCGGCGCCCGCTTCTGACAGCGTATGCATCGCCCGCGCCGGATTGTTGATCAGCGCATCGCCAGCAGGCCCCGGTCCCGGCAGGACTGGATGGTGAAACGCCACCAGTTTCAGGACCGCATCTTCAGCCCCACGCAATTCGTCGGACGCGTCTTTCAGCTGCTTTGCAGACAGACGTCCGCGCGACCAGTCAAGCGACGGCCCGGCGCGGCGCGCGGAGTTAAGGCCGATAATCAGTACATCATTGATGCGCGCCGTCGGCCGCAATTCATCCTGCACATATGCGCGAAAACGACGCCACGGATCAGTCATGCGCTGCCCGACATTATAGACCGGAGCATCATGATTGCCGGGTACGGCCATGACCGGCGCGCGAAACCGTCGTATGAATGCAGCCGCTGCTTGAAACTCCCGTTTTCGTCCCGCTTGCGTGAGATCGCCAGTCAAAATGATAGCGTCCACACCGGCGGCGTTGATCTGATCCGCCAGGCGTTCAGCCGCATCAGCGTCAATGGCGCCGAAATGGATATCGGAGACATGGGCGATGTTCGTCATCGGTAAGGCGCTTTCATCAGAGGGTAAGTCATCATTCGTCTTCTCAATATGAACCATTCACACAAAAAACCAACATTTCGGCCTGCTTCGCGGCCTTGCGTCAGCTAAAACCGCATCATTGCCGACTCAGGACGAACAACCTACAATTGAGATAATTCCAATGTCGTGGTGACTGGCGCTGCTTGAGGCGCTGTGTCTCCGCGCCGCCCAAAAAAGGAGACGGCATGTCCGGCTTATTGATACTACTTGGCGTTGCCGTTGCTGTGGCGCTCTTTGTCATTGCGATCTACAACCGTATTGTTGCGCTTGGTCAGCGCACCGAACAGGCGTTTGCCGATGTGGATGTGCAGTTGAAGCAGCGCCATGATCTCGTTCCCAACCTTGTTGAAACTGTGAAGGGCTACGCCAGTCATGAAAAGGAAACCCTTGATGCGGTGATTACCGCGCGCAACGCCGCACAAGCTGCGACCGGGCCCGCCGCGCAAGGCGCCGCCGAAGGCGTTTTGGGCGCAGCGCTTGGGAAGCTGTTTGCACTGGCTGAGGCCTATCCCGATCTGAAAGCGAATACGAACTTCCTTGAGTTACAGCGCGAGTTATCGGACATCGAAAACAAAATCGCCGCCGCCCGCCGCTTCTTCAACAATGCGGTGCAGGAGTTCAATACGGCCATTCAGCAAATCCCCGGTAACCTTGTAGCGCCGCTTGGAAGCTTCACGGCGAAGGAATATTTCGAGATTCCGGAAGCAAGCCGCACACAAGTGGAAACAGCGCCGGAAGTGAAGTTCTAGAAACAGGAAAAGGCCGTTTCAGAAATGAAACTTCTCGGCCTCATCGGCGGCGTCAGCCCGGAATCGACGGCGATTTATTATCGTCTGTTGAATGATGCGGCGAGTGAGCGCCTGGGCGCCGAGCACTCTGCGAACCTGATGCTTTATACGCTGGATTATGGCGTCATGATTAAGCATTACGATGCCCGCGACTGGGATGCTTTCAAAGCTGAGGTGGTCTCTGGCGCCACGCGCCTGAAAGCGGCGGGTGTGGATGCGCTCATTATCTGTTCCAATACAACGCATGTGGCGGCGGACGCAGTAGCGCAAGCCACAGGCCTGCCGGTCATTCATCTGCTGGATGCGCTGTCGGCTGCTATGAAAGAGGCGAAGTCGTGTAAACCGCTTTTGCTGGGCACTCCTGTTGTCATGGGGGAGGCGCATTATCGCCGTGAGCTGGTAAAACGCTATGATGGTGACGTGTGTGTTCCAACAGCTGCAGAACAGGACGTCATCGGGCGTATCATTCTTGATGAATTGGTGCGCGGCGAAGTTCTGGATACATCGCGCAAGGTCTTAAAAGATATTGTCACTCATCATGACTGCGACGGCGTTATTCTCGGCTGTACGGAATTATGCATGATCCTGTCTCAGGAAGATTTCGATCTGCCGGTGTTTGACACGACCGGGCTTCATGCCGCCGCCGCCAGCGCTTTTGCATTCGGGGAGGCGTAAGTCTTGGGCGCGTTCGGGCTGCAAACCCATATCTGGAACAACAATCTGAAGTCCGTTGTTCTGCTAGCTGGGTTTCCGGCGCTTTTGCTGCTGTTGTTATACGGATTGTCGGTTGGGTATGTGGGCGTTACTGCGCCCATTGATTCCATCTGGCAGGGCATGGGGCTGGCGCTTGATCATATGACACGCATATGGCCATTTGCGCTTATCGGCGCCGCCGTCTGGTTCGGCATTGCGTGGCTTTCCTATCAGAAGATTATCGAGGCGTCTGTCGGCGCGCGCGGGTTGACCCGCAAGGAAGCGCCGGAGCTTTATAACCTGCTGGAAAACTTGTGCGTTTCGCGCGGGCTGACCATGCCGCGTCTGAACGTCATTGAAACGCCAGCGCTGAACGCCTTCGCCAGCGGCCTTGATGACAAAAGCTACAAGGTCACCGTGACGCGCGGGCTGATTGAAACGTTGGACAAGGACGAGCTGGAAGCAGTGCTTGCTCATGAGCTGACTCACATCATGAACCGGGATGTGCGGCTGCTCATCATTGCGGTGATCTTTGTCGGCATCTTTTCGTTCTTTGGAGAGATGATCTTTCGTGGTCTGTTTCGCTCGGGCGTGCGCACCGGCGGGTATTCAAGCGGGCGCAAGGGCGACAGCCGCGGCGGGGGCATGCTTATTCTCATTGCGGTCGCGATCATCGTCATTGCCTATCTTCTGGCGATGGTGATCCGCTTCTCCCTGTCGCAGAAGCGCGAATATCTGGCTGATGCGGGCGCGGTGGAGCTGACTCGCAATCCGGATGCGATGATCTCCGCGCTTAAAAAGATTTCCGGCAACAGCGATGTTGATGCGCCGAACGACGTTCAGCAGATGATGATCGAGAACAGAAATCCATTTGCGGGTGTCTTCGCGACCCACCCCAAGATCGAAAAACGGATTGAGGCGCTACAGGAATTCGCAGGAGGAGTGGAGTAGCGTAACCCTCCTTCTATCTTATCTACGGAAAAATCCATTAGTGGTGCTACTGATACAAAACGCCCGGCAGCCAGGTCGCGAGGCCGGGGAACTTCGCCAGCAATCCCAGCGCTAAAATCTGAATGAAGATAAAGGGGATCGCGCCGCGATAGATCTGTGCGGTTGAAACTTCTGGCGGCGCGACGCCGCGCAGGTAAAACAGCGCAAAGCCAAAGGGCGGCGTCAAAAACGACGTCTGCAGATTAATCGCCATCATCACGCCGAGCCAGATCGGGTCGAGCCCCATGGCGAGAAGGGGCGGGCCGACCAGCGGTACGACAACCAACGTGATCTCGATAAAGTCGAGGAAAAACCCGAGAACGAACATGACGAGCATAACGGTGATAACCGCGCCGACAATGCCGCCGGGCGTCGCCTCCAGCGCCGCACGCACGGTGTCGTCGCCGCCAAGTCCGCGAAAGACGAGAGAAAAGAGCGCCGCGCCGATCAGGATGGTGAACACCATGGTTGTGACCCGCGCCGTCTGGTCGAGTATCGGCGAGAGGCATTCCGCACGACGCATCTGGATCAGGCTGGCGACAACGCCCCACGGTGTCAGCGCGAACAATAGAAAGGCGATGCCGATGCCGATGGTTTCCGCCGCCGGAATGTCCTGCCGGCCAAGGCGCAGATCGAAAAAGCTTGTGAGCAGAATAAGACTGACAATGGCGCCGGCGGAAACAAAGACGGCCGGACGCCCTGCCGCGATTGACCCTTTCGGTGCAAGGCGCGCGCCCGCGATCAACATTGCGCCGATGGCGCCGACGCTCGCCGCCTCTGTTGGCGTTGCGGCGCCGGCGAGGATGGAGCCAAGCACGGCGATGATGAGCAGAAGCGGCGGCGGCAGAACTTTGAGAGCGCCGATCCAGACTTCCTTCCGGGTGCCCATCTCCGCCGCCGGGATCGCCGGCGCCTTGTTGGGCCGGGTCACGGCGACAATGACTTGCCACAACAGATAAAGCCCGACCAGCATCAGGCCGGGGATGAGCGCGCCGGCGAAAAGGTCGCCAACGGAAACAGTTTCGGGTGCAAAGACGCCCTGTTCCAGCTGCGCCTTCTGATAGGCGTTTGAAATAACGTCACCGAGCAGAATAAGGACGATTGAAGGCGGAATAATCTGGCCGAGCGTTCCCGCCGCCGCAATTGAGCCGCTGGCGAAGGCGGGATCATACCCCCGGCGCAACATGGTCGGCAGGCTGAGCAACCCCATGGTGACGACGGTGGCGCCGACAATGCCGGTGGACGCGGCGAGAAGCGCGCCAACGACGGTTACAGAAAGCCCGAGACCGCCGCGCAGACTGCCGAACAGTTTCGCCATCGCTTCAAGCAATTCTTCAGCGATTTTGGATTTCTCCAGAATGACGCCCATGAAGATGAACATCGGCACGGCGATAAGCGTGGTGTTGGTGACGGCGCCGAAAATGCGTTGCGGGAAGGGGCGCAGATAGCTGACGTCAAAAACGCCGAACGCAAGACCAAGGGTCGCAAAGATCAGCGCGGTGCCAGCGAGACTGAAAGCGACGGGATAGCCCGCCATCAGAAGAGCGCACAAAACCGCGACCATGACAATATCGAGCCAGCCGGCAAATGCGCAGGCGCAGATGTGAATGTCGCCGATCATGAAATCCATCACGGCGATCCTTTCAGAACGCCGCCGGCGCGCGCCGCGATGTTAAACCCCGCCATCGCCAGAAGAATGGCGAACGCCGGTATCAGGGATTTGAGCAAAAACACCGCCTGGATGCCGGATGTTTCCGTCGACCCT
This sequence comes from Pseudomonadota bacterium, assembly GCA_039819405.1. Classification (GTDB taxonomy): domain Bacteria; phylum Pseudomonadota; class Alphaproteobacteria; order Caulobacterales; family Parvularculaceae; genus Hyphococcus. Next base: position 50,411 of record JBCBSB010000007.1, on the reverse strand, counting down.
TCGCCCACAGCCCAGGAACTCGCCACATAAGGCGAGGCTGTCCAAAGCAATACCAGACAAACCGGAAACAACAGGAGATAGGTCCCGAGAAAATCGATCAGCGCTTTTTTCTTTTCCGACGCGCCGCGATAGAAAATGTCAACGCGCACATGGTCATGCGTCAGCAGCGCATAACCGCCCGCGAGCAGAAATACGGCGCCGTGCATATAAGTGATCGATTCCTGCATGAAGATGTAGTTGATGCCGAACACATAGCGCAGGACGACAACGCCAAACTGGATGAACGCCATGGCGAGGAGGAGCCACATGACGGTGCGCGCCGTAATGCGAGTGATGGCGGCGAATATTGGCTCCAGTCGCGCAATCATGCGTCCAACGCCGCCAGTTGCCGCAACAGATATCATCAGGGCTGCGATAATCGTCGCGAAAATGATGACGGTTTTCAGTGGCGGCGTTATCGACAGCACTGGCGCGAGCCGCGCGAACAGCGCCGCAGCGCAGACCAACGCGCCAACAAGTGCGAACCAGACTAGCGTAGATCGCGAAGTTTCGCTGACACGCGCGGCTAAAGGCAACAACATCAGCGGGAAGACGACGCCCGCTGCGATCCAGTTTAATATGTCGCCGATCAGGGTCAGCATTGGCGCGCGCTTATCACAGTGAAAACACCGAGCGCCGAGCGCTCATAAACGCCTCTTCGGATATGCGGGTCCAGGCTTGCGAACGCTCAAGGGAGGCCTTGTAGCTTTCGAAAATACGGCCCGTGATATCGTCGGTCCGGGCGGTTTCTTCGAGAACGTTTTTGGTCTCGCGCGCAAGCGCCTCCATCACGTCGTCAGGCATTTTGCGTAATTCGACGCCGTGGTCGTTAATGAGTTGATCAAGGGCCGTCGAATTGTGATGGATGTATTCCGCAATCGACAGATTATTGGCGCGCTGGCAGGCGCCGCGGATGATCGACTGCTCCTGCAGGTTCAGCGAATCCCATAGCTCTAAATTTATGCCTGTACCCAGCTGGGCGCCAGGTTCGTGAAAGCCCGGCCAGTAATAATATTTCGCCTCCCGGTAAAATCCGAAGGCGAGGTCATTCCAGGGGCCGACCCATTCCGTGCCGTCAATGGCGCCCGACTGCAGCGCCTGGTAAATCTCGCCGCCGGAAAGCGCGACGGCGGAGGCGCCGATACGGCGCAGGACTTCTCCGCCGAGACCCGGCATACGGATTTTCATACCCCGCATATCCTCAAGGGAATTAATTTCGCGCTTGAACCATCCGCCAAGCTGGTGGGTCGAATTCCCCGCAGCAAAGGGTTTTATGTTGAAAGGCGCGGAGAGTTCGTCCCACAGTTCCTGACCGCCGCCAAATTCCGTCCACGCCATAATTTCCATGGCTGTCATGCCAAAAGGAACGGCGGTGAAAAAAGCAAAGGCGGGCGATTTGCCGACCCAGTAATACTCGGCGCCATGATAAAGATCCGCCGCGCCGTTTGAGACCGCATCGAAGCTTTCAAATGCGCCCACCAACTCGCCGGCTGCAAAGACGCGCACACGCATTGCGCCGCCGGACATTTCAGTGATGAACTGGGCCGTGCGTTCCGCCATGGTTCCAAGGCCTGGAAAATCCTTTGGCCAGGTGGTCACCATTTTCAACTCACGCGACTGCAGGTCGCCAGTGACGCCTTCAAGGCTAACCGGCGCGCCGCAGTCGCAACCTGCGGCAAGGCCTGTCGCGCCAATGGCGCCGCCAGCCAACAGCTGCCGTCTTTTTATCATTTGAGCATTTCCGCCAATATTATTGTTTCTTAGAGTCTATTGGTCGGACAATTCTTCTTTGACTTCAATATCTTCAGGGAGAATTTCGATGATTGACGAGGCGCCGTCACCAGAATCGTCTCTTTCTTCAGCGCGCTGGCGCTTCCAGCGGCGAAAGTCAGCCTCTTTTTCTTCCTGTGTGCGCGCCTGTCCGATCAGGCTGTCCTGGGCGAGGCTTGATCGCGCGCCATCATCGCCAACGGCATAACAGCGGTTTTCCGCTTCCAGGCAGCGGTCGAAACACGATGCGCTCGCCATCGCATTGGGGATGGCGTTACAATCGTTGCGGCACTGATTATAGGAACCCTGACAGCGGTCTTTCGAATAGCTGAAAATACCGCCATTTCCATAATCGTTAGGTGATGCGCATGCGCTGAGCAGAAAAGCGCCGGCGCAAACGTACAGGATGCTGATCGAATTCAGGCGCGTCGCCTTACGGTTATGGTGTTTACGCAACGTACGCTCCAATCCGCAGACAGCGTTTATACTGTTTGCTTATCCATCCGCACCCAACCTGTGGAGGTCAGTTTTTCCAGCGGCTGGAAACGGGTTTTGTAATCCATCTTCGCCGAGCCTTCGACCCAATAGCCAAGATAGACATAAGGCAGGTTGAACTCGCAGGCGAGCGCCACATGGTCGAGGATCATGAAACGGCCAAGGCTGCGCGCCTCTTCATCGGGTTCGAAAAAACTGTATACCATCGACAACCCGTCGGTCAGGCGATCAGTCAGCGCCACGGCGATTAATCGCTCTTCGCGGGTTTCTTCATCGCAAATGCTGTATTCGATGATCATGGTGTCGACGGCGGTTTCCTCAACCATCGATGCATAATCAAGAACAGTCATGTCCGCCATGCCGCCGTCATCGTGACGACTGTCAAGATATCCGCGCAGAACGGAGAATTGTTCAGCCGTCGCCTGCGGCGTCTTGATGCGCCGAATGATATCCGCATTTCGCGTCAGGGTGCGTCGGCGTGATTTCGACAGGTCGAATTCTTCAGTGACGATGCGCACTGGAACACAGGCGCTGCATGCTTCGCAGGCCGGTACGTAAATAATGTTCTGAGAGCGGCGAAATCCGCGGCGCGTCAAAAGAGCATTGGTGGAAGCCGCCGCATCGCCGCTCAGATATGAAAAGATCTTACGCTCGCGCCGTCCTTCCAGATAGGGGCATGGCGCCGGAGCGGTGACATAAAACTCACCACCCTCAAGACCAAACCGCCGGGCGAAATCTTCATTACTCATGACACCGTACCTAGACGAAAAATCTTAGCGGGCGATTAGCATAACCGCAATGAATCGGTTCCCTCATTGTGTCAATTAAGCCCAAAATAGAACGGCGCCACGGCGGTATAGACCAGCCAGATCAGGATGATCAGCGGCCCGCCGACAATCATGAAATCCCGAAATTTATAATGTCCGGGCGTCATGACCAGAAGATTAGTCTGATAGGCGATCGGCGTTGCAAAGGAGCAATTTGAACCAAATATGACGGAAAGGACCAGAATGTGCTCGTCCATGCCAAGCTGCTTTGCGGCTGAAACGGCGATCGGCGTGAACAGCACGGCGGTGGCGTTGTTCGACAGAACATTGGTCAATCCGGCGCAGATGATGAAAAAAGCCGAGGCGAGGACGCCTGGGCCGAACTGGCCGGCGGTGGCGGCCAGCGCATCGCCGATTACGGCGGCGCCGCCGGTTCGCTCCAGCGCCGCGCCCATGGCGAGCGACGCCCCGATCAGCAGGTAAATTCGTCTGTCGATGGCGCGCGCCGCCTGTCTGACGTTGAGGCAACCCAGAGCGACCATCGCCGTCGCTCCGCCAATTGAGGCGATCGAAATTGGCGCCAGGCCGGTCGCCGCCAACGCAACGACTGTGGCGAAAATAAAAGCGGCGACGCGCGCATTGCGCGGGTCGGGCAGACCTTGCATGGACCATTCGAGCAGGAGAATATCGCGATCTGATCGCAAGGCGCGAATATCGTTGATATCGCCCAGGATAAGCAGGACATCGCCGGCCTCCAGCCGGATCGTGTTCATTTGTGTACGGATCATACGGCTGCGCCGTTCGATTCCCAAAATCACACAGTCCGTCTGAGCGTGAAAGCCGATTTGCGCGATGGAGCGACCGATCAGACGCGAGCCTGGCGCGACGATCGCCTCGACCATGGTCAATTGTGTGGAGCGCTGGACGGAGCCATCCTCTTCATCGGCGATGGAGGTTTCCGCCATCAGGCCTTCGAGAATATCCGGGTTGGATTTCAAGAGCCCGGTTAGCGCCGACCGGGTCGCGGCGACAATGACAACATCGCTGGTCTTGAACGTGAAGTCATCAAAGGGCGGCAGGATCGCTTTTTCCCGCCGTTGCACCATGCGCACGGTAATGTCGGGCAGATCAACAAACAGGCCCGCGACCGGTCCCTTGCCGATCAGCGGATGACCGCGGTTGATTTCAATCTGGGCGATGAAGTGCTTGCCTTCGCGTTCGTTCATCGCCTGCTGATTAGGGTTCTCGCGGACCGGCATCAGCCAGCGGCCCACCGTCGCCATATAGAAAATGCCTGTGCCGGCGAGAATGAGCCCCATGGGCGTCAGTTCAAAAAATCCGATCTCGCTGCCGGTGGTGGCGCGATAGGATTCCGCCGCCAGCAGGTTCGTTGACGAGCCGATGATTGTCGTCATGCCGCCGAGGATCGACAGATAGGAGAGGGGCATCATATAGCGTGCGACGGCGGTTTTGCTCTGCTGGGCGAGCGCCGCCATGATTGGAATGAACATCACGACAACCGGCGTGTTGTTCAAGAATGCGCTGACGATCATGATGAAGAAGAACACCGAAATGATCACGAATACAGGGCGCTTGTCGAAGGCCCGCAACAGATATTCCGTCGGGTGTTCCAGCGCGCCGGACTGAAACATCCCCTGACCGATAATCAGAAGGCTCAGAATCGAAAACAGCGCCGGGCTGGCAAATCCGGATAAAAGCGTTTCCGTCGACAACACGCTGACGCCGTTGTCTTCGAGCGGTGAAATGAGGAACAGGCACAAGAGCCCGACGATCGCTCCGGCGGAGACCAGTTCCAGGGGAAACCGGTCAAGCACATAAAAAACGATCGTGACGCCGATGATCGCCATCGTCGCCCACATCTGCCAGGGGGCTGCTAAAATCGTGTCCATTGTTTCAAGACTGGCGTGACCCGCCGGGTTTGTGAATGTTTTTTCCCGTCACGGCCCATCCGCGCGGCGCCCGGCGCTTTGTATTTTTGCGTTTTGATGTTAACCGCACAAGAGTCATGTTTTTCAATACGTTAACGAAACGGTCCCGAGGGGAAGAATAAAATAGAATGACGGATCAATACAGGCCCCTGAAAGACGCCTTCGGGCGGTTCGCCACCGGCATTGGCGTCGCCGCCTGCAAAACCGAAAAAAATGGTTTTGCGGCGATCACGGTTAATTCCTTTACATCCGTCTCCCTCGATCCGCCCCTGGTGCTTTGGTGTATTGAAAAGCGCGCATCTGTCTATCCGGACTTCATGGCTGCTGACAGTTACAGCATCAGTATTCTGAGCGCCGACCAGAAAGCGATGTCCGATCGTTTTGCGCGCTATGAGCCGGAAAGCCTTACAGTTGAGGAAGTGGATATCTGGGATACTGGCTCACCGCTTCTCAAAGGCCGCATTGCGGGTTTTGACTGCAAAATTTCCATGCGCCACAAAGCTGGCGATCATGTTATCCTTGTCGGCGAAGTCGTGCGATTCGATAGCGCCAATGGCGCGCCGTTGGTTTATTTCGCCAGCAATTACCACGCAGGTGTCGAAGACAAATGAACAAAGTCGCGTTTTTAGGGCTCGGCGTGATGGGCTATCCCATGGCGGGACATCTCGCCAAAAGCGGACATGAAGTCACGGTCTATAACCGGTCGTCTGAAAAGGTCGAAAACTGGGTCAGCGACTTTGACGGGGCGGGAGCGCCGACACCGGATTCCGCCGTTGCAGGCGCCGAGATCATTTTTACCTGTCTTGGCGACGATCCGGATGTTGCGTCTGTGATCGAAAAAGCCGCTGTTTCGATGACGCAAGGGGCGATTGTCGTTGATCACACGACGGCGTCGCCGTCTCTTGCGCGTCGTCTTCATGAAGATCTTGCGGAACTGGGCGTCGGTTTCATCGACGCCCCGGTGTCCGGCGGCCAGGCGGGGGCGGAAAACGGCAAGCTTTCCATCATGTGCGGTGGTGACGACGCTCATTTTGAACGGGCGCAACCGGTTATGGACGCTTACGCCGCGCGGATTGTGCATATCGGCTCTGCCGGAACGGGACAGCTATGCAAAGCCGTCAATCAGATATGCATCGCCGGACTGCTGCAGGGCTTGTCGGAAGGGGTGCATTTTGCGGCGCGCGCCGATCTTGATATCGAGAAAGTTCTCGAAGCGATTTCCGGCGGCGCGGCGCAAAGCTGGCAGATGGAAAATCGCGCCCGGACCATGGCGAAAGACGAGTTTGATTTCGGCTTTGCGGTTGACTGGATGCGCAAGGACCTGCGGATCGCGCTCGCCGAAGCGCGCGATAATGGCGCGCGTCTGCCGGTCACAGCGCTTGTCGATCAGTTCTACGCCGATGTTCAGGCGATGGATGGCGGGCGCTGGGATACCTCAAGCCTTATACGTCGCCTGACGGATATTGATTAGCGGCGAGCGTCAGCTTTCTGATATTCTGTTCATGCTTGCGTAACCGGATTCGGTATACGCCGCTCCGTGGTATCATTAGTCATCATTTTGATTCGATAGGGGCGCTTATGTTGCGGCAATCTCTCACCTTCTTATTCGCGACATTATCCGCACCAGCGTTCGCAAGCGGTTTCGCCTTGAATGCGCAGAACGCGGAAACGCTGGGCGCGGCGATGGCCGGCGCGCAGGCTGAACGCGGCAAACCCAGCATGGCGTATTACAACCCGGCGGCGATTGTCGGCGTGGATGGCGTAGAAGCTTCCGTTTCCGTTTTCGGCGTCTTTGTAGATTCAAATTACGAGAATGCCACGGGCGCGCTATTGGGCGTTGCGCCTGTCCAGGGCGCCGCCTTTGGCGAGTCGGCGATTGGCGACGGCGTTTTTCCGGACGCCGCAATTGCGGCGCGCCTTAACGACCGGCTCTATTTCGGAGTGTCGTTCAACACGCCTTTCGGCTTTGATTCCTCTTATGCGGACGACTCTGTCATTCGCTATCATGGCACTGCGTCGAAAGTTGTCTCCATATCGGCGACGCCGATTCTGGGGCTAGCGCTAACAGACCAATGGTCGATCGCTGGCGGCGTTCGCATCCAGTACATGGATGTCTCGCTGGATGGCGCGATTGACGCCGCCGGGATTGCGACAGCGTCGATGATCCCCGGTTTCACGCCTGGCGCAGACGATGTTTTCTTTTCACTGGATACAGATGATTTCGACATTGGTTATGTCGCCGGCATTCAGGGGCAAGTGACGCCTTTGTTACAGGTTGGTGCAAGTTTTACGTCGAAGATCGAGCATGATTTCACAGGCGACGCCGATTTCGAAATCGGTGCTTCCGTTGCGGGACAAACGCTTGCCGCGGGTGGTTTGTTTCAGGACACGGGCTTTACCTCTGAAATCACTGCGCCGGGCCAATATCAGCTGGGCGCTGCGCTTGATGTGTCGCCGCGGATGACGCTTCTGGCCTCTACGACGCTGACGCGGTGGAGCCGCTTTGAGCAGATTGTCGCTGTTTTCGACAATCCCGCGCAGCCGCCGGAAGTGATCACGCAAAACTGGCGCGATACCTGGACGGGCTCCGCAGGCGCTGAATTTGACTTGTTTCCATCGAGCAAGGCGCGTGTCGGCGTGATGTACGAACAAACGCCGCTGAATGACGAATTCGCCAGTCCTCGCATTCCGGACGCGAACAGGGTCTGGATTTCCGCAGGTCTCTCGCAACAGCTCGGGCCTCGGGCCGCCCTGCATGTTGGCGCGTCCTATGTGTTTATTGGCGACAGGCCAATAGATCAGCCGGCGACAAGGCCGGAAAATCTGTTCCGCGGATCGGTTTCTACGGACATTAACGTTGACGCGCTGATCGTGTCTGCGGGCCTTGATTTCGGGTTCTGAGGACCGACTGTCGAACAACTGACAAAGTTGGTTGCTTCAAGCATGCGATGCTTCCAAAATCGTCCTGAAAAATTCATCAGGAGCGCTACTCATGTCCGCCGTTCAGACCGCAACCCCGTCATGGAAAACCGACGATCTCGTCCTGTTTGAAGATGAGGTGGCGAAATTTTTTACTCGTGAATTGGCGCCGCATGTAGAGAAATGGCGCGATCAGGGCTGTGTCGATCGGTGGGCCTGGGACAAGGCGGGTGAGGCAGGCCTCTTATGCATGTCGATGCCGGAAGAATATGGCGGCGCTGGCGGAACATTCGCCCACGAGCAAATATTTATGGAGCAGCAGATCATGGCTGGCGTCGAAGGTTTCGGCGCGGGCCTGCATAACTGCATCGTTGCGCCATATATCCAACATTACGGCACAGAAGAACAAAAACGGCGTTGGCTGCCGCGGATGGCGTCAGGCGAACTTGTCGGCGCCATTGCGATGTCGGAACCAGGCACCGGATCGGATTTGCAGGCGGTGCGTACGACGGCGCTGAAAGACGGCAATCAATATGTGATGAACGGACAGAAAACATTCATCACGAATGGTCAGACGGCGAATTTCATTATTGTCGTGTGCAAGACGGATCCCGGCGAAGGGGCCAAAGGCGTTTCCTTGATGATCGTCGAGACGGATGAAGTCGATGGATTTGAGCGCGGGCGCAATCTTAAAAAACTCGGCAACAAGGCTCAGGACACCTCGGAGCTGTTCTTTACTGATGTCAAAATCCCGACTGAAAATTTGCTCGGCACAGACGAAGGGCAGGGTTTTTATCAGTTGATGGAGCAATTGCCTCAGGAGCGTCACCAGATCGCCGTTCAGGGCATGGCGTCGATAGAGCGCGCGCTGGAATTGACGATCGACTATACCAAGGAGCGCGAAGCCTTTGGCCGCCCGATTATCAAGTTCCAGAATACGCAGTTCAAACTTGCTGAATGTAAGGCGCAAGCGACGATGGCGCGTGTCTTTGTCGATTATTGTACTGAGCAGTTGATTGAGGGAAAGCTGGACGCTGTAACGGCGTCAATGTCGAAAATGCTGCTCTCCGATCTTGAAAACAAGATTATCGACGAGTGTCTGCAGCTTTTCGGGGGCTATGGCTATATGGATGAATATCCAATTAGCCGAATGTATGCGGATGCGCGGGTGCAACGCATCTATGGCGGTACAAACGAGATTATGAAACTATTGATTGCGCGCTCTTTATAAAGCGCGCGTCGCAAGCGTCAGGCGCTGGCGAGCATGTCTGCGCGGTCCTTGTTGTCCTCTGACGCGCTGTCTTTGACAAATTGAATTGCAAAGCCATCCGGCGTGTGCCGTTGAACGGCGCCCCGCAGGGATCCGATACGAACCATCGCCCCGATGGCGGGGCGTTCCGCGGCGCGCACCTGGCTTCCGGTTTCGGAGATATCAACGATCTGGCATTTGAACCTGGCGCCGTCGGATTCGATATGCGCTTCAGAGTCGAGATTAAGTTCGATGCGCTTGTGTTTGCGGTTTTCCAGGAGTCGAATATAGGGAACGCCGGTCACAGCAGACTCGATCCGCTTGCGCAGATGTTCGCGTTGCGCATCCGACATTTCAAATTCAATCGCGACGCCGCCGTCGAATTTGCGCACGACTTTGCCAGTCAGGCGACCGAGCCGGTCGGGATAGGCGATAACCGGGTCACCAATGTCCGCCGCCGTTTCGGTCAGCATTGCGAGGCCGCCTTCGGAAATATCAATAAGCTCGCCAGTCGTCTCAAGATCCTCTCGCGTGATAAAGCGCACGGTCAGACCGAGTTCCTTACGTTCATAACAACGACGGTTTTCACCCTTCGACATTGGATCGCTCCCGATGATTTGCAGCCCGCATTGCAATTCCTGCGTGAAGCTACAGGACGCGTACACCTAAGAGATACCTTCAAATTGGGACGACTTGACGAAAAAAAATGTTCAAATTGAAACTTTCAAGCATTTATTCAGAGTGTGTCGACCCGCGTTATCCATCTGAACCTTCTGGATCAAGTTTTAATCCGGACCCAAAACAAATCCTGCAATCGGCAGTACGCCTCCAGCGCAGATTGAACTGAAGATGATTCACCTTGCCCATCCTTCGAGACGCAACCATTCCTTCATCCTGAGGGCCGCCCGCGCGCGAAGGCGCGCATTTGTAAATTGGCCGCGTTTGCGGCCGGGGCGGCGTCTCGAAGGATAAAGGAATGGTTGCTCCTCAGGATGAAGGCAAAGTGAGCCAGGTTACGTTCAGGATGCGCCAGGTGACATCGGAGTTTACGGTTGGGCTTGCGCCCGAGCGGGTATAAGCAAGACGATGTTGCGTGCAAAGCGTTGTCAGAGAAGGAAATATTATGGCGCTGGACCCTGCAGGCGTATTTTCCGCCCTTAACATTTTCGGGCTTTTTGTCTTCGCGATCTCCGGCGCGCTGACCGCGTTGCGCAACGATATGGATTTGTTCGGGGTCGCCATGATCGCGTTTGTAACCGGCGTCGGCGGCGGCACCATTCGCGATGTATTGCTTGGCCAGTTTCCGGTCTGGTGGATTGCCGACTTGACGGCGCTTCCTTTGTGTCTTGGCGGCGCGCTTGTCGCGACATCGGCGCAGCCGATTATCGACTCAAGGTTGAAAGCATTGATCTGGGCCGATGCGTTGGGATTATCCGTATTCGCTGTTCTCGGCGCGCAGGCGGCGCTTGTTGCGGAGGCGCCGGCGATTGTGGCCGTCTTCATGGGCGCGGTTACTGCGACTTTCGGGGGCGTCGTGCGCGATGTTCTGTTGAACGAGCCGCCATTGATCCTGAAGCAGGATATCTACGCCACAGCGGCGCTGATCGGCGCCGGGGTATATGTGGGGCTTGTCTCCTTTGGCTTCGGCATGCCGCCGAGCGCCGTGATCGCGGCCATTGTGACTTTTGCGGTCCGCGCGGCGGCGATTATATTCGATATCCCGTCGCCGCGCTTCGCCCGGCCGCGCCGCGATGAGTTGCAATAGGTCTTGCGGCTAGGCGAGATTCCATGACGTCGTACGTGATAAGTTTTCCGCTTTAAAATGTTTCGAAGCGCGCTCTCAATGGGCGCTTCTGAGAGTCTCGACCTTCAATTTTTGCGGAATGACAGCGGCCGGCCGGGCCGCGCGCGACTTTGCGACCCTTTGCGAATTCATTTTGCGGCAAACCATTCTGGCGCGTTATCGGGCGGGGAGGCGTTTACTTGCATGTCGGAAAAGCTTCCCTCAAGGACTCTTTCGCCGTCTCGTTCAACGAGAAAGCGATAAGGCCAGATAAAGCCGGTTTCATTCTTAAGGTAATCGAGTTCAAATACTACATGGTCATTCTCTCCCATCACCTTCACGATGCGCCCTGTTTTAGGTTCTAATCCCACTAAAGGCGAGACAGCGCCGCGAGCGCGCATTCGAAACCAGTTCAGACCCCCATGGCCGCGAATATTCTCCGGCCCAAGCAGTTCCAGGTCGTCAGCCGTCAGATAATATAGAAAATTTGCTGTCATGTTGTCGACGATCCGATCCCGGTGATCTTCTGACATTGGCGAGGCAACCTCTTGAGAGACTTCGACAGCTTGCTCCGGGGTGGCGAATATACGGGTTTGTCTATCGGCATCGTATTCGGAGATCGCTGACGATGCGAAATCGATAAAGATCGTTTTGGACTTGGCGCCCGACCTTTGACTATCAGTTTTGAGTGTAACCGAGAGAGTTTTGATTGATTTCAAAACCTCGTCGCCGCCAAACGCCTCTTTGAGTCTCGAAAGTGCGTTCCCAGCAATCGCTTGACGCAAAACAGGCACGTCTTTCACTGGAATTTTATAGATGTCGGCAGCGCCCTCATCTTGCCCTGGGAAGGGTTTGTTGGTTGCGAAATAAAACACGGCATTATTGGGCGATAAGCTCGGCGTGTAGTCGAGGCCAGCGGAATTTACTGCGGGCCCCAAATTCTCAGCCGGCGTCCAGCCATTCTCTGTCAGCCGGGAAACATAAAGATCGCCACTCCCATGGCCGCCGGGTCGCGTGCTCCACCACAACGCCACGCGACCATCCCTGGTCATGGTGAAATCGCTGTCATGAGTATCAGTATTAAACGGGGCGGGGAGCGCCTCCGGCGTCCCAAACCCGTTTGGCTTTATGCGTGCGCGATAGATGTCATAGCGCCCCTGTTTTCTTGAACTGAAATACAGATAACCGTTGTTCAGTTCAGGACCGAATTCGCCTGCAGGGGTGGCGAGGGATGAGAGATGTTCGGGCGCCGACCACGCCTGGCCTGTTCGGCGGCTTCGCCAGATATCGTAATTATCATGATCATCGCGGACATCGCCCAGATAAGCTGGCCGATCGGATATAAAGTACAACTCTGTACCGGATGGCGACAGCCAAGGGTCCGAGTCCTTATATCTGGCGTCGGAAAACCCAATCAATCGTGAACCTGAGAGTTCATCGCCGTCGATTTTCGCGAGATAGATCTTTCCATCTGAATAATCCGCTTCGGCGCGGGTGAAGATAGCGAGATCTTCGCTATCGATAACTTGGAAATTCAATTCGTTCTTTGGCGTAGACACATTATCGGGAAAAAGCCGGTGCGGTCCGGTTTCCGCGGAGGCTGGCGTCATCGCCAAAAGCGCGCCGGAAATTGCTTGCGCGCACAGACACGACATTCTCATCAAAATTCTCATAGGGCGTACAGACCTTCCCAAAAGCCTATTCGATGACGCATATCCCAACGAGCGCAATCCCATGTTCTTCACATTCAGTTTACAAGACTAAACGGAAGCGACTCCGAGGAGGCCGCACAAGCGGCTAGCGCCTCCAGCGCCAGGATGTCGCGCTTCAACCGCCAGGTGCGCGCACCGTCCGGTTGCCGATACCTTCTTATGCCTCAGGCAGGGGCGCGTGAATGTCTTGCACGGGCAGCGGCGCTGATAGGCGCCAAGGGTATAGCAGCAGCGATTATATTCTATATCCCGTCGCCGCGCTTCGCCCGGTCGCGCTCCAATAAGTTGCAATAGGTCTTGCGCTCAGACGAGACGCTGCTATCTGTCGTGGGCTGGATGAGCGGGTATAGCACAATGGTAGTGCAGCAGCCTTCCAAGCTGAATATGCGGGTTCGATTCCCGCTACCCGCTCCAAATCCTCCGATCTGACGTCAGGCCCCGGCGAGCGCAAGGCGCAGGGCCGCGTTCCACCCGGCGAGATTGCGGGTGCGTTCCTCGGCCGCCATGGCGGGCTGAAACCGCGCGTCGAGCCGCCAGCGGGCCGCGATATCCTCAGGGTCCTGGAAAATTCCGGCCTGCAGCCCGGCAAGATAGGCCGCGCCCAAAGCTGTTGTCTCTGTCACTTTCGGCCGCTCTACGGGCAGGTCCAGAATGTCCGCGAGAAACTGCATGGTCCAGTCGCTTGCGACCATGCCGCCATCGACCCGCAGGGTTTTCGGCGCCGCGCCGTCCCGGACAATCGCGTGCATCAGATCTGCGGTCTGATAGGCGACCGATTCCAGCGCAGCGCGGGCGAGTTCGGCACGGCCTGTGTTGCGCGTAAGGCCCGTAATAAGACCGCGCGCATCCGGCGCCCAGTGCGGCGCGCCAAGCCCGGTGAAAGCGGGCGCCAGATAAACGCCGTTGTTGCTTTCGATGCTGTCTGCGAGCGCGCCGGCCTCGCTTGCCTCCTTGATGACGCCAAGTTCGTCACGCAGCCATTGAACGACCGCCCCGGCGATGAAGATCGATCCTTCCAGCGCATAGGTTGTCTGGCCGTTCAAGCGATAGGCGACGGTTGAGAGCAATCGGTTCTGGGAGGCGACGGCCTCATCGCCGGTATTGACGAGGATAAAACAGCCAGTGCCGTATGTGCTTTTGATATCGCCGGGCGTAAAGCACGCTTGCCCGATCGCCGCCGCCTGCTGATCGCCGGCGACGCCGTAAATCGGAATTGCCCGGCCAAAGATTTCCGGGTCGGTCTCGCCGAAATCCGCCGCGCAATCCATAACGTCGGGCAGAATGGCGTGGGGAACGCGAAAGAGGGAGAGTAGCGCGTCGTCCCATTCATTCGTGTGAATATTAAAAAGGCTTGTGCGGCTGGCGTTTGTGGCGTCAGTCACATGCGCCTTGCCGCCGGTTAAGCGCGCGATCAAAAAACTGTCGACGGTGCCGAAGGCGATGTTTCCATTTTCCGCGCGCTCGCGGGCGCCGTCCACATGATCAAGAATCCAGGCAGCCTTCGTCGCCGAGAAGTAAGGGTCGAGCAATAGCCCTGTGCGTGCGGCGATGTCAGGCTCATGGCCGTCATCGTGAAGGGTTTTGCAAATATCCGCCGTGCGCCGGTCCTGCCAGACAATGGCATTGTGAATGGGCTTGCCGTCAGCGCGATCCCACAAAACAGTCGTTTCGCGTTGATTGGTGATCCCGATCGCCGCGACTTTGCCGCCGTTTTTTTCCGCTTCCGTGAGACTCTCACGCGCGACATCAAGCGTTGTTCGCCAGATGTCTTCCGGGTCGTGCTCCACCAGTCCATTGGCCGGATAGTGCTGCGGGAATTCCTGTTGCGCCAATGAGATAATCCGTCCGGCGCTGTCAAAAACGATGGCGCGGCTTGACGTTGTGCCCTGGTCGATGGCGAGAATGTGGGGATCTTCAAAATCCGTCATGGTCAATCTTCATGTTACCTGATAACGCGGTTGACGCCGAACCCTACAATGAAATGCTTCCGATGAGAATTGGCTGTGACAGACCCGAAAACCAAGATTTATGTCGATGCTGATGCGTGCCCGGTAAAGGAAGAGGCGGTGCGTGTCGCGGACCGCCACGGGTTGACAGTTTATTTTGTCGCAAATGCCCGCATGCGGCTGCCGGTTGGGCTTGATGTTCAACAGGTGACCGTCAGCGACGGTTTTGACGCCGCCGATGACTGGATTGCTGAGCGGGCGGGGGCGAACGATGTGGTGATTACCGAAGACACTCCGTTGGCGGAGCGATGCCTGAACGCGGGGGCTCAAGTGCTGCGTGCGAACGGCAAGCCCTTTACCCCTGATAATATCGGCATGAGCATGGCGATGCGTGAGTTGTCGCGGGACTTGCGTGACATGGGTGAGATTTCCGGCGCCGGACCGTCCTTCACAAAGAAAGACCGTTCGCGTTTTCTCGAAGCGCTGGAGCTTGCGGTCAGGCGCGCAAAGTAGAAGAGTGGCTTGACGTCAAGGAGAAGAGAATGCCAGGAATTCTAATCAAAAACGCACATATCATCGATACGGATCAGGACACGCCGTCTGGACTGTCCAGCATCTTGATTGAAAATGATCGCATTAAAGAGATTTCCAACAGTGAGATAACGTCTGCCGGCGCCGAGGTAATTGATGCAGGTGGCCGTTACGTGTTGCCGGGATTGATCGATTGCCATGCGCACCCTTTTCTGGCGGACACTAATCTTGCACGCCTTAATGAGGTTCCGTTGACCCTGATGACAGCGCGCGCCGGCAACATTATGCGCCGAATGCTGATGCGCGGTTTTACGACGATCAGAGATGCGGCTGGCGGCGATTGGGGAATCAAGAAAGCCATTGCGGATGACGAGATGATTGGCCCGCGCATGTTTATTGCGGGCAGGGCTTTGTCACAGACTGGCGGGCATGGGGACTCGCGCCGTCGAACGGATGCAAACGAACCCTGCCGCTGTGCGGACGCACTGGCGATGACGGGACAGATCGCTGATGGCGTTGACGAAGTCAGAAAAGCGGTGCGTGAGAATCTACGCCAGGGCGTCGATCAGATCAAAATCATGGTGTCCGGCGGCGTTTCTTCGCCGCATGACCCGCTTGAATGCGATCAATATTCGCCACAGGAAATTGAAGTGATCGTGGAGGAGGCGAGACGCCGCAATACGTATGTCATGGCGCACGCCTATGGCGCCAGCGCGATCAAAATGGCGATTAAAGCCGGTGTGCGAACGATCGAACACGGTAATCTTATTGACGAAGAAGCGGCGGCGCTTGTTGCGGAAAATGATGCGTTCGTTGTCCCGACGCTTGTGACTTACACCGTGCTTGAAGAAGAGGGCCGTAAAACCGGGTGGTCTGAAGAGATGCTGGAGAAACTAAGTGTTGTGCAAAAGGCGGGACTGTCGAGTGTAAAACTCTGCAAGCAAGCTGGCGCGAAGCTTGGCTTTGGCACCGACTTGTTGGGAGACAGTCACGATGAGCAGTCACGCGAATTTCTGATCCGATCCGAGATTGAAACGCCGCGGGAAGTTTTGCGCGCCGCAACGAAAACAAATGCCGAAATATTGCAGCATGCAGGCCAGTTGGGCGAGGTTTCCGTCGGCGCCTATGCCGACCTTCTTATTGTTGACGGAAACCCACTTGAGGATTTGAATGTCCTTCAAGACCAAGGCGCCAGACTGCCCGTAATTATGAAAGCCGGGCGTGTTTATAAGAATAGCCTGAACTGAACGGCGTGTCAGTTCGGATGAAAAATAATACTGGTCAGCGGATAGGGGAAGGACTGCCAAAAACCTGAAAATCCCTAAAATTTTGAAAGCATCATGGCTATCCGCCCAACCCCAGGAAAAACTGAATGACAAAGGCGTTGGTGATGTCGACAAAAAACGCGCCGACGAGGGGGAGGATAATGAAGGCGGTTGGCGCCGGGCCGTGTGACTTCGTGACCGCTGTCATGTTTGCGACCGCGGTCGGCGTGGCGCCGAGCGCGAACCCGGCAAAGCCGGCGCTCAAAACTGTCGCTAAATAGTCGCGTCCCATCAACGGGAACAGGACAAAGACAATAAACATGATCGTCACGGCGATCTGGGCCGTCAGCAGTATAAACAAAGGTCCGGCGAGACCGGCAATGGACCAGAGCTGCATGCTCATCAGCGACATGGCGATAAACAGGCCGAGCGAAAAATCCGACACGACAGCCAGCGCTTTTGTTCGCGCCGGCCAGCGCAGTTTCGGGAAAAGGTGAGGGAGCGTATTCGAAAGCGCAATCGCCACAAGCAAGCAAGACACAAAAAGCGGCAGACGAAGGCCCGCTTCCCCAAGCGCCTCGTTCAGAATGAATCCTATAATGATGGCGACATGCATCCAGAGAATGACCCGCATCACATTCACATGGGTTATCTGTTCCGTATCTTCCTTTTCATGGGGTATGCCGACCATCAACTGATCTGATGTCGATGCGTTGATTTTGTTGCGCGCCATCAGGAATTTCGCGATGGGCCCGCCAAGCAGGCTCGCCACGACCAGTCCGAGCGTTGCGGATGCGATGCCGATTTCAAGCGCGGCGGGCACGCCATGATTGGCTGCGATTTCCGGCGCCCAGGCGATCGTTGTGCCGTGTCCGCCAATGAGCGACGCCGACCCGGCGAGTAATCCCACGGCTTTTTCCTGACCGATGAGCATCGCCGTTGCAACGCCGACAACATCCTGAAGGACAATATAACCGAGGGTCAGGACAAGCAGGATGACCAGCGGCCGACCGCCGGACAGGAGATCGGACAGTCTGGCGTTGAGACCGATGGTGGTGAAGAAATAAACCAATAGCGTGTCGCGCGTGGCGAGTTCGTATTGGAGTTCGACGCCGGCGCCCAGATACAAAAATAGCGCAATGATCGCGGCCAATATGCCGCCGGTCACCGGCTCCGGTATGTTGTAGGCGCGCAAAAAGCCCACCCGGTCGTTCAGGTGTATCCCGGCGAAATAAACGACGATGCCAATCGTATAGGCGAGGAAATTTTCGATGAGGATGACATTATCGTCCATGCAAATCAGTCTTTGTTCTGAGTTTGGTCAGGTTTTCTTAGTAGATAGTCTTGCCTTAGAGCTGTCCGTAAACGTTTTCATATAGAATCGGAATAGCAATCAGATTTGCATGGGACGTTTGCGAGCAAAAAAGTGGGTCCTCAAGAATGCTCTTTAATCGCTATATTGCATACCTGTTCTGTATTTTTCAGACGCTGATCGCCTCTGCGGTTGCATGCGATGGCGACGACACGAATGGCCAGGATGTTGCTCTTGTATTAAGCGGCGGCGGCGCGCTCGCGACAACCCAAATCGGCGCTCTCCTTGTCATTGAGGAAATGGGCGTTCCCATTCACTGTGTTGTCGGGACCAGCATGGGGTCGGTTGTCGGCGGTCTTTACGCATCGGGATACGAACCGGACGAGATCGCGAAAATCTTTGAAACGAGCGACTGGGCCGCAATTTTTCGCGGAGAAATCGAGCGACGCGATAAGCCGTATCTTCAAAAGGAAATTGAAGATGAGTATTTTTCGGGATACGCCGCGGGGATTACAAAAGAAGGCGTGCGACTGCCCGGCGGCCTGAGTGATATGCGCGGTTTGCGTGCGCATTACCGTCGACTCCTGGTGCATCTGTCCATCGAAGAGGACTTTAACGCATTGCGCGTGCCCTACAGGGCGGTCGCGACCGATTTGTCGACCGGAGAGCCTGTCGCCATCGAGCAGGGGGACGTCGTGCAGGCCATGCTGGCGAGCATGGCGGTGCCCGGCGTCTTTGCGCCGCGAAACTATCAGGGACGTTCTCTCGTTGACGGCGGCATGTCCTCCCAACTCCCTATCAGAACGGCGCTGGAGATGGGCGCCGATATCGTCATCGCCATCGACACCACAGTGGCGCCGCCCGCAATCGAAGGGTCGCCGTCCATCGCTGAGACCACGCAGCAATTGATCCGGCTGTCGGTCTGGAAGAACTGGCGGGAAGAAACCACGTTGCTGGATGAAGACGATGTGCTGATCCGGCCGGATCTGACGGGACTATCGACCTCCAGCTTTCACCTTGCGACGACAGGGTTTGCATCCGGCCGTGAAGAAGCCGAACGCTTTCGCGATCAATTGTCGAGAATTAAAACAGTGGCGGCGCCGTCGCGTGATATGAAAATCGATCCCGACAATCGCGGCCCGGCGACAGGCGAACTCATCATCGCCAACCGTACGGAGATTAATGATGACACCATCAGACGCAGATTGGATTACAAAGCCGAAGATATCGCTGAGCCGGAAACAGCAGACCGTAAGCTGAAAGATCTGGCGTCTTTCGGCGCGTTTGGGGAAGTGGATCTCAGTCTCGCCAATGGCGCCGCGATATTGGACGTTTCGCCACGCGCACTTCAGGGCACGCTGGTGCAGGCGGGCTTGCGCGCTTCGACGACATTTAATGGCGACGCCTATTATGGGCTGTTGGGCCGGTTGTCGCGGCGGCCTTTTGGTCCCGTCGGCGGCGAAGCGAGCTTAGCGTTTCAATTGGGCTCGGATGTCGGCGTGGTGGCGCAGCTTTATCAACCTTTCGGCGGCAAGGGGCGCATGTTTGTTGTTCCCTCCATCAGCTATCGCGGCGAGGAAATCCTGTTCGATATTGGTGATTTTCGGATCGCCGAGTTCTGGCAGCAGTCGGGTACGGGGCGCCTCAGGGTCGGTCGGGAATTCGGGCAGTGGGGCGTCATTGCGCTGGAGGGGATTGCAACGATCGGCAATCTGGACCCGATCGTTTCGGTCGATCCGGAGATTTTTCAGGAAACGGACTATGCGCTTGGCGGCGGCGGATTGTTTTTTGGCGTCGATACGCTGGACAGGGCGGACTGGGCGACATCCGGCGTTCAGTTCCGCGGGATTGGTCAACTTCTATATGATTTTGAAGACGGCGCCGAAACGGAGAAATACAGTCTTCATTTCATGAAGCCGTTCGTCGTGAAAGGGGTCGGCGTGGTTTTGCGAGCGCAAGCCGAAAGCGTTGAGAACGCGAATGGCGAACCGGTTGAGATATTGCGGCTTGGCGGATTTCGTCAGCTCTCGGCGTTTTCCGAGAACTCGGTTCCCAACAATGAATATGTATTAGGGTCTGTCGAGTTTTATAAACGCATCACAGGAACCGACCGGATACTCAACATTCCTGTCTATGTCGGCGCCACCATAGAATACGCCAATGTTAGTTTTGATATTTTTGAACCGGGCGTTTCAAGCAACATTGCCTCCGGCAGTATCTACCTCGGCGCCGATACGATATTCGGCCCTGCGTTCTTTGGCGCCGGTTTCGCCGAAGAAGGGGACTATAGCGTCTTCCTGCATCTTGGGCGGTCTTTTTGATTGCGCTTCATTAGAGTGATTAGCCAGAGGTCGACCACTCTTTCACAAGATTAATTTCGCGGAAACTCTGCAAGAATTTCTTCGATGGCTTCAGTCGGATCGGCGTTCGACTTCAGTTCTTTATCGCTCAAGCGTTTCTCGCCAACGCCATGCCAGACTGAAACTCGGCGGTCGACATCAAAAATATCAATGCCAAGGCTGCCTTCGTGATAATCGCGGGCATAAACGCCACTATCGTAAGCAACATACGCCCACGAGCCGTCGGGTATAACGATCGGCGCCTTGTCTACAAATTCAATTTCATCGCGCGCACCCACTGTAAAGGAAACGGCGAAATCCGCTTCGGCGACATCTTCGACAAAAACATAACCCTTGTCAGTAAGTGTGTCTTTGATCGAATTCATGAACTGTTGCTCCATGAGTCCCGATACAGGGTAGTCGCCAGACGCGGTCATAGGCTTTTCGTCAGCCCAACTGAAAGTCTCATATGCTGCGAAATTTTGCTCAGCATCGTAATCATTCGTCACTGTGCCTTTGGACGCGCAGCCCACAATTGCGCCTAAAAACAGTGAAAGAAAACTGATCTGAATACTTTTTTTCATGGCTCACCCCCAAATTTTTATTGCTTTAATCCAAAGTCACCTTGGCGGCATTTAATAAACGCCGACATAGTTGATTGTATCATTTTTCTGGCATGAGCCCAAGGGTTTTGCATTTCCAAAACTTAATATAATCAGTTTGGATCCGGTCTATTTTGGCTTTCTGTCTGGGCCTGACGCAATCTGGATATGAACTCGATCAGGAAGGCTGTGCTCAGACCGAACAGGATTAATCCGTTTGCCGCTGATAGACCCGATAAAATCCGCCATTGCACAGGCAAGGTGATATCCCCGAAGCCGAGCGTGGTAAAAGCGACGACCGCAAAATACACAGCGGGCTCAAGCGTCTCGAGTGCGCCAACCGCCATATATGTCAGCGCCCAGAGCCATACGCTGACGCTATGCGCCGCCATGATCCAGAGCGTTACGGCAATCAGGGCGAAGATGAGCCGCATCATATGGGAGCCCGACACAAGCCAGTTGCCCAAACGCGTTAACTGTAAAATCGCGATTGCAATGAAAATCACATGAGTGGCGACGGAAAGTGAAATCACGAGCGTGCCGACCAGTAATTGTAAAATCACGCTCTCGCTCCTATCGGATGGACCCGAACCGGCCTAGTATATGTGGCGTTGCTATTTAACCGGCTGTTATATATAGCAATTTTTTGCGTGGAGCGAGGGGCGAATGAGGCGAAATCTTTACGTTACTGCGCTGGCGGGCGCCATCGCGGCGCTTTGCGCCGCATGCGCGCCGGAAACGGAAGCGCCGTCAGAGCCAACGGTGCGCCCGGCTGTTCTGTATACGGTCGAGGCTGCCAGTAACTTCCAAAGATCAAGTTTCCCTGCTGTCATTTCCGCTTCGCGTTCGACGCAGCTTGCATTTGAAGTCGGCGGTCGGATTGAAGAACTGAACGTTGTTCAGAGCAGTGAGGTGGAGCAAGATCAGATCATCGCCCAGCTCGACACGGCGGACTATGAGAACAGGCTGACACAGGCGCGATCCGAATATCAGAACGCGGAAGCGGAGTATCAGCGCGCTCGGCGCCTTGCGGAGCAAGATGCGATCGCGACAAGTATTCTGGAAAGCCGCAAAGCGCAGCGCGATATTGCGCGCGCGGCGCTCAATACTGCAGAGAAGGCGCTTAACGACACGACGTTGCGCGCGCCTTATGCGGGAAATATTTCAACGGTCTCGGTAAAGCAGTTCCAGAATGTTCAGCCGCTGGAAATCATTGCGACCTTGCAGAGCGATGGCGTGGAAGCGATCATCAATGTGCCTGCGCGAATTGTCGCTTTCTCTCAGCAGTTCACACCTGTGTCGACAAGGGTTGTCCTTGACGTTGCGCCGGACGTGGCTATCCCCGCGACTTTCAAGGAGGCCTCCACCGAAGCTGACCCGAATACGCAAACTTATGAAGTGCGGTTTTCTTTTGAGCCTCCGGAAGACCTGATCATCCTGCCCGGCATGACTGCGACCGTTCGGGTCGAAGCAGAAGCCGTATTAGGATCAAGTCGTGAGCAGAGCGCGGTTACGGCGCCGCGTTCCGCGATCGTCGCGGAAGGCGATGAGCGTTTTGTCTGGGTTGTCGCGGCCGACACGATGGCCGTATCAAAACGAATAGTCACCATCGGTGATGGCGTTGGCGATGTATTGTCAATCACGTCAGGGCTTGAAATAGGCGACACCATTGTTGCGGCCGGCGGCGCGTTCCTGCACGAGGGCATGCAAGTACGCCCCTGGGAAGAGTAGGCGGGAACGCATCGAATGAACCTCGCTGAATTCGCCATCAAAAATCGCCTTATCAGCGCGATTGTTATTTTATTTTCTCTGACCGGCGGTTGGCTCGCCTATGAGAACATGCCCCGTTTTGAGGATCCGGAATTTACGATCCGTACGGCGCAAATCACGACGACTTATCCGGGCGCATCGCCGGAAGAGGTGATGAACGAAGTCACGGAGCCTATCGAAACGGCGTTGCAGGGTCTCCAGGAAGTTGAGACAGTTGAATCTGTTTCCTCTGACGGCCTGTCTCGCATTAGCGTTGATATCAAGTATGACTATTCCCGCAGCAAGGCGGACCTTCAGGTCATTTGGGGCAAGGTCCGAAACAAGGTCGAAGATGCGCAGCGCTCGCTGCCGCCGGGGGCCGGGCCGAGTGTCGTCAATGACGACTTCGGCGATGTTTATGGACTCTATTATCTGGTTACAGGTGACGGGTATTCGCTTGTGCAGTTACGCAATTATGCAAAACAGTTGCGCGACGATCTTCTGATTGTCGATGACGTCGCCAATGTGGCGATTACCGGCGATCAAGAGGAAGTTATTTATGTAGAAGTTTCCAGAGAACGTTCCGCCGCGCTCGGCGTTTCTCTGAACAATCTCTACAATACGCTGGCGCAGCAAAACTCAGTAACGGCGGCTGGCGATGTTTATTTAAGCGGCGAACGCCTGGTGATACAGCCGACCGGCGATATCACAACGGTTGAAGCCATCGAAAATCTGGTCATCAGTGATGCGAATGAACGGGGCGTAACACGGCTTGGCAGCATCGCGAATGTGACGCGAGGACTGAAAGAGCCGGCCTCCTTTTTGATACGCTATGACGGCGAACCGGCGATAGCGATCGGCGTGTCAAATGTGTCCGGCGCGAATGTCGTGAAGCTTGGCGACGCCATCGACGAAAAGCTGCGCGAAACCGAAAGCCGCCGGCCCATCGGAATCGAACTGCATGAGTATTATCATCAGGGGAAAATTGTTGATGCGGCGATCAATGACTTTGCTTTGAATGTTGTTGCTGCGCTTGTCATCGTTTTTGTGACGCTTCTTGTTTTCATGGGTTTCAAGTCGGGCCTTATTATGGGCGTCACGGTGTTCATGACCATGGCGGCGACGCTTTTCATCATGCATCTCAGCGGCATACCCATGCATCGGATATCCCTTGGCGCCCTGGTGATTTCTCTTGGCATGCTGGTCGACAATGGCGTTGTCGTGACCGACGGGATTCTGGTCGGCGTGAAGAAGGGCCGCGACAAGCTGGAGGTCGTGAAAGAGGTTGCTGCGAAAAACATGAAGCCGCTGATCGGCGGTACGCTTGTCGGCATTATCGCCTTTGCGCCAATCGGTTTTGCACCAGGGGCGACTGCGGAATATACCGGGCATTTGTTCTGGGTCGTGATGATCGCGCTGGGACTCAGTTGGTTCTTCGCATTCACCCTGACGCCACTGCTTTGCTATATGTGGTTCGACGAACATAAAGCGGAAGCGACTTCCGAAACAAAAAAAGAGGGCGCTTTCTTCCGGATTTATAAATCGTTTATTCGGAACGCGATCAACGCCCGATGGGTAGTTGTTGTGGCAACGATTGGAATTTTCTCAACAGCGATCTGGGGGTTTCAGTTCGTCAAAGCGGGGTTCTTTCCCGCCTCGACCTCGCCGCAGGTCGTGGTTGATTATTGGAAACCGGAAGGCGTCGATATTACCGAGACCAATAAGGACATGAAGCGGCTTGAAGAATTTGCACGCGGTCTTGAGGGTGTTGAACATGTGCAGACTCTTGTGGGCGGCGGCACATTGCGTTTCATGCTGGTCTACGCGTTCGAATCGCAAAACTCAGCTTACGGTCAATTGTTGATCAAGACCGAAGACTACAATGAGAATGACCGCATCATCAGAGAAATAGACGCCTTCTTAAACACAGAATTTCCAACCGGACAGGGAAAAGCGTGGCGCTTTGTGCTTGGCCCTGGGGGCGGGTCAAAAATCGAAGCGACATTCAAGGGGCCTGATCCGGCCGTTTTGCGCCGCCTCGTCAATGAAGCGAAAGCGATCATGGCGGCCGATGGTGGCGCACGCTCCATTAAAGATGACTGGCGCAGACCGATCAGCGCCATTGAGCCGATTTATTCGGAGAGCAAAGGCCAGCGGGTTGGGGTGTCGCGCGAAGATCTTGCCGACGCCTTGAATACAAATTTCACCGGCAAAAAAGTTGGCGTCTTTCGCGAAGGCGATGACCTGATTCCGATCATTGCGCGCGCGCCGGAGAGCGAACGGCAAGGGCTGCAGTACATTGGCGATATTCAGATATTAAGCCCGACGACCGGGCGGGTTGTGCCTCTGCTTCAGGTTGTCGATGGCGTGCGCTCCGTCTGGCGCGATGCGCGCCTCGCTCGCGAAGATCGGGTGCTGACGATCAAGGCGCAGTGCGATCCCTATCCGGAAGAGTTGGCGAGTGATCTCTTGGCGCGCATTCGTCCGGGGATTGAGAATATTTTGTTGCCCGATGGCTATACCCTCAAGTGGGACGGGGAGGCGGGTGACTCCGCAGAATCCAACGGTAACCTCGCCTCCACGATACCGCTCGGGTTTCTGGCGATGGTGCTTGTTGTTGTGCTTCTGTTCAATAAAATCCGCCAGCCGGTGATTATCTGGTCGGTCGTGCCGCTCGCGATTATCGGCGTTGTGATTGGGTTAGTGACGACACAAATCCCGCTGGAATTTATCGGCATACTGGGCCTGCTGTCTCTTTCCGGGCTGTTGATCCAGAACTCCCTGGTGCTGGTCGATCATACGGACAATCTGATTGCTGACGGACAACCAAGGTTCGACGCGCTCGTTGAATCCGCTGCGAGCCGCTTGCGCCCTGTGACAATGGGCGCCTTTACGACGGTGCTTGGCGTTATTCCCTTGTATTTCGATGCATTTTTTAAGTCGATGACTGTCGTGCTCGCCTTCGGACTTACATTCGCAACTTTAATTACGTTGGTGATTACGCCTGTTTTATATGCCATATTTTTCAATATTCGCCGTGATGAGACGGCGACGGTTTAAGGGGGCGCTGATGGCTGTCCGGAAAACAAAAGTCTTTCTTCTTTGCGGGAGCGCCTTTGCGCTCGCATCCTGCGCTTCGATTACTTCAAGAGAAGAGGCGGGCTCTGCGGCGCGGGCGAGTTTGCCCGAGGTCGCCGAAGTCTGGGTGAGCGCGCAAGAGTCCGTAGGCGACGTAGAAGTCGGATGGCTTGACGCCATCGGCGACGAAACACTCTCGGGGCTGGTGCGCGAAGCGCAGACCAATAACCGAAATCTGCAGGCGGCGGCAGCGAATGTGGAGCGCTCCTGGGGGCTTGCGCAACAGGCCGGCGCCGCGCTGCAGCCTCAGGTCAATCTTATAGCAGGCGGCACTCAGTCCGGCGGCGTCAATGGCGCAGGGCAGGGCGGAGGCTCCGCCAATGTGGGATTGCAAGTTGATTGGGAGCTCGATGTCTGGGGACGTATTCGGTCTGGACAACAGGCTGCGGCGGCAAGCGCCGAAGCGGCGGAAGCAGACTATCGCTTCTCGCAATACTCGTTAGCGGCGGCGGTCGCCCGCGCCTATTTCATCGCCATCGAGGCTGGCGTTCAAACCGACGTCGCGAGTAAGACCGTCGACGCATTAACGGAAACCAACCGCATCGTCACCGCGCAATACGAAGAAGGTCTCGCCTCGTCTCAAGATCTCGCCCTTGCGCAATCCGATTTGTCGTCAGCAGAGGCTAATCTCATTGCGGCGGAAGGCTCCAAGCGAAACGCGCTACGGGCGCTGGAAGTTCTCCTGGGTCGTTATCCCGCGGCTGACTTAGAGGTGCGCATGGCGCTTCCAGACACGCCGCCTACGCCTTCCGCGGGCTTGCCGTCTGAACTCCTGGAGCGGCGTCCGGACATTATTGCGGCGGAACGTCAGGTTGCGGCGTCGTTTAATAGCCTCGATCAAGCGAAAGCCGCGAAAATGCCGGCGATCAGCCTGACGAGCACCATAGGCGGTTCCTCGAACCAGCTGTCCAACCTCCTTAATCCAGCCAATGTGGCGTGGACGGTAGGCGGCAATCTTTTGGCGCCGCTGTTTGATGGCGGTGCGCGCCAATCCCAAGTTGAGATTTCTACAGCAGAACAAAAGCAAGCTGTCGCTGCTTATGGTCAGGCGGCGTTGGGAGCGTTCCAGGAAGTTGAAAGCGGTTTAGACCAAAGCGTTGTTCTCAGGCAGCAGGAGGAATCCTTAAAGCGCGCCGCAGCTAATGCAAATGAAGCGTTTCGCTCGGCTAATCTGCAGTATAAGGAAGGTGAAACCAGCTTGCTTGATGTGCTCGTCATTCAACAACGGGTTTTCTCAGCCGACAGCAACCGGGTTGGCGTTGAACGCGCCCGCCTTGAGCAATGGGTGAACTTAAATCTCGCACTTGGCGGCAGCTGGGAATAGCTGTGTTTATCCATAGGCGGACATGGTAAGTAACAGAGCCGATAAGAATTCAGGTGAAATTCTGAAATGCTGGTAAAAAACCGGGACCCAAAACCTGCCAAAGACGACAATAGGCGAGCAGTATGTTTCGCCGGTCATCCGATCAACGCCTCCGATTGAAACTCAAGCTTCGACCAAAGTATAGCTCCTCATGCGAACTATTCTCTCATTCGTTATTGGCTCAGCGCTCGGTCTGTTGGCGGCGCTTTGGTTTTCGGGGCTTGTCGACCTTGGGCCGCAGCGCTGGCTGAAAGGCGTTGATGTAGCGGGGTGGAGAACCGATCTGGCGATTGGCTCCTCCTCAGCCAATCCTTATGTCCGTGCGGGCGTCGCCCGCCGCGGCCTCCTGGCTCTTTCAAAATCAGAGGCTATCTACTTTACGCGCAACGTCGACGATGCCGGTGAACGATTGCATGAAGGCTGCCGATACCAATTATCCGGATCAGCATTCCCTGCGCATTGGTGGTCGATAACGCTCTATGACGCCAACAGCGGACTTCCTGACAATACCGATGATGCGCTCTCAGTTGACGCCACCAAGGTGGGCCCAACCGAACAATGGTCCGCAATCATTGCGCCGCTTAAACCCGATGGGGAGGAGCATTGGATATCGTCTCGCAATGCGGGACAATTTGACCTGACCCTTCGCATCTATCGACCGAGTTCGGGTCTTCTGTCGTCGCTCGAAAAAGCCCTCGACCCGCCGTCAATCGCAAAGCTCACCTGTACGGGGAAGGAGGCGTCGTGAGAAGAGAACTGACGGCCTTTGCCATGTTAGCGGCTGGATTCGCCATCGCTCACATAGCGACGTTGCAGGCGTCGCCCGGCATCATCATGAAAGTCGCGATGAAGAAGATCGCTGAGACTGCCAACTTAGACGCCAACACGTTTCGTCTGAGCCCGCGCGTTACGCCGCAGTCGCAAACTGTCGTTCGACCTTCGCCGGATTTCGCCTATTCCATATGCATATATGATCTCAGTGAAGGTTCGATCAACCTTACAGTAGCGCCCTGGCCCGCCTATTCCTCTGTGTCGTTTTTTGATGCGCAGACAATTAATTTTGCGACTGTGCGGGCTGAAAAAGGCGCTGATATTTTGTTGACTCGCGAATATTCAAACGTTTCTGCTGGCCCGGCGACGGAGCGCTATGTTTCGCCGACCAACACTGGCGTCATCCTCATTCGTCGTCTGGCCCCCACAGAAGCGGATTATGATGGCGTCGCGTCCATTGCGGCAGGTGATAGCTGCGCCGCCACAACGCCCTAATGATAAGTGATCGATTCCGCATGAGAGCCGGTCGCCAATCTTCACCGTGGAATTAGAAAACTCATGCCCGAAAGCCAATTGAGGTCTCCGCGGGCGATGGCCGCGTCGAGGCTTTTGGCGCGCGCCATCAGGTTTGCGGGGCCGGGAGGCAGGGGACAGCTGCTTGCCATCAAACCGAGCTTCTGCTCTCCTGCTCGTTAAAAATTTCGCGCGACCATCAAGGCTGCGGTAGGACATTTATGACCGGCGCGGCGCTTACCAAGCGCGATCATGGCTAGAATAGACGAGGGGTTTCATGCGTTTTCTGTTAGGACTAATTGCATCGACTGTGGTCGCTCTTGCCGACGGCGAGACCATCGCGCAGGACTTCAGTAGTTTCGAATATCGAAATCTCGGGCCTGCCCGTGGCGGACGAGCGACAGCGGTCGCGGGGTCGATCGACGCACCCGGGACATTCTACATGGGCGCATCCGGCGCCGGCGTGTGGAAGACCAGCGATTACGGCCAGAGCTGGCGGCCTGTGTCCGACGGCGCGTTCGGATCCCCGTCAATCGGGGACATCGCCGTCGCTCAAAACGACGCCAACATTATTTATGTCGGTACGGGCTCGGACGGGCTTCGCAGCAATGTGATCCGTGGCGACGGCGTCTACAAGTCCGTAAATGGAGGTGAAACGTGGGATCACATCGGGCTCGATGAGACGGGTCATATCGGCGCCGTCGAGATCGATCCGCGCAATCATAATGTCGTTTGGGTCGCTGCGATCGGCCAGGCGTTCGAACCGAACAAAGCGCGCGGCGTCTACAAGACCGAGGACGGCGGCGCGACCTGGAACAAAGTCCTGTATCATTCCGACCGGGTGGGGTTCACGGACGTCGAGCTTTTGCCCGGCAACCCGGATGTCGCTTTTGCAAGCGCCTGGAAAGCCGAGCGCAAACCATGGACGATCATCAGCGGCGGGACAGCCGACGAAGCGGGGATATGGAAGACCATCGACGGCGGCGCGACCTGGACAAAGCTGTCGAATGGCCTCCCGGACGGCCTTGTGGGCAAGATCGATCTTGCCGTTAGCGCGGCGAATTCAAGCATTGTCTACGCCCTTGTCGAGGCGCCGCCAGGCGTCGGCGGTCTCTATAAGTCCACTGATCAGGGTGCGAATTTCAAACTGGTTTCTGACAAGAAAGAACTTGTCAACCGGCCTTTCTATTACACCAATGTCGACGTTGATCCGACAAATCCGGATATCGTCTACGTCATGGCGACGCAGTACTGGAAGTCGGTCGATGGCGGCGAGACCTGGGAAGAACTGCGCCCGCCTCATGGGGACAGCCACGACATGTGGATCCACCCGGACAATCCGGACCATTTCGTTCAGGCGAACGACGGCGGCGCCACAGTCACTTTCAATGGCGGGAAAACATGGTCAACACTGTTCAATCAGCCGACGGTGGAAGTCTATCAGGTGGAGGTCGACGATCAGTATCCCTACTGGGTCTATGCTGGTCAGCAAGACAACAATACAACGATTTCCGTGCCCAGCATGGCGCCGACGCCAGCGCAAAATCGGGCAGCCTACTTGATGCATACAGGGGGCTGCGAGACAGGGCCCGCCGTGCCGAAGCCTGGCGATCCCGATATCGTCTATGTTAACTGCAAAGGACGTTTCGGCGTTTACAACAAGCGCACTGGTCAGGAGAAAGCCTACTATGTCGGCGCGTCGAACATGTACGGCCATAACCCGAAGGACTTGAAGCATCGCTTCCAGCGGGTGGCGCCGATCCACGTTTCGCCCCACGACTCAAACGTTGTCTACCATGCTTCGCAGTTCGTCCATCGCACGACAGATGAAGGAAAAACCTGGACTACAATTTCGCCGGACCTCACTGCTTTCGAGCCGGACAAGCAGGTGATTTCCGGATCGCCGATCACGCGGGACATCACTGGTGAGGAGGTTTACAGTACGATTTATTCCTTACGGGAATCGCCTGTGCAGAAAGGTGTGATCTGGGCAGGAGCCAATGACGGTCCCGTTCACGTCACTCGCGACAATGGCGAGACATGGACGGATGCAACGCCTTCCCGCCTTCCGGCCGGCGGGCGCGTCGACGCGGTCGAGCCGTCGCCCCATGCCGCCGGGAAAGCGTATATCTCGGTCCTTCGCTACATGCTTGGGGACTGGAAGCCTTATATTTACCGTACGGAGGATTTCGGCAGATCGTGGACCTTGCTCACGAATGGTAGAAACGGAATTCCAGCCGATGCGCCAACGCGCGTTGTCCGCGAAGACCCCGTGCGTGAAGGGCTGCTTTTCGCGGGGACGGAAGAAGGCGTCTTCGTATCGCTTGACGACGGCGAAAACTGGACGGCGTTTCAGCAGAACCTTCCCATCACGCCGGTGACGGACATCAAGATATATCGCGGCGATCTCGTTCTCTCCACCATGGGCCGTGGGTTCTGGGTGCTCGACGACATGACGGCGTTGCGCCAGGATGCGGTCGAAAAGCAGGGTGAAGCCCTTCTTCTCTTCAAGCCAAAGCCGACCTATCGCTATCGCGCTTCATTCCAGGACGGTGAGGGCGTCCTTGACTATCCGCGCGCCTTCGTCGCCGTCGATTATTTTGTTCCTGACCTTGAAGGCTCAGACGGATCGCGCCTTGTCCGTCTGGAGATCGCCGGTCCCGACGGCGAAACGGTGAACGCTTTCGAGGGAGCGCTCCCTGAAGAAACGAAGACAGAAGAAGAGCAAGCAGACGAG
The DNA here is from genome assembly GCA_039819405.1 of Pseudomonadota bacterium. Lineage (GTDB taxonomy): Bacteria > Pseudomonadota > Alphaproteobacteria > Caulobacterales > Parvularculaceae > Hyphococcus. The sequence continues at coordinate 19,462 of JBCBSB010000007.1, read as the reverse complement.
ACGGCGCTTCGGGACATGAGCACCGAAGTCATCACCTACATTTCCGATGAAGCCTTAAGCGCGGCGCCTGGGATGCATCGCTTTCATTGGAATATGGACCATCAGGGACCATGGCGCGCCGAAGCGGACAAGAGTTATCGGAATGGGCCGATGGCCGCGCCGGGCGTTTATACGCTGAAACTATCCTATGGGGACATGACGACGAACCAAACGGTCGAATTGCTGGCTGATCCGCGCCTCGCCAACCGAGGTGTTACGGCCGAAGACATAGGCTTGCAGACAACGCTTGTGCTTCAGGTTCGCGATCTTCTCAGCGATGCGCGCAGGCTGACGAACGATCTGGAGGCGGAGAAATTGGCGCTCGACAACCCGGAAAATTTTACCGGTGACAACGATGCCGCGCGTCTCGTCAAAGTAAACACCGCGCTTGCGCAACTGAAAACCAAGGAGGAAGGTTTCTATAATCAGCCCATGCTCGTCGATCAGCTTAACTATCTTTATTACATGCTTGGCGACGCCGACCAGTCTCCCGGGCAAGATGCGATAGAACGCCTTCAGGAGTTGAACGATCGTCTGGGTGAGGTGCGTACACAGATCGAGGAAACCAATTGACCGAGGCTTCGTTCCAGATTGCTGGAAGATTTACCTTTTGACCTAACCGGTACAGAAGCTGAGTGCCGCAGGTCACAACGAATTGCGGCCGATAGAAAATAGTGAGGCTAATGTCTGCTTTGAGGGTCAAGCAGTTTGGCAAGGGAATGGCGTTTCGGAGAGCATTCGAACCCCCGCCGCGCAATGCGCGGCTGATTCAAGAACAAGGAGGTTCGAATCCTCTGGTCCAGTTATGCTCTTGAAAATGGCGTCCCCGAGAGGATTCGAACCCCCGCCGCGCAATGCGCGGCTGATTCAAGAACAAGGAGGTTCGAATTCTCTCGTCCAATTATGCGCTGTTAAAAATGGCGTACCGGAGCGGGTGAAAATCAGTACTGGTCGGCAGTACGACAGAGGGTTTTGAAAAAGCCGTCTATCCCAAATCAATATTCCGTCACTTGAAAGACGCTTGATTCAAAAATGGACTGGAGCACGCGATGGTGCGTTTGGTTTTTAAGACGAGTCGTTCAATTTTGTGATAGTATCACAGCCCTGCCTTTGATCTTATTGCCTCCTCGGGATTCTGAATGCTGCTTTCCAAAGCGGCGCAAACTTTGTTCCGAGGCGGGGAAGCATGGCGATACGATCAGACCATAGATTCAAGGCGCGGCTCGCACATATTGTGGCCGGTCTCATCTTTGCTCTCGCGCAACTCGCTGCTGTCGCACATGCCGAAGATAATCATGATGTTCATGCGTCTACGGCTTCCTGTGCAATCTGCTGTCTCTCCTTTCTCGACCACGATGTTGATGCGCCGCCGCCGACTGTTGACTCCATAGTCCCAAGCCAACGGCTGGACCTCAGTCGGCCAATCTTGGTTGCGCAAATTCTGGTCGCCAAATTTGACCTTCACTCCATAGCCCGCGGTCCGCCGCACAACTGATCCAGACAAGTATTTGCGTTTTGGGGCGCGCGCTAAGAAGCGCGCCTCAACGAGTGAATGTTGGCGAAGTTCGTCAGTTATCTATGGAACAGTATTTATGCACAAGGGCGGCTCTTGGGGCGCGGGCTATGCGCTAATCTTTGCGGGCGTATCGGCATTAATGCCAACGCATGCGCAGGAATCAGAAAACTCAAACGATCAAGATGTGATCGTCGTTACAGCGACGCGGACGGCAAAACCGTTGCTGGAAACGCCGGCGGCGATCACCGTTCAAAACCTCGATGATCTCCGCGAGCTGGGGTTCACTTACGGCACTGATGAATTTCGCGGCGTGCCTGGCGTTTTCTTCCGTCGTGGCGAGGGCGATGGTGATGAGTTTCCTTTCGTTACGATTCGCGGCGTAACGGGGAACCACGGCAACGACACCTTTCTCGCGCTGATCGATGGCATTCCTTTTGTCGGGCCGGACGAAGAAGTCTTACTCACCGAAATTCCATACGGATCGGTTGAGAATGTGGAAATCGTTCGCGGCCCGGTTTCGGCGCTCTATGGTCGTGGCGCCATCGCCGGCGCCGTCAATTATCTGACCCGCACGCCAACGCGAAACGGCGCCCGCCTTGAATTCACCGGCGGCAGCGATGACTATTACCGAGCGGCTGGCGGCGTAGAGGGCGTCTTTGGCGATTTTTCACTTTTGGCTGACGCGGCCTATGAAAATTATGAAGGCTGGCGCGAAAACAGCGCGCGCGAAACGGTCAATCTCTTCTTAAAAGGCGTTTGGGCGCCAACGGATCAAACAGCGCTCACAGCCTATCTCAGTTATATCAATCGCGATGCGGAGGTACCAAGCACCATCCCGACGCTCAGCGACGGGACGATTGTAGACGTCATTGGCGGGCGTGAATCATTTTTGGGTCTGGCGCCGACAAGAAACGACGTTGAGGGTTTCATTGGCGCGTTACGGCTGAACCATGACTTTTCAGACAATTTAAGCATTCAGATCACAGGGCATGCGCGCCAGTTTGACAGCGACGTTCGGTTAAACTTCTATGACGCATTCGGTTTCGATCCATCGCGTAATGTGATGGCGATCAACGGCTTTGCATCGCAGACCGATGCGAAAGTCTTTGTCGGCGAAGCGCTCGTCAACTGGGAGACCGGCCGCCATAATATTGTCGCGGGCGTATCGGGTGAGCGGGCGACGCTTGGTGAAGAAGACCGATGGACTGGCCAGTTTGGCTTTACGTTTGACTGCGGTTTTGCGTTTTACCTGGTCGAAATCGACTATACGACGGGCGAAGTTTTAAATCGCGACAATCCCTGTTTCGTCAACGATCAGTTGCGAACCGCGGCTGATACCACGAACTCGTTCTGGAGTACATTCGTTCAGGACGAAATCGCGCTGACGTCCAATCTGACTCTTACCGTGGGGGCGCGCTACGACGCCTTCCGCCGAAAAGTTGATTTTGATGTCTTGGGGACGTTTCCAACCGATGACGTTGCAGAAGGTGACGAAGGGGCGTTCGCGCCAAAAGCCTCGCTCGCTTACGATTACGGTCCGGGGCTGATTTACGCTTCCTACGGACGTGGGTTCAACTCCAATTTTGGTCCGGTTTTCCAATGGGACACGTCGCAATTTGCGCGCGTTGAACGGCCAACAACCATCGACAGCTTTGAAATCGGATGGAAAGGCGCCGCCTTGGACGGGCGTTTCGAATGGGAAGGGGCTCTCTTTTATCTCGAACAGCGCAATCGCCGTTTATTTGTCGCAAACCCTGATCCGATGGGTCCCTCTTCGCTGGCGACTACGGGACAGAAATTTTCAAGCCGCGGCGTCGAAACGTCGTTTCGTTTCTATCCAGCCGATGGAACGAAACTCGTTGTCAACTACACATATCTCGATCCCGAATGGGATGAGCTTATTCTGTCTTCGTTCGGCGGCGAGATTGATCTGACGGGGACTGATCCGACCGGCGTCGCCGACCACATTGTTTATGTTGAGGTTAATCAGGACATAACCGACTGGCTGTCCGCGCGGGCGACCTATGAATATTACAGCGACTATCAGGTAACGCAGGCGAACAATGTACCTGAGCGCGGCGCCTTCGACCTTGTGAATCTGAGCGCTACAGCGCGCTTACCGGGGCGCGACGATTTCTCGTTGTCGCTGTCAGTCCTCAACCTGTTCGACAACGAATATTTTTACTTCTTCGGCGGCCTTCGCGAAGCGGCGACGAATGTTACGCCCGGCCCGCCAAGGCAATTCCGGGCAACGCTCAGGAAGACCTTCTGATGCGCCGCTCCGATGCAAATCACCACGCCGACGCAAGCGTAGCGTTCCCTCCGTCGGCAACTGAGCGCCCGGGCGTTGTTGAGAATATCGGTTCTCAAAGCGTTCGGGCGCATTTTTGGATATTTCGCATTTAGCCGATGACGAGGAGAACCCATGTTAACGCGACGTTCAATTGTATCAGGCGCCAGCGCAGCATCTGTGGCGCTTGCTGCAAACGCAGTTTCCATCGCATCCGCGGCGGCGCAGAGCGCGCGCGGGCGCAATGCTGACGATGTGGCCCGTGACGAACTTTTCTGGATGTCGGTTGCACGGGCTTATCGTCTTGACGGGCGATGGACCATCCTGAATGGCGGCGGCAATAACCCACACCCAACTGCCGTTGTCGAGGCCCTCAGCCGTTACAATGCAATGTCGTCGAGCGCTCCCCGCCCGCATATGTACCGGTTATGGGCGCGGATAGACAATCACCGTGAACGGCTTGCTGCATTGATGGATTGCGCGCCGGAAGAGATGGCCATTACGCGGAACACCACAGAAGGTCTGAACATTGTCGGTTGGGGCTTGTCGCTGAACGAAGGCGACGAAGTTCTTATGAGCGATGTTGACGATCGCTATGCCAGCGTAACCTTTGAACAACGGGCCAAACGCCATGGCGTTGTCGTACGCCGCATTGAGCTGCCGGTCGCGCCAACCGCAAGACAGACTGTTAGACTTTTCGAAGAAGCACTAACGCCGAAAACGAAGTTGATTGTTGCAAGCCATCTCGTAGATGGCTTTGGCTATGTATTGCCTATTAGAGAACTGTCGGACCTTGCCCATGACCGAGGCGCGCAACTTCTCGCCGATGGAGCCTTAAGTTTCGGCCACATCCCGGTGAGTATGAAAGAACTAGGTTGCGATTACTTCGCAACCTCTTTGCATAAATGGCTCAACGCGCCGCTTGGAACAGGCGCGCTCTATGTGCGTCGCGACCGCGTTGAGGCGTTATGGCCGCTTTACGGTACGCGGCGCGAAGCTGACGACATCCGTAAGTTTGAAGACATCGGGACGCGCAGCGGGCCGACGATCGCCGCTATTGGTCAGGCGCTTGATTTCTATGAGCAGCTTGGGCCCGAGCGGAAAGCCGCACGGGTTCGCTATCTGTTGTCGCTTGTTATGGATAACCTTGAAGGCGTCAGCGGCGTTCGCGTTATCACCGAGTCGGATGTTCGGAAACGATCAGGTCTCGCGCGAGTTGTTGTTGAGGGCATGTCAGGAAGAGACCTAACGACTACTCTACGCGAAGAGTTCGATATCTATACCTATGGAAATTTCCCAGGCCCGAATGACGGCGTCTACATTTCGCCGAACGTCTTCAATTCCCGCGACCATATGACGGCGTTTTCAAACGCTATCAGGAGCATTGCTTCAAGATGAGCAGGATAATAAAGAGAGCTTTTGCCGAAACGGCTCTACAATTTGTCGCTGGTATATTTGCATTTATTGCATTAGCCGCCCCGAGCTTCGCGACTGAAGATACATCACCTATTCTTGAGCGAACGCCATGTAAATTTTTATTCGAAAAATACGATGAGTGGCTCGCTTTTATGGACGAAGCGCCGGACCCTGCATGGCGAAGCTCGGCCATGCGCCAGCTCTTTGATGAGGCCAGTTTTAACCGATATCGTGATCAAACAAGCCTGAGCTGCGACAAGCTTGTTTATTTAAATGATGGCCTGAAGATAAACGGGTTTGTCATTGCGCCAAGTATCATGGATGAGCCTGCGCCCGTCGTTCTTTTTGCTCATGGCGGTGTTGCTCAATGGGGGAGGATCACTTTTTTCGACCTCCTTGAAATGCACCGTCTCGCTGAACGCGGTTATGTGGTGATTGCTTCCGCATTAAGGGGCGAAGGCGGCAGTGAAGGAGCGCCGAACCTCGGCGCCGGCGATCGCTCAGACATGTTGCGGCTTATTGATGTCGCCAAACATATAGACGGCGCACGTGCTTCACGCATTGGGGTTTGGGGGTTCTCGCGCGGCGGGGGGCTTGGCTACCGCGTTCTCGCAGAAACCGACGAGATTGAAACAGCAGTGCTGATCGGCGCGCCAAGCGATCTTGTGAATTCAGAACGCCGCGAAGAGTTTCATGAACATGTCTATCCTGGCGTCGTCGATAGTTATGAAGAAGATCAGGATAAAGCGCTTACCGAATTGTCCGCCGCCTATTGGCCGGAACGACTGTCGAAAAAAACACCCATTCTGTTGATTCATGGCGCTGACGACGTTCGCGTACCCGTCAGTAATTCTCTGACAATGGCGGAACATCTGGCCCGGCTCGACCATCCTTTTCGCCTGGTTGTGCCGCGAGACGGATCTCACACCCTGATAGAGCATCAACAAGATGTTCGCGATGAAATGGACCGCTGGCTCGACGCATATCTCAAACCGTCTTCAAGCAGCCGCCCGCAGCAATAAAGGAAGTTCGATATGTTGGAAGCAAAACAACTCACGAAAAAATTCGGTTCGCTAACCGCGCTTGATCGTCTCGATCTCAAGGTTGGGACAGGAGATATCATGTGCCTTCTCGGCGCCAATGGCGCTGGCAAGACAACGACAATCAACCTCTTTCTGAGATTCCTGGAACCGTCATCGGGCGGCGCATTTGTCAACGGACTGAACGTCGCCCAGGCGCCCGTGGAAACGAAAAAGCACCTTGCCTACATCCCTGAGCAGGTTGCGCTCTATCCACAGCTTTCTGGCGTTGAAAATCTTGACTACTTTCTTCGCCTTTCCAGTGTTCGCAAGTCGCGAAGTCAATTGATTTCAGTGCTCAAAGAAGCAGGGCTTGACGAGAATGCGGCAGGCCGGCGCGCGTCCTCCTATTCGAAGGGAATGCGCCAGAAAGTTGGCATCGCGATCGCGCTGGCCAAGAATGCGAAAGCGCTGTTGCTTGACGAGCCGCTTTCCGGCCTCGACCCATCCGCCGCCAACGCACTTTGCGTATCGCTCCGTCGGCTGCGCGACGATGGACGCGCCATCCTGATGGCGACGCACGATGTTTTCCGGGCGAAGGAGGTTGGGACGCGCATCGGCATTATGAAGGCAGGCAAGCTGGTCGATAATCTCGATGCATCTACATTGAACGCCAGTGAGATCGAACGAATTTATCTGGCGCATATGCATGACGGGGACGTTTCCGAAGCCAGAACGGGAGCGGCCGCATGATTACCGCCATCGTTCAAAGAGAAATCGTTTCATTCTTGCGTAGCGGCGTCTTTCTTTCCATCGCTGCTGCATTATTTGCTCTCCTTGCCGCCGCGGCGATGCTTTCCATTGAGCGCGTTTCAACATTTGAACGCGAGCGCGCAGCCGCAGAAGCGGTTGATCGCGACGTGTGGGATTCGCAAGGCGAACGCAACCCGCATTCCGCCGCTCACTTCGCACGCTATGCGTTTAAACCCATTCCCGGGCTAGTGGCGTTCGATCCGGGTGTTACGGACTATGCGGGCATCGCGCTGTGGATGGAGGCTCACTATCAAAACCCCGCCGTTTTCAGGCGCGCGGAAGACTTAGGCGACGCGGGCCGCATCGCCAATCTATCGCCCGCCTGGGTGCTGCAAGTTATTGCTCCGCTATTTGTCTTCCTTGTCCTGTTTGGCGCTGTCGCAGGCGAACGGGAAAGCGGCACGCTGCGGCAGGCGGCTGCAATGGGCGTTAGTCCGGGGGCATTATTCTTGGGAAAACTTCTGGGGGCGGGCGTCGGGCTTGGCGCGATCATTTTGCCGGCGCTTGTAGTCGCCATATGGATTGCCGGACGCGCCGGGGGCGAGGCGTTTCTCCCTGATCAATTCATTCGAACTGGCGGTTTGATTGTCAGCTACACAATTTACTTCATATCGCTTGGCGCAATTGCGATCGGCGTTTCAGCGCTTCTGTCTGAGAAACGCGCTGCGTTGATCGCGCTTGTCGCCCTCTGGGCGGGAAGCATTGTTCTAATTCCACGCATTGCCAGCGATGCAGCGTCTACAATCTACGCTGAGCCGGATGCGGCAGCGGTGTCGCGGCAACTGAGCGACGCCTCCAGCGCATTCTATCAGGACGACGAGTATCGAGACGCGATTGAAAAAGCCGTTCTTGAAGAATATGGCGTTGAAGAAACCGATGAACTGCCGATCAACTACGGAGCATACTCACTGCAACGAAGCGAGGAACATGCGCACCCGCTGTTTGAAACGGTCTATGAACGGTTAGACGATATTCATCGAAGCCAGGAAGACGTTTTGCGCATGGCGTCGCTTGTCTCGCCGGTGATCGCGCTTAACACAATGTCGGCCGGGCTCTCGGGCGCTGATCGTGTTCATCAAAAAGTCTTCGCCAAAGGCGCCGAAACGCATCGCCGAAAAATCATCAAGCAACTCAACGACGACCTAATGTATAATGCTGGTGACGCCCGATACAGCTACACCGCCAATGAAGAGCTATGGCGTGAAATTGAAGATTTCTCCTATACGCCGCCGCGCTTCCTTTCGTTGCTCGGCGCCTATGCATTCAGCGCCATCGTTCTTCTCGCTTACGCCATCGGCGGTCTCATCTTCGCGATATGGGCCGTCAAACGCGCGCAGAAAAGGATCGCATCATGATCAACTCGATGACATTTGCGCTTGAGCGCAGAATTTTTCTGTTCGCGCTACCGGGAACGCTGATTGTCAGTTGTTTGATATTACTTGGGTCATACGCCGCCATCAGTGGAAAGGCCTATGTGGGGCAGGCGGTCGCCGGGCAGGCCGATTTTGCGGCTCAATCGAATGAAGCCGTAACCGAGTGGCGCGACGCGCTTGTCGACATTGAAGCAAATGACGAAGCGCCGTCACCTTATGAAGCGCGGCCGATGAATTTGCGATTGCCGGCGAGCCTGCCGCCGGCACCGCTCGCGGATTTTGCAATTGGGTCTCGCGATCTGTTTCCGACAACAGCCAAGCTGACCGGCTGGGCCAATCCCGCAGATCTCTTCATTGAGTATGAGTTTGCGAACCCGACAATCCTTGGCATGGGCCGCTTTGATCTAACCTTCCTTGTCATCGTGATTCTGCCATTGGTCATGATTGCTGCGTCGTTTGATGTTTTTGCAGGCGAGCGAGAGCGCGGGCGTGCTAGAATAACGGCGGCGCAGGCGGGGAATATTCAGTCGTCCGTTTGGAAAAGACTGTTTGTTCGGAACGCCGTCATTTGGATGGTGTTCTCAATGATCGCATTGCTTGCAGCGCTTGTGGCGCCGGCGCCGCAAATGTCTGGCGCCCGTTTCGCCAGCTTTATCGTCTGGCTGGGTGTCGCATGGGGCTATGGCTTGTTCTGGTTTTCGCTGATTGCGTTTGCTGTTGCATTTGGAAAACGAAGCGAAACCGTGGCCGCGTCGCTGTTTTCCCTATGGGCGGTTTTTGTATTCGCCGTTCCCGCGATTGGCGGCGCCGTTGCAGAGGCTGCGTACCCGCCGCCGTCGCGCCTTGTCTTCCTTTCGGAGATGCGCGAAGGCGAAGTCAAGGCCGTCAGAGAAGCGGAAAAGATGACAAATGCTTTTCTCGCGGACCATCCTGAAATGGCGCTCAGCACTGAAGATGTGCCGGGCTTCTTTAGAGGCGCATTTTTGTCAAACCGGGAAGCCGGCAAGCGCACGACGCCGGTGCTCGAAGCCTTCACGCAATCACGGCAAAATCGCAAAGCCCTTGTGGGGCGTTTGCAGTTTCTATCGCCCGCGCTCATCGCCAATAACGCGCTTGTGACGATTGCCGGCGGCGACGTCGCTCGCAATATGGCGTATCAGGAACAGGCGCGTGTGGCGTTAAACGACCTGTTCGACCGCATCGGCCCTGCTGTCGTCGCAAAGCAGCGCATCTCCATCGCTGAGTTTGACGCGATCCCGGAATTCGAATTTCGCGACCGGACGCTCGGTCAAAAAGTGAGTTCGTTCGGAGCGCCGCTGGGCTTTCTCATTGTGATTTCTGCGTTGCTACTTGTGGGTGCGCGGCGCCGGATGGCTGCGCCGCTCGAAACGATGCTGTAGCGCATCCTCACAAATATTCGTGCTGTGCAAACCACCACAACCGCCGCGCAAAGTTTGAAGACAGAGAGAGTTCGTTCGCTCGATTTTCTGCGCGGCCTGGCGATCCTTGGAATGCTGGTTGCCAATATTCCCTGGCATGCAGGCGATTCCATGTCCCGGTTAAGGGACCCGGACGTCGCCAGCGTTACGGCGTGGTTGTCGCAGTATCTGATTTTTGACCAGCGTTTCATGCCGATCTTCTGCATGCTGTTTGGCGCAAGCGCATTGCTGTTGGCGTCTCGCCCAAGCGCGCCATCTCCCTTTGCGCCGTACTTTCTGAAGCGGATGCTTATTCTGTTTTTTATTGGCGTGGCGCACGCCTATCTGCTTTGGCCAGGCGATATCCTCATCACTTACGCCGTCTGCGCGCCCTTTCTATTATTGGCTTTGAACTGGAGCCCGAGCCGATTGATCATGATCGGCGTTCTTTTGAAAAGCATCGATCTTGTCTTCAATGAGTGGCCTGAGGTCTATGAGGCCACGCTTGAACAGCTCTTGTTCTCCCGGTGGGTGGACTACGGCGACGCCCCTTCCACGATTGCGGAAGCTTATGCTGGCGGCTACGGCGATCTGTTTGCGTATAACGCATGGCGCAATCAGTTTATTCAATGGACTGCGCTGCCTTATTTCCGAATCTGGAATGCGCTGGGCTTCATGTTAATCGGCATGGCGCTTTTCAAGCTCAATATTCTGCAGGGCGCCAGATCGCCGGCTTTCTTTCGTAGAATGGTCCTGGCGGCGTTAGCGTTTGGTGCGCCGCTCGTAATTTACGGCGTGTTTGCACGGATTGGCGCAAACTCGACTGTAGGGCCGTATCTCGGTTTCACACGCGAGCTGCCATTGAGCGGCGTCACGTTCCTGACGGGATGCGCGATTTCTTCCTTCGCTGTTCTGGGTGGCGCGCAGCTCTTCTTTCAACGATATGCCGGGCTCATTACAGAGCCGATAGAGCGCGTCGGTCGAATGGCGCTGACGAACTACTTACTGCATTCCGCAATTTTCTTAAGCGTCTTTCATATATTCAGGATTTTTCCGTTCGATACGCTCGACCATGACGCGCTCTTCATTCTTGTGCTGATGACCTGGGTGTTTCAGATCGCCTTCAGCTGGGCCTGGCTGTCACGTTCTAAACAAGGACCGGTGGAGGCGCTGTGGCGAAAGCTCGCTGCGGCGGTCGCGTGACAATAAAATATAAAATTGGGGAAGTCGGCGTGTTTAAATTTCTAACGCTTCACGGCGTGCGTTTTGTGAACAAGGTTGTAACCGATTGCAGGCGAACGGTTCTGCTCTTATCGTTTGTTTTCGCGAATAGCATCGTTTTTCCAGCAGCGGCGCAGGAACCTGCGGCGCAAAGCGACCGTCAGGTCTATGAGCGATCGTTTTTCGATCGATTCAACCCACAGACAGCGAGCGATATGATCGATCGCTTACCTGGCTTTACGCTTGACGCCGGCGATGACCTGCGCGGGTTTGGCGGCGCGGCCGGTAATGTTCTGATCGATGGCGAACGCCCGTCTTCAAAAGACGGCGGCCTCGAAGACGCGCTGGGCCGCATTCCGGCCAATCAGGTTGGCCGGATTGAAGTGATCCGCGGATCGGCGGGTTTAAGCGAAGCCGCCGGCCAATCCGTTGTTGCAAACATTATCCGCGTGCGAGGGGGAACGGCGGGAAGCTGGGAGCTTGAACTCGAACGCGCAGCAGACGGCATCGTCTATCCAAGCGGCGAACTCACGGTGGCGCGCCAATTCGGCGCCTGGGAGACGTCGACAAAGGCAAACGCATTTTGGGAGCGGTTTCCCCTTGCGGGTCCGCGCATTCAGACCGGGCCTGATGGCGCGCTGTTGTCATCTCAGCTGGAGGACCGGCCAAGCGTTCTGACAGATGCTTTCATATCCTCTGAAGCGGAACGCCCTGCTGCGGGCGGAAAACTGACGCTGACCGGGCGTTTCGGCCGGAGCGCCTTCCTTCCGGATACGGAGCGGCTCGGTTTCGATGGCCGCTTGCCGGATGCGGCGCCTGATGAGCGCTTTTTTATCGGCTTCGACAGTGTCTTCATCGAAGGCGAGTTGGGCGTCGACTGGACACGCCCCGTAAACGACGACTGGTCCGTGAAGCTATTGTCGCTGTCGTCGTTTCAGGACCTTGACCAGGAACAGATTGTTTCCACCGAACGCCCTGTGGGCGCCGTGATTTCCGGGTCCACATTCGTTCGGCTGCAGGATTCTTTCGAAACCATTTTTCGCAGCGCTATCAGCAAGTCGGGCGAGGGGCGTTTCCTACCTGAGTTCGGCGGGGAGATCGCTTACAACCGGCTCGACAGCCGCCTTTCGCTGGAAACGCGCGACGGCGATGTTGCAACGCAGATTAATCTTCCGGCAGCCAACGTTCTGGTGGAAGAGCTTCGCGGCGAAGCCTTCGCTAACCTGATTTGGCGCGCCGCCCGAAAGCTGTCCGTCGAAACAGGTCTGGCCGTTGAAGCGTCGGAGATTCGCGTTTCAGGCGACGCGTCAAGTTCCCAGAGCTTCTTCTTCATAAAACCCTTTGCGACACTCATCTATGACGCGCGTCCCGGGCTTCAGCTGCGATTGGGCGCGAGGCGCACGGTGGGCCAGCTTGATTTCAGCGAATTCGCCGCTTCAGCCTCGGCGGAGGACGACCGGCTTTTGGCTGGCAATCCTGAACTGGGGCCCGATCAGACCACGCGGGCGACCTTCACGGTTGATGTGCGCTCTGACGCCCGTGGCGCAGTGAATGTCGAATTATTTCATGAGTGGCGAAACGATGTGATCGAGCAGATCGCGCTACCTTCCGGCGCTTTCGGCGCGGCCAACGCTGGCGACGGACGGATATGGGGCGTCACGGCCAACGCCAGTTTGATTCTGTCTCCGCTCATTCCCGGCGGTCTCATCGAAGTGGAGGCCGACATTCGCGACTCGACATTTTCAGATCCCCTGACGGGACGCGACCGCGCGATCTCGGACGTTGAGTCGCCAACCATTCTGGCGGAGTTCCGTCAGGACCTGACGAAACGAAAGCTCGCCTGGGGTTTTTCCTATCGCGCGGCGCGCGAGCGGCCATTTTTCTTTGCCGATGAAGAGAGTCTCACGCGCACCGGCGAACAGTGGCGCGTGTTTATCGAAACCACGCGCATCAAAGGCGTTCGGGCGAATTTTGCTGTGCGGAATATCGGCAAGCGGAACTTTTTTCGCGAGCGCCGGTTCTTCGAGCCCAGCCGCGCAGGCGCTTTCGCTGGCGGGGAAACGATTGATCGCGACCGCGGTGTGTTCGCCGTTTTGACCCTCTCGGGTCAATTCTGACTCTCTAAGTCTCAGCCGTTCATGGTCGCGAAGTCCCGCGATACTGATTTTAGGTGACGGTTGTGTTGCGGATATGATAACATTCGCAAATGGTCTTGTTGAAATCGCATAGCAGCGCGACAGCAAAGTCGTCGAGGTTGTCCTGGATTGCCTTGATGGCTTCGTGTTTCGCCGCATTCTTTATGTTGGCGGGCGCGGCCTATGCATCCGCTCATGACCATAATGATCACGCCGCCGATTTCGACGGCGAGTGCGTGGTTTGCTCTGTGGCGGCGCTTGGTGCGGCGAAACTCTCGCCGGATGTTCCGCCAACGGTTGCGCCCGAAATATCACTGGTCGGAATTCGGCTGCTTGACCGGGCGCTGATTGCCGATTCATTTCACGCCAATCCCTATCCTGTGCGAGGCCCGCCTCTCTCCGTTTCTTTTTACTGAAAGAAACATGCGCTCAAGGAGCGCCACTCAACAGGAGAGAGAAATGGGAATCCAGATTGACGCCCCGGCCAAAGCCGAGGGCCGCACCGGGCGCATAACATCTCAAAAGGGGCGGTTGGTAGGGACATTCAAACGGAATGAGCGACTGGTTTATAATGCGCTCTGTCAGTCGCAAACGCCGTTAAAAGCCTACGAGCTTTTAGAACAGCTTCAAGATGACGGCGTAAGAGCGCCAATGACGATCTACAGGGCGCTCGAAGCGCTGATCGCTCGGGAGTGCGTGAAAAAGATTGAGAGCCTCAATGCTTTTGTTGCCGTTGGTGATGATCGCACCCCTCGCGCGCGTGCTTTTTTGATCTGCCGGGAATGCATGCAGGCAAAACAAATCATGCTGGATGAGCGCCAGATCGCCGGGTTGTTTTCACCAATTGAGGTTTCCGCGGGCGATGTCCGGATTGAGGCCTTTGGGGAGTGCCACCAGGTTTGCGGGGGCCGGGAAGCAGAGGACTAGCGACGGCGCCTTGCTCGGGGCGTTTCGGCCCGGGTTTCGGGCGCGCGCGCATCACCCTATATAGAGGGCGCAAATCACCCCGGAGCCTTGTCCCTTGAGAACCGATCTCGATCATCTGCCCGAACGCAAGCAGCGAGAGCTGGCCCGCGTCGTCGAGATCCTCCATGAGGAGTTCGAGGACAAGCAAAAGACCGCGACCTCGGCCAAGCGCAAGCGCGGGCGGATTTTAAAGATCATCCTGTTCGGAAGCCACGCCCGCGGCGACTGGGTCGAGGATGCGAAGGGCGGCTATTTCTCCGACTACGATCTTCTCATCATCGTCAATGACGACAAGCTCACCGACATGGCCGCTTACTGGCACGGGGCGGAGGATCGGCTCTTGCGCGATCCGAAAATCAAAACCACGCCGCAATTCATCGTCCACACCATGGACGACGTGAACGCCAAGCTGACCGAGGGGCAGTATTTCTTCTCCGACATCATCCGCGACGGCGTGATGCTTTATGAGCTGACCGAGCGCGCGCCAAACGGCAAGGCGAAATACAAACTCGGAAAACCCGTCCCGCCGGAACCGAAACGCGCTTATGAAATGGCGCAGGGGTATTTTGACGATTGGAAAGAAAAGACTGAACAGTTTCTAGAAACCGGTCGTTTCAATGTGAGCAAGAAGTGGCTAAATCTTGCCGCCTTTCAGTACCATCAAGCAGCGGAAAGTGCATATACGACGTTCTTTCTCACGAAAACGCTCTACAGACTAAAAGAACACAACGTCTCCAGACTAAGAAACCTCGCTGAAGACACCGACCCGCGCCTGCGTGACGCCTGGCCCAGAGGCCAGAAACCCTATGACCGCTTCTTCGAACTCCTCCGCCGCGCCTATGTCGAGGCGCGCTACTCCGAACACTACGAAACCACCCCCGAAGCCCTCGCCTGGCAGGACGAGTGCATCACGAAATTGCTCGGCCTGATCGAAACCGCCTGCCGCGAGCACCTCGCGGAATCGGAGAAGAAGGCGAGGGAGTAGGTTAGAGGTTATAGCGTAACGAGAGAATTTCGTCTGGCGTCAAAGCTACCAGACATTTTTTTGGGGTAATGGCGGGTGAGCTTGTCATCAATGGTGTGCAGGTGGCAGGGCGACCGCATGACAGAACTCTTGCGCCTTATCGAAACCGCCTGGCGGGAGCACTTGGCGGCGTTGGAGAAGACCGCGAAGGGGTGAGGCTAGCGAGCAGTTTTGTAGAGATTTTTTTAGAACCATCTTATGTTGCCAAATTTGGAAAGCGCACCGAAAGCATAGAGCGCCATCGATCATAACTGATATAAGAGGTATTATGACCTATCTATATGAAACACTGGATCCAGAGACATTCCAAAAACTTTCTCAAGCGCTAATTGTTTCTGAAAACCCTGACACGCAGTGTTTGCCCGTCGCTCAACCAGACGGTGGCCGCGATGCATTTAGTTTTTTATTGGATCAACCCATCGATGGTTTGGCAGTCTACCAAGTTAAGTTTTCCAGAGATCCAAAGTCAAAAACAGAACGTGACGTCATCGAAAGTCTGATAGATACGGAAAAAGAGAAGGTACAGGAATTAATTTCACTCGGCGCAAAAAAATACTATCTAGTTACCAACGTACAAGGTACCGCTCATCTAAATGCGGGATCCATTGATCGAATCAATAAGAAACTATCCGATGAATTTGATATTCCATCTGTTGTATGGTGGAGAGACGATCTGGATGCAAAAATTGATAATTCATCTGACATTCGATGGAGTTATCCACAAATATGTCGGGCTACTGACGTCTTGGGATTTTTAGTGGAGAAGGCTGGTGCCACAAGTAAAGAAACCTCGACTCGTACGATTTGGAATTATTTGGCCACGCAATACAGTACTGATAAAGACGTCAAATTCAAACAAGTAGAACTAACACATAATCTGACAGATCTTTTCGTAGATTTGCCAATTGGCCTTAAAGGTGAGCAAAGAGATATTGCTCGGCAGCGTGAGAAATTAAAAAATGATGGAATTGACATAGATGTAAAGCGATATGTTTCCGAGTTGCTTGAAATTGATCACAACAATCCGGACTTTCAAGAATCTTCTATACACGGAGGAATGGCTGCAGCATTTTTCTCGAACGCACCGGTTTCGTCTCGAGCTGCCAGAATTGTACTTGAGGGAGCGCCTGGGCAGGGCAAATCGACAGTTACTCAATATATTTGTCAAGTTAATCGCGTGCGAATTACTAACAAGAATGAGTACAAGCGGTTACCAGATGCTCATAAATTTGGCTTTGCTCGTGTTCCGTTCCGAATCGATCTTAGAGATTATGCGACTTGGCTTTCTGGCAAGCACCCATTCTCACGTGATGATAAAGCGCTATTTCCTGGCGAAGAGGAACGCTCATTGGAATGTTTCTTAGCAATGCAAATCTCGTGGTTTTCCGCAGGGCTAAAAATTAGTCACGAAGAACTGTTAAAATTTATGGAGTACTCACATTGTTTGATCGTGCTGGACGGATTTGATGAAGTAGCAGACGTAAAAACACGATCTCGCGTTGTTGAAGAAATTTGTCAGGCATCAGAAAGACTTGAGCTACATGCGTTATCAGTTCAGTTAATTGTTACTAGTCGGCCAGCCGCATTTGCTAATTCCCCTGGTTTTCCTGAAGAAAGCTGGGTTCATTTGGAACTGAAGGACTTAAGAAACGATGATATTGAAAATTATAAAAATAAATGGACATTTGCACAAAGTTTGAGTTCCAAAGAGCAAGAGTTGGTCTCCGCAACTCTGAAAAACAAGTTAGAGCAGCCGCACATTCGGCAACTTGCTCGAAATCCAATGCAGCTCTCCATTTTGCTTCATTTGATTCATATTCAAGGAGCGGCTCTTCCAGATAAAAGAACTGCACTATATCAAAAATATATGGATCTTTTTTTTAATCGCGAAGCTGAAAAATCGGATATCGTCAGAGACTATCGTGATTTGCTTATGTCGATTCATGGATATTTGGGTTGGGTTTTGCAAACACAAGCAGAAAAAGGTGAAGGTTCGGGGAGTATTGCGAAGGAAAATTTCAAAAAACTTATAAAGGAGTATCTGGATAAGGAAGGTCATGACCAGCCTGATTTAGCCGATTTGTTGCTTGAAGGTATTGAGGAACGAGTGGTTGCGTTAGTTTCGCGTGTTAAAGGAACATACGAGTTTGAAGTTCAGCCTCTACGTGAGTATTTTACAGCATTGTATCTTTACGATTCTGCTCCTCATTCATCACCGGGCGGAGAGACCAAAGGCACAAAACCAGACCGGTTTGAGGCGCTTGCAAAAAACCCCTATTGGACAAATGTTACAAGATTCTACTGTGGTTTTTACGGGCGCGGAGAATTGTCTTCTCTAGTGGAAGGCATAATTCAACTTGACGAAGACCAAAGCCGAAACTTGATTAACCAACCTCGACGTTTAGCACTAATGTTACTGTCCGATTGGGTCTTTTCACAGTCACCAAGGGACATCCGACGCTTGGTTGATTTCGTTGCTGAAGAGCCGGGCTTCACTCGACTTCTATGTGCCGACGACCTAAGGACGCGAGGAAGTATTGGTGCACTGCCAATTAGGTGCGGTCAAAAAGAATTGCGAGAAGTCGCTATAAAAAAACGTAGTCAGTATAAGAATCTAATCTTGGGAATGTTCCTTAGAGGTTTGATTTCACAAAATGCAAACGTTGACGAACTCAAACAGTATTGGAAAGAGGAAACATCTGACGAAGATCCGATGTCGCGGGCAATGCAACTCGGTATTGACATGGTGATCGACAATGATTCCATCAAAAGAGCCTATGGAAAAAACTTTCAGCGAGTCGCTTCTTGGATGGTTCGAAAAGGTCAGATAAAAGAAGTAATTCACAACAAAGATATGTTTAACGCATTGCTTTCTTCAATTTTCTCGGGTGAGTATATTTATTTTGCACGCAATAATGAGGACGGTAGACATTTTGCGTTTTTGGACGAACTGTCAAACTATATAACTCCACACAGCTATCCGGACCTATTTACCCAAGGGCGTGAAACGCCAGCTAAATTAATCCTTCAAAGTCGTAGATTTTGGGGTCGTACTCACATTGAAGCAACTGAGGATGCGCGCCAAGGTATGCCGTGGATTGATGGTGCTAAGTCTTATGCAAAGATATTAAACGATTTGTTGGCTATTGAAGCGTCGAAGTGGAGAAATTCTCTCGAGTGTTGGGAGGCGTTGGTAGACAATGGGTTTGATATCGCACCTCAATCAAGTGCGTTAACGGAAATTGCCCACGTTGCTTCTTGCGTATCGCAACTTGCAGATTCTTGTAATGACAGTGATCGCAATTTTTGGCGCTCGGAAAAAGGACTAGTAAGAAGGCTTCATTTTGCTAAGGCGCAATCGAATAAGATAGATTGGTGGTCTGAGAATATCGCCTCGGCAGATAATGAAGAAGACAATGTCAATATGCTTGTTTCAATTTTCTCTTGGGCATCGCTAGAAGTGATAACTAAGTTTTCAAGAGAATTAGATAGCCTCACTTCAGCTTTAGACGAATCTCAATGGTTATCGGTCAGAAAAATCACGCGCCTGATATATCGAGCAAGAAATGATGCACAGAGAAATATCAGCGCGTCAATACTCGAAGAATGCAGATATGGATACAACCCCCGATTTATCCAACTTCTCATCCCGAGAATTTCTAAGCTTGAGGAGGTGAGATCAAAAATTCGTTCGCGATTTAAAGGTGTTGAAGTTTCTGAGCACACACTAATTAGAGACTTGGCTGAGTTGGAAGCGGGCTATTCAGTTTCTGGCACCGTCGATTGGGAGTATTTCTGCCAGCTTTCTCTCCAGGCAAAGAAATATGGTGCCCACATAAATGTTCATGTGCATGGGCCAAACAGAAAGGAGATTCCCGAACATATAGCTCGGAAGGTCCTCACAAACTCTGGTTCGCACTTCTACACATTTATAGATGCATGCGAGCAAGCCCTTAGTTCAAAAATCTCTAAGAACGCCCCATTGGTTTCCAAGATTTCTGAAAGTCAATCATGGTTCGAGCTAAGCTAAATCTAGTTTCTCTGCTCAATCGGACAGCTCACTGCCCCGCCAAATAAGTCTTGATCTTGGGGCTTGAATCTGGAAACCTCCATTCGTCCCACACGCATGTGGGCGGGGTGTCGCTAACCCCGTTTTAAGATGTTTGCGGATCACTGATCCCGCATTGCCTTTCGTCGCCTGCCGCCCCTTACGTTTCGTCCGGGGCCGGACG
>JBCBSB010000006.1:0-386894 GCA_039819405.1 Pseudomonadota bacterium | reverse complement strand
TAGGTGAGCTCCGCCGTCGGCGCTGACGTCGCCAGACAGCTTGAGGAATCCCGGTTCTCACAAACCCGCGTCACACGGTTCAAAAGATCGTATTTGTACTGAACCCAGTGACTGTCAGGATGCGTGATGCGCGTGACGTTCGAGCCCTTGTCATAGCGATAGAATACCTTGGCTTCCTTGCCCGCCGTCGTCGTATTTTGGCTGTAGAACTGGGATATCAGCCGGTCTCCGGCGTCATACGTATAGTCCTGATGGAAACCGTCAACGCTGGACCGCGTGCGCCGCCCATTAAGGTCATACTCAAAGCTATAGGTCTGGGGATTGCCGGGCCCCGGCACCACCCGGCTCGTCAACCGGTTCAGGTCGTCGTAAACATAAGTGATCGTCTGGCCCGCGCGCGTGCGCCTGGTCAGCATGCTGCCGTTATCGTCATAGGTGTATTGCTCGTAATCGGCAGGGTCCGGCAGCGTCACATTCGGAACGGCGGCGCGCGTCTTTGACGGGAAGATGGTTTTTTCCAGCCGGTCGAAATCGTCATAGACATATTCGGTGCGCTGACCGTTGGAGTCATTGACCCATGCGATCTGGCCGTTCGCCGTATAGCTGTATTGCTGGTAGCATTGCTGCAAGGCGTTGTCCGGGTCCGCCGCTGTCGCCGTGCGCATGGCGCTGCAGTCGGTCGTCGCGCCGGTTCCATCCTCGGCGCCGTCCCAGGCGCGGATCACTTTGCGAACCTTGCCATCGGGCCAGTAGACCGTCATGGTCTTGCGCCCCATGGCGTCGACCGTCACCAGCGGGCGGTCAAGATCGTCATAAAACGTGCTGGTCCATTTACCGTCAGGATCGCGCACCTGTTTAGGCTGACCGGTTTCGGAATAAATCGTATAGGTCACCGCCCAGTGTGACTGGTTTCCCGGCGACGAAGCCGAACACGCCAGCGACGGCGACCCGTCTTCGATTTGCGTGCAGGTTTTCGTTGGCCAGCCGCGAGAATTATAGAAGGTTTCGGTGACGCTCAACATCGGGTCCGTCGTCGTCAACGGGCGTCGCGCGGTATCATAGGTAAAGAGATAATCCTCCCCGCGCGGACCGTCCAGGGTGATCGGGTCGCCCCTGGTGTTGTGGGTCATGGAGGTTGAGATGGCGAGATCACCGGGATCGACGATTAGGCTTTCAAACTCGCCCTTGGCGCCATAGGCGGCGGTCGAAACATCCCCTTCCGGATTGGTGACGCTGGTTAGCCGGCCCATCGAATCGTAAGCGTAGTTCCAGATCGGGTTGACGTTGTTGTCGTCTTTCGGCTGGGTGACGGTCTTCACTTCGCCTGCGCCATTCGGCGCGGTCGGCGCCCAATAGGCGATGGAGGTTTCATTGCCATTCGCGTCCCAAACCTTGTTCGGCTTGGTCGGCCAGCTAGCGTTGTTATAACTTGCGGTTGTGGGAATGGGGTTGGCGCAGGCCGTATCGGTCTTGCCGCAATGATCGACCTGAATAACATTTGACAGCTTGTCATAAGTGACTTCATAGCGGTTGCCCTCCGGGAAGGTTCGCCTGATCAACCGCCCAAGGCCATCATACTCGTTCCTGGTTTCATTGCCGACCTTGTCGATGGACCGCGTGGTGTTGCCGTCGCGATCGTAATATTCAACCGCGTCATGGCCCAGCGGATCGCGGGTCGCGCCCCGCGCGCCGCCGCCGACAAAATAGGTCCACTGTTTGAACCGTGCGTTCACATAGGTCCGCAATTTTCCCGCAACGTCATAGGTGAACTGATGCGACACCACATTGTTGGCCATATTGAAACCGGGATCGGAAATCGCGTCGAGATATTTCTCAGTATAACTATCGCCCCATATGCCTGTGACAAAGTCCACAAGCTCGATATCATAATCCGTGACCTTGCCGTCAACATGGGTGACACGCGTATTGGTCAGCGCCACGGTGCGGTTCGTATCGTCTTTCACGGTTGTTGGACTGTCCATCGGCCCGGTGAAGGTCAGTTTTCGCCCGATGGAATTTTCGACTTTCACTAGTTTGGGTTTTTCGCATACCGTACCGGGCAGTTGCGTGACGCAATCACCATATGTCGACCAATCATAGGAAAAAGTAATTGTTTGCCCCGCGGGAAATGACCAATTCGTCGCCCAGAAGGAGGGCTTGTCCGTCACGCCGGTTGGCGAGTCGCCAACCTGCATATAATAGGGCCGCCGGAAGCTATAGGTGATGACGTCCTTTCCCGGATTGGTCAGCGTAAAGCCAAGCAGGTCATTGCGCCAGGCGAGCGTCGTCATACGACGCTGACCGCCGGAAGGCGCAGTTTCATCTGCATAGGAATAATATTGATAACGCGAACCGGTTTGCGTCACCCGCGCCGCGCCGCCTTGCGCGGGATAAAACTCATTCGTTCCAAGTTTGCGGACAAACTGCGTCGCCTGACCGCTGACGGTCGCGCTCACCACATTATGGGTCATTCGGTCCGTCCACCAGGCTGACGCGAGGACGCCAGTGACCTCTTGTTTGATGCGCGCATGGGCGCTTGTCCCGCTATCGCTGTAAACGCCGTGAATAACGGAAAGCATGGCCAGTGTTTCGGATGCAAACAGCGCCCGGCTTGACCCCAGCATTTCGTTGCCGGACCCGGAAATCGTCAGCGGCATGTTCCAGTTGTGGCTCCAGACCGGATCGTTTGGGGCGCTCTCACCGCTCTGGAAAGATCGAGAGAATGGCAGCGAATGGGGAAACGGTCCGGTGCCCGCCGTGATCAACGGCCCGGTCGACAAACTCAAGCTCCCCGAGCGCAGATCCGCCGTGTGCGCAAACGATTCCTCCTCTTCTTCTTTCAAAAGATCAGCGGGCGTTGGAATATCCATCACCTGAAGCTCTTCGGGAATCGCCCCGCCCGCGGCGCCGCCTTTGCTAATGCGCGAGCTGGTGAAACTCACATGCGCGACTTCTGAAAAGTCCGGCTTATAAGCGATGAAGGCGCCGCCGCGAGCCGCGTTGCTGTCACAGTTCCAATGTCCGACGCCAACGAAATTCCATGAATTCGGTGTCTCAGCAAAGAAATGGCGCCCACAGCGCAATCCAGGGCCAAGATAAGCGTCGCCAACCGCGACAACATCATAACCGGCGTCAAGATAAGTTTGAATGCCGGAAATTAATCTCTGCTCCTGACAGTCATTAATGTATATATCACTGCCGCTGTACAGATCGCCACAATCATTATAGCCGCTAGACGTTAGTACACTTTGCACCGGCGTACCCAATGTCGATCCCGCTGCAAAACGGTAAATCGGAAACGCGCCCTGAGGGTCAGCGCCGTGCGGAGCAGAAATCGATATAGCCGGTTTGCCAGCGGGGGGCGTGGGAAAAGTGTGCGTCGCTTCATTACCCCAACGGAATTTCTTCGCCGTACCGCCAGGAGCCGTCGAATTTAACTGCTGCTCCATGACACTGGATTCCAGCGCAGCAGCAGCATTCGCTGTCATACGTTTCATCGGTTCCGCATTCAGCGCCGGGGTCGACATCGCGGTCTCGAGGCTCATCACGACCGCATCGTCGCCCAATGACCATAAACAGGACTCAGCAGGCGCAGTTCCTTCGCATTTCTTTTCAACACGCGTCAGACCAAAGGACCAGCCCATCGTATAATGGTGCTGAAGCGGCGCCTCACCAACACCTTCTGCAAGGGTGATGAGTCTAGAAAACTGTTCAGCCCATGCGGCGAATAATCTGTATCGGACATCTTCGGCCACGCGCGCGCCGGATTCTACAAATGAAGGTGGTTCCGGCTCGCTTCCGCCAATCAAAACACCATTCCAAAATACAGATGAAGGTCTGTCTAGGCCAAGTTTCTTCTGATAGTAGCGCGCCCAGTCTGATCCGGTATTACCTGCAGATAGAGCAAAAATCGAGCGCGTTACCAACGTATGGTCGGCGCTAAACAGCTCTTTGTCTTGGTAGCCCCCACTGTCAGCAGCGTAAGGAGCATCCATATGGGCTGTTACATACGCCCCTCGGATGTGAGGCGAACATGGGCCTTTGAATCCTTTGCCCGGCACGCGAACACCGTCAACCGTCAACTGCAACGCATATAAAAAGTCATTGTCCGAACATGCAGTAGAGCTACCCAACAGAGTAGTGATATCCGGATAAGTGTCCGTATCGCCAAAACCGTTTGGCTCCAAAGCCACGCGACGCCCGTAAACCTCGTCCATATAAAGACCAATGCTCAGGTCAATAATTGGCGGATTTGCGAGAGTCGGGTGTTCTGGACGGTCAACCTCTATGGTTATTTTAAAGCGATACTGATCAGGAATTCCGTTTACTAACCAGCTGTTCGTCTCATTGTGTACGGCCGTCGAGGGCGCCACCCCATCAATATCAACCCTGCGCCCACCAAGAATATCTTCAACCGCTGCGCCCGAAGCATTCGCTTCAATCCAGGACCAAAGAGAAGACGCGCAGCTTTGTAAATGCGTTGCGAGATTAGAGTAATTGAACGATTTTGCGAATGGCGCACCGCCATTCGTACTTTCCTGCGACGGCGCGCCCGCGGTTATGCCATGCGTGTTTGTGCAGCTCGCGCCCATCGCATCTTTAAAGTCCTGGCCGCTGACACTAAGAGCAGGAATTTCGGTATAGGTTTTATAAGCAGGATCATAAGTTACGGGCGAACCGTTGACCGTCGCGGTTACCCAGGCATGCGCAATCTCAAGAGTCGACACCGCTCCGGAAGAGCCGCAACTCGTCGAGCCATTCACCCTACCGGGAATGCCTCCATTTGCGAGCAATCTGCAAAGCTCGCCGGCATTCAAATCCCCAAGCCAATTGCTGATCTCTAACGGGTCTGACAGGGATAATGTGCCATATTTTATGGCGATGCTCGTAATAGCGGCGCCGTTTATTCGCGCTTGATCAAGCAGTTCAGCAAGTAGTTGCGCCTGATCTAACGCCGAGCCCGACTTATCGAGATGCGCGCCAAGCGCTCCTTTCCCGAGACCAAAAGTTGGATAATAATCGATATAATCGTGAACGTATTCGAAGATTAGCGATGGGTCATTATCAAGGCCTTGCGCCAATGATACGAGCTCATCAGATCGTCCGCTACCATGTCCATCAGTATGAACCGTCGCCGATCCATAATAATTGTTGGCGGCCTGAGGCGTTATCAACGAAGCCTCGCCAAAGCGAAACGCAGGCTCCGTTTGCGCGGCCGCCAAGTCGCCAAAGCCAACCATAGCGCATACCGCGATAAAGGCTGATCTCAGGGTGCGCCTCACCAGCGCTGAGCGGCAGTGAGCTTTTCCAGTATCAGGCATAAGAGATATCATCATTTTCCGCCAAAAAAGGTTCAAACAAGGAGCTACGCAAAGCACTAGAACAACGGCACGCCGCCACCGCCGCCGGAGCTGAAGAACACCACTACGCCAGCGCCACTGGTGAGGGACCCGTCCGTAATCGTATAGTTAAACCCGTCCTCCGTGCCTGAGCATGACGGACAGCGATATCTGACTTGCGTATTGTTGTTTATTATTTGCTTCTGACCGAAACCACCGGAAGCGGAGGAGACAGTGAAATTTGGACTATCGATATCATAGTCGCCACCGCGTACATTCAATACTGTCCATTGGCTTTTATCAATGCCGGTATAAACATCAGCAACTGCAACCGGGGCGTCATTCACCGGCGTGATTGAAATGCTTACAGATGCAGTATCACTCAGCTCTCCGTCAGAAATCGTATAAGTAAAGCTATCTGATCCATTCTGATTAGTAGCAGGATTATAGATAACTCTTTCGTCATCAGATGTAATTGAAACAGAACCTTTGGCCCCTTGGGTCACTTGTGTAATGAGGACAGAGCCCATCGGCGTGTCGACATCACTATCATTCCATCGCACACCGAACGTTTTGGTAACATCTTCAGTAATTGTTTGGCTGGTATTGTTAGCGACTGGGGCATCGTTAACGGGGGCGACCGTAACGTCTATCGTTCCAGACACCGAACTCGTACCGTCGCTGACCGTGTAACTAAAACTATCTGAACCACTCCAATTAGTATTTGGCGAGTAAAGAACATTATTGCCGCTTTTCGTCGCCACCCCGTTACTTGCTGACCCAACAGTCGCCAGCGTTATAGGATCGCCTTCCGGATCTGAGTCATTTTGCAGTGGTTTAATTGTCAGAGAGTCGTCTTCGTTCATAGACTTACTGTCAAGAACTACAACCGGCGCTTCGTTTGGCAGCGGATCATAGACGCCGCTTGACACCTGACGTCGATTGCCGGCTGCGTCATATTTATATTTCTGCGACTTGCTCGTGTCGTAGTCAGTCTGCTTCAGACGGCCAAGCTTGTCATAGCTGTACGTCGTTTCGTGCTGCTGCGCGGCTAATGGACTGAACGCCACAGCCATAAAAGCGCCGCTTATGATAATGATTGTATTGTTTATTTTCATGTCGATAGCGCCATTGTGAAACTTCCGCTTACCTAAAAGAGGTCAAAGAAAGCCTGTCACGCAAATCTCCATGAGCGTGGCAAGTATGTGTGATTTTTGTGAGCAGTCGGCAGCAAGCAACAATCCGACTGATATGCGGCGTACTCTAAAGGCTTGGTTAGACTACTTAACTTTTCTCGCCTTTGGAGGAAGAATAGCTACAGTTACATTTTTTTGGCGTGCGTCTTTGGTCGTCCAAGCGTTCCCGCGCTTCTTGCCCCTCGGAAAAACACCGCAGCTGTGTGCTGCGTCTGAATCCCGCACAGTGCAAAGCATATCGCCATCTTTTTTCCACTTGCCACTAGACCCGTGGCTGGTTTTGTAAGTTCCATCAGAAAAGAATTCGACCGTGAATGCTTCCCCATTCTCCGGAACGATTTGCAGTTGATGACCTCTTGCAAAAAGGTCAATCGTATCGTTCGCAAAAGAAATTGTGGAAAATAAAACGGCGAACGCAAATACAAACAATCTCAAGAACAATGCAATTGATCGTCTGTTTTTCATTCGCAACCCCACGTTGGATGAACTACATAAAATTCATCTCTGCGTAGTTTGTCAATCGTTAAAATAAAAACTGTAGAGTTTTTTAAAGCATGCATGTGAACTGCATGAACGCCTCGAAACAGAATATTTAACTGTCAATGTGAACTCAGTTGCGTCGTTTACTTGTAAGAAATTTTTTTTCGCTGCATTTTTGCACTAGCCTTGGAAATGACTGCAAGCCGTACCAAATCTGTGATCAAGTCAGGTCATATGCTACGTTATAACCCTAAACTCTGACGCTCATCAGTTGCACCAACGTCTCATCAATTGACATCACGCACGCTTCGAGAGCCCCGCAATCCAATTAGGTGACGGTTTTGGATCACTCGTGCCGGGAGTATCCAAACTCGCTAGAGGCTGACTTAACCACGCGGCTTAAGCCTTAACCGGTTTCAATTTTGTCCTTCCCCCTTAAAGTTGTGCCATGTGATATGGTGATCACTAAGTCTGTTGGGGAACGGATTGATGGCTCGGAAACGGTTTTCGAATCGCGCAACAGGCGATCCTCCGCCCCATGCCAGTAAGCGGCCATATCGGTGAGCCTGTCGTCATTGACGATACTGAGAAGATCGTAGTCGGAGAAATAGCCGCCCTTGGCGTCCTCGACCCAGTCGCCGCACGCTTGTGAACCGAACAGGATGATCTTTAAAATCCGCCCGCGTTTGCGTTTGGCCGAGGTCGCGGTCTTTTGCTTGTCCTCGAACTCCTCATGGAGGATCTCGACGACGCGGGCGAGCTCTCACTGCTTGCGTTCAGGCAGATGATCCAGATCGGTTCTCAAGGGGCGGCGCTCCGGGGTGATGTGCGCCCTTTATATAAGGTGATGCGCGGGGGGCCGAAACCCGTCCCTAACCTGGGGCGGCCCAGAGAAGGCCCCGGCCGGCCGCGGAACAAAAGTGAATACGCTCCAAGAATCGTCATGCGTTGATCCCGCCGCGCCGATTTTGAAAGTTTTGTTGGTGAAGCTGGACGAACTTTGTTCGAACCAGCTTTATCAGACTCTAGAGGACTGGGAGCGCCAGCTAAGGCAGGAAAACATTGACTTTGAGGAGTTGGGATTATGACCCACTCTTCGCGGCCCACAGCCTTTGACGCCTTCGCTGCAGCCTCAAAACCGCACCCTGTAGCCCAAAAGGCTAATCGACTAAACAAGCCCTCCCCTTTCTCACTTCGGCTGAGCTGGGAGGAACGTGAGCGTTTGGAACGGCAAGCAGGCCGAAGGAGCCTCGGCGCTTATATCCGCCATAAACTCTTTGGCGAGCAAACCACGCCACGCAGAAAGCGACGCAAGCCCCGCCCCGACGATGTGGCAATAGCGCAGGCTTTGGCCATTCTGGGTCGCTCAAGGCTGGCGTCAAATCTCAACCAGATAGCCAAGGCCGCCAATACTGGCACTCTCCCTGTTGGCGAGGATCTAACCCGCGAACTTCATCAGGCGTGCTCGGATATCCGCACAATGCGCACGGCCTTGATACAGGCGCTGGGCCTGACGCCGGAGGATAGCTCGTGATCCTCGTAGGAAGTCAGCGAGGCGGCGCAGCCAATCTTGCCGCTCACTTGCTGAAAGAAGAAAACGAGCAGGTCACAATCCATGATATCCGGGGCTTTGCATCAGAGGACCTCAAGGCTGCGCTAAATGAAGCTTACGCAGTCAGTCGCGGTACTCGCTGCAAGCAGTTTTTGTTTTCGTTGAGTCTCAATCCGCCTGCAGAGGAGAACGTTCGAACTGAAGTTTTTGAAGAGACTGTTGCGCGCATAGAACAAAAACTTGGGCTAACGGGCCAGGCACGAGCGCTTGTCTGGCACGAAAAAGAAGGCCGGCGTCATATGCATGGGGTGTGGAGCAGGATTGACGTCGATGAAATGAAGGCAATCCCGCTCCCGTATTCAAAACTCAAGCTAATGGAAATTTCGCGGGAACTCTATCTCGAAAATGGCTGGAAGATGCCGCGAGGCATGATGTCGTCAAAAGAGCGCGATCCCAAGAACTTCACGCTTGCAGAATGGCAACAAGCCAAGCGAGCGGGAAAGGATGCGGGAGAGATCAAGGCCGCATTGCAGGATTGTTGGGCGGTCTCTGACAACAAAGCGGCTTACATCCAAGCGCTAAAGGAACGTGGATTTGTCCTTGCGAGGGGAAACAGGCGTAACTTTATTGCATTAAACCAGCAAGGCGCGCCCTTCGCGGTCGCCAAATGGACGGGCATCCGCACCAAGGAAGTGCGCAGCCGTTTAGGCCCTGAGGCTGAGCTTCCGACTATCGAAGAAGCGCGTAGGCAAATCGCACAGGAAATCAGCCCGGTCATTCAGTGTTTGCAACGCGAGCAAAAAGAAAAAGCCGCCAAGTCCGAAACTCAGCGCCGTGAACGCATCGGGCAGATGGCGAAAAACCATGCACAGAGTAGAGAAAGCTTGCAGACCGCCTTACTTGAGCGAGAAACCGCTGAGCGGGCCCAAAGACAGGAGCGATTCAACAAGGGGCTTCGTGGCCTCGTTGACCACCTAACCGGACGCCGCGCAAAAATTCAGCGTCAGAATGAACTTGATGCCCTGAATGCTCTGCAACGTGATCGCCAGGAAAAGGACGATTTGGTTTTCCGGCAATTGGAGGAGCGGCGAACCCTGAAGGGGGAATTACTCGCTGAGCGAGAGCGCGTAGCGAAGGCGAGCGCCGAACTGAAAGAAGATCGGTTGGCTTACAAGGACATGGATAAACGCGTTGATGACATGCGCGCCGAGTTTCAGCGTGTGCAATCGAACATTGAGCAGAGTGCGGAGCGCGGCCCTAGCCTAAATAGCAAAGACATCGATCTAGAGCGCTAACCAATTGCAGACGGGGTCTCTGAACTCCTGCTTCTGGCGATGACGGGGGATCAAGATTAGTGCCTGTCCGCTTATCGTTGGGTACTTTTCACACTTGTGCATCGCCCCAGCGAAGAAACCAACACGGCGTCATCTTTGACACATTGAGCTGGCTAAAGTCGATCGCGAATAGGTGGATACTCGTCAGGTGTAATGCCTACCCATACTACTGATCGAACAATGGCATCGATTTCAACTCTTCGCTGAAATGCCGGGTGAGACTCCTCAGTTAGAATTCGGCTTTGAGTGCGAGGAATAACAACTACAGGCCCAAGCTCCGCAGTGTCAAGCAATCGAAGTATGTGGTTAAGGCGGCTAGATAGCAAAGAGTTAGACACTTCCGGGCTTGCACCACTACCTAGTTCATCTTCCACCATATATACTTGCGCAACTACACCAAGGGGGACTGTATTGGGTCCATTCAAGTCTTTCAGGGACGCCAACAGCTTTTCTGTCATTTCGTCCGTGAGTATCTCTTTACCTTGCTCGAAGTAGAACTCGGGCAGTAGTGGCGCAGAATAAGAATCACCGAGCAAAGCTTCAAATTCGGTCTCATCATTAATTCTAAAAGAAAAGAAATTGAAAAGGTCTTGATTATCAGTATGCTGAAGACGTCTTGCAGCTCGTCGATAATACTCCGCAATTCTCTTACGATCACTTCCTCGCGCGACCCGAGAGGCATCGCTTTCAATCAAAAAGGCTGTGAATTGCCTTTCAGCGTCAAGTCCAGAGTTATCCATCGCCCTCGAAAACGACACGAGCTGTTTATGAGGTCCTCGGCGCTCCTCCGCACGCTGCGCCATGAGGTCAATAACTTCCTGAGCAAACAAAAATGATGGTGTTGCCACGTGATATGTACTGACAATCGGAGTACCATCTGGATTTCTACCAGTTACACGTGAAATACCGTTTCTGTGAATAGCCGCCACTTTTCCAAACCGTCCGCCTCGCGCTGCCATCAACGGTGATCCAGAGCTTCCGTTTAAAGTTTCGCATGTATGAAAAACTAGCTTTTCCACATCTTCTGATTCCAATTTGAACGCGTCAAGCACATTGGTCGGAACCGAGTGAACTCGTTGGCAATTGTTATCCGTGTGCATTGATGGGAGAAGGTTCGGGTGATGAAACATCACAAGTTCTTGTTGATAGCCAACCTCTCGAAGTGCTATGGGAAGGCGAAACCAGTGATCACCAAGATAGTCTCCATCACTTTTCTCTACCTCTAGAACGACGTAGTCTAACTCTTTATTCTCCAGAAGCGGATTGACGATAACATCATATTTATCGACGTTTCTCCGTTCTTTCTCATCATAATAGCCCATCTCAACATAAGCGGTAGTTGCTTTGCCCAAATCCGGGTCGGCTCCCGGAATGCAGTGGTAGTTGGTCATAATTAAGTCGACATCTATGACGTATGCCGAGCATTCAGGACTTGGTTTTCTGGACGAACTGTTTTCGTACCTGACCGAGAGACGACCGACCGACCGCGAGTACTTATATGTTTTGGAGCTAACTGGATGCTCGGCGGTACACTCCCAGGGCGGTTGACGGCCTGTCTGTTGACTGAGCGTTTCTAACTCTTGCTTGCTCTGATGCTCTAAGCATTTAAATTCTGGGAATCCGTAGCCGGGTTTTGCATTGAGCGCCGCATTCGACTGCATTGCAAAAATGACGAATATTATGAAGGTACATAGGGCTATACGATATAACATAGCGCTTTCCCCAGACTTATTATTTGACTTTAGTGCTGTTGCCACCGTTTATTCTAATCCGTACTTCAGTATATGTGTTAAAATCAATTGTGCAAAACTTGAAATATCTGTCCAGGGGTGAATGGTCATGAAACACTTAGTTCGAGCTTGGTTCTGTTTACTGTTTCTTCTCGCAGGTTGCACGGATGCCGTCGCGGGAGACAGAATCAATGCAGCTGATGAAATTCAGCACATTGTCAAAGCTAAAGACTTTGAGGCAAAGCTAGCGCGCAAAATTAACTTTGCAAATCAGATGGATGTCCATTCACCCGCTCGCTTATCTGGCATGATTTTTACGTTGGATGAGAACGGCGAACTGGCAACTAGACTGCCAGCATTCACCGCGACATATGAAATCGTTTCAGGCACCAAGGACAAATTTGGAAAAGAGGATTCTCGCAATCCGGTTCTATATAGCGGCTTTGTCTCAAAAGAAGCTGGAGTAGAAGCCAATTTCAATATTTTTGGTAGTCTCGCCGTTGAACGTAATCACTTGTTTCAGGTCCAGTACCGGCATTTGTACAACGTCGAAGCACCTGACCCGCGTTCTTCTGTCATGATAGACAAGTTGCTCGCTTGGGTAAATCAGATGGAAGACCTCGGCGAATTAGAATCCGGTCAGAAGTTTTATTTCGCCGAGGTGATCGGCGTATACGGCTATGCGGTCACTCGCTATTACAAGCAAGGAAACAAAGTAAAGATTAGCGGCTTAGCATTCGGATCGGGAGGCGCATGGTATAATAACGAAGGCGAAGAAGCAAAACGCAGGTATGAAATCTCGCCACAAGCGCTAGAACTAAGCAAAAATGCCCTGCTTGCAGCTAAGGCTGCGGTGGAAGCGGGAGAAGGCGGAAAATCCAAAGTAGATGAAATATTTGATGCTGCAAAAACGGCAGCTGCAGCGGCGCTCAACTAACATTAGTTATAAGCTAAAGATATCGAGCTGAAGAGTGGGATTGCTGATTTCCGTGCCAGCCAAATTCCAATGATCCAAAAGGGGGTGCACATGCACCCCTGCTTTTCTGGCGAAGAATGGGGGTAGCAAGCGCAAGGAGGCTCCGAACGAGGGCCCCGCAGGGGATATGTTTGGATGCCTTGCGCGCGCGAGGGGCGAGGCCCCTTAGTTACTGCTGATCTAAGCCTAACCATTTTTCCTCAAGACGAGCTAGTTCGGAGCTGGAGCGATCTCCATAACTCGGAAAACTCTCGGATTCCCACGGGCCGACTGGAGACCATCCCTCTAGCCTAACTCTCTCCTTCATTAAGAGAACAAATTGCTCTCGTCCTTTCGCGGACTTGAACTTTTCGAGGCATGATTCGATATCGCTTCGTGTGGAAAGCGATTCAACCGGATTTAACTTTAGAACTTTGGCATCATACTTATGATCCGACACGACATGAAAGACACGAAGTGCATAACTGTATAGGATACCGACGGCAACCGAGATGAGAAAGCCTAACGTCAACAATAAAAATAGCTTCTCTACCCATGGGTTTTTTTGCACAAATTCCTCCAAATAAGGCAAAAATGCACGGCCGAGGGAAAAGACAAGCAAGCTAAACAAAGTAAAAACAATCGCACGAAACAATTTGGAAAAATTCAGTCGGTAACCTTTAATGATCTTAACAACGTCCCTAAGTTTTCTAAGTAGCCAAGAAACAGGCGCACCCTTAAACAAACCAAAAATTAGATACGGAACTAAGCCTAAAAGTACTATGCAGAAGAATATCGAATCGCGAAAAGCGGGATACATAGTTTTAAAGTTCAGCGAAAAAGTTGCAGCCATAATGCTTAGAGCTGCAATTAACACCTGGTATTTTTCCAGACCCGCTCGATAAAAAAGGGGGGACCATGTCTTCATACTAAATAGGTCAAGATTAATTCCACTAGAATCCGTGGAAATAGAAAGCTCTGCGTTTATAAATAAAGCTTCTGTATAAGCTGTCTGAATACCTAAAATCGAAGCGCCAAACACAAATAAAATAAACAATCCAATGAATTGATATTTTTGAATAAATCTATCAATAGACAAGTGCCAACTTTTGCGCCCAACAACAGAATCGCCTGTCTTGGCATTCAATACTTCAGAACTAGACAAATGATTCAATAATCGTGCGCCCCAAATTATGGCGCTAATCATAGGTGAAAGCAGAACAGCAAACACGGCGACAACTGGTCTAGTTTTGTGATGAGTTTCTCGAAGGAAAAATCTCCAACGTAAATTCTTAAGCACTTCCGCGGCTTCGAAAATTCCATTGAAATCCTTTGTGATCGCCTTTACCGTTTCGTACGGTGCTTCGTGCACAAACCTAATTGCTGGAGCTTGAATAAACTCATCGCTTGATGGAATAAAACGGCAGGCACGAATAGCGGTTTCTGCGACCCAAGGTTCGCCACAAGAAAGCGCTTCTTGAATTATACGACCAGCAGTATTTGGTTGAAATATGCCACTTGCTTCGACAGCAATTTTTGCACTCAGAGGATCGTCTGTTGCTTTTTCGATAAGTGCGCCACAAAGACCCGCAAGTTCGATTTCAAATTTTCCTAGCGCAGGAGAGTTCGACTTAGAAAATGCGTCTATGAGAAATCGAAGACAATAAATTCCACTTAAGTTTCCAGAGTCTCGGATTTTGAAATGAGAACCCCACGGTCCCGTCTTTTCCCATTGGTTACGAATGTGCCCCCAACAATGCGAGACAATTACCGAGATTTCCTCCGGGCTTGCAATCTCGGCATATAACACAAGCGCATCGCGCTCACGCCTGTCGTTTTCGATCGAAGTAAGATCAATCCTTTTACTTGCCTGTAATTCTCGAACCAAAAAATATTCGTTAAAACGACGATGTACAAAACTTACTGAACGTTCTGGGTAGCTTCCTTCTCGCACAATACGAGCACGGCTCAGCAACCCAACAACGTTATCGATGTCAAAGGAAAATCCAGCACCAGCTAAGTCCCGAGCACTCACTTCAAGGCCAAGTCCTTCACTTTGGTACATAAATGACGCAATTTCCGAAGTATGATCTTTTACTGCCTCTATCGTTAAGCCGCAGTCGTCAATTGCATCTTTCAGACGCGATAATCTACGATGTACGTATTCCTCATATAACTCAACATGCGAATTCGGGACTTTCTTTTCACCAGTAGACATGTATTCTACCAACAGCCCCAATATGAATGGATTCCTTGCGAACTTAATCCATCGGGGGCCTTCAATCATGAAGGCGTCTACGTGCGCGGAAGCAAGTTTTTGAGTTCGTAGAAGCGCACGTCGAATTTTTGCTTCCGTGAATGGTCGTACTTCTAGTTGCTTAAGTGAAGGCGACAAACGCTTAGGTCTTCGAAAGGGTCGAGACGCAACCACACCGCGCGAGTCTGCTCCGCCAGCGAGCAGATTTCCGATCAAACTCGAAATTGCAAAGATTGTTTCTGAGGTTTCATCTTGATCCAGCAGAGCCGGGATTTCATCAAAAGAATCCAATATGAAAAAAATTCGACCATGTTCGACCATACTGGAAAAGTATTCGTCAAAGAACTCTTCGGTGAAACGGTCACCAAGCTTTACAATTTGATCGGAAATAAAATCATGCAAGTCTTTGGCTGTTGGCAATGACCCGCATGATTTAATGGAACCTTTCCATTCTCGCATATTTATATACAAAGGCATCACACCTGTTCGGTGAGAGGAATCTAAAAGGTCTTTAGCCAGCTGTCGTAGTGCGACGCTTTTTCCGGAGCCTGCATCCCCTAAGATCAAAAAAACTTTAGTTTTCCTGTCTCGACGAATAGTCGTGAGCAAATCCTTTATTCGGCGAGGCTTTCTCCGATTTGAATTAATTTCTTCTACTTCTGCGTCTAGCGGCTCAAAGTAATTTTCAGACCAACTTTGCTGTTCATCAAGAAGGTTGAGCTTTCGGCTAACAACTTTTGCCGCATTCTTAAATCGTTCATTATAAGTTTTGTCTCGGAATGGACTTGAAGACTCTGCTCGCACTGTATCAAGTGGCGGCCGAGTTGAAAATATCGCAATCGCGGTGATCAATATTGAAGAAAGAACAAGGATGCTGACTGAAATGGTATGGTCATTTAGATTGGGAAGAATTTGAGACAAAATTGGGATATTGAAGCTTTTTAAAACCGAAACGAACGGACTCCAGCCGGGGTAGCTCGCAGTTAGCAACGCGATGTACCTAATCGCCACAATCGAAGTATTATTAGGAATACGCTTCCACGGGCGCGTGGCAAAAAACAGAGCGACCGTAACAGCCATCACTATAAAAGAAACTACTACGGCATTGTAAAATTCAAATGAGATAAATGCGATCAAAACTGATCCAACGAAAATTAGTAGTAGAAGTATCGGATAGCGTGCATCTTGAAAAGTCATGATGGGCACTCGGTAATTTGCGATGATCTTGGGTAGATGACTACAATAGAATCAATCTAGTGATAATATATAAAACTAGTTTTTTAGCCCGTGTCGTTAGCAGTTCAATAGCAATCACGTATGGTCGATTTGATTTCGATAATTTACACAGCTGGAAGAAATAATTGAACTGCAAAATGGGAGAGATAAGCGCGAAGAATTTTTTGTTCTGAGCGCCAGTCATTTAACGCTCAATAGATCAAGCTTGAACACGCAGTTCCGGCATTTCATCCCAAGTGCGGCCCTTGAAGGTTCGACCGGTACGTTTCTTGTTCACGCCGCCCCACTGCTTAAAGAAAAAGTGCGTATCAAAATGCTCACACTGATCAAAAATCTGATCGACCCATTCGATTTCAAGCGGTCTTGAGTTTGGCCCAGACTCGCCGCCGACAATTGCCCAGTCGATTTTTGACAAGTTGACCTTTCCAACTTGACCGACCAATGGTTCAAATGAAATAAAGCGAACAGCGGCGCGACATTTTTTCAACTCCGCAATGCGGTGAACGACTCGCCTGTCTTCCACTGAAGTACCGAGCCAAACGTTTTTCAGCGCGTGCTTGTTCCGGTGACGCAAAAACGCCGCCATGCGTTCCGGCTGTTTCGTCAAGATCTGGAATGTATGAAGCTTAGCCTTCTCCATAATCTGCCAAACCCTCTCGACATAATCAAATGGTATATTATCCTGAAACAAGTCGGACATGGAATTCACAAAGACCAAACGCGGCTTCTTCCATGTAAGAGGAATATTGAGCGTGCCTTCGAGGAGGTGCGTTTTCCCGGTCCAGACGTAGCGATTGCCGCTCTTGCGCGTAGTACCTCGATAAGACGGGTGATCCATAGCCTGAAGACGCGCAGCCATACGCATAGCGTAACAATTAGTGCAGCCAGCCGAGAGCACCCGGCAACCCGATACGGGATTCCAGGTCGCATCAGTCCATTCAATATCAGACAGTCCGGCCATGTTTTCGATCCGTTGCGTTTACAGCTGCTTTAGAAAGCTTGTTTGCAAGTGTTTTCGCTTTAGGTGAAGCGTTGCCCCATGCGAACAATAAATAATACGATGGATAGGCATGTTTCCCTAGCGGAATTATTTTTTCCATCACGCCGCCCTCAAAGACTGTCTTCAGTCGTTCAATCGCGAATTCAGCTGCGCTTTCCGGCGTGACGATTTTTTCATGTGTTATTTTTTCGCCAAAGAGATCTGGCTCCTTGGTGGACTTAATAAAGGCTGTCTTCCACTCATCCGTTCCAAGAATCCGCGTGATCGATTGTTCATGCGTAGGATCAACCGTGCCGTCCTTGCTAATCTGACGGAATACGCCGAGACCAGCTGGAAACAAATACCAAAGATCAAGCGCCTTAGTATTTGCGATGGCTTCAATGGTGGACCACTCAACTTGAGAACCAAACGGGTCTAGCAGAACAACACCGCGCTGGTAGCGCCACTGCTCATCCTCACACAGCTTACAAATATGATCATTCGCATCACCAACCTGATGCGTCATGCGCTCAGCAAGGGGATGGTCTTTAAACTTCGATTTCAGCGCATCGATGCATTTCTTGCGCTTATCGATAAAGACATATCGGTCAAAGGGCGGGGCAATATTAACTGCGCGGTCCGCCGACCCAGCCATAACGGTCTGAACGTCTTCGTCGTTAAACAACCCTTCGGCAATTTCCGCCACAGGCACTTCGCCGCTTCCCGCAAATCCATCAATATACAAAGTCTGGAGCCGCGTTTTGCTCAGCGCCGTTTGATACATCGAGAGATAAGTCTCGATGAGATCAAGTTTTCTTCCTGTGCTGTCGGCGCTGCCGAATTGTTTCTGTGCCATATTATTATACTAGAACAAATAATGAACATCGTGTCAGGCTTTGGCACGAAATGCAAGAAAAATTATGAATGAAAACAAGCTACTGCTTGTTTCGATATTGGTAAGCCAAATACAGGTCGATGCTATTAGAGCATTCTGGATTGAGGCACATCAAATTCTTTGAGAGGTAATCGCCGGCGCGAAATATCTTACGGCTTTTAGAGATTTCATCTCTGAAATGGGCGTAGTCCTGATTTCTCACAACGATTCCAAAACCACAGGAGGGACAGAGTGCACGATCAAGCGCATCCTTCCAGACCACCTCGCCATCCTCAATAACCACGCGCCATTCGTTCGCGCAATCGCCATTCGGGCATTCGACTAAGTTGTATTTCTCCAACACTCGTATTGGACGACTTATTCTTTCGCCGCAGTCACACATGTGATTCACAACCTGATCGAAATGCGCGTCCATATAGCCGTCGAAGGACCTCATATACTCGATAACTTCACGGACTTTTGCGATGGCCTTTTCCTCATTGGCAACACGGGGGAATTGTGGGAATTGAGGCCTGATTTCGCTGTCATCATGTTTGTGTAATAACTGACCGAGCGCATTGTAATACCGATTTATGTCGCGCTTTTTTACGCCCTTGGTGTGGCCAGCGAGCTTCCAAGCGGTTGGATCGCTTTCCTTACCTGTTTCGCAGAAACTCATTACGCTGTCAGCGTCGAAGTTTTCATCCAAAACGTCCGATACAAATTCAACGATCTTATTTGCCCGCCAATCGTTGAACATTGAACGGTTGAAGTTCTTACGGCGGGATTGCAGGATTTTATATGCAGCCGTTTCAATGCCCAAACGTAGTTCCAGCGCAGCGTACTGGATCAATTGGGGGCGGCGTCTGAGCACATCCATCCAGTCGTCTTTGCTCGTATCGACTGTCAGGCTTTCGGCCTCATCAATCAATTGTTCCGCGGTTTCGACGTAATTTCTGGCATGCAACATCCACATTGCAGGTGATGATCCTTGCTGAATGGTTGGCCAGTACTTTGTGGGTACGAATGAGCGGTATTCAAGGTTTGGCAAGTAGCCCGATCAATGCAGGAGCATACAATTGCCTGCTGGTATCGGGTCGCGAAAGACCTGATCGGCATCCAATCGGCGAACGGTTGGTCTCAATGGAATTGTCGATGGGCGCAGGGAGAGCGGAAGTCTCCCGCGAGTGATTGATCGGCGATACGATCTCTAAGCGTGATCCAACCGCAAAGTTGGCCGGGATGAAACGCCGGAACGTTTCTCATGGCGCGCAAGCGCCATCCAAGCCAGGTATCCAACAGGGGCGGCGTTTGAGCCCCTTTGGCAAGCAGCATTGTATTACAATGCACAGCTTGCGTAAGCCAAAAATGTCAGCCTCAGGAAGATGTATGACGTAAGGCACTTTGTAATACACGGAGAAAATATTGTAGCGCTTCTTGTGCTGCTCTCTATTCAGTTTCCGGCTTGATACAGTCTCGCCCCTGATTTCTGGTATTGTTGACGTATGAACTCACCTTATTGACTGTCATCCATTCAGACGGACATGGTTTCAGCATCTTGATTGCTTCTTCCGGTGGAGCATTGAACCAAGCATCGAGTTGGTCATTGCCAAGGATGACAGGCATCCTGTCGTGAAGTTCCGCCATAAATTTATTGGGCTCACAAGTAATCGTTGTGCATGTTAGATGGACCTCCCCTGTTTCGGGGTTGGTCCATTCATCCCATAGACCTGCCATACGAAATGCTGGTTCCTTTGTCGGGAAGATATGGAATGGCGGATCGCCTTTTTTGCGTGGCCGTTTCCATTCGAAAAAGGTCATCGGAATGATACAGCGCTGCCCCTTCATCCAAGCGGTGCGGAACGTCGCCTTTTCGAGAATGGTTTCAGCCCGGGCGTTAGGAGTTTTTCAAAACCAAGAACATCAAAGGCTTAATCGGGACGCTGCTGCGAAATCGGAGTTATCGCTTTACACCAATAAGGTTTCACAAAAGCGTGTTAATCGTATAAGTAGTAATTTGATAAATATGCGATTTTTTTATTGCCCTACGGTTGTATTTAATATTAACCTTGCGCTTATTCAGTGGGGGAACTTCTAGGGAGGGCGAATAAAGATGGATAATGTTGCTTTATTAAAGAACGAACCTGAAGTGGATATCACTGCAGAACAGTCCACGCTCAATGAAGCGGAGGATGCGTCCCTAAAGGCGCTCGAGCAATGCTCTAACTTGGGAGCCGCATTCGCATCGTTTATGCGAAAAACAAAATACTCTATTCTTCATCCAAAAGCGCGTGTAATGATGAAGCGGTATCCGCATATGATAGAGAAGATCGTCGGCGTCTCCGATGATTTGTGTGAGTTTCACAAGCTTGCACACTCTATGGCGGAAAAAAGTTCAGCGGGAAATATCGTTATGTCAGGCGGCTTGCCGAAAGACGAACATTTCAGACACTCAAAAGATCAGGGATGAACTTTATCGCTGAAAATGCGATATTCTTCTTCTATGTAGCAGCATCGGCAATTGTAGCGTTGTTTGCATTTCTATGGGGAGGAAGAACGAAACTGATGGGCGCTGGCTTACTGCTGGCGTCTATTCCTGTTTCGAATATTCTGCACAGCATATTAGTACTGGGGTGGCTCACTATTAATCAGTTTGCTGTCAGTCTGATCAGCTTGGATTTTATGCTGGCCTATTTATTCTTCGAAATTGCGAGACGATCAACCAGGTTGGAACCTAGTCGCTGGGCGGTATTTGTTACTGCGATCCATATTAGTATGGCCTTGGTTAATATTGCCGCTGCAATAATTGTAAGCTTCTCTCGAACGGCCGAATATCACCTTATATTGAACTTGCTTTTGATTACTGCGTTTCTGGCGTGTATCGCAGGCTTTACGCCAAAAAGCCGTAAAGAAGCGTTTGGCATTTTACGAATGAAGTGGGTATATTTCAAATCGGACTGGTTTCGACTGTCCACATATTTAAAACAAAGCAGGAATAGAGCACTGTCTATAAAAAACATTTCGCCATCTTCCGCAATTAGCGATCTTGATGAGCACATTGGAAAAAAGCTTCGCGAAGCCAGGATTACCGCTGGATACAGTCGTGAGGTCTTGGCGAAAAAGCTTGGCGTCACCATTCCCCAGATTCAAAAATATGAAACTGGCGCTACGCGGCTAACGGCAAGCTCCATTTACATACTTTCGGAAATTTTCAATCTGGAAATTAGTTATTTTTACGACGGCTACACGAGTGCCAATGCAAAGGGCGTCAAGCCGATTGAGACTTAGAATGGGAATGCGGCGTCTTACAGACATCCTTATTCATGTTCCGACGCCGCTGCGAATAAAGTACCGCCGCCGCATTGAAATGATTGCGGACTGGTGGGCTTTAAAACTTAGAAGCAAGCATGGCGAAGCTGCAAGAGCACGCTGCATCCAGCATCAAATAGCGACAGCAAAAAACGGCGCTGAATTACGCAATCACATATGGTCGCTAGTCAACAGAAGTTTGCGTTCTAAAAAGCAAGGCGCACGCCCCACTGGCAGGTAATGGCGTAGAACCTGCCCGACGAACTATAGAATTACGTTCAATGGTGCAAAGGCTTGGTCCACGGCCATTGCGAATACATTAACGCCTATTCGGGGTTTGACCCACGAACGCATCCGGAAAAATCAAAAAACGTTCACAGGCGCTTAGTCTTAAGTGTTCGGCGGTTTTCGGGGCGCTTTATCCAGTCTCAGCCAGATTGTCCTTTGATGTGGCAGGATTTGTTTCCTCGCAACACTCAAAAGGAAAAATGTCATGATCCGATCAATTCTACCGAAACTCACGTCTCACACAACTCGCCGGGAATTTCCGTATCGCAAGGAGCCCTATTGGGGACTGATCGAATATGGCCGCGCCATGGGATTCCTGAAGAAAGGTCCGAAGGAATGCTATTGGGTGGCGCGTTGCAGGACGCCGGAAGGCGGCTATCGGTTTCATCGCTTGGCCCGTTCTAATCAAGGTGTCCGGGCCGACGGCAAGACAATTATGACCTACACTCAAGCGCGCGCTGCGGCGGATAAATGGTTTGAGCTGCAAGAAAAGATTGGCGCGGCTGCGCCGGCCAAACCCTTCGGGCTAAAACTGACTCTCGATCTCGAAAATCTGCGAGAAGACGCGTTCACTGTTGCGCATGCGATGATCGACTACGTGGCTTGGAAAAAACTTGCAGCTTCACCCTCTTATTTCGTCACCGTCATTTCTCATTCAAACACTTACATTCTTCCCCTCATCGGAAACCTTCCGGCCCAAGAGATGACCGGGGTGCATTTCCAAGAGTGGGTAAAAACGTGTCTTGAAATGGTCCCTCGTCGCGGCGCGAAGCGAATTGTCGGCAAACTCCCCATTGAACGCATGTCTGCTGAAACCCTGCGCAAAAGAAAGAAGACCATCAATTGTGTTATAACAATGCTGCGTGATGCCCTCCAAATGGCCTGGGATAACGGCAAGATCGACAACGACCGCGCCTTTCGAACTTTCCGTCGCTTCGCACATTCCGAAGCGGCCCGCGTTCTCTTCCTCTCTCGCGAAGAAGCCAAACGGCTCCTTGAGGCTGCAAATCCCGATCTCCGTAACCTCATGCTCGGTGCGCTTTATTCAGGATGCCGTTCCGGTGAGCTATTGAATCTAAAAGTTTCCGATGTCGCCCGCGAAGGGTACGGGCTTTCGATCGTACCATTCAAAACAAGAAACCCTCGTTTTGTGTTTTTGCCAGATGAAGGCATGGCGTTTTTTCTGGCACTTACAAAAGGCAAAGACACAAATGCGCCGCTTTTCTTAAGGTCAAATGGCGAGGAATGGGGTGTCCAGCACCGCTATTATTTTCGGCTTGCGGTCAAAGCCGCTGGGCTTCCCAAAGAATTTTCTTTTCATGGCCTGCGGCACACCTATGCCAGCCAACTCATTCAAGCCGGAGCGCCTCTCCAAGCTGTCGCTGATCAACTGGGTCACACCAATATTGTTACTGTTAGCCGAACCTATGCGCACTTTGCACCACAGATTCGGGAGTCGGAGGTGCGCCAACGTTTCCGGTCTATCGACACGAGAATGAAGCGCCGCGCCTCACGCATGAGAAACGAACTTACTCAGCTCCGTATCGACCTCTATGGCGGTGATGGA
The DNA here is from genome assembly GCA_039819405.1 of Pseudomonadota bacterium. Lineage (GTDB taxonomy): Bacteria > Pseudomonadota > Alphaproteobacteria > Caulobacterales > Parvularculaceae > Hyphococcus. Next base: position 363,798 of record JBCBSB010000006.1, on the reverse strand, counting down.
TCGTCATACGCGGCCATCGCCGATCTTAAAACACGTCGAAGAGATCGCGATAAGTTTGGAATCAATCACCCCACTGACACGCCGGAGCTTTTAATCCCGGATCAAAAGATAAAGCCTACGCGCGGGGCTGATGGGAAGGCAACACGCCGTGAGATGAAGCGAATCATGGGCGCCTATCGTTAAGACGAAAACCATCGTCAACCGCGGAATAATCTACGCGATTCGGCTGGCAGCCAAATTTATTGGTGCGGTGCCGAAAGCGATAATGGTGATTGATAGATACAATCATTCGCCTGACGCATTATGGGATCTATATTTTACCTAAGCAAATACTGGTTTATCATTGGTGCGACCGCATCCAGAGGAGGCTCTGTGGAGTTACTATTGCTTCGAGTCATCGCATTGATGGTGCTCGCCGGCGCTACAACAGTGGCGGCGAGCGCGGCAGACTGCGCAAACACTGAGCCGCGCCAAAACAAGCGCTATGTCACGACGGACGTTAATTTGCGTCCAAGCCCGTCACTCTACGGCGATCCATTGACGACTTTACCAATGGGACAGGTCGTATATGCGTTCAGTCAGTATCAGGAGTGGTCTCGGGTCAATGTAGCGAAAATGAATATCGTCGGTTACGTCGCGACCCGCTACCTCACTGAAAATTGCATCGAAGGTGAAGAACACACACGAAAGAACTTGTCGCGCGCACAAGTTGTTCAAATTCTGATGGCAGAAAGCCAGAGTCGTTATTCCGGTTCCTGCCCTTGCCCCTATTATTCAGATCGAGCAGGCAGGCGCTGCGGCGGTCGGTCGGCCTATTCGCGACCGGGCGGCGCATCACCGCTTTGTTATGCAAGCGACGTCTCGCCAGGATTGATTGATGCTTTTCTCAGTGATCGCTAAGGAAAGACGGCATCCATAATCGAGCCGAGGACGCGCCTCACCTGCTCGAAAATCACAGCTAAATGTTCGTCTAATAACGCAACGCCTCTCGTCATCACGCATTGTCTTGGGACGCCTGACGCCCCACAAAGTCACGCGCCCCGGCGAAAGCGGTCACCCCGGACCGCAATCGCGCTGGCTTTGTCGATAGCCGCACTCATGATGCGGTCCCTTCCGAGCCAGTGAGCAAGTCCGGCTCAGACCTGAGCGGCATGAGGAATAAAACGCCGTCTTTAAGATCGGTCGGCACGATTTGAAACTTGGCGATCAAGCCTTTCTCAACTTCCCGGCGTTCAAACACGGCCCCGATTTCGATGGGATAGCCGAGCGTTGGCTGTCCGTTGTTATCCGTGCCAGTGCGCGGAGCAAAACCAAGCCGATATGCAGGTTTTTTAGATGTATGTGTGGTTTCTTTTGTCATTAGTCTTTCCTTTCTGTTTGGGCGGAAAAGGGTTTTCCGCGTCCGTGAAAGGCGATGGGCTGCGGGCGACGCCGACCTGTCATGACCAACACGGATTCTTGGCGCGGGCCGATCATTGACAGGCCATCAGGGTATCGGCGGCGGCGGCGGCAGACTTTCAAAGGATCGATGCGGGAAATTCTCTTGTTTCAGCCGGAAAGGACAAGACGCACAAAGTGGCCTACATACGCATTCATCTGCCTACGGTGCAGTTTTTGACACGTGAGTCGCTGATCTGGTACAATAGGAAAGTATGAAAGGCTCACGGCGGAGCCTGAAAGCGGGGCGTGTTGAGTGATGAATTCCAAAAGCATGAGGCAAGGCTGAGCGCTGCAGAAAAGCGGACGCAGGATTTTGACGATCTGCAGAACGAATTGGCAGGCCGAGACAATACGGGCCGGATGCAGCGGTTTCTGGGAGGGGATCGCGACGGCGCGAGTATCAGGAAAGACCGCAATAAGCGCTCACAAGCGCAAATCTCTGCGCTGGAAGCAATGATGCTGGCCGATCCCGAATATACCGCGCTGTATAACGAAGTCTTCGGCCAATTGCGCCAAGCGGAAATCGCGACAGACGAGGCCCTATTAGCGGCAGAGCAGGAATTGGATGTGCTTCTGGAAAATGCCGCGCGGCTGCCGGATGGCCGGATCGTTTTCAGAAATCAGAACGGCGATGTTGTCACGCAATATGGCGAAAGCGTCGATACGGACTTGGCGGCTGAGATAAAATGGCCGCCCGAAGCGCCGACTTATCAAGAGTATCTGGAAGAGCGCGAGCAGATCGACGCGTTGCGCCGCTATCAAGTAGAAGTGCTGGGCGATGCCCGTGATCGGTTAAGCGATGAGAATAATCCGTTGGAGAAAGACGAATTGGAACAGATGCAGCAAGATATCCAAAGCGGACTCGACAAAACCGCCGCGAAAGAAATCGAGGCGACCCCAGCGCCTAAACAGGACTATGAATCTACAGCCGATATAGGCTTGCCGAAACTCGGTGGTTAGCGCGGACTTTCCTCAAACGAGCCGCACTGCTGTTGAATCACTGCCAATACCACCCCCTGCGGGTGGAATTCAGGGTTTTCGCGGATCGTCTGCAAAATTTCTTCATGCCGTTGCGTCTGCAAATTTTCGTTGTCGGAGTACCAATCATCAATGCAGCGCGATATGTCTTTGCGGCCCTGCGTCGCAACAATTCCCGTCATCGTAATTGAAATCTGAATGAGCGAGTCCTGACTGGCGCGCTCCCATTTCAAAAACTCCTCGCCTGTGAATCCTTCGGCTCTCGCGCAACCTCCAAGAGGCATAGCGGCGACCAGAACCGCCCCTCCAACTATCAAAGCTAACTTCTGTGCAATCACGCGCTTGCCTCACCCGGTTGTTCGTTATCGACACGAGACCTGTCATATTGACGGTCTTTGATCCGCGCTTGTGGAAATGAATCAATCAGGTCTTTTCGGAAGTCGTTGAACAGCTTCCCGGCGATCAAGGCGTCGGGCTCCGAGCAATCCATCTGGATATAAAGGCGTATGTGGCGTTCGGCGTCTATGGGTTCCGAAGAGCCACTTTTATGAGTATCAGTCGCGGTCATAAACGAACCTTTTTGTCAATGTCCGCGAATTGGGAAGACAGGAATTTCTTCCTGTTGAATACCGCCAATCTCACCCGGTAAAATGGTCGAAACCGAACCACAACCGGATGCGATGAGCCCGGACAAAAAGGTTCGTTTTTGTCAACCTGCGGCGGTGTGAGCGGGGGCTGTGTATCGGCCCTTAAATGAAGACTGGTTACCTGCGCGTATCAACAGAGGACCAAAGTACGAACCGTCAGATAGACGCGCTCGAGTCCGTTTGTGACAAGCTCTACTTTGAACAAGTGTCCGCCTGCGCTAAATCGCGCCCAGTTTACGAACAAATCACTTCATCGCTGAACCCAGAAGACACATTGGTCGTCTGGAGCGTGGATCGGGCTTATCGCTCTACAGTTGACGCTATCCTGGAAGTCGAGAAGATCCACAAGCGCGGCGCCAATTTCCAAATTCTTAATCTCAACATTGATACCGCCACACCTGACGGCATGCTTGTTTACACAATGCTGGCTGCTCTCGCGCAATGGGAGCGTGCAACGCTGTCGGAGCGCACGAAACAGGGATTGGCCGCTGCCCGGCGGCGGGGGAAAACATTAGGTCGCCCTCGAAAGCTATCTCCCATGGGCATTGAGCATGCTGCGCGGTTACTTGAACAGCCCGGCGCAACCTACAACAGTGTAGCGAAAACGCTCAGAGTTTCAGAACGCACGCTCCTGCGACGGATCAATACCCAAATCCATATAGAGGATTGATCCATCAGTATAGATTGTCATTAGGATTTTTACGCGATTGGGACATGCAAGCCGAACGCAGATTCTTACTACGTCAAGGAATATATTGAAAGCAGCTCAACGGCACGGAAAGCTTTTGGTGTGGCTATAGAAAATACCAAATGGCGATGTCATCGCCGCACACGAGATTATCCATCAATACGTCCCTCACCGAAATCGCGATCCAGCACTTCGCTATTTCACACACTCTCGCTTGGGCATTTAAAATGTTTGGGTCGTTTGACTGTTCTGAGGTTTAATACGACCGTTGCATATTCAGTTTCTTGCATCTTATTGCAAATTCTGGCATGATGCTTTCATATTACAGCCTATACTGATGTTTTATAATGAGTTGTCATACAAAAATCAGCACGCTGAACCATCGAATTGATTGCCATTTATTCAATTGGCGCAGTGAAACCAATTCGAAATAAAAATTCGAGTCAGGGTTTTCGCTTCTGAAAATGAACCCAAGAGGTTGCTTATAAATCGATGCCTAGACGACAGTTGCGTGTAAAAGAAGATTGGCAAGAACCGCGTGATGGGAAGAAACGCAACGACGGTAGCGTAAAATATGGAAAATCGAAGTCTGTAAATCTTCCTTTCAGTATAGCCGCCAAGGTCGAAGCAGAAGCGAAAGCAAAGGGAATTTCACAATCTCGTTTAATTGTAGAAGCCATAGCCGAAAAATATGGGATTGATCTGGAATAGAAGCACCGTTTTTACGCTTCAATTCGCCTAATAGGTATTGCCGAAACTAGCGAATGGGGTGCGATTCCCTTTGATAGCGCCAATGGCAGGTATAGTGATATCACGAAATACAGAACATTTGCGTGCGTGACACTATGACAACAGTTGACGTTGATGACCGAATACCACGCGAATAAGAAAAAGTTAGTACAAACATAATCAGTATTCTACACTGACCCAATTCAGCCACTATCTCATTAACCGATTGAGACTACCGGCAAATTCTTTAAGCAATAAAAGTGCTGGGTTTCGGAGGGCAAAACAACGATCAATTCACAGCCCTAACTTTTTATTTTGTGTTTTTTCTGCCACTTGTTTAGCTAACGTTTTAAACACAAGTCGTCTATTGACCTTTGTAGAAATCGAGGCAAGTTGAATGTTATCTGAAAACGTAATGTACGTTTTCTGTATGCCCGAAAAATCACCAGGCCAAGATTTGAGGGTGGTAGCGTAAAAAGAAATCGGCGAGGCTTTGCCGAGCCCCGCCGAGATTCTTAGGCCTAGATGTTGGGTTTGAGCCTCCGACATCCTGCCAGCGGGTCATCCCTGACCCGCTGGTTTGGATCAAACACCCACCCGTACCTAGTGTCAACTGGATACACACCCAACATCTCTTTGAACTTGTGAGGCTGACGTGGAAAGGACACAGCGTATGCGGATAAAGAGCTGCATATACCGCACCGTGTCGTCAAAGCTATTCGCGTTAGCAGAATTCACGTCGCACAAAGACGTGCCGAAAGTACGAGGAAATAGTTGTGAGCCGGGCAAAAAAATACATAATCCGCGGATACGTCGCGCTGGAGTTCTGCAACGAAAATGCCGAACAGACCAGAGCGCGGCTAGATAACTTGAAACAGATTGAGTTATTGCGCACTTGCTTGAATGAGTTTTTGGATTTTCAAACCACAAAAGGCAAAGCACTCCTGAATTCGATTAAAGAGCGCTATAAGGAATACGCCGATCCGGCATACAAACACTTTGTTACGAACGACCTCAACGAAGATGCAATTCGAGACTTCAGGGGGGATAGGTCGAGTCTCAGCAATGGCCGCAGGATGCTGATTCATATATACTTGTGGACCTCTTCGCCAGAGTACCGTGCAGTTTGGAGCAACAAGGGGTCGCTTGAAGATCCCAATGCGGCTTAACTGACGGAATCTTTCCCAAATCAATCCCAACTTGACCTCGAGACCATCCCTTACTTCGTTTTGTAGCCTTGGATAGTTGGTGGAGAATAAGCTCCGTCAACACATTCTGAGGAGGCCCAAATGGCCACAGAAAACCCGGAGCGCGCCGGACAACGCGCAGCAGAGCAAAACCAGCCAAGAAATCCGCCAAAGGATTTGTCACATCAAGAGCGACAAAAGTGGCTGGGTGACTACGACCACGCAAAAAATAACGGAAGCAAGAACAGCTAGCCGTTAAAGCTGGCGGCGGAAAGCGCACGAACGCTTCCGCCGCCTTTTTCCCGGTCAATCTGGTGGATATCGCGAGGATTAGATAATCATGAAATCGAAAGCATTTGACAACCCGCATTCTGCGGGAACGGACGAACTCACCCTGAACAAAGATGACTTCCAAACAAGCGAGAAGTTTGGAAACGGCCTGAAATCCGGACTCGCCTATGGTGTGTGGGCGGTCGGAGACGCGTTTTATAATTCCGACCTTTACGGGCTTGGATTCGATCCTGTTTCTGCGGCGGTGTTCAGGACCGCCCTAATCGGCGCGCCCACAGTAGCCGTGGTTTTGTGCAAGGGCTGGAAAGCATATGTTCCAGCGGCTTTCCTGACTTTGCTCGCCATATTCGGAGGCGTCGGCCACTTCATCGGCGCGTCTATGGGCGATGCAAGTGCAGGATACGGTTATGGCGTGGCGCATCTGCTGTTCGCAGCGGCATTCGCGCGAACGGGCTGGAACCTCTTTAAGCGGAGAAAGTGAATTCAATACCGGGGCGGTCAGTTTGGCCGCCCCGCTTGGTTTTTTGGATATGGAGATCAACGATGACAACGGACGAAGCGATCAGTCTTGGAATCATTATCGGTGGGCCGCTCCTTAGCATCGCCGGAGTATTCTTCGCTGTGGCCATCAGCGCCAATCAGCACATCAACGGTGCAGTCAAGGGAGTTGCATGGGCGCTTTCACCCATAGCCGGACTCGTCGCGGGTAGCAGGCTGGCCGCCGAATATGTGCCGGGGCTCGGTGAATGGGGCGTAGCGCTGATGTTTGGGCATGGGTTCTTTTATACATGGATTGCCGCGGCAGTAGTCGGGCACGACGATACGAAGGACAATGCCGGAAAATTATTCAAATGGGCTGCGCCGATCATTCGCAAAATCAGAGCGCAGCAGCGACAGAGCAGTAAAACTGTAAAAAGCGATGAACTTGCGACTTACCTAGATCGCCAAATCCGAAACGGCGAATGATACTGAAGCTTCTTTACAGGGCTGTTGTTCACTCCGGCTCCAAGCATGACAATGCGCGTATTCGCCGCCAATCGCTGCGCAACGTACGAGCGCTGGAGCATATGCACAGCTCTGGCGTCTATGACCGGGGCGGACTGGCTGATGAAACCAAGCTTGAAGAGCTCGGAAAGTTTTCCTTTGAAGAGTATTCTTTGCCGACATTGACGTTGAACGGACGCTTAATCGCGGATTCCAGTGATAGGCATGTTCACATCGTCGGGCAAAGCGGCGTTTCAAAAACGGTCGCTATCGGATTGCCCGCTGCGGTGACGTGGGGCGGTAGCCTGCTCGTAATTGATGTTGGGCATGAGTATGCACGAGCAACAGCACGAACCCGGGTAAAGCTGCTGCGCAATAAAGTGTATTTCGTAACGCCACGCGGAAGGTTCGGTTTTCCGCCATCTACCTGGAACCTGTTTCAAACCGTGATCGACGCTCTTCAAGACGGTGACCTGGAGCACGCAATTGATCTTGCCAAAGATATCGCTTTTGTTGTGATTCCGGAAAAAGCGGACGCCAAGAAAGGTGATAACGATTGGGTCGATGTGGGCGGTCGTGAGGCGATTATCATGGTGATCCTGTTTCTCGCTAATGAACGCCCAGCGGATTGTACGCCAACGGGAGCGTACCTCCTGCTTTCGAGCCCAATCGGGCAGTTGTTTGGAATGATTGGGGAGAGCGCAAGGCTCAAGCCCGTGTGGAGGCGGCTGAGCAAACTGCAAGACGAATATGCGGCTGGCGGAACGAAGCAAGTCGAATGGAAGGTTGGGCGCGCCTATGAGGCGCTTTCGCTATTCGAACCGGAAACGGCATATGCGCGGGTAACCCAGAAATCCACGTTCGATCCGGCGGAGGCGAAGTCAGGCGATCAGCCCGTCACGATTTATCTGGGGCTTGATGAAGACGAGCTTGAAAGCGCAGGGACGTTTGTATCGCTGTTTATCACTATGGCGTTAGAGCGTATCGCTCACGCCAGCGGCACACGACGCACATTAGTGATTAGTGAGGAAACGGCCCAGACGAAACTTATCAACGGGATTGTAAAAGGCATTCGGGCTTATCGAAAGCGCCTGCTAAAATTCATTACCATAGCTCAAAGCCGGTATTCGATCAGCGAACGCTGGGGCGATTTAGTGCGCAAAGACATCGAAGACAATGCGGGTACGATTGCATGGTTTGCGCCGCCTCTTGAGATTGCACGCGAGTTGGAGGCCAAGTCGGGCACGAAAACAGTTCTGACGCAAGGCGCGAAAGATGGCGACAGCGGCCATGTCGGCAAGAGCATCAATGAAGTGAGTGTGCCGAACCTGCACGCATCCGAAGCGTGCTTCCTTCCCGGCGATAAGGCCATCTTGGAAATAAAGGGCGTGCCGGGATTGGTGCTTGCGGATGCAACGCCGTGGTGGGAGATCGACCTGCTTTGCAAGCTTATCGACCCCGCATATCGCGATGACGGATATGTGTATGACGATCAGTAGGCGGAGAAATTGCTTGCAAAATACAGTGTTTTGGTTTAATGTTCCTCTTTTGTTCTTATGAAGAGGAAAGGACGTATATGAAATAACCCCGAGGCGAAAGGACGGAAAGCGGTGGCGTATGAAGTAGAAAATGAAGGGCTAAAGCCTGACGATTTGGAAATACTAAAACTGTTTGGGTCGGAGCCCTATCCGGTGTTGATGATCGACGTTGAGGAGTTTGAGCATTTTCTCGACGACACGGATTGGACGACGGAGCAGAAGCACCAATACTTGCTGGAAGTTTGGAAAATAGTTCGCCCATTCATTCTGCTCGGCAATGGCGCGCACCCTATTCAGCAGGCGGCTAAAAGCTGTGGGAAACAAGAAGAAAAGAAACCCAAAACCGCGCTGACGGCGCCTATAGGTGTAGAATACAGTTCTGGGAAAATTTCAGAAACCTATAGGAGCGTGGTTGATGCTCACGAGGATCGATTAACGAAAAAGCACTGATGCGCATGCAAGATTCAAAACAAGATCATACTAAAAAACACGCCGTTATTTATACGAGAGTGTCGTCAATTAAACAGACGCAGGAAGGTCACGGGCTGGAGTCGCAAAAATCGCGCTGCGCGGAATTTGCACGCTTCAAGGGCTATGAAATCGCCGAGACATTTTATGACAGAGGCGTATCAGGAAGTTTGATAGACCGTCCGGGCATGAAGGAGATGCTCAGCTTCCTCAGGAAGAACCGAAGGAAAGCGCATTACGTTGTTCTTATAGACGATATCAGTCGCCTTGCCCGCGATATTCGGGCGCATCTCGATCTAAAAGATGCTATTTTTAGCGCGGGTGCAGAACTGGAAAGCCCCGGCATTGAGTTTGGCACGGATGCCAACGGCATTATGTTTGAGCAGACACAAGCAGTGTTTGCTGAGTATCACAGAAGAAGAAACGCCGAGCAGGTCATAAGCCGCATGCGCGCACGACTGATGAACGGGTATTGGCCGTTTAATCCCGGCCTTGGATACAAGTATGAGAAGTCGCCGGGTCAGGGCAAAATCCTCGTACGAGATGAGCCATTGGCCTCAATTATACAACAAGCCCTAGAGGGGTTTGCTTCAGGTCAATTTCAGATTCAGGCGGAGGTGAAACGCTTTTTTGAATCGCAGCCAGATTTTCCGAAAAATAAACACGGCGAAGTCACAAATGAACAAGTGGCAAAAATTTTAAAACGCAAGCTCTATGCGGGCTACATAGAGGCACCGCAATGGGGCGTCTCTTTGCGGCGTGGCAACCATGATGCTCTCATAAGCCTTGAAACCTATGAGCGCATACAGTCGCGGCTAAATGAGGGAGCAAGGGCCCCGGCAAGGAAAGATATACGAGATGATTTCCCTCTCAGGGGATTTGTGCTTTGCGGAGATTGCGATCGGCCTATGACTTCTTGCTACTCGAAAAGCAGGACTGGCAAAAAACATCCATACTACCTGTGTTTCGCAAAGGGCTGTGAAAGCTATCGCAAGTCCGTTCCCAGGACGCAGATGGAAGATGAGTTTGGGGCACTTTTAGAAGGTGTGAAGCCGACTCAAAAGTTAATTAGGCTCGTGCTTGCCATGTTCAAAAAGGGCTGGGAGTTACAGGCCGCACAAACTGAATCTGTTAGGCAAACGAGCAGGCAGAAAATTGGCGAAATTGATAATCAAGTTTCAGGCCTGTTGGACCGGATTGTGGAGGCAACCAACACGCGCGTTGTGGCGGCTTATGAAAAGAAGATCGATGATCTGGAAAAGGAGAAGCTCATTTTGAAAGAAAAACTGGAAGTGGAGGCCATGGAACACCGACCCTTCAACGAAATGTTCGAACTCGCAATGCGGTTCCTCGCAAACCCTTGTATTCTTTGGAATTCGGACAAGTTTGAGCACAAGAGAATAGCTCTGAATCTGGTGTTTTCGGAGCGTCTCGCATATTGCCGAAATGAGGGATTTCGAACCCCTGTTTTGGCCTTGCCCTTCAAGGCTTTAGGCAATGTTTACGGGGGTAATAGAGAGTTGGTGAGCCCTGAAGGATTCGAACCTTCGACCTACTGATTAAAAGTCAGTTGCTCTACCAACTGAGCTAAGGGCCCACTCACCGCGCAACGGAAATAAACATCCGCTACGCTCCCTGCAAACAAAAGCCGCCCACGATCTTCGTGAAGCGGCCATGCGCCTTGGAAGGCGCGGAACATAGGGGCCGCCCGGCGCAGGGTCAACCGATTCGACAGGGCAAAATTCGCCATGGTTCAGATCAAATCTTCACCGGTCGCGGCGGCGAAATCGCGAACGAAGGCGTCGAAGCCGCCGGTTGCAATGGCGTCTCGCATCGCCGCCATAAGGTCCTGATAATATTGAAGATTGTGCCAGGTCAGCAGCATCGGCCCGAGATATTCCCCGGCGCGAAAGAGGTGATGGAGATAGGCTTTGGAATAATCCCGGCTCGCCGGACATGCGCTGCCTGCGTCCAGCGGCGCCGGATCGTCAGCGAATTGCGCGTTCTTGATGTTGATCGGCCCGCTGGCTGTCCATGCCTGACCATGGCGGCCCGCCCGGGTCGGCAAGACGCAATCAAACATATCGATCCCGCGCGCCACCGCTCCAACAATGTCGGCGGGCTTGCCAACGCCCATCAGGTAACGCGGCTTTTCGGTCGGCATTTGCGGCGTTGTGAATTCAAGCACCCGGAACATTTCCGCCCGCCCCTCGCCGACGGCGAGCCCGCCAACGGAGTAGCCCGGAAAATCGATTTCCATCAGTTTTTGCAGGCTCTCCTGGCGAAGGTCTTCATAATTGGCGCCCTGCACGATGCCGAACAGCGCCTGTCCCGGTTTTGAGCGTTCTTCAAATGCGCGTTTCGATCGTTCAGCCCAGCGCACGGACAACAGCATCGACTCGCGAGCTTTATCGTGGTCGATGGGTATCGCCGGACATTCATCAAGCTGCATCTGGATATCCGCCCCAAGCAGGCACTGGATTTCAATCGATCGTTCCGGCGTCAGCATATGTTTCGAGCCGTCGATATGCGACTGGAACGACACGCCCTCTTCCGTCAGTTTACGCAGCTTTGATAACGACATGACCTGGAAGCCGCCGCTATCGGTCAGTATGGGGCGCAGCCAGTTCATGAATTTATGGAGCCCGCCAAGCGAAGCCACACGCTCAGCGGTTGGCCGCAACATCAGATGATAGGTGTTGCCAAGCACGATATCCGCCCCGGTGGCGCGCACATGATCGGGCAGCATCGCCTTGACCGTCGCCGCCGTTCCAACCGGCATGAAGGCTGGCGTTCTGATATCGCCTCGCGGCGTTGAGATGACGCCCATGCGCGCGGCGCCGTCGATGGCGTTCAGCGAGAAGGAAAATTCATTTGCCATCATTCAACTCCAGCAGGCACGCGTCGCCATAGGAATAAAACCGGTATTCCTTTTCAATGGCGTGAGCGTAGGCCGCTTTCATCTGCGCAGTCCCCGCGAATGCAGACACCAGCATAAACAAGGTTGAGCGCGGCAGGTGAAAATTGGTCAGCAGCATATCCACGGCCCTGAATTGATAGCCGGGCGTGATGAATATATCTGTTTCTTCAGTAAAGGGGTGAATGACACCCGCTTCATCGACCGCGCTTTCAAGCAGCCGCAACGATGTTGTGCCGACCGCGATGATGCGCCCGCCCGCCGCCTTGCATGTATTGATACGCTGCGCCTGCTCGGCGGTGATCTCACCCCATTCGCTGTGCATTTTATGATCGGATGTATCATCCGTAGTCACGGGCAGGAACGTTCCCGCCCCCACATGCAATGTGATCATGGTCCGTTGAACGCCGGCAGCGTCAAGCGCTGCAAATAATTCATCCGTAAAGTGAAGACCCGCCGTCGGCGCTGCGACCGAGCCTTTTTCTTCAGCATAAACCGTTTGATAGCGCTCGCGGTCTTCATCCGTCACATCACGCTTTCGCGCGATATAGGGCGGCAGGGGCATGACGCCGGCGCGCGCCAACGCTTCTTCAAATGGCGCGCCCAAACTGTCAAAAGCGAACACGACTTCGGCGTCGCTTCGCCCCTCAACACGAGCTGACAGTGCATTGCCAAACTGTACAAGATCATCCTCGCGCAGACGCTTGGCGGGACGTACAAAAGCGCGCCAGCGATTTGCGCCCAGGTCTTTATGTAACGTCACATCAATTTCGGCATCGCCGCCACCGCCAGTTAGCCGAGCGGCGCGCACGCCCCGCAATTGCGCCGGGATCACCTTGGTGTCGTTCAAAACCAGCATGTCACCGGGCCGCAATACAGACGGCAAGTCGCGCACGATGCGGTCACTGAGGCCGTCAGCGGTCACATGAAGCAGGCGCGAGGCGTCGCGCGGCTCAACAGGCTCCAGCGCAATCCGCTCTTGCGGCAGTTCAAAATCGAAAAGGTCAACACGCATCTGAGCGCTGTACCCGCCAGCGCTCAAAAATTCAAATCGAATAGGTGTCGTAGTTGAAACCCTGATCCATGGTTTTTGATGGGGTTTGCTCTGCGCACTCGCCCACGGGTTTCGCCGGCACGCCAGCGACTGTGCAGTGGGCCTTCACCTCTTTGAGCACAACACTGCCGGCAGCGATTTTGGCGCCCTCGCCAACTTCGATATTGCCAAGCACTTTTGCGCCAACGCTCACCAGCGCGCCGCGGCGGATTTTCGGGTGCCGGTCGCCTTCGTCTTTTCCGGTGCCGCCGAGCGTCACGTTCTGCAAAATCGAAACATCGTCTTCTACGACAGCGGTCTGGCCGATGACGATACCTGTCGCATGATCGAAAAAGACGCCTTTGCCGATGCGTGTCGCCGGATGAATGTCCACGGCAAACAGCTCAGACATGCGGCTTTGCAGATAGAGCGACAACGACTTGCGGTCATGACGCCAGAGCCAGTTGGCGACGCGGTGCGCTTGAAGCGCCAGATAACCCTTAAAATAAAGCAGCGGCTGCATATACTCGTTGCAGGCGGGGTCCCGATTAAAAACCGCGCGCATGTCCCGCAGCCCCGCATCAACAATCGCCGGCTCGTCAGCATACGCCTCGTCGCATACTTCACGCCAGAGCATGGCGCTCATCTCCGCATCCGACAGTTTTTGCGCCAGCCGATAAGACAACGCCGCCTTGAAACTTTCGTGATTAAGAATGGTCGCATGGAGAAAGCTCGCCAGCGCCGGTTCCGACGCCGCGGCCGTCGCCGCTTCAACACGCATCCGCGACCATGTCTGATCGCTGGAAATGTCGATGACTTTCGCCGGTGTCTGTTTTGCCTGAGACATGGGGGTAGTTTCCTATTTTCCACGATAGGCTTCAAGTATGTGTGCTGAAATAGGCTCCGGCGCCTCCCCGCGCAAGGCCCTGGCGAATGCGGTCAGCGTCATCACAATGGTGAGACTGTCAGTGATTTCGCCCGTCATCACCATTTCTAACAGATCTTTGAAAGAAACTCTTTTTAAGGTTAACGCCTCAGAGGGTTCGGGCGCGGCGGGCCCTTGTTCCAATTCCCAGGCGAGATAACAGACTGCGCGCTCATCCGTTACTGAATTAGAGATGTCGAAATGCGAAAGCTCTTCCCATTCGCTGGCGATCAATCCCGTTTCTTCCGCCAGTTCCCGTTTTGCTGATGCGAGAGGATCGACGTCCAGCGCGCCGCCGCCCTCTGGCAATTCCCAACTGTAACGGTCAAGCGGAAAACGATGCTGTCCTACGAGGTAAACAAAACCTTCGGCGTCAATCGGCAAAACGCCCACCGCCAGATTTTTAAACCGGACAACGCCATAACCGCCCGGCGACCCATCGGGATGTAAAATATCGTGATCAACTATGCTGATCCAGGGGTTATCGAAAACCTCTTTATGCGCCGTAACCGCCCATGGTCCGATTTTCCGTTCACCTCCGCTCATTCAGCAGCGACCGGGCGAACAGGCACATTCAGCGCGCAGATATCCACATGATCAGGCCGGTGATAAAAAAATTCCTCGGGTCTGTTACGGCGAGCCTCAACGTAATTGGCGAAGGTTACACTCGATGAATCAAGAATTTCTAATTCGGTGCGCTCAGTTTCCGGTACGTCCGCCGCTACACGCATCGCAATAATCGTATCGCCGAGATCGTCATTTTCAGTTTCGGGCGGTGACATGCGGCGCAACGCCTGCACATGCTCCATCCCCTGAACCACACGACCCGCAACCGTCAGGTTACGATCGAGATAACGCTGCGGTTGCAGCGTTATATAAAATTCAGTGCTCGCTGAGTCTTTTTCATTGTTGCGCCCATAAGCAAACGCGCCCGTACAATGGAGGCGCCAGACCGTACTGGTTTCCATATCCACACCGACGGGCAAACTATCGATCCAGCCGACAGCTGGCGCATAGCCGTCAACGTCCTTTTGCATCGCGATCGACATCTGATCGGTTATCGGCTCCTCAAATTCAGCCGTCATGGCCTTTTGTGCGGTTTTGACCTCTCTTACGCCGAACGGGTCGCCGCCCTGGGCCACAAAGCCGTCAATGACGCGATAAAAGGAAAGGCCGTCGTAAAACCCTTCGCGGGCAAGCGCCTTGATCTGCGCAACGTGGTTTTGCGCGAGCGTTGTTGAGAGCGCCACCACAACCTGGCCCGCGTCAAGCTCGATATAAAGCGTATTCTCCGGGTCCAGCGCGCGCCAGTCCGACGGCGTCGACGCTTCCAGCACCTCCGCCGGCGACGGCTTGCCTTCAATTATGTCCGCCCATGTCGGCGTCGCCAACAACGAAGCTGCGGCGGTAAGCATCGCAATGCCCTTCGTCATAGTCATTTTCTCCTCACCCTCTGCCGCGATAGGACGGCACGCCTGTGTCTGGCAGCCATAACCCGTTGGGCGGCGTCCCTGTCTGGTAAAAGACATCAATCGGGATACCGCCGCGCGGATACCAGTAACCGGCGATCCGCAACCATTTCGGCTTTGCGGCGGCGACCAGTTTTTTTGCAATCGCCAGCGTACAATCCTCATGGAAGGCGCCGTGATTGCGGAAGGAAGTCAAAAACAGCTTGAACGACTTTGATTCGATGATGAGTTTCGCCGGCGCGTAATCAATCACCAGATGCGCGAAATCGGGCTGGCCGGTCACTGGGCACAGCGAGGTGAACTCCGGCGCCGTGAAGCGCGCAAGATAAAGATCGCCGGGATGCGGGTTGGACGCGGTTTCCAGCACCGCCTCGTCCGGCGACCCGGCGGGACGCGCCGCCTCCCCTAACTGCGTCAGCTTTCCCGATGTCTTAGGCCCGCCTCTTTTCACAGTCTTTTTTGATTTTACAGCCATGATTCACCTTAATGTCGCGGGTGTTTTAGCCATGCTCGGCCCGCCCGCAAAGCCCGCCGAAAAACCGGCGAAATGGCTGGCCGCCCCCCGTAGACAAAGCCCCGGCTCTTGGCTTATAAGCCGCGCTCTTCTTACCCCGCCGGACGCTCATCGCATCCCGGTCGGCGGCGAGAAACGCCCAGGTAGCTCAGTTGGTAGAGCAGCGGACTGAAAATCCGCGTGTCGGTGGTTCAAATCCGCCCCTGGGCACCATTAAGCGCCAAACAAACCGCCAATCTGAACACACGCCCTCAGTGCATTGGCGCTTTCGCCAGCTCCTCGGCGACGCGCTCCCCTTCGGACACGCGAGGCTTCGAAAGGCCCGCCAGAAGGAGAAAGGCGACAGGCGTCAGGAACAGCGTAAAGACGGTTGCGAACCCAAGCCCGCCAATGATAACCCATCCAAGCGCCGCACGGGCCTCAGCGCCCGCGCCGCTTCCCAGGACCAGCGGCGCGCTGGCCAGAAGCGTCGATAATGCAGTCATCAACACAGGTCGCAGCCGTGTCATCGCAGCATGTTCGATGGCTTCCCTCACGCTTTCGCCGCGGTCACGCTGCTGATTGGCGAACTCAACGATCAAGATGCCGTTTTTCGCCATGATGCCGATCAGCAGTACAAGACCGATCTGACTGTAATAGTTGATCGAACCGCCCGTGAGGAAAATCGCATAGATGGCGGCGGCGAGCCCAAACGGGACTGTCACCATAATGATGAGCGCACTGATAAAACTTTCAAACTGCGCGGCGAGCACCAGAAGAACAATTACGGCGGCGAACCCGAAAACCAGAAGAGTCGCCTGATTGGAGTCCTGCAGAACCTTCGCCTCGCCCAGAAGCGCAACCGAAAGCGCGCCCTCAAGCGTCGCCTCCGCCACGCCGCGCATTTCCGCAACAGCATCTCCCAGAGCGACGCCTTCAGCCAGGCCCGCTGAAACCGGAACAGCGCGGCGGCGTTGTTCGCGCGCGAGGGTCGAGGCCACTGCAATTTCGCGAATGCTGGCGACTGACGACAGCGGCACAAAATCTCCGTTGCGCGCACGAAGGAAAATGTTTGCAAGATCGGTCGGGTCATTCACCGGCTCACCGGCGCCGGAAATCAAAACTTCAATGATGTCATCGCCGACAAAAAGCTCGGCGGCGCGAACCTCGTCGGCCATGACCTGGACGGTCCGGGTGATGGCGGAAACGGAAACGCCGAGAGACGCCGCCGCCTCGCGATCAATATCGATGGTGATCTGTGGTTGGGACGTCTGGAAATCCGTACGCACCGTTGTGAATGACGGACTTTGCTCCAAAAGCGCCGCGATCGCCTCAGCCCCGTCCGCGGCGGCGGCGTAATCATCGCCCACCACCGCAAATTGCAGCCCCTGCCCGGCGCCGCGGATGCCAAGAGAGTTACCGCTGCGTACGATTGCCGAAACACCGGGAATATCGCTTATGCGTTGACGCATTTCCCGTTCAAAATCCTGCTGCGTCTCTTTTCGCCTGGACCATTCAGGAAGCCGCAGAAAAACAAACGATAATTGCCCGCCGCGAACGCCGGTAATCGAATTGGTCGCCGCTGCGCGCCCGTCATCCACCAAAGGCTGCAATCGGCTTTCAATTTCCAGAACCTTGCGGTCGAGATATTCGAAATTGGACCCTTCCTGACCGAACACGATCATGAAAACGCGCCCGCGGTCTTCCGTAGGCGTTAATTCCTTGGATGTCGCATCAAAGGCGTAGACAGCGCCGGCGGCAAACAGCAGGGAAACGATCAGCGTGGCGAACGGGCGCCCGAGCAGGGCTCTTATGACAACACCATATGCGGCGGAAATTGGTCCCGCAGGTTTTCGTTTGTGCGATGGCGCGGCAAAATCCTGATCCATTTCCGCGCGATACTCACGCCCCAGGCGCACAGTCATGACAGGACAAAGCGTCAGAGCGACGAACGACGAAACCATCACCGCAAAAGCGAGAACGAAACCAAACTCGGAAAAAAGCCTTCCCGCCTGTCCGGGCAGAAATGAAATCGGGATAAATACTGACGCCAATGTCGCCGTTGTCGCCAATACAGCGAAAACAATCTCTCGCGAACCAATGACTGCGGCGGCGCGCTTTCCAGCGCCTTTGCTGCGCCAGCGCTGAATGTTTTCAGTAACCACAATCGCGTCATCGACCACGAGACCGGCAGCCATCACCAGCGCCAGCAACGTAATGAGGTTTATCGAGAACCCGGCGAGCCAAAGCGCGGCCACCGTACCCAGCAATGATACAGGTATCGTCACCGCCGGTATGAGCGTCGCCCGCCATGAGCGCAGAAACAGAAAAATTACAATAACGACAATCAGAGTCGCGAGAACAAGACTTTTAATCACCTCACGGATTGATTCATTGATGAAAATAGAATCATCAACGACAACGTCGATTTCAACGCTTTCCGGCAAGGTGCGATTAAGATCCGCGACGACGGCCCTCACATCCCTGGAGACGGCGACCGTATTGGATTGAGCCTGACGCACAATGCCGATCCCGATACCGGGATTACCGTTGACGCGCGCCGTGGTGGTCTCATCTTCAAAACCCCATTCTACAATCGCGACGTCTGCAAGGCGCGTCTGATCGTCAAGGCGCAGCGCTGCAATGTCTTCCGGCGTCTGCGCAGGCGCTTCCGCACGAATGAGCAGCTGCTGCGATTTATTTCGCAAGCGCCCGCTCGGCGTATTTTGCACGGCCGTCGACACAAGCTGCGCCACATCTTCGACAGAAAACCCGCGCGCGGCGAGCGACACCGGAATAACGCGCACTCTGATAACCTTGTTGCGCACGCCATAATCATCGGCCTGAGCGACGCCCTCGACAGCCTGCAAACGCGGCAGGATGACATCATCGACCAGACGCGCCAGCGCGCCCGGATCGAAGCCCGCTGCGGATACGGACAGCCGCATGATTGGCGACGCGTCGGAATCCGCTTTCCTGACGATCGGCTCGTCTATGCCTTCTGGAAGGTCTCTTGCAATCCCTGACACGGCATTCTTGATATCAGTTGCGGCGATGTCGATATCCGCGCTCGACGAAAACTCCGCAGTGACATTGCTTCGTTCATAACTCGATGAGGACGAAATCGACCGCACACCGTCGACCTGGGCGACCGCGCTTTCCACAATCGCCGTGACTTCTGCATCAATCGCTTCCGGCGTTGCGCCGGGATAGTTCGTCGAGATTGATACGACAGGCTGGTCGACTTCCGGTAATTCACGCACTTCGACACCGGAAAGAGCGGCCAGGCCGGCAATAATGATCAACAGACTGAGCACCGCCGCAAGGATTGGACGCCGAATAAAAGCGCCGATGAAACCACCGCCGCGATCCGCGCCTGAAGTTTGCATTTCCGTCACTTTACTTACCCTGCGCCATCTGCGCTATCGGCTTCAAAACCGTCGGTAATCGGCGCCATCTGGGGAAGCGGTACGCCGCGCCGCACTCTGTCGGCGCCCTCTGCGGCGATAACATCGCCCGCGCGCAGATCGCCCTCGACAAGCACTATATCATCCGTACGCTGAAGGATTACAACGGAAGCGCGCTCCGCCGCGCCATCCGGCCCGCGCCGCCACACAAAGGCGCCGGACCGGTCCCATTGGATGGAAAGCCCAGGCGCCGCCACAGCGCTTTCGCCTTCAGCCGTTGTCGACACCGTAAAAACAGCGCCTGGGATTAATCTTCCCGTATCATTTGGAAACTGCGCCTCAACCCTTAAGGCTCGCGACACTGAATCAACGCGACTATCGATCGCCGCGATTGTCCCGTCATAGGTTTGACCAGCCGCTGACGTCAGCGCCGCCTCAACCGACTGGCCTATATTGACAAAGGCGGCCGCTTCCTGCGGGACAGCGAATTCGACAATGATCGACGATGTGTCATCAAGCGTCGTTACAACATCCCCCGCACGCAAATAGTCGCCAACTTCAATATTGGTTAGGCCGGCAATGCCATCAAAAGGGGCGACGATCCGGCGCTGGGCGACCGCGACTTCCGCCGCCCGAAGCTGGGCGCGTATTGCCGTAAAATTATTTTGCGCCTGTTCAGCCTCAAGGGCCGACGCCGCCGCATCTGACTCGAGCGTCTTGTACCTTTCAGCATTTTCTTTCGCGATCGGAAACTCAGAGCGAGCGCGCGCGAGCGCCACCTGCTGTTCATCATCATCGATCCGCAAAAGGATGTCGCCCTCCGCAACTCTTGCGCCGGGCGCAATATTCACCTCCTCCACCAATCCAGTGACTTCGGATGTA
Source organism: Pseudomonadota bacterium (assembly GCA_039819405.1). GTDB lineage: Bacteria > Pseudomonadota > Alphaproteobacteria > Caulobacterales > Parvularculaceae > Hyphococcus. The sequence goes on along the minus strand of JBCBSB010000006.1, from coordinate 343,722 downwards.
ATCGCGACGCTCTTCAGCGCGCGCGCCTGCCCAATGACCTCAATGGTTCGGCCAATCTTTGCATCTTCAGCAATCGCCATCGTAACGACTGGCGCGTATCCGCCGCGCCTTGCGCCTCTTTGACCTGTTCCAGGTCCGCTTTGACCGCGCTCAAGCGACGGCGCGCCACCTTCCGCGAAATTCGAAATGGCGACGCCCGCGACAATGCCTGTCGCGAGCAGCGCGAACGCCGCGCCTGCCGCCATTATAGCCGAAGGTTTCATACTCATCGTATCCGTTTTGCCGAAAACAGTTTCCGGTATCAGGCCCCGCTGCCTTCAATATATCTTAAACGCGCCATTTCATACGATCCGTCGCCGCAAAGCGATCATAATTGCGTTACGAGCGCGTATCGAAAATAGCCATCCAGAAAGCGGAAACAGACTTTGCGGCTCCAAAAGACGCCACGGCGCTGGACTGATGCGTTTTATGTAAAAAGTCTCGCGAAGGACCTGGCAGTAAAAACTATGGTTCGGCATATGATTTACTACACTTCATATTGACAACCGCCTGCCGGCGGGTAAGTTGCAGCGCCCAAATGGGGGAGACGCCGCCCACCCGACCCGGTCCTGGCCTCCCGACGCCCCCCGCCGGGTCGGGGGCGGCGAATCTCCCAGCCCGCCAAAACAACCCGCAGCGCATTGTTGGCCAATGCAGCGTCGGCGCCCTTACTTTAGCAATAACTAACGACCAAAAAGCGCAACAGCGCCCAGACTGCATACCGGCGCCATCCAAGTTTCGCCGCCCCCTCCCTTGCGCTCGTCAGCGCCCCTCGCTATAGTGAACCATAGTTTTATGCACTGCGTTACATAGTTTTCACAATAAAACGGGGTGATACGCATGGACCAAGGCTTTTCCGGGCCGGACGGCGCCGACAAAGGTAAAACGCCGTCGCGGAAACGAGCCTACCGGCTGCGGCGCGTCACCCAATCCCGCCCACCTCAGGACGCTTTGCTTGTCGGAACACCGGCAAAATATATCGCGGTGACCCAAAGTATTGAGGAAACCATCGGCGACCATGGCGAGCGGGTGCGCGCCGATACTCTCGACGACGCATGGACAGAGCTTTTGCAAAACAGCGGTTGCCTCGCTCTGCGCGCGCCCAATCACCCCCATCTCGCCGCCGAGTTTATCGACGCCATGCCCATCGACGGGTTGTTGCTGACCTGCGGCAATGAACTGGCCGCGCATGGAGGCGACGCGCCCGAACGGGACCGAACCGAGTTTGCGCTCCTCACCCACGCGGTGCACCGGAAAATTCCAGTACTCGGCGTCGGGCGCGGCATGCAGATTATTCAGCGGCTGTTCAGCGTTGCGCTTGGCCCCGTTGGCGGTCACATATGCGAGACCCTTTCGATAGACATCAACGGCGAGCCCGCCGTGGTGAACAGCAATCACCGCTTCGGCACGAAAGATACGGCGCCAGGGCTTGACGTCTGGGCGCGCGCCAATGACGGCGTCGTCAAAGCAGTACGAAATACCAACCACAGAATTACCGGCATTATGTGGCGCCCGGAACTCCTCCACCCGTTCCGGCAGCGTGACATCGACCTGATCAGAGCAGCATTCGGAGACGAGCCAATGGTCGCGAAACCAAATGACCTCGCGGCAACGGGAAACATGGAAGCCTTATAGGCAAGGTGAGATATGACGACGGCGCATACTCGGTCTTCAAAGCTGACGGTTATCGATACATCGCGTCTTTCGTGTGACGTGAGTAATGTCGACCTTCTTGTTCATGCGTTGACGCCAGGAGAAGATGACGAACACCTTCCCTGCGCGCGTCACAATACGCTTGAGAAGAAAGCTTTGCGACTAACCGGCGTCTTGCCGCCGTAAACCGCGCCACGCGGGACTGAAAACTGTAAGCGCCGGCGGCTTTATCTGACTACGTAACTTTACAAGGGAATTCCATGCCACTCAGTGACGGTAACGCTGACATTGCGTATAAATTATTGGAACACAGTATTTCCGTGTTTCGATACCGCCCCGGCATGCGGCTGTCCCCGGACCATATCTCAAGCGACATCCGCATTGGCCTGACCCCGACGCGCACGGCGCTGCACTGGCTCCATCGAGATGGCATCATTGACCATCTGCCCGGGCAAGGGTTTTTTGTAAAAACGCCGTCAGTCGAAGAGATCCGCAGCCTCTATCGCGGCAATATGATTCAGCTCGTGGGCTCGATGGTCGTTCACAGCGAAAGCCAGGACAACATATCAAAAAAACAAGATGCACAAAGCGCCGCCGCCCCAACATGGCAAGGCTTTGTACGCCAGGGCGATAATGACGTTCTCACCTCTATGACCGAGACGGCCTTCAACGCTATCGCCACTCTTTCCGGGAGCGATGTTGTGATCCGCGCCGTGGAGACTCTAAACAGCCGTCTTTACTTCATACGCCTGATCGAATGCGACCTGATCGATGATGCAGCCGGCGAAGTCTACGCGCTACACGGCCTGCTGAAGCAGAAACAGTATGACCGGCTAGGCGACGCTATTGCCTGTTATCATGAAACGCGGATTGATAACGCCCATGAGCTTGCTGACGCCGCATGCGCACGCGCACTTCGCCAACAGGCGGCGTAGGCAAAAACATTAAAAATGGTTTGCAACCTGCGAGATTTTCTCGCACGGCATGCATGCCGTGTGTCGATGCCATGATCAAAGCTTTGCTTACGCAGCTTTATACTAGGACCCTTTTACTCTTTGCGTTGCGCCTCGCCTGAAATTACTTTTTGCAAAGATGTTATATTGAATCTGCTGCAACTGACTCATCTGCCTGCTGTCACGCTGCGCAAAAAATATTCTCAATACATTACAAAATATTCTTGTTTATTTTGTTTGTATACTGGCTTTTTAGCGTTAAATTATTTCAACGCAGCGAGGCTCGGCACGCATTCCGAAACTGGATCATATGAAAATCTGCATAGCTCAGTCGAGAATACGCCGAAACTCGCTGCGCCACAAAAACTGAGCGAGCCGAAAAACATGTCGGCAACAGTGATTGATTTTAGGTCAGGCGCCAAAGCTCAGAACGCAACCTTTCGGAGCGCTTCAAACTAATGTTAGCACATAGCAACAAACAAACGAACAGCGTTATGGGTAACGGTGTTTACGAGCGCGTTAAATCCTATGTAGTCTCTAACGAGCTGCCTGCCGGCAAGCGGATCATGGTCGAGCCAATCGCAGACCGGCTGTTTGTCAGCGCAACTCCGGTTCGTGAAGCATTAATCCGACTTGCTGCGGAGCGGATGATCGATGACGTCCCGAAAACTGGGTTCTTCGTCAAGAGGCTTTCCGAATCCGAGATTGAAGGTCTTTATCATTTGCAGCATTTGCTTTTGGGCTGGTCCTTAAAAGTAATCGGAAACGACAATCGCGTGCCGGGAATCTTAGCCCCCCCTAATCTCTTTGAGGAATTACAGGCGGCGAAAAATGCTTCGTCTCAGGTTGCTATGCACATAAAGCAAGAGCTATTTGTTCACATTTCGAGACAATGCGGAAACGACGATATCAGCTTTCTGATCAGAAATATAAATGACCGTACTTACTACGCTTGCAAAAGAGACTACGAGATTTACGGAGACGAGAAGGGTCAGTTACTGCGGCTCTGCCGGGCATATTACCAAAGAGATTTCGACAAATTGCACGCAGATCTGCGAACTTACTTTCATGAGAAAATCGACCGAATACCAAATCTACTCAGAGTAGTGAGGAATGATTTTTTGAAAACCTCCGCATAATTTTTAATCGAGTATTCATAGGATAGTGACGATTCGTGACAGCCATTTTACGACAGGCGATTTCACTAGCGTGGTTTGAAGCGGACGGTTTTGTCAAACGACGTCTCATTCTGACTCTATTTCTTGTTTTCGGCGCTGCAATGCTCGCAGCGCTGGCGCCGATCGCGCTGAAATATGCTGTCGACGGCCTGCGAACCAGTCAAGATGCGGAGCTGGGTCTTGCGCCGGTTTCCACACAGACGCAAATGGATCTCAGCCCGGCGGCGCTCATTCTGTTTTATGTAACCAGCCTGTGGTTATCGCGATCTCTTGGGGAAGCGAGATGGTTCCTTTACGGTACGGCGGATCAACGGCTGCATCGCCATCTCAGTCGGCGCCTGTTGCGCCATATCATCGACCTCCCCTTGGCCTTCCACCTCGATCGCAAGACAGGCGCCTTGAATCAGACGCTGGTCCAGGGCCTTTCCGGATACCGCATATTACTGAACCATACGGTATTCACGGTGCTGCCCGTATTGCTCGAAGTGGTGATGGTTGGCGCAGTGCTGGTCTTTTTTTTCAACGCTGAGTTTTTAGGCGTCCTGGGAGTCGCGATTCTCGCCTATCTGGCAGTCTTTGTGCTGGGCGCCATGCGGATTACTGGTCCGATCCGTGAAGTTTCCACGACCCAGGTCGCCGCCTACGCCAATATGACTGACAGCATTCTGAATGCCGAAACCGTCAAATGCTTCAACGCGGAGCATGCAATTAACGAGCGGTACGACAATGCATTGGCGAAGTCCGAGCGCTGGTGGTCCGTGTTTTATTGGCGCAAGTCGGAGAACGGTCTCCTGATCGCCGTCGTGTTTGCTCTGTCCCTCGGCGCCATCATGACTCTTGGTGTCATTCGTGTCAGCCAAGGCGCAATGTCGGTAGGTGATTTCGTTCTGATTAATGCGTATATGCTGCAAATCGTTCGCCCGCTCGAAACGCTGGGACTGGCTATTCGCGACATCGCCCATGGCGCCGCTTTTATCGAAAAGATGATGGGCGTGATGGACCAGAAGGTCGAAAGCACACCGCTTACCCTTGCAAAACAGAACACAGCCCAAAAAGCCGGCGCAGGAAAATTAGAAGTCCGGAAAGTTTGTTTTTCCTATGTCTCTGGTCAGCCAGTTCTTAATGACATTACTTTTGTGATCGAGCCTGGAAAAACCCTGGCGGTTGTCGGACAAAGCGGCGCTGGAAAATCATCTTTGATCCGGCTGTTGATGCGGTTTTATGATCCCGTCAACGGGGACATTTTGTTGAATGGAAAATCGACCCGGAATCTGCCATTGGCGGAGCTGCGTCAGTCGATGGCGATCGTGCCTCAGGACACTGTGCTCTTCAATGACACCATCGCCTATAATATCGGGTTCGGCCGGCAACATGCCACCCAGGCGGAGATTGAGCAGGCGGCGCGCTTTGCTCATATCCATGACCGGATCATGGCCATGCCTGACGGTTACCGGACTGTTGTCGGTGAACGGGGCCTCAAACTTTCCGGCGGCGAGAAGCAGCGCGTATCGATTGCTCGCGCTGTGCTAAAAAAACCACAGATGTTTATCTTTGATGAAGCGACGTCGTCGCTGGACGCAAAGACAGAACAAACCATTCTCGACAATCTGATCGAAATCTCCAACGGCCTGACGACCCTGATCATCTCCCACCGGCTGTCCATGGTCACCCATGCCGACGAAATTTTGGTTTTGGAACAAGGACGGATTGTCGAGCGTGACCGGCATGAAGCCTTGTTAAGGAAAAACGGCGTCTATGCCGCCATGTGGCGTATGCAAGACCCTCAAGAAGCGGATGATTTGATCGGGAGAAAAGAGACCGCGTAGGTAAGTTACAGATTACAGTATTTCATATTTGATGACATGCGCTTGCGTATGGCGCATAGAAATTTTTTTGAATTTCTGAATTATATAATCCAAATATAAAGCTGCCGAGTTTGCCCCTTTAAACTTATCATTCACTCGTCCTCTTCTGCCCGTTCCTCACGGACGGCATCCATGAATGAAAGCAGTCGCAAAGAAACCGGCAATGAACAAAACAGCACATCCTCAACTTCTTTTGACTAAACCGGCTTTCGTCTGCCTCGCAGATGACACGCTGGTTTTTCTCGACTTGCATAATGACAAATATTCATGCCTCGAAAGACAGCATACGAAACCCATCGCTAACCTATTAGGCTTGCCGGCGCCTTCGACAGAAGAATTGGCATCTGATGATACAGCGCCTCTTAGCGATTCTACTGACACGAGTAGCAGGGGTGTTCGTGATATAGTGCAGAATCTGATCGACAGCGGCCTCGCCACAAGGGATCCAAACGAGGGAAAACCAGCTGAGTTCATAACGCAAAAAAGCGAGCTGAGGGAGATGCTAGGCTATAATATCGGCGACTCGCCAAAAATCCGTCCCGGCCATCTCTTCAACTTTTTCCGATCTCTGATTGTTACAAAATCCCTGCTGCGCTTTGCATCCATGGAACACATCGTCACGCGGGTCAGGCGACGCAGAAAGCGCAATCACGCGAGAGGCCGGGCCGAACCAAACACCGAACGCATCAACGAGCTGGTGGAGATCTACAAAATCCTCAAACCGTTATTCGTTACCGTAAAGGACGAGTGCCTGTTCAACTCGCTGTTTCTGATCGAGTTCCTAGCCTGTTACCGCGTCTACCCTAACTGGTATTTCGGGGTGCGGCTCAACGAATTCTACGCTCATTGCTGGGTGCAGAAAGGCGACGTCATCTACGACGACTTCATTCAGAGCACATGCCAGAACCAGCCGATCATGGCTGTTTAAGCCTGAGGAACAATACTGATGACCATGTACCGCTACATCACACTCCTTTGGAACCGGACCGATCGCGAGGCGGCGAAAACCGCCGACTATATAACCGCAAAACTACATGAAGTTTCGCTCCATGCGTGGCGCAAGGCCTGGGGCGCGCAAGGGATCGCTGTTTTTGACGCAGGTGAACATAAAGGCCGTATGCAGACATACCACCTGCACGGTGATGGCGGCGTGGTGCTCGGCCGGTTGTTCCACAACGATTACACATCGCAAACCGAAGATTTGGATGCAGCGGAATCGCGCGCATGCCTTAAGACCAGAGGTCAGCATCTGATCGATAATTACTGGGGCCGCTATGTCGCCTTTCTGCATGACCGGGGCAGCAGCACGAATTACATTATGCGCGACCCGAGCGGCGCCTTCCCCTGTTTTCACACGCCATTCCGCGGCGTTGAGATTTATTTCTCCGACATGCAGGACGTGGCGAATTTCCCGTTTCTGCCCTTCACCGTCAATTGGGAGTATCTGAAGACGAATATTATGCTGCCTCAGTTTCAAAAGACCCATACGGGTTTGAATGAGGTGGGCGAAGTGCTCCCGGCGGAATGCGTGGAGATCACGCCTTTCGAACGCAAGAGCCGTTTCGTGTGGAATCCGACGGAGATATCGCAGACCGACGTGGTGGAAGACCCGGAGGAAGCGGCGGCGCTCCTGCGTTCAACGGTCAAGAACACCATCGGCGCCCTGGCCGGCTGTTACGACAGTATTGTCCATAATATCGGCGGTCTCGACTCGTCGATCGTACTGGCTTGCCTTGCCACTGCGCCAAAGCGGCCAGACATCACCTGCATCACAAATTTTACAAGATCTCCACGCGGAGAGGAACGGTTCTACACCCGTCAAGTAACAGAGAAGTTTGGAACACCGTTAGTAGAGTTTGAGTTAGACTTTCGAAAGGCCGACCTATCTAAAATCTTCAACTCCAACAAGCTCGCGAACCCGTATGGCGTCTTCGATTGCATCGCCATGACTGGTGATGAATTCGATCTGGCGAAAAAAACAAACGCTCGGGCGCTATTTACAGGAGCAGGCGGCGACAATGTTTTCTTTCAGATACCCCGCAACCTTGGCGCCCTTGATTATGTGCACCATCACGGGTTTGGCAAAGACACAATAAAAATCGCAATGGAGGCTTCTCGCTACGGCCGCAAGTCGCTTTATGGAACGTTTCGCGATATGCTCCGTGAACGCATCTCTCCGCCCCCATGCTATAAGTACATTCATGACCTCTTATATGAAACGCACAACACTCCTTTCGTCAATCCTGAGTTTGTTGGCGCCGGCGGCCATGAGCGTTTTCTGCACCCTCTCTTGATACCGGATGATGGCCACCCAAAAGGAAAGTACCTGCATATTCTCTATAGCGCATTATTTCCCAATCAACGTTTCGACCAATGGGATACGGAGGGTTATGCTGAACGAATACACCCCTATTTCACTCAACCCATTATTGAAGCCTGCCTGCGGATCCCTGTCTGGGTTCTGACCGACGGCGGCATCGACCGAGGTTTGGCCCGCAGGGCTTTCCAGCACGATCTACCACAGGACATCGTCAGGCGGTTCAGCAAATCAACGCCCAGTGAGTATTATCGAGACATATATGAGCATAATATCGACCTGCTGCAAGATATCTTGTTGGACGGCACCCTTGTCAGTGAAGGAATTCTCCTACGAGATACGCTTGAGCACGTCCTGAACAAAGATGAATTGTTTCTGCGTGTTTGGCATAGCCAGTTCCTAGGTTATGCGGCCAAGGAAGCATGGCTAAGAGGCTGGATAGAACGTCCAGCGACGCAGACTCGCAGCTTGGAAATTGCGATTTAAATTGACGTAAGCCGATATAATCGAAAACTGGATATGAAACCCGCGTAATCTGAAGATTACAGTACTTAATTTTTATTAGTCAAGATACTGAATAATATATAGACTTTATAGTTCTGGCGAATTCAATACGCGCCTCATAAAATCATACTCGCCGGAATAATCCGGCAGCAACCAAAATTGAAAGGAAGTCACGATGATTGATCTTGGCAAAGTTTCTGAAGCCACCAAAGGTGGTCCGGGTAATGATAACGATCAAATTGGTGGCCTTGAATTTGTATAAATTCGTTGAGTAATACTAGTCAGTGTGCGGTTTTTACGCCGCACACTGGCACCTTGTTTAGAGGTATAATAAATACGTTTGTATTTTCACAAATAAATCTGGTGATAGCGCATTAATTTTGCATTATACGCATCTTTGACCAGCGAGCATATTGCCCTGTTTTCGCCGGATCTTTATCTTCTTCGTTCAGCAGCCAAAAGCGGAACCAATCAAGGTTTCTTTCAGCGGATTCCTTTTGAAGACGTAAATTTTTAATGGTATGGCTGGTTTTTGGGTAAACAACGAATTCAGTTGGCAATCCGGCTCGACGGGCTGCTTTCGGCGAGCCCATCATTGGTATCGCCGCGAATTTTGCACCAGCTTCAAACAATATTGCGGTATCCAATCCGGCAAAATGTAGGTCCGGTGATGTATCAATATAGCGCTGAGGGTCGTCGTAAAGACTTACCCCGGATTGAACATCGATTATTTCACGCTGTAAAAACCCCGGCATGAAATTGTAATTAATGATTCTGTTTTGAGGACCTTCCGCAAATGAAGCCGCGCGGAACATTTTCGTTCTAGTCATGACCAGCGGGGCAAGCCAAGCGCCATGACTGAATCCTGAAATGGCTAACCGTTCCGAATCTGCAATCCCTAGCTCTATCAAGTACTCAATACCAGTGATGATGTCATCAACCGGTTCGCCGTCGAGACTTTCTGGTTCATCAAACTCATCGCCAAAAGTTCTTGTACCACGATAATTAGGGATAAAGACCGCCATACCATTTAGAGCGTAGATATTAAATGGATAAGGCCAGATACCACCGCCATAGCCCTTCACATAGTGCGCGAATTTGTCGGGGAAAGGGTTTCCAGGTCCGCCATGCACAAACGTAATCAGCGGTAACGGGCGCCTTTCCGACTGGGTCGCAGAGGGCGTTAGCAACCAGCCCCGCACAGTTACCCCGTCTTTGCTTTGCCAAACTATTTCTTTCGCATGGGGTAATCTTTTGTTCGCTATTTCTCGGTTTAGATATGATAACTGTTCGATATGGTGCCCTTTTCGCCATACAAAAATCTCCGGAGGGCGCGAGAGGGCTTCGTTGACAAAAACAGCCTTTTCAAAACTGGAAGAAAACCGAACAAGCGAGACCGAACCTGTCACGTCTCTCACTATATCCGCCTGTTCGTGTCCAGAAGCCGTAACTTCATAGAGAGAACGCCGTGCGTTAACGGTTTTGTTTGAATAAATGGGACCGCCCCCCGTTGGCATAAATGCGGGCTCCCGGTCGCCTCCGTAAATCTCGGTTTCGTTCCACTGTAGTACAGGATCTTCTAGATTTGCTAACTCAGATGTCTCTACGAGCGCCCAAACGGTATCTTTATTCCGAGATGTCTCTTCTATGATTCTGCGGACAATTACTGTATCGGCCCCGGGAATCCATTCACCGCCTTTGTAATACAGCGCTTTTTCCGTTTCCGATGGCATGCGCGCACGGGCCAGCACTTGGAACGCCCGCGTTGTTACGTCAAATATGCCGAGATTCGTGTACCTGCTGAATGAAACGCCCTGTCGAGTGTCATTTGCCCTGTAAGTAATAGACAATTTTTTACCATCCGAAGACCAATAAAAGCTTTCAACCTGGTCCGCAGTTTCCACTTGAAAAGGACTTGCCTCATCTTGCGCAATCCAGAGCGTTTTTACAGGTATGGCCGACCGAATAGGCCATTCAGCATCAATGAATTGATAGACAACGGTATTTTCGTAGTCGATTACCACGCCTTTCTCGCCACTTAACAACTGGTTGTAAAGGCCCGGCTGCTTGAAGTCGGCGCTGTGTTGCGTGAGCCAGGCAAGCGTCGCACCATCTGGTGAGAATTTGAAACTCACGACAGACTCATTGCTATGTGTGTACTGGCGCATCACACCATTTGGTATATTGATGGAGTAAACTTGCTGAACATCACCGTCGCTCGATAAAAAAGCAAGTTCGTGCGTTCCCGGTATCCAACTGAAGCTTCGTGCACTCTGTATTGCATTGACAAGCATAGGCTTCGCGTTGGGCTCAGTCGTACTTACATAAACCAGCCGTGCAGTCTTGTTTTCTTCCAGTGAGGGAGAGGTCACCACGTAAGCAAATAAGGCTCCATCCGAAGACAGGGCGAGCTCTTCGACCCGCTGTATCTTAAAATAGTCGTCGACGCTAAAGGGAGACCGTTCTTCTGCATTCGAAGCGTGGGCAACCGGGACGCTGAAGGCTGCACAAACAAGAGAACTGAGAAGTACGCCGCGAGATAATTTCGCCATATAGTTCATACTTCTAACAAGCCAGCCGCATCGCACGCGATGCCTCTATATGATTCAGTCCCGGCTTAAATGATGAACGCGTATTCAAACCAAGCGCCATCGCCTAAAACCGCTTTGTCAGTTCAACCGCAACGAACCGGTTTAGGGGTGAGGCGTTGGTCGGATCGAACCCGAAAATTTCAAAATCAGGCGCGCCTGGAGTGGACGGGGGGTCTTCATCAAATAGATTCAGGGCAGAGACACGCAGCACTGTGTTACTCAAGAAAGAGTCTCCAAAATCATTGCGGGTATCGTATGACAAGGAGACATCGACAGTCGTCCACGAGTCTATGGGCAAGGCGCCGACTGTGTTGTCAACGCGATAACCATTTGTGTAGTTAACAAATATGTTTGCAGCGAAGCCGTTGCGAACATATGCGGTGCGACCGCGCAACCGTAGATCGACCGGGTTGAAAAGGGTGTTCACCTGTTCAACCACTGGCGTCGCTGTAGTCACTTGTTGGTCAAAATCAGACAAAAAAGATCCGTCTAATCCGAGTGAGAAAGACCCGATATCCGTATTAAAGCTGTAGGAAAAATCAAAGTCGAACCCGCTAACTGATGTTCGGCTTAGATTTCGAACAACAAGAGCGAAATTGATAATTTCGGCGTTCTGAGCATCACCCCCGGCAAACTCAAAAACCGGATCATCAAGACTGTTAAGAAGGCTGTTTATTTGTTCCTGTGAAGGCGAGAAAACGATAGTGCCCGGTGGAAAGAGTTCGGGATTGTTGAATGCAATATTAGGGGCGTCAAATACGATTCTTCCATTCGGAATTGGTGCTGAGCCCAAACGGTTCTCGAATTCGATATCAAACCAAGTCGCTGTAACAGCGAAATTGTGACGGCCAAACTGTTTGTTAAAATCCAACCCGGCAGTGAATGCTCTGGAATTCTCGGCGTCTAAGTTTTTGCCGGTACCGAGCACTGTTATTGCCGTCACATCAGCGATGGACGGATCGCCCGGCGTCAACCCAAAAATCATGTTGTGAAACGAGGTGGGAATGGCCAACGCCCCACTGTCACGAACACCAACCCTGCCAAGGGGGGGCGGATTAAACGACGTGCTGTAAGAGCCGCGCAAATTAAGCGCATCAAAAGGTGACCACAAAACACCCACCTTTGGATTCGCAGTCGAACCAAAATCGCTGAAGTCCTCGAATCGACCCGAAACATTTACTTCAAGCTGCTCTATGCCCGGAACAGCATTGTCAGGCCCGACAATAGGAATTAGAGCCTCGCCAAAAACAGCGTAAACGTCACGGTCCGTATCCTGCTCCAGTTCGTTTCGATCGACTCTGAAGCTGGAAAACGCCTCCGTTCGAAAATGGCCTCCAATTGCCAGTTTGACATCGCCGCCTGGCAAAGCGAATACCGTTCCTGACGTTACTGCATCCGCCGTCCAAATACTTGAATCAAGCTCCTGCAACCTCGGATCCGCCCCCATCCGATCCGACTCACTTTGCAAGTCGCTGAATGTACCGGAAAAATCCAGAAACCAGCTATCGGAAACTTTCCATGAACCACCTGCCGCAATGCTTAAACTTTCCGTAGAAGCTATTGAAATGGACTCACGATCACGAAGATCGGTGCGCTCACGAACAGATTCCCTGCTTGAGAATAAGATGTCTGCATATACTTCGACATCCTGAGTAAGCTCTTGTGATGCCGAGGCCAAGACGCTGTGGCGCTCCTGGCTCGGTAGTAAGTCGTTTGGCAATTGTGCGCCTTGCGAAAATGAACGATCAGCGGCGCTAAGATTATCTTGATTAAAGTATTCATAAACAACAAGCGCATTACCCGTGTCCCAGCTCTTGCCGCCTGTTATGCTGCCGCGATGTTCGTCCATATTGCCTTGTGTCACGCTTCCGTATCGATAAGACGCTTCAAGACCTTCGAAGTCATCACGCAAAACAAAATTGACGACACCTGCGACGGCGTCAGCACCATAGATTGAGGACGCGCCATCCGTTAAAACTTCGACACGCTCAATAGCTGACGCTGGGATCAAAGAGATATCGACAAAATCGCCAATTGCCGAAGAAGGCGCTAGCCTATGACCATCAAGAAGTACAAGGGTGCTGCCAGAACCGAGCCCACGCAAATTCACACTTGACCCATTTGTGTTGTTGGATAGGGAATTTATATCGTTTGGAAGGCCAACCGGAAAATTCACATTCGATCCACCGCCAAAATTTTGTGGCAGCGTTTGTATGAAATCCTGCGCCGTCGCAGCGCCCGAAATCTGGATATCCTCACGATCAAAGACCCGCGTCGGCGAGCTGTCCGGCGCGATGCCGCGAATATTCGTCCCGGTAACGATGATTTCGTCGCGGCCACCATCTTCTTCCTGACTCGGATCATCAGCCTCTGATGCATCAATCGTTTCAACCGGCTGAGAGGCGGACCGATCCGCCTGCGCCACACGGAACTGTCGCGCGACCCCGGCTTGCTTTACATCCAGAAAGGCCGTTCGAATGATGATGACGCCATCGGAACTGACTTCATAGACAAGGCCGGAATCGCCAATAATCTCCTCAAGCGCGCGTTCGCGCGAATATTCGCCTTCTATCCCCTTGGTGGTTTTTTCTGCGACATCTTTTTCAGCATAGATGATTTCTGCATCTGACTGCTCCGAAAACGCCTGAAGCGCCTCGCTCATATCCGACGGCGGAATATTATACTCCTTACCCGCATCGCTTTGCGCCAGCGCCGCATTACCGGTCAAAAGACCAACCGCTAAAAAAGTTGATGCGTATAAAGCTGTACGAATTTTAGATTTACATGTGTTTTTAGAGTTACATTTTTCTTGTTGTTTTAAAGTCGTCACGTCTAGCCCTCCCGAAGCCCGCAGAAATGACCTGCTATTTTGTGAAGACAAAAGCGCCGCGACAAACCCCAAAAAAAATTTCATTTTTTGATTCGTCTGCGCGCTCACCTATCTGCACTGGGCGCGCGAATCGGAAAGTCATGATACAAACCAAGGCTGCATACTAACCGGTCACTTCATTCATGCTATGGCCCGCAGGATAAAAAACTGTGGTGATGACTCGAATCGCCACGCCACATACTCAGTTCCAGGGAGCAATGTCATACAAATTTCTACTTTTCAGGCGGTCAAACAGACGCCGACGCTTACCGGCGAAAAATCGAAATCAAGTCGGTCGCGCAAGATGGCGAACCTGAATTTTTTACGCAGCCTGCTCAAGAACAATGCCGCCTCGCGGACGGGTCTGCGCCTCGAGATCGAAAAGAGCTTCAACGGCGCGAACGAAGTGACCGCTGTTTTGCACCCGAAACACGCCGCTGACACGAAGGTCGGAAAGCGCAGGATCGGCAAGCGTGATCTTTTTGTCAGAGTAACGGTTCATTTCCTCAACCGCCTCGGCCAAGGGGGTATCCCTGAAGCTGACTTTGCCCTCGCGCCATGCGGCGACGCGCCCGATATCGACTTCAACAACCGGCGACAAGTCTCCCGCGCCCACAATCGCCACCTGTTCGCCAGCGACAAGTTCCGTGCGCGCGATGATAGACGGGACTTCAGCGCTTTCCGCTGTATTGGCCGGAGCCGCCAATTGCAGGTCGAGCGCCGACGCGACCTCGACCTTGCCTTCAATCAGCGTCACCGTCATGCGATCGGATGACTTGAAAATATCGAACTCCGTCCCGATCGCGCGCACCGTGCCCTCGCCGGTTGCAACGATAAACGGCCGCGCCGCATCCTTCGCGACTTTGAAATTAGCCTGACCGTTCACCAGCGTGACAAGGCGTTCGTTTTCCGAAAAGCCAACCGCAACAGCGGAGGCCGTATTCAGCATAATGGCGGAGCCGTCGGCCAGCTCTATGAGTTTCTGCTCGCCGACCGCTGTGTGATAAACCTCCCGCCCGTCCCGCGGAAGCTGAATGGTAATGACAGCCATCGCCCCGACAAATACCGCCAGGGCGGTCGCCGCCACACCCGCCATGGGAAATCGCGGTAATGACAGAGCGAAGGCTCGCCGGCGCCGGCTGTCGCCTTGCTGTTCAGTTGGCGCCGTTTGCAGCGCGGCGCGCACAAGGTCCGTATCGGCGAGCGGCGCCATCCCGTCCCACAAATCAGCAAGCCGTGCATAGGCTTTTGCGTTGTCGGGGCTCTGGCGAAGCCAGCTTTCGAACACGGCGATATCACGCCTCGGCATCGCGCCGGACATGATGCGCACATGCCAGTCAACAGCCGTCATACCGGCGTGCTGCCCGCTGTCTCGCTCAGCTTTGCATTCGTTATTCAACATGACTTACGTTACTCCGCCGCCTGGCGGCGCCTCTCCCCGGCGTTTTCAACATCAACACTGGCGCAAATATGATTGAGCGCCTGGCGCATATAGTATTCAATCGACTTGACGGAAAGGCCCATTTCGGCGGCCGTCTGTTTATAGCTTAGCCCTTTAAAGCGAACGAGCACGAACGCCCGGCGGCATTTCGGGCTGAGGTCCTCCATCGCTTTTGCAACATTTTCTAACTTCTGCCGGTCCTGCATGACGCGTTCCGGCGACGGCGCGGCGCATATGACTTCGGACTCGCAAGCCTCGTCGATGGAAAAATGTCCGTCCGCATGCGTACAACGGCGATGCTGCCTTCGATTAAGAATTAAATTTCTTGCAGCGCGAAAAAGATAGGCCCGCGGTTGCCGGATTGAGGACGTATCCGACTGACGGGCGATCTGGCAGTAAAGGTCCTGCGCAATGTCATGGACTTCATCCGTATCGCCAAGGCGGCGCCGCAGAAAACGGATAAGCGATGCGTGATTGTCCTCGACCAGCGACTTCAGAAATCGTTGCGAGCGAATCGCCACGGCGGCGTCGCCCGCCGACCGCTCTTCAACATCGTCGAGCGTGCTATGCGCCATGGCCGGCGCCGATCTTCAACCTTAGCGTCGTGTATGCGCAGCATACAACCGCAAGTACCAACAACATCACAGCCCCTCACCAAGTTTGGACAAGCAGCGGTCCAATCTTGATTCCAGTATCGAAATATTATAACTAGAGTTCAATTCGTCATTTACTGCGTGATCCTTGCAGTAAAACTACTCTGTAAAGTATTGTGGTTCTGATTGCCGCCCTCAGACGGCGTGACCGTCCGGCAAGCGCGTTAAGCATACGCTGCTTATGTGACGTCATGGTTAATGACGGCCCGGCGGTTCATCAGATCCACGCATTCACGATGGCGCCAGACGGGTACATGGCCTCTCGAAGATTAGTGCTGCGCGTATGTGCTGAGCTGGAAGGGCCTTATGTGTTGCGCTCGCGCCGGATTCCCGGCTCCGACAACCGACGCCAAGAATGCGAATAACTCAGTATGCGTTATTTATAACGCACATACGATAGACGACCTGGATGAAAAATCGGTTCGAAACCTTTCGCCATCGCAACTGGCTTACATCAAGGCCATCGTTAAGAACGGCATCACACGCTACATCGATAATATCAAACCCGATGTCGCCTATGGACTGATTGTCTGTGACGGCTGGGCGCTTCCCTTTACGGTCAATCACCGGGAGGCGGAGGCGTTCCCTGTCTCGCCGAAGACCTGTTATTTCATGTATCCGCTATTGATCGAGTCGCGAGACTACGCGCGAAAGCGCGCGCCCGTGACGCGGCTGATCATAAAAACGCTGGCCCGGTTTGTGCGCTTCGAACGCCTTGTGGTGCTCAACAACTGGTTCATCACTAATAACCCGACGCCGCAGTTCTCCAGCGAGGCGCTGCGTGAATTCAAGCGCGCTTTGATCAAGCGTTATCCCAGACATTTACTGATCATCAAAAGCATACCGGAAACCGACCCGACCAACGTCTTGCCATCACTTCGGGATGAGGGCTTCGATTTAATCCGCTGGCGATATTGCCATTACTGGCGCCCTTCCGGAGCCAATGCTTCGAAACGAACAAAACAATTCAGGGTGGACCAAAAGCTGCTGGCGAAAACAACGCTGGAGAAATCTTATGCAACCAGCTTATCGGAACAAGAAAGCAAGCGATGCGAAACGCTTTACCGAAAACTCTATATCGAAAAATATACGAACATGAATGTCCGTCTCACCCATCGATGGTTTGCGCTTACCTGTAACTCCGGCTTCATTGATTACTTCATAACGCGCGACAAGGATGACATAAAAGCATTTGCTTTGTCATATGCAGACCCCGTGGGCATTAACACCGGGTTCCTGGGATATGATCTTAAATCTGGCCGTGATCTTAAGCTTTACCGCATTATCTTCGCATCAACCTTAAAAAAGGGCGCCGCTGAAAACAGGACAGTTAATCTCAGTACTGGCGTTGCGCGCTTCAAGGAGTTAAGAGGCGCGCGTCTTGTCGCGGAACTGGACGGCGTCTACAGCGCACATTTGCCGTTCTTTACGAACACATTCATGCGCCTGTTTATAGCCGCCCATAATCGATTCGGTGAAGCCATCCGTTTACGGTAGTCCTGTAACTGCAATAACTAAATTAGATAATGACGAGCGAAGCTTGACTTTATTTATATGTCTGGATTCCCGCCTGCGCGGGAATGAGCGGCGATGAGATTCATTCGAACCTTATTCGTTCTAGGTCGTCGAGAGTTTAACAGTACGATTGTCGACAAGATTGAGCCGCACCGATTCCGCGACAAGGCGGGCGCTGCTGGTGACGTCAAATAATTCAAACATGTTTTTCAAATGATATTGAACATTATGGATTGAGGTTTCTGCCTCGCGCGCAATTGCCTGACGGTCATACCCGCGCGCCAGCAATGTCAAAATAAGCTGCTGTTGCGCAGTTAATTGCGGAGGGTTCAGGCGTTGCTGCGAGGGCAGATAAGATGAAGAAGCGATCAGCCATTTCAGCAATGCATCATTGAACTCATCGGCCTTTTTTGATCGCTGAAAGCGGCGTGCAGTCTCATCAAGCAATTGCTGTGCGAGCAGCCCTTCCTCTAAAAAGAACGATGACATGCCCTTGGCCTCGGCCTCCTCAATCAACGCGCGAAGCATTGTCGTTGCTTCCTGGGCTTGGCCGTCAACAAAAAGCGCAAGGGCGCGTAACGCTTTTGACTTTAGAGTCAATCGCGCCAAGCCGGACGTTTCATACGCCTCGTCAATCTTATCAAGAGTACTCAATGCAACGCGGGTCCGTTTGGAGTTGATTTCCAGCCGAACAAAGGCAAAGGCGAGCGTCACCTCTTCATACCAACCAAATACTTCCGGATTGATATGCACTGCGCTCAGTTTACGGCCGCTATCTTTTGCAATCTGCGCTGCAAAACCAGCATCGCCAGCAATCGCCGCGAGGTGAATACGGTTTGCGATGAGGCAAGTTTCTAACCGTTGAAACTTGCGCGACTTGGCGAGATCAAGTCCCTGCCCCATAAGCCCCATAGCAGCGCCAAGGCCGTAATGAATGTATTCCAGCCGCGCCTCGATGCGAAATGCGCTGGCCAGCAATTCAACCCAGTAATCACCACTAGAGATCAAGGCCGCACGCGCAGTCGGCAGTATTGAGTACGCTTCCTCAAGAGATCTTTTTTCGTACAATGCCTCAGCAGTCATGACGTTTATGACCGCTGATAGGTTGTAGTTGCCGGATAAATACTTGCTACGACGCACGTGTACGTCGTCGATCAATTCATCGACCTGAACCATGTCCGCTCTCAGCATTGCCGCCATGGCGAGGTGTAACATATTGTGAACAATGCTGAATTCCGAGCCGGCTTCGCGGAATTTTTCGACGGCGCCTGCAAACGAATTTACAGCTTGATCAATTCGCCCAAGCCGGAAAAGCAAAAGACCAAAAGCATTGTTCAGTACGCCGAGATATATGGGATGAGCGATATCATTGCCCTGAATTTTTAATTCAAGGTTTTTAATCATTTTATCGATGTCTTTTTCTTCATCCGTATAAATATAATAGATCGAATTAATCAGAAGATGGTCCGTATCTAAATAGTCGAGTGTTTCGTCTGCAGGGTTTCGTTGAGCAGCCTTTCTCAAATACGCCCCAGTTGCTTCCAGAACTTTACCAGCTTCACCGAATTTCCCTGCTTTTATTAAATAGAAAGCGTGAATCGGGCGCAGTCTTTCAGATATCTCGGGGTCTATCTGTTGAAGGTGCCTCATGACATGAATGAAATCACTATAATCAACGGTCAACCAAAGCGCTCGAAAGCCAGGCCGCTCAAGAATCTGCGTTATCTGTTGCTTGTCTTCGGCTTCAACAGCATGACGTAGCGCAAGAAGGTAATCGCGCTTATCGTCAAAATATTTCGCCGCCCTGTCATGGAGAGCCGCGATATTTGCGGACGAGTATGTCTTGTAAAGCTGCCACCGCAGAAAGTCCGCGAACAGCGGGTGATGCCGGTATCGCTGCTGCACCGGATCGCTCGGAGAAATAAACGCTTTCAGGCTATCAAGGCGGCGCAACATTTTTGCGCTGTCGCCTCTGACCAGCACTGCATCCGCCGTTTCAGCATCGACATAGGGCAATATTGATGTTTTACAGAGGAAGTCTTTCATATCGTCGGGCAGGCCCATGAAAACTTCCTGCGTCAGGTAACTGGCCACATCCGGAAGCTCACCCGAAAACCGGGCGAAACCGTCGGCGGCGATACCGCCATTGCTGCGCCAAAGTTTTGCAAGCCGCAGCGCCGCCGGCCAGCCCCTGGTTTTTTCAAACAAGGTTTCGATGTCAGGTCGTGACAGATCCACATCGCTGAACATTTCATGGATATCGGAAATCTCGAATGCGAGATCGTCTTGCGTTAATTCTGCGAGATCGCCACTGAGGCGCATCTTCGCGCCGCCGCAGGCGGGCTCCTTGCGCGCCGCGACAATCGTCGTCACCTGCCGTGGCGCCTGCTGCAAAAAGATCTGAAGAAGATGATCGTTTTCGGGGCTTTGCGCGTTTTGATATTCGTCGATGATAAAGACGACGTCGGAACGGCCATGATTTTCGAGCGTGCGAATGAGGCGCGCGAGCGCCGCTTCGGGCGAACCCGTCACCATGTCGGGTAATGTCAGATTGCTGCAATCGGCCTCGCCCGCGGCGATCACATAAGCCGAAATCAACGCCGAGACAAAACCGATCGGATCATTATCGCCAGCGGTGAGCGACACCCAGACACGCTGGATATCGCGCTCTTCAAGCGTGTCCCAGAACTCGCGCAACAGCGTTGTTTTCCCGAAGCCCGCCGCCGCTTTTATCAGGATAAGCCTTTTGCCAAGATGCTGTTCCAGCTTTTGCACCAGCGCTTTGCGCGCCACCGCATCATCCTGACGGGCAGGCAGCAGGCTCGACACGGCGCGCGCCTCTCCAACACGGACGCCGGTCATGGGGTTTCGCACTTTCCCGGAAAAATGATGTGTAGTTTCTGCTTCATAACGCTATATCATATCATGATTTCAAATGACTGGAACTATCAGGGCGTGAGCCCGGTTGGTTACTCCAACATATTGAATATTATCAATAATTCCGGCCCGAACGCGGCCAGCCAAACACCCGTAAAAAACTCTTTACAATGAACGATCATCGGCCCGGTCAGAATCGCACCAGCGCTTCCGCGCCATAGGTCGCCGGCTGGCCCCGAAACCCAATATCAAACCCAAGTCCGCTGAATTCGTTGGGGTTGAAGTCGGTGTAGAATTCCTCGCCGGTGACGTTGCGCCCCCAGGCGTAAAGACCCCAGCGATCGGTCTCGAAACCGGCCCTGAAATCGAGGAGGTCCAGCGGGTCCTGAATGTCGAGATTGTCCACCTGCCAGAACCGCTCGCCGCGGCGTTCATAGTCGACGCGCAAAAGCGCGTAGATCTCATCATAGACCGGGAAGCGATATTGGGTTCCGAGATTGACGGATATGTCCGTCAGCTTCGGCGTCTGATTGCCAACAGAACCGGGGAACGGCGTATTTTCCTTGATCTCGCTGTCGGCGGTGCCGACGCTTCCGTAAACGCTCCAGCCGTCTGCAAGTTGCGCCTGCGCTTCAAATTCGACCCCCTGTATTTCCACCCGGTCAATATTGGAAATAACCTGACCGCCCTGCACCAGGTCGAGAAAGAAAAACTGAAAGTCATCGACGAAAGAAAAGTAATAGGCGCCGTTAAAGGTGATGCGGCCATCGGCCCATTGCGATTTGAAGCCGCCTTCAACGGTGCGAACGATTTCATCCCGGAACGGCGCAACGCCCGGCGCATTAAACCCGCCGGAGCGAAACCCTTCGCCATAGCTCGCATAAAGCAGCGCGTTGTCGAGCACATCATAGCTCAATGAAACCTTGGGCTGGACGGCGGAAAAGGAAACCTCGCGCGTCGCGCCGGTCAAAAGGTCCTCCTGAAAGCGATTGTCTTCGTCATATCGCAATCCGCCAGCGATCCTGAAACGGTCCGTAACATCGAACTCGGCCTGCCCGTACAAAGACCAGGCGTCGTTATTGCTATCCTCCGACTGGCGCAAAAAGATCAGATTGGGGTTGTTGATCTGCTCGATCGTTCCGTCGATATCGGCGAAAAGAACCGCCTCCAATTGACGATCCGTATGGATATAAAATCCGCCGGCGATCCAGCGCAGTCGTTGATCATCGCGCGAGACAAGACGCAATTCCTGACTGGTGAGCGCGACATCGAGGTCGGACCCCTGCCCGATCTGCCCGGCGCCGAACCCGCCGGACGGATTGTTCACCGGGTTGGAAAAATCAATATCCCCGCGCACTTCTTCGGCAAGGTCCGTATGGGCGGTAATTGACGTCAATGTCGCAAATCCGAGATCGATGTCGGCTTTCAGCGTCGCTTCAAAAATATCGCCGAACGACTCGCCGAGAAGATTGTTGCTTGGCGGTTGAAAATCGTTGGCGTCGCCGCTTGGCACAAATGAATCATAAAGGGCGCCTGCGGCGAAATCGGTGTACATGACGCGCGCTTCAACCGACAGCGTCTCGGTCGGGAAATATGAGAGCTTGCCGCGCACGGTGACGTCATGATCGATTGTGTCGACATTCTCACCCAGAAATTCATTTTCGATGCGCCCGCTGTCTTCCTTGTAGGAAGCCGCGACGCGGAAAAGTAATTTGTCTTCGACAATCGGTCCGCTGAGCGCGCCCGAAGTCTCAATAGCGTCGCCATTGCCATAAACGCCGGAGAGAAATCCTTCGAATTCATTCGAGGGTTGTTTGGTGAGGATATTGATCGCGCCGCCGGCGGCGTTGCGGCCGTAAAACGCTCCTTGCGGCCCTTTCAGAACTTCAATGCGTTCCACATCGAAGAGATTCATTTTGAACTGGCGCTGATTGTTTTGCGGGACCCCGTCAACCACGATCGCAATCGGCGCATCCGCGTTGTTAATCTGCGTGACGCCGCGCACAACGACAAATGTATTGAGATAGGTGAACGAGTCATCGAGGGAGAGATTGGGCGTCAGATTGACGAATTCCTGTGTCGTCGCGATGCCTGCATCCTGGATAGCCTGGGCGGAAAACGCCTTGATCTGGATAGGCACATCCTGAAGCGACTCCTCGCGGATGCGCGCGGTGACGATGATAGTATCCTCGGGGGCGCTTGACGCAGACGCATCGCCGCCCGTTTGGGCGATTGCGGGGGGCGTCGCCGCGCCAAGAATACCGCCTGATATCATAACGCAGGCAAGCTGCGCCCTCGAAAAGAAACTCATATTCCGCACCATCCAATCGCCTCCCTGTTATTTGTGATGAGTCCGCTTTCGCCCTATTCCCTAAAAATTACCGTCATGAACCATAGTCAACGGGCCTCGCTTAAGGGTTTCAGCAGCCTTTAAAGCTTCCTGACAGCCCGTTTACGATATCTGAAAGCATGGGGCCGGCGTAGAGCCGCCCCCATATCGGCGCCGCAGGGACAGAGCGACGGAGGCCACCGAATTGTTATAAAGTATCATGCAGATCGCCCCAAAGGCCCTAATTCCTTCATTTTCCGGGCTTCAGAAGAACGCACCCAGCCCCGTTTCACGGCCAAACCACTCTTACCTGGACAGTCCGCCGGACCTTGAGGCGGCGGTTACGTGGAAAATACTGACCTTTTTCAAGATGCGCGTCGGCAATCTCAAGCGGGACAGTTTCAAACTGTATCGTAGTATTCGAATGATTGAAACATAGTTTATCGAGACAAGGCGAGACAGCATGGGGCAAGCCTTTTACAACCGCCATCCAGCCATCGCCTGACCAGGTCGACCACGCCCTGGCGATCAGCGCGCCGTCAGTTGTTTTATAGCGATATCAGCTTCAGCCCTTACGGCCTTCGCCCCTCTTATTATGAAACGATCAATTGATTTTTCTGTGGGCGATGTCGCGCAGCGATCTTATCTCTTTTGAGGTGCGCTATGTGATTGATCGAACAATGCGCATGACCTGCATGTGCAATCCCGATAGATATCTTTCAAAATCTTTAGGTTTTCCCTCGGCAAAACTGTCATCATCATCGTGGATGTGTTTTCAATATCCAGGCTGAAGCGAATCGGTTGAACGAGCACAACCTTTAAGCGCGCATGATCGCGCGCACCACTTCTTGATGGAGTTTCAGTGTGCGCCTTGGCATCGACGTCGGTGGAACGAATACCGATATCGCCATCATTGACGGCGACAGAATTGTTGGCGCGTATAAAACGGCGACCCGGGAAAATCCCGGCGCAGGCGTCAAAGCTGTCATTGAAAAAGCGCTCTCGGAGACAGAAATCGAACGAGACGAAATCGACGCCGTCGTTATCGGCACGACACATTTCACAAATGCGTTTGTTGAACGAAAAAAACTGGCGCCTTCCGCGATCCTGCGCCTCTGCCTGCCTTCGAACCAGGACCTCAAACCGATGCTCGACTGGCCGGGCGAACTTAAGCAGGCGCTCGGCGAACATATTTATCTGGCCCATGGCGGTTATGAAATAGATGGGCGCGAAGCGGCGCCAATGGATGAATTACAGATCCGAAAAGCCGCACGGGATATGCGCAAAAAAGGCGTCAAAAATATCGCCATATCTTCAATTTTTTCGACAATTAAAGACGATATGGAGATTGCCGCTCGCGATTTGATCCTTGAAGAAATTCCCGGTTCCAGCGTTTCCCTATCAAGCCGGCTTGGCGGATTGGGATTGATCGACAGAGAAAACGCAGCGCTGATAAACGCATCGCTGCGCGATATCGGGCAAATACTCGCGAACACCATCGTCGTGGCGCTAAGGGAGCTTCGCATTTCAGCGCCGTTCTATTTTTCGCAAAATGACGGCGCGCTGATGTCTGCGAAATATGCCGTGCGCCATCCCGCCCTCACTTTTTCATCGGGCGCCGCCAACAGTATTCGCGGCGCGGCAAGGTTGGCGAATTTCGATAATGCAATCGTCGTCGATATTGGCGGCACAACCACGGATGTGGGCGTTTTGAAAGACGGTTTTCCGCGAGAGCTTTCCTTGCCGGGCGAACTTGGCGGCGTGCGAACAAATTTGAGAATGCCGGATCTTTACTCCATAGGCCTTGGCGGCGGCGGCATCGTGCAATTTGGCGAGGCCGTTAAGGTCGGACCGCAATCCGTTGGCCATCAGCTTGAAAAGAAGGCGCTGGTCTTTGGCGGCGAGGTCGTTACGGCGACGGACATCGCCGTCGCCGCAGGACGCGCAAAGATCGGCGACCCGGCCCTTGTCGCGAACCTTCCGGCGAAAGACGTCGCAAGGGCTGACCAGTTAATTCAACGGATGATCGTTGATGCAATTGATCGCGTCAGAACAAGCTCGGAATTATTGCCGGTTATTTTTGCCGGGGGCGGGCGTATTCTCGCCGCACAAAAAATGCGCGGCGTCGGCGAAATCTTCGTCCCGGACTACGCCGACGTCGCCAACGCGGTCGGCGCCGCGTTCGCCCAGGTCAGCGGCGCAGCTGAACGGATCGTTGATTACAATCGGATCGCTCGCGACGATGCGATAACTGATGTAAAATCCAAGGCGCGGGATGAAGCCATTCATGCCGGCGCCGACCCGTCGACAATACGGGATGTCGAAGTCGAGGAAGCAGCCCTTCCCTACGCTACCGGCCAGATGATGCGGGTGCGCGTCAAGGTTCTGGGCGAACTCCTCATCAACGGACATGCTTGAAATGTGGTTCAATCGCGGGATGAAAATCGACACGGACAATCTTGATGAGATCGTTTACGGCACCGCTCTGCTTGCGTCGGGCGGCGGTGGCGATCCCTATATCGGCAAGCTTATTCTTCGCCAGGCGATTGAGCAGTATGGACCGGTGCGGTTACTCGACCCGTCCAGGGTCAGCGACCGGGCGTTGGTCGTCGTGGTCGGCGCCATTGGCGCGTCAACCGTTTTTCTGGAGCGCTTTCCAAGCCTAGATGCGCTGATCTGCGCGGTCGCCCTGATCGAACGCAGCGCCGGGCGCAAGATTGACGCGCTTGTCGCCGCGGAAGCCGGCGGGCTGAACGCGCTCCTGCCGATAGCGCTTGGTTTGCGCCTCAATCTCCCGGTCATCGACGCCGACGGCATGGGCCGCGCCTTTCCCGAAGGTCAAATGATGACCTACGGCATTTATGGCGGGTCCGCCTCTCCAATGGCGATTGTCGACGATCATCTGAACCTGACGGTGGTTGGCTGCGATGATAATCGCAGAACGGAAGAATTGAGCCGAAGCATCGTTGCTCAGATGGGCAACAGCGCCATGGGCGCGTGCTATCCGATGAAAGGCAAGTTTTTCAAATCAGCCTGCGTACGCAACACGATCAGCCTGTCGAAAGAGATCGGCGGCGTGGCGCTGGCCGCACGGCGGGCGAAATATAATGCGAACGATGCGTTAATAGAGTTCTTCGCCAACCGCCCGAAAGACCCGCGTTGCGCCGCGACGCTTTTCACCGGCAAGATTACCGATGTCAGGCGCGACGTCGGCGGCGGCTTCCTGCGCGGCGCTGTCAAAATGGAAAGTCACGCCGGCGACGAGCGCTGCGAGATAGAGTTTCGCAACGAAAACCTCATCGCCCAGGTGAACGGCCGGGTCGCCGCCCTCGTTCCTGACATCATCACGGTGCTGGAACAGGACAGCGGCGCCCCCATCACCACGGAAAATCTGCGCTTCGGTCAGCGGGTGACCGTCTTCGCCATCGAGGCGCCGCCCCTGTTGAAAACGGCAAAAGCGCTTGAGGTCATCGGGCCGCGCGCCTTTGGTTATGACCATGATTACCGCCCGCTGAACGCCCTGCATGTCAGGGCGGCGTAGGCGCAACGTTGATTAGTTTAAGGGAAAACCGCCGCCGCCTTGTCTTCACTAGTGGGATGAGCCTCACCCTGAGCCCGCATGGGGGGTCCCTTCACCAGCCGGGCTTTGGTTCATTCCACCCTCTTGGCGGCAAGCGTCCCGATCGCTCCATGCGCTTGCAGCGACGCCCCGGCTCCGGCGGTTCCCTAAACCCGCCGGGGCCGGATATCGTTCGCGCGGGATTTATCTCTTATTGTCCGAAGCGATACCGGCGCCGTGAGAGCCCGCGCTCATGACAAACAGCGATAAGAAACCTCAGGCGGGAAAAACCTTGCGCAAGAAGAAACGCGCGCCTCGCGCCATGCACGGATTTTTCATTCCGGCTTACGCCTTCAAGTCATGCGCCTGTAGCGAGCTCTGGACCGGGCCGACATATGCCTGCATCGACGATGACGGATTTATATGGAACTGCCCCGGCTGCGCGGACCGGTTCAACGATTCGTCCGATGACGGTGAAGACGACGGCCAACATGGTTAACTTCGCCTGCGGATTAAAACCTATTAATCGGCGTTAGGTTTCCTATGGTCAGCCTCTGTCAATGAGCGTATTTCTCCCCATATGGAGACCTGAAAGGATGGCGCCCCGAGCAAGGCGCGCCAACGAAAAAGATGCAGGATGCTGTCTTTATCGTTTTTGCAGTAACGCTGGTCGCATTTGTTGCGCTGAGCATAAACTTTGCGCTCGCCGCCCGCCGCCGCGAACGTAAGACTTTCATTCAAACTGCTATGCGGAGCGGCCCGTCGACGATCAACCCGTTCGCCCCCAATGGCGGCGCTGTCATCGACGTCGAATTCGAACCGGTGGATACGCCGCGCAGGCGCCCCGCCGCCCCTTCATCGCGGGACCAGGCGCGCAACACGCACAATCGCGCCCGTTCAAAACAATGCCACCGGACGATCATCGCCCACAAGGCCTGGGCGAAGAGCCTCAATGTTTTGAGAGACGCCGGTTAGGCGCTACGTCAGGCGCGTTCAGTGCCGGAAACTTCCCGGCGTTTGCCCGGTCCAGCGCTTGAACGCGCGCGTAAATGCTGCAGTGTCGGAAAATCCCAGAAGGTAAGCGATCTCGTTTACCGAGACCTTCGAGCCTTCTAAATACTCCACCGCCAAACGGCGGCGCAAATCATCGAGCAACGCCGTATAGGTTGTTCCTTCGTCTTTTAACCGGCGAAACAATGTCTGCCGGCTAAACCCCATGCGCTGCGCCAAAGCCTCTGCGTTGACGTCGCCATGATGCAATACAACCGCCAGAAGGCTCTGGACCTGTCCGCTTGTCGTGCGCGTCGCCTCCAGTTCGGCCAGCAGCGCATCTGCGCGCTCCGTCAGTATGCCAAACACATAGGTTGGATTTTGCGCGACCGGCCAATTGAGAGCGTCCGGATGCATCTCCAGCGCATTCCATTTCGCATCGAACGCTACGGGACATTGCAAGACCCGTTCGTACTCCCGCCAATATGAAGGCGGCCGAAAGGCAAAATGCGCGGACAAAACAGGCGACCGGTTGAGATAGCGGCGCGGCCCGCAAACCAGCCACGCGAACGCGCCTTCCGTCAGTTCCCGAAACCCTTCAGTCAACCGATGACGATCAACGAGAAACAATTTGTTATCCTGACGCACGAGTTCAAAACGCGGTCCCTCCGAGACGACATCGACCTCTATGGCCAATCGCCCGTATCGGCGCATCTGGATATAGGCGTCGCCGATGGTCGCCGAGGCCTCCATTAAAAGTCCAACGATTGATATTTCCGACATGCCAATCGCTTCCCCGTAATGGAGCGCGAGCGCAGGGTCGCCGGTGAGGTCTTGCCCCGCGCGCATCAGCTCAACGTATCGGGCAAAGGGCAGCCGGTTGTCAGGGTCTTCCAGGGAAACGGGGTCGATGCCGGCGCGCGAATAGAGATCGCCGGCGGCGGCGCCCTGCGTGGAAGCGAAACGCACAAGCCCCGCGGCTAATCCAGCCGAAACTGTTGGCTGCGCCACGGGCGCCGTCTCCGTTGTTACAAATGATCAAACCAGTGAGGCTTCAGGACATAGCAATTTTCCCGATGGTCGTTAAGCCTCACACAGCGAACGGGCGAACCGGCCAGATTGCGCCTGAGCTACCGACGGTCCCGTTCGCGTTGACGATTTGAGGGAAGATTTAAAAATGCTGAGCAGTGACAACATCTATGGTCTATCGACGCTTCGCCTGTGGGTGATGCGCGTGCCTTACTTCCTGACGGGCGTATTATTCACATTCACCGCCTGGTCGACGCTGATTGACTATTGGGGCGATTTCGAACCCATGGAGGGTGTTGCTTATGCGTTTTGGGGCGCGCTTTCCATTCTCGCAATTTTCGGCTTGCGGTTCCCTGTCAAGATGTTGCCGGTTTTACTGATCCAGTTCGGGTACAAATTGATATGGATCGCCGCGGTCGGCTACCCGCTGCTCACGCGCGGCGAACTCGACGAAGGCGCTCAGGACCTGTTCAAGGCGAACCTGATCGGCGTCATTATCGACGTAATCGCAATCCCCTGGCTTTATGTCCTGAAAACATATGTCGCCGCGGCGTTCATCCCGTCTGAAGAGCGGTAATGAAATTGCGCTTCGCGTAAGGCAATCTTTTCTTGAGGCGCCGTCAGTTTTCCGAATTGCCGGACCATCATCGCCCACAAAACCCGGGCGAAAAGCCTCGATGTATTGGCAGGCGCTGTTGGGTGAGGTTTCATTCATCGCCAACCGCTTCTGAATAGAAGTGTCCCGATAGCTTATTAGACATTACCCAAGCTTGATCAGTTTTTAAGTCTTCCAAATCAGAACTTCGACGCCATTTCTGTTAAACATCGAAAGTCACGCTGCTAAAAACAATCCTATATACTTAGCCTAGGACTTCCTTCAATTGCTAACGTTTGATGCTGGCATCTTTGGATTTTTTGAGTTAGCGTTATTATAGGAGGGGCAGCCTAGTATGCTAGAAAAGATATCGCGCGTTGAAAGCCTAATTTCGGAAACGCAGGCCCAAATCATAGCAACTGATACAAAAGCCTCGTTTGCGCTGGCGGCCTCTGCCCTTTTTACACTTTTGCGAGTGTCTGAGGAACCATTCTTTGCAATTTTAGCGAAGCTTCTTGCGGCTATCACCTTTGTCTTTGCCTTCCTCTGCATCGCACCACGGACCGGCGCAGCTAGAGGAGAAATTTCTCCGAGTTCCATCAGAAAACAAAATGACTTGGATGCCATCGAAAGCCTTACCGACGAAAAATTTGCACTTGGAAGAAGCAAACATCTTTTAAGCTTAGTTCGCATTATCGCCATCAAACGTCGCTACCTACGAATATCACTTCTGCTACTGTTTGCCTTGGCAGCTTTCAATTTCATTATTTTGTTCTTCAACTCTGCAGTGATTTTTCCCAGATAATGCAAAAGAATATTGACCCGACATCTGGTTGCAGCGAGCAGGTTTTACGGCTTTTCCTAGCCGTTGATATAGCCGGGTCTTCAAGCTATAAATATCGCACATCTGCGGCGACAATAAACGGTGAACAAGAACCGTGGCATCAAACCTTCTGTCATGTATTCTCGTCAATCTATAACAGTATTCGGCAAGAGATAAATCGGTTTCGAAACAACTTCCATTTTAGCTATTTTACAGTCAAACTTTGGCGAATAACGGGAGATGAAGTTGTTTTCTTTATTGATCTCCCATCCCACATGGCCGCATACTGGAGTATGCTAGCATTCATTCCGATAGTTCGACAGTATGATCATAACTGTTCTGAACGATATGGCGTTGGCATCAAGGGCTTCGCTTGGACTGCTGGCTTCCCCATTCGAAATCGTCGAATTCAATTGAGCAACGTTAGCTCTAACGCTCAAATTACATCGATTGACGACGAGGAATCGCCTAAATTCTTCTCTGGGCTAAAGTCGTCTGTTCATATCTATACTGATTTTATGGGTCCCGAAATGGACCAAGGGTTTCGACTCGGTACTCACTCTGTTCCAGGACGGATTCTGGTATCTCCTGATGCGGCATTCATTACGGCGAAAGGTCGATTCGAAGCTGATCGCTTTGACTTGCTACAATCCAACTCAGAGCGAGAAGATAGACAGTCAAGCATTCCGCCTATGCGTTTCGTCCATGTCGGATGGTCAGCTTTGAATGGCGTACTAGGGGAAGAGCCGGTTCCTATCCTTTGGGCGGAGGATATCGAAGCTAGCGATGAAAAGATTTTCAGGAGACGCGTTTTCGATCACGTCACGAACTCTCATGAGGCAGCTTACAGAAATATCAAAGCAAGAATTAACGATGGATTAGAAGGTATATTGGACTACGAGGAGCTAATTATCTTCTTTCGGCACCTACACTCGTCGTTTGTCCGATCAGGGGTCTCTCACGTAATTCCGTATGTTAGTTACTCAGATATGGACGAGGACCATGCAGAAGCTTGGCGGCTTGGTGCTGAATGGATGATGGATCTAACCGAGATGGGAGGGTGATTTGTTAAGCTTGGACAGTATTGAGGAGCTAGTGCACTACCTTGATGGGAGTGCGAATGAAGGCAGGAGTGATGTGGAATTGTTGTTGTCTTATCTAGCGCATGTTTATGAGAGTTCTCGATATAAGAGCTGGCTCAAGGATGATCAGTATTGGGGCAGAAAGAAGCTTGAAGGTTACCCTCGACTTCCAGATGCTGTGCCGCCCTCTCTACGTGATAGCAAACACTTGCTGGACAATTACGGTTTAACAGCGAATGGACGGCTTCAAGTCAAGATAGACAAAATCGGAGAGTCCCGACTTCACCTGACAGATGGACTTTGGGTTGATCCGCGATTGCGCGTTTATCCCTTTTCAGACGAAAGTGAAGCAGTCTGTACATATGCTCGTGACAGGGGATTCGTACAACGTTCGGAATGGATGATAGATCCGGCATGCGGATGTGGGCATCATGGAATAGACTTATTTGATATACCGATGCGTGTATCCATGGACATAAACCTGCGCGCCATAGGTTTCGCTAGATTCAACGCTCTCCTTCACGGACAAGAAAAGCACCTTCTTACAGTAAACGACATTCGTGACGGAGTTCCGAAAGAACTTGAATCAGCCCGCCGCGGAGAAACTCTATACATAGCAAATATGCCGTTTGGTATATTTCCAAAAGAGGATAATGAAAGAGTATCTCGTACAATTGCTCAAGATGGTGGTGATCGAGGAATCTCTCTGACACTTGCTGCCTTTCGAGCTGCATGTGCACTGCGATCTAGTGGGAGCGACTCATCTCCTATCAACGTTTGTATCTTGAGTTATTCACTCGGGAAAAGCCAAAGCGAAAACAAATACTCTTGGGAGCTGAAAACACGCGCCGAGAAAATTTTGTCTGAGTTCAGTCTCACCGCAAAAGAGTTAGATTTTGAGTTACTGAAAGAGCGAAAATTATGGCGTGTAAACGGAAAAAAAGAACAAGATAATCCGATGCCTGTATCCTCGTTAGAGAAAAAAGCGGACTGTATCCACACCTATCAAGAGGACGAACGTGAAACTAGATCACGACAGTATCGCGAACGCAGTAGGCAGTTCGAAAGAGAAGGTTTTGATATCTTGGGATACGGTGTACTAAGCTGCGTAATCTGAACGCTTCGCAAAAACTACGCCCCCACCGCGTTCTCCAACTCACCCAACCTCTCCTCGCAGGCTTGTTTCACCAGTGTTGCGAGGGTTTCGGCGCGGGCGCCCAGCCATTCCAGTTCGTCTTCGGCGATCTTGTAGTGTTTTGAATAGCGCGCCTTGACATAGGCGTCTTTCAGCCGTTCGAAGGCGCGGCGCTGGAAGCGGTCCTCGTCGGGCCAGACGGCGCGGAAGCGCGCGTCGAGGTCCTCAGTCAGCGCGCGCAGTTTGCGCAGATTGTGCGTGGACGGACTGTAGCTCGTCGTCGTCAGTAAATAAGCGGCGTAATACATCTCCACCGCTTGATGCAGTTCGAACGCGGCTTTGCTGTTGCGTGAAATATCGCGGTTATTAACGTAGTCGTCAAAATACTCACCGGCCCGAGTGTTCCACTCCTCGAAATACTCCTTCGCGATCTCATACGCCTCTTTCGCATCGAGGGGTTTGGGCTCGACAAAGGGGTGGCCTTTCGCCTCATGAAGGGCGATCCCCTCACGGACGATATCGGAGAAGAAATACTGCCCCTGGGCGAGCTTTTCGTTCATGTCGGCAAGGGTGTGGGCGATAAGGCCGATGGGGGTTTTGACGCCCTTATCGGCGATGATCCGGTCCTCGGCCTTGTACCAGTAGGTCGACATGTCGGTGAGCGGGTCGGTATTGACGACGATCAGAATGTCGTAATCGCTCTGATAGCCCTTGGCGGTCTTGCCCGCCTCGTCGACCCAGTCGCCCCGCGCATATGACCCGAACAGGATGACTTTCAGGATCTTGCCGCTCCGCGCCCTGGCGCTGGTCTTGCGCGCCTGGACGGTCTCGAATTCCTCGAACAGGATTTCCGTCACGCGCGCGAGCTCGCGGCGCTTTTCTTCCGGCAGGTGATCGAGTTCGGTCTTCATGAATTTGAGGGGCGCCATGCCCCCTTTCTAGGGCGCTTTGACGGCGCCGCGCAATGCGAGGGTCGCCAGCGCATAGACCACCGCCGCGACGGCGAAGGCGTCAATCGCCGGCACCGTGGTGAGCGCCGCCGGGGTGAAGGTCGTCGTCAGCGCCGTCGCGCCGCCAAGGCCCCATGCGGCAAACGCCGAGGCGCGAAGTTTTCGTCCCTCGCCCTCAACCTCCCCCGCCTCGCCGGTCAGAAAAAAATGCGTCACGTAAACCCCGGCGATGGGCGGGATCAGCGCGCTGATCACCAGCAACAGGCCGATGAAAATCTGCGTCGCGCCGGCGAGCGCAAAGCCTGTGCCCGCGGCGCCGGCGCCAAGGGTCAAGAACCAGTCCGGCGCCCGGGTCAGGCGCCCGAGGCTGAGCGACGCAGCGTAAAGGTTGATGATGTTGGTCGTCCATGTGGCGAGGATCAGGGCCGCGAGCGCCGGCGCCCCCAGCCCCACGGCGATAAGATTGGCGGTGAAGTCGGCGCTCCCGGTCATCAGGCTCGGCGCGCCTGCAAGAACTGCGAAAGCCATCGACAGGCTTGCAAAGCTTAACAGGCACGCGACGTAAACATCCGTTGCGCGCCGCGCGAAACGGGTGAGATCGGGCATGCCGCCAGCGACGCCCGCGAGAATGCCAAGCGTCGCCGAGACGCCAAGGCCGAAAGACGTGATGGCGCCGTCGGTTCTGGCCGGCGTTGCAAGAAGCTCCGTCCAGGAGACCTCGCCCAGAAGCTTTGCGCCGCTCCAGATCAGCACCAGCGCGAGCAGCGGCACAGCGATGCGATTCAACAGATCGATGCCCTTGAAACCGAAAAGCACCGTACCCGTCATAAGCGCGCCACCGCCAAGGCTATAGGCCCACACCGGAAAGGCTGCGCCCGCGACTTCACGCATCGCGGTGTCGACAGCGGCGCCGAAAAAACCGACGGTGACGCCGAACCAGCCGACCGCCACCGACGCGAGCAGCGCCGTCAACAGCCGCGCGCCGATGGTTCCGAACGGCGCGATGATGATCGAATAGGTGGAAAGCCGCGTTTTCTCGCCGACAAAGCCGGTGACGGAGGCCAGAACGGCGACAATCAGACCAGCCGCGGCGATGGCCGCGGCGCCGCGTTTTGCGCCAAGGCCTGAGATCACCTCCCCGCCGAGGACGAACATCGGCAGCGTCAGCATCAGGCCGATCAGGATAACCGCGAGGGAAACGCCGGAGACGAGTTCGCCCTCCGGCACCGCGCCACGGGCGTGGTTATCGGCGAAGATGTTATCGGCCATCAGGCCTCCACTGGATTGGGGGTCGTGATTGTTGGCGGCACCCTTTCACGTTTTGCGCGGGCTGCAAACCGGCCATATCGCCAATCGCGACCAATCGTTCTTCAAGGGCGATTTCGGCGCAAATCGGCGCCTACGACCAAAGTCGCGTAGCCTGCCGCCATGTGACCGGATAGTGTGGCGTCATTCGAAAACCCAAAGGGGGCGCGGATATGAAGGCCACGACAATCCCGGACAGCGCTGCTGCATCATCGCCGCAGGAAGCCAGCGAAACACAAGCCTATCATCACGAGGGCGGCAACATGCCCGCTCACTCTCACCATGATGAAGAGGTGATGAGCGAAGACAGAGTCAACCAGTATTGGAGCGCCAATGTCCGCCTGCTCTGCAGCCTTCTGGCGATCTGGTTTGTGGTGTCGTTCGGCGCCGGCATCGTCTTCGTCCGCCCGCTCAATAATATCATGCTCGGCGGATATCCACTCGGGTTCTGGTTCGCACAACAGGGCGCCATCTACGTCTTTGTCGGACTGATCTTTTATTACACCTGGCGAATGAAAATCATTGAACGGCGCTTTGGCGTCGATGATGACGAATAGGAACGAAAATCATGAGCACGCAACTTCTTACCTATATCGCAGTCGGACTTTCATTCGCGCTTTACATCGGCATCGCCGTGTGGTCGCGCGCCGGATCGACAAAGGAATTCTACGTCGCCGGCGGCGGGGTTCACCCGATCGCCAACGGCATGGCGACCGCCGCCGACTGGATGAGCGCCGCGTCGTTTATCTCCATGGCGGGCATCATCGCCTTCGCTGGTTATGACGGCTCGGTCTATCTCATGGGATGGACCGGCGGTTACGTTCTTCTGGCGCTGCTCCTGGCGCCGTACTTACGCAAATTCGGCCAGTTTACGGTGCCCGATTTTATCGGTGAGCGGTATTATTCAAAAACCGCACGCGTTGTCGCCGTGATCTGCCTGATCGTGATTTCCTTCACCTATATCGCCGGACAGATGCGAGGCGTCGGCGTTGTCTTTTCTCACTTCCTGAACATACCGATCGCGATGGGCGTGCTGGTCGGGATGGCGGTCGTCTTTTTCTACGCCGTGCTCGGCGGCATGAAGGGCATCACCTATACGCAAGTCGCACAATATTGCGTTCTGATCTTCGCTTATATGGTGCCGGCGATCTTCATCTCCATACTGGTTACCGGCAACCCCATTCCGCAACTCGGTCTCGGCGCGGCGGTGGCGGATGGCTCCGGACTGACCGTACTGCAAAAGCTTGACACGACGCTCGTCGATCTCGGGTTTAATCCGTATACGCTTGGTTCAAAATCGATGATTGACGTATTTGCGATCACGCTGGCCTTGATGGTCGGCACCGCGGGTCTGCCGCATGTCATCGTGCGCTTCTTCACGGTGCCCAAAGTCTCCGATGCGCGCAAATCGGCAGGCTTCGCCCTGGTCTTCATCGCCCTGCTTTATACGACCGCGCCAGCAGTCGGCGCCTTCGCCCGGATCAATTTCATCGAGACGGTGCATAACTCAACCTACGCGCAGGATGAAAATGCCGGCGGCACGCCGCAATTCGTCAAGACGTTTGAGGAAATCGGCCTGATCGCCTGGACCGATAAAAACAAGGACGGCGTTATTCAATACGCCGCCGGCGCGCCCTTTGCCGGCAAGCCTCAATTCACCGGCGAATCCGGGGTCAATGGCGAACGGCTGGTCTCCAATGCGGCATCGGCGAACGTCAATGAAATCCATGTCGACCGGGACATCATGGTGCTGGCCAATCCGGAAATCGCCAAACTGCCCGGCTGGGTGATCGCTCTTGTCGCCGCCGGCGGCATTGCGGCGGCGCTGTCTACGGCGGCGGGCCTCTTGCTGGTGATCTCCGCTTCCATCAGCCACGATCTCTTGAAGAAAACCTTCATGCCGCAAATCTCCGACAAGGGCGAATTGCTGGCGGCGCGGGGCGCGGCTGTGTTCGCCATCGCCATCGCCGGGTATCTCGGCATCAATCCGCCGGGCTTTGTGGCGCAGGTTGTGGCGCTCGCTTTCGGTCTTGCGGCGGCGTCATTGTTCCCCGCAATCCTGATGGGCATTTTCTTCAAAGCGATGAATAAGGAAGGCGCCATCGCCGGCATGCTGGCCGGCCTCGGCTTCACGATCGCTTACATCGCCTATTTCAAATCTCCGTGGTTCGGCGCCACCAACACAGCTGACTATTGGCTGTTCGGCATTTCGCCCGAAGGCATCGGGACCATCGGCATGTTTATCAACTTTGCCGTCGCAATTGTGGTCTCGCGGATCACCGCGCCAACACCAACCGTTGTACAGGATATGGTTGATGATATTCGCATTCCTTCAGGCGCCGGCGTCGCCCACGCTCATTAAGCCCTTGCGCCAGCGCCTTCTCCCCGGTGAACGGCGGCCCTTAAAAGGCCGCCGTTCTCTATGTTGTAAATCACGGGTCGTCCGGTACTGTAAAAAACCAGTAAGATCATAAGCTTCAGGAGGTCCGCCGTGAGCCAGCCGATCATCTTCGGTTCGGTTATTTTGTATTCCGGCCTTTTATTCGCGATCGCCTATTGGGCTGATCAGCGGAAAAATATCGGTTTACTGAAGAATAATTATGCGGTCCTTTATGGATTGTCGATCGCCATCTATTGCACGTCCTGGACATTTTATGGCGCAGTCGGCACGGCGCAAACCAGCGGCTGGGAGTATCTGCCGATTTATCTCGGACCCGCGCTCATCTTCAGCGTCGGGCGACCACTGATTGCACGCATGGTAGAGACCGGCAAGCGCATTCACTCGACGTCCATCGCAGACTTCATCTCCGCTCATTACGAAAGATCCCGCCCACTTGCAGCGCTTGTGACAATTATCGCCGTCATTGGCGCCCTGCCCTATATCGGACTACAGCTGAAGTCCGTCGCAACGACATTCGACTATCTTTCGACCAGTGCTGCCGGCATTTCCGCAGCAAATACAACAAACCGAATATTTCTCGTCGCCATTATCCTTGCGGTGTTCTCAATTATGTTTGGGACACGGCATATCGACATAACGCGGCATAACGGGGGGATGATCGCCGCCATTGCCTTTGATTCAATTGTCAAACTCGTCGCGCTTCTGGCGGTCGGCCTGTTCGCCATGACGCTCGCAAGCGGGAATACGGCTTCCGCCGGCACAGATTTGCACCCTGTCTTCTCCGCGCCCCTCGCCGCCGACAGGTTCATCATCCTCACTTTGCTTTCGATGGCGGCGGTCTTGTGTTTACCCCGGCAGTTTCACGTCACCATCGTTGAATGCCAGAATGAAAACGCGGTGCGCCCCGCAAGTCTTTTGTTCCTGGGTTACCTCGCCATCATTTCTCTTTTGGTGATCCCTATTGCTAACGGC
The DNA here is from genome assembly GCA_039819405.1 of Pseudomonadota bacterium. Taxonomy (GTDB): domain Bacteria; phylum Pseudomonadota; class Alphaproteobacteria; order Caulobacterales; family Parvularculaceae; genus Hyphococcus. The sequence goes on along the minus strand of JBCBSB010000006.1, from coordinate 306,097 downwards.
GGCGCAGCCGCAGCAGCGCTTGACGGCGTACCGCCGGACCTCACCGTTCTGGCGTTGCCGCTTGCCAACGGCGCCGAACCGCTTGCGCTTCTCGTCTTCGTCGGCGGATTCGCAGCCGCCACCGGTATGGTCATCGTCGCCAGCGTAGCGCTCAGCACCATGATCACCAACGATCTGATCGCGCCTTTTATGCTTCAAAAAAATGCTCTCGGCAGCGCTAACTCAGATTTTGGCCCGAAACTTTTGGCGATTAGACGCATCAGCATCGCGGCGATCTTGTTATCCGCCGCGATCTTCGCGGCCTACGCCCCGCAGGGAGAACAGCTGGCGAGTTTTGGCATTCTATCATTCGCTGCGGCCGCTCAGTTTACGCCGGCTCTGATCGGCGCGCTTTACTGGCGACGCGCCCAGCTTGCGGGCGCTATTACGGGAATGAGCGCCGGTTTTGCGCTGTGGCTCCTGTTGTTGTTTGCGCCGTCTTATTTCGGCGCGGACGTATTCGGAATTTCGGATCTGTTGTCATGGCTCGACTTTACAGGCTGGGACTCGCTCACGCACGGCGTTACGGTCAGTCTGTTTGTCAACGCCACGCTCTTTTGCACGGTGTCTGTTGCAACAACGCATACGAGCCGATCAATAGACGCGCGTCTTCAATCATCGGATATCCGAAAAACGCAGGATGCTGACGCCTCATATATCCGGGCTGGCGATCTGTACATGCTGATCCGACGCTGTCTCGGCGAGCGTCAGGCCGTCGAGATGATTCAAGACTTCGAAGACACACGCGGCATGCGTGCTGACGTAGCGCGCATCGCCGACCCTGCGCTGATCAGCTTTGCCGATCAACAAATTTCAAAGGCAATCGGCGCTTCGTCGGCAAGCATTCTCCTGCGCAGTGTTCTCGCCGGCGGTTCCCTGCAGCTTGACGATGTCGCGACACTGCTTGGTGAGACGACCGGAAAGGTAAAATTCAATCAGGACCTACTGCAGACCACGTTGGAAAATATCAGCAATGGCGTATCCGTGGTTGATCGCGATCTGAAACTTGTCGCCTGGAATGCGGCGTATGAGCGCCTCTATCAATACCCGCCCGGCCTGATCCAGGAAGGGCGCCCGATTGCCGATCTTATTCGTCACAACGCTGAGAAAGGCGAATGCGGCCCCGGCGCTGTTGAAAAGCATATCGAAAAACGTCTCTCCCATCTGCGCTCGGGCCGCCGGCACTCCTATGAACGCACCCGGCCCGACGGCAGCGTCATCAAGATCGAAGGCGTCCGCTCGCCAAGCGGCGCCTATGTCACAACATTCACTGATGTGTCAGAGTATAAACGCATACAAAAAGCGCTCATCGACAGCGAACGTTCAATTCGCTTTTATACGGATAACATTCCGTCAATGGTTGCGTTCTCCGACAGCGAAGAACGACTGAGGTTTGCAAACAACGCATACAGATCAAAATTCGACGTCAATGAAACCAATATCGATCAGCTGCATCTGAAAGACCTGATGACGCCGGCTGAATATCTTGAACGTAAACCTTATATCGAAAAAGCATTACGCGGGGAGAAAGCGACTTTTGATATCGATCTCAATATAGATGACACGGTCAGACACATGCAGGTTGAATATGTGCCGCAATTTCGAAACGATGGAACAGTGCGTGGTTTTTTCGGACTATATCAGGACGTCACAGCCAGACAAAAAGCTGAACAAGCCCTTGCTGAAACCAACGAAACGCTGGAACAGCGCGTACTTGAGCGAACCCGCGAGCTGTCTGACCTCAACGCCGCGCTTGATGGCGCGCGCTACCAGGCGGAGCAGGCGACCGCCTCCAAAACGCGGTTTCTGGCGGCGGCCAGTCACGATGTATTGCAGCCCCTTAACGCCGCCCGTCTGTTCACGTCCACGTTAAAAGACAGTATTGGGGCTAACAATGAAGCGGCGGCTTTGACCGAAAAGATCGATGCATCTATTTCATCTGCAGACAGGCTATTGCGCGCGCTCCTGGATATCTCAAAACTGGATGCTGGCGGCATTCGGCCGGAGTTTTCCAGTTTTGCGCTGGCGGATCTATTCGAAGAACTCACGAATGACTTTGCGGTTTCAGCAGCAAAAAAAGGGCTTGCCTTCCAATGTGTCAAAACCAACCTCTGGATACGCAGTGATCGCGGCTTACTGCGCAGTGCGTTGCAAAACCTTGTTGCAAACGCCGTCCGCTATACCGACAGCGGCAAAGTTCTGATCGGCGCAAGACGCATGGGTGGCGAGGTAAGGATTGAAGTGCGCGATACCGGCCGCGGCATCCCGCGCTCACGCCACAAGGAAATCTTCCAGGAGTTCAAAAGGCTGAATCGCGACTTTGATGTTGGCGGCGCCGGGCTCGGCCTGGCCACCGTTGATCGCATCTCGCAGCTTTTGATGCTGGATGTGAAGGTAGACTCGATTGATGGAAGAGGGTCAACATTTACGCTCACCGCTCCCCGTACGACGCCCCAACCTCAATCATTGAAGCCGTCGCAGACGCCGCAGGCGCACATGTCTCTGAACGGGCTGACGGCGCTCTGCATTGATAATGACCCAGGCGTTCTTGAAGCAATGGAGACCGCGCTGAAAAAATGGGGTGCAACCGTTCATGCCTTCACATCCGATGATGCGGCTGTTGCGCAATTGGGCGATCATTTTTCGCCGCCGGATGTATTTCTGCTCGATTATCAACTCGACCGCGGACGCACCGGCTTTGATGCGCTCAAGCGACTTGAAAAATTATGGGGTGCGCGACCGATCACAATCATGATTACCGCGTCCTCTTCAGGCGAGGCGGAAAAACGCGCCGCCGCTTTGAATATTCCAGTTCTCGCGAAACCTATTGAACCGGCCGAGCTGCGTGCGTTGATTGAGCAGATGCGCCGCCGGGCGGCGGAGTAAATTCAAGTCTCGTCACGCGGACGGTCCGGCTCTGCGGTTAGCGCGCTGGCGGCGAGAACGGCCTGCGTACGCGTTTGCACATTTAATTTACGCATGAGCGCCGTCATGTGCGCCTTAACGGTCGCCTCACTAATCGACATTTCGAACGCAATCTGTTTGTTCAATAGCCCCTTCTGCACAAACAAAAGCACTTTCAGTTGCGCAGGCGTGAGACTGGCCAGACGTTCGGTAAGTTCGGCTTTCGCATCACTGTGCGGATCGGCCGGAACTGGCGGCGACCATGTATCGCCATTCAGAACGGCGGCGATGGCGGCGCGAATTTCAGTCACATCGAGAGACTTCGGGACGAATGCGGCGGCCCCGAATGTCAGAGCGCGTCGAATGACGTCCGGCTCCTCGCTACCGGATATAATCGCAACCGGCAGCGCGGGATGTTCCTGTCGCAAGCTGATCAATCCCGCAAACCCGTCGCTGTCTTCCATATGGAGATCAAGACACAAAAGACCGGGTTTTTCTTTCTCAATCGCGTCGCGCGCCTCGGTCAGGCTGGCGGTTTCAACAATCCGCCGACCGGGAGCGGCGCCTTCAACAGCCTGACGCAAAGCCGAGCGAAATAGCGGATGGTCGTCTGCAATAATGACGGGTTTGCCACTCAATGTTTAAGCCTTCCGCATGATTCGACAAATTGAGGTTACCGGTTCAATCGGCCATTGATCAAATCATCAACAACGCCCGGGTCAGCCAGGGTGGAAATGTCACCCAGATTTCCGTAGTCATTTTCCGCAATCTTGCGCAGGATACGGCGCATGATTTTGCCGGAGCGTGTTTTGGGAAGCCCCGGCGCAAACTGGATATGATCGGGCTTCGCAATCGGACCGATCTCCTTGCGCACCCACGCGACAAGTTCGCTGGTCAGCTCTTCGGTCGTTGTCGCGCTTTCCATCAGGCTGACATAACAATAGATGCCCTGTCCTTTCAGATCGTGGGGGAAGCCGACAACCGCCGCCTCTGCCACAGCGGTATGGGCTACAAGCGCGCTTTCCACTTCCGCCGTACCCATACGATGACCGGATACATTCAATACGTCATCGACCCGGCCGGTAATCCAGTAATACCCGTCCTCATCGCGCCGCGCGCCATCGCCGGTGAAATACATGCCGGGATAGGTTTTGAAATAGGTGTCGATAAAGCGCTGGTGATCGCCGTAAACGCTGCGCATCTGACCGGGCCATGAGTCTTTGATGACAAGGTTACCCTCTGCGGCGCCTTCAATGAAATTCCCTTCAGCGTCGACCAGGGCCGGCTCCACGCCAAACAGCGGTTTCGTTGCAGAGCCCGGCTTCAGATCCGTGGCGCCCGGCAAGGGTGAGATCAAAATACCGCCTGTTTCGGTCTGCCACCAGGTATCGACGATTGGACAGCGCTCTTGCCCCACAACCTTATGATACCAGTTCCACGCCTCAGGATTGATTGGCTCGCCAACCGAACCAAGCAGCCGGAGCGAAGACAGGTCCGCTGTCTCGACGTACTCTTCTCCCTCGCGCATGAGCGCGCGAATAGCAGTCGGCGCGGTATAGAAAATACTCACCTTGTGCTTCTCGCAGACCCGCCAGAACCGCGATGCGTCCGGCCAGGTCGGTACGCCTTCGAACATCAATGTCGTCGCGCGATTGGCGAGCGGCCCGTAAACGATATAGCTATGGCCTGTGATCCATCCTATATCCGCCGTACACCAATAGATATCGCCTGGCCGGTAATCGAACACAGCTTCATGGGTAAACGCCGCATAGGCGAGATACCCGCCTGTCGTATGCAATACGCCCTTGGGTTTGCCGGTCGACCCCGATGTGTAAAGAATAAACAGCGGGTCTTCCGCGTTCATCGGCTCTGGTTCGCATTCCGATGACACCATCTCCCGTTCGTCATGCCACCAGATATCTCTCCCGGAAACCCAATCAACATCACCGCCTGGCCGACGGACAGTCAATACCGTCTTAACCGCCGGATTATCCGCCAGCGCCATATCGACATTCGCCTTCAGGGGAACCGCTTTGCCGCCGCGGACGCCTGCATCCGCCGTAATAACTGCGACGGCGCCGCAATCCTCAATCCGGCTGGCGAGCGCATCAGGCGAAAATCCGCCAAAAACGATTGAATGTACAGCCCCGATCCGGGCGCAGGCAAGCATGGCGTAGGCCGCCTCGGGGATCATCGGCATATAGATGATAACGCGATCGCCTTTTTGTACGCCGCGCGCACGCAACACATTGGCCATGCGGCAGACTTCTTCGTGTAACCGCGCATAAGTTATGGCGTCGTCTTCGCTTGGGTCGTCTCCTTCCCAGATGATGGCTGTTTCGCCAGCGTGATCCGCCAAATGCCGGTCGATACAATTCGCCGATACATTCAGAACACCGTCCTCATACCAGCGAATGTGTAGGTCATCCGCATCGAAAGAAACGTCTTTCACTTTTGAAAAAGGGCTGATCCAGTCCAGGCGTTTTCCTACTTCCGCCCAGAACGCTTTCGGCGCTTTTCTGGATTGCTCGTAGAGCTCTTCATAGGCGGCGCGGTCATACCGAAATTCAGCCTTCGAAGTTTTTGTACCGAATTGAATTTGGTCCATGGCGAATACCTCTCCAGATGCGTCGGGCATTCAGGGCCTCCCTGTTTCCCGCTCTCTGCGTTGCGAATGATTGTGATCATCAAATAATGCAGATCGAACTTCGCCTCTCTGTTCAGCAGGAATTTCGGCGCGCCGTCCATTCGACCTTGGTCTCATAGACCTATCGCCAATAGCGAGAGAGCCCGGGCTCGCCAATCATGTGCGGCAAAATTGACCGGACAAATATTAATCACGATCAAGAAAGCCGCGCAGATGACAAGCACCATTTTTTCTTTAACCCGCTATCGGATACTGCAGTCTGTGTTGCTGTCCGGAACCATGCTGGCCGGTCTGACCGCCCCTGCCGCCGCCGAGCAAACAAACGCCGTGCTTGAAACGCGCGTCAGCGCCCTTGAAGAAAAGCTCGATCGTATTCTGCAACGTCTTGAAGCGTCGGATTCGCAGTTGTCACCGGAAGAAACAACGATGCTTCACGATGCGTCAAAAGTGATTTCAGCCACTGCGGATAATGCGGAAATCATCACGCTCGCGGAACTTGATACGCCCGGCGGCGTCAGCGCCCAGTCAACCGAACCGCCAAAAGCAGAACAGGCTTCCGGCTTTTCCGTTGGCGACGCCAATTTCGCGTTCAAAGGTTTTGTAAAGCTGGACGTATCCGTATCGGATTTCTCGGGCGGCGAATTGCCGTCGGGCAATATCGGTCGCGACTTCTACATTCCCGCCCTCGTTCCGGTTGGCGGCAGTGGCGACGGCCCTGACCTCGACTTCAATCCACGCGAAACCCGCTTCATCTTTGCAGTGGACAGCGAGCGTGGCGGCCATGACATCAGTGGTCTGATTGAACTGGATTTTCAGGTCACGAGCGGCGGCGACGAGCGTGTCTCTAACAGCTATATACCGCGGATTCGGCAAGGCTATATCACTTTCGACAACTGGCTCCTTGGCCAGGCATGGTCAACCTTCCAGGATGTCAGCGCCCTGCCGGACAATCTTGACTTTATCGGCCCGACCGAAGGCACCGTTTTTGTCCGCCAACCGATGATCCGCTATACGAACGGGCCCTTGCAGATTTCGCTTGAGGAGCCGGAAACGGAAATCACCGGACCGACCGGCGGCCGGTTATTGCCGGGAGACGACCTCGCACCGGACGTCGTTGTTCGCTACAATCACAAACGCAACTGGGGTCACCTCACCCTCGCCGGTATCGCCCGCGCGCTACATATCGAGGATGAAATTATTCCGGGAGCAAATGCGGATACCGCCATAGGATATGGCGTCAGCGCTTCCGGCAAACTGAACGTCGGCGCCAGAGATGATTTTCGTTTCATGGCGACATATGGAGAAGGCATCGGGCGTTATATCGGTGTCAACATCGTCAATGATGCTGCGGTGAACGCCGACGGCGAATTGGAAACAATTCAAACCGTGTCCGGTTTCGCCTCCTATCGGCATTTCTGGGCGCCGAATTTACGCTCCAACATTACCGGCGGTTATTTCAAGGCGGACAACCCGGTAACCCTGGTGGGCGACACCGTGACCGATCAAGTTTATTCCGCACATGTAAATATCATTTATACGCCGGTTCCCAAGCTGGACGTCGGACTGGAATATATCTATGCGAATCGAGCGCTTGAAAGCGGTGTTGATGGCTCACTGAACAAAGTGCAATTCTCGACCAAATACAGTTTTTAAAAGCCTTGCCAGGCGCCAACGCCTCTTGTGATCCATGAGCGCTTGCGTAAATTCCCGGTACTGCGATTACCACGCGAGCCAGACACGATCCATCATGTCAAACCCTTCGGATGATCCAATCTCAGTGCCCTTCGCTCGGCTGAAGCCCCTGCTTGAACAGGCGCTTGCCGCAGATATTGACATAAAAGAGCTTTTTGCAAGCCTGAACTTGACAGCGCCTTCACCGGATTTGCTGAATTACGGATCAATTTCACTGGCGGACTATTACCGTATCCAGAACCGCCTGTCGATTTTGTTTGGCGACGAAACGCTGCATTTGTCATCGCGTCAGCTGCTGCCGGGCAGTACCGATTTTGTCTTACAACATATACAAGACTGCAAAACGATTTCCGAGGTTATGCGCGTAATCGCGAAATCTTACAACCTTTTACATGGCGGGCAGTACAACACCGTTATAACGCGCCCTTACACTATAGATTATATCATCGACGATCATGAGTTTCCGTATGCCGGCAACCAGACAGCTGATTACATCTATTTTTCAATCGAATGTATTCTGATTTTTTTACACTGCATGCTGATGACCGTTACGCCGTCGGCTGAGCGCGCCATAAAAGGGCTTCATATTCGCCGCCCCTCGCCGGGCGGAGACTGCGGGCATCTTGGGTATTGGGATGCGCCGATCCGATTTGGCGCAAATACATATAAGGTTGCCTTTGAACGGGATTTCGCGATGCAGCCAGTAACGATACCGCCGCCAAAGGCGCTGACATCCAACGCGGTTTACCAGAAAATCATCGACGTTGTCGCAGGCGTGCGCGCCCGGCGCGAGAACCTGAATTCAACAGCGTCGCTTGTGCAGGATTCGCTGGGCCGCGGCGTCGTTGAACAAACCGACATCGCGTCGCAAATGGGCGTCAGCGTTGCGACATTGCGTCGGCGCCTTAGCGAAGAAGGCGTCAGCTTTCGCGACTTGCGGCGAACCGTTCTAAACCAAACCGCCAGGCGGTTGCTCAGCGAAAATCAGACCACCGCCGATATAGCCGAGGCCATCGGCTTTTCGGATGCGCGCGCTTTTAACCGCGCATTTAAGGACTGGAATGGCGTCACGCCAAAAGAGTATCTGAAACAAAACAGCGATGCGCCGAAGCTGGATATATCTGACCCGGACGATTGATTTTCAGCAACCCTGAGCGAAATTGTCCTGTTTTGATGATCCAAGAGGTCATTCTGCACGCGGCGAATTGCACTTACCGTCAATCATCAAAAAAAATTTCAGGGCTGGGAGGCGGACCATGAAAAACACAACTAAACGCAGACTGACGCGTCGGCTGCAAAAAGCGGGCTTACTGGCGTTCAGTTCCAGTCTCGGATTTTCCTGCGGCGTCACCGGCGCCGCCGCGCAAACCGAAGCGGCGTCAGCGCAATCAGACGACGTCATCATCGTTTCCGCCCGGCGTCGCGATGAAACCCTGCAGGATGTGCCAATCGCCGTGACAGCGGTCAGCGGCGAGCAGCTTCTGCTGCAGGGCGCACAAGACATTACGTATCTGTCGCAGTCGGTGCCCAACCTGACGCTCGAAGTGTCGCGCGGGACAAACGCAACACTGACGGCCTTTATTCGCGGCGTCGGTCAGCAAGACCCGGTTGCAGGCTTCGAAGCCGGCGTCGGCATTTACGTGGACGATGTTTACCTCAATCGTCCGCAGGGCGCGGTTCTCGATATATATGATGTTGAGCGCATTGAAGTGCTGCGCGGCCCGCAAGGCACCCTTTACGGTCGCAACACAGTCGGCGGCGCGGTTAAATATGTCACCAAAAGACTTGGTGATGAACCAATGCTCAGGCTGCGCGCGTCCGGCGGCACCTTTGGTCAGGCGGATGTGATCGGCACGGCGGAGATGCCTATCACCGAAAATCTCGCCGTCGGCGGTTCCGTCGCTTATCTTACGCGCAATGGTTTTGGTGAAAACCTGACGACCGGCAGTGAAAATTACGACAAGGATGTTCTTGCATTTCGAGCGAGCACTGAGTTCGACAACGACGTGCTGTTTGTTCGCCTTGCTGGTGATTATGTAAAGGATCAGTCCAGTCCAAAGGGTGGTCACCGCTTGATTCCAGGGCTGTTCAGCGGCGCGCCGGTACTGGCTGATGTGTTTGACTCGCGCGGCGGCCTGAACGGCGAAAATGAGGCCGAAAACTACGGCGCCGCATTGCATGTTGAACTGGCGCTTAACGATCAGTGGACGATCAAGAATATCGCCGCCTGGCGTCAGGATGAAAGCATTCAACAGATCGACTTTGACGCATTGCCGGCCGCTGATGTTGACGTACCGGTCATTTACGAAAACGAACAGTTTACGGAAGAACTTCAATTACTCTATGAAGGCGACGCGGTTGCTGGCGTTTTGGGTTTTTATTACATCGACGCCAACGCCTTTAATACGTTCGATGTCCTGCTGGAAACAACGGGCGCCTTGCCGACAGTCGGCCTGCCGGGCCTGAACGCCAACACGACCGGCGATGTGGATACAAAATCATGGTCAATTTTCGGCGATCTTACCTTTGACCTTGAAAATATTCTGGGCGTGCCGGGCGTTGAGCTTGCGCTGGGCGGGCGATATACAAGCGATGAGCGTTCATCACGGGTTTTACGAACGACCTTTATTGGCGGGCTGTCCGACCCTTTAGGCGGATCAGGCGCCATCCCGATCGCAGTTACCTCTGACTTTGAAGGACAAGAAACGTTCACTGATTTCAGTCCGCGCGTCTCTCTCGCCTGGAGCCCGAATGACGAGCACAATTTCTACGCCTCCTATTCCCAGGGCTTCAAGGGCGGCAGCTTTGACCCACGCGGTCAGTCCTCTGCGGTGAATGTAGATTTTGATGGTGACGGCGACATCGACGCCGATGACATTTTCGAGTTTTTCCTTTTCGAACCGGAAGAAGTTGACTCTTATGAAATTGGCTGGAAAGCGCGCCTCGCCGGGGGCCGGATCACATCCAACCTCGCGGCGTTCTACGCCGATTACACCAATGTCCAGATCCCAGGATCACAGGGCGGTACAGACCCGCTAACCGGCGCCCCGACTTTTATCGGCGTGACCACCAATGCCGGCGGCGCGGAATTCTTCGGTATCGAGTGGGAAGGAACAGCCCTTATCGCGACAGACACGTTCGGTTCCGGCGACAGCTTCAGCATCAGCTGGGGCGGCGGCTGGATCGACGCTCAATATACAGAGTTTCTTGTCGGCACGGTCGATCTTGCAGATCAGCGGGTCGTGCAGAACACACCTGAATTCTCAGGCGCGATCACGACAAATTACACGCATCCCGTCGATCTCTTTAACCGCGGCGGCGATCTCACTTTCATCACGCAGACTTCGTATAAATCGGAAACCAACCAGTTCGAAGTGCCCAATCCGTTGCTCGACCAGAGCGGTTATGGCCTTTTTGACGCCAGTCTGGTGTGGACATCCGAAGACGGGGGTTTACAGATCGGCATTCACGGACGAAACCTCTTCGACCGCGAATATCGCGTTGCGGGATATAACTTCCTCGCCCAGAACCAGGACGGCAGTTTCGTGACGCCCCTCACCTCAACACTCGGTCTTGAAGGCATCGTGACTGCATTTTACGGTCCGCCGAGAACAGTTACGGGAACGATCCAGGTCCAGTTCTAATATTACCTGACGCGCAGCAAGGGGAGATTTCCTTGAACGGCGACGCTCAAATGGCGCCGCCCTTCAAGGGGCGTCACAGAAAGAAAGCATAAATGATAAAAAACGCTCTTATCGCCACGCTCGTTCTGGTTCTCGCAGGCGCCGCAGCTTTTGGGTTTTTAACCTGGCAGGCGGCTCAGGGGACGCCGGCGAAAGACCTTGAAGAAAAATACGTCACAGCATCAGACAGTTTCAGAAATATCGCCGGCGCGCGCGTGCGCGTGCGCGACGAAGGTCCACGCGATGCGCCGGCCATTCTCCTCATTCACGGTTTCACCCACAGCCTGGAAACCTGGGACGCATGGGCAAGAACGCTGAAAAATGACTACCGCGTCATCCGTTACGATCTTCTGGGCCATGGCCTTACCGGTCCAGACCCAAAGGAACGATACGCCCCGTCCGAACGCGCCGCCTTTATTGGCGAAGTCATGAAAGCATTGGATCTCGATCATGCCGCTATTGCCGGCAATTCTCTCGGCGGGCTCGCCGCCTGGCGATACGCTGCTGACAATCCGTCAACGGTTGACGCTCTTATATTGATTTCTCCAGGCGCATTCCCGTTAGTTGGCGTCGGTGACGAACCCGCTGAAATTCCAGCCGCTATGAAAGCCTATCTGATGACAGCGCCTGAGGCGGGCGTACGCGCAAGCGCCGAGATTATTTACGCGGATGATTCAAAAATAACCGATACGCGTTTGACAACCATGCGGGATATGATCCGCCGCGAGGGCAATGGCGCCGCGATGATCAAGTCGCTGGAAGAGTTCACCCTTCCTGATCCTTCGGCGTTGCTTTCCACAATCGATACGCCAACACTCATTTTATGGGGCGAAGAAGACGTCCTGATCCCGATTGAACAAGGCCGTAAGATTGAGAGATTAATACCCGACGCGCGCCTTGTGGCCTATCCCGGGGTCGGTCACGCCGCGCAGGAAGAAGCGCCCGCGCAAACCCTTGCCGACCTTAAGGACTTTCTGAAAGCGACAACGCCTGGTCCTGCATCGGCGGCGGAATAGATGCGCGACGAACCGGCGTCACCCGCTTATCGGGCCTATGTCCTTTTTATTCTTGTCGTCGTCTACACCTTTAATTTTATTGATCGCCAGATTGTCGGCATTCTGGCCGTCCCGATAAAAGCGGATCTTGCCCTGACGGATACGCAATTGAGCCTGATGGGCGGCCTTGCATTCGCGCTGTTTTACACCTTTCTCGGCATTCCCATCGCAATGCTCGCCGATCGAAAAAGCCGAACCTGGATCATGACGGCGGCGCTTGCCATCTGGAGCGCCATGACAGCCATGTGCGGACTGGCGCAGAACTTCACCCAGCTGTTTCTCGCCCGCCTCGGTGTCGGGGTCGGGGAAGCTGGCGGCGTCGCGCCCGCCTATTCGCTGATTTCAGATTATTTTCCCCCTGAAAAACGAGCGCGCGCGCTATCGATTTATTCATTCGGCATCCCGGTCGGCTCCGCTCTCGGCATATTATTAGGCGGCGTACTGACAAGCTATCTCGACTGGCGCTCCGCGTTCATCATTGTCGGACTTGCCGGACTGGCGATTGCGCCGGTCTTTCGCTTCACCATGCGCGAGCCAGAACGCGGCGGTTTTGACGGAAAAGACGCCGTGACGACGCCCGCAAAACTCTCAAACGTTGTCCACGTCCTCATTCACAAACCGAGTTTCTGGGGATTGTCTTTCGGCGCCGCCAGTTCGTCGATGATGGGCTATGGGCTGATTTTCTGGTTGCCGTCATTTTTTGTGCGTAGCTATGGCGAGGCCTTACCGGCGTTTTTCTCATGGATGCCGGCGTTTCTTGTTCCCGCCGATCCAGGCCCCCTTCTTTATGCGTCCTATTTTTATGCGACCATCCTGTTGCTCGGCGGCGTCGCGGGGATCTGGTTCGGCGGCGCCATAGCCGACCGCTACGGCCCCGAGCGAAAGGCTGCGTACGCTCTTGTGCCGGCCGGGGCGTTTCTCGCGACGATCCCTTTTTTCGTCATCGGCGTTCTGGCGCCGTCATTATGGGTTGCATTTCCCGCTTTCGTTGCGCTTCAGGCGCTCAGCCTTGTCTGGCTTGGCCCCGTAATCTCCGCCTTCCAGCATCTCGTTCAACCGAATATGCGCGCAACCGCGTCCGCCATCTTTTTGTTCATCAACAATCTCGTTGGCATTGGCGTCGGCAATCTGGTGATTGGCGTTCTTTCCGACAGCCTGACGGCGCAATTCGGCGATGAAGCGCTTCGTTACGCAATTCTATCCGGGATCGTCTTTTATGTGCTTGCTGCGGGACTGTTCATCATGACAGCGCCGCGCCTGAAACGCGATTGGGCGAACTAAACGAACCGGCGCAGGGCGACGCAAAGGATAATGCCGTTTCCTCCATACTCGCAATATTGCGGGAGAGGCGCTCTAAACCTCTGGCCAAAAATTACATCTGCAGATTGACAGCCGATTGCTGAAAGCGCCTGACTAGCTTTCATAATCGGAAATGCTTCGCTTAGTCGCTGAAACTAAAGACAGACTTAAGCTTAGCACAATAATAATGATCATCATAAATATAAAAACTACCGGTCAACTTTTGCGTAGGCTTTGCTTCCTAGCTTGCAGAAAAGGTTCCAAATAAACATCAAGAATGCGGGCAAAAAATCATGAATTGCATTCGACATTTTATGCTGATTGCTGGCGGGTTTACATCCATGTTGCTTGTTTCCTGCAGCGGCCCGGGCGGCGACCAACAGCCAAATCCTGCGGGTCCGCCGCCGGTCGCAACGCCCGCATCATTCACGGTGGATATCCTCAATACGGCAACGGGCTTTGTGATGGAAACAGGCGTCGTCGGCAGCGTAAACTTGGGCGCCTATGAATCTGCGATCAGAATTGTGGTCAACGCTCCAGGGGATGTATCTCAGTTACAATTCAATTTGTCCGATAACAGCGGATCGCATTGTCCCGACATAAGTCAAAACGACGCCACAGTTCCTTATGAATTTACCGTCAACACACCTGCCGATGGCGGAACCTGCGTGTATGTACTGCGCGGCTCACAATCGAATTCCGCCAGCGCGATTGAGGAAACGCTTTCGATCACCTATGCCAATAATGACGGTTCGGGAGGCCCGGGCGGAGGATCAGGGAGCGCGCCTCGCTATGATTTTACATTCGGCACGAATGGAACGAGTCCGTATCAAATTGGCGCCGTGACAACACGCGACGCCCACGGCAATAGAATTTACTGTGTGATCAGTCACTTCTCTTATGACGATCCCGTTGTGTTTCCTGGCGAGCCGGGACGCGCGCATCTACACATGTTTTGGGGCAATACCGCGACGGACGCCGATACGACATCTGAAAACATTCTCACCACAGGATCGGGATCATGCGAAGGCGGCTTAGACTATCGCGTTGGCGCATGGATACCCGCGGTGTTCAACGCGCAAGATGAAGTCGTCGTGCCGGAAGAAGTTTTTATCTACTATAAAACCTTCGGCGGACCTGGCATGCGTTACGATTTGGTGCAGCCAATTCCGCAGGGCCTCGGCATGCTTGCATCCGCCGACACGCTCAATTTTAGCGATTCATTGATTAGCTCAGGGTTTGGCGATCATAATGGGCAAAATGCTTTGTCCTTTAATGTGACTTTCCCCTCCTGTGTGGCGACGGAAAACGGGCGACGGGACGGGCAACCCATTCTTGATTTCCGCGATATGCCGGGCGACGCCGCTAATCAGGTGAACAGCCACGTCTCGTATCCGGCGGATGGGAACGACGTCGATTGTCCATTGAGCCACCCATATCGTTTTCCGACTCCGCAATTCATCATGTTCTTTGATGCAGATGATACTGGCAATGCACCCTATCTCTCTTCCGACGCCCAGGCGGGGGCGGCGCCCTTATCAACGCTCCATGGCGATTATATGTTTGGCGCGCATCCAGATGTAAATGACGACATTTTGCAATGCGTTCGTGAAGCGCGCAGTTGTGGTTTTGCCGGGGGGAGAGGACAATTGCCTGATCGGTTCTTTGGCCCCGCCGGACAAGTATATCTTAATAGTGTGACTTTTGCAGATGGCGTTGACCGAACCCCTTTTGGCGACGCGCTGCAACCTGTTTTGCCTCAAACCATGGCGGTTGCATCAGCGGTCCATCATCATCACGCTTCAGCAAGCGGCTCACTCAGTTCCGAACCGCTGGTCTCAGAATATGAAGAGGGCGCTGACATATTCACGCTCATGGGCAATCAGTGGGTTGGCTCAGTGTTTGATGGCGCCTCATTACATAATGTATCAAATGAGGATCTTTTTATGGAACTGAAACTGCCTCATGATCGGCTGGAAGATATCGGGAGTGTTGAAATCCTGTTCAACGGTGCGGCAATCGCTGTCGATAATAACGCGCCTTTCCGTTCATATGGTGATGTTGGCATAGAGGACAGGACTGGGCTTGTGTTTCATCACGGCGTTAACACCCTGCGAGTAAGGTTTTATGAACAACATAACCTCGGGGGGTCTTTTCTCGATGAGTGGACAATGAACTTAACCGTACACTGATAAAATGAAACACCCGCTAATGACCTAACCCCTGATTTTCGAGCCATTTGAATTTTCATTTACGCCAATAGGCGACAGGTGAGCCGAGACCTCACCAGAGTTGGGGGCATATGGTTCCAATGTCTGCTTTGACACCGCGAGAGCGGAAATCGGCTTCAGAAAGATGAGCATTCATTTCCAGTAAAAAATCTGCTGTTTCAAACTGCAGAAATTACTCCATGTAATGAACGCCAACTGCCGCCTAGAATTATCTAAAAAGGCAAAAACTAAAAAGTTATCATAAAACCGTGGTGGGCCCGGAGGCCATTCGTCAGAAGTACCATATTCTCTTTGAAGCCCTAAAAGCCAATGATTTAGATGAGTCTTTGATCGTTGCCCACGATCTGACCGGGGCGGCCAAAGATGAGTGAAGCCGCACCAATCAACCTATCCAGCGCCTTTCAGAAAACCGAGGCTACCCCACGAAAGAGGCTGCCGCCTTTCTCTCTGAGACTTACTCCGGAGGAA
Organism: Pseudomonadota bacterium; assembly: GCA_039819405.1. GTDB lineage: Bacteria > Pseudomonadota > Alphaproteobacteria > Caulobacterales > Parvularculaceae > Hyphococcus. The sequence continues at coordinate 290,079 of JBCBSB010000006.1, read as the reverse complement.
CGTGCTTACCTGAAACAGAAGGCGGGCCGGATGCCACTTGGTGCCTATATCAAGGCTAAGGCATTTGCAGACGGCAGTCCTGTGAAACGGCGAGCCGTTGGCTTGGAAGTGGTGGACAAGGACGCCTTGGCGAAGGCTTTGGCGCTACTGGGCCGTTCGCATTTTTCCAGCAACCTGAATCAACTCGCCAAGGCCGCGAATATCGGAACCCTGCCCGTTTCGCCGGAGGTCGAACAGGAACTGCTTGCGACCTGCACTCACGTCAAAGAAATTAAGGTGCTGCTCATCAGGGCCGTTGGCCTGAAGGACGGTGCAACATGATCCTGAAAGCTTCACAGCGCGGCGGCGGTCAGAATCTGGCCGCTCATCTCATGCGCATGGATGAAAACGAGCATATCGAAATCCACGAAATCAGAGGTTTTGTGGCGGACGATCTGCACGGTGCTTTCAAGGAAGCCTATGCAATCAGCAAAGGCACCAAGTGCAGGCAGTATCTTTTTTCAATGAGCATGAACCCCCCACCATCGGAGGATGTAGGGATTGATATTTTTGAAAATTCAATAGAGCGCACAGAATGCGATCTTGGACTAGAAAACCAACCGCGTGTGGTTGTCTTCCATGAAAAGGAAGGCCGCAGACATGCGCATGTGGTTTGGTCGCGCATTGACGCCGAAACCATGACCGCAAAGCAGATGTCTTTCTACAAGACCAAGCTCAAGGATTTGACCCGCGAGATATTTCTTGAGCAGAACTGGAAAATGCCGTGCGGCCTCGCAGATCCTACGCAGCGTGATCCACGCAACTTCTCACTAGCCGAATGGCAACAGGCAAAACGCGCTGGTCAAGACCCGCGTGCAACCAAAAGTGCAATTCAGGATGCCTGGGCGATTTCCGACACGAAAGAAGCGTTAGAACATGCTCTCAAAGAGCGTGGCTTCTGGCTCGCAAAGGGTAATCGGCGAGGCCATGTCGTTGTCGATTATGACGGTGAAGTTCACTCACTGCCCCGCGCATTAAGCAAGAAAACCAAAGAGGTTCGGGCCCGCCTTGGTGATCCCACGAAACTTGCAGACGTAGCGCAAACGAAACGTGCAATTGGTGAAACCATGACGCCGCTCATGCACAAGCATATCGATCATGCAAAAGATATGTTTGAGCGCCGTAAGACTGCTTTCGATGAAAAGCGACTTGCCATGCGCGATGCGCACCGTGACGCAAGGAAACAACTTCTAGCGAAACAGAAAGTGCGCACTGAAACAGAAGAAAAAGAGCGGACAAAGACTCTTCCTAAAGGCTTGCGCGGATTGTGGTCGCGCATCACTGGCAAATATAAAAAGCTGAAAGAGAAAAATGAACTTCATGCTCAAACTTGCCACAAACGTGACCGGCAGGAACGTGACAAACTCATTGCATCGCAGCTTGCTAAACGGCGCACACTGCAGACTTCAATTCAGGTGCAGCGACAACAGCAGGCAGAAACGCTTAAATCCCTACGCAACGACAGAGTGCGTTTTAGGCGGCTTGAACAGACGCCAGCCCCGGAGCCAGAGCGCTCCCGGTCAAGAGGTCCAACCCGCGACCGATAAATAATAGATGCAGGGCCATATGGCCCCTGCCTTCCGGCGAGGATAGGGGTAGCAAGCGCAAGGAGGCTCCGAACGAGGGCCCCCCGCCTTCGGGGAAACGTTTGGATGCCTTGCGCGCGCGAGGGGCAAAGCCCCTTAGAAACCGCGAGGGATCGAAGCCGAAGGGCCGAGACCACTATGCGGGCTCGGTTTACGAGAGCCCGGTCGGCGAAGCCAGACGCGCCCAATAGGCACCGTCCCTACTGTCGTTCCTCGCGAGGCGTGGTTTGCGTGTAAAATAATGTTTTTATTGAACGAATTTCTCTGTACTTGTACCGTGATTCTGTGAGGAAAAAGGGAATTAAATGAAGGCAGGTCCAGTCACAGTTCGCCAGCTATTAGAAAACAGACAGCGGTTCTGTGTTCCGATTTATCAGCGCCATTACGTGTGGACGCGGGATAAGCAATGGGACCCTTTTTGGAATGACGTTCGCACCAAAGCGATTGAACGCTTAAACGGCAGGGAGCGCAGGTTCTCGCATTTCATGGGCGCGGTCGTCCTCGAAGCGAGGGGCGCTGCTTCGTCTCGTCAAGTCACATCGTTCCAAGTCGTTGACGGACAACAGCGCCTGACGACGTTTCAACTGTATCTCGCGGCCGCGCGGGATTATGCGAGACAGGCAGGCTTCGAAGATACGGTCGGTCTTATCGAAGGTTATTTGTATAATGAAAAAGAACACTTGATGGCCGACCCGGAAATCGAGCGGTTCAAAGTCTGGCCGACAAAGTATGACCGGGAATTGTTCCAAGACATTATTACTTTGGGGCGAGAAGAGCTTCGTAAAAAATACATCGCGCATTTTTACAAGGGTAGCGACCACATATACGGATACAAGACCGTCCCGAATCTGCTCGGCGCATATGGATATTTTTTCGATAGAATACGTCAAGCTGTCGAAACGGACGATCTCGAAGATGATTTCGCCGAAAGCATTGAAATTGATGCGGAAGCGGAAGAAGAAGATGCTGAGGAATCAACCGACCAAGATCGCGCCGCGATGGAACTTCGTTTGGATGCGCTTTGGGAAGCCTTGATCGAGGAATTCAAGGTCGTTGAGATTACCTTGGAAGAAGGGGACGACGCTCAGGTAATTTTTGAAACATTGAATGAACGCGGCGAGCCGCTGCTGGCTGCGGACTTGGTGCGAAACAACATCTTTCACCGCGCGGACGCCCGACAGGAGAATGCCGAAAAGCTCTTTGAGAAGCACTGGAAAGATTTCGAAGACCCTTTTTGGAATGTGCAAGAAAAGCAGGGTCGCTACAAGAAAGACCGGATTGAGCTCTTTCTCGCAAACTTTATCGCAGGCAAAGTTGCCGGTGAGGTGACGGTATCCAAGCTCTTTAGTGAGTATAAAGCGTTCCTGAAAATCCAAGCCGCCAAACCTGATGGCGGATATCCGTCGGTGGATGCAGAGCTAATCGATCTTGCGAGATTTGGTGCCCTTTATCGCCGATTGATCGAGCGTGACGACAATGATCCCTTGGGCAAATTCTCAATATTGCTTCATCCTTGGGATGTGACTACGGTTTTTCCACTGGTGCTTCGGCTGTGGGCCGAGGACGATGTGCCGGAATCCGAACGCGAAGCCTGTCTGGATATTCTTTTGTCGTTTATCGTGCGCCGCGCGATCTGCGGGCTGACAACAAAGAATTACAATAAGTTCTTCCTCTCTGTTCTTCGACATCTCGAAGCAAACGGATTTTCACGCGAAAACCTCGCCGCGTTCCTGACCGCACAGACTTCGGAGAGCGCGAGATACCCGACCGACATTGAATTTGAACGCTCGTGGATAACATCGCCGGCGTACAATCGTCTTCCGTCAATCCGCGTTCGGGCTGTATTGGAAGCGATTGAGCGTAAGAAGCGAATAAAATATCACGAAACGGAGCACCTAAACTCGGACCTTACCGTAGAGCATATCCTTCCTTCGCAATGGGAGGTGCATTGGCCATTGAGGGACGGACAGCCGGTGACCAACGACGAAAAAATGCAGGCCATCTTCCTTTCGGAAGAAGACGATTCACGGTTGGGACAGATTGTCCGGCGCAAGCGTATGGTCAATACGTTCGGCAATCTCACAGTCCTGACCCAACCGCTCAACAGCAGCGTCAGCAACGGTGCGTTTGCGGGAAAGAAAGCGGCGCTACGGGACCATTCGCTTCTCGTGTTGAACCGGGAAATTACCAAAGAGGATGAGTGGGGCGAAGCGCAAATTGAACAGCGCAGTAAGCAGTTATACGAAGTCGCCAAAGAGATATGGGCTTATCCAGCCAGCAATACGTCGACTGCGACGTAAGACTTTTAGCCGGAAGAGCTTTACTTCGGTACTATCGTATTACCTTTTTTGGGAAGGCGTTGCCGTGCGGTCCAATCCGGAATTGAAATTTCACGCAGTTTTCTTTTCTCGGCAATCCAAGTCTTTAGATCGCTCTCCCACACCAACGGGGTTTCGAGAACATGCCCGAGCAAGTTTTCGTACAAAATTCCTTTCGGGTGTTCCGAAAGAACTTTGTCGAGTGAATCTCGGCCCCGCTGAAGCTGTGTCTCTCTCTCGTCCTGATAAGATTTATTGGAAAACTCCATGACTTCACGGCCAAACATGCTTTCCTGCCCGCTCGAAGCAACCCGCGATTCATATTTTGCAGCATTGCGAACGCGCTCCTGCTCATCGACCGTTTTCTTTTCAACGGCGCGGAACTCTTGAATCCCCTTCCAGTGCCGCGTTCCGTATATCAGATAAAAGTACGACCGATCTGCAGTAGGCTTGAGGATACGCGTCGATGTCACGTATTCAAAATTACCTGCTTGTTTTAAACGCCGCTTATAGACTTCTATGGCGGCGGCCTCACGGCTCAGACCCCCTTCCGTCAGCAATTTCCATTCGTCAAACCACTCATCGCCGAACAGCGCATTGAACGTAGCAGCGATTTCCGGTCGCGGGTCCTCAAGAAACCTGTTTATGAAATCCGACATGAAGTTGATAAGGACTTCACCGCGAAGGTTCAAAAGCGGAGTAATTTTGTCGAGGGGAAACCCTTGCCAGCCGGTTGGGTCAATGAAGATGAGCGAGAATTTCTGCCCGACGAAATCACAAATCTTTTGAACGTTGTCCTCAAACGATCCGTGAATTAGTTCAATCGGGATGTCTTTGATTTCACCGACGACCTTTGAAAGGTCCGCGTACGGCTTCGCTTCTTTTTCAATGAACATGCACCGACATGAGACATTTTTTCTTCGCGGCGGCTGTTTTAGCCCATCGCGTATTTCACGTAGCGTCTCGGTTGCAATGTGGAATGAGGTATCCTCGAAGCGGTCTGCCTTGGATTTCCATGGGCCGGAAAATCCATCAACATATACAAATTCGTTGCTGAACGATAAAATATTGTATGCAACGCGTTCGAGGTATTTCTCTAGGACAAAATGTTTGACGTAGGTTTGCTCACGACCTTCGTAAGCGCTGGCATCGAGCATGGGACCTATCCATTTCCAGCAAACAGTTTTTTAGGCTGGGCTTTACTGTTTGATAGCGCTGGAAACTCGTTCCATTCTCGCCCATCCAGTTCACGACCGCCAGACTTTGGCCTGTAACCGCCCCATTGTTTGAAAAAGAATGGCACGTCTTGCGCAACACACTGGTCCCGTGCGGACCGGGCCCAGGAAAGTTGCATAGGCCGCGCTCTAGGTCCGCTTTCGCCGCCTACAATCACCCATTGTATACCTTCCAGATTAAGCTCACCCGGAGGCCCGATAAGAGGTTCAATAGAAAGGAACCGAACTTTCGCATTGGTTGCCTGTAGGTGTTTGATCCGTGAACGCTTCGTCTCGTTCTCAACAGACGTGCCAAGCCAGATATGTTCGGGGGTGGACTTTTTGCCGTACCGTCCGTTAATGAAACGGCGCATGATCGAGCTTCGCTTTGTCAGCACTTGAAACACATGCCAATCGGCTTGCTCCATCGTGTCAAAAACTTCTGCGATGAATTCGAAAGGAACGTTCTTGTGAAAAAGATCGCTCATCGAGTTCACGAAAATCATTTGCGGTTTTTTCCACGACAACGGCTGGCGTGTGCGTTCCGGCCTTAATGTCAGATCGAAACCGTTTTCAAACGGATGACCTTCAACACCGCGAAAGCGTTCCGAGAAGCGTTCCGCATAACAATTGTCGCAACCGGGACCGATTTTGGTGCAGCCGGTCACCGGATTCCATGTCGCGTTTGTCCATTCAATCGAAGAGTTTTTAGCCATCTTTGCTCCAGAACATAATAGGAACATATTGCCAAAGTTTTTGATTCATAACAATATTTTTTTTTCACAGTCGAGATTTGGCTCTTAAGCGGGGTTTATCGCTATAGGTCGATCTCCGCGTCGGGGTTTCCGGCGGCGAGAGCATTCATGTACGCCAAACAGAGCTCACATGATCGATACATGCCATATTTCGCCATTTCTTCACGCTCGATGATAGGGAATGTGGAATAAACATAACGGACGTCGTCTCGTTCATTGATACCGTAAAGATGGAAAAATATTGCGTCGAGTTTAGCCCGCAATCCAAGGCGACGCTCTTCATTCCAAATGAATGGGGGTTTTAAATCTCCAGCTTCGTCCAAGTAATCCATGTCGCGTGCAAACGGCGCCATATCGTGCGCGGTATACGTCAACTCCAATACTATTTGACGAACGACCTCTTCAGAGGATTTAGTTCCAAAGGCGATATTCTCATAATGCTCGGGCGGTACTACAGGAAGTTGCTCGACGATGTACCAATTCAGATGAGTACTTTGAGTCTTCTGCCGTGTAACGTAGTCAAAAACCAACGCGTTTAGATTAGCAAGTAAAAGGTCTCCCTTTTGCTTAAATTGCTCGGGTTGCTCTGGTACGAGCAGAGGCGCAGTATTGCCGAGGCCAACTTTTGGTACAATCGCTGCTATCATAGTGCGCACGTCTGTTGCGCGAGCAATATCGCGAAATGCAATTGCCCACTCCAATCGCTCGGGAAAGTTGATCTCTTGCTCCGATACCCAGAATTGCGGGGTGGGTAGAAATTCGGGATTCGCTTTTTGTTCGGACGAAATGTCTCCACTGAAAGCCGCGTTGTGAACATTTTCAGTATTTACTTCGACTGAAGCGGCACGATGATCGAATTGGTGAATCATCCGTCCTACGTAAAGGGGTACCCATTCTCCGTTTGCGCTACCAAAATGATTGCCCCCTGTTGGATACCCGCCCTCACGCTCGTCGAGTTCTTCCCGCGTCCGAAATAGATGCGAATCATTTGTCATGTCCAGCATTCGCAGATATCGCACTGGCCATACCTTGGTTTCCTCCACAGTTGAATGATCCACCAACACTGGAAGGCGACCATAAATTGCTGTCGTGAGTTCCGCATCTCGACGCGATTTTAAAATAGGCGCTGTGCCCGTATTTGGGTTAACGCGAGCAAAATCCTCAGCGCTGAGAGGAAAGCAGCGTTCAGGATTGGTTATCTCGGAAACATCGTGAAGAAAAAATGCGCACTTTGCGGATTCTGCCGTCTCCGAAGGGCTCGCGATAAATGCACAAAACTTGAAACTGCGATGAACATCGGGGAAGAATGGCGGATAGTCTGTTCTTTGACGACCATTCTCGAAATCATACAATGCTTTCAATCGACCGCATGTTGCTACACTCTTGAAAAAATTGGACGCCGTTTTGTCAGATGCAATTCCTGATGGCGTAAGCAACCCAAGCATTCCATCCGGTTTCAGTAGCGTCATTCCGCGTTCGACAAACAAGGAATATATATTTAGGTCGCCGCCCGACAAAAGCGGGTAATCGCCGGACGACCTCGCCATCTTAACTGCCGCCTCCGCGCGAGCTGCAGCTTTCTCGTAATCGAGCGATAGCGGATCATTGGCCTCCGCCAATTCGGCAACCATACGCTTTCTATCAGCCGCTCGTGGTGCCAATGCAATTTCAGGCCGTCTTTCAGCAAACCATTCTACTTGTTGGAACTTCATTCGATCCCAAGGCGGATTGCCGATTACCGCATCAAATCCTCCAGATAATTGTTCATCCTCCCAATCGGACCAAATACCGGGAAAGGCTACCTGCCAATTCAAAAAACGCTCTTCAGCAATCAGCTCACGGCAATTCGCGAGCAACTCAACGAATAACTCAAACTGACCCCGAGCAAATTTTTGACTTTTCTCCGTACCTTCGCGAGCCGGAGGTTGTGCCGGGTCTCGATCACCCATCGCAATTGTCAACGGGTCACCGTATTGACCGTCAAAAAAAGTTTTTACAGCATCTTTGGTGGCCTTATCTCGGAAATTCATCCAATCAAGAGCGTGGATGAACGACAGCAACGCGCTAAGAGGCGCTGTCATTTCTTCTATTTCGGCGAATACATCGGCGGAACGATGTGCCTCTGCAATTTCGGCGTCGGTCAACCCTTCAACGATCTGCATTTTTGAGGCAGCACGAACAGCCCGTCGAATGTGGTCGTGCAATAGAAGCGGGCTCCCATAGGTAGTGGCTTTATCGATGCCAACTTTTACCCAGGAACCGAATAAGCTGTCTCCACACCGCAAATGGTGATCAAGAAAAGACAATGGCGCGCCGACGGTGAATGTATGTAGCCAAAGAGAAACTTTGGCGAGTTCAACCGCCATTGGATTCTTGTCTACGCCGTAGATACAGCGTTTTAAGACCATCCGGCGGATTATGTGCCGGTCATCAAGCTGCTCTTCGTCGATTGTCCAGTTTCTCTCCTCGGCATTTGCGAGGATTGTATTGCGAATAGCGTCGATACGCTCCGCAAGCGGAGATATATAATCACCCCATTCTTCTGGAACGAAGATTGGCGCCTCGGCCATGGCCGCTATGACTTGATCTGCAAGGTAGTCAACGAGGCTGACAAGGAAATGACCCGACCCCATTGCCGGATCACAAACCTTCAGGTCCAAAAGTTTCTCGGCAGGGTCTAGGCGCTTTAAGTTACCGAGTTTTCGATCAGCGGCGAGATTACCTTGATTAAGTTCATCAAGTTTATCGACAAACTCTTTCATCCTCTCCTGAACGAGAGGCTCGACAGATTCATTTATTATAAGCCGAACAAGGTCGTCGGGAGTGTAGTAGCTACCAGAACCCTTTCGGGCGAAAATATTTGGTCGAATGACAAGCTCGTCATCGTAATAAATTGCTTCGTATTCGAGCAGACGTTCATATATCGATCCGAGCTGCTGAACGCTCAGGCTGCGGTAATTGATGTATTTTCTGCCATCATCGGTCCGCTCAAAAGACAAAGCATCGATGATGTCTGCCATTGCTGCGTCCGAAATACGGATATTCTCAAGCAATGGTGTTCGATCTGGATCGAACAGTCCACCGTTGTAGGGCGGAAGCCCTATCGAACTGTCTCCTTGATCTATAGCGTGGAAAAGATCGCTTATTGCGGCCCAATACCGCGAAGCAGTATCTGAAAACACATCTTCTCTGTCTTTTCTATCGCCAATGTCGAGACGTACGCGCTCTCTCAATCCGTAGTCATCATACCGCGTATCGCGCACAGGTAAGAGGTCACGGTCTTCAGCGTAAAGAATGAAAAGTAGACGATATAACAGAATTAGTGCGGCTTCACGAACCTCTTGAAGCGGGCTTTCCGCTGACGAGGAAGCGAGCGCTTTAACAAGGTCAGGATAAACTTTATCGAATACAAGTTTTGAGAGATTATCTGCGACGCGCTGTTCGTAGAACCTACCTTCTTCCAATGCACGTTGGTGAAAGGTCCGAGGGTCCGGCCCTGCCGGAATAAAGGCTTCACGGCTGAATACCAACGCAAAAACTTTTAGCCAGTGAGCGCGCGCCTCATCGTCGAGCGAAAATAACCCTTCATTGTGTCCGGGCAGGTCAAGGATTGTTGCTAAGTCTAATTCAAAGAATTGTTCTGAGACTGAGCGCGCGCCTTGATAGTACAATCTCCAGCGGCTTCCATTGGTCAGTATGCCCCAACGAAGAGCGCCGGATGTCAGGTCATCAACACGGCGCAAATACCTCAACATTTGAGTTGACGGTGCTAACTCTTCGCCGCGTCTCCCTGAACGCCGGTCCAAGGGTCTCAGCCATCTTTTCGATTCAACGACGGCAAGGCCAAATTCGTAACGCTTCCACTCTTCCGGAAATGTATTGGCATGAGCTTTTCGTTCGTCATTTTCGAACAACAGGCCGTCCGGCACATCATCACGACCGCGTGCTGACAGATTTTGCTGTCTTAAACTGGACGTCCAGCCGAGGGCTTCGAGAACCGGCCAAATAAGGTCGTCTTCGGTTTGACTTTCATTGGGTGTTTGGTCGGTAGGAAAAGCTTCAACGATGGCTTCGAGCGCAGATTTTAGTTCCGCCAACTGGGCATCATCTATGGCCGACCATTCGGCCATATCGCGAATGGAATCTTGGAGAAAATCGGCTGAGAATAGGCTGCCTTGACTGGCTAGCTCTGCGGTCACTGTCTACCTCTTTGTTTTCCTTTGACTTTAACAGCGTTCGTAGTGGCACGCACTCGGAAAACAACAAGATATGACAATATCCACACCCCTTAGAGCCCGCTTCTACATTGTATATTCACTCGATTCGATGCTGTTGCGCGGGTGTCAATCTCGTTTGAATGAGCCCGCAGGCGCGCATCCAATCCGCGAGGGTTGGTCTCAATGAAATTATCATGGGGTGTCCAGGGGATCAGGAACGCTCCCTTGGATGGCGGTCAAGCGGCCAGTCGCTTGTGCATGGTTCGGTGCAGGTGGAGAGGCAATTCTCCAAACCCTGCTCGATGGGGTTTCGGGGAGAGCGAAGTCTCCCTGAATGGTGATGCGACGGCCAAACGTTGCGAGTGATTAATCGGCGATACGATTTATTGACGCATGAAAGCTCAATGCTGAACATGCGTCACAGCCGGGGGGATGCAACGGGGGCGCGCTAGCGGGCCCCCTTGCCAAGCAGCGTTGGTATTACCAACGCACAGCTTGCGTGCTGCGTTTCGTCTATTCTTCCGCTGTCCTACCTTCTGACCTGTGCTTCTGTTTTGCACTTTTCTTGCGTCGCCGTCGTGTTCCTCACTGCGCTTTCTTATTCGGCTGGCGATGCTTTCTATTTGATCGTTTTGCTATCCGGTACGGTGTCCACACGCACGAACAAATCATCTTCGTCTTCGCCGTCCTGTAAAACATAGGCCATCAACCCTTGCCGGGTCGTAATGCTTGCGCCGGGGAATCTCATTCTCAGTTTTCGGCTAAGCTCGTTGAACCAGTCCGCCGCGACCATCGCAGCCCCCTCGGAGCAATCCATACGGATATACAATCGCACTTCGCGTTCGCGGCTGTGGCTTGGTCTTGCTATAATGCTTTCATCCAACATAGCGCCCTCCCAATAAGGAACCTTTTTGTCAATTTCCGGAGTCAGGAACCTGGGCGTCACTTAATTGTTGAAAGTATCCGGTTCTGTTGCGTATTATTTTTGCGAAAGAGAACCAAATCGGGAAAGTTCAACCCCGGACAAAAAGGTTCCTTATTGTCAACCTGCGGCGGCATTCAGGAGGGTGTCTTGAAGCGGGGGCATGAAGGCAGGCTATCTACGTGTTTCGACAGATGAGCAGCGTCCAGATCGACAGATCGACGCACTTAACGACTTGTGCGACGAACTCCATGTTGAAACGATTTCGGCGGTCGCCAAATCGCGGCCTGTCTATGAAGGGCTGATCGCCAAACTGAATCCGGGCGATACGCTCGTGGTCTGGCATGTAGACCGCGCATACCGGTCCACGGTTGACGCGATTTTGGAGGTTCAAAAACTCCATGACCGCAATATCAGCCTCATGATCGTGAGCCTTGATATAGATACCGCCACACCGGACGGGATGCTGGTCTATACAATGATTGCAGCGATGGCGCAGTGGGAACGCGCAACGCTGTCGGCCCGAACCAAACAGGGTTTGGAAGCCGCACGACGCAGAGGAAAACGCCTTGGTCGCCCCCGCAAGCTCTCAAAGAAACAAGCCAGATGCGCCATGAACATGTTGTCCAATCCCGGCGCAAATGTGAACTGCGTCGCAAAGTTATACGGTGTTTCCGGGCGGACGCTTGCGCGGCGGATTGCTGAATTTAAAAAACTTCCTCAAGTAAAAATGGAGCGACGATAAAGCCGCTCCAAATTGCGCTTGATTGAGAGCGTCTATTCGACCGGCACGATGAAGAGCACGCCCTCGTGGCGGGTCAGTTCGACCGGAATATGGTCGAGTTTTAGGATGCCGCCTTTCTTGTCGCCTTTGCGTTTCCAGACAGCACCGATTTCACGGGCTGATCCAAGCTTGTCATTGCCGTCCTCGTTTTGTCCGATAATGCGGGCAAATGATACGCGGTGCGTAGGTTTCTGTTTTTCATCACTCATAGCTATTTCCTTTGTTTAAACTTAGTCAGCCAAAACCGTTTCGGCCGATGAGACCGCAATCTCACGAATGGTCGGCGCGTCCACATGGCCGCTTGCGGCCCCGAAGGCTTGGTGTTGACGCATAGCCGGACGGCGCGTGAGAGCGTCTCAAATCTGGCAAGAAATCGGATTGGCATTAACTAAAATGCATTGAAAACAAAGGGCTGTGAGTCCGTCGAGATAGACAGAATGCGGATCTGCGCCTAAATTGAATGGCATAACAACAAATCGGCGTATTAGTGGCTCAAAGTATGCGCGATCAAGGACAGGAACGCGCGCGCCAAAAGGTCAATTCCTGCGGCGGCGTAGAAGGAATGCTCGATCATGCCTCCTCGTAAAGGGCGAAAGACAAGTTCATCAGCAACCTCCACGACAGTCGCTGACCTTAAAGAGACCGTCTTAGGCAACACAACGGAAGAAATCCGTACGTTCCAAACAGCTGCAGAAAAACGCAGTTTAAAAACTGTAGGCCTTTTTGGGACCCGTTTTTATGGGGCGCAGGTCGACAAGAACATGTTGAAGGGGTTTGCTAGTAATAATTTTGATGACTTTTTTCGAGATCGCGACGATCTAATAGTAAAAATCACTGCCACCGATAAACGCGAACATTATTTTGTTGGCGTTCCCGCTGAAGTCATTTTGGAGATGGCCAGTGAACCTGAATCCCCTACTATTTCTACGATTGACATATTAAGTCGTTCTGCTATTGTTCCGTCTACTGAAGAAAAAATGGACGGATCAGATAAAGAACTACTGCAACCTCAATTTTTCGATGCATCGACCCCTCAAGAAATCGGCGCGGCGTTAAAAGCGCTGCGCGAAGAAGAAGGATTGACCCAAGATCAAGTCGCTGAACGCATGGGGACAGATAGGTCTAACATAATCCGCATTGAAAAGGGGCGCTCAAATATAACTGGCGACACGATCCGGAAGTTTGCGGAAGCGACTGGGAACAAGCCAATTTTAGGATTTCGTCCCATATGAGTTGAGGGGTGTCATTAATTCCACGTGCAATACTTGACACACTAAAATTCTTCTTATAGCAATCTCGCTGTGGATATCCGCATCGTCGTTAATTCAGGCGGTGTGCACACTCGCCCAACCTCTCAAGGAGGGCGAAATGTCGAGTACATTGACCAACAGCGCGTCCGTTTTCGCGCTGATGGACCAGATGAATGCAGGGGCACCGACCGCGAAGAGCGGCGGCGAGCCTGTATTCGATCCCGAAGCGGATACGATCCGCGACGAAATCCAGAACTCGCTAAATGTCTACACGAATGCGCTTGATGCTCTCGATGCAGCGGAAAAGTCGGCAGAAAGCTGCGCGAAAAAAGTCGATGCAACAGGGCGGGATGTAAAAGCGCAGGAATCAAAACGCGACCGGGCCGAGGGCAGACGTATCGATTGTGTCGATCCCAAGCCCCTCATATCGAGATGGGTCCACGTGATCGGTGCGACCGGCTGGAGCCTGTTTGAGGTTGTGGTGTTCAGCGGGCGGCTTGCCGACATGGGAATGAACCCGGACTCGGCGCTTGTCATCGCTAGCGCATTTGTGGTCGTCGGAGCATTTTGCGCCACGCTTGCCGGACATTCTCTCGCTCATCTCATCGCCGCAAAGACCAAGCGGCACCGTCAGATGCGATTGCAATTCTGGATGCCAGCGACGGTTATTGCGATCGCCTTCGTTGGGCTGATTGTGATGACGACACCGCCCGCGGCTTCCGTCGGTGGTACGGGGGGCCAGATCACTGCGCTCATTCAAAACGTGTCGCTCTATGGCATTTTGATCGGATTTACGGGCATTCTGTCCGTGATGGCGACCGATACCTCGAAAGAGCGGTGCATTGCCAAACAACAGCGGAACATCGCCGTAAAGGTCATCAATCAAAAGGCCCCGGCACATAATATCAATGTGAACGCAGCCGAAGAGGCGGCGACGGCGCTTGAAGAAGCGAAAGTCACGGCTGCCGATGCGCGCAACGGTCTGCGCCGCGCGATTGGTAGTGGCCGCATGTACGAAGAGCGCGCCGGGATTGATCTTGGTCTTGGACTGTCCAGCATCAACTTGGAGGGGCTTTAATCATGAAACGGATCAAAGCTCTTTTAGCCTTGGTCGCACTGCTGGCGTTTTCGCCGGCATCGGCGGACCAGTGGAAATCCCCGGAAGCCTATGAGCCGGTGGTGAAAACTTATAGGCCGCTGATCGTCATTCTCGATATGACGACGTTTCGGCCTCAAGCGGCGCTTGCTGATGCGAGCATCTTGGCGGAAGCATTGATGACGCATATGCCAGAAGGCAAGCCGCTCGTTATTTATCACGACTATGGCGAACGTCTTGACTTGGCGACACCGCGCGAAGGCATCGTCAAACCGACCGTTTGCGTAAAGCGGCATCCGATCTTTGAAATTGGTCGTAAGCCATGCAGCACTAAAGGATATGAGAAAGCGCACAATGCTTTCTTCCATGTCGTCGATGCTGCTTTCGCGCCGTATTTCGAGAGAAGTGACGCGTCGCAATCGCGGCCCTTCACAGCAATTGCCACAGCAGCGACCGATCACAGTCTCGGGCGCAATGTCGGCGGGGATATCTTCTATATCACTGATGGCTTGCCCTATTCCGATGTTGCCCGGTTCTCTCCGGGAGCTGATTGGCTGAATGAAGGCGAGAGCCGTAACGCATTGCAAGAAGAGCTAATGCTGCGCGGATTGTTGCCTGATCTGCGCGGTTATCGCCTGCACATGGTGGGCGTTGGCCGTACGCTTAACGGAGACTCCACGCTGTCTGCTGAAGCTGCTGGAGAGATCGTGAAATTCTGGACTTGGTACGCCTCACTTACAGGCGCGTCCTTATCCATCTTCCCGAATTTCGGAACGGCTTCGATTGAATTGATGAAAAATCTGGAGAGTGTCGAATGATGACTGAATATCAATCGTATCAAGCGCCCCGGCAAACTGTTCTTGGCGATCTCGCCCGTACAGCGCTTCGGGGCGGCGGCGTAATGGTAATTGTTGCTGCCGCTGCTTTCGGCTTCGAATGGATATTGCCCGAAGGGAAAAAGCCTCTGACGGCCATAGCCACAACGGTGAACACAATCGGCACGATTGAAGATGCAGCGTTTCAACAGACTGCTCTCATCAAGTCGCGTCTGGAGGGACAACTTAATCGCCGACAAGGAATCGCTGACGGATTGATCCAGAAGGAAACGGGCCTGCGCCAAGGCAAGGCGGACTGGACGACGAAGTGTAATTTCATCGATATCGTGACCGGCGGCCTTTGCAATATGGCTGTCGATAGAACTTATGACCCGACGATTGTCAGCATGCAAAAGCAATACGCGGAGTATGAGAGTCAGATCGCTGAAATCCAGGAAACGGTGTCCGCGCTTCCAGCGAGATCGGGTGCGTGGAACAAGCGTGAAAAGCAAACCTTTTCATTTTCGTTTGAGAATTCTGACTAGTCGCTTTTCTAAAACCAATGATGGTGCCCGGTTTAGCAATCGGCGCCATCAATCAGGTGCAAATAAAGCGTTTCAGGAGATTAAAACATTGAGCAATTATTTCGGATCGCGAGGACATCAATCGTCCAAGTCCTATGGCCGAAAAATTTGGAGAACCGGCCTAAGCGCTTACAAAATTTGGCAACATTTCAAAGCCGAAGATCGCTATGAAGATGCGGTTACGAGGCTTGCGAACGATGAAGTTTCAGGCCGTCTGCCAAATGCCCGCCCCGGCGATGAACGTGACCTTATCGAGGGCGGATTTTCGACAGAGATGGTCGGCCCTTACATCGGGTGCTTTGACGGAACGCCATATTTCAGTGGATCCGATATCTCGCTGACAATTCTAGGCGGGACCGGCACCGCAAAAACCGGTTCGCTTGGCGGACCGATGACAGTGGGGCTGGGGCAAGGTCCATCGCCGGAATCGGTTGTGTCGATCTCTTTTAAAGCGGACTTAGCATGGACAACGCACATAGGACGAAGCGCTCTCGATGGCGTTCCAACGAAGCACTTCATGCCGTTCAGTCAGTGTTGGGAAGACCAAGTTACATTTAATTTCTTCGACGACTTGATCGAACTCGCGAAGCGGGGGCAGAGAATTTCAGACCGCGTTCGCGCTAAAAATTCGATTATTTTTGGACCCGTTCGAAAATCCAACGAAATGAATTCGTGGATTACTGCGATTGCAGAAGAATTGAGTTTCCTAATCCTTGCTCACCGCTGCGAGCTGGAACCGCAAGAGGCATCGCCGGCGGCCATGGCCGATATAGCGAACTATACCCGAAAAGAAATGATCGCCGAATTGGACTGTTTGCGAGAAAGCCCGGCGTGCGAAGGATTAATCGCCAACATGGCGCAGAAGTTTGCAGATGATTTTAGTGCTGCCGATGATTCAGCCGCAAAAGAGTACCGCTGGGTCATGCAGGAATATTCGAAAGCGTGGCGGTTGTTTCAAAAAGGGAGTCCGTTACGTGACTCCACCATGCGAACAAATTTTAATCTTGCGTCCTTAAAAGAGCGTCCGCGTTGTCTGAATCTTTATTTTCCACCGCGCTATAAACTATCTCACGGCTCATTCATCCAGCTTATGCTGGAATACATCATTGACACGGTTGCACACGCGCCGGGTCCCGTGCGTGTGAATCTATTATGCGATGAGTTCGGGCAATATCCCAGACTGGACAACGCCTTGCTTTGCCTGCGTGTCTATCGCGAGATGGGGATGCGGATGATCTTGCTTGCGCAAGATTTGGAGACATTCGGCGCATATGCAAAAGATGGCGGGCACAAGCCGTTTCTAAACAACACTATCAACCTGATTTGGGGCCAACGTGACGCGGATATGTTGCGCAACCTTGAGTCCCGCGGTGGACAACGGGCGCATTTAATCGCTAGTGCAAATGCAGAGCATGCCCGCGACGGTGACCGGGGCGGTCTGAGTATGGCCGAGCACGTTACTTCCGTTTTTCCGGGCGATGCAATCCAGCAAATTAATCATGGTCGCATGCTTCTCGACGCTCCCGGAACTCGGCTAACACCAATGCATCGCCCAATGTTCTGGGATTTACCTTTCGCCGCGCCGCACATCCTAAATTTCAACGAGCACCCCATTCCTGATCTGAACGACTGACCGCCGCTTGCGCCGGTTAGATGGCGCCCTAAACCGGAGACGCCGTTATGGCCGATCAGAAGCCTCCCCCCAGCGCTCATGAGCGCAAGGCTCTCATTGCAAAACGTAAAACGGATATTCCTACGCCTGCCCCAGCTCCGCGCCCGAGAGGAGTCTCAGCGGCACATGCCGAACGCGTAACCCGATGGGAGCAGCACAAGAAAACATTCAACCGCGAGAAACGTATTCAGGAAATTGACCAGGCACTGAACAAGTCTCGCGGTGTGTCTAAAAGTGGGTTTGAGCGTGCGCGGTAGTACCAGAATCGCAAAGTTAAAAATCAGCAAAAAAATGCCGGTGTATTCGTTCTTTTCTCTTGTGCGTTCTTCTTTTGTTCTTTATACTGATTAGTCATTCCAATGTGCCGAAACAACCAAAAGAAAGGAGCCGCCATGGGGATAGAAATTAATCTCAACCTTGGCGGACGGCGCATAAAGGCTGATAATTTTGAACTGAGCCTTGAGCCGAATGTTATTCGGATAGTGAAAGCGCTTGCGCGGCAAGCTGCCGAAGACTCGTTTGACGAGGCTATAAGAGAACATCAACACTGAATAAGCGGTGCTACCATGACGAAAGTTGCCATCTACGCCAGGTTTTCGAGCGACCTGCAAAAAGATTCCTCTATTGAGGATCAAATTCGTGAATGCCAAGCAAAAGCTAAACGCGAGGGCTGGACGGTTGAAAACCTCTATACCGACCATGCCCTTTCGGGTGCTTCGATGAACCGGCCCGGCATACAGGCGCTTATGCGTGATGCCGCCGACGGGAAGTTTGACATTGTTCTTGCCGAAGCGCTCGACCGCCTTTCACGCGATCAGGGCGATACCGCTAACATGCATAAGCAATTTCAGTTTCTTGGTATCAAAATTGTCACGCTGAATGAAAACGAAATCGACATTATCGACGTTGGCCTGCGCGGAACGATGAACTCCCTCTATCTCAAAGATATGAAGCACAAAGTCCTGCGCGGACAGCGCGGACGTGTTGAGGCTGGAAAAGTCACGGCGGGGCTGGCCTATGGCTATGCTGTAGTCAAAAAATTTGGCGACGACGGAAAACCGGTTGCAGGAGAGCGGGAAATCGTACCCCAGCAAGCCGAAATCGTGCAGCGTATATTCAAGGAATATGCGCTTGGGAAATCTCCACGCGCTATTGCAAAAGATTTGAACGATGAGGGAATCCGTTCGCCGTCCGGGCGGGGTTGGTGCCCGAGCACAATTTACGGCAATCCGAAACGGGGGCTTGGAATTATCAACTGCGACCTATACCGGGGCCGCATCGTCTGGAACCGTACCACCGAACTCAAAGAGCCCGGAACAAATCGGCGCATTCCGCGCATCAATCCGCAAGAGCAAATCGTATCCGCAGAAGCCGAACATTTGCGCATCGTATCAGATGAACTTTGGAGCGCTGCAAAACTACGACAGGCTGAGGTTTCACGCGGCGAATTTGGAAAGGCACGACGCCCGAAGTATTTACTTTCCGGGCTGCTCAAGTGCGGCGAGTGCGGCGGCGGTTATAGCAAGGCCAATCATGGCCGCTATGGGTGTTCTGCGCGTCGTAACGCAAAAGCATGCGACAATCATTTAATGATCCATCAGGGCGAACTTGAAAGCGCCATTCTCAGCGGCCTCAAAGAACGGCTTTTCAATGAAGAATTGCTTCTGGTGTTCTGTGAGGAATACACCCGCCACGTTAACCGGCTTCGCTCGAACAAGAATGCGAACGCCAGCCGCATCCGTTCCGAACTCGAAAAATTGGCAAAAGCGAAAGAACGTTATCTCAATGCAATCGCGAATGGCGTTCCGCCCGAAGAAGTACGTGACAAAATTATCGACAACCGGGACAGGCGAGAAGAATTGGAAAAACAGCTTACTTTGACGGACGAGGTTCCGGTGCTGTTACACCCTAAGATGGCGGACCATTTTAAACGGCAGATTGACCGGCTGGTTGATGGAATGGGCGATGGACCAAACAGGCTGGACGCGCTTGATGCATTACGTGGGCTTATTGACAAAATCGTGCTCACCCCGAATCCTGCAAGGGATGGTTTGGTAATAGACCTTCACGGCGATTTGGCTGGAATCCTGTCAGTCGCGGAATCGAAACCGGAAAAACCTAGGAGAGCAAAACAAATGCTTACTGCTGGAAGCTCGGTACTATCGATGGTGGGCCCGGAGGGACTCGAACCCCCAACCTAGCGGTTATGAGCCGCCAGCTCTAACCAATTGAGCTACAGGCCCGGATAGCGAAAAAGCGCTCACGGGATGGCCGCTTTAGCAGCTAATGCGGCGCGATTGAAGCCCTTGTTTCAAACGTCTCCGCTAGCGCTCAACCGGTTTGCCGTCCCGTTTGTAAACAACGCCGTCTTTCATGACGAAATCAACGTGTTGGAGGAGATTGACATACTCCAGGACGTCACCGCGCACTGCGATGATATCTGCTTTCTTACCCGCAGAAACCGTGCCGAGATCCGCCTCGACGCCCATCATCACCGCCGGCCAGTAAACGGCGGCGCGGATCACATCCATCACCGGCAGCCCCATCACACGCACCAGAACATCCATTTCATTCCAGGTGGACTGGCAGTGAAACTTCATCGGAATACCGCTATCCGTGCCAACCAGGAAAACAACGCCGGCTTCGCGCAACTGTTCGATCTTGCGTTTCAATGTTGGCTTACGAAGCGGCGTCAGGCGCGTATAGCCGAGCTGGCCCGGCGCGGCGATTGATTGTTTGATATCGGCGATGGTGTCTTCCTCAAGACCGCGATTCCAGCAAGCGTCATCCAGTTTTTCCGGATTGGCGACCGTGCGGTCGAAATTCCACAAACCTTCCACCGTCGGCGTCCAGTAAAGCGGGCCGCCGGCGATGCGGCCCGTCGCTGTGCGTTCCTTGAGCGCTTCCATGATGTCGGCCGGATATTCCGGCGCAGTCGTCAGGCCAGTGTGTTCGAAATTATCAACGCCAATCTCAAGGCCAACGCGGATTTCGTCCGGGCGATGCGAATGGGCGACAACTTTCATTCCGCGTTTATGAGCCTCGTCGACAATCGCTTTTGCGGTCGCGCGGGGCATCTTGTCCTGATCAATCAGCTTGACGATGTCCATGCCAGCCGCGTCAAGACGCGCCACTTTTGCGCGCGCATCGCCGGCGCCAGTCACCGCCCAGCGATAACCCTTCTGCCAGTCTTCGACTTCCGCCTGTAAAAATGGGCCGGACATGAATAGTCGCGCGCCGGGAATCTCACCGGCATCGATGCGTTCCTTGACCAATCTCGACGCCTCCAGCGGCGCGCCGAGATCGCGCGCCGACGTGACGCCGGCGAGCAATAGCTGCTCCGCAGAGGCCGGCATGATTTCATCTGCATACCGAGCGCCATAAGTCGCCTGCCAGTACGGATAATCCGCATGTCCCGTGAGCATCAAATGCGCATGGCTCTCCCACAGGCCGGGCAGCACATCCATGCCTTCGGTTGAGATGACCTCGTATCCATCCGGCGGTGTTAAGGTGTCGACTGTTCCAACCGCGACGATGCGGTCGTCATCAACGAGAATGACGCTATCATGAATGGGCGCATGGCCAAACCCGTCAATCAAACGCCCGCCAACCAGCGCCTTGCGTCCTTCAGCATGTGTAGCGCCGAAGAATACAGTCCACCCAAGTAAAGCCAGACAAAAAGCTCTCAACAACGCCGCCATATCACTCTCCCATGAAATCACCGCCTTGTCTGGTGATGTTTATGATCGGAACTATTCGGAACAACCGCCCCAACGTCAAATAACAATCGCCTGCCGCCCGCGAGGCTTTGGCCCAAACTCGCGCCTTTTTTGTCTTGATTTCGCCCTATCAAAGCGGTCTGGTGGCGCGAACGAAGGAGGACAGTTCAATGCATATGCAGAAGTCGTTTTTTCCCGCTGTCGCGGCCGTCATATTATCGGCCTGCGCCAACCCGCCCGCCGCGATTGCACAATCTGAGGCGCCTTTCCGGTCAATTACCGTAAATGGCGAGGGTGAAGCGTCAGCGGCGCCGGACATGGCGATCCTGTCGATTGGCGTGCGCACGGATGCGCCGAATGCCGCCGCAGCGCTGCGCCAGAACTCATCGCAGATGGCCGCAACCATCAAAAAGCTTCGAGACCTCAATGTCGCGGAACGCGACATCCAGACATCAGGCTTGTCGATCAATCCCCGTTATAATTATGAAAATAATCGGTCGAACCCGGAGGTTATTGGTTTTACGGCGTCAAACACGCTGACTGTCAAACTGCGCGATCTCGACCGCGCCGGCGCCGTGATTGATCAGGCGGTGCAGTCAGGCGCCAACTCTCTCGGCGGCATTCAGTTTACGTTCGCCGATCCAAAACCGCTCATGGAAACCGCACGCAAAGACGCCGTGGCGCAAGCGCGTGCGAAAGCGGAGCTTTATGCGCAAGCTGCAGGCGTTCGGCTCGGCGAGGTCATGACCATCCAGGACGGCTATGTCAGCACGCCCTCTCCGCAACCGATGATGGCGCGCATGTCCGCCGACATGGAAAGCTCCGTGCCGCTTCAGGCTGGAGAATCCGCGATCAACGCAACCGTGACCATGGTGTTTGCAATCGACTAGCCTGTCGGGGTCATTCTCCTGCAAACAAGTCGCCGAAAAAGTCGCCTTCGTTCCAGTTCGGACGCGAAGGCGCATTCGCGACAGCTCGAGCAATTTCATAGTTCACGTCCGCAAACCGCGCGGCGTCTTCGTACAGGATCGGCAGTGAGATATCGTCCGTGGGCTTATGATAATGCGTGGTGATAAATTCCTGAAACTTCTCTTCGCCGCCATTTTCAAAACCGACAACGAGAAAGACGGAGGGTACGCCCTTTTCAACAAACCGGTAATGGTCAGAGCGCGTAAACAGACCTTGTTCCGGGATTGGGTCCGGCGACATTTTCACACCGGCCTCTTCCGCCGCGGTGGCGACGATCGGTCCCAACCCAGACCGCTCTGCGCCAAAGGCGATAACATCCGTAAATGAATGCAGCACCAGCGGCATGTCGAGATTAACGTTCGCGACGATGGACTCAATCGGAACGGTCGGGAAATGAGCGTAATAATCCGCCCCGAGAAGACCATCCTCTTCAGCGGTAACCGCAAGAATAATCACACTGCGCGCAAGAGACGCCTCATCGACAAGCCGCCGGGCCGCCTCCAGCATGGTTGCAACGCCTAACGCATTGTCCATGGCGCCGTTGTAAATACCGTCCTCGCCTTGCTTCTGAAGGAGCTCATTGACGCCCTCGTGATCGAGATGCGCGGTCAGAACGACATATTCGTCTTTTAAAGCCGGATCGCTCCCTGAGATCACCCCGACGACATTCGGGCTGGTTACGTCTTTGATATCGATCGCGCTTTTCATTGAGACGGTGACAGCGAGATCAAAGCCTTTCGGCGCACCACCCTCCGCATCAGCTTCTGACAGGACGTCTTCAAAGGACCGCGGGGCGGCTTCGAACAACGCCTGGCTGGCGTTGATGTTCATCACAGCCGAGCCTTTGATTTCCGGTCCGGCGATATCGGCCTCGCCATCCGGCCCAACCCATGTCTTCGATGCGCTTTGCGGATTCGTGATGCGACGCGCCCAGGGTGAGCGTTTGTCGGCGCTGGTGGTCAGCAGTGTGATCGCCCCGATCGCGCCGCGCTTCGCCGCTTCCTTTCGGGTCAGCGCACCGGAACCGTAATGGGCGCGCTGTTCGCTTTCGAAACTGTCCGGAGCGCCCGCGAAATAAACAACCACTTTTCCGTCAAGGTCGAGACCGGCGAAATCATCATGTCCCGCCTCCGGCGCATGAACGCCATAACCGATAAAAACGGCGGGCGCGGTAACGTCAAATGACGGATCGCCAAGGGATGGATAGAGACGATAGTCCTCCAGATTATTCAAGACTTGCGCCTCGCCATCAGGCCTTGTCACTGACAGACTGACCTCGCCCTGGCGCGTTACGCCGGCGCGCAGCGGAACCTGTTGAAACCAGCCGTCTTCACCGCCGGGCGTCAGGCCCAGCGACGCCATGCGTTCGGCGACATAGGCGGCGGCGACTTCATAACCGCTTGTTCCGGCCTCCCGGCCCTCGCGCGCGTCATCCGCAAGATAAACGACATCGGCTTCAATCCGGGCGGCGGCGTCTGGCGCCAAGCCGCTTTGAACAGCCGCAGCCATAACGGCTGCCGCCGTAGTGTCGCTCGCCACATCCGCAGAAGGCTCAATTTCCTGAGGCGCACAGGCGCCCGATAATGAAAGCGCCAGCGCTGCGCTGGCGGTTTTTGTGAATTTCAGCACTCATGACCCCTATCGATTCGACCGAAAAATAGGGCCGCAAGTGCGAGCCAACGTCAAGCTCAACTGGTCTATTTCTACAAAAAAATCAAAAATTTCAGGCTGTTGCAGCGTATCACCGTTCTGCTTGGAACCAATCCGCCGCTATAGTATTATGATTAACGGGGGAACAGGGGTCACTTATGCGCCTGCAGCAAGTTTTTAAAAAGCCAGCGCGAACGTCAGGGTTTGCAGCCAGCGCGCTGTTAATAGGCGCGAGCGCCCTAGCCCACCCGCATGATGACGGCGCCGACAGCACTCACAATCATAATAATGGCTGGGTGCACGAAAACGGCATTGGTCCGGATCCGGACAATGACACCAACCCGGCGACAAATACCGGCGCAATTTCCATTGTCGGCGACGCCGCATTAGCGGCGGACGACCCGCCCTATTCGGTGATCACCTTTGAAGCGCCGCCCGGTCGCCACGGCGACGTCATTGAGACCGCCTACAAGGATGATCTCGGGGTCAGCTTCGGTCCCGGCCTGACGCGCCAGATCTGCGATGGTCAGGATTTTTATCAGTACAATTCCATGTGCACTTATGCAGCGGCGCCAAGCGGGAAGTTTTCCGCCGGCTATCTCAGCTATTTAAACCAGCCGCTGAAGATTGAGTTTGAGCGCCCGGTCTGCGTCGTAACAATGGCGATCTATCCAACCGGCGGCAAGGAGGGCGAACCGTTTGAATTCACCATCGAAGGCTGGACGCAAGACGGTGTAGAACTCCCGGCGGCAAAGGCTGAATTTGAATGGACCAAGGACACGGTGCGCTGGCGTCATATGGCCGGCGCCTATTTCCTTGACGAACCCGCGACAAAAATTGCGATCAGTATGAAGAGCAAAGATGCAGCGGAATCAAAAAAGGTTCTTCGCTATCTGATCGACGATCTGGCCTTTGTCGAAACCAATTGTGATGAGGCGTTAGCCAGCATCGCCGCGCAAGCGGGCGACACGCTGGAAGACGACGACAATCTCCTCACCAACGACGCCGAGGATGAAGAAGTCATTACGCTGGAAGTAGAAAGCGCCAGCGAGTAAGCCGCTAAAGCGCCTTGCGCATCACAATAATCACGTTTTTGGCGCCGTGATCATTGATCTGCTCATCGCGGCTGACTTCGCGATAACCCCTTGCCGCATATAAAGGCTCGCCGGGCAGCGTCGATCCCAGTTCTATCGATTTGAACCCTGCCGCGCGCGCCGCCGCTTCGCCAAGGCCAAGCAGCAATGTCCCGACGCCCCGCCTCGTCCACTGAGGGTGAGTATACATTGCGCGAATGCGCGCCGCCTCCGTCGCCGGATCGGCAAAGCTGTCATCGCGGCCTGTGGTGTGATTGCCGCCATAGAGCGTTTTGCGTTTGCCCCACCCGCCGCAGCCGACCATATGCGCCTCGCCATCCCGGACCGCTTCAATAATAAAATAGGTTTGATCGTCAATAAGCGTCGTATCGAGACCCATGGTCGCCTGCGCCGCCGAAATCTCCGCGGGCGACAGAAACGCTTTCATGTTCTGCGCAATCGCGAGCTTCATCAAAGACATGATTGCCGACATGTCATCGCGTGTCGCAAGCCGATGCGTGAAATCAGGGTTTTGTTTCATCTGTCTTCAGACTATTGCGCAGAGACAGCAGGATCAATTCCTCTCGCAAAAATGCAAAAACGCCGCCCCGAAGAAACGAGGCGGCGCCATACTCAAAGCTGAATAATGATCAGCCCGTCTGATCGTCTACGCTGGCGTCCGGCGCATTCGATTTAACGCTCTCAACCCCACTGTCGCGGCTGTCAGCAGACGCATACATCTGTGACGTTCCGATAACCTGATGGTTCGCGGCTTTCAGGTTGAAATGAAACTTGCCGTTGGCCGCTTCCTTGCGCTCGTAATTACCGTCCTCGGATGCATTCTTTTTCACCGAGGCAATGCCATTCTCCGCGCCGCCCTTATCCTTGTATCCTTCGCTGGCGAGAATGTTCTCGCCATTTCCGGCTTTGAGCCGAAATCTGAATTCGCCTGCGTTATCTTTATAAAGTTCAAATTTGCCTGCCATTGGCGCGCCTCCTTACTGATATTATTGACCGCTGTACGTTGATTCCGGCCGGGGTGGATCTCCTTGCATTGCAATCTTGACCAAGCCAAGGCATCACGGATGTTCCAGAATCGTTCTCGTTTTTGTAGACTGCCGCGATGAGTACCAACACGCCCCGAAAAATGTCCATATCAGAGCGCGCCATGGCGTCGGCGCGGCCTGTTAGGTCAGCTGAAAATGCAGATGAAACAGCACCTTACCTTAAAGGCTTAAACGAAGAGCAGCGCAAGGCCGTCTTGGCCACCGAGGGCCCTGTGCTGATGCTCGCGGGCGCCGGCACAGGCAAAACCCGGGCGCTCACCACCCGCCTCGCCCATCTCCTGAACACCGGCCGCGCCCAACCGTGGCAGATCCTCGCCGTCACCTTCACCAACAAGGCGGCGCGGGAGATGAAGGATCGGATCGCCGCCCTCGTCGGCGACCATGTAGAGGGCATGAAATGGCTCGGCACCTTCCACTCCATCGGCGCTCAGATCCTTCGTCGCCATGCGGAGCTTGCGGGCCTCAAATCCTCCTTCACGATCCTTGACGCCGATGACCAGACGCGCCTCGCCAAGCAGGTCATCGAAGCGGCCAATATCGATGAAAAGCGCTGGACGGGCCGTGGGCTGGCGACGGTTATTGACGGCTGGAAGAACCGCGGCCTGACGCCCGACAAGGTTCCGGCCAATGAGGCGTATCACTTCGCCGACGGCAAGGGCGTTGATCTGTACAAAGCCTATCAGGCGCGGCTGACCACACTAAACGCCGCTGATTTTGGCGACCTCCTCGTTCACAATCTGACAATCTTTCAGAACAACCCGGATGTGCTTGAAGAATATCAGCGCCGGTTTCGCTATATGCTGGTCGATGAATATCAGGACACCAATGTCGCCCAGTATCTGTGGCTGCGCCTCCTCGCGCAAAAACATAAGAATATCTGTTGCGTCGGCGACGATGATCAGTCGATTTATGGCTGGCGCGGCGCGGAAGTGGAAAACATTCTTCGTTTTGAAAAAGACTTTCCGGGCGCAGAAGTCATTCGCCTTGAACGCAATTATCGCTCAACGCCATCAATCCTCGGCGCCGCCTCCGGTCTGATTGCCGCCAACAAGGAACGCCTCGGCAAAACGCTCTGGACCGACGCCGAGGACGGCGAAAAGGTCAAGGTGCGCGGCGTCTGGGACGGCGACGAAGAGGCGCGCCTTGTCTGTGACGATATTGAATCTGAACAGTCAAAGGGTCGCGCCTTAAGCGATATGGCGGTGCTGGTGCGCGCGTCGTTTCAAATGCGCGCCTTTGAAGAACGCTTCAATACGCTGGGTCTCGCCTATCGCGTGGTCGGCGGCCCGCGCTTTTACGAACGGGAAGAAAGCCGCGACGCGCTTTCCTATCTGCGGCTGATCCGAAGCCCGGATGACGACCTCGCCTTTGACCGCATCGTCAACAAACCGAAACGCGGCCTCGGCGACAAGGCGCTGCAGGTGTTGCACAAGCTCGCCCGGGCGCAGAGCGTCCCGTTGATGACGGCGGCGCGGCTTGCGCTTGAAAGTGACGACCTGCACGCCGCCGCGCGACGCTCGCTGGTCAACTTCGTCGATACCGTCGATCGGTGGTCGCGGGATGCAAAAGACATGGCGCCGGCGGACCTTGCCGAACTCGTCCTTGAAGAGTCCGGCTATATCGAGATGTGGAAGAATTCAAAATCTCCGCAAGCGCCAGGCAAACTCGATAACCTGAAAGAACTCATTCAGGCGGTCTCTGAATTCGACACGCTTGAAGGCTATCTTGATCATGTGGCGCTCGTCTCCGAACTCAGCGAGGATACCGGCGACGGTCAGGTCTGGCTGATGACGTTACACGCAGCGAAGGGGCTGGAATTCCCGGTGGTGTTTCTGCCCGGTTGGGAGGAAGAAATCTTTCCCTCCAAACGCTCGCTCGACGAAAAAGGAAACGCCGCGCTGGAAGAAGAACGCCGCCTCGCCTATGTGGGCGTGACGCGCGCGGAGGAAAGCTGCCGCATCTCTTTCGCCGCAAACCGGCAAATCTATGGGCGCTGGCAGACCGCAATCCCCTCCCGCTTTATCGACGAATTGCCGGAAGAGCATGTGGATGTGGTGTCCGAACCGGGGCTTTACGGGAATGCGGCCAGCAACCTCGCCAGCCATTCCAGCTTCGATGGCGCGAAACTGAGAGAAGACGACTATTATGACAATCCGGGCTGGCGGCGGGCGCGTGCAGCCAACGCAAGGCCGGCCGCATCCGCGCCCCTGCTTGAAGGCCGCGCCAAAACCATTTCCGTCAGCGCGCCGGGGAAATCGAAATTCGCCAAGGGCCAACGCGTCTTTCACCAGAAATTCGGTTACGGAAAAATTCAGTCCATCGAAGGCCAAAAGCTCACCGTTGAATTTGAACATTCCGGCCCAAAGAAAGTCATCGATACTTTTGTCGAGGCGGCGTAGTCAAAACCATAAAAGAGCCGCCACACCCTTTGCCTGCATAAATACGGAAAGCTTTATGACGTCATATAAAATCACCTGGGCGGGGGAGCGCGCCTCGCTGCATCAGGCGAGCGATGCGTTGACCGAGCTTTTATGGCCGCCGGCGGGCGCCGTCAGCCTTACAAAAGAAGATGCAACCGTGGAAGACGGGGCCAGCGCATGGCGGCTTGACGCCTATTTCGAGAAGACGCCGGATATGACCGCCATTCAATCCCTGCTCGCCGACCATGGCGGACTTGGCGAGGGCAAGCTGGAAGAGCTTCCCGATATCGACTGGGTCGCGCACGCGCTTGAAGGTCTCGGCGTCGTGCGTTGTGGGCGGTTCGTGCTCTATGGCGTTCATGATGCGGATAAATTGCCGAACGAGGATGGCGACATCCCGATCCGCATCGACGCCAATCAGGCGTTCGGGACGGGCCACCACCCGACGACCGCCGGCTGCCTCGCCCTGCTTGATCGTTTTGCGGGTTTTGCGCCCAAAAAGATCCTTGATCTTGGCTGCGGCTCTGCCGTTCTTTCTATCGCCGCCGCAAAGCTTTGGAACCGTATGGTGCTGGCCACCGACATAGATCCAAAGTCTGTCGAGATCGCCGCCGAAAATGTCGCGCTGAACGATGTTGAAGACTTCGTGGTGATGCAGACCGCCGCCGGTTTTGATCATCCGGAGATCGCAACCGCCGCGCCTTTTGATTTCGTTTTTGCGAATATTCTCGCGGGGCCGTTGGCGGAACTGGCGCCCGCCATGGCGGAACACGTCACCAGGAATGGCCGGGTCATGCTGGCGGGACTCATGGCCGAACAGGAAGAAAAGGTCACCGCCGCCTACGAGGCCGCCGGATTCCGGCAGATCAACCGCCTCGACCAGCCAACCTGGCCGGTGCTCCTGTTTGTCAAAACATAAATCGCGCCAGCCCCTTGAGACCGCGCCGTCAAAGCGCGATATTTGCGTCACGCTTTCATAAGGATGACATGCATGTTCCAGACTTTTGAACCCGTTGCGGATCGCTCTTTCGCCGGCAAACACCTGCCGCTTTTGCGCACAGAAATGGTAAGGCAAAACCTCGACGGTTTCATCATTCCGCATGATGACGAGTATCAAAATGAATATATACCGGAATACGCAGAAAGACTGATGTGGGCGACGGGCTTTTCCGGATCGGCGGGCGCGGCGATCGTGATGAGCGACCGCGCCGTTATGCTGACCGACGGACGTTACACTTTGCAGGTGCGTCAACAGGCGGATGCGGATTATTTCGATTATGTCGATATCTCAGAGGTCTCGCCAGCCGAATGGCTTGCTGACAATGCAGCCAAAGGCGCCCTGATCGGTTACGATCCGATGCTGCACACCATGGCCGGCGTCAACCGGTTGAAAGCGGCGGCCGAAAAAACCGGCTTCCACCTTGTTGCTGTTTCGCAAAATCCGGTGGACGCCGCATGGAAGGATCAGCCGGGCGCGCCGGTAACCCCGGTGAAGCCGCACGATCTTACCTATGCGGGTAAATCTTCCGATGAAAAGCGCCGGGAAATCGCCAACGCGATTGCTGACGCCGGCGCGGATACGGCGCTCATCACGGCGCCGCCGTCGCTCGCGTGGCTTTTTAATATCCGGGGACAGGATGTCGCTCGTTCGCCGCTACCGCTGGGCCGCGCGCTGATCGACAAAAATGGAAACGCAACGTTGTTTCTGGCGCCGGAAAAGACCGGCAATGAACTGCCGACGCATCTCGGCGACGATGTTGATCTGCGCGCCGAGGCGGATGTCGCCGCTGCACTGGAGAAACTCGGCGCAAGCGGCGCTCGCGTCGCCATCGACCCGGCGCTGGCGCCGTCAAAATATGTCGACGACCTTGAGCAAGCCGGCGCAGAGATTGTCGAACTGACAGATCCGTGCGCGCTTCCCCGCGCGACCAAGAACGAGGCGGAGATCGAGGGCGCGCGCACGGCGCATATCCGTGACGGCGTCGCGGTCACCAGCTTCCTTCACTGGCTCGATACCGAAGCGCAAAGCGGCGATATCGATGAAATCACCGCCGCAAAGAAACTCGAAGAGTTTCGCGCGCAATCCGATTTGTTGCGCGATTTAAGCTTCGATACGATTTCCGGGGCGGGTTCTAACGGCGCCATCTGTCATTATCGCGTTTCTACGGAAAGCAATATCAAGCTTGATCGCAACACGCTGTTCCTTATCGACTCCGGCGGTCAGTATCCGGATGGAACAACCGACATTACGCGCACCGTGCCGATTGGCGACCCAAGCGATGAAATGCGCGATCGTTTTACGCGCGTTCTCAAAGGTCACATTGCGCTGGCGACCATGAAGTTCCCGGCGGGCACCACCGGGCATCAACTCGACGCCATGGCGCGCAAGCCGCTCTGGGACGCGGGCCTCGACTATGATCACGGCACAGGACACGGCGTTGGTTCATTCCTCGGCGTCCATGAAGGCCCGCAACGCATCGCCAAGGCGCCGAACGATCAGGCGCTGAAACCCGGCATGATCCTCTCAAATGAACCGGGCTTTTATAAAGCCGGCGAGTTCGGCATTCGGATTGAGAATCTGATCGTCGTCACACGGCCAAAACCCGTTCCCGGCGGCGAGCGCGAAATGATGGAGTTCGAAACCATCACCCTTGCGCCGATTAATCTCGACCTCGTGAAAGTCGGGCTGCTGACGAGCGAAGAGCGCGACTGGCTGAACGCCTATCATGCCCGCGTGCGCTCAACGCTTGGCTCACAAATTCCAGGCGACATCAAAGACTGGTTCGAGAAGGCCACGCGGGCGATTTAAGGCTGGAATATTCTGCGCTGAGTTAAGAATTTTTCCTGCCGATTATTGCTGATTAGCACCGACCGATCCGAGATACATATAGCAGGCTTAGCGCATAGTCGTTTCTGACCTTCTTCAATTCATGCTAAGCTTTGCATCTGAAGAGATTGTACGAGGCGATGCATTCCTCAAGCGTTGCGCCCTCCATTGGAATTTAAAAAACTGATGCGGAAAACGGAAGTGAGATTGCGGCGGCGCTGGTGGCTGAACCCATCGCTTCTAGCAACGATATTCGTTTTTTTCGCTGTAATCTTTGCGATTTCAGGGTCGCTGGACCAGCAGCCGATGCGTGAATCCGGCAACCATTACTGGGAGACTTTTATCCAGCGCCCGGCGCTCGCGCCGGAAGATTCGGTTGTTATCGGCACATGGCGACGCGACGTACGGTTGAGCGAAGACCCTCCCGCCTCCGTTCACTGCGGTCTGCGGTCCTATGGCCTCACGGTGGAGGGCGAGCAACGTTTTCTTGAGAATGTCGCGAGCGGGCGCGCCGAGGGTTGGAGGTCCGCCGATCCGAACGATCCGCTGCCCAGTTTCGTAAGCCGCGACACGCCCTGTCTTCGCACGCCCGATACCTTCATGAGTTCGGTGCTGGAAAAAATCAGGGCCGCATGGGCCAATCCAGAAAATCCCCGCTACCGACGCGCGGCGGCGTCAGAGGGGATGGACATGCGCGGCGTTTACGATGACCGTTCGGGACAGGTGTTTGTTTGGTTCGTCGGCCGTCCGAATTGATATGCGGATCGGCGGTCGCGCCGGCGGGCCGTTCGAGATCAATATGCAGGCATCACGTTTTAAACGGACGACTTTCGGCCAAAACGGACTTGGGAGACCTGCGCGCCAGAGCGCCATAACGGCCCAACAAACGCCTTACAGCCCCCCAATCCCGATAACCGTGCCGCCATCAATAATGATTTCCTGACCGGTCATCCATTGCGCGGCCGGGGACGCCAGAAAAACGGCGGCGCCGGCGATATCGTCCGGCTCGCCGAAGCGGCGCAATGGTAATTTTCGCGTCATCATCTTTTCGGTTTCCGGGTCGCTCCATAAGGCTTCTGCGAATTTGGTTTTGACAATACCTGGGCAAATGCAATTCACGCGCACATTGTCCGGGCCCGCTTCCACGGCGAGATTACGTGCAAGCTGAAGGTCCGCAGCTTTGGAAATGTTATAAGCGCCAATCGCATTCGACCCTAAAAACGCACCAATGGATGAGATAATGATAATCGCGCCGTCTTTTTTCGAGCGCATGTCCGGCAATACCATCTGCGCCAGCCAGTGGCTCGCTTTCACGTTACAGGTCAGGATTTTATCGAACTGCTCATCCGTCATCTCCGACGACGGACCATAAAACGGATTGACCGCCGCGTTGGAAACGAGAATGTCGATCCCGTCCCATTTCGCTTTTGTCTCATCGACCAGGCGCTGCAATTCCTCCTTATGAGAAATATTGCATCCGACGGCGTACGCCGCCTCGCGTCCTTCCGCTTCGTTAATCTGATCGACAACCGCCTGACATGCATCCCGCTTACGGCTGGAGACAATGACATTGGCGCCATGCTGCGCGAGGCGGCGTGCAATCGCTTCGCCGATGCCGCGTGAGGCGCCGGTAACGATCGCGGTTTTTCCGTTTAGATCAAATAGCGATACTTCGTCAGCCATATCAAACGCCTCCCATTATCAATGAAAGGTCAACATAGGCGATCTGGCGCCCACGCAAAGGCTGATTGTCAGTTGGCCGGGTTTTGTTTGGCTATAACGCGTTTATTCAGCTGCCGTTGCAGCGGCCTTGTCATCGCTCTTGGCCGGCGCTTCAGTTTCTTCAGCGGCGGCTTTGGCGGTGCGGCGGGGCCGGCGGCGCTTTGGTTTCTTTTCCGCCTCTTCGTCATTCGCCTGCTGGGCGCCCGGCGCAGCAGACTCCCCGCCAGGCGCATCTTCAGCCGGCTTGGCGTCACGCGCGTTCTCATCACGGTTGCGCGCGGGATTGTTGCGAGACTCGCGCTCATTGTTGCGGCGGCTTTTATTGGAGTCGTCGCCGCTCTCGATCGATGGCTGATCCCCCTCGCCATCGCTCTGAGACTGCTGCGGCTGGGCCGGCTGCATGGAGCGAATCATCCGGAAATAATGTTCGGCGTGCTGAAGGTAGCTTTCAGCCTTAATCCGGTCGCCGGATGAAGACGCGTCCCGCGCCAGCGCGGTGTATTTGTCATAGATCTGATTTGCAGTGCCCCGAATGCGCACTTCGGGACCATTTGAATCGAGCGCCCGATTTGGATTGGAGCCCCCTGGACGGCGGCGTTGGTTACGACCACGCTTCATATTTGCACCCTGTCTATAGCCCCTTCGAGATCAGTTGGCGGCATGCGCCGCATTCTCATATCCGATTGTGTGGTTGCAGTTGGCGATCCAAGACGCCTTTATCATCACGTAGTTTTCGTGTTCCATCTCCGCAGGCAAGCTGCGTACAAAGAGCCGGACCGATCCTTAGCCAGACTGTTGTTGGATTTAAAGCATGCCCAGCACATGTAGCGTAATGAAAGCGCTGAACGACTGCCTTTTGTCTATAATAGCCACTCCACCGGCGAGTTCAATCCTTTTTTGCGAAAGAATTTTGATCGGAAACGACCCCGCGAGGGCGCCCTTTCAAATCATTAACGATAACCGGGACGGTTTCGGGAAAAGCGGTTGCAACCATCTTGTCGAGTCGCGCGGCCTGATCATCCCCGGCCTCGATGGCGATAAGCCCGCCGGGCGCCAGAAGCCGCGGCGCATCCTTAAGGATCGCCGCATAGGCGTCAAAACCGTCCGGCCCCGAAAAGAGCGCGCTCCCCGGTTCAAAATCCGACACATCCGCAGGCATAACGGCGCGATGCCCCACAGGAATGTAGGGAGGATTGGCGATGATGATGTCGAAAGCCCCCTCCAGCGCCCTTCCCCAGTCGCCCTGGATAAAACTGGCCCGGCGACCCAGCCCCAGCCTGTCAGCATTGGCTTTTGCTACTGACAGCGCGGCCTCTGAGACATCGACGCCGACACCCTTTGCCGCCGGCATCTCATGCAGAAGCGCACATAAAAGGCAGCCCGAACCGACTCCGAGATCGAGAACAGACCATGGTTTTTGCCTCTCGCGGCGCTCCAGCACCGCCTCGATCAGGCATTCTGAATCCGCCCTCGGAATAAGAACCTCCGGTGTGACGCGAAATTCAAGGCTCCAGAATTCCCGAACGCCAATGATATAAGCGACTGGCTCACGAAGCGTCCGACGCGACACAAGGCTGAAAAAATGCGCCCTCGCATCAGGATCAATTGGACCTTGCGATCGCGCAATCAGGTCTGCGTCGTCAAAGCCGGTTACGAATTTTAAAAGAACCCGGGCGTCGAGCTGCGCCGACTCTAATCCTGAAAGACGCCGCGCGCCTTCGCGCAGGACATCGCCAAGCGTATCGCGATCACGCGTCATCGCCCTGCATCGCCGCAAGGCGGTCTGCGCGGTCCTGCGTGATCAGCGCATCGATCAATTCATCGAGACTGTCGCCGGCGATCACTTCGTTCAGTTTGTAAAGCGTCAGATTGATCCGATGATCAGTGACGCGGCTTTGCGGATAATTATAGGTGCGAATGCGTTCCGACCGGTCGCCGGAACCGACCATGCCTTTTCGTTCCGCCGCGCGCTCCGCATCAACGCGCGCACGCTCGGCCTCATAAAGGCGTGCGCGAAGAACCTTCATCGCCTTGGCTCTGTTTTTGTGTTGTGATTTTTCATCCTGCTGACTGACAACGACGCCAGTTGGAATGTGAGTGATGCGCACCGCAGAGTCGGTCGTATTGACCGACTGCCCGCCGGGACCAGAAGCGCGAAACACATCGACCCTCAGATCGCTTTCATTGATGTCAATGTCGACTTCTTCAGGTTCGGGCAGCACCGCCACTGTCGCGGCGGAGGTATGCACCCGCCCTTGCGTTTCTGTTTCCGGCACCCGCTGCACGCGGTGCACGCCTGATTCAAATTTCATTTTCGCAAACACGCTGTCGCCGTTTACGCTCGCCTGGATTTCCTTGTAGCCGCCCATCTCCGCTTCGGACGCCGACAGGACGTCAACTTTCCACCCGTTCAAAGACGCATAGCGCTGATACATGCGGAAGAGATCGCCGGCGAAGATCGCCGCTTCATCGCCGCCCGTGCCGGCGCGCACCTCAAGAATGACAGATGAGTCATCCGCCTTGTCCTTCGGCAACAACATGATCTGCAGATCATGCTCCAGCGCCGGCATCGCTTCCCTCAACTCCGCCAGTTCATCCCTGGCGAGCGCGGCCATTTCTTCATCGTCGCTTTCGGACAACTCTTCCAGCTCGGACATTTGGGAGCGCGCCGAGGAGAGTTCGCGCGCTTTTTCAACGACGTCTTTTAGTTCGCCGTGTTCTTTCGACAGCCGCACAATATCGTCTGCATTCGCCGTAGACGACATGGCGGCTTCGATCTTGTCGAACTTCGCGATCAGCGCTTCAATTTTCTCCTGAGGGATCATTTAGTTGTCCAGTTTCGTAAAGCGCCGGAACAGCGCCTCGACTCAGAGCTGTGCATTATAGCTCATTTCAGGTTCGGCGCTCAGCATGGCGAGAATATTCGCCCAGTCACCGGCCGCGACAATCGCGTCATAGTGCTTTTTATGCAGCGTACGGCTTTGCCACTTCTCGATCAGTGTAAATGACAAAGGATGGTCAGCATTTCGATAGACCTGCGCGCTGATGAACCCTTCTTCGCTTGCCATCAGCGTATTGATATCAGTCATAATACTCAGAAAATCGGGTAAGCGTCCTTCACTGACGCTGAACTTGATCATGAGATAGGTCGGCGCATTTTTTCCACTTTCAAGGCTGGCATGCTGGTTGTCGGAATTGGCAATTGCTGGCGCAGTACAAATAATCAATGCGGCAAAGAACGGCAGGAAGGTCTTCATCTTTATATTCCTTATGCAAAATAAAACGCGCGGGAGGCTGGCTCCCGCGCGTGAACACGATGTTGCAGCGCTATTCCGCAGCGACAGACTGTTTTGCTTCTTCAGCCTGAATTTCCGCCGCGCGCTTCTCAACGAGCTCGACAAGGTGATCGACCAGCTTGTCGTTATCGATCCGGTGATCGACCTCGCCGCCGAGATAGACCATGCCATGTTCCTTGCCGGCGCCACCGCCGGTGAACCCGATATCTGTCTCGCGCGCTTCGCCCGGTCCGTTCACAACGCAGCCGATCACTGACAGCGTCATTGGCGTCGTAATATGCGCCAGGCGCTGTTCCAGCGTCTCAACCGTCTCAATGACATTGAACCCCTGACGCGCACAGGACGGACAGGAAATCACATTGACGCCGCGATGGCGCAGGTTCAGCGATTTCAGAATATCGAAACCGGCTTTAATTTCTTCGACCGGGTCCGCGGAGAGCGATACGCGAATGGTGTCGCCGATCCCGGCCCACAAAAGATTGCCCATGCCAATCGCTGATTTGACGGAGCCAATGCGAAGCCCGCCAGCTTCCGTCACGCCGAGATGCAACGGACAATCAATCGCTTCCGCAAGCGCATGATACGCGGCGACGGTCAGGAAAACATCGGAGGCTTTGACTGAAATCTTGAATTCGTGAAAGTCATTATCCTGAAGAATTTTCGCATGATCGAGTGCGCTTTCGACCATCGCTTCCGGACACGGCTCGCCATACTTCTCCAGAAGGTCTTTTTCCAGCGAACCGCCATTCACGCCGATCCGCATGGAACAGCCATGGTCCTTCGCCGCCTTGATCACTTCCTTGACGCGGTCTTCCGATCCGATATTGCCTGGATTGATCCGCAGACACGCGGCGCCGCCGATGGCCGCTTCGATGCCGCGCTTGTAGTGAAAATGAATGTCGGCGACGATCGGCACCGGCGAAGCCCTGGTGATCTCTTTCATCGCCGCCGTCGAATCAACGTCCGGGCACGAAACGCGCACAATATCGGCGCCCGCTTCGGCGATCTCATTGATCTGCCTGATGGTCGCCTGCGCATCCGAGGTCAGCGTATTGGTCATGGACTGCACCGCGATGGGCGCATCACCGCCGACCGGCACATTACCTACGTGAATCTTGCGACATTTACGGCGCTCGATATCGCGCCATGGACGTACTGACATTGCCTTGCCTCGAGCTCGAAAACTTCAATTCCGGTAGCAGCTTACGGGCCAAAATTACGGAGTTGACCGGGAAGTCAAGCCCCCTGCCGTTCCGCCCATGATGGCCCGGGCTTTCCTCGCCGCTAAGCCCCTGTTTCAGCGGGGCCGCGAGAAAGAAAAACTGTATTGCTGATCATAAGCCGGGCGTGGTGCGCCATCAACCGTCCGGGGCTCAAAGCGCCACCGCCGGATAGCGTTCAACGCAGCATCATCAAGGCACGCATTTGAGCTTTGGGTGACGCGTTCACCGGCGACACGGCCTTCAGCCGTGATATTGAAGGCGACGACTACAGTTTCAACCGGCGCCGCCGTCCCGGCGCAGCGTCTCGGATAGACCGGGTCGATGCGTTCAAGGCTCTGCGCTTCGACCACATTCTGCGACTCAATATCCGAAATGGGATCGATTGTCGTAACAGCTGGCGCTGCGCCATTGTCGCTGACTGCCGTCGGATCAGCATTCGCGCCAAGCGTTTTCACCTCATGGGGGCGGGTAATCTGCCAGGCGCACCAGATGATGAACACCATGATCGCGACGACCGCGATAAGGGAGAGATCGCCCTGCTCATCCTGCGCGGCGGCTTCCTGCGCCTCGAATTTCTCAACCGAAACCGGCTCCGGCGCGGAATAGCCAGCGTCCTCCTTAAACCGTGCAACAACCTCTCCAGCGTCAAGATCAAGAAACTCCGCATAGGTCTTAACGAAACCAATTGCATATGGCCGCGGCGGCAGTCCGGAAACATTCATCTCCTCAATCGCCGCCAGGTGAGCTTCCTTGATATGCGTGCGCGATGCGGCCTCAGCAATCGTCAGCCCGGAGGCTTCGCGCACGGCATGCAGATGCGCCCCGGCGTGTTCGTAGTCCGCACCCGGCAAATCCGACGCCTGTCGCCGGGCGCGCGCGTCTTCCATATCGAAAATCTCTGCTGATCCGTTATTAGACGCCACTAACGCCTCTCTTGTGCAATTCATCGCACATTATCCGAAACCCGTGTCGGTTTTATCAAATTCGCCGCAAGCAAACCTAATAAAACAGGAATTTGTTAACCTTGGCTTTAATTCCGCCGCAGTTCGCTTATTCCGTAACGACCCCCTTGGCTTTCAGAAACTGCCTGAACTCATCACGCAGTGATTCGCTGGGCGACGGCAGGTTTTTCTCAAGCCAAGCGGCGATATCCAACGTATTCAGGCTGCGCGCCAGACGCCGGAACGGCCCGACCGACGTCGCGGGGAGTGAAAATTCCCGCACGCCAAGCCCTACAAGGGCCGCGGCGGTCAAAGGATCGCTTGCCTGCTCCCCGCAATAGGCGAGCGGCGCGCCGCCAGTCCTCGCCTTATCGATGGTCATCTTCAGGAAACTCAAAAAACCCGGATTCATAGGGTCATAGCGCCGCTGAACCCGCTCGGAATCGCGGTCGGCGGCGAAATAGAATTGCGCGAGATCATTGCCGCCGATGGAAAGGAAGTCGACCTTGCCGGAAATAACGTCAGCCCGCCATGCGGCGGCAGGCGTTTCAATCATTGCGCCGATCTTGATCGCTTTCGGCAAGGTCTGGCCACGCCTTTTGGCGCGTTCGATTTCACGGTCAACGAGGGAATGCGCTGCGTCCAGCTCGTTCACCAGAGTCACCAGCGGAAACATTATTTGGAGAGTTTTGCCGGCGCCGGCGGCGATCAGGGCGCGCAATTGCGGGCGCAACATGCCGGGCCGGTCGACCGCCATTCTGAGCCCGCGCCAACCCATCGCCGGATTCACATCCGAACCGTGGTCCATGTAATTGGCTGTCTTGTCGCCGCCGATATCAGCAGTCCGGAACAAGACAGGTTTGTCACCGGCGAGTTCGAGGGCTTCGCGGTAAAGGGCTTCCTGCTGCGCAACGCTTGGCAGTTGCGAACCGACCAGAAACTGCAGCTCGGTGCGGAAAAGCCCGACGCCTTCAGCGCCGGTTGCATGAAGATGCGGCATATCGAGCGCGAGCCCCGCATTCATCATGATCGTCAATTTGACGCCGTCTTTTGTCTCGGTCGCAAGGTCGCGTTCCTTGGCGAACGCCGCCTGACGCTCGGTCTGCAATTCCCGTTTAGCGCGATACGCCTCAACAATATCAGATGACGGACGAATATGGATCTCACCGCTGCCGCCATCGATAATCAGCGTATCGCCTTCTTCAGTCCGGTCGATCGCTTCACCGACGCGGGTCACCATTGGAATATCAAGCGCGCGCGCGACAATCGCCACATGGGAGGTTGCTGACACCTCTCCAAGCACAAGTCCGGTCAGGGACTTGCGATCATATTCCAGCAATTCCGCCGGGCCCATCTCACGCGCCACAAGAATTGTTTTCTCATAGAGCGCACGGTTGGCGCCCACCGCTTCGCCGGATAATAATCGCAAGAGCCGGTGCGAAAGATCGTCAAGATCATGCAGACGCTCACGCAGATAGGGATCGCGCGCCTGCATCATTCGCGCGCGATTTTCATTCTTGACCTGTTCCACCGCAGCCTCAGCGGTCAGCCCGGAAAAAACAGCGGCGCGCAACCGGTCTTTCCAGCTCCGGTCATAGGCGAACAGACGATAGGTTTCGAGAACCTCACGCGAGACGCCGCTGAGTGACGCATTTTGCGCCAGCATGTCATCGACGGAAGCGCGCAGCGCGTTCAGCCCTTCTTCCAGCCGTTGCGCTTCAAGAGCGCTATCAGCCGCGAACACTTTGTGCATGCGCGCCGGCGGCTGCAGGAACACCGCCTGTCCCGAAGCGACGCCGCCAACAATGCCGGACCCGCGCAAGGTCTCCGACTGATGCAGCATCTCATCGACGACGGCGGTTTCTTCCCGGCTCAGGAGCTCGCCTGAAGCCGCAATCTCCGCCAGCAGCGCCGCCACCGCCTGCACCGCTTCAACTTCGTCATCGGAATAGTCGCGCGCCGCCCTGTTCTGAACAACCAGAACGCCGAGCGTCTTTCCAGACCGGATCAATGGCACGCCCAGAAAAGCGCTCAAAGGATCTTCGCCGGTTTCAGGGCGATAGGCGAATGCCGGATGCGATGGCGCATCGCTGGTGACCAGCGGCGCATGGGTCTCCGCTACAAGTCCGACAAGGCCCTCGCCCCATTTCAAACGTGTCTTGTGGACGGCTTCGCGCTTCAGGCCTTCGGTTGAATAAAGCTCCAGATCATTATCGGGCCGGCGCAGATAAATCGAACACACATCCGCAACGATGTGACTGGCGATCACATTCGTCAGATGATCAAGGCGGTCCTGCGCAGTCCCTTCCTGAGCGACGGCGTCGTGCATCCGCCGCAACAGCACCGTGATGCCGCGGTCGCCATGGCCGCCATGGGGCGGTCGTGTGTTCTCAATATTCATTCAACACTCAAGCTTTGGCATCCGCCGCGACTGCCTGTTTGTCGAGGCCATAGGCGTCATGAAGCGCCCTCACTGCATATTCGGCCGCATCCGAATTAATCAGAACACTGATCTTAATTTCCGAAGTGGAAATATTCTGAATATTAATACCCTTGTCCGCCAATGTCTGGAACATCGTACCAGCAACGCCAGCATGACTTTTCATGCCAAGACCGATGACTGAGACTTTTGCAACATTTCGGTCGGATTGCAGAGAGGAAAATCCGATCGCGTTTTTTTCACTATTCAGGGTTTCGATCGCGCGTTCCAGGTCGTTTTCCTTCGTCGTAAAAGAAATATTGGCGAAACCCTGCTCGCGCGACGCGCTCTGCACGATCATATCGATATTGATGGCGGCTTCCGCAAGAAGCGTAAAAATACGCGCCGCGCGGCCCGGCTCATCAGGCACCGCCAATACGGTCACAGACGCCTCGTTGAAATCAGGCGTGACGGCGGCAACTTTTTTCTGTTCCACAATATCATCCTCGTCGCAGATTGTCGTGCCCGGCCCCGGCGCGTCAGGCGGATCAAAGCTTGAAAGCACGCGCACCGGCGTCTTGTAGGCCATGGCGATCTCAACCGATCGCGTCTGCAGAACCTTGGCGCCCACAGACGCCATTTCCAGCATCTCTTCATAAGCGATTTTAGCGATCCGCCGGGCCTGTTTGGTCAGGCGCGGATCAGTGGTGTAGACGCCATCGACATCAGTATAAATGTCGCAACGCTCAGCGCCAACCGCCGCCGCCAGCGCAACAGCAGACGTATCCGACCCGCCGCGGCCAAGCGTGGCGATGCGCGCATCCGGCGCAATTCCCTGAAACCCGGTGACGACGGCGATTTCGCCGCCGTCGATCGCTTCGCCGAGTTGTGTATCGTCAATTTCGGAAATCCGGGCCCGGCCATGGGCCAGATCGGTCCTTAGCGGAATCTGCCAACCGTGCCAGGAGCGCGCGCGATACCCTAAATTCTGTAAGACCAGCGCCAGCAGACCGGCGGTCACCTGCTCACCCGAGGCGACGATGGCGTCGAATTCCACAAAGCGCGCATCGAGCGCCGGGGCCGGCGCCCCCGCATCCTCGCAAAGTCCAATAAGCCGGTTGGTCTCGCCCGCCATCGCCGAGACGACGACCGCGACAGAATTGCCGGCGTCGACCTCGCGGCGCACAAAAGCCGCCGCCGCGCGGATGCGGTCCATATCTGCGACGGACGTGCCGCCAAACTTCATGACAATGCGCGACATAAGATTAATCGGGTTGCGTAATTGCGCCGCCTTGTATCCGGTGATCGAAACCGTAACTCTGGCGCGTATCTCTAGGCAGTGGCCTTAGACAACGCAAGCGAGGATACCTAAACCATGAATCAGGCGGAAACAGAAGGCGCGGCGTTGGCGGGGAAAACCACCATCGACCCCAGCGAGATTGAAAAATTCTCCGCGATCGCCGACGAGTGGTGGGACCCGTTCGGCAAGTTCAAACCGCTGCACAAATTTAATCCGGTGCGCCTCGCATATATTCGTGATGGCGCCTGCATGCATTTCGGCCGCGACCGACGCGCAAAAAAACCGCTCGAAGGATTACGCCTTCTCGATATCGGTTGCGGCGGCGGCCTTGTCGCCGAGCCCATGCGCCGTCTTGGCGCCGAGGTGGTGGCGATCGACGCCGCCAAGCGGAACATCAAAACCGCGATGACACACGCCGAACCGCTTGGCCTTGATATCGACTATCGCAACGCCACCGCCGAAGATCTGAAAGCTTCTGGCGAACCGCTTTTTGATATCGTCTTGAATCTCGAAGTTGTCGAACATGTCGCCGATGTCGACCATTTTCTTGAAACCAGCGCATCGCTCGTCAAACCCGGCGGCATGATGATTGTCGCCACCATCAACCGGACATTGAAAGCCCTGGCGCTTGCAAAAATCGGCGCGGAATATGTGTTGCGGTGGCTGCCCGCGGGCACGCACGATCCGCGCAAATTCGTCAAACCGGACGAGATCAAGGCGGCGATATCTCGCTCCGGCATGACGACGACCGCACAGACGGGCGTATCCTATAATCCGTTTATGGATATCTGGCGCATCAGCGAGGACACCGACGTGAATTATATGCTGACCGCGACAAAAGCCGCCAACGCCTAACCGGCGGCGCTGGCGATTGCGTTCAACGTGTACCAGCGTTTTTCAATGGCCGCCTTCGCCGCTCTGTAGCCGTCCTCAACCGCCAGTTCGTATCTGGTCCAGTCGCGCAATTCGACGCCTTTGACCTGCGGCGCAATCATGATGTCGGCTGGGTGAACCTGCAGCATGCGTTCATGGCGCGCTGTCGCAGTGCGCATCAACAGCGAGATGATCGGCGGCGCAGCGCTCAACCCGTTTTGCGCGATCCATGAGAAAAATCCCGGCGGGTCGCGAAACGCATCAATATCGATGACCCCGCGGCGCGCCACATCAATACCGATTGTCAGGCCCCGATGCATGGTCGCCATAATATCCGTAGGGAAATTATTGGTAACCGCCCCGTCCACAAGCAATGCGTCGCCATCCACGACCGGCGGCAAAATGCCGGGCAAAGCGATTGAGGCGCGCAGCGCGTCGCGCAACCGCCCCTCACGATGAATCCGCGGCGCACCTTCGACAATATCCGATGAGACGCAAAAGAAAGGCACGACCATGTCTTCAATCAAGGTATCGCCGAAATGTTTGAGCAAACGCTCTTCGACACGCGCGCCCTTTGTTAACGCCACCACCGGCAATCTATGATCGCCTAACGGATTTGACTCAACAAAAGCATCGCGAATGCGCTCTTCGATCTCCTCATCAGACCAGCCCATGGCGACACAGGCCGCGACAATGCCGCCCATGGATGCGCCGCATACAAAATCAATCGGTATGCCCGCCTCACGCAGCGCTTTCACCGCGCCGATATGGGCGTAGGCGCGAGCGCCGCCTCCGGAAAGCACAAGCCCGACGGACTTGCCGGCGATGATGCGCGCAAGGCGCTCAACGCACGCATCGCCACGGCAATTGATGACACGGGCGGCGCCAATAGCATCGACCCACTCGGCCACGGGGCAAGCAGCGATTCCTTCATGGAACATTACGAGATCAACCAGGCGGAATTTTTTCGCCCGCGCGCCGGTTTCGAGCGCCAGCGGAAATGGCCGCGATGGCCGCGCATCCCGGCGCGCCAGAACCAGAAACCGGTCAGCGTGGCGAAGCGCAAACCGATACCAGCCGCTGCCATCGACCCGCGCCGCCAATATCAAAATATCATTGTTTTCTTCGGCCTCATCGAAGACGCCATCGGGCGGCGCCTTTTCAGCGACCGGCAGGCATGAAACCCGCAGCCCATATCGCGCAATGCGCGCTGCGAGATCTTTCGCCCTCGCATCCACGTCAATAGAGGGGGATGATCCGATAAGGGCGAATACACGCGGCGCGGATTGCTGGAAGCTCGCCCTTGGATGACGGGCGCGCGCCAGAATAACCCGGGTCAACGCGCCGGCGAAATCGCCATGGTCACGCAATAGCTTTTCAACATCATCTCTTTGCAGAGACAGTATTTCCGTATCCCGCAACGCAAAGACGGACGCCGTATGTTCTTCGCCGGAGAGAAGCGACATCTCGCCGACCGGCTCGCCGGCGCGAATATAGCCAACGACCTCATCGCCGCCCTCGTGGCTGCGGCGCACAACGATCAGCCGGCCCGACAGATTGAAATAAAGCGCGTCAGCAGTCGCGCCCTGACCGAACAGCTCCCACCCCCCGGCAAGCGACAGCCATGTCCCGTGCGACGCAAGATCCGCGAGCGTCGCAGGATCAAGGTCCCGGAAAAAGGGAAACTCCGATAATCGCTC
The DNA here is from genome assembly GCA_039819405.1 of Pseudomonadota bacterium. Taxonomy (GTDB): domain Bacteria; phylum Pseudomonadota; class Alphaproteobacteria; order Caulobacterales; family Parvularculaceae; genus Hyphococcus. The sequence goes on along the minus strand of JBCBSB010000006.1, from coordinate 245,628 downwards.
AAGAACGGCCCGCATACCGCCTTACCTACTGACATTCCCGGCGGGGCGCCAGAAAAGTTCGAACAATCAAGGCGTTCGCCTGCCCGGACGACAAAGCGACTCAAATTATATCTAAGTCTCCTGAAACTGCAGCGCAGCAAAAAAGCGCATGTTTTGGCCGTATTCGCTGCCAAAAACGAGGCCCATGGAAAGCGGCGCTGTAACAAATCCTTGAGTATTGCAAATTGTCGCTGACATATTATCTGACGTTTCGTATTATACCTCTAGGCTGGGTTTAGTGTCGGGCCTTACTCAACGTAACCCGTCCGGCAAATGAGCGGGCGCAAGGCAAAATAGAGAGATATTTTGACATCGGCGATTTTCAATAACTCGTCCGACCCGCTCTTATTGTGCGATGTGACGCAATCCTATTCGGCGAAGGGCGGCGGTATCCGGACATATTTGTCCGAGAAGCGCCGCTATATCCTGGAACACACCAATGCGCGACATTGCCTGATTGTTCCGGGGCCTGAGGACCGAACCACTACGGACGGTCGCCTCACAAAAATTGAAATCAAATCTCCACAAGTGCCGGGCAGTCCGAATTACAGGCTGCTGTTGCGCTCAAAAGCCGTCTATCGCGCCCTGGGCGAAGTGCGTCCTAATCTCATCGAATGCCTGGACGCTTATAATCTTCCGTGGACCGCGCTCTTCCACCGAAGAAAATTTCCGGAGACAGTGCTGGTGGCGGGTTACCACACCGATTTCCCGACCGTTTATGTCGAACCTTTTATGTCCAAACGGATGGGCAAGACCGCCGGGCGCTGGTGGAAGGCTCGGTCCTATAAATATGCGGCTAATCTCTATCGGCGGTTTGATGCGTTTTACTCCCTAACAGATGTCACCGCCAAAAGATTTGAAACCTTTGATATCCCCGATATCAACGTACTGACATTTGGCGCCAATCCCAAAGTCTTCCATCCTGACAGACGCTCGCAGGAATTGCGCGCCTCGCTAGGCGTCGCTGACAATGCCCCGCTACTGATCTATGCCGGGCGGATAGACTACGAAAAGAAACCAAAGGTCGTTGTCGACGCTTTCAAGAAATTGCCTCCAAGCTGGAACGCCGCCCTGGTGATGCTCGGCGACGGTAAAGCCAGAGAAGCGCTGGCGAAGGAATGCGAAGGCTATAACGCGCATTTCCCCGGTTTTGTCGATGACCGGGAAACACTGGCGACATATCTGGCGTCTTCAGACATCTATGTGTCCGGCATGGAAGACGAAACCTTCGGGATTTCGGTGATTGAAGCGCAATCTTCCGGCTTACCGGTCGTTGGCGTGCGGGCCGGCGCCATGGTCGACCGTGTCCGCCCGCATCTAGGCCGCCTTGGCGCGCCCGGTGACTCAACCGAAATGGCGGCGAATATCGCCGCTGTCTGGATGGACCGCCTGACGCCCGTCAGAGAACACGCGCGTCAGCATGTCCTCGATAACTTCTCGTGGTCCAACACGTTCGAAAAGCTGTTCGACGAGATTTATCCCGCCGCCTTCGCCCGTAAAACGCTGGACAGCCAAACCGTGCAGTCGATGCGTCAATGGCAAATGCGACGTCATCGCCGCGCGAGTTAATCCGCACAGCGTTTCTTCGTGAAGTCCGGGCTTTCAGTTTTTAGTTGAGCTTTTTTGATGGGACAGACCGGGTTTTCACATCGCCCGCGGCGTCCGTTTTCTTCTTCACGTCCGGCAGTGGCGCAACCTGAACGCCTTCGGTCACCAGCTCTTTGACCTGACTGCCGGTGGCTTCGCCATAAATGCCGCGTTCCCTGGCTTCTCCGTAATGGATTTTCCGCGCTTCGTCAGAAAAGCGATCGCCGACATAGTCGTAATTCTTCTCGACGTAATCGCGCGCTCTGGCCGCCGCCTTGACGATGTCGTTTTTAATGGCGGCAAGCCGCGCTTCCCGAGAGCCCGAGCGACGCTTGATCGCCGGCGCCATCACCGCTTTGCGCACCGCATCCGACCCACAGGTCGGACAGTCAATCAGGCCCTCGCCAGATTGAATGTCGAAATCGTCGCTGTTGCGGAACCAGCCTTCAAATTCATGGTTCGAATCACATGTCAGTTGATACTTGATCATTGTTTCACAATGGAGATTTTGAATTTTTGTTCAAGCCCAAGGTTTGGAATGCGCTCCCTCGCCTCGCGCGCTTGTGAGAGATCGATCTCAGCAAGAATAACGCCAGGCTCGTCATGGTTGGCATGGGCGAGGACTTTCCCCCATGGGTTGATGATCATGGAATGGCCAAATGTCTCGCGGCCATCCTCATGTCTCCCCCCTTGCGCAGGCGCAATCACAAACGCCCCGTTTTCAATGGCGCGCGCGCGCAGCAGCGTTTCCCAGTGAGCCTCTCCAGTCTGCCGGGTAAACGCCGCCGGAACACAAAGCACTTGCGCCCCGGCCTGGGACAACGCCCGATAGAGACCCGGAAAGCGTAAGTCATAGCAGATGGTTAAGCCGATTTTCGCCAGTGACGCGTTAACCAGCATCGCCTCCGCGCCTGGCTCGTAAATCTTCGATTCCTTCCAGCTTTCGCCGCCAGGCAAATCCACGTCGAACATGTGGAGCTTGTCATAACGGGCAGCGACAGCGCCCTCGGGAGAGAACAGGAAGCTGCGGTTGGCTGCCTTGCCGCCTGCAACAGATAACGCCAGCGAACCGATCAACAGCCACACACCGTGCTCTTTGGCGACCCCAGCGAAAGCGCGGATCTCATCGAGCCCGGCCTCATCGGGCAGATCGGCCAACAGGCGTGACGCCTTACGGTCGACGACATTGGTCATTTCCGGCGTCGCAATGAAATTTGCACCCTTCCGGGCCGCCTCGTCGATCAGCGCCAGCGCATCGTTGGTGTTTTGCGCGCGATCAAGCCCCGAGCGCATCTGCACACAGGCCGCCGTAAAAGTTTGGTCGCTATGCGCCATTCAGCAAGGGGTCCAGTTTTCCGGCGCGTTCCAGCGCCATTAACTCATCACAGCCGCCAACATGGGTCTCACCGATGAAAATTTGCGGATAGGTGGTTTTGCCGTTGGACCGGGCCAGCATTTCATCGCGCTTTTTCCGGTCGAAAGCGGCGGAGATCTCTGTGACGTTCGCCCCCTTCTTCTGGAGCAATCCAAGCGCCCGCACGCAAAATGGGCACATTGGCCGCGTATAAACGGTGACGTCCTGCATCTCGATTGTCTCCTGCATCCGGTATGACCCGGCTATATGGCGCCGATTCCACCTTTGACAACCCGAGCCAGAAGCAGGGCGTCAACCCGCGCGGCGCCCGCTTTTTTCAAGGCGCGCGCGCATGCCGACAGCGTTGCGCCGGTCGTCAGAACATCGTCAATAAGAACAATGTGAGCATTTGTGATCAGAGCCGCGCCATTTTTCGAGATTGCGAACGCCCCCGCGACATTGCGCTTGCGCGCGTCGGCGGAAAGGTTCTTCTGCGGCGGCGTTGCGCGAATGCGGGTCAAAAGATCTGGCGCAAAGCGCGCACCCGAATAATTTGCAACCCATTTCGCGAGAATCGCCGATTGATTGTAACGTCGCGCCAGCAACCGACGCTGGTGCAAGGGCGCCGGCGCAAGGATGCTGTCGGGTGAGATGATGTTAGCGCCCGCCCTTAACAGCCACTGACCGAATATCGGCGCCAATTCAGTGCGGTCGGAATGTTTGAAGCCAACGATGAGCTTGTGACTGGCGTCATCGTAAACGGTTGCGGCGCGGGCCTGGTCAAAAGCCGGCGGTTCGGCAATGCACGAAGGACACTCAATGCTGTCGCCATAATCAGCCGCGAAAGGAATGCCGCACCGGGCGCAATAAGGCGCCTCAATGAAATGCAAGGCCGCCCAGGCTCGCGGGCTCAATTGCCCCGGCGCAGCGACCGACTCGCCGCTCACAGGACAAATCGGCGGCATAACGGTGTCGAGCGAACGCCGCCAGGCGCCAAGAGCGACATTAGCGGCGACTTGAAGGAATTGAGGTTTCACGCTGCATAGACTAACGCCTTAACCCGGAAAGCGGAAACGATCATGAGCGACAGCATTGCAAAACCAGGCCGCAACGGCTCTCGTCAGGCCGGTAAGGCGGTGTCCCACCGTCATGCATTAGAGCGCATGGCCGCAAAAGGGATTGATGTCTCAACGTTCATCGATGTCAGCGTTGCACGCAGCGCCTGCTCATCGATTGCCGAAAAGCATTGGCCCGGCGCGCATCCTATATCCAAAGGTTATGGATTCCCGAAACCGTGATGTCCGGGCAACCGCCACAACTGTTTGACCACCGCCTTTATGCAAAGCGGCGGGAACGATCTGCAAAACGGTTTGCCGATTATGACTTCCTTCATCGTCGTGCGATGGCGGATATTGTTGACCGCCTCGAGTCTGTAAAACGAGAATTTTCTAAAGCGCTGTTTTACGGCGTCGGCGATCTCGCATCCATGCTGACCGCAGATTGCGCCGTGGGCGAGATTGTGCATGGCGATCTGGCGCCCTCCCGGCTCGGCGATGGGAGCCGACGCGTTGTTTACGCAGAGGACGCCGCCCCCTTTGCCCACCAATCCTTTCATCTGATCGTCAGCATGCTGACGCTTCACAACTCAAATGATCTGATCGGCGCGCTGGCGCAAATGCGCGCGCAGTTAAAGCCCGATGGTTTGCTGATCGCCGTTCTCTTTGGGGAAGAAACACTCTCCGGCCTGAAAGCGGCGCTTTATCGTGCGGAAACCGCCATCTCCGGCGGCGTCTCTGCGCGGGTGGCGCCGTTTGCCGCGGTACGCGATCTCGGCGCCTGCCTGCAACGCGCCGGCTTCGCCTTGCCAGTCGCGGATATGGATAGCGTGAAGGTCAAATACGAAAATCCGGCGCGTCTGTTTTCGGACCTGCGCGGCATGGGGGAGACCGGCATTCTCAAACAGCGCGCCAAACCAATGACGCGAACGCTTTTTGCGCAATCAATTTCGGAATTCGCCGATAGCGGCGGCGAGGCGCGATTTGATCTTGTTTATCTGACGGGCTGGGCGCCGCATGAAAGCCAGCAGCAGCCGCTGAAACCCGGCTCAGCCACGTCATCGCTGGAAGAGGCTGTAAAGAAACAGTCTAATTAACGACGCTGTTAATTTCGGTTTCGATCGTCGTGTACATTTCGTTGTTCGACGCGCCAACGCTCTTCATCGCAGCGATGATCGCCAGAAAGATCAGTGATACAATCAATCCGTATTCGATAGCGGTGGCGCCGCTCTCGTCAGCGCGAAATCTTTTGGTGAGCGGCAACGCGCGCGTCTTTCGCGACGCCTGTTTCGTGTTTGTGCTCATCATAAAAAGTCCCTCAATTGCGCCGCCAGTGGCCTGTCAGCCGGCGGCATCTCAAAGTCCAACAGCTTCTCGCGCCTGACCCATTTTAAGTCCTGGGCTTCTTTCGGCGCCGGCGACCCGGTCCATTTTCGGCATACGAAGAGTGGCATCAATAAATGAAAGCCCCCTGAATCGCATGACGCAAACCCGATCGGCGCCAGACATGACGCATCCGTTTCGATACCGAGTTCTTCTCGCAACTCCCTAATCAGCGCCTGCTCCGGCGTTTCGCCATCCCCGAGTTTGCCTCCCGGAAATTCCCAAAGGCCAGCCATCGGCTTTCCTTCAGGACGGCGCGCCAACAGAACCCTTCCATCTCTGTCTATCAGCGCACATGCGGCTACCAGCAGAAGCTTCGCCATAATCTTGCCTTAATTGATACGCGAGCTTTCTTGCGGGAAGATTGCCCAATTAGTTTTAATTTTAATGAATTTTCGAGCGCCAGGACATGGGTCGGCGTCTAATCATAGGGCTCCATCATCCCTGACGCCTTCGCCATCGACCAGTTCCGGCGCGGACAAGTCAGGGGGCGCTGGCGACATCGTCCTCTCCTCATTTTCCGGCATGAAGTAGACAACCTGACTTTCCTCCTCAAGATCCCTGAGGGTCCGGTCGATCGCTCTCAGGCGCAAAAACTCGGCGATATTATCGCGCACTTCAGAGAACGGAACGGCGCTGGTTGAACGCCGGTCCAGAACTTCGATCACATGCCAGCCAAATTCGGTCTGGAACGGCCGCGCCAGCTCGCCAACAGAGGTCGCAAACGCGACCCTGGAAAATGTCGGCGCCATCATACCGCGGCTGAACCATCCAACCTCTCCGCCGAGCGGGGCTGTGGCGCGGTCCAATGACTCCGTACGGGCGATCTCGCCAAAATCCTCTCCCTCGCCGATGCGGGCGATAACGGCCTCCGCGTCTTCGCCGGTCGCCACCAGGATATGGCGAACCCGGACCTGATCGCCGAGCGCCGTGACGTCCCGCTGCGAGTTATAAAGCCTCTCTACCGTCTCCGGCTCGATGGCGTCCTGTATCTGGGAGTCCAGAAATGCGGCGGCGAGAACCCTGTCCCGGGCGGCGTTCACCCGGCGCAGAACCTGAGGCGAACGCTGCATTCCCGTATCCAGCGCCGCGCGGGCCAACAAGCGCTGCTCCACATAGGATTGAACCAGCTCACGCTGAAAAGCCGTCTCCGGCGTCAATGTCTCGCCACTCCTTAAAAACCCGCCGGCGCGCGCCGCCGCCTCAATCTCCGACAAATGCACATAACGGCCCTCGATACGCGCCAGGATCGGGTCCGCCTCGTCAACCGGCGGGCGCAGCAGGGACTGGCCGGCAACGTCAGCACCGGGCCCGGCGCGCAATTCGTCAATGATCCAGAGGCTCGCCACCGCCAGCATCACCCCGGAAACGGCGCTATAGGCCCGGCCTGTCCGCGTCGGCAGCCACAGGAGCAGGCTCCGAAATGCGTCCAGGGCGAGACCCAGGGCATAAAGAAGCCCGTTTACGGTCTTGCGTAGGATAAGTTTGGTCGCCCGCCAAAGGGCTGAATCAAGCGCCGCCGCCAGCCGCCAGGTCGTAATGATCAGTTTCCAGATGGCGCGCAGGAGCATCATTGCGGCTGCGCCCAGCGCCGCCACCGCGGCTCTGACCGCGGCCTTGGCGCTGTCCTGCTTGAACTCCTTGCCGTCTGGCGTTTCCATGGCGTTTTAGCCCAAACCCGGTTCGTTGACAGTCGCCGGGGGCCTCACTATTTCTCCGACAACCCTACGGGGCAACGTAATTCCAATCCAGCCGATGAAGAGCGCGCCACGCTCCGGCATTATGCGGGCGCCGGCTTTTCCTTCATCGCTCCACGAAGGCCCATCACTCATGGCGTTTCTCGGTATCGCAAAAAAATTCTTCGGTTCCTCTAATGACCGCCGCCTTAAGCCTTTATGGCGCCGCGTGGAGGCGATCAATGCGCTGGAAGACGAGATCGCCCAACTGACTGATGATGGACTGATTGAACAAACTGAAAAGTTAAAACAGCGCTATAAAGACGGCGAAACTCTCGATGATTTGCTCGAAGAGACGTTTGCGACGGTCCGGGAGGCCGCCAAACGCGCCCTCGGCCAGCGTCATTACGATGTTCAGATGGTCGGCGGCATGGTGCTCCATAGCGGCGATATCGCCGAAATGAAGACCGGCGAAGGCAAGACGCTGGTCGCAACCCTGGCCGTGGTCCTGAACGCTCTTACCGGGCGCGGCGTGCATGTCGTCACGGTTAACGACTATCTCGCCAGCCGTGACGCGGAATGGATGGGCCGGGTTTATGAACGCCTCGGCCTTAAAACCGGCTGCATCGTACACGGACTGAACGATCAGGAACGCCGGGCCGCCTATGCTGCGGACATCACCTATGGCACCAACAACGAGTTCGGTTTCGATTACCTGCGCGACAACATGAAGTCGTCGATGGAAGAAATGGTCCAGCGCGGCCATCACTTTGCGATTGTCGACGAGGTTGATTCCATTCTGATCGATGAGGCGCGTACGCCGCTGATCATCTCCGGGCCGACTGACGACAAGTCCGAGCTCTACATGACCGTCGACGGTTTCATGTCGCAGCTCGAAGAAGACGACTATGATATTGACGAAAAGGCCCGCTCGGTCGTGCTGACCGAAGACGGCAACGAGAAAGTCGAAGACCTCCTGCGTGAGGCGAACCTGCTGCAGGGCGATAGCCTTTATGACTCGGCCAACATTTCAATCGTCCACCACGTCAACCAGGCGCTGAAAGCCCACAAGATCTTCCAGCGCGACAAAGACTATATCGTTCGCAACGATAAAGTTGTAATCATCGACGAGTTCACCGGACGCATGATGGAAGGCCGCCGCTGGTCCGACGGCTTGCACCAGGCCTGTGAGGCGAAAGAAAAAACCACGATCCAGCCTGAGAACCAAACCCTCGCCTCGATCACTTTTCAGAATTACTTCCGTCTTTATGAAAAACTCGCCGGCATGACCGGCACGGCGCTGACCGAAGAAGCGGAATTCGAAGATATCTACAAACTCCACGTCCTTGAGGTGCCGACGAACAAGCCGATTGAGCGCGATGACATGGATGACGAGCTCTACATGACGGCGGATGAGAAATACAAAGCCATCGTCGTGCAGATCGCCGACTGCCATAAACGCGGACAGCCGGTGCTTGTCGGCACGGTGTCGATTGAAAAATCCGAGCTACTGTCCGAATTGCTCAACAATAAGAAGTTTTTCAAAGAACTCGCCGCCAGTTTGCGCGCCCGCGCCAGCGAGTTGAAAGACAAGGAAGCGGATCTCAAAAAAGAGCTGAACGAGCGCGCCGACGATCTGGAGGCTTTGGCGAAAAATAAAACGCCGATCGCCCATAATGTTCTGAATGCGCGCTATCACGAACAGGAAGCGGAAATTATCGCGCAGGCCGGCGCGCCAGGCGCCGTGACAATCGCCACCAACATGGCCGGTCGCGGCACCGACATTCAGCTTGGCGGCTCCGTCGATAAGGAACTTCTCGATCATCTCGACGAAGGCGACGACGAAGAAACAATCAAGCGCAAACGAACCGAGATCGAAGCCAAGATCGATGCGGAAAAGAAAAAGGCGCTGGACGCCGGCGGGCTGTTCGTCCTCGCCACGGAACGTCACGAAAGCCGGCGCATCGACAACCAGCTGCGCGGCCGTTCTGGGCGACAGGGCGACCCCGGGGGAACCAAGTTCTTCCTCTCCCTGGAAGACGATCTGATGCGTATTTTCGGCTCCGGCATGGAAAAGATGTTGAAGCGTTTCGGCATTCAGCCGGATGAATCCATCGAACATCCCTGGTTCACCAAGGCGGTGGAAACCGCCCAGAAAAAAGTCGAACAGCGCAATTTCGACATGCGCAAAAACGTCCTGAAGTTCGACGATGTCATCAACGATCAGCGCAAGGCGATCTTTGAACAACGCATTGAATTCATGTCATCGGATACGGTCGACGACATTGTCAGCGATATGCGCGGCCAGCTGGTGGACGATCTTGTCGCGACGCATATTCCTGCAAAATCCTATGCGGAAAAGTGGAACACGCAAGCGCTGCACGAAGACCTTAAAGACATCTTTGGCCGCGAGTTCCCGGTTCAGGAATGGGCTAAGGAAGAAGGCGTCGCGGACACTGAAATCTCCGAACGTCTGATCGAAGAAACGGACAAGGCGGCGGCGTCTCGCGCTGCGGAAATCGGTCCGGACGTGATGCGGCGCCTCGAAAAGGCGATCCTCCTGAATGTTCTGGATACGAACTGGCGCGAACATCTGCAGACGCTGGATCATTTGCGTTCCGTGATCTGGCTGCGCGGTCATGGGCAGCGCGACCCGGTCAATGAATTCAAAACGGAAAGCTTTGCGCTGTTCGAAGGCCTCCTTGACAGCCTGCGCCGCGACGTAACGCGCATGCTGATGCATGTGCAGGTGCGCAAACCCGAAGAAGCCGTGCCGGAACGCCGCGCCATCCCGATGACGGAAACCCATGTGAACCCATCCACCGGCGAAAATGAAATGACGCCTGCCGCAGACCTGCGCGCACGCGCTTCAGCCGGCGGGGTGACGCTCGCCCAGCGCGCGCGCGCCAATGAGATTGATCCGAACAATCCGGAAACCTGGGGTCGCGTTTCGCGCAACGCGCCCTGCCCCTGCGGTTCCGGGAAAAAATTCAAGGTTTGCCACGGTTCGATTTAAGCTGCGAAGGCGGCTGGAAAGCCAGGCGGCGCTGAGAATCCCATTTCCGCGCCAACGCCAATAATGAAATAATCCGTGCGATTCGCCTTGGTGTGGCGAGCTTGACAAATTTTTTTATACAATTAATTGTACAGTTAATTGTATTTCTGAGGCCGCCATGCATGCAAAGACTTATATTGACACCCACCCGCTTCGCCGCGCGTTCATCGCCAATCACCTTGAACGCTTATCCGATCTCATTGTGGAACAAGGCGAAGCTTTATTAGCGGACGCAGGGATTGAGTTTCCGCCACGCGCCGTTTCCGCAGTTCTGCTTATCGGCGAGCGCGGCCACATTTCTGCAGCCGACATCGCCGAAGCCCTCAACCAACCGCATCAGCTCACCACCCAACGCATCGAGTTGCTGATCGACGCAGGGATCATTGATCGCGTCAGCGACCCTCAAGATGGGCGCCGCAAAATTTTACAACTGACAAACAAGGGCGTCGCTCAGTTCAAGCGATTGCAAACACGGCTGGCTGAAGCTGACGAAGCTTTCGCGACCCTCTTCAAAGAAATCAGCTGCGATCTATACGCAGCAGTCGAACAAGCCATGGACGCGCTTATGCGTTCTCCAACATTTGAGCGCGTGAAATCACGAAAAAAACTATGACCTTGTCTGAACTAACAAGACAAAGCCGACTGTCGGCCCTTCTCGATCTTATCCTGATCATCGGGGTGTTAGTTGGCCTGAAATCTCTTTTGCTGAATTTCGACGCGATCTGGAGTTACGCCGGACCTGTTTCACTTCTTGCGGCCCTGGCGGTGGCGACATGGCGACTGCGAGCAAACAATGAAAAATGGAGTAACATCGGCCTTGGACGACCGACAAGTATTGTGCGGACAGTACTGTGGACCATTTTAGCGCTTGTTTTGACAATCGCCGCCGGCATTCTCACACAATCACTCGCCACCAGTCTGATCGATGGACCAGACGCAGCGACACAAGCAATTGACGCCCGCTATCAAGACCGGTTCGCCAATTTGCCTGGCAACCTGCCGGTCTTTTTGTTCTGGCTCGCAACAGCGTGGATAGTTGGCGGTTTTACGGAGGAAATGCTGTTTCGAGCGGCCATGGTGTCTCGTTTCGAACGGCTATTTGCAAAAATCCCATTTGCAGCGTTGTTCGCGGTGATCTGCCAGGCCGTCCTGTTCGGTCAGCAGCACTATTATTACCAGGGCCTCGCCGGGTGGGCGGCGACAGGCGCAATTGCTTTCGTCTCCGGCGTTTTATATCTCGCATTTAACAGAAATCTGTGGCCGCTTATCGTGTCGCATGGGCTCAGTAATACGCTCGGCCTCACGCTGCTTTACTTAGGGCTTCAACCATAAGCAGGTTGTTCTTAAAGACGTCGCCAGCAGCCTTTTGACGGTCTTGCAAACATGCAGCTCAAACACACATACGCCTCATAGCATTTGTGCAGAGGCAAGCGGCGATGGCGGCCACAAACAAAAAAGAATTGCTCGAACTCACGCTGAAAGAGTTTGAAAAACTGGAAACGCTTATCGCCACTTGCGACGAAAGCATTGTCACCGTCAAGGATGAGGACGACACATCCATAAAAGACGTGATTGCGCACCGGGCGCACTGGATTGGACTGTTTCTCGGCTGGTATAAGAACGGCATGGCGGGTAAAGAAGTTAGCTTCCCGGCCAAGGGTTATAAGTGGAACGAGTTGAAACGCTATAATGCGGACTTGCGGGATAAACACGCGGACCTGACCTGGAAAGGCGCCTTGCGAACCTTGCGCGCCCAGCACAAAAAGCTCGTCAACTTTATTGAATCAAAATCGAACGCCGAGCTTTACGGCGGACCGATGGTTGGCGCCAAAAATGACTGGAGGCCCGGACGCTGGGCCGAAGCATCAGGCCCTTCCCATTATCGAAGCGCATGCAAATATGTAAGAGCGCGGCGCAAGGCGCTCACCTAAACTCGCGGTCCGGCGGCGAATAAAGACTCGATTCAAGCGGCTGCTCACCGGCTTTTTATCACCCAAACGCAGCTGGCGTAATTGACTTCGACCTGTCCGGCGATCATGCCTCTCGCAACATGAGCGCGAGGCAATCCCGATGAACGAACACATTTTGTATGGCGGCCAGCTTTCCTATTTTACCGGCAAGGCTCGAAGCTATCTGCGCTGGAAAGGCGTTCCGTTTGAAGAGCGCCTCGCGACGCGGGAAATCTATCAGTCCGTCATCATACCGCGCATCGGTTACCCGATGATCCCTTTGCTGATAACCCCTGACGACGAAGCTATTCAGGATACGAGCGAAATCATCGCACATTTCGAAGCGCTCGACCCGGAACCGTCAGTCCTGCCCTCGACGCCGCGCCAGCGCCTCGCCGCGCATCTGCTGGAGCTTTACGGCGATGAATGGCTCGTCATCCCGGCGATGCATTATCGCTGGGCGCATAATCGCGATTTCGCCTATGGGGAATTCGGCAAGGTCGTGGCGCCCGATGCGGATGCCGATCAACAATTCGCCGCCGGTAAAAAGGCGGCTGAAAAATTCGAAGGGTCCGTCGCGTTCCTTGGCGCGACACCGGAAATGGCGCCCGCTATTGAAGCCTCCTATGAGGCGCTGCTGGATGATCTCAACGCTCATTTTGAGACGCATGAATTCCTGTTCGGATCGCGGCCCTCCATCGGCGATTTCGGCCTGATCGGCCCGCTCTATGCGCATCTTTATCGCGACCCGGCGTCAGGCGAGCTCATGAAACGACGCGCGCCTTCGGTCGCCGAATGGGTGAAGCGGATGCAGGCGCCAAAACCGCGAAGCGGAGAATTTCTCGCCAATGATGATATCCCGGAAACGCTGTTGCCGATCCTGCGGCGGCAAATGCGCGAACAGGGACCGTGCCTTGCAGACCTCGTGGAGAAACTTGCGGCTTTCAAAAACGATCAGCCCGAGGCGGATATTCCGCGCTTCATCGGCATGCATGACTTTACTGTCGAAGGCGGCGCGGGACAGCGGATCATTCTCCCCTACACGCAGTGGATGCTGCAGCACGCAACGGACCATATCGCCGGACTTGATCCGGACGCCCGCAAGACGGCGAATGCGCTCCTGCAATCTATCGGCGGCGAGTTTTTAACTGATCTTGAAATTCCCGCGCCCGTGAAGCGGGAAAATCATAAACTGATATGGAAGTGACCTGACTTAAGGCCGTTTCCATCCTGTTCCGGCGCCCTACAGCAACCGATACATGTACACATTAGGAATGGCCGGGCCGAAGCCCGCCTTTTCATAGGCCCGGCGCGCCGGCGCATGGCTGTCATCACCGCCGGTGCCGACTGTCGCCGCCTTCATGTCCGCCTCGCGCATCAATTTCAGCGCATGATCGAACATCGCCGCGCCAATCCCCGCGCCCTGATGCGAGGGAAGCACCGCGTTCAGATCGATTTCACCAACCTTCGTATCCGTATCGAGCGATATTGAACAAAAGCCGACCAGCTTATTCTCGCGCTCTGCGACGAAAACTGTATGCGCCGAGTCTTTACTGCAGATGGTATCAAGAAACGCGCCCTGTTCAGCTTCGGCGTTCTTCAGCGCAATGGCGGCGATATCCTTGCCGACAAGATTCCTGAACGACTGAAACACCGGTTTGAAGGCCGCATTACGAATGTCATGCAGCACCGGAAGGTCGTCCGGCTGGAACGGTCGTATGTTGAAGGGTTCAGGCACGCGTCAATCTCACATCCGCTTTGGCGAGCCTATAGCAGATATTAGCGAAAAAGAGACTGACCTTCGTCACCCGCATTCGACTTACAAATGTGAGCAACGGCTTTTCTCACTCCCACCAATATGGGGCGCGCTTGAAATTCCCGGTCACTTCCTCGTTCATGGTCTCGGCGTTGTAGAGCCGCCCGTTGAGCATGACGTGAGAAATTTCGTCAGTATTCTGAATATCCTCCAGCGGGTCGGCGTCAAGGACGACAAGATCAGCGAGCTTGCCTTCCTCCAGCGATCCAATGTCGCCCCAGAAGCCAAGATGCCTGGCCGGTGAGACGGTCGCGGCTTTCAGCGCTTCGAGCGGGCTCATGCCGCCGCGGGCGAAAGACCACATCTCCCAGTGGGAGGCGAGGCCTTCCTCCTGGCCGTGGGCGCCGATGGAGACGAGAACGCCGCGATCGGCAAGCTGCTTCGACGTCGCCGCGCTCACTTGATCGTAATAGTCCTCATTCGGCGCCTTCTGCCGGCGCACGGAACTGGCTTCCAGTTTGCGGGGCGGGACGTGCTTCGACAGGATCGGGTGCAACCAGACATCTGTCTGGTCACGCCAGTACGGATCGCCCCCAAGGCCGCCAAAAGTCACGACCAGGGTCGGCGTGTAGGCCACTTCAGTAGAGCTGTAAAAACTCAACACGTCCTCATAAAGCATTGATTGCGGTAGGTTATGTTCGATGGACGTAATTCCGTCCGCAACGAAGGACATATCCATGTGAATGAGCGAGCCGCCTTCTGCGACCACCGCGATATTTTCTTCACGCGCCGCCTCATTGACCTGCTGGCGCTGCTCGCGGCGCGGCTGGTTGTAGTTTTTGATGGAATGAGCGCCCTGGATTTTCAGGCGCCGCACATGATTGCGGGCATCCTCCAGGCTGTCGATGACAGCGTAGACCCGCGGCGACTTCGCGCCGTAGACAATCTCCCCTGTTGAATAAAGACGCGGCGCAAGGATGCGTCCCGCGCGCTGATATTCCGCAGCGGAGAAAATGTGGCTCGCCCGGTTGGAAGGGTCGTGCACGGTCGTAACGCCCAGCGCAAGATGCGCAATCGCGGACCAGTTTTGCTGCGGGATGATGTCATCCGATCCTTGCGGACCATGAGCATGGGCGTCGATGATGCCCGGCATGATGGTCTTGCCGGCAAGATCAACAATACTGGCGCCCGCCGGGATTGCAACTTCCGACATGCCGCCTACGGACTGAATGCGATTGCCGTCGATAATGACAACGCCGTCTTCAATGACGCCGCCATCTTCGCCCGCCATGGTGATGACGCGGGCGTTGGTCAGCGCGACGAGACCAGCCGGCTTGTCGGCGGCGACGGTCATGGAAATATCCGCGCCGGTTTCCGGCGGCGCATAGCCTTCGCCATCATCATCGGACTTCGGTTGCGACGGCAGCATGTCACTGAGATCCGCATGATAAAGAACCGGCCCAAGACTCCAGTTCAATCGATCACGCGACCAATTCATATAGGTGACGCCAATCCCGCTAGCTTTCACCACCGGCACTGCCGACGCTTTGCGCCCCGCTGCAATCTTTTGCGGGCCCATCGTCATCGGCATCACATAGGCGCTGTAGTTTTCGGAAAAGGCCAGGTGCTCCCCCGATGGCGCAACCTGATAGCCGGTGATCAGGTCGCCCGACGCATGGGTGCGCTCATCGTCGCCTTCCAGATTGACGCTGACGAGAGACGCCGTGTCGCCGTCAAAGGTCGTCATGAAAATACGGTCATCGCCGGCGCCGAAATGCGGGGCTGAGCCAGACTTCGCGACGCGCGTCATCGCCCCGCCGGACGCCGGCATGCGATAAACGCCCGGCGCTTCCGACCAGTCCTTTGATGTCAGCCGCCCGCCGCTGCCTTTCTGGAAAACAATGGCGCGCCCGTCCGGCGAAAAGCGCGGCCGGCGATAATGGCCAGGGTCGCTTGTCACCGCACGGCCCGATCCGCCGCCGGCGGAAACCGTGCGGATCGTCCCAAGATCTTCGTCATTCCAGCTGACATAAACAATGCGCCGCCCATCATAGGACCATGACGGGAAGAGTTCAAAATCATTTCCGCCCCGGGTCAGACGCCGCGGCTCGCCGTTGGGCAAGGACTTGATGTAGAGCTTGCCGAGAGATTCAAACAGGGCGCGCCCACCGTCCGGCGAGACGCTGACAAAACGCGGCAGGGTCGTTTTGAATTCATCGGGCGCCACCGCCACGTCGGGACGCGGCGGCGCTACAACGGCGCGCGTATCGTTGACGCTGAACGGAATGACGCTGTCCGCGCCCGTCGCAACATTCAACCTGCGGATTTTGCCGCCCGCCCAGAAGACGAGCGAGCGCCCATCCGGCGTCCAGTCCATATTGGGATAAACGCCATGCACCGCCCAGATCTCCTGCAGGTCCTGATCGAGATCATCGTAGATTTTGCGTTCTTCGCCTGAGTTCAGATCTTTCACATAAAGCTTCGACTTCGCACGCTCGCGGCGCACAAAAGCGATATGGCGCCCATCCGGCGATGGCGCGGCGCGAACGGCGCCCCCGGCGCCGGAGACCGCCGTTTCAATTTCGCCCGTCGCCATTTCGTAACGCTTGATGTTGAACAGGTCAGTGTTGGAATCCTGTGCATAGATAAAAGTCGAACCGGGCGTCACGTTTTGTGAGTAGTAGATATATTGGCCGTCAGCGGAGAAGATGGGCTCGCCGAGCTCCTTCTGATGCGCTTCGCTTGGACGCTTGACCAGTTGCATGCCGTCGCCGCCGGCAATGTGATAGAGCCAGATTTCGCCGACGCCGAGGGAGCGCTGCGTGGTGAAATGCTTGCGCGCCGCAAGGTACTGTCCATCTGCAGACCAGGTCGCATTGTTCAAAAGACGGAAGGATTCCTTCGTCACCTGGCGCTTGTCGGACCCGTCCGCATTCATGATCCAGATATTGTCGCCGCCGGCGCGGTCCGACGTGAACGCGATCTTCGACCCGTCCGGTGAAAAGCGCGGCTGCATCTCCCAGGGCGTCCCACTGGCAATCGCTCTCGCCTCGCCGCCAGAGATCGACATCACGTAAATGTCGCCAAGCAGGTCAAAAGCAATCGTGCGCCCGTCGGGGCTCACATCGACGCTCATCCAGGTGCCTTCGTCGACATTGATCGCAACATCGCGCGTCGGCGAGACCGGCGCCGCGACATCCCATTTTGGCTTCTCCTCCGCCTCCTGCGACAAGGCGGGATTGATCGGGCTGATACTGGCGGCGACGGCCGCAATGACGAACGACTTCAACGATTTCATGAATGACCCCAGACGAGCAAATGCGTTACGAACGGGGGAAGCGTAAGTTGTTATTCATATGGAACGCAACAGCATTTGCGACGATGCGTCGATCCGTTCGCCATGCTGCAACGCAATGCGACATTCGACTTAATCCCAGCACATTTTTACGGTCAAAAGCCTCAGCATACCTTCATCCTGAGGGCTAATTTTCCTTCGCCCTTCGAGACGCCGCTTCGCAGCCCTCAGGGTGAAGGAAAATTAGCGTCTCGAAGGATGGGTGCGAGGAGCCATATATAATCATGATGCGCTAACTTAAAATCGCCTTCACCCAATCAGGCACGACTTCTGTCGCAGGTCCATAACGACTGTCGCAGAACAGATGCGCATTCTCCGACGGCTCCAGGTTAAGCTCCAGGCATTGGGCGCCAGCATTGCGCGCTTCACCGACAAACCCCGCTGCAGGATAGACGGACCCTGACGTGCCAATCGATACGAAGAGATCGGCGCCGGCCACCGCTTCCGCCGCCTCATCCATGAAACGCGGAATCTCTCCGAACCAGACAATGTAAGGACGCATGCCGCCAACGGATTTGCAGTCGGGGCACGGCGTTTCAACGGACAGGTCTTCAAGCCACGGCCAGACGCCATCGCAATGCAGGCAACTCGCTTTCGCAAGCTCTCCATGCATGTGAAGCAGGTTCTTCACGCCCGCGCGTTCATGCAGGTCATCGACATTCTGTGTAATGATCGTTAGGCGCCCGCCCCGCGCTTCAAGACCGCGCTCCAGTTTCGCCAGCGCTTCATGGGCGGCGTTTGGCGAGACGGTCCCGATATTCCGGCGCCGTTCATTATAGAATTCATGCACAAGCGCCGGGTTGGCGGCGAAACCTTCCGGCGTCGCCACTTCGCGGTAGTCATATTTCGCCCATACACCCCCCGTATCGCGAAAGGTCGCAACACCGGACTCAGCGGAAATCCCGGAGCCCGTCAGAATAGCGATGTTGCGGGCTTTGCTCATCGGTTATCCGGGAACCGCGAGATAATCGCGCTTGCCCACGTCAACGCCGAGGTGACGCAAAATCAGATAGGTCGCCGTCACATGAAAATAGAGATTGGGCAGGATAAAGTTCTGCAGGTAGGCGCGACGCGGCAAGGTCATTTCATTGCCGCCGCCGGCGGGAAACGTTACCGGCGCATCGGGCTCCGCATCTATCGCCGACGCATCCAACCCATGAACGAGTTTTTTCGCTTTCTCGATACGGCCCAAAAAATCTTCGAAGGTTGCTTCGTCATCGGCAAAGCTCGGCATCTCCGCCCCAGCGATCCGCGACAGCCCGCGCACCGGCAGTTCCGTTGCAATTCGAATCTGACGCGCCAGCGGGAACATATCCGGCGCTATTCGCCAGTTTAGAAAAACTTCATCATCAATGCCTTTCGCCTTTGCGGCGGCGACGGCTTTTTTCACGATGCCTTCGAGGCCGGCATACATCTGATCGGAGGCGGCGATGGCGATGGAGGACAGGGTCATGCTCATGGAAGTTCCTTTGATCTTTCCGGCGTCGAAATCGCGCCTGACCCAATCTAGGGACGCGAGGGCGCTTTATTAAGAGCGGAAAACGCGCCACAAGGTAAAATATGACGAAGCGCATCCTGTTTGTCTGTCTTGGCAATATCTGCCGCTCACCTGCGGCGGAAGGCGTATTGCGAATCCGTGCCCGCGATCGCGACATCGATCTGTTTATCGACTCCGCCGGCACCGGCGCCTGGCATGTTGGCGATCCGCCGGATGCGCGCATGATCCAGGCGGCGGGCAAGCGCGGCTACGCCATCGGCCATCAGCGCGCGCGTAAGGTCGGTCTCGCGGACTTTTACGAGTTTGATTACCTCCTCGCCATGGACCTCAGCAATCACACAGACCTTCTGGATCTCGCGCCGCCGAACCGCAGCTGCGACATCCGGTTGTTTCTCGACTTCGCCGATTGCGAAACCCGCGAAACGCCGGACCCCTATTATGGCGGGGCGGATGGCTTCAGCCAGGTTCTGGATTTGATCGAACTGGGCGTCGACGGATTCCTCGATCACGTAGAAGACGAGAGCGAATAGGACGCCTCGATTTCATAATGGCTCGCTTCGCCACCAAGCTGTGACGAGTAAAGGTGAAATGCGATCACCGGGAACGCATCTGTCGAAAATAGTCCGTTAACCGCGCAATAGGCGGCGGCATCGTCGCGCCGTGTCCCCTTCAGATAAGCGAGCGTCACATGGGGCATGAACTTGCGCGTCTCCAGGTCGAACCCGCGGCGGCGAAGCGCTGTTTCCACCTTGCTTTGTAAGTGCAAAAGCTCCGGCGACGGCGCCGAACCCGCCCATAAAGCACGCGGCTTTCGCTCTCCAAAAAAACCGAGACCGGAAAGCTTCAAGTCAAACGACGGCGCCTCAATCTCAGCCAGCGCGTCGCAGGCGTCACGAAATCCATGGCGATCCGTATCGCCAATAAATGCAAGCGTTAAATGAAAATTTTCAACCGGGCGCCAGCGCGCGCCCTCCACGCCATTTTGAAGCGACGCAAGAGCGTCACGAACAGGTTCGGGAATATCAAGCGCAACAAACAGTCTGGGCATCGTATAATGATAGCGGTGTTGGATCGGTGTTCAACGAGGGGTGTAGGCGTGTTTACAGAAATATCCGGAAGCTGACCTGAATCGTGGCGCAGCAAAAAGAAGATACAGGTTTCTAGGACAAAAATCGCCCAGCGATCAAAAGCCCCCGCCTTCTTGCGCTATGATCCGGCTTCCACCCAGTCTTATAAATCAGGAGACGTTCAGGGTTCAAGCGTGACCGGGCTGACATAACCCGGCGGCTTAATCGCAACGACGGAACACTCGACACTGTTTAAAATATCTTCGGCGGTGTTGCCGATGATGACGCCGGGGGCGCCAGTGCGGCCGATCGTACCCATGACAAGACAGCTGGCGCCGATGCGCGCCGCGTAAGGCGCGATCACTCGCCGCGCAGCGCCGCGCAACAATTGAGGCGCCGCTGCAACCGATGGGGCGCCTTTGCGCAGCAGCGCATCAAGCGCTTTGCGCGATTGAGTCTCGACGGCGTTGACATAGTTGGAAACCTCCGCCGCCGGCCCTGCCCAGCGGCGGATCATGTCTTCGGCGGGCGCTTCCCAGGCGTGCACGATACGCAGCTCCGTCTTTTCGAAGGCGGCGACCGCCACGGCGGTTTCAAGAATACGCAGGTTAAGGCTTGCCCACGCCTCCTGGTGATCTTTAGCGAATGGATCGACGTCGACAGCCGCAAGCACAAGCGCGCGACCGTCACCCTTTCGTTCATTATCCTCGTCATTGTCTTTGGCATCGTCTTTGACGCTGCGCTGCAGCCACACCGGGCATGGGCATTTACGCATCAGATGCTGATCAGCGCTGGCGAAAAGCCGCCGGCCGGAGCCGTCAAGATCCTCTGCGGACTTGATCACAAGATCACAGCCATTAGCGAGTACATAACGGATAATTTCCACAAAAGGTTTGCCGATGCGGATCTCGATTGCCGGCGACAGGTTTGGCAAAGTGTCGGCGACTAGAGCGGTGACGCCATCTCGAATTTCTTTAATCATCGCGCGTTCGATATCTTCGCGGGTCAAGGACGAAAAGCGCGCCGCTTCGCCAAGAACGCCAAGGGGCTGAGCGACGGCGACGACCGTCAGCCGCGCGCCAGGGCTTTCAGCCAGCGTTCCTGCGCGGCGCAGGGTTACGGCGTCACTTCCAGTCTGTGTACAGACCACAAGAATATTTTTAAAAACAGATGGTGCGGCGTTCTGCGTCATCAGGCAAACTCCTTCTGGCCAAGCGGATCACGCACGTTCGCGGCGTCCGGCATGCGCTCGGCGAGGATGAGCGATGCGGCCTGCGCCGCAGCATCTCGAAAGGGCATTAGTACAAGGTCGGCGCCTGCATCCTGCAGGTGCGCAGCGGCGGCGTCGCTATGCGCCGCAACCGCAATACGGCCGGCATAGTTCAACTCATGCAGGGATCGCAAAAGTGACCGCCGCGGATCGTCATGCGTCACGCCGGTGTCGTGATCCGGCACCGCCGAAACCGCCCAGTCTGTTCCGGAGAGCGGCAGATGCGCGAGAAACTCAGGGTCCGTCGCATCGCCGAAGACAACATCGACGCCGCGCCTTCTGCAATGGCGCAACACCGCCGGATTGAAATCGACGCCAAGCACCCGCCGCCCGGCGGCTTCCAGATCCCGCGCAATCGCGAGACCGTACCGTCCCAAACCGAACACAATGACATCGTAATGTGCGCCCTTAGGCCGCCAGGCGTCTTCCTTGGCGCCGGCGCCGCGCCGCTCAAAAACGCCGAGCCAGGGCTCGAACCAATCGTACAGCTGGTGAGAATAAGTGATCATATACGTCGATGCGGCGATGGTGATGAGACCAACCAGCGTAACGAGACCAAGCGCATCTTCCGCCACATGGCCGAGCGAAACGCCCATCGCCATGAAGATCAGGGAAAACTCGCTGATCTGCGCGACCGTCAGTCCGGCGAGAAAGCCAGTGCGTTTGCGATAGCCCATGGCGCCCATGATCGCCAGAACGATGAGCGGATTGCCGATCAGCACAAACAGCGAAAGGATGATTGCCGGACCAACGCTTGCGCCCAGCGTCGAAAGGTCGAGTGACGCACCGAGCGCGATAAAGAAAAACAAGAGCAGAAAGTCACGTAAGGACGCGAGCCGCGATGCAATCGCCTCGCGAAACGGAGTGGACGCCAGCGAGACCCCGGCCAGAAGGCCGCCCAGCTCTTTACCGAAGCCGAGATAAAACCCAAGCGCGGCCAGAAGCGCCGCCCAGCCAATGGCGAAAGAAACCAGAAGCTCCGGTGCGCGCGACAGGCGCTCGGCCAAAGGCGTCGCAATAAAGCGAATGAAAACGCCAATGGCGGCGAGCATCAGCGCACCGAATCCAAACACGCGCAGAACGTCCGTGAACGCCGAGCCGGCCGCAGCTCCGACGCCAAGCGCCGACAGGACAATCATCGCCATAACGACGACAAGGTCCTGAACAATCAGAAAGCCAAGCGCGATGCGCCCGTGCAGCGAGTCAATTTCGCGTTTATCAGACAATAGTTTGACGATGATGATGGTTGACGAAAATGTCAGCGCCACTGCCGCATAGATGCTGGCGACAACGCCGAAGCCCAGCGCAAGCGCGATGAAAAAGCCAAAAATCGTGGTGAACGCCACCTGGCCGAGACCAGTAATCAGCGCCACGGGCCCAAGAGTGCGTACAAGTTTCAGATCAAGCTTCAAACCGACCAGAAACAGCAACAGCACAATGCCAAGCTCCGCCAGCAGGTCGATATAATCATCCGAGTGCGCAATATCTAAAACCGACGGCCCCGCGATAATGCCAACAGCGATAAAACTCACAATCAACGGTTGACGCAGCATCAGGCCGACAAACCCCGTCGCCGCGGCCAACACCAGCAGCGCGGCGATTTCGTAAAACAGGTACCCAGTGATCGCTTCGCTCATGCTTGGCGATTATCCTTATGCTTCACGCTGTCTTTACATATGTGCAAAGGAAGAGCGCCTGAGTTAAGTCACTTCCGCTGGAGCTGAGACGAGAAAATGCCGGCGAATGAACGGACAAACAGCCGCTGAATCAGGCTTTTGTCATTCCATAAGAGATATAAAGCGTACCGGCTGTCAGCCGAGGAGGCAGTATTGAGTTTTTTAATAGGAATTTTCGATTAGTTTTCAGCGCGCCAGAACACTACGTCAGATATACTGGCTTCTGACCCTTAATGGCAGTCCGCGCGAACCTGTTCAGAGCATCGACGGGAAGACGCCTCGTCCCCGTAAGACAGTTTTAGAAAATCGCCTGTCAAGGCTCTTGCATTTTCAAAAATGTGTTTTTGTATTCCTCTCGCCGTGATTCAATAACATGAACAAAATGATCGCCTGACAATTTTTTTATGTTGTTCAACTGTGATTGGACATAAGCCTCTTCGGCAATCATGCTATGATCTCGAAGCGCGATTCAGGAGAGCGTAAAAATGAGCACAACATTCAACGTCAATGACGAGGAGAAGACAGTCGATGTCGATCCCGATACGCCGCTCTTGTGGGTCTTGCGCGATGACTTGCGCCTGACCGGCACAAAGTTCGGGTGCGGCATCGCGCAATGCGGCGCATGCACCGTTCATGTGAACGGACAGCCGCGGCGGTCCTGCGTCACGCCAGTGTCAAGTATTGAAGGGCAGAATGTCACAACCATTGAAGGGCTGTCAGGCCCCGAAGCGGACGCGGTGCGCGAGGCATGGGCTGAGTTCGATACGCCGCAATGCGGCTATTGCCAGTCCGGCCAGGTCATGACGGCGACAGCGCTGCTCGCGCGCAATTCGAAACCAAGCGACGAAGATATCGATAACGCGCTCAACGGCAACATCTGTCGATGCGCCACTTATGTCCGTATCCGGAAGGCCGTGAAGGCCGCCGGCGAAGCGATGGAGGGTTAAGATCATGGCGCCATTCGATACACCAACCCCATCCCGCCGCGCCTTTCTGACCGGCGCCGCCGGTCTCGTCATCGGCGTCGCGCTGCCTTTAAAAGGCCGTGCGCAGTCCGGCGCGGAAAGCGTGCTCGGCGGCGCAGCTGGCGGCGAGACCACCTTCGCGCCAAACGCCTTTATTCGCATCAGTCCTGACAATCTCGTTACGGTTCTGATCAAGCATATCGAATTCGGCCAGGGACCGTGGACCGGCTTATCAACGCTTGTCGCCGATGAAATGGATGCGGACTGGTCGCAGATCCGCGCCGAGCATGCGCCGGCTGACGCCAGCCTTTACGCGAACGCCGCCTTTGGTCCGATCCAGGGCACCGGCGGGTCCACCGCAATGGCGGTCTCTTACGAGCTTATGCGAAAGGCCGGCGCCGCCGCGCGGGCCATGCTGATCGCCGCCGCCGCTGAAACCTGGGATGTCCCCGCATCCGAGATCGCCATATCAAAGGGCGTCTTGAGCCATGCCGCGTCATCGCGCAGTGGAAATTTCGGCGAGTTCGCGGAAGCCGCCGCGACGCAAACGCCGCCCGCCGAACCGACGCTAAAAACGCCGGACCAGTTTGTCTATATCGGAAAAGACGTTCCAAAGCTCGACACCGGGATGAAATCAACCGGCGAAGCCGTCTTTACGCTTGATGTTTATCGCGACGACATGATGACCGTCGTTGTTGAGCATCCAAAAAAATTCGGCGCGACGGTCTCCTCTTTCGATGACGCCGAAGCCCGCCGCGTCCCGCGCGTAAAAGACATCAAGCAGATATCGAGCGGTGTCGCTGTCTTCGCGGAAAACACTTACGCCGCCTTGAAAGCGCGCAAGGCGTTGCGTGTCGAATGGAACGAGAGCGGCGCCGAACGGCGGTCTTCCGACGCCATTGCGCAGGAGCGTCAGGAAAAGGCGAAAAACCGCGGCGCGGTTGCGGGTGAAAACGGCTCAATCGACGAAGGCCTAAACGCCGCAACCACGACGCATGAAGCGGAATATGTTTTCCCCTATCTCGTTCACGCGCCGATGGAGCCCCTCGACGCGGTGATTGAACGTCACGAGGATGGCGGCGTTGAAGTCTGGATGGGCAGCCAGATCCAGACCGGCGATCAACAGGCCATGGCGCAAGTCTGCGGCCTGGAGCCGGCGCAGGTCAGGATCAACACGATGCTCGCCGGCGGCAGTTTCGGCCGGCGCGCCCAGCCGACATCACAATTCGCGCAGGAAGCGGCGGAAGTGTTCATGGCCGCCGGCGGGCAAACGCCCGTTAAACTGATGTGGACCCGCGAAGACGATATTCGCGGCGGCTTTTACCGGCCACTGACCGTGCATCGCCTGCGCGGCGGTCTTGATGACGCGGGCGACATTGTCGCCTGGGAGCAGACCATCGCCGGGCAGTCTTTCCTCGCCGGATCGGCGTTCGAAGGGCTCATCCAGAACGGCGTCGACTCAACAATGGTCGAAGGCGCATCGGTCATTCCTTACGCGGTGCCGAACTTCAATACCTCCGTACACATTGTAAATAGCCCGGTGACGACATTGTGGTGGCGCTCGGTCGGCCATACCCATACCGGCTATGCGGTGGAAACATTCATCGACGAGCTGTTGGAAAAAGGCGGCAAGGACGCCGTTGAAGGACGCCTTGCCTTGATGGGGGACCATCAGCGGCTTGCCGGGGCGCTTCAAAAAGCAGCGGATATGGCCGGTTGGGGGCGCGCCGCGCCGGACGGCCATGCTTTCGGCGTGGCCGCTGTGGAGTCATTCCGGTCGTACGTCGCTCAAATCGCTGAAGTCTCCATAGAGAACGGAACGCCGAAGGTTCATAATGTCTGGTGCGCCGTCGATTGCGGCGTCGCCGTCAATCCGGAAGTCATCCGCGCCCAGATGGAAGGCGGCATTGGTTACGGCCTCAGCGCCATTCTCTTCAACGAACTGACCCTTGGGGATGACGGAGCCGTCATGCAATCGAATTTCCACGATTACCGCTCATTACGCATCGGAGAAATGCCGGCGGTCAGTGTTGAAATCATACCGTCCGCCGAAGCGCCTACCGGTGTCGGCGAGCCCGGCGTGCCGCCGATCGGACCGGCCGTTGCGAACGCCGTTCGCAGACTGACGGGCGAAACGCCGCGGCAATTGCCCATGATCAAAGCGCTGCAGGCGTAAGGAAACAAAGATGACCAGACAAAATCGGGCGAGTATCGCTCTCCTCCTCAGCGGTTTCCTTATCATCACCTCCTGCGGGCAGCCGCAGGAAAGCTCCGAAACCACTGTTGGTGACTCTTCGACCAGCGCGCGTGAGGTTAGCGGCTTGATGACCCCTGCTGCGTTCGCCGACATAGACGATCAAGAACAGCGCGCCGCAGCGCTTTTCGGTGAAATGGCGAAAGTCATGTTCCACCCGCGCTGCGCAAATTGCCATCCGCGGTCAGGCGGCCCAACCCAAGGCGACGATATGCATCCCCACGAACCGCCGGTTGTTCGCGGCGCAGGCATGGGCGCCGCCGGTATGGAATGCAACGTATGTCACGGTGCGCAGAATGCCGAATTCGCCACCATGGAAGGCTCCATCCCCGGTGCGCAACCCTGGTTGCTGGCGCCGCAATCCATGGGCTGGCAAGGCGCGACCCAGGCTGAACTCTGCGCGCAGATCAAGGATCAGGAGCGCAATGGCGGCCGTTCTCTCGAAGACCTGGTCAGCCATAACAGCGTCGATCATCTCGTAAACTGGGCGTGGCGCCCGGGCGAAGGCCGCACGCCCGCGCCCGGCGATCAGGAAACCTTCGGCGCCCTCACCGCCGCATGGGTCGAAGCCGGCGCCCATTGCCCGCCGGCATAAGCTGACAGGATAATTTTTTGGCGGACGGCGAATTCAAGCTCGGCAACGGCCCGCCATCCCCGCCGCAAAAATTTTCGATAAAACTTATCCCCGCCCTTCGCGGCGGCCTTATACTGCTTGCACGGACAACTTTGAGGGTTTTGACAAACAGGACGCCAGCCCGTGAAACAATTTCGGAAAATCGCCAGTGAGTTCCTCTGCAGCCCAGCAATTACGTCAGTCGACATCGAAGAGAGAGGGATTTCGCCAATTGTTTCACGCTCGGCAGGGTCGGTAACGGCGCCCCTTTTGGTTGAATTAAAAGCAAAGGGATAAAAATACGGCGATGAGCGATCAAAAACTATTCTGCCTCGGATATGGCTATACAGCGGCGGCGCTGGCGCGGCGCCTTCGCCATAAGGGCTGGCGCATCGCCGGCACGACAACGCGTGAGGAAAAAGCGCAAGCCATGCAAGCCGAGGGTGTTGAGGCGCATCTTTGGGATGGCGGCGTCCTGCCCGCCGGCGCGCTCGATGACGCTTGCGCCATTCTTGTCTCAACGCCGCCAAGCGAAGATGGCTGTCCGGCCTTTGCCGCCGCAAACGAAGCTATTGCAGAGCGCGCCAGTGAGATTCAATGGATTGGCTATCTCTCCACCAATGGCGTTTATGGCGATCATGACGGCGCGTGGGTCGATGAAGAAAGCGCGCTCAAAGCGACGAGCCCGCGTTCGCGCCGGCGTATCCTTGCGGAGTCGCAGTGGTCAGAATTCGCTGACACGTCGGATTTGCCGTTCGCCGTCTTTCGCCTGCCGGGCATTTATGGGCCGGGCCGCTCTGCGCTCGATACGGTGCGTGCAGGTAGCGCCAAACGCATCTACAAGGAAGGACAGGTATTCAGCCGCATGCACGTTGAAGACATCGCCGCCGCGTTGGAAGCCGGCATTGCACGCCCTCGCCTGCACAACGTCTATAATCTCGCGGACGATGAACCGGCCCCGCCGCAGGACGTTATCGAATATGCGTGCGAGCTGCTGAACGTAACGCCGCCGCCTCTCATCCCGATAGAGGAGGCTGACATGTCGGCGATGGCGAAAAGTTTTTATGCGGATAATAAACGCGTTTCAAACAAACGTATGAAGGAAGCGCTGAATGTTGCGTTGCTCCACCCGACTTATCGCGATGGGCTAAAGGCGATACTGAAAGGAGAAACTGAAAACACTTGAGCAAGATTAAGCGTCACTCGTTTTCGCTGGCTTCCTCCGGCTCGACTGCATCATCATCCCATTTGTACATACGCCGGACATTGCAGCGGCGCGCGAGGCCCGGCGTATCGCGAACAATAATTACGTCGCCGCGCGTAATGCAGCTTGGGCCCGGGGCGCTCTCGATCCCGATCTGGATCGCCGAGCGCAACACGCGATTGGGGCACGGCCCGAGGAGTTCCACATAATACCAGTCATTGACGCCTTGCTGGAGCAGGATGACATCATCAAGATCGTCAATCGTGCGCCACCCGCTGATGTTGGGGCGAAAGCAGATGCGATTGACCTCCTCACCGATGCGAAGATCGGCAGCGTCATCGTTCTGTGTAAAACCTGGTGTCGAAACGCCCATCACACCAATCGCCGCCGTAAGCCCCAGAACCGTTTGTTTCATGTCTTCGCCCTCCCGGGCGCCTGCAAATGCGCCCATTCTCTCTCCGACATTCACGCAAAATCATGGCGTAATTTTGCCAGGGCGCCGCAGCCGCGCCAACACATAAAGAAATCTTTATATGTCCCTTGGCATGGGCCCGCGCGCCTGTTATATGCCGCTTCAAGAGAAACCGTTTTCGACGGCGAAACGCCGAGCACAGCGAAATATCAAGCAAAAACAAGGACTAGAATGCGATGACCGCGCCCTCCCATCACGACTACACCGTAAAAGATCTTGGCCTTGCCGACTGGGGCCGCCGCGAGATTGAAATCGCCGAAACAGAAATGCCGGGCCTGATGGCCACTCGCGATGAATATGGCGCGGACCAGCCGCTGAAAGGCGCGCGCATCGCCGGCTCTTTGCATATGACGATCCAGACGGCTGTTCTGATCGAGACCCTGCAGGCCCTTGGCGCCGATGTGCGCTGGGCGTCATGCAACATCTACTCAACGCAGGATCACGCCGCCGCGGCGATCGCGGCGACCGGCACGCCGGTCTTCGCATTCAAAGGCGAGACGCTGGAAGAATATTGGGACCTTGCGGACAAGATCTTTGAATGGCCGAATGGCGAGACCGCCAACATGATCCTCGACGATGGCGGCGACGCCACGCTTCTTATTCTGCTCGGCGCCGATGCGGAGAAAGACCCGTCAATCCTCGATAATCCGTCTAATGAGGAAGAAACGGCCTTGTTCGACACAATCAAGCGTCGCCTGGCGAAACAGCCAAACTGGTACTCCACCGTTAAAGCGAACATTCAGGGCGTGACGGAAGAAACGACAACTGGCGTCCTGCGGCTTTATCAGCGCCAGAAGGCGGGCACGCTTCCTTTCCCTGCAATCAACGTCAACGACTCGGTTACGAAATCGAAGTTTGATAACAAATATGGCTGCAAGGAATCTCTTGTTGACGGCATTCGTCGGGGTACGGACGTTATGATGGCGGGCAAGGTTGCGCTGGTCGCAGGATATGGCGATGTCGGCAAAGGATCTGCAGCCTCTCTTAGCGGCGCCGGCGCACGCGTCATGGTGACGGAAATCGACCCGATCTGCGCATTGCAGGCCGCCATGGACGGATTTGAAGTTGTCACGATGGAAGAAGGCGCGCCGCGCGCCGACATCGTCATCACGTCAACCGGCAACAAGGACGTGCTGACAGTTGATCATATGCGAGCGCTGAAAGACATGGCGATCGTCGGCAATATCGGCCACTTCGACAACGAAATTCAGGTCGAAGGCCTGAAGAACTTCAAATGGGCGAATGTCAAAGATCAAGTCGATATGATTACCTTTCCTGACGGCAAACGCATGCTGCTGTTGTCACAAGGCCGCTTGCTTAACCTCGGCAACGCAACCGGTCACCCAAGCTTCGTTATGTCAGCTTCATTCACGAACCAGACCCTGGCGCAAATCGAACTGTGGACCAAAGGCGACCAGTACGAAAACGAAGTCTATGTCCTGCCGAAACATCTTGATGAGAAAGTCGCCAAGCTGCATCTCGACAAAGTCGGCGCTCAGCTATCGAAACTCTCCGAAGAGCAAGCTGACTATATCGGCGTTCCTGTTCAGGGCCCGTATAAAACCGATCAATACCGGTACTGATTTTTCTTCAGTTCATCAAATTACGAGGGCGGCCTTAAAGGCCGCCCTTTTTCGTTGTCGCTTTTTTATTGCTTTTATTACAAAAACAGCTATCCTGCTACTATTGTAACACATCTGCGCGACCCGGGACTTCCCGTAGCGTTTTTAGATTTGCAGAAACTCCCCTGGTCACGGGCGCTGCCAGCACAGGAGTGAACAAAAATGACGTTTTTCCGTTGGTTTGCCGGCCTGCCACTGGCGGGGCTCATCACGCTCGGCCTGTTCGCCATGATGGCCGGCATGATTAAACTCGACCGCGGCCATGGGGATCCCAGGGCGGCGCCGGTTCTGGAGATCTTTCCAAAAATCAAAGAGACGCCGATTGATCCGCGACCAACGCCGCCAAAAGGGCCAACGCTGGACGATCCGCCGCCGATCGATATCCCACCGACAGATCGCGCCAAAGCGCCAGGACCCGTTGTCAGCATAGCCCCAGGCCCGCCACAAATTGTCGACCCGGAAATAGGCCGCGCCGCCAATGTCGGGCCGTTGATCCGCTATGCGCCGCCTTATCCCGATACCTGCCGCAGCCGTGGCGTCATGGGGGTCGTTCTTGTCCAATTTGACGTCACACCCGAAGGCAATGTGGTTAACGCCCGTGTCATCGATGCCCCGGACCGCTGCTTCAATCGGATTGTCAGCACGGTTTCGAAGTGGAAATATCCGCCAGCTTATGAAAATGGCCGGCCTGTCATGCGTTATGGGGTGGTCGAAAAGTTCAATTTCCAGCTCACCGAATAGCGTTATGTCTGCTGAAAACCTGTTGAAAACTTCATTGAACGCATGGGTGATTTCGCACGCCCCCCTCTAGCGAGCCGCGACGAACACAGTACATATTGTGAGATATTGCCCAGGACGCACAAAATATTGGCGAATCTCGATAATTTGTGCGGCTTGGGATAACTGTGCTGATTAGGGCAAGCGGCATGCGGCTTCGCAAGCGGAACTTACTGGGCGCTAGTGCGCTGGCGGGATTATTCGCGCCGGCGCAAGCTTTCGCGCAGAGCGGCGTCGAAGGCCTGATCGCCAATCTCGATCCGTTTGCAGTTGGCGTCGCTGGCGCTGTAGCGCTGACCACCGCCTCCATTATCTGGGCGATAAGGGTATCCGCAGCCACCAAGCATCAGGCTGTTCACTGGTCCGATCGGCTCGCAGAGATGGAAGCGCGCCTGGAAAAATCCGACGCAGTCCTGTCGGCCCATCCGGGCCTGGTGCTGGTCTGGGAAGACGACAATGAGAGTATTCAGGAGGGGTGGGGCAACCCGAAAATTCTGGGCGGCCCAGCCGCGCTTGCATCGCTCCTGTCATTTTCAAAGGATGATTCCGACACTGCCGGCGCCCCGGTAAACCAGCTTCTTGGCTCACTTGGCGGGCTTCCTTTAAATGACGATAACGCCAACGAACCGCACACGCTGCGTGAGAAAATCAGCGACTTACGAGCCCATGGCGTCGCTTTCTCTGGCGCTATCGTAACGCCGGACAGCCGCTCAATCGAAGTCGATGGACGGGTCGCCGGCGGACAGGTCGCGCTGTGGCTGACCGACCCGGCGGCGCGTATGGCTGAAGACGGCGCAATCTTCGGCGCCTTTCGCGAGCGCGCGGCTGACCTGCATGGATCACATGCGCTGTTGGAGCGCGCACCGTTTCCAGCCTGGCGGCGTAATGCAGAGCATGAATTGATTTGGGTAAACCGCTCCTATGCGGAGGCGGTTGAGGCGCCGTCGCCGCTTGATGCTATCAAACAACAGATCGAGCTTGATCCTTCCGTCAAGAAGCTTTCAGCAAACGCCGCCGCCAATCGCAAAGCCGAAGAAGGCCGTATCATTGTCAACTCACGCGGCGAACGCCGGGTGATGCGCATTGTCGAAACGCCGCTGCACGGCGCCAGCGATGCAGCGATTGGCGGCTTTGCAGTCGACGCCACGGAACTCGACAAGGCGAAGGTGGAGCTGCGCCAGCATATTGAAGCCAATCAGCGCACGCTAGACCAGATACAAACCGCCGTTGCGATCTTCGGCGCCAGCCAAAACCTTGTCTATCACAACGCAGCGTTTCAGCAGCTATGGACCCTGGATGATGTAGAACTCAGCGGGCGCACCTATCATGGCGAAATTCTCGACAAACTGCGCTTTGATGGCAAACTGCCTGAGCCCGCAGATTACGATGCATGGAAAACAGAACAACTTACACTGTACACAGAAGAACTCGCGGCGCCAGGGTCAGAGCGTGATGGCGACGCGCCAGACGAGATTTGGCACCTTCCTGACGGGCGGACGCTCCGTGTAGCAAAACAGCGCCACCCTCTTGGCGGCGTCATGGCGGTTTTCGAGGATATCACCGAACAGATTGCGCTGGAGGCCAAATTCAATACTCAAATCAATGTGCAGAAAGCGACATTGAACAATCTCGCAGAAGGCGTCGCGGTATTTGGCGCTGACGGATCCTTGCGACTCCACAACAAGGCCTTTCAGAAACTCTGGCGCATAAGCGCCAGTCTCCTCGATAAAAAACCACACGTAGACTCTATTGCGGGATATTTTGAGAAGAAGACATTAAACGCAACGGCGGCGCTTGCGGACATGCGCCAGGCAATTACTTCAAAATCAACCGAAGATCGCGCGCCACGAACCGATGTGGAAATCGCCGTTGATGACGGCCGCACCATTGCGTTCGGCACCGAACCCTTGCCCGACGGCGCGACGCTTGTTCACTTCCTCGATATCACCGACTCCAGAGAGCGAGAAAAGGAACTCAAAGAACGCAACGCCATCCTTGAAAACGCAGACCGTTTGAAGTCGAAATTTGTCGATCACGTTTCCTATCAGTTGCGCACACCGCTCTCGACAATAATCGGCTTTTCGGAAATGCTCGATGGGCAGATGTTTGGCGTCCTGAATGATCGCCAGAAGGACTATGTCGCCAGCGTTCTTTCAGCTTCCTATCATCTGCGAGACCTCATCAATGACATCATTGATCTCGCCGCCATTGACGCAGGAAAGCTGGAGCTTGAGCAGAAACCAACAGACATTCGCGCCCTTTTGGAAAACGCAAAAATATTCGCCGCTCTGAAAGCCGAAGACACGCAAGTCACGCTTAATGTCGATTGCCCGAAAGATATCGGGTCCGCCGATCTCGACGAGCGCCGCGTCAAGCAAGTGCTGTTCAACCTGCTCTCAAACGCCTTCTCTTACTCAGGCGCAGGCGGAACAGTCACGCTTGGCGCAGAGAGATCCAACGGCGTTGTCAAAATCTGGGTTGAGGACACGGGGCGCGGCATTTCCCCGGCGGATCAGGCAAAGATTTTCGACGCTTTTGAAAGCCGCGGCCCAAGCGCCGGCGCCGGACTTGGCCTGTCCCTCGTGGAGAAATTCGTGAAACTCCATGGCGGCTGGGTGCGGCTCGATTCGCGTGAGAACAAAGGCGCGCGCATAACGTGCTTTCTGCCCGAACGTCAGCCGGCCTCCAGTGGCGCAGATGCAGCAGCGAACGACGCCAACGCCAAGACTGGCGGCGCGAAAAAGGCGGCGCCAAAGCGCAAACGAAAGCGCAAATCAACCAAGTCGCGCCAATCCGCAACGGCAGGCCATCCCAAAGCGGCAGAATAAAGCCCATCATTCAGACGGATGTGATTGGCGCCACTATTGCGCCTCGATTTTCGTGTTTATGCTGACGCCATGATTACGATTGCTCTTTTTTTCGCGGTTGCCGCCGCAGCATCCGCCGACTCCACCCCGCGATATCTCGATTGCCTCACGCTCGTGGAAGCCGACCTTGAGCTAGGCCGAACCGCCGCCCAGCAATGGGCGTCCGAGGGCGGCGGCGCTGACGCCCAGCATTGCCTCGCTGTCGCCGATATAGCCGCAGGTTTCCCAAAGCTCGGCGCAGCGCGCCTTGAAGATATAGCGCAACGAAAGGATGCCGGGGATGATTATGTCCGAGCACGACTGCTCGCACAGGCGGCATATGCGTGGCTGCAAGGCGGAGAAGCGGCGTTTGCGCATAACGCTATTGAGAAAGCCTTTGCCCTCGCGCCGGATTCCGGCGAGTTGCAGTTAACCGCCGCCAAGGTTTTCGCAGCGCAAGAAAAATGGCAGCAGGTCGTCTCATCTGTCACCGCCGCTGAAGATGCAGGGTTTGTTTCTTCGTCAACCTTTGTCTTACGCGGACGGGCGCTGACAGAACTGGGCGATTACCAGGCCGCCGCGCAAGATGTTGTGAACGCTCTTTCAATCGATCCGACAAATGTGGAAGCGCTCGTTTTACGCGGAGAACTGCAACAAACAGGCGTGGTGATTGAAGTCTATGTCGGGAACGGCAATGCCGCTCAATAGGCGCCGGTAACGACAGTGTGATTGTCAGGCGGGCGGACTTTAAAGCGAAGTCGCGATAGGCTGTGGCTGGTTTAACGGTCTGCGATGAGCAACCCCAAAAACCAACGAGGATTACAGGCGAAGCGTCTTAGGTCCCCCTTCTCGCTTCGTCTGGCGCGCTTGAACAAAGCGCGTGGGGCCGCCGATATCGCCCGCAATGTGTCGGCGGCCCACTTCTCACCGATCTCCTCTCGACCTTTTCTGAAAATCACTTCAAGCACTGCGTTAACGTTTGATTAACGATTGACGCATCCCATCGGAATGCAGCGGAAAACGAGAATCAGGTTGATGCCGAGTACCTCCCTTCACCAAAAAGACGTACGTGAACTGCAACGGCTGGCCCAAGAGGCGCCGGTCAGGCATCAACCGACGCGCCGACGAACGCCGTCTCGGACCGCAATGCTTGAACTTATAGATATTCTTTCCCGCTGGAGCGCTACCGGGTTAGCGCTGATTGCGGGCCTTGGCGTTTATATGGCGCTAACAGTTGGGCGCGCCTATCCTGCACGCGCAGCCTGCTGGGCGTTGCTGATGCTTGGCGCCTTGTGGATATGCCGTAAACTACGAAATGAATTCCGATCTGGCGGGTTAAGCACTGGCCGTCCGTTCCATTGGCGCGCATCTTACACGTCGTGTCTTAGTGTTCTTGGCGTTATTTTCGCGAGCGCCCCTATCTTGTTGACGCCTGCCGAAGCGCCGACAGCAATGTATCTGCAGATTGCTGCGATTACGCTGATTGGTGGTTTTGCAGCAGCCATGGCTCATGCTGCGCATTTGACCACTGCCGCCGCACTCGCGGCGCCGGTGGCGATACTCCCGTTACTTTCAGCCCTCAGAACGGGCGACACAGCCCTGGTGACAGCCGTTATTGCAATCTCAGCCATGGGCCTTGCCGTGACCTATGGGCTCGGCAAAATCATTTCCGCAGACGCCGCGCGGCGGAATCCGCGCACCACTTTGCTGCGTCGCGCAAATACGAGCGCCGAGGAGTATGCGCCGCAAACAGCTTCAGCGACGCCAGCCGCCGGCGTCCTCTGAGGAATTTGTGAGATCATCCTCAAAAACGATCAGATTTCTCGCCGCAACGTCGTCAAATTGTTAGACTTCGCCACGGCCTTCACGCTAAGAGGGCCGTCGAAAAAGCCAAACAATAAGGCGAGGAATCGAGATGCCAGAGGGCTTCCTGACTGATACTGACAATCAAATTCTGACCGAAGTGGTGGCCTTCGCGAAGAAGCACAAATCTGGCGACTTTCTGGACAATGGCGATCTCACCCCCGCCTTTGCAAATTACCTGGAGCAAATCGTCCGCTATGCGACAGGCGAAGATCAGATCTGGTCAGAACCGCAGTCACTTCTGAAGCGCGCGACAGCGGCCTGGGAAAACGGAGCGGTCCGAAAGCTCAATCAAAGCAATGTCGACTTACGCATTGAAGAAGGAAAAGACCCGGCCACCACGCGCCTGGTGCTGAACGTCGTTACCGATGATAAGCCGTTTATTGTCGACTCGATCTCCGCCGCGCTCGCCGACGCCGGCAAGCCTGTCTCCTTTTTTTCCAACGCCGTTATCGATGCGCCGCGCGACAAAGACGGCAATCGTTTGTCCGGCGGTTCAAAGACTGTTCGGGAGTCGTTGATTCATGCTGAGATGGACCCGCCTGTCTCAGACGACGAGATCAGTCAGTTACGGGATGAAATTGTTCTTGTCCTTGACGATGTCGCGCTTGCTGTAGCGGACTGGGAACCCATGCGCGCCCGGCTCGCTACCTGTATCGCACAGTTAGAAAGAACGCGGCTTGTAGACGTAAACAGCGAAGAGCAAAAAGACACCATAGAATTTCTGAAATGGCTTTGGGACAATCGCTTCGCTTTTCTTGGCGTTCGTCATTTCGATTACTCCCAGACGAATGGCGACATGAAATTTGAGCATGTCAGCGAAAATGATCTCGGTATCTTAAAAGATCCAAACCGCCGCATCGTTAAGTCAACCTACCAGGCAAGCGGCGATCTCTCTCCGGCGGTCGAAGCGTTTTTACAGTCTGGCGAACCCATTATCGTCGCCAAGGCCAACGCCAAATCCATGATCCACCGCCGCGTCTATATGGATTACATTGGCGTCAAAACATTTTCTCACGATGGTAAAGTCACCGGTGAACAACGATTTGTCGGCCTGTTTACATCCGACGCCTATAACCGTCCGGCAACCGATATTCCCCTTATCCGATCGAAGGTGAAGGCCGTTCTGGACGCCACTGCATTCAGCCCGGGCGGTCACAATGAAAAAGCGCTCGCCAATATTTTGGAAACATACCCTCGCGATGAGTTGTTCCAGATTGATCTTGAAACCTTGCGCGAGACAAGCCTCGGCATCTTGCGGCTGTATAAGCGTCCGCGCGTAAAGTTATTTTTACGGCGTGATCGGTTTGAGAGATTTATTTCCGCACTGGTTTTTATCCCTCGTGACCGGTTCAATTCGGATACGCGCGAACAGATCGGCGACTTACTGGCGACAACATTTAACGGACGGATATCTTCCTTCTCTCCGTTTTTTGGCGACGCAGCGCTGGTGCGTGTGCATTTCATCATCGGCATTGACCCGGGCGCGCCGGAAGGGCCCGGCCTCACCGAGTTGACCCGCGTTATCCGGCTATTGTGCCGCAATTGGCGTGACGACCTTCTGGACGCCATGCGGGCGGCTCATGGCGGCGTAACGCCAACCGCATTGTTCGCTAAATATGAAAAAGCGTTCGGCGAAGGATTCAAAGAGCACACAACCCTCGACGACACGCTGGAAGACATAAAGTGTCTGGAAAAACTTAAAGACAAAAACACGGATTTGCGCGCATACCGCTCAACGGGCGACGGCAAGAACATTGTCCGTTTGAAAATTTACAGACGCGGCGGACCGCTTGCTCTTTCGAAGCTGATCCCAACGCTTGAAAATCTTGGCTTAAATGTCGTGCAGGAGGCGGGACACCAGGTCCTGCCGGCTGGCGGCGACGCCATGTGGATTCATGACTTCCATACTGAACAGAATAAGGGCCTTTCGGTCAGCCTTGAAGACGTGAAAGAAACGTTTGAGGAGACAATCCTTGCGGTTCTTAATGGCGCTGCCGAGGATGACGGCTTTAATGCGCTGGTCCTGACGGCCGGCGTCAGCTGGCGTGAGGCATGGTTGCTGCGTGCGGCTGCAAAGCATCACCAACAAGCCGGCTTCCCCTACTCTCCCGCCTATGTGGAAGAGGCGCTTGGCAAACACCCGTCCATCGCGCGCGCACTCGTTGCCGCTTTTCACGCCCGTTTCAATCCGTCCGGGCCGAAGAAGATCGATCAACGAAGGAAAGATGTCGACGCTGCTGATGAGATCATTCTTGACGAGTTGAACAATGTCGATAGCCTCGATGAAGACCGGATCATTCGCCGCTTTCTCAATCTCTTCTCTGCGATTTCCCGCACAAACTATTATCAGCGTTCCAGGACTGGCGACGTCAAATCCTATATCTCGATAAAAATCGACAGCCAAAGCCTGGACGAATTGCCTGAACCGCGTCCTTACCGCGAAATTTTCGTATCCGGTCCCCGCGTCGATGGCATTCATTTGCGGTTTGGCCCAGTGGCGCGTGGGGGCCTCAGGTGGTCTGACCGCCGCGAAGATTATCGCACTGAAGTTCTCGGTCTCGTAAAAGCGCAGCGCGTCAAAAACGCCGTTATTGTTCCGACCGGATCAAAAGGCGGATTCTATCCCAAGCAGCTGCCGCTCACAATGGATCGCGCCGCAATCTATGAAGAAGGGCGCGAAGCCTACAAACTCTTCATTCGCGGGCTTCTCGACCTGACTGACAATATGGTCAAAGGAAAGACTGTGCCGCCCAAGGATACAGTTTTGTGGGACGATCCTGATCCATATCTTGTTGTCGCCGCTGACAAGGGTACTGCTCAGTTCTCTGATACCGCGAATGCAATTTCGGAAGAATACGGATTCTGGTTGGGCGATGCTTTCGCATCCGGCGGTTCCGCGGGCTATGACCATAAAGTGATGGGCATTACGGCGCGCGGCGCCTGGGAAGCTGTCAAACGGCACTTCCGCGAAATGGGTAAAGACATTCAGAGCGAGGTGTTCACGGCCGCCGGCGTCGGCGACATGTCCGGCGATGTATTCGGCAACGGCATGTTGCTGTCGAAAAAAACAAAATTGGTTGCTGCTTTCGATCACCGCGACATTTTCATTGACCCGAAACCAGATCCGGCAAAATCTTATAAAGAACGCAAACGCCTGTTCGATCTGCCACGAAGCTCCTGGCAGGATTATGACAGCAAGCTGATTTCGAAAGGCGGCGGCGTATTCTCAAGGTCGGCGAAATCGATTTCGCTGTCGCCTGAAATTTGCGGACTTTTGGGCATTAATGAAACCAAACTTGCGCCGAACCAACTTATTCAAGCCATTTTGAAAGCGCCGGTTGAGTTATTCTGGCTTGGCGGAATCGGCACATATTTCAAAGCGGAAGACGAAGAAAACTGGCGTGTGGGCGACCGCGCCAATGATGCGGTACGCATTAACGCCAGCGACATGCGCATCAAAGTCATTGGCGAAGGCGCCAATCTTGGCCTGACACAGTTGGCGCGTATTGAGTTCGCCCAGAATGGCGGGCGTATCAATACGGATGCAATCGACAACTCCGCGGGCGTCGATTCGTCTGACCATGAAGTCAATATCAAGATCCTCCTTTCCTCCGCCATCGAACAGGCTGAGCTAAAACCTGAGGACAGGAATGATCTGCTTGCCTCTATGACTGACGACGTCGCGGCGCATGTCCTGCGTCACAATTACGAGCAGACGCGCGCCGTTTCCCAAATGGAATATAGCGCTGCGTCAGATCTTAATGTTCACGCACGCTTCATGTTGACTCTTGAACGTCTTGGCCGGCTTGATCGGGCTATTGAGTATTTGCCCGATGCGGAGCAGATCATGACGCTTCGTCAACAGAACACCGGCATGACGAGACCGGAGCTGTCTGTTTTGCTGGCCTACGCCAAGTTATGGCTCTTCGACGAACTTGTCGCTTCAAGCGCGCCTGACGATCCCTTGTTTGAAAGCGAACTCTTTGCTTATTTTCCAGGCGCATTGCACAGTTTCACCAAGCCAGTCGTTTCGCACCCTCTGCGACGTGAAATCATCGCGACCCGGCTTTCGAATGAAATCGTAGACACTTGCGGCGTCGGTTTCGCCCAGCGCGTCGCGGAGACGACAGGCGTTGAGTTCGCCACCGTCGCCCTCGCTTATGAAGCCGTCCGCAGGATTTACAGCCTTGGGGATTTCGCTGGCGGCATTGATGCTTTGGATAACAAAGCTGATGCGTCCTTGCAGACTTCTTTATATCGGCAAGCTTCAAACCTTCTGCGCGATCAGGTTTTTCACATGCTGAGCGACCAGAGATCAAAAGATGCTCTGTTACAGAGCGGTTTGAAGCCGGTTATCTCAAGATACCAAACGCCGGTCGCCGAGTTCAAAAAAGCGCTGCCCAAGATACTCCCCGCCGCACTTGCCCTAGCGCTGGAAGAGCGTCGGCAGGACTGGGTTTCCCAAGGCGCCACGGAAGAACTGGCGCATGAAGCCGCCTCCCTGCCCGCTCTTGAATATTCATTCGATATTGTTGACCTCGCTGCAGAAACCGGCTGGTCTAATCCTGGGGTTGGCGGCGCGTTCTTCGCCATCGGGCGTGTCCTGAACTTTGACGCCCTGCGTGATAAAGCGCGCACTGAACCGCCAACGGATCACTACGACAACGTTGCTATCCGCCAAATCATTGAAGATCTGGCGGCGCGCCAACGTCGACTAACGCGCGAGGTTATTTCCTTTGCCGGAACGGAACCGAAAGGCGCGCCTTCAGACTGGGTCGAAAAGTTGTTAGCGCGCTGGATCGAAATCAATCATGATGCGGTCAAGCGTTTTGAGGCGGTCGCCGGCGAGCTTGATCTTGCAGGTCCGGTAAGCGTTGGCAAATACACGCTCTTCATTCGTAAAACTGACGAGCTTCTCAACTCTGCAACATAACGCCGATACTGCCCGGAAAGGGTCAGTGCCGGAAATGACGCACGCCGGTGAAGACCATCGCCAAACCGGCATCGTCAGCGGCAGCGATCACTTCGTCGTCCCGCATTGATCCGCCGGGTTGAATAACTGCTGTGGCGCCCGCTTCCGCCGCCGCCAGCAAACCATCCGCGAATGGAAAAAAAGCGTCAGAAGCGACTACCGACCCTTGGGTCAACGGGTTGTCAGCGCCACAAGCCTCCGCCGCATCAATGGATTTCCGCGCCGCGATCCGGCTGGAGTCGAGGCGGCTCATTTGCCCTGCGCCAATCCCGACTGTCGCATTGTCCTTAGCATATACGATTGCGTTCGATTTGACATGCTTTGCGACCTTGAAGGCGAACAGCATATCGTCAAGCTCTTGCTCAGATGGCTGGCGTTTAGTGACAACTTTCAAATCCGCCTTCGTCACGCATCTATTGTCACGTGATTGAACCAGAAAGCCGCCAGCAACCGGTTTTACGAGAACGCCGGATGCATCGGGGGTCGGCAATGCGCCAGTAAGAAGAAGCCGAAGATTTTTCTTCTTACCGAAAAGCGCAATCGCACCTTCATCAGCATCAGGCGCTACGACAACCTCCGTAAACGTCTTTATGATCGTTTCCGCCGCCGCCTTGGATATGGTTTGATTCAACGCGATAATTCCGCCAAACGCCGAGACCGGGTCACAGCGAAGAGCTTTTTTATAAGCCGTACACAGATCGTCAGCAATCCCGACGCCGCAGGGGTTGGCGTGCTTGATAATAGCAACGGCCGGCCGAGCGGGATTGAATTCAGAGATCAGCTCATATGCTGCATCTGTGTCATTGAGATTATTGTAAGAAAGGGCTTTACCCTGAACCTGACGCGCCGTCGCAACACCCGGACGCTCATCGCCGGTTTTATAAAACGCTGCTGATTGATGAGGATTTTCGCCATACCGCAACTCATCAGCGAGGCGCCCGGCAATTGAGAAGTCTCGCGGGTAGCTTGCATTCGTTTCCCGACGCAGCCAGGCGGAAATCGCGCTGTCATAAGCCGCCGTCATCGCATAAGCCTTTAAGGCGAGCTCTTTTTTTGTCGCTGAGGCTAAACCACGCTCCTTCTCGATTTCGCCAGCGACCTGTTCATAGTCGTCAGAGTTTGTCACCACCCCAACGAATCGATGGTTTTTCGCCGCCGCGCGGATCATCGCAGGACCGCCGATATCGATATTCTCAATGCAGTCTTCAAAACCTGCACCGCGTTTCACGGTTTCTTCAAATGGATAGAGATTGACGACGAGGAGATCGATCTCTGGAATCGCATGGTCCGACATCGCGTCTCGATGCGCAGCATCATCCCGCAGCGCCAGCAACCCGCCATGAATGCGCGGATGCAAAGTCTTGATCCGGCCATCCATCATTTCGGGAAACTCAGTGACCTGCGATACATCCTGAACATCAAGGCCAGCTTCACGGAGCATGCGCGCCGTTCCGCCGGTTGAGATCAACTCGACTCCCGCCGCCGCTAACCGTCGGGCGAAATCGGCAATGCCGGTCTTGTCAGAAACAGAAATCAGCGCCCTGCGCACTGGAGTGACATCGCTCATCTAAACCTCATTAATGAATTGCAGCACCGGTACTTGCGCCAGCCCCGAGAAGCAAGCTGTGATCAATTACTGGTTTGACTGATTCCGCGCGCGCGCCGAGTCGGCTTTCGCAGCGCTGAATTCCGGCACAAGATGGTGGACAGCCTCATCGAGGCCATCGAGATCAGCTTCGCGCGCATGTTCAATAACATCACACAAACGCGGCGTGAGCAGCGGCAAGTCAATCATCGCCGGCGAAGCTAGAAGCACGCCATCGGCGCCGGTTTTGATCAGCTTGTCAGTATCAAGGAAAATTTCTTCAAAAAGCTTCTCGCCAGGGCGCAATCCGGTGAATTTTATCTCTATGTCCTCACCGGGTTTCATGCCGTAGGCGGCAATCATGCGTTTCGCGAGTTCGAGTATCTTCACCGGCTCGCCCATATCCAAAACGAAAATACGACCGTCATGGGTGACGATGCTCTGCTGTCCGCTGTCGAGACTGGACGCTTGCAATACGAGCTGCACCGCTTCGCGCGTCGTCATAAAAAAGCGCAGGATTTCCGGATGGGTCACGGTAATCGGCCCGCCATGCTCAATCTGGCGCTTGAAAAGCGGCACAACTGAGCCGGTAGAGCCCAAAACATTGCCAAAGCGGACGGTTACAAAGCGAGTATCGTTTTGCGCAACATCAAGGGCCTGGGCGTAGAGTTCAGCAATGCGCTTTGTGGCGCCCATGAAACTCGTTGGATTAACGGCCTTGTCCGTTGAAATGAACACCACAGTTTCCGCGCCATTTTCAATCGACATATCGAAGACGCTTTTGGCGCCATAGACATTGGTCAGCGCGCCGGCGCACCGGTTTTCCTCTACAATCGGCACATGCTTGAACGCAGCCGCATGCACGACGATTTCGGGTTTCACGCGTTCGAACACATGTCGTAAATGCTCAATACGGCAGACATCGGTCAGCGCCGATGAGATGACCTCCCCATGCCCGGCTTCTTTGAGTTCAAGATCAATCAGGTAAAGCGCAAATTCCGCGTTATCCACCAGCGCCAGATGCGCCGGAGAAAAGGCTGCAATCTGGCGCGCCAATTCCGAACCGATCGTCCCGCCGGCGCCCGTCACAAGGACACG
This sequence comes from Pseudomonadota bacterium, assembly GCA_039819405.1. GTDB lineage: Bacteria > Pseudomonadota > Alphaproteobacteria > Caulobacterales > Parvularculaceae > Hyphococcus. The sequence goes on along the minus strand of JBCBSB010000006.1, from coordinate 202,634 downwards.
CCGACCGGTTATCAGCTTTCGGGCGGCGCGCTGGTCAATCTTTCGCGGCGCGCGCGGCAAAAGGAATGACCAGTCCGTCATCGCAGAACTGCTGATGGATATCGGCGGCGTTTTCGCCCGGTTAAAAATGTTGTCGAATACTTGGCTGATCATCGCCATACGCCCGTCTAAACGCCCTTCTGAAAGAAATAGCCCATTCAATTCGGTTACGCAAAACCGTTTTGCGTCTCAAACAGCGTCCAGGCGCGCAAAAGCCCATTTCACCGAGGAGCACACGTCGCCATTTTCATCAAATTCCGCCCCTGACACTACAATCTGCTCGGCGGCGATTGGCGCGCCACCCTCCCCGCAATAGATGCTTTTTTCGAGCCGAAGCGCCGGACAATTTGATTTAAATCGCCAGCCTTCCTTGTTGGGCAATAACAGGATGACGGACTTTCTGTCACGCGCGAGCGAAGCACGCACGCTTGGATGCAAATGAAACCGCCAAACCGCTGACGACGAAATTTCAAGAGGCATCCCATGCAATACTTCCTCACCGCGCAGGTTGCCGCCTCCGGCCGCCAGGAACAACCGGCGAATATAGCTCGCTTCTTCGGAATGCGTCGTCAAAAGCTGCCGCTCAAATTCCAGCAACTGACCTTTGGCTTCCTCGGCGCGGCGATGAGAGACCTGTCCAAGTGCAGGCGCTGGGCCATCAAACGAAAGCGCAGAATGCGCCGCGCGTTGAGAAAGCGCTTTACGCCATTCCCTGGCGCGATGGCCGCCATTGCCGCAATTCACGACAATACGGCTACGCCCGGAAGAAAAGTGAAATGATCCTGCGCTTTGGAACGGCGCCCCAGCCGACTCGGCGCCAGCATCGACGATCACCAATGCTCGTCCTGCCGTTAGTTTGTGATATCCGGAATGGCGCGCAAAATCACTCGGTGCGCTTTCCGGGTCCAGAACGCTTTGGATTGACGTCAGTGCACTGCCGTCATCCTCATAGCCTCCGTTAAAAACCGACAACCGCCCATCTGCACAGCGAAAAAAGGAGGCCATAGCGCTCGTACGGATGACGGTGTGGCGCAAATAACCGGGCGGCTGAAACCCACGCGCCTCGATTGCCTTCAAAACCGTCTGCAGACGAACGGCAAGCTTCAATTGTCGGGAGGGGTTTCGACTGACATGACCGCCATCGGGGCGTAACTGAAGGCGCAATTCACGCCGCGCCATTTCAAGCCCCCGCTCCGCAGGGGCCTCGCATCCCGGCAGACAAAAACCTGCTATGCATAATCCGAGCGAGGTCATCAGCCGGTCGAAACCGGTTTCCGCACGGTGCGCGGTCCGCGCAAGATGACGGGTCTGACGCGCCATCGACGTCAGCATCCGGCTGCGCCAAAGCGCATCTGTTTTTGAAAGCAGCAGGGGATGGTGCGAGCAAATATTTACAAGCCGTTCGGCAACGAAATACGGCGCCCACGCCTCAGGGGCCCATTTTTCATAGCGCGCGAGCCATGACTGCGCCAATTGCCGCGCAACAGCGCGCCCCTCATCACCCATCGCCGCCAGATGACGCAACCAGGAAAACTCCTGAAGGAATGCGAAGACCGCCCCCCCGGCTTCGGCAAGGTCCCAGATGCGGTCAATTTCACCTTCGCAATCAATTGCCTCATCGCCAAACGCAAGACGCCCGCGTGCGAATGACTTTGCAAGATCTTTATCAGCCGTGAACGGATCATCAGGCTGTGACAACAGCCTGTCAGGCGCCGGTCCTTTGAGCTGGGCCTGATAGAAAGGGCTTTCTCCCCAAACCCGTTGAACGCGACTGATAAGATCTGCCGACCGCGACTGAGATGACAAATCTTTTTGTTTCGAAGCGCCCGCCATGTCAGCTTCCCACACGCAACGCGCTGATATTGGCTGCATAAGAGCTGGCGCCGCCCTTAAAAACAGCCGATCCAGCCACCAGCATATTGGCGCCCGCGGCAATTGCTTTGGGAGCTGTCGATGGATCAACGCCGCCATCAACCTCAAGCAGAATGTCCCTGCCTGACCTGTCGATCATTGTGCGAATGGTCTCAATTTTTTTCAGTTGCGCTTCTATGAATTTTTGGCCACCAAACCCCGGGTTTACCGACATCACAAGCACCAGATCCAGCTCATCAATAATCGCTTCAATCGCGCTCGCAGGCGTCGCCGGATTTAATGCTACGCCAGCTTTCGCGCCGACTGCTTTAATGCGCTGGACGGTCCGATGCAGGTGCGGGCCTGCTTCCGGATGCACCGTCAGAATATCAGCGCCAGCATTCTTAAACTCTTCGATAAATGGATCGACCGGCGCAATCATCAGATGCACGTCGAAGGGGAGCGCCGACGCAGACCGAACCGCCCGAACCACCGCAGGACCGATTGTCAGGTTCGGCACAAAATGCCCGTCCATCACATCGACATGGATGTAGTCCGCGCCCGCCTCCGTCACTGCGGCGATTTCCTCGCCCAGACGGGCAAAATCAGCGGCAAGAATAGATGGAGCAATAGCGACTTGAGGCATCTCAAACAGGTATCTTGATGCGCTATTCAAAGGCAATCATCGTGACAAAGAAATCAGTGCGAATCTCCGTCTTTAGTTTTCCCTTTTCAAAGAAAAATGCCCCGCCTGACGGCGGGGCAAAAGTTGGAATGTGCAAGAAGCATCGGGAGGACAATCGAGGGGAAGGTGTATTCGTCGGTTGCGTGTCTCCAGGTTGATTTATGTCTTATTGTCCGAATTGGGCGAAAATAAGACGCAACTTTTATTTATCGCCACAAAGCGCTGTTTTTATTGGTTAATTATTGTTTACTATGTTTTTGGAGAGCGCTTTATCAGCGCCGGGCGAAACGCCAGTCGCGCTTTTAGAACACCGAAAGCAGCCATGCCGGCCAGTCCCGCGCCAGCAATCAATCCGCCAATCCACTCAATGTCATAAAGGCCGACGCCCGTCAGGGCGAAAAGTACGAGCCCCGCCATCAAGGCAAGATATCGCAACGGAGAGCGTAAAGCCCTGCCCGCAACGCTGGCGGTCGCTGTCGCCGCCGAAGTTGCAACTTTCGCCGCGTGGCCGGCGGATGTCTTCACAGCGCGTATCACCTTTTTCGCGCCAAAAAGCCTTATCAAAACCGCTAAAACGCCGCCTGCGACAGCAGTAAGACCAAGCCGTTTCGCCATCGGCGAGGCTTTCTGGTCCGCATGATCACTCGCGTGAGCAATGTCCGGAACCACGGGCGCTTCAACCGTCTGAGGGAACGCAGCGGGGTCCATCATCGAAGCATGCACGGGACCAAGCGCCGTCGCCGCAGTCATAAGGGAGGTCGCCGCCATCATCGCCAGCTTGGTTTTTCGCGCGTTATTCATGCTTTTCTCCAGGCGTATGAGAGATATTTGGGTGCTTAGGCGCCTATTTTCAACCAGCCTGCAGCACTCACTCAGCAGCTCCCCACGGCGCTGGCGGCGTCGGCACAGGTGTATTCAGGTCGAATTCAACACGGAAAAACCGGTTTTCACGACTGAGCTCATAGGCGAAGAGCTCATCGGAGACTTCCACAGCCCAAACATTCGTGACTGAAGCCGTCAGCCCCTTACGGGTGAACAAGTCTATGGAATACTGATCAACAGGGAATTCAGCGCGGTTCGCTGTGACCATGGCGCTGTCGCCGCCATATTGTGTAACCGCATCCTCTTCGCCGTCTTCATGCCGATGGTCATGTTTCAGACGCAAGCCACTATCAGTCCTCGTAATCACCCATGTGCGTGAGCGATCCTCGCCAACATGAAACGGAATTCGGATTTCTTCGCCGGCACACTCGCGCACATGCATCACGAGCTTTTCTGACGCAAAGCCGGCGTCAACGTCGTCAGATGAAACCACACGGCCTTCATAGGCTTGCCCGCAAAGTCCGGTTAGGCCCGCCATGAAATTGTGCGCCGGCGTCGGTTCATCAGCTGACCCGCACCCCACAACTGACAAGACGGCAAGTAAAGTGAATAAACGTTTCATATGTTCCGTTACCATTGTTAGCGCCCACACCCCTTTGGAACCGTTGAAACCTGCCCCCTTTCTCGCAAGGAGCGGCTTACCGCAAAGCTCCGGTTCCGGATTTCTCTCAGTCAAAACCCGGAAAACTGGTCACCATCTCAATCTTGATGTCCGGAAAACTCTCCACATACTGAATTTTGACGTCCGGGAAACTGTCGACATATCGCCAAAGACCGCATTTGTCGGGGAAACTATCGACGATTTGCACTTTTAAATCCGGAAAGCTCTCTACGATCTGGACCTTGATGTCAGGAAAGCTGTCGACGATCTGAATATCTCCGTAGAGGGGAAATCCCTTAAATGTGCAGGCGTCCTGATCGAGATCGTCACCCGCCCTCGCCGATCCAGCGATGGTAAACAAGATGAGAAATGCGGCCGAGAATAGCCTGAATGCGCTCATGTGATGAATTTAAGCCACATCTGGAAGCCAGACCAGCCCGTCAGCGCCGTAAATACTCTTTGAAATATTGACAGCGCCACTAAAGCCGCCTACTTGACACAGCGCAATGTTGCAATGTAGCGCGCGCTACCGGCCTTCATTTTGTTGGCCCCACGATAAGTCGCCAGCGCTACCAAGCATCGCAAATAACATTGCCTGATGACGCATCGCTTCCTTAAGGCGGAAGAGCGGGGCGTTGAAAACAACTGACCCGCCGATGCACGAGTTCTGGAACCTCGCATATCCGTCATCAGGCGGACTGCTTTACCAGACCCAAAACTACAACGGAGACTGAATGTCATTCGCCGATCTCGGCCTTGAGCCGAAACTTCTCGAAGCTATTGCAAAATCCGGCTACGAGACGCCGACCCCAATCCAGACGGAAGCAATCCCGCCAGCCTTGAAAGGCAACGATGTTCTGGGCATCGCCCAGACGGGCACGGGCAAAACCGCTTCCTTTACTTTGCCGATGATCCAGCGGCTGGCCAAAGGCCGCGCAAAAGCGCGCATGCCGCGCAGCCTGGTTTTGGCCCCAACCCGCGAACTTGCCGCGCAGGTCGCAGAGAATTTCGAAAAATACGGCGCCAACCATAAGCTTTCGATGGCGCTGCTAATCGGCGGCGTTTCGTTCGGTGACCAGGACGCCAAGCTTACCCGCGGGGTTGATGTGCTGATCGCAACACCAGGCCGTCTGCTTGATCATTTCGAGCGGGGACGGCTTTTGCTGAACGGCATTGAAGTCATGGTCGTCGATGAGGCTGACCGCATGCTTGATATGGGCTTCATTCCGGACATCGAGCGCATCTTTAAACTGACGCCAATGACCCGTCAGACTCTTTTCTTCTCCGCCACAATGCCGCCGGAGATTCAACGCATCACTGATCAATTCCTGCACACCCCTGTGCGAGTGGAAGTCTCTAAGCCGGCGACAACCGCAGATACTATCACACAGCGTATCATTCGCGTGCCCAGCAAAGACGATAAGTCAAAGCGAAACGCATTGCGCGAGTTGCTCCGTCATGATGACGTCAAAAACGGCATTATCTTTTGCAATCGAAAATCGACTGTCGATGTGGTTGCGAAGTCTCTGCAAAAGCATGGCTTCAATGCTCGCCCGATTCACGGCGATCTCGCACAAGCCTTCCGCATGGAAACGCTCGATAAGTTTCGCAATGACGAGATTCAGTTTCTCGTCGCTTCGGATGTCGCGGCGCGAGGCCTCGATATCCCTGCGGTGAGCCATGTGTTCAATTATGACGTCCCGATCCATTCGGATGATTATGTCCACCGCATTGGGCGCACCGGACGTGCCGGTCGCAAGGGCGCAGCGATGATGCTCGTTACGCCAGCGGACACCAAGTATTACGATGCGATCTTGAAAACCATTGGCGCAGAAGAGATTAAAGCGCTCGATTTCTCAAAGTTTTTCGAAGAAAATCCGGGCGGCCCCGGCGGGCGGCGATCACGATCCGAGGCCCCGGCCAAAAAGCCGTCGCGCCGAAGCCCAAAGCGTGAGCAAACCGACTCAGGGTCTGAAGACCAGCGCGACGCGGCAGAAAAGCAGCGCGCGCCACGACGCAAGCGATCAGACTCAAATCCTCCGCGCCGACGTGAATCGCAGGAGGAAAACGTGGTCGGCCTTGGCGACCACGTTCCGGCCTTTATCACCCGCGCAGTCGCCAGCTGAAATCGCTAAAACTGTTGAAATCTCATTAACTCTTAGTCGTGTGCAAGCGGCTTAGGTATTCATTTACGTTAACAATGTAACGTCCCGGAACGTAGCGAGCTTGATAGGGCAAGCCGCAAGTAGGGGAAGTTTTGTATGTCGGATAGAGCCAAAAACACACACCGAATTGGCGAAGTCGCGCTCGGTGCGCTTAAGCAGATTGGTCTATCTGCAACACCGCGAAATTATGAATTGTGGTACGAACATGTGGAGGGTCGGGCTCCCGGCCTTTCGCGCGACATTCAAAAAGCGCTCGATCCAGCAGGGAAGCTGGATCAGGAGTCTGCAGACGCGCTTTACAAAAAGCATGTCCAGCACGGTGATCTCACTCGCAATGTGCTGGATCTGGTCTCACGTTTTCGATCCGAAGTTACAGGCCTTTACGATGTGCTTGAAAAAAGCGGAGAAAGCACCGTTGAGCATAATGAAACGCTGACAGGACTGTCCGCGCAGCTGCGTCAGTCAACAGAAGAATATCCGGCTGTTGGCGCGCTCCTCGAAGGGGTTATGGCCGTCGCTAAAGACATGCGTTTGCAGAACGAACAGCTTGAATCCCGTCTTGCGGATTCCACCAGCGAAATCAATGCTTTGCAGCGCAACGTCGAGAGTATTCAGGCCGAAGCGATGAAGGATTCCTTAACCGGCGTGGCGAACCGCGCCGCTTTTGACAAGTTTCTGGAAGAGCATATGGCTGCTGCGGTCGCCGAAGGAAAAGAGCTGGCGCTCGTACTGTCAGACGTCGATCATTTCAAAAAGTTCAATGATAAATGGGGCCACACCACCGGCGATCAGGTATTGCGCCTGGTTGCTGAGGTGATGAACGCCAATGTCAAAGGCCAGGACCTTCTCGCCCGGTACGGAGGCGAGGAATTCGCCATCGTCTTACCCGGGACAAGCATTGAAAATGCACAAATGCTTGCGGACCGCATTCGCGAGGCAGTGGAATCAAGACGGCTGAAAAAACGCCGCACGAATGAAGATCTGGGCGTTATCACGATGTCCATGGGTGTTGCAGGCCATCAACGCTTTGACACGCCAGAAGGGTTGATTGAACGCGCCGACGCGTGCCTTTACGCTGCTAAAAATGCTGGACGAAATCGCGTTTTCAATGAAGATGATCTTGCAGCAAGCAATAATAAAGAGAACAACGACGAGGCTGGCGCCGCTTAAGGCGCCGCTTCTTCGGCGAGCAGATTGAACCGGTCATGGCCCCAGTATTTGCTGGCGCCATATACCGCAAACGGTACGCCGAAGACGCCATCCTCCTCGATAAGCGCACGTTGGTTTTTCAACGTTTTACCAACCGACAAAGCGGATTGCGCTGTCTCAACCTCGTCAGCGCTCCAACCGCATTGTTGCGCACAAACTTTCAAGACCTCAAGGTCGGATATATTCTTCCCTTCGCCCCAGCGAGCGTCACAAACAGCTAATGCGAAGGGCATGCCGACGCCATCTGCTTCAGCGGCGACTGCCGCCTTATAAGAGGGCGTTAAATCAACGTCGAACGGATCAGGCGGCCGGATTACGAGCCCCATCCGCATCGTCATGCGTGGAACATCAAGCATGTAGTAGGCTCGTTTTGACCTACTGGTGACTGGGTCAAAAAATTCATCGCCTTCCGGCGGCCCTGTAAAAGGAACAAGTACCGGGGTCAGCCCTGCTCGGTTGAGGATATGCAGACCAAGCCGGGAATATGGACTGCGGAAGGAATGATACACACGCAATTCCGGCACAACGAACTCCTTGTTTTTTCGTACTGAAAACGCCGTAGTGATAAAATATAGCGAGCCCCCTTAACTTGCAAATTAAAAGTCACTATTTCAAATCTTGGTGGCGTATCTTCTTTTTCGCTGTCGACTTCTTTCTTGTTGATCGTTTTGAAGCGTTTTCCTTGGCAGGTTTTTTCGCGCGAGAAGCCGCCCCAAGCGCAAGCGCCGTCCAATGATGCAAACTGTCAGCGTCGTCGAAGATTTCGTCAGGCGCCCTATAATAAGACATCTGCCCGATTTTACCGTTATTAAACTCAACCGTGAAAGGCGTCAGACCCGCCGCTTCAAATTCAACGCGGTTTACATCGTCGACCTTGAACCATACGCCTTCGTCGCCAGTAATCGCAAATATCGCCCCGTCGCAATAAATGCCTGCGCCGCCAAACATCTTGCGGATAGTGATGGCGCCAAAGGGCGAGAACAGGTCTTTCAGATAGTCGAGATAGGAGATGGAGGGAGCCATATCATAAGCCTACTCCACTAGTCTTTCCTGCGAAAGCTGGCAGCGCAATTCATATAAGAAAGCTTACTGGTTCCTGCCTTCCAGAAATCAAACAACAAGAAACACAGTATTGTTATGCTTCTGCTCTTTGCGGCACGATCGTCACACTCTCGCCGCAGCCACAAGCATCAGTCTGATTTGGGTTGTTGAAAACGAAACGCTGAGACAGCTTTTCTGTCACATAATCAATTTGTGTACCGATCAGAAATAAAATTGCTTTTGGATCGATCAGAATTTTAATGCCGTTTTCTTCGACAACCTCATCAAGCGGCCCCGCTTCGGTTGCGTAATCCATGGTGTATTCCATGCCCGCACAACCGCCATTTTTGACGCCTATCTTGACGCCGATAAAGTTCTCGTCCGCGCCGGACATGATTTCATCCATGCGGGCGGCAGCAGTATCTGTCAGCGTCACGACTTTTGGTCTTGGTCTCGCCATAGCTATAACCACCCGAGCTCCAGTTTCGCCTCGTCAGACATTTTCTCCGGCGTCCATGGCGGATCAAATGTCATCTCGACCTTCACGTCTTCTATACCTTCAATTCCGCGCACCGCACCCTCGACCCAACCCGGCATTTCACCGGCCACCGGACAACCAGGAGCGGTCAACGTCATATCGATCGTCAGTAATCGGTCATCGTCCAGATCAACCTTATAGATGAGGCCGAGTTCATAAATATCAACCGGAATTTCGGGATCATAAACCGTCTTGAGCCCCCTGATCACGTCCGCCGTAATGCGCGAAAGCTCTTCCTCAGGGATGGAAGAAGCGCCAGAGGTCTGCGCCTGAGGCGTCTCAACCTCTGGGTCATTCACAGTTACGTCAATCACGTCGCGTTGTTGTTCCATAATTTTTCTCAACCGAACATGTCGTGGGTTTTGTGAAGGCCCGCAATTAACGCCTCCACATCTTCATGAGTGTTGTAGGCGGCAAAGCTGGCGCGCGCAGTGGCGCTGACGCCAAGGCGTTTCATTAACGGCTGCGCACAATGGTGACCAGCGCGAACCGCCACGCCGGTACGGTCCAAAATAGCGGATACATCGTGAGCATGCGCCCCCTCCACCGTAAAAGCGATGATCGGCGCCTTGTCAGCAGCCCTGCCATAGACGCGCACGAAATTCAGTTTCGCCAGCTCTTCCAGCGCGTGATCGCGAAGGCGCGCTTCATGAGCGGCAATCGCGTTGACGCCCTTATTCTGCATCCAGCTCAGCGCCGCCCCGAGACCAATCGCCTCAAGAATAGGCGGCGTGCCAGCTTCAAATCGATGAGGCGGGTCATTATAAGTGACAGTATCTGTTGTCACGATATCAATCATCTCACCGCCGCCCTTGAACGGCGGCAAAGCGTCGAGTGCGTCTCGTCTGCCGTACAGAACGCCGATACCGGTCGGCCCATAAAGTTTATGGCCGGTCATGACATAAAAATCGCAGCCGATATTCTGAACATCGACAGCGCCATGAACCGCGCCCTGGCAGCCATCAAGCAAAATCTTTACGTCATGTTCGTGCGCAATCTGAGACATTTCCCTTGCTGGTGTCGGAGCGCCCATCACATTCGACATGTGAGAAACAGCGACGAGCTTTGTTCGTGATGTAAACATTGCGCGATAAGCGTCGATATTTATCTCACCATCGTCGGAAACATCGAGCCACTTCAGTACGGCGCCCTTGCGTTCGCGCAACAAATGCCAGGGGACGATATTGGAATGATGCTCCATCAGAGAAAGAATGATTTCATCGCCTTCCCCGATTTCATCTGCGCCCATCGCATAAGAAACAAGGTTGAACGCATCGGTGCCGCCAGCTGTGAAAATAATTTCATCCTCTGACGCAGCATTTAAAAATCGCGCCGCGGTCTTGCGCGCATCCTCAAAAGCCGCTGTCGCTTCGTTCGACAAAAGATGCAGGCCGCGATGCACATTCGCGTAGGAATGTTCCATCGCATGCGTCATGGCGTCGATTACCGCGCGCGGCTTTTGCGCTGAAGCGGCGTTATCAAGATAAACAAGGCGCTTGCCATAGGCGTCGCGCTGAAGAATCGGAAATTCCTCACGCAGCGCCGCTATGTCCATCGTCGTTATCGGAGCTCCATCGCTCATTGCGCACTCAACCATTCGCCAATGCGGGCGCTAAAGACATCGCGCACGCCATTACTACTAATTGTTTCAACCACCTCGCCGACAAACGCTTCAATCAGCAGGGCTCGCGCTTCCTGTTCAGACAGGCCGCGCTGGCGCAGATAGAAAAGCGCGTCATCATCAAGCGCGCCGGCTGTCGATCCGTGAGCGCATTCCACATCGTCCGCATAGATTTCAAGCTCAGGCTTATGGTTTGCCTCGGCGCCCTCTGAAAGCAGCAAGGCGTTCGCGGTCATCTTGGCGTCCGTCTGTTGGGCGGAGCGTTCTACATGGAACTTGCCCTGAAAGATGTTGCGCCCACGATCTTTTGCAACACCCTTGTGCAGCTGGCGCGTTTGGCAGCCCTCGCCTTGATGGAAAATATTAGAGGTAAAATCAGCGTGACGCTCTTCTGCGACCAGCGCAGCACTGGATATCTCGCTGGATGCCCCTGCCGACGGATACAGCAAATGCGTTTCATGACGGCAGAGACGACCGCCTGTCGAAAAGCTCGTCTGCCGAAAACGGGCGTTCTCACCTACTATCGCGCCAAAGAACCCATGCGTAATCGTGCCCGGATCAGCATCCTGAAAGACGTAACGGTCGAAATGGGCGCCATCTCTGACACTGAGATGAAACAATGACGAGTGATACGGGGCGCACCCCTCAAAAGTCTCAATTACTGTCAGACGGCTGCCCGCCTCAACGCGTGCGAGGATTTGTGAGAAGATTGGCTCGGCGCCGGTATTGATATGGCGAATCAGAAGCGGACGTTCGATGTTGGCGTCCTTCAATGATGCAAAACCAAGCGCCTTGCCCGTCATCGCAACATTAAGGGCTGCAATGCCGTGACCATCAAAACGAGGGTCCGTAGCGCTTGGGGGAATGAACCCATATTCCAAACCATCAACAGTCCCACATTCTGGTATGCTGATCCGGCCATCGACAATGTGAAACTCTATCGGATTCATCGCAGCGAAAGGCGATGGCGCGATCGTTGCGTCACGGCGCTCATCATTGGCGGGTTTTACCTGCCTGACAGCAGCATTGAAGTCCGACCATTTCCAGCCTTCAACTCGCCGATTTGGCATGCCGAGACGGGCGTAGCGCTCAAATGCTGCGCGTTGGGCATCGCTCATGCTCGCCTTTGCGATCACGGCCGCTTCAAGGCCTGCCTCCATGGCGGAGGGGTTAATGAGAAGACTTTGGCTCATCCTTACGCCGCCTCTATGAATTGATCATAACCTGAGCTTTCAAGCTCCGCTGCTAATTCAGGTCCGCCGGATTTTACGATACGGCCATCGGCCAGCACGTGCACTGCGTCTGGTTTGATATACTCAAGCAGGCGCTGATAATGCGTGATGACAAGGAAACCGCGAGAAGGTCCGCGCAGGGCGTTCACAACCTCGCCAACCATTTTCAGCGCATCAATATCAAGTCCTGAATCCGTTTCGTCCATGATGGCAAAGCGCGGTTCAAACATCGCCATCTGCAACATTTCCATTCGTTTTTTCTCGCCGCCGGAAAAACCAACATTGAAGGGACGTTTCAACTTCGCATCATTCAAGCCGACAAGCTTACCCTTTTCACGGATCAGTTTGATGAAGTCCGCAGCGGAAACCTCCTCTTCACCGCGCGCCTTGCGTTGGGCATTAAGCGCCGTGCGAATAAAATTCATCGTCTGCACGCCCGGAATTTCCATCGGGTGCTGAAACGAGAGAAACAAACCTTTCGCGGCGCGCTCATCAGGATCAAGGTCGAGAATGTTATCGCCCTCAAGAGAAACGCCGCCCGCCGTCGCCTCGTAGCCATCACGGCCTGATATAGCATAGGATAGCGTCGACTTCCCCGACCCATTAGGCCCCATAATCGCATGCACTTCGCCGGCAGGAACTTCCAGAGAAAGGCCTTTCAGGATTTCGTTGCCGCCAATGGCGACGTGAAGATCGTTGATCTTGAGCATAAACTTTAGTCCTCAACACTTGGTTTGAAAGCAATGCATTCGATTTCGACCTTAGCGCCGATCGCGAGCCCGTCGGCGCCGATGGTCGAACGCGCTGGCTTGTCGCCAGGAAACGCTTCCGAATAAGCCTCATTCATGGCTGAATAGTCGGCCATGTCTTCGAGAAACACAGTGCACTTGACGATATCGGAAAGCGCCGCACCGACACCTGCAAGCGTGCGCTCCATATTGGCGAAGGTCTGACGTGTCTGATCGGCGGCATTATTGGAAATGAGTTCGTTCGTTTCAGGATCACGCCCAAGATGACCGGACACATAAATCGTATCGCCAACCGTTACGGCCGACGAGAATGGCGCCCAGTCAGGAAGCGAGGGATCACGATAGAAGTCGGGCTCGCCAGCAGCAACTGTCATTGACGACAGGCAAAAGAAAGTGATCGCGCCTGTAGCGATAGAAGTCTTTGACTTAATCTGATTAAGCATTACCCCACGCTCCCCTCAAGGCTCACGCTCACGAGTTTTTGCGCTTCGACGGCGAATTCCATGGGAAGCTCCTGCAAAACTTCTTTACAGAAACCATTAACAAGGAGCGCCACAGACTCTTCTTCCGAAAGCCCGCGCTGCTGGCAATAGAAGAGCTGATCCTCGGAAAGACGCGACGTTGTCGCTTCATGCTCAAGGATCGCCGATGGATTCTTGCTTTCCACATACGGCACCGTGTGGGCGCCGCAATTATTACCGATCAGCAGCGAGTCGCATTGCGTAAAGTTGCGTGACCCTTCCGACTTGCGATGGATACTGACAAGACCTCGATAAGTGGAGTTAGATTTTCCCGCCGAGATGCCTTTGGAAATCACCCGCGACTTCGTGTTCTTGCCCAGGTGAATCATCTTGGTGCCGGTGTCAGCCTGCTGGTGATTATTCGTGATCGCGATAGAGTAAAACTCGCCCTGACTGTTGTCGCCTTTCAATACACATGACGGATATTTCCACGTCACCGCTGAACCGGTTTCCACCTGCGTCCACGACACTTTCGAGTTGACGCCGCGACAGTCTGCGCGCTTAGTCACAAAGTTATAGATGCCGCCATTGCCATCCTTATCGCCTGGATACCAGTTCTGCACCGTTGAGTATTTAATCTCCGCATCGTCTTCCGCAACGAGTTCAACCACCGCAGCGTGAAGCTGGTTTTCATCACGCATGGGCGCGGTGCAGCCCTCAAGATAGGAAACATATGAACCGGGCGCCGCAACAATCAGCGTGCGCTCAAACTGGCCGGTGTTCGCCTCATTAATACGGAAATATGTCGACAGCTCCATGGGGCAACGCACCCCCTCCGGCACATAAACGAAAGTGCCGTCAGAAAAGACAGCTGAGTTCAGCGTTGCAAAGAAGTTATCGGATGTCGGCACCACCGTGCCAAGATATTTACGAACGAGCTCCGGGTGCTCGCGCACCGCCTCGGAGATCGACATGAAAATCACGCCGGCTTTTTCAAGTTCTTTTTTGAATGTCGTAGCGACGGACACTGAGTCAAAGACCGCATCGACCGCAACCTTCGGCGCGGCGCCGTTTGCGCCTTCCGGGTGCGTGCGCGCCTCACCGGGACTTGTCCCAGCCCCTTCGACGCCAAGTAAAACCTCTGCTTCGCGTAACGGGATGCCTAGCTTTTCGAAATCAGCCAGAATTTCCGGCGGAACATCGTCCAGCGACTCATATTTCGCGCCGGATTTTGGCTCCGCATAATAATAGGCGTCCTGATAGTCGATTTCTGGGTAATCAACCATCGCCCATGTCGGCTCATCCATGGTCAGCCAGCGACGAAATGCTTCCAGGCGCCATTCAAGCAACCACTCAGGCTCCTCCTTTTTGGCGGAGATGTAGCGGACAGTATCTTCGTTCAGGCCCTTTGGCGCCTTGACCGATTCAATATCCGTCGTGAAGCCATATTTATAGGTCTCCAGCGACTTTGCCGTTTCAACAGTTTCTTTACTGATGGATTCTTTGACTTCGGACATCTAAGCCTCAATCCCTTTTGCAAGAAGCGCCGTCAGATCGGCGCCTTGAACACGGTGCTTCACAATTTCTTTATATTCGTCAGAATTTGCCCAGGCCGCAAACGATGCTTCATCCGGAAACGACATCACGACGATACGGTCCTTATCCCAGTCACCCTCAATAATTTTGGGATCGAAGTCAGCAGCGAGCATTGTGCCTTTAAATTTTGAAAAGACATCCATAAACGCATCAGAATAACGATCATAGGCTGCTCGGTCTTTGATCTTCACTTGTACAACTGCGTAAACTGTCATGCCGCCCTCGCCTTAATGCGCTCATAAGCCTTCGGCCATTCACGGATGAAAGCCTCACTATCTTCAGTCGTGGAATTCCAACCCAGGGAAACGCGGATCGCGCTTGTCGCTTCTTCTTCGCCTGCGCCCATAGCGGTCAGCACATGGCTCGGTTTTGTCTTACCGGAAGAACACGCCGTACCAGCGGAGACAGAAATGCCCGCAAGATCCATGGCCATCAGCTGAGTAGCGCCAGAAAATCCGGAAGCGGATAAACAGAGAGTGCCCGGCAGCCGCTCTTGATTGGCGCCCCAAATCGTTGCGCCGGCAGCTTCGGCGGCGTTCTGCATTTGGTCGCGAAGCACGGCGATCTCGCTTGCACGCTCAAGACTTTCCGACGCCATTCCGGCGGCAACGCCAAGCCCGGCGATCGCCGGAACATTATGCGTGCCTGCGCGGCGGTTTTCTTCGTGCCCGCCGCCGCGCATGATCGGCTCCAGCGGCAAATTCGGCCCAACGATCAAGGCGCCAACGCCGAGAGGACCGCCGAATTTATGACCCGTGACCGACATCATATTCGCGCCTGACATGACGAAATTGACCGGAACCTTGCCCGCCGCCTGCGCGGCGTCACAGAACAGCAGCCCGCCAGCGTCATGGGTGATGTCCGCCGCTTCGCGCACTGGCTGTAAGACGCCGGTTTCATTATTTGCGAACATCAGACAAACGATAAAGCCGCCTTCGCTCGCAGTGTCATAAGACGCCAGTCGGTGTTTCAGCCATTCAAGGTCGATGACGCCTGATGATAACGCAGGTATAACTTCAACCTCTGCGCCAGTCGTCGCTGCATTCGCAGGAACCGCCGAATGCTCAAGAGCACCCACAAAGATGCGCTTGATCTGATGCGGCTTCATGGCGCCATGAAGAGCGTAGTGAATCGATTCCGTCCCGCCGCTTGTAAAAATGACGCCATTGACCGGCGCATTGACCAGAGCGCGCAAGGTTTCGCGTGCATCTTCAACAATCTTGCGAGCCCGGCGCCCTTCTTCGTGCACGGAAAGAGAATTCCCGTCGTGGGCCATCGCACCGCAAACCGTCTCAATGACTTCCGGCCGTATCGGCGCCGTCGCATTATGGTCAAGATAATGCCGGGTCATTGCGCAGCCTCCACGGAACGAGACGGCGCATTTACAGCAGCCATGCCCAAAACCCGTCGTTCAACAATATCTTCCAAGCTTACCGCATTCAGGAAAATATCGATTTGGCGACCGAGCTCATCCCACAGATCATGCGTCAAACATCGCGCCGTCGTGCCCTTGCAGCCAATCGTTGAACCGCTGGCGCATGCAGTGGTTTTGATCTCTTCGTCCACCGCATCGACAATCGCCGCGACACGAATATCAGCGGGCGCGGCGGTCAGCGTATAGCCGCCGGAAACCCCGCGAGCGCTCGCGACCAGACCTGCGCGGCGCAATTTGGCAAACAGTTGTTCAAGATAAGAAAGGGAAATTCCCTGGCGTAGAGAGATATCAGACAACGCCACAGGAATATCGCCGCCAGCGACCGCGAGATCCGCCATCGCCGAGACTGCATATCTGCCTTTTGTCGTCAGCTTCATTTGTTACGCCGCACCGAATTGATTCAAAGCCTGGCTCATTGGCTGGCGCCACAGGAAAAACATGTTATACGCGCCGACCAACTGGACCTGTTAACGAATGAATTAAGAAATCCGACTGTTTTAGTCAACATTGCGGCAGAGCAAATTTGCACTGTTTTTGGTGCTTATTGCCCCGTGAGGCGTTTTCCAGGTCCAAAAAAAATACTAATTCGCTGGGATTTTGAATACTCAGCCACCAACTTTGAACGGGATAACAATGCCAGAAGTGATTTTCGCGGGCCCTGAGGGGCGCCTGGAAGGCCGATATCAGAAGGGAAAAGGCGACAATCCTCCGGTAGCGCTCGTACTGCACCCACACCCGCTTTTTGGCGGCACCATGAACAACCGTGCGACTTACGAGCTTTACCAGATGTTCGTACGCAGGGGATTTTCGACCATGAGGTTCAATTTTCGCGGGGTCGGCAGAAGTCAGGGAGAATATGACCAGGGCCAGGGCGAACTGGCGGATGCCGCGACAGCGCTTGATTACATGCAGCAGATCAATCCAAACGCGCCTTTCAGCTGGGTTGCAGGATTTTCCTTTGGGTCATGGATCGCCATGCAGCTCTTAATGCGCCGGCCAGAGATCGTTGGTTTTATCGCCGGCTCTACACCCGCGAATTTGTACGACTTCTCATTCCTTGCCCCCTGCCCGTCCTCAGGTCTCGTCATTCACGGGGAAAACGATAAAATCTGCGTGCCCGAGGAAACAAAGGGCATGGTAGAGCGCACCCGCACCCAAAAAGGTCGCAAAGTTGAATTCCAGGTCGTCCCGGAGGCGGACCATTTCTTCGAGGCGCATATGGAAGCCTTTATAGAGGCTGCTGAAGCGTATCTTGACCGGCGGCTCGCCCATGAAAAACCGGAAGGCGAGTATCACGGGGAAATCTGAGGCCTCGCAACCGCGAAACCTGCCAAGGCGAATGCAGATATTTTTCTCACAATTAACTTTTTCCAGCCAAACTGTAATTTGAATTTATAGGCTGGCTGGAAGACCATCATGTTCGAGACAATACTAAAAGCGCTTCCACGCAAAAGCGCTGACCTTGAAGCGAAACTTCATGGGGTTAATGGGTTTACAGGGCGCGGTGAAATCGAGTTTGTCGCGTGGAAAAGCGGCGCGAAGGAAATGGAAGTCGAATTGCGCGGCGTCGCCGGACGCAACGCAGAAATTTATGCGGACGACGTCCATATCATGACCGTTAGTTTCGACAATGGACGTCTGGACCAGACGTTTAACACGCGTAAGGGCGATGTACTTCCAGACCTCATTGAGGGCGCACGCGTTGACGTGCGTCAAAATAATGAGATTATTCTGGAAGGCGTTTTAATTCCCGATTGAACCCGAGCGCTACCTACGCGGCGCATGTTGCAAAAGGATAATCGCCATGAGCTTTGAGGATCCGGAAGAAAGCGGCGGCGAACAACCTACTCAACGCAACAATGGTATCGGATCAATTAGCCTCTATCTTCTTGGCGCCGGCGCCATATTGCTGATCGCGCTTCTTGCTTTCGCCTATTGAAAACCAGCACTTGCTGAATCAAGCGAGGCCAGTGCGACCAATCGAGAGAAATTTCTCACGGCGTTGTTTCTTTAAATCCTCCGGGGACAAAACCTCAAGTTCTCGAATCGCCGTTTCGACGGCATCTCCCAGGCGTTCAACAGTTAGGCCCATGTCGCGATGCGCGCCGCCCACTGGCTCTGAAACGATACTGTCAATCACGCCGATTTCCAGAAGGTCCTGCGCTGAAATTTTCATGGCCTCCGCTGCATCGGGGGCTTTGCTCTCGCCTTTGCCGGCAGCGTCCTTCCAGAGAATTGAAGCGCAACCTTCAGGTGAGATAACAGAGTAAACGGAGTGCTCCAGCATCAGAACTTTGTTAGCCGCCGCTAATGCAACAGCGCCCCCCGACCCGCCTTCGCCGACAATCACGGAAATAAGCGGCGCGCCAAGATTGAGGCATTTTTCCGTACACGATGCAATTGCCTCCGCCTGCCCACGCTCCTCGGCGCCGCGCCCTGGATACGCTCCTGGCGTGTCAACAAGCGTGATGACCGGCAGGTTAAACCTTTCCGCCATATCCATAAGGCGCATTGCCTTGCGATAGCCTTCGGGGCGCGCCATACCGAAATTATGCTTCACGCGGCTTTCGGTGTCAGCGCCTTTTTCATGGCCTATGAGCATGATGGACCGGCCTCGCAGTCGCGCAGGACCGCCGAGGATGGCGGCGTCCTCGCCAAAAGCCCTGTCGCCTGCAAGCGGCGTAAAGTCATCGACAAGCTGACTGACATAATCAGAAAAATGCGGCCGGCTTGCGTGGCGGGCGACTTGCGCCTTTTGCCATCGCGACAGCTTGCTGTAGGCGTCGGCCAGCAAAGCGTCAGCTTTCACCTGAAGCTTTTCAACTTCCTCGGCGACATTAACACCGGTTTGGCCATCAACCTGGCGGAGATCATCGATCTTGCCTTCAAGCTCCGCAATCGGCTTTTCAAAATCAAGGTAGGTACGCATCGATTGGACTTTCCTGAATTCGCCGGGACCCTATCCGCGTCCGGCGCCAATTTCAAATAGGAACGACTGTCTCAGACTATTCAGGTTTTTCCTGCTTTTTTGCTAATGGGTGCTTCGAAAATACAAGTTTTTTCAGACGGTCCTGCGCAACATGGGTGTAAATCTGGGTGGTTGTAATATCGGCATGACCAAGCATCTGCTGCACGCTTCTGAGGTCCGCGCCCCCTTCCAACAGATGCGTTGCAAAGGCGTGCCGAAGGACATGCGGCGAGACTTTCGAGGGTGGGACGCCAGCCGCAACAGCCAGATCTTTCAGCATCTGAGCAAACCGCGACGTTGTCAGATGACCCGTTTTGCCGCGCGACGCGAATAACCAGGGCGATGAAACGACCTGACCGTTACGTTTTTCGAGAAAATCATCCCTGCAATTAAGGTAAGCAAACACTGCATCAACAGCCCGCTCCGTCAATGGCGCGAGGCGCTCCTTGTCACCCTTGCCGCGTACGAGCAGCATTCTTTCGCCTTTCCGCACTGCCGAAACCGGCAACGCAACCAACTCAGACACACGCAAGCCTGCCGCGTAGAGGATCTCCAGAAGCGCAACCATGCGTACGCCATTCGATCCCTCAAGCTTTTGCGCAGCCTCAAACAATGCGGCGACCTCTTGACCGGTCAAAATTTTTGGCAATGGCCGGCGCGTCTTAGGGCGCTCGATAGAAGATGTCGGATTGTCGGCGCGATGTCCTTCCGCATAAAGAAATTGATAAAACTGGCGCAAAGCGGATGTCTTCAACGCGGCTGTAGAAGCCGCAAGGCCGTTAGCAGCCAACACGTCAAGCCATGCAGAAATGTCGTCAGCGCCAGCCGTCTCTAGCGACTCGCCATGTTTGACTGCAAAGGCGGCAAACTGCGCCAGATCACGACCGTAATTCTTCAGCGTATTGGCGGCCGCTGCGCGCTCTACCGCCATCATCTCTATGAAAGCCTCAATCAGGCGCGCATTTGTTACGTTTTTACCCTGCGCAAAGTCATCTTTTTGAGCCTTCATTGCCCAAGAGGCGGTTTCAGGCGCGGCATCAATCCGCTCTGCCCATCCGCTGCGACTGTTGTTGTCGCGGCTGCGCCGCTTGCATCTTTGAATTTTGACGCCCATGCATTTTCAAATGCAAAACGGCGTTGCATCTGAGCAAGCCCTGCAGCTCGAAGAGACTGGCTGATAACGACGGATTCAATTTCGCCACCCTGCGCAGCGCCAGCGGACGCTGCAAGGGCTGCAAGCCCCGCCTGCCCCCGCTTGTTGTTAATTGCAGCGTCAAACGCTGTTTCAATAATCATAGCCGTCGTCACATCATCCCCGTGACCGGTGGAGTGTGCGCTTGCAGTGTCGTCACCAAGTATGGATATGCCGGCGATACGCGCAATTTGCGCTGCCGTTTGTGGATCGAGAACCGCCAACAAGTTGACATGCTCAATAAACGCCATGGCCTGCGCTTCCGGTAATGCAGTTACACCGCCATTCGAGCCAACCATTGCCGCAAGCCATTGACCGGCGCCAACGCTGTCGCCGACCGCCATACGCGCCAATGCAAAGCGTGACGCTTCCTCCGCCGTAACTATCGTGCCCTCAAGCGCTGCAATTTCATCGGCGTAAAGAAGCGAAAGGGCGTAAGCGCGATGGAAGCTGTCAGCAAGTTCGAGAGCGATCGCAATTCGCTGCGCCTTGTCGCGCAAAAACTCAGGCGCAACCATTTCACCAATGGATTGGTAAAGTAACGCGTCTGAAAGCGGATCCGCCGCGCGCTCCCTAGCCGTAGTCGCTGCATTACTGATCTCAGCGACATCGAATTCAACGCTTTGCAACAAGCCAGACAACATCGCATGCCCCATCACTCCCATTGCAATCGCCCGCTCCGACGCTGCAATGCGCGTCGCCGCATCGAGGGATGCATCCTTCGCCACAGCCACAAGCACGCCAGCGTCCGCCTCATTCAGCAGACCCGGCGAGAAAGGCAGCTCTAATCTTCGTGCAATGGCATACTGGAGCGCATTTTGAGCCGCGGTAGGGGATTTCGGTGCTGCGCCAGTCAACGCAGCGGTTAAAAACTGCAAATCTGAAGCATCGAGCGCGCCCTGATCACGTAGAATACCCAATGTCAGGTCAGCAGCATCAGTCTCACCGGCTTCCACATAACAAAGGGCGCGCAAACGAACCCAGAAGAGTTCATCACGGCCAGAGGTCAAATTGGCGTTACGCCGACAGGCCGCAGCGATTTCACCGGAAAGCAAATCCGCGACTGCATCCGCCTGTCCCGTCCAGGGATCACCACGGCTGGCTGTAGAAAGACTGGAGACTGTGCGCGCCTCTTCGGCAAATCCAGCGCGCGCCAGCGCCAGAAGCTTTTTGCCGCCTAATGATGCCGCCGCCCCTTGCGGGCCAGGTCCCGGCGAAAGGAGTACGCGTTTCAACGTCTCGCCAAGGCTTGGCGCCGACGGCCGAGAGGGCATGTGCGCCAACAGGTATTCAAGCGTTTGGCTATCAGACCCTTGCCACAGCGTCGGCGGCAAGGCGCCATTTGATCGATCAAGCACGCCTGTGGAAAATGCGTCAGTGGCAAGTGGCGCAGTCTCTACTGCTTCGGGCAGAGCGACTTGCGCCATGGCGGCGGTCAGAACGACGCCGGCTCCCGTGGCGGCTATGGCGGCAATCCGAACCCTGAATTTACCGTGAAACATCGAGCGCCTCCTGCTCAATGGTTTGCGTTTCCGGCTCTAACATCTGGCCATATATATATAGTCCAGCCAGCGCCGCCGCCAGCAGCGCTACAATTATCAACACAAAACGCACGTCACCGCTCCTTCACCCTTATC
This sequence comes from Pseudomonadota bacterium, assembly GCA_039819405.1. GTDB lineage: Bacteria > Pseudomonadota > Alphaproteobacteria > Caulobacterales > Parvularculaceae > Hyphococcus. The sequence goes on along the minus strand of JBCBSB010000006.1, from coordinate 180,732 downwards.
TGGGAACGCCCCCACGTCGCCCCACCTTGCCTGCCTGCTGGCAAGCCAGCCCAACGCCCCGACTAGCGCTTCGCTACGCTCTCCCTTACATCTAGCCGCCATGGTTCATTCCCGCAAATACCAAGATTTTCAGTGCCCGCGCACCATCGTAATGGTGGGGATGATGGGAGCCGGTAAAACCACCATCGGACGGCGCCTGGCCCCGCGTTTGGGCCTGCCCTTTTTTGATGCCGACGCCGAAATTGAAAAGGCAGCTGGCATGTCAGTTTCAGAGCTTTTTCAACAACATGGCGAAGAAAGCTTCCGCCGTGGCGAGGCGCAGGTAATTAAACGACTCATTGAAGGACCGCCGCATGTCCTGGCGACCGGTGGCGGCGCGCTGATCGACGCAGATACTCGCGCCCGGATCGCCGAGCGCACAATATCCATCTGGCTCCGCGCCGATATGGACACCATACTGGTCCGCTCAACCCGCCGAGGCACTCGGCCGCTTCTCAAGACCGGCGACCCACGCGAAATTCTGACGCGCTTGCTAGCGGAGCGTGAACCCCTCTATGCAGCGGCGGACATCCATATCGATAGCCAGCCGGGCCCACACGCCAACACCGTCAACCTGATCATCGAGGTTTTGGCGGATTATCTGGGCATCGATGCATCGCAAGACAGCTCGGCGAAAGCGGCTAACGAGGCGAGCGAATGAGCATTGATACCGTTGCGGTTGCGCTTGGCGAGCGCTCCTATGACATTCATGTCGGCGCAGGCGTACTAGAAAACGCGGGCGCATATCTGGCGCCCCTATTACAACGCCCGCGCGTTATTGTTGTGACCGATAAGCATGTTGAAGCAGCACAAGCTTCCCGATTGAAATCGGGGCTCGACGCGCATCGCATAGATCACAAATTCATTACGTTACCGCCAGGAGAACAGACGAAGTCCTTTTCGGTGCTCGAAAATCTGACGGGCGCTCTTTTGGATATGAACGTTGAGCGCAACGACATTGTTGTCGCTTTCGGCGGCGGAGTGATTGGCGATCTGACCGGTTTCGCCTGCGCAATCCTGCGCCGTGGTTGCCGATTTGTGCAGGCTCCGACGACACTGTTAGCGCAAGTCGACAGCGCAGTCGGCGGCAAGACCGCCATCAACGTCCCCCACGGAAAAAACCTGATCGGCGCTTTTCACCAGCCAGAAATGGTGCTGGCCGATGTCAAGGCCCTCGATACTTTGCCGGCGCGCGAATTACGCGCAGGCTATGCGGAAGTCATAAAATACGGCCTCATTGACGATCTGGCGTTTTATGAATGGCTCGGTGCGAACGCTGAAAAGCTTTTCACCGCAACAGGCGTCGCGGAGCGGCAGATCGCTGTCAAAAAAAGCTGCCAGGCAAAGGCGGCGCTCGTTGCAAAGGACGAAAAAGAGCACGGTGCGCGAGCGCTTTTAAATCTCGGTCACACCTTTGGTCACGCCCTGGAAGGCATATTCGGTTATTCAGATAAGTTGCTGCACGGCGAGGCCGTCGCTCTCGGCATGATCCTCGCCTTTGAGTATTCCGTTCGTCTCGGGATATGTCCAAAAGAAGATGCGGAGCGCATAAAATCACACATTATAACATGCGGATTGCCCGCATCATTTGCAGACTTAAAAGCCGATCCGGTTCCTGCCGACAAACTAGTCACACTGATGATGCAGGATAAAAAACGGGAAGCTGGGAAAATGACGCTAATCCTCGCTAAAGGCATAGGCGAAGCGCTTATCTTCAAGGATGCGGATACAGACGACATTTTTGAATTTTTGAAAGAAAAAACCGCCTGACAGGCGGTGCGAAGGAAACCATGAGCGAGATCGATTCAGCTATTTTAATTCCCGTCGGAATTATCTTCTTTTTGTTGATGCTGTCAGCATTCTTTTCGGGATCAGAAACAGCGCTCACAGCGACGTCGGAAGCGCGAATGCATAAATTTGAATCGGATGGCAACTTGCGCGCCCGCCGCGTGAACTTCCTTATCCGTGATCGCGAACGTCTTCTTGGGTCCATTCTTCTCGGCAATAATCTTGTAAACATTCTAGCGACATCCCTGGCGACCAGTGTGTTCATATCAATCTTTGGCGCAACCGGCCTGGCGAACGCCATCGCCACCGCAACCATGACAGTCCTTGTCCTGATCTTTGCAGAAGTTGCGCCCAAGACTGCTGCGATTGCCCGCCCTGACGCTTTCGCCATGCTGGTGGCCCCAGCCATGCGGTGGGTCGTGTTTATTTTTGCGCCGATGACGCGCGTCGTCCAACTCATCGTGCGAGGCGTCTTTCATATCTTCGGCCTTGATGTTTCGAAAGACAGCGCCGTTTTCTCCGTTGCGGAAGAGCTGCGCGGCGCAATTGATCTCCATCATTCGGAAGGCCGGGTCGACAAGGAAGCGCGCGATCTTATCCGCGGTGCGCTTGATCTTCATCAGATTCGCATTGAGGAGATCATGGTGCACCGTAAGTCCATTGAGATGCTTGACCTTGACAGACCCAGGCAGGAACTCGTCCAGCAGGCGCTTGAAAGCGGTCACACAAGGCTGCCCTTGTATAAAGAAAACCCCGACAACATTGTCGGTGTCCTGCACGCAAAGGATCTCCTGCGCGGCTTATGGGACGCTGGCGGCAAGGCGGAGGGTATCGATCTCGAAGCCATATGTCGCCCGCCTTACTTTGCGCCGGAAACGACAACCCTGCAGGAACAACTCGACGCTTTCAGAATCAAGCAGGAGCACTTTGCCCTCGTGGTCGATGAATATGGCGCGATCATGGGGCTCGTCACACTTGAGGATATTCTCGAAGAGATCGTCGGTGAAATAGAGGATGAATATGATAGTCCTGTTCAAGGCGTGCGTCCGCAAAGCGACGGGTCCTTAAATGTCGATGGGGATGTCACCATTCGCGACTTGAACCGCGCGATGGATTGGAGCTTGCCCGACGACGAAGCGGTGACAGTTGCAGGCCTCGTGATCCATGAGGGTCAATGCATTCCCGATGTTGGTCAGACCTTTTCTTTCCATGGCTTCCGGTTCCGCATATTGCGGCGGCGGCGTAACCAGATTACGGCTGTCAAAATAACCCCCATCGAAGCGTCCGTCATTTAAACGGGCCCGCCCAGCAACAAGAAAGTATTCTTCATGGCGCGAAAGCCCGGCCGATACGCGCTGTTGTTCATATTCATAACGGTCATGCTGAACATGATCGGGCTGGGGGTCATCATGCCGGTGATGCCGGCGCTGATTATGGAAGTGACGGGCCAGGACCTTTCACATGCCGCGCAATGGGGCGGAACGCTGACGCTTGCCTATGCGCTGATGCAGTTCATCATGATGCCTGTAATCGGCGGCCTTTCGGATCGTTACGGGCGCAGGCCTGTCTTGCTGATCTCGATGGGCGCTTACGCATTTGATTTTTTTATCATGGCGATCGCCCCTGTGATCAGCGTTATTCTGGTCGCCCGTCTTCTCGCAGGCGCCTTCGCGGCCACTTTCTCCACTGCAAATGCTTATATCGCGGACATATCCCCGCCGGAAAAACGCGCCGCGAATTTTGGCCTCCTAGGCGCAGCATTCGGGCTCGGTTTCATTATTGGCCCCGCGATCGGCGGTTTCCTGGGCGAACAGATTGGCACGCGGGCGCCATTTTATTTTGTCGCCCTCCTTGGCGCGCTAAATATGCTGTTCGGGTTTTTTGCGCTCCCGGAAACGCTGACATCAGAAAACCGCCGCACCTTTGAATGGAAGCGCGCCAACGCCTTCGGCAGTTTTAAACAGTTTGCACAATATCCGATCATGTTGCCGATCGCAGGCGTTCTATTTCTCTCTCAACTCGCGCATTGGACCTATCCGTCCGTGTGGGCCTATTTCGCACAGGAGAAGTTTGCCTGGTCGCCAGGCGCAATCGCGGCATCTTTAAGCTTTGTCGGATTGTCCGCCGCGGTGGTTCAGGGCGGCCTTACCCGAATTATCGTTCCAAGAATTGGCGAACGCGCCACAGCGGTCTTCGCCATGACAGTGACGATGACATCATATGTCGCGTTCGCAATGGCGACTACAGGCTGGATGGTTTATGTTCTTATCGCTTTTTCCGCGCTCGGCGGCCTCGCGCAACCAGCGCTTCAGGGGATAATGTCCCGCACGATACCCGCCAACGCACAAGGCGAACTACAAGGGGCTATCGCCGCGGTGATGAGCATGTCCATGGTTATCAGTCCCTGGATGATGACGCAGATTTTTTCGGCGTTTATTCAGCCCGGCAAACCCTTTTCGATTTTGAATGTAACAATATTTCCCAATGGAGCGCCGGTTTATTTCCCGGGTGCGCCCTTTGTCTTTTCAGCAATCATTGAGGTCTTTGCACTGATCATGTTGTTCATCGCGTTTCGCCGCATAAGACGGCCACGAGACGCACAATCCGTCAGTTAGTCGCCTTGCGCGTCTGCGAGCTGTAATTGACGCGCCGCATCGAACAGATAGCCGCAGAAATACCGAACAACAAGAACCCGTTCGCTTAGCGCCGCTTTATGGACTTAAGAAGCAGTTTCAAACGGCCATTGGCGCGTTTTACAGTATCATCCAGCTCGCCCAACAGCTCACGACTGGAAGCGCTTTCCTCTTCATGGTCTTCAAGTAGCGATTTCGCTTTTTCGATCTCCGCCGTCAGCGCATCAAGCTTTTCAACTTTGTCTGACTCGCGATCCAGTGGGTTGCGCAGATTCTCTACAGCATTGCGGAAACGGGCTGGCAAGCGGTCCGTAGATGACAGGAACCAGAACGTAGCAAAACCAAAGGCGTACGCGCCGACCGCCAGCACCCAGCGATTGGTTATAACCTGCGTTAACCACCCTTCATCCATGACATCTTTGCGAAACCCCGCGCCAAGACGGCACAGTTGCGCGAGGTTCGTCCCAATTTACACGACAACCACACCATTATAGCAAACGACGCGCCAGCAAAGAAAAACCGCCCGGCGAGGCGCTGAGCGGTTTTTAAGAATTCTTAAAATCAGGATCGCTTCTAACGCGGCGCCATCACCATCATGATCTGACGGCCTTCCATTTTCGGAAACTGCTCAACTTTGGCGATTTCTTCAAAATCGTCCTGAACTCGCCTTAAAAGGTCGGCGCCGCGATCCTGGTGCGCCATTTCTCGCCCGCGAAAGCGCAATGTCACCTTTACCTTGTCGCCCTCCTCAAAGAAGCGCTTCATGGCTTTAACTTTCACTTCGTAATCGTGGTCGTCGATATTCGGCCGCATCTTGATCTCTTTGATCTCAACGACTTTTTGCTTTTTCTTGGCTTCCGCTTTCTTCTTCTGCTGTTGATACTTGTACTTACCGTAATCAAGAATCTTGCAGACCGGCGGTTGCGTATTTGGAGAAACTTCGACGAGATCAAGGCCAGCCTCGGCAGCGATCTTCAAAGCGTCTTCGGTTTTTACGACACCCCGCTTCTCGCCCTCATGATCAATCAACAGGACTTGCGGGACACCGATGTCTTCATTCACGCGCGGCCCATCATTTTTGGGCGCAGCGGGTGCGTAAGGTTTGCGTGCTATGGATTTTTCTCCTTTGGTGGCTAACAGTTATTTCTTGCCCGAAATCTCGCGAAAAACGGTTAATGAGTTTTCGGACCGGCAAGAGGCGGCGATATATAAGGGATTTCGGTCACTTATCAACGTGCGACGGCCGAAACAGGATTCTCTTCCTCATTGAGGATCAATCCCATATTCGATAGGGTTCGCCAGGCGAACAACGGCTCCACCCCGCCAAGGCCATCTGGGGCCGTCAAGGTGACCACGTGGCGGCCTTCCGGCGCGACAGGAGCAGACTTACCGTCTGAGATCACAACGCCCTCACAACCGATGCTGACTGCAAGGTGCATTTCCTCTGCATCGTCGCTAACGAAAAACGCCGATTCCTGTGAAAGCGCCGCCAACTGCAAGTGATCCGTCTTGCCCGTCAGATCGACAAGTTGAGGCGCTTCATTGGCGATCTCATCGCCGAATTGATGCAGTTCTTTCGGCCCCGCCAGGACCGGCATAAAACCGGAGCGCGCCATAATTGTTGCAAACCCCGCATATGAAGACGCCGGCCAGCGTTTTTCCGGATTAGCGCCAGGCAAAAGCATGCCAAACGGCGTCGATATACCGTACCAGGACGGTTTCATATTAGCGCTGTCTTTTCGGGAATTCAAAGCCCATCGCATATCGGGCAACCGCCCGGACAGCTCAAGCCCTGCGGCGGACATCATTTTGCCAACGTCCGGCAAATCAATGGCGCTTGCCTTTTTATTATTCTTTCTCCGTGCAGACGCAGCGCAATGCCATTTCGGCCGGAACATGCCCATCGCGCCATGCAGCTTTTTGCTGAACTCATCCGCTGCGAGATCATAGACTGTTTCGAATTTTGTCGTCTTAAGCTGTTTGACAAGCGTCTTTCGGGCCTCAATATCTCGCAGGTTAGGCGCAGCAGCGACTTGGTCAAAAAATGGCGACGCACGTGCAATTCGCTGCAAGCCCGGGATTGTCAGAAGACTGATCTTTGCATTCGGATGCGCTTTGCGAATTGCGTCAAAAACCGGCTCAGCCGCAATAAATGCGGCAAGACCGTCTGTTTTTATAACCAATATATTCGACTGTTTCCGTCCCAACATCGCCCCGATTATTCCCCACCCGCCAAGAGATCGCTGTAGACCCTCAAAGTTGCCTCGCACATTGCCGCCGCAGAGTAAACGCTCGCCGCGCGCGAACGCCCGTTTTCACCCATCGCTTTGCGATCCTCAACCGACATGCTGCGCACGCGATCAATTGCCCCCGCAAGCGCCGAAGAATCGCCGGGTTTGACCAGAATTCCGCTTCGACCATCCATGATAGTTTCCATCGCGCCGCCATGGTTTGATGCAATGACCGGTTTTTCCATCGCGCCGGCTTCAACGGCAACGCGGCCAAAGGCTTCCGGCCGTATTGACGGCGCTATAACCAGATCCGCCCAGGCGTATGCCGCCGGCATGTCGGCGCAATCGCCGACCAGATGAACCATGTCGCGCACCCCACGCTTTTCAACCAATGCGCGCAAAGCAGTTTCGTAGTCCTCACGACCTTGCGCGCCCCCGCAAAAAACTAGCGTTAAACCCTGATCATTGCCAGAGGCGAGTTGGCTTTTCAGTTTCGCCATCGCCTCGATCGCAACCTCATGGCCTTTCCATTGCGTAAGACGGCCCGGCAACAACACCCGAAACCTTTGCTTTTCCCCATTCAATCCCCATTTCGCGGTTACTTGGTTAACGCGAGTGTCAGAAATCCCTGCTGGATCAAACACATCAAGATCGGCGCCGCGCGGGATCACACGCAATCGTTCTGGGGAAATTTTACCGAGGCGAGCGATGGCCTCGCCCGTATAGCGGGAATTAGCGATGATGCAGTCCGCCCGCAGCATGGAAGAATTGTAATACCGTTTGAGAGGGCCCTTCGCCCCATAAGCGCCGTGATAGGTCGTCACAAAAGGTACGCCGGTCCTTTTCGCGGCGCCGAGCGAACTCCACGCAGGCGCGCGCGAGCGAGCATGGACAAGGTCAACATTTTGCTCGCGGATCAGGGTCGCCAGCCGCCCGGCGTTCCGCCACATCGTGACCGGATTTTTCGAATGAACCGGCATCGGGATTATTTCGCCGCCCGCCATCTCAATAGCGCTGGCGAGGCGACCGCCCTGACTCGCCACAAGCGCTCGCCCGCCGGCGCTAACCACTGCAGCCGCAATCTCAAGCGTCGTGCGCTCGGCCCCGCCGGCATTGAGTGTGGGAATTACCTGAAGGATAGTGTGATTGAATCGCCTCATCGCACCGATCATAGGCGGTTTTCCCATCGGACGCAGAAGAAAAGGGACAAAGATGCAGTCAGCGCCTGAATATTTCGACGGTCCTCACGGGCGCATCGCTTATCGTCGGCGAGCAGGCGCTGAGCCCGGTGTGGTTTGGCTTGGCGGCTTCCGTTCCGACATGCTTGGCACAAAAGCGGAGCATCTCGACAGCTGGGCGACCCGCCAGGGCCGGGCATATCTGCGGTTTGATTACTCGGGACACGGGGAATCCGAAGGTGAATTCAACGATGGCTGTATCGGTGAATGGTCAGCGGACGCTCTCGCCGCCTTCGACGCCCTGACAAACGGTCCGCAAATACTCGTCGGCTCGTCCATGGGCGCATGGGTCGCAACGCTGATGGCGAAGCAACGCAGTAAAAGAATTGTAGGTATCGTGTTTATCGCACCCGCACCGGACTTTACCGAAAAACTGATGTGGCCGGCCTTCACCGACGAGCAGCGTCATACGATAATGAGCGAAGGCAGACTTGAGCAGCCTTCTGACTACTCAGATGAACCGGAGGTCATCACCAGGAAACTGATCGAGGACGGCCGCAATCACCTGGTAATGACACAGTCTGTACCGATTACCTGCCCGGTTCGCATTCTGCAGGGAATGAAAGACGACGCCGTCCCCTACGCTCACGCGCTTGCCTTTGCGCAAATCATTGAAAGCGCTGACATTGAAGCGGTGCTGACAAAAGGCGGGGACCACCGCCTGTCGGAACCGGCGGATCTGGCGCGGCTCGAAAAAGTTCTGGAAGCGCTCTGATCTGGACGCGCTCTAAAAAGCCGACCGTTCTTTTTGTCCGCTTATTTGGACGGAGAATCCACATGCTGGTCGACCAGGATGGGGTTTCCGTCCGGATCCACAACGACAAAGCTGGCCGGACCCTTTGTATTTTCGTCAGCCTCCTCTGAAAATTTTACGCCTTCGGCCCGCAGTAGCTTTTGAATCTCGCGGACGTCCTGAAACGCCGCGATAGTCTTTGCTGACTGATCCCACCCCGGATTGAACGTCAGCATATTTTTTTCGAACATCCCCTTGAACAGACCAATGACGGTGTCGTCGTTCTTCAGGATCAGCCAGCCCTGATCCGCATCACCGCCAAAAACTGAAAAGCCAAGCTTTTCGTAGAAATCTCGCGATTTAGCGAGATCCTTAACCGCAAGACTGACCGAGAAAGCGCCAAGTTTCATGCATTATCTCCGTATTGTTTTCCTCGCGAATTGAATGCGGTTTCAAGGCTGTGACAAGTCATCCTTAAGGGTGATTTGGCGGATGCCGCCCATTCGGCATGGACAATTCATTTCTTTTTTGCATCGCAAACCTGATTAGAGGGGTCGAAAACCTTTTCAGGCCATTTCGTTACACACCCACGGCTCATCCTATAATTCAAACGCCCCACCGCACAGATTGGCTCATGTACGGTCGCCCTCTTGCTACATCTGTCACATTGAGGTATTGTCGCCACAACTGTAGCAACGGCGGAATCCGCCTGGCGATACGCCTATGCGCATTGGGAGAGATGCATGAGCGAGCGGCAATCCGACAATCCAACGAAACCCGAATTGGCGATCCTGAAGCTCTTATGGGGCGCGAAGGAGATGAACGCCCGGGAAATCCACGATGAGATCGCTGATGATTTCGGCTGGTCCTATTCGACAGTGCGCACCGTTTTGGAGCGTATGTTCGAAAAAGGGCTGATTGCCAAATACCCGGTCGATGGCGTTAATATCTACGAAGCCGAAGTCGGCAAGGTCGCCATCCTTGGCCGTATGATCGCCGATTTTTCAAAACGCGTGATGGAACTCGACACAGCGCCTGCGGCTGCATTCTTTTCCGACTCAAAATTGCTCAGCGAAGAAGAGCTGACCGAACTCGAAGAGATGCTTCGTGGAGAGGATGAAAAACAATGAACATTATCATTGAAGCCTTTTTCATCTGCCTGCTCACCTCCATGATCTGGGCGCCGATTGTTTTTTTGCTCGCCAACCGCCTTACAAAAGGAAAGGACGGAGTCTTTGCTGACAAGCTTTGGCCCGCTGCGCTGATCATCTCAGCATTGCCGGCAATGTTTGCTCCGGTCGCTGCAGCCTTGGGACTTTCGCTCAGAAGTAATGCGCCGCTGCCTCCGATGGCGGCGTTTGAGGCGCCGGTAAGCGTCACGCCCACCATCCCGACCGCGACAATCGCGAATCCTTCCAACACACTTGATATAGGGGCGGTTTTTGAAGCCGCTGCTGTTCTTTATTTCTATGGTTTCCTGATGTTCCTGGCGCTTGGCGTTATCCGTATGATCTGGTTTTCATATCGGGTTCATTATGCATTCGACATAGACAACCCCCGACTGGAAGCCGGGCTCGACGAATGGCGCAAGCGAATGAACGTAAAACGCCGTCCGCGCTATGCATTTTCGGACGCCGTTTCATCCGTATGCGTGCACGGTCTGTTTCGCCCTGTTATTTTGATGCCGATGAACCTTCTGGACCGTGTGTCTTTAAACGACGCAATTCTGATGGGCGCTCATGAAATGGCGCATATCAAACGAGGCGACACACGTCTCTTTGCACTGTGCACAGCAGCACGCGCAGTATTCTGGTTCAATCCATTCATGCAACGCATCGCAGCATGCGCTAATCTCGCCGCTGAACAAGCAGCCGATGCGCTGGTCATCGCCCGTGGAGCGGAGCGGCGCCAATATGCGCAGTGTTTTGTACAGGGTTTGCGTTTCGCCGCAGGCGCCTCGAATCTGGGACGTGATCTTGTCCCCTCCTTCACACCGTTCGACAAACGTTCACGCCGTGAGCGTCTCAACGCAATTTTATCGAATACGCGGGAAGGACCGTTATTGAGCCTGACACATAAGATCAGCCTTGTGCTGAGCGTTATGGCGGCGGCCGTGATCGCTTTCGCACAAGCCGCATTTGCTGTGGCGCCGTCACCAGCCCAGCAGGCATTACCCGCATCACCCGTTGAAGGTGAAATCACTTTGTCCTTCGGGCAAAGAAGAGGTGTTCTCGGCAGGGACAGGCCAACACATGAAGGTGTGGACATTAAGGCGATACGCGGTTCGCTGGTAAGGGCTGCCGGAGATGGCAAGGTCATCGACGCCACTCGTCGATATCGCGGCCAACCGGCATGGGGCAAAGTTGTCGTCATCGATCACGGTCATGGCCTTGTAACCCGTTACGCCCATCTCGATTCCTACCTTGTTAAAAAGGGCGACGCCGTTGACGCCGGCGACGTAATCGGAGCGGTGGGGTCTACGGGTAAAGCCACAGGTCCTCATCTCCATTTTGAAGTTATTCAGGATGGATTGCCAATTGATCCGGCGCCGGTCCTGGCGGCGGAACCAATGAGCGCGCCCACTCCTCTTGTCGCGGCTGCTGTGGAAGCGGCCGTCGCCGCCCCCACTCCCGTCCCCGCTGTAAAGCCATCGACGCGGCTCACTCTTCGTACGCAAATCGAGCAAAACCTGGGCGGCAGGCTCAAAACCATTGAAGTAAAAATGGCCAACGCGTTCGACGGCATTGAGATAGACGATCTTGAAGGCTTTGAATTTGAATTCGGCGACGTCTCTATAGAGAGCGTCGAGGATTTCAAAACATTCGCAATGAATGGAATTGGCGAACTCCAGAGCTGGGAATTCCTCACCGAGGATGACCGCGAAGCATGGTCTGAGGCACAGCGCGAGGCGGCGCAAGCCGCACGGGATGCGCTGCGCGAAGCGCAAAAGGAAATATCACGGGCGACGCGTGACCGCGCCAAAGCTCAACGCGATACGGAGCGCGCCGCTGAGAGGTCCTTACGGGATCGCGAACGTTCGTTACGGGACCAGGAGCGTGCAGAACGGGACGCAGAAAGGGCTGAACGCGAGCGTGAAAGGGTGGCAAGAGACGCGGAACGCGCCGAGCGCGATGCAGAACGAGCGCGCGAAAAGGCTGAGCGTGAGTTTGAACGCGCTATTAAACGTGCGGAAGCACAAGCGGAACGCGAACTGGAGCGCGCTGAGCGAGAATGGGAACGCAGTGCGGGCGAGAGCATCCAAATGGATGAACAGGAAGTGCTGGAGCTTCAGGAAAAAGCGTTGATGGAAGCTCAAGCTGATATTGAAAAACAACTTAACGAGATCAAACGTCGCCGCGCTGATCTGAAGCGTCAAAAGCGAAAAAGTAAAAACGACTAAAAAGTTAACCGGGGCGGCGGAAAACCCCGCCCGGTTCACCGCATTTAGACAGCAACTCATCGATAAACGGATGCGCGCAGCCTTGATAAAGGTGAAACTGAACGCGCGCGAGTTCGTCTGTTATTGGAGAGAGAGACCATGGGGCTTACACGGCTTTGTCTGAAGAACCCCGCGGCGGCTGGCGTCATTCTGGCGATCATTACGCTGCTTGGATTTATTTCGATCACGCAACTGCCGGTGCAGTTATTCCCGGCTATCGAGCGTCCGCAGATCAGCGTTTACACAAGCTGGCGCGCGGCTTCACCACGCGAGATTGAAAGCGAGATCACCGAACCGATTGAACGCGAGCTGCGCGGCATCCCGGGCATGATCCAGATGCAGTCCTGGTCGAACCAGGGCGATGTCTGGATGAACCTGGAATTCGCCCTTGGCACGGATATGGACAGCGCTTTCACTGAAGTGAACTCCCGCCTGCAACGCGTACGCGGACTTCCAGCGGAAGCGGATCGTCCGCGCGTTAATCTTGGCGGCGGTGGTGGAAACGCTGGTGAAACGCTGATTTTTTTGTTTCTTCAAAAGCTTCCCGGCAACCTCAACGAAGGCGTGCGCCTGAGCGAGTTTGCGGAGCAACGCATTGTTCCCGAACTTGAATCGATTGCAGGTGTTGCTGGCGTCGATGTCAATTCCGACGATGGAGAAGAAATCGTCCGCATTGAATTCGACCCGTTTCTTGCAGCGCAACTCGGCATAACGCTTAACGAGATCGCACAGAACGTAAATCGGTCGACCGATGTCACTGGCGGTTCCGTCGAGGTTGGAAGGCGGAATTATACGCTTCGTTTTGAAGGGCGTTTCGACGCCAGCCAGTTGGAACAAACGATTCTTGCCTGGCGCGACGGCGCGCCGGTAACGCTTGGCGATATCGCTGAAGTCAATGTGGGTCCTGATGATCGCGGCGGCGTTGTCTATCAAAACGGCAATCCGGCGATTGGCATGAGAGTGATCCGCGAACCTGGCTCAAACACGCTTGAAGCTATTGACGGCCTCACCGTGGTTCTTGATGAACTGAACGCTGGCCCGCTTGCGGAAATGGGTTACGCAATACACAAAAGTTTTGACCCGTCAGTCTTCATTAAACGCGCCATTTCGCTGCTGACGAACAATCTGCTGCTCGGAATAATGCTGGCGGTCGGTGCGCTCTGGCTATTCCTTCGACGCACTGCAGCGACGCTGGTCATTGCCGCAGCGATTCCCATTTGCCTGATGGCGACGATTGTCGTGTTGAATATGTTTGGGCGCAGTATCAACATCATCTCCCTTGCGGGTCTCGCCTTTGCAACAGGCATGGTGCTTGATGCCGCCATTGTAGTTCTCGAAAACTTCGTGCGATTGCGCGAAGAAGGGCGGTCTCCTTTTGAGGCAGCAGAAAAAGCCGTCGGCCAGGTCTTTGGCGCCTTATTCGCTTCAACGGTCACAACGATCGCTATCTTTATACCGATCATGTTTTTCGAAGATGTGGAAGGCCAGCTCTTCGCCGACCTCGCCTTGACCATCGCGATCGCAGTTTCTTTCAGCCTTATTGTCGCCGTCACGTTACTACCGACTGGCGCGCGCCTGTTCATTAAAAAAGACAAAGCACAAGGCGCGTCCAGGCACCCGATGTTCGCCGAGCGCCTTGCTGACTTTATCATGCAGCTTACAGCGACTAATCCACGACGCCTCGCCATGGTTGGTGGTCTGACAATTGTGCCTGTAGCCGTATCATTTCTACTATGGCCGCAATTGAATTACCTGCCGCCAGTTAAGCGCGACGCGGTAGACGCATTTATAGGGTTTCCCTCGGGCGCAAGCGCTGACATGGTGCGCGAGGAATTCGCCGAAGTCGTTGTCGAACGCCTTCAGCCTTATATGAATGGCGAAAAAGAACCGGCCCTGCGCAACTACTACTTATATACAGGCACTTGGGGCGGCAATACGGGTATCCGTATCAACGACCAGTCGCGCATTGACGAGATGGTGAAGATCGTCAATGAGGAAATTCTCGCCGGCTTCCCTGACACGCGCGTTTTTGCTCAGCAAGGAAACCTTTTCGGTAATTGGGGTGCATCGGGATCAATCAGCCTGGAGTTACAGGCGGCGGATTTCGATGCGTTAGGCAATGCAGTGCCAACTGCTATCGACGTTATCCAGGAAGCGCTGCCTGGGGCGCAAGTATGGCCTAACCCCGATCCTCAAATTGTAACGCCGGAATTACGACTTATGCCAAATGACCGCCGTATCGCCGAGGTTGGCATGACACGCGAAGCTGTCGCGGCCGCCGTGCGTTCTTTCGGCGACGGTCAATGGCTGGGCGAGTTTTTCCACGAAGACGGACGCCTCGATATCTATCTACGCGCCAAGGAGTGGACAGAGCCCGAGTATTTGGAAAATGCCCCGGTCGCCACACCGTCAGGCGTGGTGGTCCCGCTTGGGGAGCTCGTAACCATTACGCGCGGCGTAGGGCCGCAACAAATCCGCCGCCTGGATGCGCGCCGCACAATCTCTCTTGGCATCACGCCGCCGGACGGCATGGCGCTAGGTCCGGCAGTCGATGCATTAAAGGCGAATGCGGAAAAGCGGTTGTTTGAAGTATTGCCGCCAGGCGCCTCCATCAAATGGGGCGGCGATGCGGATAGCCTGGCCCGAGCGGTCAAGAACCTGGGCAGCAACTTCCTGCTCGCGATCGTCATCCTTTTCCTCATCATGGCCGCCCTCTTTAAGTCTGTTAAAGACTCGGCCCTGGTTATTGTTACTTTGCCTATGGCGACAGTCGGCGGAATTCTGGCGATCCGCGGACTTGATCTGATCAAATCGCTGCCGCTGGACCTGCTCGGCATGATCGGATTCATTATCCTGCTGGGTCTCGTCGTAAACAACGCCATCCTGCTTGTCGCACAGACGCGCGCATCTGAAGCTAATGGCAAATCCCGACCGGAAGCCGTACGCGAAGCCCTGTCGCTCCGTATACGTCCGATTTTCATGTCGACGTCAACATCGCTGATGGGCATGTTGCCCCTGGTGCTCTCGCCTGGCGCCGGCAGCCTAATCTATCGCGGTCTCGCGACCGTTATCGTTGGCGGAATGGCGGTATCAACAATATTTACGCTGTTGCTGTTGCCAGCGCTGTTGCAACTCGGCGCACGCCCTGCGTTAGCGCCAGCGTCGCGCAGCGCCATGCCTCAACCTGCTGAATAATAAGGAGCCGTCCCGTGATGTCCCGAAAACTAATGCTCTCAGGAAGCGCGGCGTTCATATTGGTCGCCGCCGGCGCAATGGCCTTCCTTTACGGCAATAATGTCGGCTCAGGCGCCGATGCCGCCGAAGGCGACGCGCAGGCCCAACAGGGTCCGCCACCCGCTTCCGTTGCTGTCGCCAAAGCGGAATTGCGATCTTTAGCCCCGCGATCTGAGGTCCCGGGCTCAGTTGTATCCATGCGCGATAGTCTCGTCGCAGCGGCAACCTCCGGCAAGATTGAGTGGGTCGCCGATGTCGGCGTCGAAGTCGAAGAAGGCGATGTAATCGCCCGTATTGAAGCGGCTGATGCAGAGTTTACCCGCGACGACAGCGCCGCCCAGGTTCGGCGTCTGACCGCCCGCGCCGAATATCTTGACAGTTTTTACAAGCGCTTCGTCGGTTTGGGCGAAGACGCCGGCGAGTCACAAGCCACACTCGACGAAATGCGCTCTAACCGCGATGAAGCTGTGCAGGCGGTAAAACAGGCGGAGGTTGCATTGCGCCGCGCCCAGGTCAATCTTGACCGTACAGAAGTCAGGGCGCCTTTTGCGGGAAGAGTTGTTTCGCAGGAGATTCAGGTCGGCGAATTCGCTAATCCTGGATCCGGGCTGGTGCGCCTGGTTGACACAAGCCGTTATGAAGTAACGGCTCGGGCGCCGGCAAGTCTCACGCGCAATGTTGAAGCCGGTCAAAAGATACGCGTCGTTAATGGCGCTGACACCATGGATGCGCTGGTGCGCGCTGTCGTACCCGTCGGGGATGACCGCTCACGCATGCTGGAACTTCGTCTCGAGTTACCGGATACAGCCTGGTATATTGGCTCTGCCGTTCGCGTCAGCCTGCCAGCGGCGCAAGCGCGCAATGTTACTGCGGTCCCGCGTGACGCGCTGATTTTGCGCGCCGATCGCGTCAGCGTCTATGTCATTGATGAAGATAAAGCAGCGAAACGTGTTGATGTGGAGCTGGGAGCTGCGGAAGGCGACTACATCGAAGTCATCGGCGACATTGAGCCCGGCGCCAGCGTTGTCATCCGTGGCGGTGAAAGGCTCCGCGACGGACAGTCCGTAACAATCTCTTCCCTGACCGGAGAACCTTCGGTTTAAACCGTTATTCGTCTTCGCCAAAACGGTCGTTGACCAGCTTCACAAGCGAATCAACGGCCTCCATCGCCTGTGGACCGTTAGCTGAGATTTCGAGCGTGGTGCCCTCACTGGCCAGAAGCATCAACAGATCAAGTTGCGAATCTGCGGACGCGGTTCGATCCTGATTACGCACAGTCACAATAGCGTCCCATGACTTTGCCAATGTCGAGAAATACCGCGACGGCCTGATATGAAGGCCGAGCTTATTTTGTATGGTAACACTGGCTGTCGCGTCGTCACTCACGAATCCGTCGCTTCCCCCGACAGCACCCATGAGGCGACATTAATGTATTTGCGACCAGCTTCATGGGCGGCTTTGACGGCCTCCCCAAGGTCTCCCTCCGCACGCACCGATGCGAGCTTGATCAGCATTGGCAAATTGACGCCTGCGACAACCTCGGCGTTCGCTTTTTCCATCACCGCAATTGCCAAATTTGACGGCGTCCCGCCAAACATATCGGTCAGAATGACAACTCCCTCGCCCTCGTCGACTTCTTTTGCGGCGTCGAGAATATCCTGGCGGCGCTTTTCCATGTCGTCGTCGGGGCCGATCGATACGGCTTTGACAAGTTCCTGAGGACCAACGACGTGCTCGGCCGCCGAGAGGAATTCCTCCGCCAGTCGTCCGTGGGTCACAACAACCAGTCCAATCATTCAAAAGCCCCTATATCGCTCACGCCAGTCGCTATGGTGCGTTTTGTCGCCAAGATGTCCACTAAAAAATCGCCCGTCAGTCAGCGGGCAGCTCTATCACAAACCGCGCCCCTCGCCGCGCGCTTTCCTGATCATCAGGGTTTTCCAGGCGGTTTTCCGCATAAATTCGACCGCCATGGGAATTAACGATCTGGCGCGAAATCGCCAAGCCAAGCCCTGAATTATTGCCGAAAGCCGACCCTTGAGGACGCTTTGTGTAAAAGCGCTTGAAAATCGCATCCAGGTTTTCGGGCGGAACGCCCGGCCCGTCATCTTCGACAATGATCCGCGCAATTGCCGAGCGTTGTGTTGGCCCGGCAAGCTTAACCTTCACCAGACCGCCAGTCGGGCTAAAGGATCGGGCATTGTCAATTACATTCCGGATGACCTGCCCCAACGCCGACGGATTGCCAAGGACATACGTCGCCTGCATGGGGTCCGCAAACTCAACGCGCGCGTCATCTGATTTTGATGTGTCTTCATAAACGCTGACTATATCTTTGATGAGTCGCGTAAGGTCGACTGCTTCGCGCGTCTCGCGTGCAAGTTCGGCGTCAAGGCGCGACGCATTGGATATATCTGTAATTAGACGATCCATCCGTTCAACATCTTTTTGAATGACCGACAACAGCTTTTCCTGTTGCTCCGGGGTTCTGGCGAGATTTAGCGTCTCCGCCGCACTCCGAATAGATGTAAGAGGATTTTTCAACTCATGAGCGACGTCCGCTGCAAAACTTTCAATCGCATCAATTCTCGCATAAATCGCCTGGGTCATCGATTTCAATGACCCGGAAAGCTCACCGATCTCATCTTTTCGGTTCGTGAAGTCGGGGATGCGCGCTCTGCCCGCAGCAGCAATGCCTTCGCGAACTTTATCGGCTGCGATTGCAAGCTGCCGGATCGGTTGTGCGATAGCAGCTGTCAGTAGGAGAGATGACAGAATGGCCGCGGCCATCGCCAGCCCGAAAAAGGGCAGGATCGCAGTCCGCGCGTCCTCCACAAGCGTATCGATACCGCCGATCTCTGCGGTGACCAGTCCGTAAATCGCCTGCACCCGTCGGATAGGTACGGAAACGGACGCCACCAACTCGCCTTCCTCATTAATCCGTACTGACGTCGCCCCACGGTCCTCTGCAAATGGGGACGAGGCGAGCGCTTCGTTTAATTCCGCTTCGATGGTCCGCCGCGCCGCTTGCTCTCTGTAGTCACGGGAAAAGAAATGCATCACATCATGCCAGAGGTCGCGCTCTGCGAATGCGCTCGTCGATATGGAGCTTTCCAGCGGCGGTAAGGTTTCCTGGATGATTTCGTCTTCACGCAGAACCACATCTTCGATCAGCAGAGCCAGGGCGTCAGAAACAGGCGGGTCGTCAAATGTCTGCGGCGCGTTGAAAATACGCACGCGCCCTTCAAAACTATCCCACACGCGGTTGAAGACTTCGCGCACATCGGTCTGGTTCAACGCTAACGAACACAGTGTCGTTTCATCCCCGCGCTGGACAATATCGGCCTCTTCCACCGGCTGGCATGAAGTTTCGTCAATTGCAACCTGCGCCAATACGTCGGCGATTATCTGCGCCTGCGCGCGAACTCCTTCAAGTTTTGCCTGAACGAGACCGTCGCGATATTGCGTCAATGCGAAAGAACCAAGAAGAAGAATGACCAACCCGATCAGATTGGCGAGCACGATCGTCAGCGTCAGGCGGGACAGCGCCACGCGCGCGCGGCGTTTTCGCACCTTGCCGCCCTGCTCGGTCATGCGGAATTAGTCTTCCTTGTATTTGTAGCCAACGCCGTACAACGTTTCGATGGAGTCGAATTCCCTATCCGTTACGCGAAACTTCTTCCGTATGCGCTTTATATGGCTGTCAATCGTGCGATCATCCACATAAACCTGGTCATCATAAGCGGCATCCATGAGTTGATCCCGGCTTTTAACGAAACCGGGGCGCTGAGCGAGCGATTCCAGGATTAAAAACTCGGTTACA
This sequence comes from Pseudomonadota bacterium, assembly GCA_039819405.1. Lineage (GTDB taxonomy): Bacteria > Pseudomonadota > Alphaproteobacteria > Caulobacterales > Parvularculaceae > Hyphococcus. The sequence goes on along the minus strand of JBCBSB010000006.1, from coordinate 161,574 downwards.
GTCAGCACGACCGGCTGTTCTTTCCACATGCAAGCATGGCGCATGGGATCGAGGGTGAGATTGCCTCTGCGGAGAATTTTCTTTTCTTCTTCCGGTGTAGGCGTATCGCCAGCCTGTCCACGGCGCAACACAGCTTTGACCCGCTCGAGCAAGAGCCGCTGCGAAAATGGTTTTTTGACGTAGTCGTCCGCCCCCATCGTTAGGCCAAGCACCTCGTCGATTTCCTCATCCTTGGATGTCAGAAAAATCAGGGGAAGCGACGAGTTCTGGCGGATACGCCGCAAAAGCTCCATGCCGTCCATCGTCGGCATTTTGATGTCGGACACCACAAGGTCCGGCGGCGTCGCTGAGATGTGCTCAAGCGCGGCGGCGCCATCCTCAAAAGTACTGACCTTGTGACCTTCTGATTCCAGCGCCATGGAAACCGACGTCAGAATATTCTCGTCATCATCAACAAGCGCTATCGTCGCCATCGTCTCAATCCCTGTGTGAATTCAATTTCTTACTATGCATTGTTGCGGGCGTATAGAAGGCACGGCCAAGGCGGTTTTGTGGCTATTCATTCTTAAAACCAACGGATCACTGCGAATCGGCGGCGCGATCAATAAACCCGGCAAGATCAACATCACGGGCTGACAGGCCATCAGCGTCATGAGTGGTCAGAGTGATTTCAACCTTGTTATAGACATTAAACCACTCGGGGTGATGGTCGGCCTTTTCAGCCGCGAGCGCCACTTTCGTCATGAAACCCCACGCGGCGGTAAAATCGTCGAATATGAAAGTCTTTTTGACAGCATCCCTGCCCTCAACGGCTATCCAACCGGGGCTTTGCTCCATAAACGCGGTCCGGGCTTCGGCGCTTAATTTCTCAACCATCTTCCGTCTCAGTTTAGTTATTTCCTCGATACGCAGATACGATACGATCAAGGCTTTGTCATTTAATGGCGTTTCTATGCCTGTTTTCCGGATAGGAAAACCGTAATCATCTTTTCACATTCCTCGACCAGCAAAAAATTTTTGAGAACAATTCTCAAGTAAAAGGGTCAAAAGAGAAAAGGCGGCTCTCAGGCTATCCATTTATTAAACCGAAGCTTCCGGGTGAAGTTTAGAACCTTCCGCTAATCGTAAACCTGGCATTGATCGGCTCGCCAGTCGAAATGTTTTCATTGCTATGTGCATCCGGAAAATAATCTTCATTCAAGAGATTTTCCAGATTCACCTGCACGCGCAGGGAGTCATTTACATTATAGAACAGCGCCGCGTCGACGCGAACAAAGCTTGGCACTTCTACAGAGTTATCTTCCCGCACGAAGAAGCTATCCTGGTAGGTGGCGCCCACACCCAGTCCCAACTTTTCACTAACTTGAAAATTATTCCAGATTGAAAACATATGCTCAGGTGTCTGACGCGTTCGATTACCGCTGTCACCGCCACCATCAACTTGCACGACTTCGCCATCAAGATAGCTGTAGCCGGTAGTTATAAACCATCTATCAGTCAGGTTTCCGGTCAGTTGTAATTCGAACCCTCTCGTTTCTGCGCCTTCGATCACAATCACCTGCCCAACATCTTCAGGGTCAACGGATGTAAAGCTTTCTTGATCTAACTCAAAGACTGCAGCAGTCAGGCTGAGGTCTGGCTTAATGTCCCATTTGACGCCAATTTCCTTGTTCTCAAAAAACTGCGGTCGCGTGCTTTCAGTATCAAGATTCAATGTCAAAAACTGATCACCAGAGCGCGGCAGGAAAGTCTCACTGTAACTAGCGTAGAAAGAAATATTTTCTGCCGGCTTGTAAATCGCCCCGAGTCTTGGCGTTAGCTCATCATCAGTACGGCTGAATTGTTCGCCGCTAAATATGTCATCAACATCAATTTCAAACCGATCGTAGCGACCACCCAAAATGAGTTTGAAATTCTCAGTCAAATCAATCTGGTCTTGAAGGTAAACTGACGTGAACATGACTTCAGAGGCGCGGTTGCGCGCCGGATCTGTGAACGAGAACGCTGGAATGACAAGCGGATCAGCAAATGGAATAAACAGCTGGTCATCATTGTTCGATGCAAATACGTTGTCGTTGCGTGCATTCGCCGTTTCCTGATCGCCATATTCCGCACCGAAAAGCACTGTGTGTCCAAGGAAACCCGTTTCAAACTCACCGATTAAATTGGCCTGAAGTATCAGATTTTGCCGGTCAGTCGTATCGCGATAGCCGTCCAGCTCAACCTCCGGAAAGACGCCGTTGGTGACAACAACTTCCTCACTTGGGAAGAGATTTTGATAGAGCTTGTCATAATCTGCATATTGAGCCGTGAAATTACCCCTCAGCGCCTCAGTAAATGTGTGATCGATGCGTGCGCGAACAATATGCGCCTCAAGTGTCGTAAAATTCTGGTCCGGCGAGCCAAAGAAAGTGTTGTCAAATCCTTCAAGAGGAATGTCGGGTCCGTTGTCGACATTTTGTGACGGTACGCCACGATCGACAACGCGGTCATCGTTTAAATACTCATATGAAAAAAGAACTTCGGTGTCCGGAGTCGCCTGAAACGCAAAGGTTGGATTAATGCCAAACCGTTCTCCATCGAAAAAATCACGATGATTATTTAACCCCTCATAGAAACCATTCAGGCGAAACGCAGCGCCCTCACCGACAGCATAATTTGCATCGCCAGCGAAATTATGGGCGCCAAACGTATCTACGCTCGCAACAAATCCTGTGAATTGTTCTCCAAACTCCGGACGCTTCGTTACACGATTGATAACACCGCCGCCGCCGCCACGGCCAAACAAAAGCGCATTAGAACCGCGCAGGATTTCTACTTGCTCGACATTGTAGAGCGGACGGAAATACTGGACGTCATCTCTCAGACCATCAAGAAAAAAGTCTGCAGTCGTATCATTTCCGCGAATAATAATTGCGTCTCTATGCCCTTCGCCCTGGCTAATGGAAAGGCCTGGCGTGTACCGAAGAACATCGCCGAAATCGTTGAAGGATTGATCCCTGATTTGCTCACTGGAAACAATCGACAGGCTTTGCGGAATATCAATGACCGGCGTTGGCGTTTTTACGGCATTCAACTTGTCGAGAGAAAGGAACGTTCCCTCAACAATAATTTCATCGATGACGGCTTCACCAAGCGCCGCGCCAGACAAGATGGTTGTCGTAAAAAATACCGATGTAAAAGTAATTGCTTTTTTGCGCCAAGCCATGAGTTGATGCCCCAAGTTTAAGATCCAAGGGGCAGCCAATATAGATTATAAGAATGATTATCAATAACATTTTTACAACGCGCCCGCGCAAAAAGACAAAAACCTCTAAATAGAAAAAAATCTAACCCTTTCAGGGGGTTGCATAAATCTACCTTATCATATCGCTTACATGCGCGAAGCTTGATTTACCGGCTATCGGTCTGAATCAATGAAAATGCCGAAAACAGCTCAGCTATCGTCCAAATCCGATCCTGAAGACTCTGCGGAACATGAAATTCAATGAGGATATTCGCACGAAGATCAGAAGCTAAAAAAGAAAAGGGCCGCTGATCACAGCGGCCCCCAATCCTTTAGAAAGGATCGCGATTCCCTTAGCCAAAAAGGCCTAAAGATCTTTTCAAAATCCGGCGGTCAGTCAACGCTCGAAGGCTGCCCCGAAACGCGCTCTTTCCGCAAAGACCTCTCTGGCTTCTTGAAATCACTCGACATCGGATCACCTCCTCTCGTTAATTGAACCTGAGCGTAGATTGGTATGCATCGCGGGATTTGGCAAGGCCTGTTTGGTTAACATTTGCCGCCGCCATCCGCCCGCTTGAGGCAGCGCGGTTAAACAGGCGAGCGATGAAAAACACCGCCACGCATGGGTGTTGGGACCCGTGTCGTCGACGGATAGCTCAGCGGCAGTTTTTTCAGACTGCGCACAGCAAGATAAGCAAAACACTCCGCCTCAAGATCATCGCCGCGCCAACCCGCCTCTTCCGCGGAAACAACTTGCGCATCTAAAGATGAACTCAACGCATCCATCATCGCTGGATTAAGCCGGCCGCCGCCACAAATAATCCAGCCGCCAGGCGGCTCTGGCAAGTAGCCAGCAGAGCGCGCAATGCATGCCGCTGTAAACGCCGTTAACGTCGCCGCGCCGTCTTCCGGCGTCAGCCTCATCACGTGATCGAGTTTGAAATCATAGCGATCTAAAGACTTCGGCGGCTTAAGGCGCAGATAGGGCGCCAACAACATCATCCGCAACGCCTCTTGATTGACGGTTCCAGCACGCGCCAGCGCTCCGTCTTTATCCATGGGTTCGCCGGTTTTGAGTTCCACCCATTCGTCAATCAATCCGTTGCCGGGACCGCAATCAAACGCCACAAGGTCTGTGCCAATCGCGTTCTCCGGCACATAGGTCATGTTGGAAACGCCGCCGAGATTGACAACGCCAACAGCGCATTGTGGCGGCTCGGCCATCGCCGCGACCAGCGCCCGGTGATAAATCGGCGCAAATGGCGCGCCCTCGCCGCCGGCGGCCACATCAGCAGCCCGAAAGTCACTGACCACATCGATCCGCGTTTCCTCCGCCAGAACGCGGCCGTCTCCGATCTGCCAACTGCGCCCCGCAATGTCAGCGGATTTTGCAGGACGATGCAAAATAGTCTGGCCGTGAAAACCGATGACATCGACGTTTTTGCGTTTAAGCCCCGCCTTTTCAAGCAATGCTTCCACCGCTTGAATATGGGCGATCGTCACTTCGCCAGCGGCTTTGCCAACTTCAGCCGCAGCATCGCGCCCTTCCAACGCCGCCTTTATGGCCCGACGTATCCAGATTTTCAGGTCTCGACTGTAGGGAACATGCAGGGCCTGCCCAGCTTCCACAACATCTTCACCGTCAGTGATCAAGACTGCGGCGTCGATGCCGTCAAGCGAAGTGCCGCTCATCAGGCCAATGGATGTCAGCTTGTTTGTCATCAGGTCTCTACATAACCGGTGTTCAGCATATATAAACCAAACTTCGCGCCCAAGATTGAATGCTTTGTTAATAGAGGGCGCAATCACCGCGCCAATCGTTGGAAATCTCATCGCGCCATGCTAGGGCCGATGCATTCGCCGATTAGAGTTCAAGATGAGCAATCAGACCAGGTATAAATCCGACTTTCTTCGCGTTCTGGACGAACGCGGCTTCATTGCACAGGGCACAAACCTTGAGGGGCTGGATGAGAAAGCGGCCAACAGCGCTCTCACAGGATATATCGGCTTCGACGCCACCGCAAAAAGCCTCCACGCAGGCAGCCTCGTTCAGATCATGATGCTCTATTGGTTGCAGCAAACTGGTCACCAGCCAATTGCCCTGATGGGCGGCGGCACAACAAAGGTGGGCGACCCCTCAGGCAAGGATGAACAACGAAAATTGCTAACTGACGATGATATCTCAGACAATATCGCTTCTATCAAAGGCGTTTTCTCTAAATTCTTGAATTTTGGAAATGGCCCCGGCGATGCTTTGATGATCAACAATGACGACTGGCTGTCGAAGCTTGGATATATCGAATTTCTTCGCGATTACGGCGTGCATTTTACGATCAACCGTATGCTGACCTTTGACAGCGTAAAATTGCGCCTTGATCGTGAAAGTCCGCTGACATTTCTGGAATTCAACTACATGCTGATGCAGGCTTACGACTTCCATGAGCTTTACAATCGACATGGCTGCACGCTGCAGCTGGGCGGTACTGACCAGTGGGGCAATATCGTCAATGGCGTTGAGCTTTGCAGACGAAAGGATGGGGCTGAGGTGTTTGGTTTGACCACCCCTCTTCTGACGACTGCGTCGGGAAAGAAAATGGGGAAAACCGAATCGGGCGCCGTATGGCTCAACGCCGATTTATTTTCGCCTTACGATTACTGGCAATACTGGCGCAACGCGGAAGACGCAGACATTGGCATGCTGCTCTCCCGCTTTACGACCCTGCCGATGGATGAAGTACGCCGCCTCAGCGCATTGCAAGGCGCTGAGATCAACGAGGCGAAGAAAGTACTTGCAACGGAAACAACTGCGCTCCTTCACGGCGCTGATGCGGCCCAAAGCGCCGCAGCCACGGCGCAAAAAACCTTTGAACAGGGCGGCCTTGGCGGCGACCTGCCAACGATTGACTTAAGCGCCAGCGACATTGCCGCAGGCGAGCCCATAATTAATCAATTCATCGCAGCGGGCCTTTGCGCATCTAAAGGGGAAGCGCGCCGTCATATCAAAGCCGGGGCGTTGAAACTTAATGACGCACCCGTGCCCGAGGAACGAAATCTCTCAACTGATGACATTGCAGATGGCGTGATTAAACTATCGATCGGCAAGAAGAAACACGCGATTATTCGCATTTCCTGATTATTCTGGCTGCTCTTCGCTTTCCGGCGCCGTCGGATCATCATCCGACAGCGTTTCGGGGCCCACTTCTTGAGGTTCGAATAGCCGCCGAAATATCCCGGGCGTCAGCGCTGAAAGCGGATTGACCAGAACAGTTGGCGCACTGCGCTCGCCGGAAACAGTATAAGACAGTGCAAGAACGCCTTCCCCCTTCCTGCCGACAAGAATGTCTCCAATGATCGGCGCATTTCCAAGGATAGAGTTCAATTGGTAAACAGGGGCGACAGCGCCGCTGAGGCTGATGTCTCCGCCCTCACCCATAGCGGCCGCGCCATCGGCTGTAATACCGACGGAAGGACCCGTCGCGCGCATACCATCAATCGACAAAATACCGTCGGTAAAATCGAATTCTCCGTATGCGTAGCTCAAGTCGATACCTTCGTTATTCAACAAGTTGGAAAGTCCATCCAGCGACCCGGCGGAAAATATTCGCGCCAGAAGCGGGGTTCCGACAATTTTCAGGTTGCGCGCTTCAAGCTGGCCATAAATTCCATCTTCGCCCGGTTGTTTCAGGTTCACCAGCATCGACCCTTCACCGCCATCAACCGACGTGAGCCCAAAAACCCCTTGCAATAAAGCGCCAATGGCGCCGGACTGCGCCGTAATTGTTCGCCTCGGCCCTGTCTCTTCACCGGTCAAGGACAGGTTCACTGTCATTGGCGGCCCATCGTGATCAAAGGCGGTGAAATCGAGCGCTTTCAAACTTGTCGCATCCCGCCATAAATCAAGCGCTGCAACACGATACTCAATACCGTCGCGCACACGGATCCGGTCGATACGCGCCGTCGCTGACAATCCCGGACCCCAATTGATTGAGCGACTTTCACCCTCGCCGGTCTTAGGACCATCGACGACCGCTTCAATCATCGGACCGGCATTTAAAAACTCGCCCACCGTGTTTACGGCGATTTCTCCGGCATCATTACGCCGCATCGTAATGGATATGTCTGCCGCATCTTCCAGATATAACCTGGGCACATGGGCCTTTTCCAAAGCGCCCGCGTCTGTAAAAGTGAGATTGCCGGCAATTGACACGCCCTCGCCTTCAAGGCTGACATTACTGACGTCGATGGCTTCCGGGGAGATCTCAAAATTTATAACGCCTTTCGCAGGCGCACCCATGGGCTTGCGCCAATCCACTGCGTCAATCATTAACGCGGCTTCAGAAAAGTCAGCATTCACCGCAACTTTTTCGAATGCTCCCAACTCTCCGATGGCATCAACATCAAAGGCGATTGGCCCCCGCACATATTGGCGTGACGCGACACCGAACAAATCACCTGTTGATGAGTCTATTGAACCGGAAACTTTGAAGCTGGAAGCACCATCTTCGTTGAAAAAATTTTGCCGCCATATCATTGATATCGGCGCCTCAGATAAGGAAGCCTTGGCGTTTACGGTCATTGATCTGGGCTGCAACTCAACCTCGCCCATGGCGCCAGATAGCGCAACATCGCCAACTAAGCCTGTGATCTCCATATTATCGAAAGTGGCCGTGCCGCTATAGCGGTATTCATCAGCCGGAACATCGCGCTTGTTAGGCCGCATGATCTCAACGCGAGCTCTTGCGTCACCTTCGAATTGGTTCGGCTGCAAATTGATTTTCGAAAGGAGTCGCAGCGGCGCCTGGTCCAACAGACTTAGCATATCGTGTGATTTTCCATCAGCGGAAAAGCGGATATATGTCGGCTGCCATTTCGGGATAAAAGTCGGGAACTCAATCTCACCCTTATCAAGGCGGATATCACCGACTTGCACACGATCAACATCAAGGCTGAAACTGTTGCCGCGAAGAAGCCCCTTGCCCGAACCGCCAGTAAGAGCGGTCATTTCTTTAACATAATACGCCTTGGCGTCCGATACATCGAAAGTGACGGTCATGGTTTCGTCCGGCATCAGGCCGTCTGCGCCGATCGCTCCAGCCGGCAAATCCATGATTGCGTCAATGTTACTGATAATTGCTGTTTCAACGCGGTCTTCTATCCAGTCGCGCGCGCCCATGGCGACGCCCAAAGGCCAGATGCGCAATAGCCGTTGAGGATCAAGCTCGCCATCGACAGCAAGATTGACTCTGACCTCCGGAGAAACTGGCGGCTCATCTTCAGCATTGCGCGGGAAAGCCATGATCACGCTGGCGCCGACGGCAATGTCCAAAAGAGACAAATCCATCCGATGAAGCGCGAGCCTGCGATCCGAGATACGGTAGGCCCCGACCAGGCGCGTATCGTCAACAGGGATTTCCCCGGGCAAAAACCCTGGAAGATTAATAACCAGGTCGCCCCCAGTCAATGCGAAGGAAACCCTTTCCGGCTTTCTTGCGTCACCTTCAAAAGCGATAGCGACAGACCCTTCTACAACGCCCTTATTGCCGCCAGCGTCGAACGCCAGTTTTTCAATTTCAAACTGATTGTCATCCGGGTTAAAAGTCGTATCCCAATTGATGAAATTGATAGCCTGCTGCGCGCCACCGATATTTAAAACCCCTCCATCCACGCTGGCTGCAAATCGTGAGGATAAAACTTCCCCCTGAGTGGTGAGAGAAATAATGGCTTTGCCCGATACCGGCGCGTCAATTATCGCCGCCTGATCGCCATAAAATGTCGTCAATATGTCACCAATCGGGAAATTAGCGCCATCCAGTTCAACGGATATGACACCGCTATTTTCCGTATATTGAGCATTGGCTACCAATGCAGCAGGCGCCCCTTCAAGATCAATATTGCCGGATGCCTCCGCCAAAAGCCCTCCTTGCGTACGTGTCAAAGAAATACCGGCATCCGTTGAGCGCCATGAGCGTCCGGATTCCACATCATGGAAGGTGATAACCGCGTCATTGATCTCAGCGCGTTGAAATGCGCTTTTAAGGAGCTGCCGGCTGAGCGCCGGCGATAGCGCCGTTAGCGGAGATGGCCTTACACGACGGGGCGCTGCTGGAATTTCAACGCGCATTTCCTGATTGCGCACGATTCGGAATTCGACGCCTTTGGCGTCAATAGTTTCAGGGCCGAACGCGCCGGAAAAGAACGCGTCGCTGCTGAAATTCGACGTTATCTGGGTAGCGCTTGCGGCTTCTTTTCGCTCACGGTCATACACAGTGAGACCTATGAGTTGAACAGCGTATTCCCCAGCACCCTGTCGAGACAGTTCGATGCGGTCAATTTCTGACGCATACTGATCAGGAAATCGGTTTGATATTGCAAACTCGATACTGGGCTTCAGAATATCAAGCGAAATGGGGCCGCGTTCAAGACGCCAGTAGAGATAGGCTGCGCCGGCTGCGCCGGTGGCAAGGACAATCGCCAGAATCTCAATGCCAATGAGACAAGCCTTAGCGGCGTGTTTTTTCATGCCGATATCAGCCGTCGCCGGCTACCCTGATACTAACCGAACGCCCTATCCCCACATGCCCATGGGCGATCAAGCCTCTACGGGTACCGGTCAATCGCTCTATCTGCAAGGGTGTAAAAAGGCTGGCGCAGCTCAAATCCGCCGATAGAGTGCCTTCAATTCATGAAGAAAACAGGATCCCAACATGACAATCTCGCTCAAAGAAGGCGCTAAAGCGCCAGCCTTTTCTCTCAACGCCGACGATGGCTCCAAAATCGCTCTGAAGGATTTGAAAGGCAAAAAAGTGGTCCTATATTTCTATCCGAAAGACGACACGCCGGGATGCACCAAGGAGGCGATCGCCTTTTCCGAAGATATCGCCAAGTTCAAGCGCGCTGGCGCAGTTGTGATTGGCGTATCGCGAGATAGCGTCGCCAAACATCAAAAATTCAAGAACAAGCATGAGCTGAAGGTCATCCTGGGCGCTGATGAAGATGGCGACGTAACTGAAAAATATGGCGTATGGGTCGAAAAGAACATGTATGGCCGCAAATATATGGGTATCGAACGGGCGACATTTCTGATCGACGAAAAGGGCTCCCTCAGGAAAATGTGGCGCAAGGTCAAAGTCGCGGGGCATGCCGGAGAGGTTCTAAGCGCGGTGAAATCCCTTTGACGAGACCAACGGAAACCTTGCTGGGGCTGGCGCTTCAAGTGCTCCAATCGCCAACGCCAGCTGAAAAAAAACAACTTGCCCGGAAATCCGTTGAGGCGCTTGAGCACGGCGCTTCTATCGGCGATTTTGCTCCAGTCCCTCCCATGCGGCCCGCACGTCCAGAGCGCCCGGAACTTTGTCCGCCGAGTGCGGTTCCCCGCCGCCGCCTGGGATCTGTACAAGGACGGGCGGCTCTCCTCCACGCCGTCGCCCACATCGAGTTCAACGCCATTGATCTGGCGTTCGATATGGCGGTCCGGTTCGCCGGAGAGGCGGATAGGCTTGGTCTTGAAACCAAGAAATTCGTATCTGACTGGTTCCAGGTCGGCGGCGACGAAGCCAGGCATTTCGGGCTGATTGAGAGCCGCCTCAACGAACTTGAATGTGGCTATGGCGACTTTCCCGCCCATGACGGGCTGTGGGAGGCGGCGGAGAACACTGCAGACAGCTTCCTGGCCCGCTTAGCTGTTGCGCCACTCATTTTGGAAGCGAGAGGACTGGATGTGACCCCGGGCATGATTCGCCGTCTTGAGGGTGCGGGGGATAAGACCAGCGCCGCAATCCTCAAAATCATCTATTACGACGAGATTGGCCATGTTGCATGTGGCGAGCGCTGGTTTTCAGCCGCCTGTGGGGCATTGAAAAAAGACCCTGCGCCGACATTTCAGGCCCTCAAGGCCAAATACTTCGCAGGATCGCTTAAACCGCCGTTTAACCATGCGGCAAGAGACCTCGCGGGCCTGCCCCGGAGCTATTATGACCCAATTTGAGCCAGCTTGCCGGGAATGGCTTGCGGATTGCTTAAGTTTCTCTAAAAAATACCGTTACACGATCACATAACTGTTGCGTAATTTTCAAATTTACGCTGCTATATCTTAAGGGGTGGCAGCGCATATTGTTAGTGTGTGTCCAAGGGGCGTTTGTTGAATGAGCCGTCGTTCCGGCAAATTTAGGCGTATGTTGAGCCGCTTCTTCAAAGAGCGGCAGATTTACCATCGAAGCGACGGCGTCGTGCATTTTATATCAATGTCGACGAAGACGCAGATTGCGCTCGCCTTTGTGGTTGGCGCAGCGCTGATGTGGATCGCTTACGCCTCGGTCAATGTCGTTTTCAAAGAGCAGATTATCGTCGCTAAGGAGCGCGATTTCCGGGTGATGGAGACGACCCTCTCCAAACGTCTCGTCGACGCTCAAAAAGCTTATGATGATGTCAATGTACTCGCCCATATTATGGAGCAGGAATTTGACTCGACGATGGACGACATATCCGCTCGCCATCAATTGCTTCGAAACATGGTTGAGCGCAAGGCCGCTATAGATCAGGACATCGACGCCCTTGCGACGGGCCTTGCCGCGGCAGGCGGACCCAATGGTCAAAAACCGACCAACGGCAACCGGGTCATGATCGATATCGCGCCCGGCGAGCCAACACCGCGCCAATCGCGTATGTCCGTTTTACGCAAGGAAGCAGCGGCGGAAATTCTGAAGCGTCGGGATACAACGTCCAGAGACGGACCGGCGGCGGAAGCGATCCGTACAATGGAAAATGCGGCGGCGGACCTTTTCCTGGAACAGACGTTGTTGATCGCATCGATCGAAGAAAAAGCTACACAGCAAATCGAAACTCTTAAAATGGTGATGGACAGTACTGGTGTTGAATCAGCTGCACTCGTCACCCCGGCGAAAATTTCCAATATCGCCCTCGCGCAAGGCGGGCCGTTCATTGATCTCGCGAATGTCTCCGGATCTTCCTCCCGGTTCTTTAAGCACGCAAACAGAGCGTCACTTGCTGTGGACGAACTTGCGGCGATGCAGGCGGCGGTCGATCATGTACCTTTGTCGTCGCCGCTGACGGTCAGCAGACGTTTTACCAGCGGATTTGGCATTCGCCGCGACCCGATCAATGGCCGCCATTCAAGCCACTACGGCATTGATTTTGCTGCGGCCTGGGCCTCTCCTGTGACGTCGACAGCGGCAGGTAAAGTGAAATTCGCCGGCACGCGTTCAGGTTTCGGCAGAGTGGTGGAAATCGACCATGGTAACGGTTTCATAACGCGCTACGCGCATATGAGTAGGATATCAGTAAAGGCGGGGCAAAAGGTCAATCTTCATGATAAGGTGGGAGAGTTAGGCTCAAGCGGACGATCTACGGGACCGCATGTGCATTACGAAATCCTTTTCAAAGGCAGACCGATCAATCCGCGCCGTTTCATTGAGGCAGGCAGATATGTTTTCGAAAGCTAAATCCGGCAAGAACGGCGCAGACGCCAAAACGCAATCGGGCTCGTTGCACGAAACGACGCCACCGCAGGCAAACGCACAACCCTCCTCAAAAAGGTCCAGTTCCATGAAAGCAGCGGGCGTCCCGTCTATCATTTCCGCCGACGTTGTTATGCGCGGCAATGTAAATTCCGCTGGCGAAATCCAGTTCGACGGCTCGCTTGAAGGCGATTTGAAAGCCGGCTCCCTGATCATCGGCGAAAAGGCGATCGTCAAAGGCGAAGTCATCTGTGAAACCGTCACGGTACGAGGTCGGGTTGAAGGCGGCATTCGCGCCAAGTCTGTTTCGCTTGCTTCAACTGCGCATATCCAGGGCGATATTCTTCACAGCTCGCTTTCGGTCGAAACCGGCGCTCATTTCGAAGGCAATTGCCGTCATTCTGACGACCCGCTTTCCGATTCATCCGCCAAGGATTTCCGCCGGACCCGCCCTTCATCACCAGCGCCACGCCCCGCCGCAAACAACCAGGGCGACGACGCTCAACCACAAGCGGTTGGCGGCGATACGCCATCATTTCTGAGCCAGGGTCGTTCCCCGCTACGATAGAAAAGTTTTAAAGGCGCATAAAAAAGGCCGCACGAAGCGGCCTTTTTTATTGAAAGCGTTATGCTTTGTCAGCGTCCGCGCATTCCCGACAGACCAGAGATCAACGTCAAAAGCCCGACACCGCCGGTCAGATACGCTCCCCACTGTACGCCGCCCAGTCCTTCGGACGATCCCATCATAGTGAGAATGAAATACCCCATCGCCCCTACGGCGATTGCGCCGGCCAGCACAGTAACGATACTGGTCAGACGGCCGATAAACGGCAGCAATCCGATAACGCCGAGCGCGGCCGCTAATACGGAAAACCCGGCCGCGGCCGCAACGGCCAGCCCTTGCATACCCGCTGCCGGCTCGCAGTCGCCAGATAACGAGAATTCCATTTGCCGCCAGCAATTCACCGTATCGCCAATGAAAAACTGACCGCTCCGCGACGTCACGGTATCTCCTGTTACTGAGCCCGATGTTGTCTCAGAAAATAACGGCGTAAAAAACAGCGCCGCAAAAATCGCCAGCGGCAACATTATCCGGATCATAAGCACCCCTCTCCTGCCCGTTACTGTCAGCCGAACTTTACCCTTTGTTAAGCCTCAAGCCAACCGGCTGAAAAACCCTAAAATGGCGGATCGGCACATGACGGCGGACTGCCAGGAACTTTGATGCCGGCCCTGACACTCTACCAATTGTGACTTGTGCGGCCTCTTGGGTCGCTGGTCATTGTGATTGGAATGGCTATCATCGCTGACAATTCACCGCTTTAGAAAAGTCCTAATTTATGCTTCAAAACAGCCCATTCCGCCTTGCCGCTATTCAGGCGGCGCCGGTACTTTTTGACAAGGCCGCCTCGACCCAAAAGGCTTGCGACCTGATCGCAGAAGCCGGAAAGCTCGGCGCCGATTTCGCCGCCTTCGGCGAAAGCTGGCTGCCGGGCTACCCGTTCTGGGTTGATGGACCGGTTATTGACCTCACCTGGGAAGCAAGCGCGGTTTATCTTGAGAACGCTGTCGACATCCCCGGACCGGAAACAGACGCTCTTTGCGCCGCCGCAAAGGCGGCAGGAACAGATGTCGTTATCGGAGTCGCTGAGCGAGATCCCTATACGGAAGGCACGGCATATTGCACAGCGCTCACTATTGGGCGTGAAGGCGTAGTCCTCAATCGACATCGAAAGCTGAAACCGACTCATGCGGAGAGGATCATATGGGGCGATGGCGACGCCGCCGGCCTGACAGTTGACGAACGCTCTTACGGCCGCATCAGCGCGTTAAATTGTTGGGAGCACCAGATGATGCTTCCCGCCTACGCACTTGCCGCTCAGGGAACGCAAATACATGCCGCGCTCTGGCCAGGCTGGGAGAAAACGCCAAACCCTGGAGAGTTTTGCTGGGCGCGGCAACATTTACTGTCCCGCGCCTTCGCCAGCCAGGCGGGCGCCTATGTTGTTTGCTCTGCCGGGCTGCGGCTTGAAAAAGATATTCCGGAACGGTGGCGTCCGCTCGGCGTATGGGAGCATAGCGGCCATTCTGCGATCATTGATCCGCGTGGAGAAATTATCGCCGCCGCGGAATCAGATGAGACGATTCTTATCGCTGAGGGCTCGCTTGATATGGTGCGCGCCGCAAAGGCGGCCTGCGATATCGCTGGTCACTATTCGCGGCCGGATATTTTCGAATTACGCGTAAATGCAGAGCCTTCGCCGCAGCGAGTTCAATTTATGCTTGGCGATGAGCCAGATAATGATGCTTTTCTTGATAACTGGCCTGCTGAGGCGGCGACTGAAGACCAATAACAGGCATGACAGCACCCTCAAACCGCTGCAGTTGAGACTGCCAGTTGTAGTGCGCCATAATCGCTTCTCTTGCGTGCTTACCAAGGCGCTCGCGCTCTGTGCGGTTGTTGACCAGCCGGATCAAAGCCGCCGCCATCGCCTCTTCATTATCCGCTATAAAAAGAGGTTCTGCGTCGCCAAAAGTCAGTCCTGTCGCCGCTTCAGGGCTCGCAATGACAGGTTTGGCCATCGCCATCGCTTCCAGAATTTTGTTCTGGACGCCGCGTGCGACCCGCAATGGCGCCACGACAAGTTTTGCCTGCGAGAGCCACGGGCGCACATCATCAACGCGTCCCGTCACCATAACGCCATTCCGTCCATCAAGCGCGTGCACCTGTTTCGTGGGCCTTGCGCCAACGATTGCAAATGTCAAATCAGGCAATGTTCGGTATACGCGTGGCCAAACATTCGCGGTAAAGCGCAAAACCGCTTCGCTGTTAGCGCGATAATCCATCGCGCCGATAAAAACGACATCAGCGCCACCACCTATATGTCGCATTTTTAGCGCTGGATCGAAATAATCCGCATCAACCCCGTTCGACCACCAGCGCACAGTTTTTTGTATCTCGCTACGGCGATTGAACATTCCCGCCTCTTCCGGCGTAACGGCGAAACTGACATCCGCCCAGTTGGCGACCTCGTTCTCCAGGCGTTTTAGACGCGCGCCTTCACGGTGGAAAATCCAGGCCATTGGCGGGGTAGTTTCACATGCATATTGCAGCCATTTCTCCGAATCGGCATCACAGAAATCAACAATTCTCGGCCGTTCTGGCTTCGGCGACGATATATATTGCGCCATCGTTGAGGAAAACGCGACTTCAGCCATAAGCGGACGAGCGCGCATTTCGTCAACAGTTCGGAGCATTTCGTGACTTCGAAAATACTGGATTGAGAGCGGGTCGCCCGTTAACAACCCGCGCATGCTTTTCAGTTTCGCAGCTGTCGGCCGCAGCGGTATAAAAGCCGCCGAAGCACACATTGATCTCAAATATTCTGTATGGGAAAAATCCTGAGGATCATCGACAAAACATGCAAGGTGTACAGAAAATTTTTCGGCCAGATGACGAAACAAACGCCATGATCTTATTTTATCACCCTTGTCAGGGGGATAAGGGATGCGGTGGGTAAGAAGCAGGATTTCCGGTTTAGCGCTCATGGAAAGTTCGCAGCCAGTATTGGCCCTAATGCATTCGCTATCGGCAGCGGCAGCTTTTTCCAAGCTCTGGATAAATATTTGAACTTTGGATTGTTGGCGTTCACGTTTGGCGCTTCACGAGCGCCGATAAGTTTATACTGGTATATAAGCGGACTGGCGCTCGCCCCCCATGACCGTTTATATCTGTAAGCCCCGCTGTTGATTTTACTGCGGCCAAAATCAAAAATCGAAAACCCGCGAGCAGCAGCTTGCCGCATCACGGACCAATAGAGCAAGTCGTGGGCATGGCTGGTGCGCGCACCCTGGGCGGCGCCCACATAATAGGGAAGTAAACTGTCGTTAAAATAAAAGCAGAGCAATCCCGCTAACGCTTTTCCCCTGGAGTCTATAAAAGCGATTTCCACTTCGCTTTCGAATACGCGCACAACCTCCTCAAGGAAGCGTTTTGGCATGATCGGCGTTCCAAGATCACGCAGAGATGCGGCATAGAGCGGGTAGAATTCGTCAATATTGTTCTCAAAGCAAACCTGTAGATCGCCTTTTGCTTCCGCCGCCAGCGCCTTGCGCAAGTCCGCACGGCGTTTGCGTGGAATCAGAGTAAGGTGCTCAGCCTCATCCGGTGGAATATTCATTTGAAAACCAGCATGCTGGCCTGCTTTTCTGCTCCAGCTATCAAGCGTCATATCTTCGTTGCGAAACTCTACATATCGAGCATTACTCTCCGTACCGAATGTAACCGCTGCATTCGCAAGCGCTTCAATCGCCGAAGGGTCATCGCCAATCGGTCCGCCCCCGACCGTAAATGCGGTCGAGATTATCGACCGGCCAAGCAGCGGCGCACGCACATCAATTAAAGGCGCCAGTCCGACGATATCGTCGCCGCGCTTAGCTACGAGATAAATCGGCCGATACCCATAAGTTGATCGAACAATATCTCCCCACCCATAAAGGTGAAAAAAAGAACCATGTGGATGCCGTCTCACATAAGCATCCCACGCGTGACGTTCGGATGGCTGCAAGAGATCAACATCCAATGGTTTTTGAGCAAATGTCGCCGCGGGCTTTTTCAATACTGCTGTCACGAAACACGCCTTTCAGGCAGTGAACCAAGCGCATTATCAATGCGCCCCCAGGGGAACGCATACAAAAGATCACTCAATTTTTCTTTCATCCGGCCAATGTTTAAATAGTGCCGGAATTTCGATTTCATCGACGCGCTGCGAATACGCGGCTGACTGACGTCAATTTCCCATGGGTGAAAGTAAAAGATAACAGGGCCGCGTCCGGCCGTAGCCGCATGATTTAGCAAAGCTTTTGAAAAGTGGAGAGGCATGGCGCGAAACCAACCGCCGCCGGCACAACTCACACGACGACCGAACATTGTGGCGGTCGCCACAGGCGCTTCTAAAAAATCAACGCCAGCCAGCGGTGAAAAAGGCGCCTGCGGCGCCTGCGCATCACCATAATGATCATGCGCGATCGGATGCGAACTCGAAGAATAAAGATACCCGGTCTGTGCAAGCGCCTCATGCGCCCATGGCGTGCTGGCATCGATAGAAAAGCCCGGCGCCCGATAGCCCGTTACCGCCGCCCCTGCGATATCTTCAAGGATGGCTTTTGAGCGCGCCGCATCCTCTCGAAAGGCTGCCTGTGTCTGCTTATTGACCTTGGTGTGATCATAACCATGACTGGCGAGTTCGTGCCCACGCGATACGATCTCTCGCACCAGGTTTGGATCCCGCTCGGCAACCCAGCCAAGTGTAAAGAACGTCGCTTTCACCCGATATCTGTCCAGGAGGTCAAGGCAGGAGCGCGTCGTGTCGCCGACACGGAGCTCAAAACCATCCCAGCTTTCCCGCTTAATCACATCGGAAAAAGCCCAGACCTGAAAATAGTCTTCAACGTCAATTGAAAGCGCAAATTTACTGGCGCCGCAGTGCCGCAGCGTTTTATCAGCCTGTATGTGCGCGATCGCATTCATTTGCACAGCCTTGAAGGTTTTGCGCCTAACGTCCTGCGCGACGCAGTTCGCCAATCAGCTTGTTCGCATTTAAAAGCGCATTCGTGATTTGCTCGCGCCTTGCACGTTGGCGCTTCTCGCTTTCTTCAAGGGCGCCACGCAATCGACGGATGCCGGCGTTAGCTTGTTTGAGGTCTTCACGCACCTCATCAATTGACCGCGTCGCCAATTTTCGCCAGCCGCCGGACGTGACAGCGCTCGGCCGAGATGCAGCATCATGCGAATCCGGCGCCGCTGAAATATCGGTCATTTCAGATACCGCCTCATCGTCAACAACAGCTTCTACGCCTGCCGCCGATGCTGCTGCAATCGCCGACGCCACATCAGTTAAAGTGGCTTCCTGCCGATCGCCGTCGAATACGTCCTCTCCCTCACGCCTGGCGCGCAGGCGGTCAAAGACGCTGCCGGCATCAGCACCCGGCGGAGCAGCTTGCCTCTGAGCCGCATCGGATGGTCTTTCAGCGCGCTCGTCAGTCGGCGTCGACTGCGACACCTTTTCCCTAACGTCAATCACGCCTTCAACGTCATTATCATCTTCCCTACTGTCGATTGCCGCATTGTCCTCAGCAGCAACGGTTCGTACGGGCGGCATGGATACTTTCTTTGCTGCGGACTCAGCGGTAACTGAGCCTAGTTTTTCCTCATGTAACTCGCCAATTACCGTCTTCACGACTGTCTTCGTCACATCGTGAACTTGCTCCAGCGAGCAATACAGCATCAACCGATTGCATAACGTGTTGATGCGCCGCGGGCGACCGCCTGTTTCGGCAAAAATCGCGTCATAGGCGCCATCCGTAAACGCCGGGTCCTGGCGCCAGCCAACTACTGATAAACGGTGTTGTACGTATTCCTGCGTTTCCTCGCTGGAGAGGTTTTCCAGATGATAAGAGGCAATCACACGCTGCTTAAGTTGCTCCATCTTATCGGATGTGAGCGTATCGCGAAATTCCGGTTGGCCGACAAGAAACACCTGAAACAAAGGCGTGCCGTCATAGTCAAGATTTGAGAGCATTCGCAACTCTTCAAGGGTCTTGCGCGGCAGATTTTGCGCCTCATCCATAATCAGCAGCACGCGCCTGCCACGATGGAGCTGGTCAAAAAGATAGTCCTCAAAAGCTTCGAGCTGACCAGTGCGCCCTTCCCCTTCCGGCTCAATCCGAAAAGCCGAAAGGATGTGCTCCAGCAATTCATCAGGGCCTACATTCGACGTTAGCAGTTGAGCGGCAACGATATTCGAACGGTCAAGCTGATCAAGAAGATGACCGATCACCATGGACTTGCCAGCGCCAACCGGCCCGGTAATGACAATAAACCCTTCTGCCTGCTTCAATCCGTAATGAAGATAGGCCATCGCCTTATTGTGGCTGCGGCTGCCGAAAAAGAATTTAGGGTCCGGATTAAGCTTGAAAGGCGGACCCGATAATCCAAAATACTCTTCATACATCACTAAAAATCCAGAGTTACGCCCACCGTTACAGTATTCTCGGCAAATTCGAGCAGAACATTTTCCGAAACCCGGTCGGTATGCGCCGCCTGGATATAGGCCGCGACATTTTCATAGACGTTGTAAGATGCGCCGCCCGATACAATGATAGTGTCAGCGACCCCATTTTCCGCCGCACGGTCTGTACATTCCGTGACTGGGTCAAATAATGGATCTGTTACATCAAAACCAAAAATCCGGGGCTCCGCCAAGCATGACGCTTCATCAATCGTCGTATCAAATCTGCGCCAGTTTATATCGCCAAAGACAGCAAGACGTCTCGACAACTGACGACGGCCGTTCAGGGCGACACCGTAGGATTCGATTTCCCGGAAGCCAAAATTGGTATCGTTGTAACTACCCGAGAATGAAATATTCGTGCGCCCATAAACGCCATTCAGGGCGGCAAAAGCGCTGTTTGTAACGCCTAATCCAATTGTTTGCGCACCGGCGCCGGACACCCCGGCAAATCGATTGGCGGCCTGAATCAAACCGCGTGGCGAAATCTCCTGATTGGCTCGCAGACGATCGGCGAAGTCGAGAGTCTGGAGCTGCGCAGTCCGGAACTGAGATGAAACCGCTTGCGCGCGCGTTTGAAACGTACGGCTGGCGCCGGCGTTAAATGAAAGCCGACTGGATATTTCGTAGAAAATGTCGGCGTCGATAAACCCATCATCAAAACGCTCTCCATATTCAAGGCGAATTCGGGCGCGGCGTCCCGGGCGCGCAGTAAAGCCGGCCCGCCAGAACACACCCGAAAGCAAATCCTCGTCAAAGAAAAGCGCTGCGGCTTCGTCTGTTTCAACCTCGTCATATCCGACGGCGCCGCTGAGTGCGAATTTCCGGCTTAGCGATACCTGGCCTTCCGTAAAAATCGAGCCCTGCTGATACGTAAAAGGGATAGGAAAGATATCCGACCCGTCATCGACGGTTTCAATGCCGTAAATGGTCGATCGGAACCGCACTATATCGAATGCATTACCGCTTTCGTAACTGGCAAGCACTTCATGAGATCGAGAATCGTTCAGAAAGTTGCCTTCAGTCGGATTAAAATCAGTATCAGAATCATCGACAAATATCTGCGACCACCGATAGCGCAACTCGACTGCCGACTGATCCGCCATCCTGTGATAGACATACGGGCTGACATTGTAGGAGTGCACATTTGCCTGCTGTCCGCGCGCGGCGTTAATATTGCCCGAGAAGCGCGCATTATCGCCAATCAGTTGACGCGAAGTCTGACCCGACACATCCAGATAAAGCCAGTTTTCAGCAGCCGTGAATGTGCTCGTGGCGCCAATGTTCTGGTTGACGACAAAATCCGTAGAATCTGCAAGAAAGGAAAAATCGAGATCACCGAGAATAATGCCCGTCACGCGCGGCGTCGTAATGATAGCGCCGCCGCTGAAAAGCGTTGACAATACAAACTCATCATCCGCCAGCGCGCCACGTTGCAAATTAATGTTGTCGGAATAAGTGAAGCGCGGCGAAACACTTGCCGCATACCCCAGGTAATCCGTACGCAGCTGTAATTCGGCGTCGGTTCCAGGCACCTGAGCGATGGCGGCGCCCGCCAGAATGCCGGCGCCAGCTGTCGCCATCAACAGGCTTTTCAAGCCAATGCGTCCGGTCTGGTCTTTTTTGCGCTTACGCATTGTCGCTACCCCTTGTTCTTTCTTCACCGTCATTACTGCGGTCGTAATATTCATAAGACCCATAGTGCGAACCGCCTGAGCCAACAATGCAACGGTTCAACAATAGACTTACATTCGGATTGATATCGAGAAGCTCGTCGAGCGCGGAGGCGACGGCTGGTTCCGGCGTCGAATTCGCCTCCACAACAAAAACGATCTCATCCACATATTTGGCGAGGATTACCGCTTCCGTGGTCGCGAGAACCGGCGGGGCATCAATGATAACCAGACGGTCGCGGGCGGCGGCGGACAATTCGGTCCAGAAACGCTGTGAGGCGTCGCTTGCAAACAACTCTGTCGCGCGCCCCACCGGCGCGCCTTCCCCCAAAACGCTCATTGGCGCCTGCTTGGCGAGATAACAAAGCCCCTCAGTATTCAGCGTTGGGTCACGAAGCTTATCCGTAAGGCCAGGCCCGGCTGGAAGACCCAGACGCCGGCGCACCTTCGGACGGGGTGGGTCAGCATCGACGAGCAGCGTTTCGATCTGATCTTCAAGCGCAAAACTGAGCGCGAGATTAACAGCATTATATGTTTTGCCCTCGCCTGCACGAGTCGATGTCACCAGAATTAAATTGCGTTGTCTGCCGGGCGCACGAAACGCCTGACGTTCGCCTGTTGCCCGCAAAAATCCGATACGGCGTAACAGCCGCCGCTTGACCGCCCGCAACTCCAAAGCCAGTTGCGTCGAAGACACATCAGGATGAAACAAGCCCTCTCTCGCAAGCGCATTGAAATCCAGGTCAAACGAATGAGGTTCTGCGCGAGCTGTTTCTTTAACCGGCTCTTTGTCACGTTGTTTGCGCTTTTTCTTTTTTGCAGTAGCAAAGTCGTGAAGTGAGCCGCCAGCTTTTTCAACAACACCCATTACAGCGCCTCCCCGGATACAGAAACGCTTGCCGCCCGCTCCGCGGCGCCTGGAATGTCAGAGGGAAGCTTGAAGACAGACAGATAAGCGTAGATAGCGCCCACAAACGCCAGTCCCGCCATGGCGCCAGACAAACGCTGGAGATCACGGCGGCGGCCGGCAAGAACGCTAAGGGACGGCGCCTCGCTGACAGCGCCAAGCACCGGCAACCCGAACGCTTCCTGTAATTCATTCGCCTGCGCATAGCTTCGGTCGATCAGCGTCATCAATACAGCAACGCCCGCCCCGGCGCCGGCTGCAATAATGAATATGGCTGCAATTAGCAGCATTCGCGGCGGATCTTTTGGCGCCAGCGCCGCCTGCGGATACTCAAACACCTGATACTCGACACCGCGACCGGCCACGCCAAGGTTTTTTGTCAGATCAAGCCGGTCACGACGAGCAAGCAACTCGTCATATGTCTTTTGCGTCTGTTCATATTCCCGGATGATCTGACGCAAGGCTGCCTCAACTGCGGGCGCGGCGCCAACGGCGAAATCAAGCGTCTGCAACTCCCCCTGCAATCGCTCTTCGCGCAGTTCAAGGGCGCTGATCGAATCTTGCGCTACGCTCAATTCCGAATTCAGGCGTACATATTCGGGATTCGACGCTACTGAGCCGTCGCGATTCTCGAGTTGATTAATTCTCGATAAAACACCGCGAATGTCCGGGTGGCTTTCTTCATAGCGGCTGCGTAAATCTGCAAGTTCTATCCGTAATGCTTCAATCTCATCACCAGAAGTAGACCGCGGCGTCGCCGAGAGTAGATTTCGCAAGGTAAGAACGCGACCCTTGGTGCGTTCCAACTCATCACGCACACGGAGTAATTCGCTGTCCTTTTGCTCGCGAAGCCGCACCGTCCCCTGGCTTGAGGTCAACTCCGCCGCATGCTCGCGCCTGAATTCAGCAACGGCGCGCTCATTTGCGGTCAGCTTTTCGTCATACTGCTCGATCTGCAAATTGAGACGCCGGCGCGCGGCCTCATCTTCAAGAAGACTGGCGCCCAGGTCCTGCTCAATGAGCATGGTCAGGAAAGCGTCGACAACCGCACGCGCCGCCTCAGGATCACTGTTTTTGTAAGAAATGATGAAATACATGTCTCTGGGGCTTTGAATGCTGATCTGCCCCGCTACCCATTCGATCATCTTTTCCAGCTTCGCGCGGCGCTCCACCGCAGTTCGCGCTTTAATGTTCTCATCAAGTCCCGCACGGAAAATGACCTCTTCAACATTCGGTCGCGTCAGAAGCTGCAAACGCATGACTTCAACGCGCTCGGTGTAGTCTGGGCGGGCGGTGAAACCATTCAGGACCGGTTCGAGAATTGTCTCTGTTTGGACAAAGACATGAGCGCGGGATTCATATTTGTCAGGCGTCAGCCAAAGCACAAACCATCCAAGAAGCGCCGCAAACCAGGCGACGGCGACAACGATCCACCGTCGCCGCCAAAGCCCGTTCACGTGCCGGATAACCGGCCGAGGCAATTCAGAAAGTTGCAACACCAGCAATTATCTCCCTAACCCCGACCGCAATCATCAAAATACGCTTTCAGGGATCAAAATTACGTCGCCCGGCAGAACCGGCGCATTCGCTGAAATTTTGCCTTTGCGCAAAAGATCATCGAGGCGCAACCGGTAAGAATTGCGGTCTTCGTTCTTACCGCGGATCAGTACGGCGCGATTACCCGCAGCAAACTCCGTCAACCCGCCGACAGCGACCATGACATCAAGAACTGTCATGCCCGCCTGGTATGGGAGGGCTGTTGGCTCCTGCGCTTCTCCAAGAACACGAACCTGCTGGTCAAAAGTCGATGAAAAATTGCTGACGATGACGGTCACTTCCGGGGATTTCACATACTCCCGAAGCGCGCCCTCAAGATCTGTTGCAAGTTGCGACGGTGTTTTGCCCGACGCCACCATATCTTCCACCAATGGTGTCGAGATGCGGCCATCCGGGCGAACAGTGACATTTGTGGAAAGCTCCGGCGAACGCCAGACAAAAATCTCAAGCTGATCCAGAGGTCCAACGAGATAATCCGGCGCTGAGTTCGCCGCATCGGATGTGGTTGCCGGCGCTGTTGCAAGCTGCTCCCCGCCGATCCCCACAGCGGAGCATCCCGCCATCACGATCGCCGCTAAAAACAAGACGACGTATCGCCGGCATTGGTTAATCTTGGTCATGGTCAATATCCCTAATATGTTCGAAAAAGCGTCAATTCTCGCGCAATAGCCCTCGATTCCCGCGTTTAGTTTAGTGCCTCCGCAATTTCTTTGCCATGGTGAACCGGATGGGGGCTATCTTCCGCCTAATGGGCTGCACGAAAGCCAGCATTTTCACCACCTTATGCCTATTTTCGACACCCCGGGCGCAAGAGATTTAGGTTAATTCCAGGCCATGTCCGGTCGATTCTCTCGGCTGTCTGGCGAATGAACACAGCCGCCCAATCAAACACGCGCCTGGCCCCTATCTGCTGCCAATACCAAACAATGCGACGCGTATCGTCATCAGGATAATGACGATATCCAGCAACGGCGTGAAGTGGCGGATATAAAACAGGTCAAAGCGAAGCTTTTCCCGTGCGCCTTCAACAGACGCTGCATATTCATACTTAACCTGCGCCCATCCGGTTATGCCTGGTTTTACGAGATGACGGTGGTGATAATGCGGAATTTCCTTTTCAAGCACCGCCACGAATTCCGGCCGCTCGGGTCTTGGCCCCACAAAACTCATCTCCCCGCGCAGGACATTAATTGTCTGCGGAATCTCATCAATTCTTGTCCTGCGAATCCAGCGCCCCACTCTTGTAACGCGGCTGTCATTGGCTTTAGCGTATTGCGGTCCATCTTTTTCCGCATCAACAATCATCGATCGGAATTTAAAAACATCGATACGCTCACCACGAAAGCCAATACGTTTTTGCCGGTAAAGCACCGGGCCAGGGCTATCAAGTTTAATCGCCACTGCGGTCAGGATAAGGAAAGGGGCAAGTAAGATCAGAAGGCTGATGCTGGCAAAACAATCGATAAATCGCTTAATGCCGGAAAACCGACCTGCGGCAACGCGTTCATTATCATTAGCGCTTCCCGGCGCCGCATAGGTTTCCAGCTCAAGCTTTCCGGAGCCACCAGCCCAGGCGTATTCCGCCCCATCAGACTGGCGCAAAAATGCAGTCTTCAGACCAGAATTCACCACTCTTTTCAGGAACAGTACGCTGGAGAATGCAGCGATAAACATCGCCCCAATCATCAGTGCTGCATTCAGTGCCGCCATTCCCGTCCCCAACCGACGCTGACAGGCTCGCTATGGTTTCCGCCATAAGGCGGCAAGCGAGCGCTTTGGGCGAACGTCAAGCATGTAACATGCCTAACGATATGTTAACAGGATTCGCCTTATGCAAACGCCGGAAACAGCCGCTAACTGGCGATACACACGCGCATGCTGTTGCGCGGTAGGTTGCGGTCCCGTTTCAGAACAATCTGATTATGCTGCCAGCGTACCGTTCTGGGACATTGCCGTTCCTCCATATCGCAATGGTGCGTCGCATTTTCTTCCTTAACCGGCACAGTATATGAACGCTGTTGCCTGCTTTAAGGGAATTAGCCAATTCAACCGTCAGCTTGCGCATACAGATGAAGTTTCTGGTATTCACGACGCTCTATCCGAACGCAGCGATGCCGACTCATGGCGTTTTTGTCGAAAACCGCCTGCGCGCCTATGTGAAAAAATATCGAGCCGATATAAAAATCATCGCTCCGGTTCCCTGGTTTCCATTTACACATGATCGCTTCGGACGCTACGCAAGCTGGGCGCGTGCGCCTGAAATGGAAATCCGCCATGACATTGAAGTTTATCATCCGCGGTACTTCATCCCGCCCAGGATTGGTATGGAATACGCCCCATCGGCCCTGGCGAAATGCTTTGAAAAAGCCGCCCGGGAGTTAATAAACAGCGGGTGGGATTTTGACTTTATCGACGCGCATTATTTTTATCCGGACGGTGTCGCGGCGGCGCAAGTTGCCGGAGATCTGGACAAACCGTTCGTTATTACGGCGCGCGGCACAGACATCAATTTGATCCCCTCCCATGCCGGTCCACGAGCGAAGATTTTAGACGCGGCCATGCGCGCCGACGCGATCATTACTGTCTCGGACGGTCTGAAAGATCAGCTCGTCCGCCTGGGCGCACCGACGCGAAAAATCACAACGCTTCGCAATGGCGTAGATCTCGATATTTTTTACCCGATGGATCGCGATAAAATCCGCCAAAACATGCAACTTCATGGACCGGTAATCGCAAGCGTTGGTCATCTAATTGACCGCAAAGGCCACAACATTGTCATTGATGCGCTGAAAGATATTTCCCGCGCCACGCTTCTCATCGCTGGCGATGGTGAAAAGCGCGAAGCCCTAAAAAAACAAGCGCGCGCTGCAGGGGTGGATGAGAGGGTGCGTTTCCTTGGCGCTGTGCCGCACGAGAACCTTGTGGCGATATATAACGCCGCCGATGTCCTAGCGCTCGCTTCGTCTCGCGAAGGATGGCCCAATGTTCTGCTCGAGGCCATGGCCTGCGGAGCGCCTTGCGTTACCACCTTTGCTGGGGGTGGCGCAGTTGTTAAAGGCTTGTCCGCCGGCCGGATTGTCGAAGAACGTACGCCGCAGGCGTTCGCCTCCGCCATCAAAGGAATACTCGATAACCCTCGCGACCGGGCCGCCACACGGCGATACGCAGAAGACTACAGCTGGGATGAAACCATCGATGGCATGGGCGTTATCTTTACGGGTCTTGCAAAAAAAGCTGCTGCGAGCCGGTCGGTGACGTCGCAGCCCCTAAAAATTCAGAATACCGACCGACCCAAGCTCATTGTTACCGTGGATACCGAAGAGCAGTTCGACTGGTCGTCTTTTGAACAGACAAATTACACAATATGCGATCCGAATGATTTGAAACCCTTTCAACGTCTATGTGCTGAAAGGAACGTAAAACCATTATATTTTCTGACCTACCCGTTGCTCAAAGACGAAAAGGTTTCAGCTTATTTCCGCACCCTCTTTGATTCAGGCCAGGCTGACACAGGCCTGCACCTTCACCAATGGGTGACGCCGCCAAATACGAGTTTCACCGGCGAGTACTTTTCGTTCCAGAAAAACCTGCCAAGCGAACTGCATGCGGACAAACTTGCAATGCTCGCCACCGCTTTTGAATCGGCATTCGGCGAACGAGCTTTGTCACATCGCGCCGGACGCTACGGCATCGTACGTGAAGGCTATCAGCTACTCAGCGACATTGGCGTTTCGATGGATTTCAGCCCGAGTGTCGCTTTCGATTTTTCTTCGGCGGGCGGACCCGACTTTTCCGGATACGCCAACCAGCCGTTCTCAGCCAGTGGGAAGAAAGGAAAAGTATTCGTAACGCCGGTCAGCGGCGCAAAAGCGATAAGAGGCACGCGTCTGTTTCGAAGCCGCGCAGGCTACAAACCTGGCTTTGCACGATCTGTCCAGGAGAGATTAGGGGCGCAACTTCAACCAATGCGGCTCTCCCCGGAGGGAACAACGCTGAAAGATCTGCAGGCCCTGACCAAACGGCTTGTAGCCGACGGATCGTCAATCCTCACCTTCACACTTCATTCAACAAGTTTAACGCCTGGCGCTAATGATTATGCGCGCAGCCAGAACGATGTAGACCGCACGCTTGAAATCACGCGGCGTTACCTGGATTGGTTTCAGCAGTCCGCGAACGGGGTACTGGTCTCACTTGCTGAGCTTTCAGAGTTATACAAAACTGAAGGGCGGACCCGCGTTTAACCCATCCTTAAGCATAAAACCGATAGCGTTAACTGCGTTGATAGCAACGAGGCGGCCGGTCATGATCTCATCAGAAATTTTGCGAATCCTGTTTGGGTTTGTCGCCGTTCTCGGGCTCATTGGCCTTGCCGCCATGGCCGCTCGCAGGCTGGGACTAGCTTCCGCGACGGGCGGCATCGCTCGCAGACGCAGACTTGCCATTGTCGAATCATTAGCGATTGACGCGCGCCGCCGCGCGGTCATCATAAAGTGTGACGACAAGGAACATCTGATTGTGCTCGGCGCAAATGGCGAAATGGTTATCGACCGAAACCTTGAAGGCGCATCCGATCTCAATGAAAACCCCGAAGCGGAAAACCCTTTCGCACAACTGATGTCAGCGCAGGAAAAATTATCTGCTGATAAAAAAGACGCTGCATAGGCAGCGCCTTTTATACTCCCTAAACTCAGTATAAATTCAGCAACTAGATATGCAGCGCATGCCCCAATGTGCGCAGCGCCGCCTCCTGGAAGGCTTCGCCTTGCGTTGGATGCGCGTGAATTGTACCGGCGATATCTTCAAGGCGCGCGCCCATTTCAAGCGCCAGTCCAAAAGATGCTGAAAGTTCGGCAACACCGCCGCCGACCGCCTGTATGCCAAGAACCAGGTGATTATCCTTGCGCGCAACAATTCTAATAAACCCGTCTTCAGCTTCCATCGTCATGGCGCGGCCATTAGCGCTGAACGGGAAAACCTGCGTGATGGTGTCAAAGCCGGCGTCTTTCGCTTCTTCTGGCGACAGGCCGGCAGATAACACTTCAGGGTCGGTGAAGCAGATTGCGGGGATCGCGACCTTATCCCATGACCGGTTTTCACCGGCGATGATTTCAGCGACCATCTCTCCCTGCGCCATGGCGCGGTGCGCCAGCATCGGCTCGCCCGTCACGTCGCCAATCGCGTAAACGCCAGTCATAGACGCGCGGCATTGATCGTCGATTTTGATGAAACGCCCATCCATGTCGAGGGCAAGGTTTTCCCGCCCCCACCCTTCGGTCAGCGGCGCACGTCCAACGGTCACGAGGATCTTGTCAGCCGGGATAATTTTTATCTCGCCGTCCTTGGTTTCGATTTCAAGACCTTTGCCCTTTGCGCCTTTTGCCTTGGCGCCGAGCAGAACCTCCATACCAAGAGATTTCATTTTCTTTGCGACAGGGCGCGTCATATCCTTGTCGTAAAGCGGCAGGATGCGATCCAGCGCCTCAACGACAGTGACTTTTGAGCCGAGCTTTGCAAACGCGATTCCCATTTCAAGGCCGATATAGCCGGCGCCGACAACAGCAAGGTTCTTTGGAGGGCTGGCGAGATCGAGCGCCTCCGTTGATGAAATCACATCACCGCCGAACGGCATGAAGGGCAACTCAACCGCTTTCGATCCCGTTGCGATAATGACGTTCTCAGCCCGGACCGTTTCAACGCCCTCACTCGTCTTCACTTCAACGGTTTTGCCGTCAACAAAACAGGCCCAGCCTTTTATTGCGCGCACCTTGTTCTTCTTCAAAAGGCCGCCAACACCGCCAGTAAGCCGCTTTACGATCCCGTCTTTCCACGCGACCGTTTTTTTGAGGTCAATTTTCGGCTTACCG
This sequence comes from Pseudomonadota bacterium, assembly GCA_039819405.1. Classification (GTDB taxonomy): domain Bacteria; phylum Pseudomonadota; class Alphaproteobacteria; order Caulobacterales; family Parvularculaceae; genus Hyphococcus. The sequence continues at coordinate 131,804 of JBCBSB010000006.1, read as the reverse complement.
GAAGAAATCCCGATAGCGCTTTCGCCGGCGAAATGCGTCGCTTTTTCAAATTCATCCGCGACATGGATTAGCGCCTTTGAAGGGATACAGCCGACATTGAGGCAAGTGCCGCCATGAGCTTCGGCTTCAACGATCACGGTATCAAGGCCAAGCTGGCCAGCGCGGATCGCCGCCACATAACCGCCGGGACCGGCGCCAATAACAAGAAGTTTACAGTCGATGATGGCCATAAATTTATCTCACATATTTGATTGGAGGCCCAATCAATCCTCAATAAAAATCATCGCCGGATTCTCAAGGAGCGCCTTGATCCGCTGTACAAAAACGGCGGCGTCATAGCCATCCACCACACGGTGATCAAAGCTTGACGACAGGTTCATGATTTTCCGGGGGCGAAACTCCTGCCCGTCCCAGCGTGGGAGAGTCTGCATCTTGTTGACGCCGACAATCGCGACTTCCGGATGATTGATAACCGGCGTCGTGACAATACCGCCGATAGCGCCAAGCGATGTAATTGTGATCGTTGAGCCGGATAGCTCGTCACGTGACGCCTTGCCGGTTTTTGCAGCCTCGGAAAGTCGCCCAACCTCGCTTGCGCAATCCCAGATGTCGCGCGCTTCCGCATGATGAACCACTGGCACCATGAGGCCGTTAGGCGTTTGCGCTGCAATCCCGATATGAACAGCGCCATGTTGATGAACGACACCTGCTTCATCGTCATAAATCGCATTCAAATGCGGTTGATCGGCAACAGCCTTCACCATCGCACGCATCAGGAACGGAAGCAGCGTAAGTTTCGGTCGCCCTTCCTTACGATCTGAATTCAGTTGCGCGCGCAAATCTTCCAGCGCAGTCATGTCTATCTCGTCGACATAGGTTATCGGAACGATGCGCGCATGTGACGCTTCCATCTTTTCCGCGATTTTGCGGCGCAGCCCGATCACCGGCGTTTCCGTCACCGACATGTTCCGGGTCAAGCCGGTTCCACGCGCGCCGGTCTCGCCACCACTGGCGATGAAGGCGTCGAGATCTTCATGCGTAATCCGGCCAGCCGGCCCGCCTCCCATCACCCGGCGCAGATCAACGCCGGCCTCGGCAGCCCGCTTCCGAACCGCCGGTGACGCAAGCGGTTTTTCTCCCTCCGGGCGCATCGCTGCAGCCGGCATCGGTGAACTGGCGCCATTCGTTTTTGGCGCCGGCGCTTTTGCGGGCGCTGGCTTTGGCGCATCAGCTTTCGGCTTCGGCTCTTCTTTTTTGGGAGGCTCTTTGGGCGCTGCAGGAACGGGCTCGTCACCCGGCTTAACATTACCTTCGCCTTCGATCTCAAGGCGCACAAGCGGTGAGCCGACCGCCATCACCTCGCCAACCTTCCCACCTTGCCAGACAATCTTACCTTCGACCGGCGAGGGAATTTCGACGGTCGCCTTGTCCGTCATTACCGACGCAAGCACATCGTCCTCGCGAACATTGGCGCCGATATCAACCAGCCATTCAACCAGTTCGGCTTCGGCGACGCCTTCGCCCACATCGGGAAGCTTGATGACATATTCACCCATGGCTTAACCCTCCATCACTTTTTTGAGCGCCGCGCCAACACGCGCAGGCCCCGGAAAATATTCCCATTCATGTGCGTGCGGATAAGGCGTGTCATAGCCTGTCACCCGGATAACCGGCGCTTCGAGGTGATAGAAGCACCCTTCCATCACGACCGACATTAATTCGGCGCCGAATCCGCACGTTTTTGTCGCTTCGTGAACAATGACGCAGCGTCCGGTCTTTTTGACCGATGTCTCAACCGCCTCAATATCCAGAGGCAGGATTGTTCGCAGATCAATGATCTCCGCATCAATACCGGTCTCTTCAGCCGCAGCTTCCGCAACGTAAACCATGGTGCCGTAGGCCAGCACCGTGACCGCTTCACCCTCGCGCCGCGTAACAGCTTTGCCTAACGGAACAGTGTAATAATCCTCCGGCACGTCACCGAGATCGTGTTTGGACCAGGGCGTGATCGGCCGATCATGATGACCATCAAACGGGCCGTTATAAAGCCGCTTGGGCTCGAGGAACATAACGGGGTCATTGTCCTCAATCGCCGCAATAAGCAGCCCCTTGGCGTCGTAAGGGTTTGACGGAATGACCGTCTTCAGTCCCGAGACATGCGCAAAAATCGCCTCAGGACTCTGACTATGGGTCTGTCCGCCAAAAATGCCGCCGCCTGTCGGCATGCGAACAACCATCGGCACGGTGAAGTCGTTGTTTGACCGGTATCGTATGCGCGCGGCTTCCTGAGACAGCTGATCGAAGCCCGGAAAAACATAGTCCGCAAACTGAATCTCTACGCAAGGTCGCATGCCGTAAGCCGCCATCCCGATTGCGGAACCGATAATGCCGCTCTCGTTGATCGGGCTGTCAAAGCAGCGATGGCTGCCGTATTTTGCCTGCAAGCCTTCCGTACAGCGAAAAACGCCGCCGAAGTAACCGACATCCTCGCCAAAGACGACAACGTTGTCGTCACGCCCCATCATATTATCCATGGCGCTGCGGATCGATTGGATCATAGTCATGCGGGCCATTGCTTATACTCCCGCTTCCTGACGCTGACGCACAATGTGCGGCGGCATCTCTTCGTAAACATCTTCAAACATCGTTTTCGCGGATGCATGAGGACCGTCATGCAGCGTACCATTTTTCACCGCCTCACGGTTCGCTTCAGCAACTTGCGCTTCGATCATTTCGTTGGCCTGCACATGACGCGCCTCGGACCAGGCGCCACGCTTGATAAGGTATTCCTTTAATCGCTCAATCGGATCGCCCAGCGGCCAGGCGTCGAATTCTGTTTTTGGGCGATACGCTGAAGGATCATCCGATGTGGAGTGGGCGCCCGCCCTATAGGTGACGTGCTCAATCAGGGTCGGCCCTAAACCCGCACGCGCGCGATCAGCCGCCCATTTGGCGACGGCAAAAACAGCAAGATAATCGTTACCGTCAACGCGCAACGCCGGTATGCCAAACCCGAGACCGCGGGACGCAAAAGTTGCAGCCTTTCCGCGTGCAATTCCCTGAAATGTCGAAATCGCCCATTGGTTGTTGACGACATTAAGAATGACTGGCGCGCGATAAGTCGATGCAAACACCATCGCCGCATGGAAATCAGATTCCGCTGTTGAACCGTCCCCAATCCACGACGCAGCGATTTTGGTGTCGCCTTTAATTGCAGAGGCCATCGCCCAGCCAACGCCCTGAATAAATTGCGTCGCGAGATTGCCGGAGATCGTAAAGAACCCGTGCTTTTTTGATGAATACATGATCGGCAACTGGCGGCCATTCAGAGGGTCCGCTTTGTTGGAATAGATCTGGTTCATCATATCGACCATCGGGTAATCGCCGGACAGTAAAAGACCCTGCTGGCGATAGGTCGGGAAATTCATATCGCCCGGTTTCAAAACCTTAGCGAACGCACAGGCTATCGCCTCCTCGCCAAGCGCCTGCATGTAGAAACTGGTCTTTCCCTGACGCTGCGCCTTTTGCATACGCGCATCAAAAGCGCGCACACGCAGCATGTCCTCCAAGCCTTCCTTAACCTGATCGTCGTTCAACTCATCCGCCCAGGGGCCGACCGCGGCGCCTTCGCGGTCCATAACACGGATGATGGTGTAGGCGAGATCGTGAATATCCTGCGCCTCAACATCAATCGGCGGCTTTCGCGCGGCGCCCGCTTTAGGGATCGGCACATTGGAAAAGTCCGGCTTGTCGCCAGGTCGAAACTCAGGTTCAGGCACATGCAGGGACAAAGGCTTGGGCTCAGCGGCTTGGCGCTCGCTCATGTTATTCTCCGGGTTTCCTCCGGCGTCGCGGATACGCCGTGAAGCTCTTGATTTCATGGAATCTTCTGGCCGGATTCCGACAAGGTCGGCGATGATGTAGTCTGCCGCCCGCCCTTGTGGCAATGGTCCTTCGGCGGAGTCGCGAAAAAGAGCGGCCCCCTCCCTCGGGCCGTCACACGGGAGCGGATTCACCTAATTTAGCGCCAGAATTAGCATGAATATGATCCGCCGAAACCGGTCTCAAAAGGGCCGAAATCACCCAATAGCCATGATGACATTGCAGCGATTTTATTTTCACCCCAGCGTGACAAGGGCTAAAGACGCGGCAGGGTCGTTAGGCAAAGAGGGAGATTAATGGCCATGATGGGAGAGACGATGAACGGCAACTCACGCACCGGTATAGCGGCTGCGATATGCTCGCTATCAGCAATATTCGGGATTCCCGCCTTGGCGCAATCTTCCGACGCGTACACCGTGAATGGCGAAAGCATCGCCCCTGAGATGGCGCAGCTGATGTCGTTTTACGGCCTTACACCCGGCGCTTACTATATCGATCCGTATGGCAATTATGGCCTGACCGGCGAAGCGCCAACAGCCAATATCGATGGCGGCCCGGCTCGAAACTGGAGTGGCGTCGAGCCGAGAGGCATAGAAAATAACGCTTACGCCCAGGCATATGTGAACGGCGTTACCGGCGTGCGATTCTTTTGGGTTTACTCACCCAGTATTTTTTCCGGCGCCACCGGCGGTTCATCGGGCTATGTCCATATATGCCCGGCGAATGTTTATCACCGCAGCTCCGAAGGCGCGACCAATATTGGCGGGGATTACGATTCATCGACAGGTCAAAATGATTCCTGGGCGGGCGTCGCTGGCATGTCGCGCAACAGCGGCCGATGGGCGATTGAATCCGGCGCCACTGGGCCAACACTCGCGTTTTATGACAATGGCGGCGGTGTTCAGCGGGTCGCCATCGCGACCATGCTTCAGGGACGTTGGAAAGCCGGGCAAACAACTTATGCCGTCGAAGCGAATAAGGCGGCGTGCTGACATTAATCAGCCGATAAGGTTCGCCCATTCTTCTTCGGTCATGACAGTGACGCCAAGATCTTGCGCTTTTTTGAGCTTCGACCCAGCGCCCGGCCCAGCGACAAGATAATCGGTTTTACCGGATACAGACCCGGAAACTTTCGCGCCAAGGCGCTGCGCGCGCGCCTTGGCTTCGTCACGGGTCATGGTTTCAAGCGTACCTGTGAAGACAACCGCCTTGCCGGCGACCGGACTCGACGTGTCTGCAACCTCAGTCTTTAGCGGTGTAACTTCGGCGAGCAGGCGGTCGACCGCCTCACGGTTATGCGCCTCATCAAAGAAATCTATGACGCCGCGCGCAACCAGCGCGCCGACCCCATCAATAGTGAGCATGTCGTGATACTCAGGCGAGTTTTCATCACGCGCCTTTACAGCAGCAGCGTAAAAAGACTTGAAGTCTCCATAATGTCGAGCGAAGAGACTCGCATTGGTCTCGCCAACATGACGAATGCCAAGCGCATTGATGAAACGCGCCGATGAAATTTCTCGTGTTTCATCGATGGCATCGAACAAATTCTGAACGGATTTCAGATTTGTCGGCGGCTTTTCCTTGCCCGCCTTGTCGCGTTTGAGCTGGCCCTTATCATCAACGTCATATCGGTAAAGGTCAATTTTAGCCGCTTCCTGGCGCTGTCTCAGGGTGAAAATATCGGCAGGCTCCTTGATGACGCCCTCATCAAAAAACGCCTCTATCTGCTTTGCGCCAAGCCCTTCAACATCGAACGCCTTACGTGACACGAAGTGTTTCAGCCGTTCTTTCGCCTGCGCCGCACAAATCAGGCCGCCTGTGCATCGTCGATCCACATCCGCCTTGCCTGTATTCGGGTTAATTTCATTGACAGCATGACTATCGCATACCGGACAGCGTTCCGGAAACGTATATCTTCTGGCGCCTTTCTTTCGTTTGTCTTTGATAACTTCGACAATCTGTGGAATGACATCACCCGCGCGCTGGATGACAACGGTATCGCCAACACGGACATCCTTACGTTCTATTTCATCGGCGTTATGAAGCGTTGCATTCGACACAACCACGCCTCCAACGGTCACAGGCGTTAATCGGGCAACTGGCGTCAGCTTGCCAGTACGCCCCACCTGTATCTCAATATCTTCCAGAATGGTTGTCGCTTTTTCGGCAGGAAATTTATGCGCGATCGCCCAACGGGGGTGCCTGGATACAAAGCCCAGACGTTCTTGCAGCGCCAACTCGTCAACCTTATAAACAACCCCATCTATATCATAGCCAAGACCGGCACGCTGTTCTTCTATTTCCTTGTAATGCTCCAACAATTCAGTCGGTCCCGCGCACCGTTTTGTCAGCGGATTGATTGCAAAGCCCAGCTTTTCAAGACGTTTGATCGCGTCGGATTGCGTATCCGCCAAACCATCGCTCACCTCACCCCACGCATATGCAAAAAACCGAAGAGGGCGAGAGGCGGTAATGGCCGCGTCGAGTTGGCGCAATGATCCTGCTGCCGCGTTGCGCGGGTTTGCAAAAACGTCCTCCCCCGACTCGTCCAACCTTTTATTCAGCGCTTCGAAATCTGCATGGCTCATATAGACCTCGCCACGCACTTCCAGAATATCCGGCGCTGACTTGAGCCTCGTGGGAATGCCCTTGATTGTAAGAACATTGGTTGTCACGTTCTCACCTGTCTCACCATCGCCGCGCGTCGCCGCAAGCTTCAAGACTCCGCGTTCATATCTCAAATTTAACGACAGGCCGTCAATTTTTGGTTCTGCCGTAAACGCAATAGCCTGATCCTCTGCAGCGCCCAGAAATTTTCGCACCCGTTTTACAAAGTCTGCAACATCATCATCGTTGAAGGCGTTATCCAATGACAACATTGGAACTGCATGCCGGGCTTTTTCAAATTTCGCCGAGGGCGCCGCTCCCACTTTATCTGAAGGCGAATCGTCTCGTTTCAGTTTTGGAAACCGCTTCTCAATAAGAAGGTTCCGGCGGCGCAATGCATCATACTCGGCGTCAGATATGTCAGGCGCGTCATTTGCGTAATACGCCTCATCCGCCGCTGCGATTTCCTTCGCGAGCCTTGCCAGCTCGTTTTCAGCCTGATCTGGAGAAAGCGTTCCGACCGGTATTGTCGCGAACTGCGTCGTTCTTTTTGTCATAGGAAGTCTTCAATACTCTATGCGCGTTTGCGGGTCGGTTTTGTTTTTGCAGGCGTTTTGATTTCACCGAGCAATCGACGTGCTGCAGCTCGCGCTTCGTTCGTGACTTTAGCGCCCGACAGCATGCGCGCAATCTCTTCTACGCGTTCAGCCGGCTCCAGCATCGTGACATTTGTTGTCGTCGCATTCTTCGATTGCTTTTTGTCTATCCGCCAATGGCGGTCAGCGCGCGCGGCAACCTGCGGACTATGGGTGACAACAAGAACCTGGGCGTCTGTGGCAAGGCGCGCAAGCCTTTCGCCAACTGCGTCCGCGACCGCGCCGCCAACGCCAGCATCCACCTCGTCAAAGATGATGACAGTTCGGTTTTCTTTCGCCGCCAATGCGGCTTTCATCGCCAGCACAAACCGCGAAAGTTCGCCTCCAGACGCAATTGTTTTGAGCGGCCCGGCCGGCGCGCCGGGGTTTGTCGCCACCATAAACTCAACGCGATCATATCCGTCCGATGTCGGGTGATCAAAATCCGTCACAACCTGCGTCTCAAATACAGCCTTGCCAAGTTTCAGCGGCGCCAGTTCCATTGCTACAGCGGTGTCGAGTTTTTTTGCTGCAGTTCTACGGCTCTTCGAAAGCGCTTTCGCTGCTTTATCAAACGCGGCGTTCGCTTCCTGTGCATCACGCTCCAGGTCGAGAAATGCAGCCGCGCCAAGCTCCAGATTGTCCAACGCCTGTCTGGTTTTTTGGTAAAACTCATTCAACGCATCCGGCGTAACACCATGTTTGCGCGCTTCGGCGCGCAGCGCGAAAAGACGCTCCTCAACTCGGTCGAGCTCCTCCGGGTTACTCCCAAATTGGTCAATTGCATGATCAATGGCGGCGCGCGCCTCCATCGTTTCGTTCAAGGCCCGCTCAAGGCGTTCGGCCGCCATCGATAAAGGCCCCGCATCCGCATTCAAACGCGCCGCTGCGCGTTCGATATTACGCGAGCTGACTGACAGCTTCGATTCTATTGCGCCTTCATCGATTGCGGCCGCCGCTGCATTCAGATCGTCAGCGATCTTCTCCGACGCCATCAACTCCGCCCGGCGCTCCGCCAGCGCCGTTTCTTCGTCAGCTTCCGGGGCGAGTTTTTCCAGCGTCGCAGCGACATGGCGCAAATAATCGGCTTCGCGCGCGGTCGCGTCTCTTTCACGGCGGCGCTCGTTAAGTTGTTGTTCTATGTCACGCAAAGCGCGCCAGTGTTTTGCAACGCCGTCAGCTTTCTTTTCCAGCCCGCCAAACTCATCCAGCAGACTGCGATGGGTGGACGCGGTTAGAAATCCACGACCGTCATGCTGGCCATGAATCTCAAGCATCATCTCACCCACTTCACGCAGCATGCCGATTGAAACAGGCTGATCATTGACGAAACCGCGCCCGCGCCCATCCCCCCCCAACACGCGGCGCAGGATGATCTGGTCGTCATCGGTAGCCAGACCATTGTCTTCAAGGAATGTCCAGACCGGGTGATCGGCAGCGGCTTCGAATATCGCCGCGACGACGCCCTGTTTGGCGCCCTGACGCACAGCGCCACGCTCCGCCCGCGCCCCGACCGCCAAGCCGAGGGCGCCAAGCAAAATTGACTTGCCGGCGCCGGTTTCGCCGGTCAGCGCGGTCAGGCCTTGCGTCACCGAAAGGCGCGCCTGATCAATCAGTACGAAATCCTGAATGTGGAGCGCAATCAGCATGCCGGTCGTCCCCAAAGGTTTACCGGTATTTATCCCACTTCGAAGGACGCTGGAAGACGCCTATCGCACTGACTGATCGTCTAAAGCAGCGCCAAGATCAGCGTCAGGCGGCGCAAGGGCGTCCGGAGCCGCTGTTTCGGTTTCTTTCCCAGCTTCATCCATTTCTTTGAGGGCTTCCTCGGAGGCGCGCGTTCTATCGCGTTTTGTAGAATCGGCCATGACAATACCGCGACGTTCGAACAGACGGTAGGAATCCTGATACCATCGGTCACCGGGATAGTTGTAGCCCAACACAGCAGCGGCGGCGCGAGCCTCGTCGACGATTCCTAACTCAAGATAAGCTTCAACGAGACGATGCAACGCTTCGGGAACATGGCTTGTCGTCTGATATTTTTCGATCACGGTTTTAAAACGGTTGATCGCAGAAATATGCTTGTTCTCTCTTAAATAGAACCGGCCAACATACATTTCCTTACCGGCCAGGTGATCATATGTCAGATCAAGCTTCAAGCGTGCATCGCGCGCATATTCGGTATCGGGATATCGGCGAATAACATCCGTAAGCGTCGTAAGCGCATCAACCGTAAAAGCCTGATCGCGGCCTACATCGCGGATGCGCTCATAATTACACATTGCTTTCAAATAATATGCGTAAGGCACATCCTTGTTACCTGGATGCAGGGAAATAAACTGATCAACCGACTGAATCGCTTCGTCGTAGTCATTGTCCTGGTAATAGGCAAACGCCTTCATCAGCATAGCGCGCCGCGCCCAGGCGGAATAAGGGTGCTGGCGCTCCACCTCTTCAAATAAGGCGATGGCGTCTTCATAACGCCTCAGCTCCAGCGAGCGAGTCGCGTCCGCGTATAACGCCTCGACCGGCCGCTCTACATAAGCGAACCGCTCTTTGCTTCCCGAGGACCCGCAAGCGCCTATCGCCAAACAAAGCAGAACTACGCCAACTGCGCCTTTTAAGGACATAATCTTACTGGATACCACGATACGACCGCCTGACCTCTACGCCCCCGATTGAAATGTTTTAATCAGGCTTGGGCATAGCGTCAAACAAGGCCTTACAGCGCTTTCAAGCTGTTGCAGCCATCCGTGCCGGCGCCTCACAAGACTGCGCTTCAGAAATAGCCAACGCCGCGCGCGTGTTGAGGTCATGCCCCGGTTTATCCGCAAGAATCGAGCCCCGGATCGGCGCGCCCAGGAGGTAAAAGTCGCCGATCAGATCCAGCGCTTTATGAAGAACAAACTCATGGGAATCGCGCAACGCATCTCCATTGAGAACCTTTTGCCCATCCACAACGATTGAATTTTCCAGCGAACCGCCACGAATGAGATTTTTAGCCCGCAACGCTTCAACCTCATGCAACCGACAAAAAGTGCGCGACTTGGCCATGCGCGCCAGCGACTCAGGATCATCGAGTTCAACGCTCAGAGTTTGGCGACCTATCAGACAATCCTCAAAATCGATTGTGATGTTAAGCTGGAAAGTATCTGAAGGTTTCAAGACGATGGATCGATCCCCTTCACGAATGCTGATCGTGCCGTCGATGATGATCTCGTGACACGGTGCGCGCTGCGAAACCGCGCCGATTCTCTGGATGGCATCAACAAAAGGCGCTGCGCTTCCATCCAGAATGGGGACTTCAGGACCAAATACGTCAATGGCGACATTATCTATAGAACAGATGGCGAGTGCCGCCATGACATGTTCAACGGTGGCGATACTCACGCGATGGCCGTTAGCCAAGGTGGTTCCGTGACAGGCTCGCACGACATTTTCAGGCGCAGCTGAAATCGCGGCAAATTCAGAAAAGGAGGCCTGATCAGCGCCGTCTGGGCCAACAACATCGTCGCACCGAAAAAAAATAATCCCTGATTCCGGCTCAGAAGGGCGCAATATCATACGACAATGCTCTCCGGTATGAAGTCCGACACCAGAGAATTCAATTGGCGCTTTTAGCGTCTTTTGTCGTCCAGCCCCCATATAACTCACTCTCGTCCGGAGAGGTTACAAACAACCTCCTAAGCCGCGCAGCAACTCCCGCGCCCAAAATCTCACGATCCCCATCGCATTATTGAGTTAATTGTTAACATGATTTCCGGGGTCAGCCATGATTTTCCCATCAAGCATTGTTTCGCGATGTTGCACAGCCAAAACGAAAACACGCCCTGCATACTTACAGAGCGTGTTTATCAACAAAAACAATGCCTTGAGGTGGTTACCTCATTTACTTCTCAACCGGTTTTCTTCTTTCGAAGGAAGGACGGAATCTCGAGATCGGCGTCTTCCTGATCATCGAAGAGATCGCCGCGAACCGACGAGGCCGGCTTGGCGGCTTCCGGCGCGCGCGGCGGGGCTGTGTCACGGCGAGGATCGCCCGCTCCGCCACTGCCACCTAACGCCTTGAACATTTCGACCGCGGCCTCAAGCGAGTGCTTGCCAATCTCCTGGGCGCCGCGGAACGGATTGCGCCCAACCTCCATAGGCCGCTGTCCAGTTGATTGCGCAACCGGAGCCTTCTGGCGAAGCGGCGAAGGTTGTCCTTGTGCGCCGAGACCTGAAGCCGGCGCTCCGCCGGCGGCCCCTTCAGTCAACATCTTTCTGATACGCTCATGGACATCGCCCACAGGATTTGCCGTCGCGGATACGTTTGCTGGCGCAGCGCTCTGGGTTGGCACCTGCTTTGCGGCGACGGGCGTTCTCGATGCATCAGCGCTTTGTTCTGCTCGCGCCGGCGTAGCAGCTGGCGCGGCTGCTGTCGCTGCAGCGGCGCTTTTAACAACAAGCGGTTCTCGCCATGGTTTCGCAACAGCGCCGGTATTCACTTTGACATAAGGCTTATTTTCATTTTCTTCGATATCGATGCCGGTCGCCACAACGGAGACGCGCACACAGCCTTCCAGATCCTGATTGAAGGTTGAGCCGACAATAATATTGGCTTCAGGATCGACTTCGGCGCGAATGCGGTTCGCCGCCTCATCGACCTCAAAGAGCGTCATGTCCATTGAGCCTGTAATATTGATCAGGACGCCTTTAGCGCCTTTCATCGACACTTCATCCAACAAAGGATTGGAGATCGCGGCTTCCGCCGCCTGGATGGCGCGCTTCTCGCCTTCCGCTTCGCCGGTGCCCATCATCGCCTTGCCCATCTCGCTCATCACGGTGCGAACATCGGCAAAATCGAGATTGATCAAACCAGGCATCACCATCAGGTCCGTGATCCCGCGGACGCCTGAATGCAGCACCTGGTCGGCCATTGCGAAGGCTTCATGGAATGTCGTGCGCTCATTCGCGATAGAGAAGAGATTCTGATTAGGAATGATCAAAAGCGTGTCGACATGCTTCTGGAGTTCTTCGATGCCAGCTGACGCTATACGCATGCGGCGAGCGCCTTCGAAGTGGAATGGCTTCGTCACAACGCCGACGGTAAGAATATCCCGCTCTTTCGCCGCCTTTGCGATTACTGGCGCAGCCCCCGTGCCGGTGCCGCCCCCCATGCCTGCCGTAACAAAGAGCATATGGGCATTGCCGACATGCTCGAGGATCTCATCAATCGACTCTTCCGCAGCCGCTTGACCGATATCGGGAATCGATCCGGCGCCAAGGCCTTGCGTAGTCTTGACGCCAAGCTGAATCTTCTTTTCCGCCTTGGCGAGACCAACCGCCTGTGCGTCCGTATTCGCAACCACGAATTCGACGCCCTCAAGCTGGCTCTCGATCATATTGTTAACGGCATTCCCGCCGGCGCCGCCAACGCCAATGACGGAAATGCGGGGCTTCAATTCTGTAAGTTCCGGCACGCTGAGATTTAAAGGCATGAAATGCTCCGATGATGCGCAATGTGTCGGGGGTCCGCCTTCATGGTTACCCCGTCGTTAAAGATTCGTTCAGAACCCTTTCCAAATGGTTAACAGCCTCTTAACGACAGTCAGAATTTTGCGCGCAGCCACGCCTGCATGCCGCCAAGGAAAGTTGTTTCCGATAATGAGTGAGCTGATTGCTTCAAAACGCCAAGCCCGGATCGCCATTCGCAGTCGGAATTAACAAAATTTTGGATAAGGCCCGCGCAAACCGCAAATCCGGGTGCGCTTGACGCTTCCGGGGCGCCCGCAATGGCGATCGGTCGGCCAAGGCGACACTTCATGTAGAGCGTGCGTTCTGCAATTTCTCGGGCGCCGATGAGAAGGCTTCCGCCGCCAGTGATAACAGCCCGGCGAAGACCGACCCGGCGCGCCCTGTCATCAGGGAGCTTTTGCGTCACAAGCTCAAAAATCTCTTCGAGGCGCGGAATGATAACCTCGCAAAGGTCAGCTCGCGAGGCTCTCGATAACTCGCGCGCGGCGCCAATCTCAGGATAATCAATAAATCGGTGCTCATCGCCCGGCCCGAACAGGGCGGCGCCATGCAGCGTCTTCAACCGCTCAGCGTCCGCGAGCGGCGCGCCAAAAATCTGTGCGATATCTTTTGTGATATGGCCGCCCCCAACCCCAATACCGCCGCAATCAAACATGACGCCGTTGTCATAGACGGCGTAGCTAGTTGAGCCCGCGCCAATATCGATCATCACGACGCCAAGATCTTTCTCGTCATCGATCAGCGTTGATTCGGCGGCGGCGAAAGGCGCCGCTACAAATTCGTCGGCCAACAGACCACATCGCTCAATCAATGATGACAAATTATCGAGAACGCTTTGGCGCGCAGCAACACCGAGCATTTCGGTTGACAGGGTAGAGCCATTAAGCCCAACGGGATCGGAGGCGATCTCTTCGCCGTCCGTCTTGAAAGCCGTAGGAATGGCGTGGAGCGCCGCAAAATCCTGCGCCGCAGCAATCGCCGCGCCTTCCGACAATGAATCCTCAATATCCTCTTCGGTGATCAGACCGCCGGCAATCTCAATATCAACGCCGATACGCCGGGTGCGCAGATACTTTCCATCGACCGCGACTGAGACGCGGCGGATCCTCTGGCCCGCCATGCGTTCTGCAGCATCGACGGCGCTGCGAACCCCGGTCTCAATTTGTTCAATGCTGGCGGCCTGCTTGGGACGTATCGGCCCGCCATGATGGCCGACGCCAATAATCTCAGCATGTGGCGCAAAGCCCGGCTCCGAAACAATGCGCGCAATCATGCACGCGATTTTGGAGGCCCCGATATCAAGCGCTGCGACCTGCGTTTCGTGCTTGCGTGTACGCCGCATCTTACTCTTTTGCGCCAACAGTCTTTCCTCAATCAAAAAACGAAACCGCCCGCCCTATCGCCTTAACGAGAAAGTGTCGCCTCAGCGGAATCTTTTTCTCGATAAATCAAGCGGTCCGGGTCGCGAAGATCGATATATTCGAGCGTCCGGTCAAGAATTCCGTATGCGGTTTGAAGCTTCGATAAATCGCGGACCGCACGCTCAACGCCACGCTCAGGAAATTTAACATCAGCGCCGGATTTCAGCCGTAAGTTCCATCGCCGGTCGCCGACACGAATTAGCGCTGCTGCGGAGCCCCACAAGGCGGGCTCTCCACGCAGCGCTTTGAGAACATCTGATGCCGATCCCGGCGCGCCGGCGCCGACAATCAACGGAAGATTTGAATACTCATAGGCGCCGATTTCGCGAATCACCGCGCCGTTCTGGTCGATAAGATGAAGCTTTCCGGACAATTGCCATACCGCAGCCGGTTCACGCTCACGCACCGAGATATGAATTGTATTCGGCAAAAGACGCGAAACAGCCGCAGAGCGGACCCAGCCGATGTCTTCAATCCGTGCGCGCGCCGAATATGGATCAAAATGAAGTAGCGATGACCCGATCACGGGTCCCATCGCCATCAACAATTCGTCTTCGCTCGTTTTCTCCGCGCCTTTAATGGTGATACGATGCACTGCAAACCCTGAAGCCGCAGCCCCTGCGCCGGCCAGGCGCTCAACGCGCTCACCCAACAACCCGAAATAGCCGCCCGTCCATAATATGCCCGCGCCAATCAACGCCACCGCTGTGACGCCAGCCGCCGCGGCTGTTGTAAAACGGCCGAATACCGCCCGGATCGACTCAAATATGCCGACGCTGGATTTCTTGACGCTGCGGGATTTCGCTTTGGCCGTCTTCTTTTTTACCTTTGGCATGAAGCATCCTCCACCATCCAGGCGCACAAGTCAGAAAACGATATCCCCAAATGCGCCGCCTGTTCGGGCGCGAGGGACGTCGGGGTCAGACCAGGCTGTGTATTGACTTCAAGACAATAGAGCTGTTCACCCTTCATCGTTGGGTCATATCGAAAATCCGCCCGGGACAAGCCGCGACAGCCAAGCGATTGATGCGCGCGCAGCGACAGATCAAGACATCGCTCCGCGATATCCTTCGGCAACTGCGCCGGCAAGACATGCTTGGAGCCGCCGTCGGCATACTTCGCTTCATAGTCGTAAAACGCCAGCGAGGTCGTAATTTCTGTGACGCAAAGCGCACGATCGCCCATAACGGCGACAGTCAATTCACGACCGGGAATAAACTTTTCGACCAGTACGTCATCGCCAAGCGCCCACTCTTTTGATGAAAGCTCTGCTGGCGGACGGTTGTCGCCTTCATGAATGATATAGACGCCAACGGATGACCCTTGCGCATTCGGCTTAATCACATAAGGCGGGTCCATGACATGCCCGCCGGCCGCGTCTTTGCGCGAGACGATCTTGCCCGGCGGCGCAGGAATATCTGCGTCCTCAAAAACCGCTTTCGCCCGCTGCTTGTCCATAGCAAGCGAAGACGCCAGCACGCCCGAATGGGTATAAGGCAGCCCCATCACTTCGAGGAGTCCCTGAACGCACCCATCTTCGCCCCATTGCCCGTGCAACGCATTAAATACGGCATCCGGCTTTGCTTCCGCGAGACGCAAGCCGAGGTCACGACCGACATCGATTTCGAACGCCTCATAGCCGGCTTCGCGCAAAGCTTTCGCCGCCTCAGCGCCGGACACGAGCGAAACCTCCCTTTCAGGAGACCACCCGCCCTTCAGAACAGCGATGCGTTGATACTTCTTTTTTGTCACGGCGCGGCCTCGCCTATTCTTTTTATTTCCCACCGCAACTCAACGCCTGTCTTCGTTAACACATCCTTACGAAGCGACTCGATGAGCGCCTCCAGATCCACGGCAGTGGCGTTTCCACGGTTGATCATGAAGTTACAGTGGCGTTCCGAAACCTGCGCATCGCCGATGACGCGCCCGCGGCCGCCGATTTCATCTATCAGCTGCCATGATTTACGACCGCTGGATATGTCAGGGTCAGGATTGGCGAATGTCGACCCACCAGTGCGTTCCCGTATCGGCTGGGTCGCTTCACGCTTTTCGCTGATCTCGTCCATGCGAGCCGTAATCGCCGCAGGGTCATCGGCGTGTCCCTCAAAAACAGCGCTGGTGAAGGTAATGCCTTCCGGCGCACCGCAATGGCGGTAGGAAAAAGCCATATCCGCATTGGAAAGGACATGGCGCTGACCATTTCGGTCATAGCCGACGGCTTCAACAAGAATATCTTTTGTCTCTCCGCCATAAGCGCCCGCATTCATGCGCAGCGCGCCGCCGATTGTGCCCGGAACACCGCGGTAAAACTCAAGCCCGGCGATACCCGCCTGCGCTGCGGCCTTCGCCACTTGTGCGTCAATCGCGCCGGCGCCGGCGGTAACCCGCAGACCATTTGTTTCAACTTGTCGAAAAGGCGATCCTAAACGTATGACAACGCCGCGTACGCCCCCGTCGCGCACCAGCAGATTAGAGCCGACGCCGATTGATATAACCGGAACAGCCTCAGGGGTTTCTTTCAGGAATAAGGCCAGGTCATCTTCATCCGCCGGCATGAATAAAACATCCGCCGGTCCGCCGACACGAAACCATGTCAGCGCAGACAGGTCTGCGTTCTCAATATATTTGCCTCTAACTTCAGGCAGATCCTTAGCGGCGACGCGCATCTACTTTCTCAACTTCACCAGCGCATCCCCGAGTGCGTGTGCATGTTTGGTAATATCCCCGGCCCCAAGACAAATGACGTAATCGCCAGACTCCGCCATATCGGCGATGACAGCGGGAAGCGCATCAAAATTCGCAAGCGCACGCGCATCCTTGTGACCATGCGCTTCAAGTCCAGCAACGAGCGCATCTCGATCAACGCCATCAATTGGCGTTTCGCCTGCTGCATAAACATCAGTGATCAGTGCAATATCGGCTTCGTTGAGACAGCCGCAAAACTCATCGAAGAGATCGCGTAGTCGCGAAAACCTGTGGGGCTGCACGACCGCAATAATCTTGCCGCTGGAAATATTGCGCGCCGCACGCATGACGGCTGCAATTTCAGCTGGGTGATGGCCATAGTCGTCGATGATCGTGACGCCGTTCCACTCACCCGCCTTCGTGAAGCGGCGTTTGACGCCAGCAAATTTTGCAAAGCCCGATTTGATCTGATCAGCGCTGGCGCCGAGACGTTTTGCGATGATCGCCGCCGGCAGTGAATTCAAAACATTATGGACGCCCGGCATTGGCAGCGTCACACCATCAATGCGGCCGACCTCCTGTCCGCGTTCGCGAAACACCAAGTCGTAATGAGAGGCGCCATCCGCATAGCGAATATTTTCCGCGCGAACATCGGCCTGAGGGTTGGCGCCATAAGTAATAAGCCGCCGGTCAGTAACGCGCCCCACCAGCGCCTGAACTTCAGGGTGGTCCAGACAAACAATGCCAAACCCATAAAATGGCGTGTTCTCGATAAAAGTATCAAAGGCGTCGCGTAAATTATCGAACCCAGCCCAATGGTCGAGATGTTCTGGATCAATATTCGTGATCACCGCAATCGTTGTGGGCAGGCGAATAAACGTACCGTCGGATTCATCGGCTTCCACAACCATCCAGTCGCCTTCGCCAAGACGCGCATTAGCGCCATAGGCGTTGATGATACCGCCATTGATAACCGTTGGGTCTAACTTGGCCTCATCAAGGAGTGCGGCCACCATGCTGGTCGTCGTCGTCTTGCCGTGTGTTCCCGCGATCGAAACCGTCCATTTAAGCCGCATCAATTCGGCAAGCATGTCTGCGCGGCGCACGACCGGGATATGGCGCGCACGCGCAGCGGCGACTTCAGGATTATCCTGTTTGATCGCTGTCGATATGATCACCGCCTCGGCGCCATCGATATTTTCCGGCGCATGACCAATGACAATGGAAATACCCTTTTCGCGCAGACGCTGAACCGTCGGACCTTCCGCAACATCCGAGCCACGCACCGCATAGCCGAGATTGTGCATCACTTCTGCAATGCCGCTCATGCCGATACCGCCAATGCCAACAAAATGCACCACGCCAACATCGAACGGCAGGCGTATTTTGATCTTTGGCGGATCAATCCGTGAATATTTATCAGTCTGCGTCATACTATAATACCAAACATCTCAGGCTGCTGCGCGAAGGCGACAGATGTCCTCAACCAGATCCGCAAGCGCCGCTGCGGCGCCAGATTTCACAGTTCCTTTTGCCGCTTCCGCCATCGATTGCAATCGCGCCGGATTAGCCAGCAATGGCGTCAGCGCTGCAGCCAGAGCATCTTCGTTAAAACTCTTTTCCGGCAATAGAATGGCGGCATTCGCCTTGGAAAGGACATGGGCGTTTCCAGTCTGATGATCATCCATCGCAATTGCGAGCGGCGCCAGAATCGATGGGCGTCCAATTGCGGAAAGCTCTGTCACGGTCGATGCTCCGGCGCGCGAAATCACCAGATGCGCCGCCGCCATCCGCGCCGGCAGATCCTTGAAGAATGGCGCGACCTCGCATTCGATGCCGGCCGCTGCATAAGCCGCTTGCGCCGCTTCGCTGTCTGCTTCCCGTACCTGATGCGTCACGCGCAGCCTCGACCGAATATGCTCAGGCTGGCTTGCAAACGCGTTGATAGGCGTCAAAGAAAATATACTGGCGCCCTGGCTGCCGCCAAAGATCAGAATATTAATGTCGCTATTGTCCGTGATTGGCGAGAAAGGTGTCTCGCAGACTTCCATCACCGCGTCACGGACCGGGTTGCCGACTTCAATCGCATTGACGCCAGCGGGAAGCTTTTCAATCACTGGAAATGCATGCGCGGTGAAAGCCGCGCCTTTGACCAGCATTCGGTTCGCGCGCCCCAGAACACCGTTTTGTTCATGCACGCCATAAGGAATGCCCATGATGGCCGCCGCCTTCATCGCCGGCAGCGAGGGGTATCCCCCAAACCCGACAGCAGCAACAGGCCGGCGCCTTTTGAATTCTTTCAGTGAGGTAAAAAGACCAAATGCAATAGATACTGCCGCGGCGCCCTTGGCAATGGCGCCGCCAACCGACGGGGTTGCAGCGGAAATCAAGAACTGCTCGTCGGCCGGAAAACTCTCTGTATAACGAGCGCCGCGTTTGTCGGTAACCAGCAAAACGCCAAAGTTTCGGCGTTTGAGTTCTTGCGCCAATGCCTGCGCCGGAAACATATGACCGCCAGTGCCGCCAGCGGCCAGGGCGATGAGGGGCGCTTCATTATGGTTCACGGCATAACGTCCTTGCGCCGCCAGACTCCATGATGGCTGCGCGTCAGGGCGATTATCAACCCGACGGCAAGCCCTGTCGCCAATAACGACGAACCGCCATAGGAAATAAACGGCAGGGTCATGCCCTTCGCAGGCAGCGCCCGCAACGAAACGCCGATATTGATAATCGCCTGAAAGCCGATCATCGCCGCAAGCCCGGTCACGGCGCACTGGGCGAAAATACTGCGCAAGGACGCGGCGACAACAAGCGTTCGCGCGACAAAAATTGCAAACAGCACAATAATCAGTACACATAACATAAAGCCGAACTCTTCGCCAGCCACTGCAAAGATGAAATCCGTATGGGCGTCCGGCAGCGAGCCCTTGACGGGAGATGCATCGCCACGCCCAGTAACGCCGCCATTGGCGAAAGCCGCTAATGCCTGATCAACCTGATATGTTTCGCCCGTTTCAGGTTTGAGGAAACCATCAATTCTTGCCGCAACATGTCCTGACAGAAAATAACCGGCGGTCAGCGCAGCGATCCCTGCAAAGGCCAACAGCATAATCCAGAACCAGCTCCACCCGGCAATAAAAAACATGACAGCCCAGACGGCGGTAACCAGAGCCCACTGACCAAAGTCCGGCTGCAGCAATAGCAACGCCGCAAAGACCCCATAGAGCCCCATAGCGATTGCACCGCCAGGAAATCTCGGATCACGCGCGCCTTCGGCCAGCATCCAGGCGGCGGCGATCACAAATCCCGGCTTTGCAAATTCCGACGGCTGTAAGGAGAAAGTCCCGAAATCAATCCACCGCTTGGCGCCGTTCACATCGCCCCCAACCGCCAGAATGAAAAGCATCAATAAGACTGCGCCCGCAAAAATAACAACACCTAAACGCCGCGCCTGCAATGGCGTTAGGAATGAGGCCCCAATGATCAACACTACTGCGGGCGCGAGAAAGAAAAACTGACGTAAGGGAAAGTGAAATTCATTGGCGATTCGCAACCGCGCCGCCGCCGAAGGCCCAGCCGCCATCAGCACTACTGCGCCAATCAGCATAATCAACGCCAAAACCGCAAGGCTGGGACGGTCCACTGACCACCACCAGCGACCTGAAATTGACTCATCAGCGCGGGAAATATGTCTCACGCGGCCTCTCCGTTTTCCTGCGCGATGTCGCCCGCCAATTCACGAAACTGCTCTCCCCGTTCATGAAAATTCCGAAACTGGTCGTAAGACGCACATGCAGGCGATAGCAATACAACTGGCGAGCCGTAATTACTGCCAGCCGCGTCTTCCTTTGCTTTCGCTACTGCAGTTTTCAAATCGCCACACTGAACGCAATTGACCGTATCGCCAAGTTGCTCCTCGAACTCTTCCGCCGCTTCGCCAATCAAATAGACGCCACGTACATTTTCCACCGCTCCCGTCAACGAACCAACGCCGCCATCTTTCTGTCGCCCGCCTGCAATCCAGTAGACATCCTGAAATGCGCTCAACGCGCGCGCTGCCGCATCCGCATTGGTCGCTTTAGAGTCGTTCACAAAAAGGACTTTGCCGATGCGTCCTACCTCTTCCATGCGATGCGCCAAACTTTCAAAGCGTTCCGCCGCACGAATGAATAACGCTGGGGAAACGCCAAAATGAACGCATACTGCAAGCGCTGCAGCCGCGTTCTGGTGATTATGCACGCCGCGCAATCCGTGTGCGCCGGACAAGTCGCCTACGAGGCTGGTCTTGCCGTCAAAATTGTAATGCAACTGGCCATCAAGCGCGAAAACGCCGCCGCCCAAAACGCCTTGCGCAGACACGGGGATAACTTTTCTGCCGCCGGTCGCCGTCAACTCCGTACAAACGCCTTGCGTGTAGTCATCATCGACGCAAATCACAGCAATGTCTTTTTCGTGCTGATTTAAAAAGATGCGCTTTTTTGCAGTCAGATAACCGTCAACGTCGCCGTGACGTTCAATATGGTCCGGCGTAAGGTTCAGGAAGACGGCTGCATCCGCGCGCAATGATTGCGTCAAATCAAGCTGGAAAGACGACATCTCCAACACATAAATTGTATCGTTTTCCGGCGCCGGCAATGACAACACCGCCTCTCCGATATTGCCGCCGACATGAACGTCGCACCCAGTTTCCTTCAGGATATGGCCGATGAGCGCTGTTGTTGTCGATTTTCCATTCGATCCGGTAATCATCGCGATGCGGGGGCGCTGACCATCAGGCAGCGCGTTCACAGCAAGCGCAAACAACTCTGTGTCGCCGACGACAGGGATTTTTTCTGTCTGCGCCTTTCGAACAATGGCGTGCGGTTTTGGATGGGTAAGCGGAACACCAGGGCTGACAACAATCGCTTTCAATTCCGCCCATGGCCACTTCTTGGGATGTTCGGCAAAATATTCCGTACCGGACGTTTTCTCACGGGCGCTGGCGTTTTCATCCCAGGTAAACACACGCGCGCCGGATGCGACCAGCGCCTCGCATGTTGCAAGGCCGCTGACGCCAAGACCAAAGACGCCGACCGCCTTGTTTTTAAATCCGGGGATGACAATCATTGCATCACCTATCGCAGTTTCAATGTAGCAAGGCCAATCAGCGCCAGGATCACAGCGATAATCCAGAATCGGATCACAATTGTTGATTCCTTCCAGCCAAGATGTTCAAAATGATGGTGGATCGGCGCCATGCGAAACACCCGTTTGCCTGTCAATTTGAATGACGCGATCTGGATCATTACGGAAAGGCCTTCGAGCACGAACAGTCCGCCAACAATAACAAGAACAATTTCATGCTTGGCGGCGACAGCAATCGCGCCAATCGCGCCCCCGAGCGCAAGAGAGCCCGTATCGCCCATAAAAATCGCAGCTGGCGGCGCGTTAAACCACAAAAATCCCAATCCAGCCCCGATGATCGCACCGCCAATGACAGCAAGCTCGCCAACGCCGGGGACGTAAGGAACGCCAAGATAATTAGCATAAATAATGTTGCCGACGAGATAGGCGATTAAAGAATATGCGCCCGCCGCAATCATCACCGGCACGGTCGCCAACCCATCTAAACCGTCAGTGAGGTTTACAGTGTTCGAAGCGCCGACAATAACGAATGCAGCAAATGGAATAATCAACAAACCAAGGGGAACGCCGGGCGCGTTGAACCATTGCTCAAACAAACGGATTGGAAAAAATGGAACGCCCACTGATGTCGCAATGCCCGCCGGCGCATCCGGCGCCGATGCAAGCGTTGTCATACAGAAATATCCTGCAAGCAACGCAACAGCGAACTGCACCGCCAGCTTGAGGCTGCCTACTACGCCGCTCGCGGTTTGCTTCGTAACTTTCAGATAGTCATCGATAAAACCGAGCACGCCAAACGCAAGCGTGACCCCCATAACGATCCAGACATAGATATTGTCGAGGCGAGCCCAGAGAAACGTCGCCACACTCAGCGACAAAAGAATAAGAACGCCGCCCATCGTCGGCGTACCCGCCTTTTCAATGATGTGGCTTTGCGGCCCGTCATGGCGAATGGGTTGGCCCCGCCCCTGTTTCCGCCGCATCCAGCTAATCAGTGATGGGCCAAGCACAAACGAAATCAGCAGCGCCGTCATGATGGCGCCGCCAGTTCGAAACGTCAGATAGCGGAATACATTGAAAAGCTGAAAGTCATCGGATAATGGCGTCAGCAAGTGATAGAACATTAGTGCATGCTTTCTTTTTGTTTTCCACGCTCACTCAACGCACGCGCGACAGCGCTCACCTTCGACGCATTTGACCCTTTGACCATCACGACATCTCCGGGACCGACGATGTCTTCAACCGGACCAACCAACCCAACAGCAGACCCGGCATGGAGCCCGCGCATGGCGGGCGGCAAGGCGTCCCAGAGATGGCGCATCAAATCGCCTGCTGCGTAGACGCGATCAACCTTTGCCGCAACCAACGCTTTGGCAATATTTGTGTGCAGCGCAGGCGCATCGGGGCCGAGTTCCAGCATTTCGCCCAGGACAGCGATTCGTCGCCCCCCTTCCCCGACGGGCGAAGCGCCAAGCAACCCGATCGCCGCCGCCATAGACGCCGGGTTGGCGTTGTAGCTTTCGTCGATCAATGTTGCGTCGCCACCATGAACGCTGATTGTTAAACGCGCGCCACGGCCCTCCGCAGGAGCCAGTTTGGCAAGCGCAGCAATGGCGGAGTCCAGATCAGCGCCGACCGACTCAGCTGCGGCAAGCGCCGCAAGCATGTTTACAGCCTGATGACGCCCCGGAATTCCCACTAGAATATCATGCCGCGCCCCTCTAATGCATACAGCGATCTGGGCCCCGGCGCCGGCTGGTTCATAACTTAACAGTTGAAAATCAGCGCCGTCTTTTTCGCCAAAAGTCATAAACCCAGCAGCGCCGGCTTGTTCAGCGCGCTTTTTCAATAATCCAAAATACTCATTGTCAGCGGGCAGAATGGCCATACCTCCCGGCGCAAGACCGGAGAAAATTTCCGCTTTTGCCTCCGCAATGCCTTCTACAGAGTCAAAGAACTCGAGATGCGCGGCACCGACTGTGGTGACGATCGCGGCATGCGGGCGCACCAATCCTGTCAAGGGCGTGATCTCACCTGCGTGATTCATCCCGATTTCAAAAACGCCATAGTCCGCATGCATTGGCAAACGCGCCAAAGTCAACGGCACACCCCAGTGATTGTTGAAGCTTTTATCAGCAGCATGCACCGCGCCGGATGGAGAGAGGATACCGCGAAGAATTTCCTTCGTACTGGTTTTGCCCGCACTTCCTGTTACGGCGATCCGCTTGCCGAAGTTGCGCATGCGCGCCGCGACGGCAAGATCGCGAAGCCCATCCAGCGTATCGCCAACAACGAGAAGCGGCGCACCCTCGGGCGCGTCTTCCGGGGCGCGGGCAACAAGCGCAACGGTCGCGCCCGCTTCGAATGCGTTTTTCAGAAACTCATGGCCATCGCGCGCATCGCGCAGCGCCACAAACATTTCTCCGGGCTTCAGACTTCTTGTATCAATAGAGATTCCGTTCGCCGCCCAGTCCTCAGCCAGCCATTCCTTTGCATCACCGCCGCGCGCGCACAAAACGCCGCCCGTCGCCGCAGCAGCCTCGTAAGCGGTCCATAAATTTTCGTTTGCCAATTCCTTTGTCATCACCCGAGCTCCTTCATTCTCTCCTGCGCAGCATCTCTGGCGACCTGCGCGTCATTGAATGGAAAGATTTTTTCACCCACCTGCTGGCCTGTCTCATGGCCTTTCCCCGCAATCAGCAACACATCGCCCGCCCCCAGCATAGCGACCCCATGTCTGATTGCCTCGCGCCGATCCCCAATCTCGGTCGCCTCACGGCACCCTTCCAATATGTCATGGCGGATGGATGTCGGATTCTCCGTACGCGGATTATCATCGGTGACAATAACAATATCCGCATATTTCTGCGCGGACGCGCCCATCAGATGACGCTTCTTGCGATCTCTGTCGCCGCCTGCGCCAATAATGACAATCACACGCGCCGGCGCATGGGGGCGGATTGCCTGCAACGCAGTTGTAACAGCGTCAGGCGTATGCGCGTAGTCCACATAAACGCCGGCAGAACCTTCCGGTGTTGATATTCCCGCAACTCTTTGCATCCGCCCCGGAACACCGGAGAGATTTTCCAGCAAAGGCAAGACACGACTTGCCGGCTCGCCCGATGCGATTACAATGCCCGCAGCCAGAAGAACATTCTCAGCCTGAAAAGCGCCAACGAGCGGGAGCCGCAATTGATAACTTTCGCCATCGGCCTGAACTTCAACGTCAAGACCGGATGACCGCGGCGCGGCGTCGATAAGCTTGATATCATCACCCGCTTTACCGACCGTAATGGTGTTTATGCCACGCTCCCTTGCGATCATCATAATCGCATTCGCACCTGCGCCATCGGCATTTAGAATGATAGCGCCTGACGCCGGCAGCAAGCCATTAAACAGCCTTGCCTTTGCATCAAAATAATCGTCAAAACTGCTGTGATAGTCGAGGTGATCGTGCGTGATATTCGTAAATGCCGCCACCGAAAACCGGACACCATCCGCACGGTGTTGCGCCAATCCATGACTTGAGACTTCCATCGCAAGATGCGTGATCCCCGCCCCAGACATTTCATCGAGCACCTGGTGCAAGGTTACAGGGTCGGGCGTTGTGTGCCTTAGCTTGTATTCGTAATTCTCACCCACAGCGCCCAATGTGCCTAGGCTGCCAGCGCTTTTCCCGCAGAGGCGCCAGAGCTCGGCGGCGAATCGCGCCGTCGATGTTTTGCCATTCGTGCCTGTGACGCCTGCAATCACCGACGGTTGCCGTGGATAAAATCTCGCCGCCATATTCGACAACCGGCGACGCGGGTTTTCGTCAAAGACAACAGGCACGTCCGCGCGCGCGCCAGGACGCGCCAGCACAGCGGCGGCGCCGCGCTTTTCCGCCTGCGGAATAAAACGTGTTCCATCCGCTACAGTTCCCGGCAGCGCCGCAAACAGGAATCCATTCTCGACGGCGCGGCTATCAGCGGTGATCCCGGCAATTTCCGGATCGCTTGTGACTGCCTCACCTGCGAGTTCGGATAGTCTCACTGCAGACGCTCCGTCGTAGAAGATCCAAGACTGGCTTCCTGATAACGCGCGAGTTCACCAGACACGAACGCCTCAAGCGCTGTCGCCTCATTTACTGGCGACAATCCTAAAAGAGGCGCCGCACGCGAGACAACGCGCGCAAATGTTGGCGCCGCATTCCAGCCAGCGGTTGCGTAACCATAGGTGTCCTCAGTTGGCTGGGGATCATCGAAACTGATCAAGATCGCATACCGTGGCGCAAATCCAGGCACGGCGCCGACAAAGCTGGCGATCCGCGCATTCCTGTCATACCCCCCAGCAGACGGTTTATCCGCCGTCGCCGTCTTACCAATCGGAAAATACCCGGGAGCCTGTGCGTATTCCGCGGTACCGTCAGTGATAACCCGACGCAAAATGCGCCGCATTACCGCGCTGGTGTTCTCAGAAAAAACGCGCTGACCGCGAACATCGCGGTCAACGACAAATGCAGGCTGATGGTAAATTCCGCCATTCACCACAGTCGAAAACGCTGTCAGCAAATGTAAGGGCGTTACGGAGATACCGTGGCCATAGGCGATTGTCGCCGACTCTACCGGTCCCCATTGCGCTGGCAACTGAGGCGATCGGTTTTCCGCCAACTCAATCGGCAGCGCTTCGAACAATCCCAGCCGGCGTAAATAGGCTTTCTGGCGCGCAGGGCCCAAATCACCGGCAACGCGCGCAATACCGATATTAGACGAGTGCTGGATCACTTCGGACAATGTCAAAATTCTATTTTCGCCGTGGAAATCGCTAATATTTCGGTCTGCAACCCGGAAGCGCCCGCGCGCATCATAGGTCGATGTTTCACTGGCGATCCCATCTTCAAGCGCCGCCGCCGCTGTGAAGGATTTGAACGCCGATCCCAGCTCATAAAGATCATAGGTGGCGCGATTGCGGCGGGAATCAGCCGGTGCGGCGCCCGGCGCATTCGGGTCGAAATCGGGAAGACTGGCGAGCGCAATGACTTCGCCAGTAGCGACATCCATGACAGCGCCCCAGGCCGCTTTAGCGCTAAAGGTTTGCATGGTCGCCGCTAATTCATCCTCAAGCACCTGCTGAACGCGAATGTCGATCGTTGCGCGCAACGGCTCTTCGGCGCGCCAGTTATTCGCGGTTTTTTCGAGCCCCATGACGCCCCCCTTGCCGGGCTCGCCATGACCAACAATATGAGCTCCGAGGTCCGCTTGCGGATAAAACCGTTTCACACGCGAGGCAAACCGAACGCCCGGCAAACCAAGATCAAAAACGGCGCGGCGCTCAGCTGGCGTCAGATCAGCGCGTACTTCGACATATCTGCCTTCATGCAGTTTTTTTTCCAAGGCCGTTGCATCGATTGCAGGCAACACAGCTGCAAGTTTTGTCGCGACCTCATGGGGGTCCCAAACTTCACGGCCTGCAACTTCAAGGGCAATCATAGGCAGATCTGTCGCCAACAGCGCACCCTGACGGTCAACGATCTCAGGGCGGGGCGCGTCTGCAACACTAACCGATGCAAGGCGTGCTGCAGGCTTGATTTGCCCAAAAGAGACATAGGCAAGGCGTACGCCCAACGCCGCAAAAATAAATACAAACACCACCGCGCACATCATGATGCGGGTTTGCGCTCGCTCAGCCAGTCGCGTGCGACCGCCGCATGCCCTGACCTGTAGCGCTTCCTGGGTAGCCTCTACGGTCTCGGCTTCGCAAATCACATAAGCGGCGGGTTTCGCTCGAGATCGAAGGCGTTTGAACATACCGAAGCCGTCTCCCTTGTTTTTACTCGGCGTCCGCCAGTTGCGCCATGGCGATTGCATTCGTGATCACATCGCCGGGCGCGCTATCATCGCTTCTCGCCACTTCTGCGTCGTCGCCATTCATGATCACTGCCAATTGGCGCGCAGTCAGCAATTGTTCACGCTCCGAAGGGCGTAAATCTGTTTTCGCCTGCGCAATTTTCGATAACCGATTAGGATTTTCGAGATAAGCAACTTCGGCGCGAAGCATCTGAATTGCACGCAGTTCCTCAAGCTTGCTGGTTTCGAGACGTCTCAATTCTGAGCGCGTCTCCTTTACCGACACTTCCGCACGATATCGTCCTGCCGCCGCAGCAGCAAGCAGCATGCAGAGAAATATTGTTGTGATACGGATCATGATGGTTTGTTCTCCCTCAAAGCTTTGACTTCAACACGACGAGGCAACCCACTCGTATCGTCATTGGCTGGCGCCGCTGGCGAATCAAGGCGTATAGCCGCCCGTAATTTTGCGGATCGTGACCTGGGGTTCGTGACAACCTCATCCGGTTGTGAGGTAACCGCCTTACGATAGAGCAACTCAAAGCTCGCCAGCGGCTTTTCCTGAGGCGGCGTGTGACGCGACCCCGACGGCTGCGACGCAATTCGGCTTGCAAAAAAACGTTTCACAATTCTGTCTTCGAGCGAATGAAACGTCACCGCCACAAGCCGGCCCGCTGGCTGCAACAGCTGTTCAGCCGCGCGCAATCCAGCAGCAAGCTGGCCCAATTCATCGTTGATAAAAATCCGCAAAGCCTGAAATACGCGGGTCGCCGGGTGAATTTTTGAACCCGGCGCCGGGGCTGCTTTTTCAACAATAGCCGCCAGCGACGTCGTTGTTTCAATAGGCGCTGTTTCCCGGGCGGCGACAATTGCTTTTGCTATGGCGCTGCTGCGCTTTTCTTCGCCATAGATTTTGAAGATTGCCGAAAGCTCCCGCGCATCGGCATTGGCGACAACGTCGCCTGCATCGGGCTTGTCGCCGTCCATCCGCATGGATAAAGGGCCCTCCTGGCGAAAGGAAAAACCGCGATCAGCTTCGTCAAGCTGCATGGATGAAACGCCAAGATCAAAAACAATTCCGTCTACGGCGCTGATACCCAATTCCGTCAACGCTTCAACCATTTCGGCGAAAGGCCGGTTAATCAAGCGCAATCGATCACCAAACTCATTCGCCCAGACTTTCGCGCGGTCAATCGCGGTGCGGTCTCGATCAAATCCGTAAACGGTGCAATCAGCCGCCTTCAAAATCGCCCGCGTGTAACCGCCGCCGCCAAAAGTCGCATCAACATAAACACCGCCTGGTTTTGGCGCTAATGCGGCGATGACCTCAGCCTCCATAACAGGCGCATGTGCGGCGTAGCTCACGAGACGCCTCCAGCCGGGGTGGGATTGCGCAATGAAAGCTTCGCCTCACCGGCGACTTTTTCCTCCTGCGCCAGGATTTTATCGAATTCAGCTGGATTCCAGATTTGAAAGGAATGTCCCAATCCGGCAAAGAGCGCTTCGCCATTTAATGAGGCGTGGTTGCGAAGCTGCTGCGGGAGGATGACACGCCCCTCTTTATCGAGAGAGACTTCGGTAATCTTTGCGGTGACGGTTCGTTCCAGACTGCGACGCTCGCGCGAAAACGGATCCAGCGCCGCGATCGACGCCAACAAAGTCTCGATATAGTCAGCCCCGCCGCATTCCAGACAGGGCTCGTCTGTCGACGGTATGCAGTAGATCGCGGCGCCTTTTTCGACGTCTAACGCGCGCCGAAAACGAGCCGGCGTGGCGAGCCGACCCTTCGCATCAATCTTATTGACGTAAGACCCCAAAAAAAGGGTCTCGGCCCCGCGCCGCATGCCGATTTCCTCCGCCGCCACGCACGCCCTTACTTGGGATGCGTCGCCCCTGATGCCGCATAAATTACGGTATCTGATGGGATATCATGGTATTTCATGGGAATCAAAGGAAGATTCGCCAGATATTGCGGATTCTCGAAGATGATTCCGGAACAGAAACGGAACGATTGCGAATCGCCCAGGAATCACAGTCGAATAAAATTTCTTAAGAATAAGTTAAAGTTTCGCCTTAGAGATGAACTGGCGAAGTGGACGGCTTAGCCGTGAACACATCGCTAGCCGTTAGCGGTCTTGCCGCGACGCCCTCGCCGCTAGCTAACCGCTCATTCCTTTTCAAAAGCCGCTCAAATTTGGCAACTTGATCCATTGCGTCCTCAAGCCGTGAGCGAGCGCCAGTTTCAGCTTTGCTCAACGCCATCAAAGCTGTATCGAGACTACACAAGCGCGCGCGAACGTCATCCACATAATAATTGATACTGGCGTCGCCGCTTTTCCTCATCAGCGCTTTTTCTGTACACATCTGCTTTTCCAGCGCTTCTCGCCCGCTTTGCGCTGAAACGCGCGCGCAAACAATATCAGCGAGATCTGCGCGTAAGCCGATTAAGTCTTCGCGCGCAAGCTTGAGAAGTTTTTTGAAACCACGCGGATCACAATGCAGATTAGCCATCAGACTTTGCCCTTCCGCCCAGCAACCCAAAACGCGCGCCCACTTGAATCGGAAGCGAAATCATCCCGCGCCTTGAACACATTGAGCCGCTAATGCGAGCGCAGAACTTAACAATAGTCATAATATCCAGCCCTCGCACCACCTCCGGACCTTAACGATGCAGGCCTTAATCAGGCGTAAACTGGTGAACCGCATTAACCGAAAAAAATCTCTTATGCTTAATGACAAGGCCCGCAAATCAAGTGATGACAAGAAACAGGCAGTAAGAATTATTTTCGCGGGCTTAAAAAATCCGTCGTAAATGGCCAATGCCGTTCATCTTGTTAACCAATGTGAAAGCAAATCATCGTTAGCATTGGATGTACAAAACAAAAATGCGCGGTTCATGAGTCTTAAGGGGATTCCGCGCTTCGACAAGGAGACCGACAATGCGGGTTTTGCTCATCGAGGATGACGGCGCCACGGCCCAAAGCATTGAGCTGATGCTGAAGTCAGACGGCTTTAATGTATATACCACCGATCTTGGTGAAGAGGGGGTCGACCTTGGCAAGGTCTATGATTACGACATCATCCTCCTGGATTTGAACCTGCCCGATATGACAGGTTTCGACGTTCTAAAATCACTGCGCGTTTCGAAAGTGAATACGCCCATTCTGATCCTGACCGGTCAGGGCGATATCGAAACAAAAGTTCGCGGCCTCGGCTTCGGCGCAGACGATTACATGACCAAACCGTTTCACAAGGACGAGTTGGTCGCGCGCATTCACGCCATCGTCCGCCGCTCAAAAGGCCATTCCCAGTCAGTCATCACAACCGGCCAGCTTGTCGTCAATCTCGACGCCAAGACCGTTGAAGTCGCGGGCCAGCGCGTGCATCTGACCGGCAAGGAATATCAAATGCTCGAGCTGTTATCCCTTCGCAAGGGAACGACGCTCACTAAGGAAATGTTCCTGAACCATCTCTATGGGGGCATGGATGAGCCGGAATTGAAAATTATCGACGTGTTCATCTGCAAGCTGCGCAAGAAGCTCGCTTCCGCAACTGAAGGCGAACATTACATCGAAACGGTCTGGGGGCGCGGTTATGTCCTGCGCGACCCACAGGAAGAAAAGGCGGCGTCTGTCGCTTAACGCACATAACAAAAAAGTAGCGTTGCAATCCTACCTCTTGCACCAGGTAACCAAAACGCCCCGTTCTTACGGGGCGTTTTTTTATGCAGCCGCCACCGCTGCTTCCATAGCGAGGATCGCCTTCTTACGCGTCGCGCCCCAACGGTAATTGTGCACAATGCCTGATGACAGGATGACCCGGTGGCATGGGATCAGCAAAGAAATCATGTTCGCGCCCACCGCTGCGCCGACAGCGCGCGAAGCCTTGGGCGACCCAATCTCCCGCGCAACATCACCATAGGTAGCGGCGGCCCCAAACGGAATGCGCAATAAGGCCTCCCACACTTTCAACTGAAAATTCGTACCCTGCACGTAAAGACCGAGGGGTTCGCCCGATGCCTGGCCCGCAGCGAAACCGAATGCGCGCGCCGCGAGCGGCGCAATAAAATCCGGATCGCGTTCGAAAGTCGCCGACGGCCAATCGGCTTTCATTTCTTCAAGCCCGCGCGTAGCGGCGCCGCAACCATCGAAGCTGAGCCAACAGATTCCCTTGTCGGTGGCTCCAATCAATGATCTGCCGAATGGCCCATCGACCGACGCATAGCGAACGATCAGACCTTCGCCTTTTTTTCGATAGGCGCCGGGCGTCATGGCTTCGGACACTAAAAACAGATCGTGCAACCGCGACGGGCCGGAAAGCCCTGCCGTTAGCGACGCATCCAGCACGCTTTCGCCGCGCTTCAGGGCGCGCTTAGCTTCATTTGCCGCCAGGTATTGGAGAAACCGTTTGGGCGAAACGCCAGCCCCAGCCTTAAAGACGCGCTGGAAATGCTGCGGCGACAGTCCAGCATGAGCGGCGGTTTCCTCAAGCGATGGCTGCTCCTCGAAATGCTCCACAAGAAAGTCGATAGCGCGCCCCACAGGCGCATATGCATCAAGCCGCACAGGTGCGGCGAGCGGCGGGTTCTGGGTGTGGGCTGATGTGCTCATGCGCCGATATTATGGGTTCGCAGCCTCAATCAACACCCGATTCTTGCGCGCAATGGCGGGATTTTTACACGCCGTTAACCTTAATGGGCCGTAAATAGGCGGCAAGACCAATCCAGAACGGAGTTCGTGCGATGGACGATCTGCAATATATTATCGGCATTGGGTTTTCCGGGGCGGATCTGCCGCGGGCGATCATTCTCGCGTTCCTGTTTGCGATGTTCGCAAAAAAGGACACGAATATCTGGCACGCGGGTCTGCTGGCGTTGCTGATCGACCGTACGGTCTGGCCAATCGCCGCGATGGGCGCGGCTGGCGCGGACATTCAATCGATTTACGCCTCCATCGCAGCGCTGTTCAAAACTTTCTTTGACGATCTTGGAATCTATATCGTTCGCTATATCGGCTTGGTGCTGATGATCAGCGGGTTTGTCTGGCTGCGCGCGAGCATCCACAAAATGCTCCCGAAAAAGGGAAAACACGCTCACGCTTAAGCGGTCTTAGACTTTTTCGAATGCAACGACCGCATTCAAGCCGCCAAAGGCAAACGAATTTGATATCGCCAGCGAAAGTTCGCGTTCTATGGCGGCATTCGGCGCATAGTTTAAATCGCAATCAGGATCAGGCTCATCGTAATTGATGGTCGGTGGTGCCGTATTGTTTCCAAGCGCTAAAATCGCGGCGACAGTTTCAATACCGCCGGCGGCGCCCAGTAAATGACCGTGCATGGATTTTGTAGACGAGACAATCAACGCGTCTGCATCCGCACCGAAGACCGAGCGGATCGCTTTTGTTTCCGTCGGATCATTCATCAACGTCCCTGTTCCATGCGAATTAATATATACGCTTTGAGGGTCATCGAACTTCACGCCGTCGAGTGCGAGACGCATGGCGCCGGCGGCGCCTTCAACCGCTGGATTGATCATATCGTTGCCATCGGCGTTCATACCGAAGCCGACAAGGCGTGCAAGAATGTTAGCGCCGCGTTCGCGCGCATGCGTTTCCTCTTCGAGGACCAGCACCCCGGCGCCTTCTCCAATCACCAGGCCATTGCGATTTTTTGAAAACGGCCGACAGGTCTCATCGGCCAGAATGTGCATGGCGCGCCAGGCTTCCAGCGCTCCATAGGTCAAAATGGCTTCACTTGCGCCCGCAAGGCCAACATCAGCTGAACCGTTACGGATCATATCCGCGCAAACGCCGATTGCGTGAGCCCCCGACGCGCAGGCGCTGGAGATCGCAAAAGCAGGACCACGCAATCCGTGGCGGATCGATAAATGACTCGCCGGCGCATTTGGAATGATCTTGAGAATGGAAAGCGGATGCGGTCGACGCCCTTTACGAAGCATACCCTCATAGCACTGATCAAATGTCGCCTGCCCGCCAATGCCCGTGCCGATGACGCAAGCCGCCCTGGCGGCCAAAGCGTCATCGATTTCCAAGCCTGAATTTTCGAGCGCCTCGTCTGCCGCCGCAACCGCCAGCTTCGACACGCGATCCGCACGCGCCGTATCGCGCCCCTGCGCCGCCAACCTTTCTTCAATGCCATCAACCGGCGCCGATGGCACGGTCAGCGCCAGGTCATCCAGCGTGTATTCCCGTTTGAGAATGCCGCTCTTGCCTGATGATAGGCCGTCCCAAAATGATGGAATGTCCGCGCCGATTGGCGAGACAACCCCCATGCCGGTGACAACGACGCTACGGTTCATAAGGCGATTACGTTTTGATGAGCTTGTTGAGAGCGTCGATAAGATCACCCACCGTTTTCATATCACCGAAGGGATTTTCGTTGGCGTTGAACGGAACTTCAACGCCAAGTTTTTCCTCAACCTCATAAATGATTTCAACGACGGAAAAGGAATCGATACCGAGGTCAGCAATCTCCGTATCACGCGTCAACTCACCCGTGAGCCCTACCGCATGATCTTTGATGATCTCCATCAATGTCGGTTCGATCTCGGCCATGAAAACTCTCCTCTCTGAACCCGGTCTTATCCGATGGCGCCGTCCATGGCTAGGCGGGGCGTCAGTATTCAGTCCCGAAAGTTTTTATACTGCAATGGCTGCTCAACCTTCATCGCTTTTATAAAGGCGATCACCTCTTGAAGGTCATCGCGCTTCTTGCCGGTCACCCGCAATTCATCGCCCTGAATCGCCGCCTGCACTTTGAATTTCTCGCCCTTGATGGCTTTAACGATTTTCTTGGCCAATTCCTTATCGAGACCCTGTTTCAAAAGGACCTGCTGTCGCACAGACTGCCCTGCCGCAGGCTCAACCTTCTGATAGTCAAGTGAGCCTGGCTCAATGCCCCGCTTTTGCATGTTGCCCTGCAGGATCTCATGCATCTGGCGCAACTTGAGGTCATCATCAGCAAAAATCGTGATAGCGCCCTCTTTCATTTCGATCGTGGATTTCGATCCCTTGAAATCATAACGGGTGGTAATCTCCCGTGTTACGTTCTGGATGGCGTTTTCCGCTTCGGCCAGCTCCACCTCGGAAACAATATCAAAAGAGGGCATCATATCTCTCCTACTCAGCGGGCTTGTAACCCTTGATGAATTCTTCCGGCATCCGCGCCGGTTTTCCGGTTTCCATATCAACAGTCACAAATACTGTCTTTCCACGGAATAATATGGCGCCATCACGCGCCCTGCGCATCTCAAAAGCGCGGCGCAAACGGACACGGTTGTCGTTTTCCGCAATCCAGGTCGCGATTTCAACATCATCGCCTTCGAGAGCAGCAGCCACGTAGTCGAATTCATGACGCCAGACAACGCAGCCCACGCCAAGACGGCGATACTCAGAGAATGACAAATTCAGCGCATCGGAATGGACCCAGGCGGCATCCATGGCCCAGTCAATGTAGCGTACATTATTGACATGCCCGAACTCATCGATGTCATCAGTGACTACGGTTCGGTTTTGCACAAAAGGCGCGGCGACCGGCCAGAGGCGTTCAGATTTCATGGCGGCAATTTAGGCGGACGATCTGGCCGCGCAATGGCGGCGACTAAAAAAATAACGCCAGACGGTCTGTAAGCCGGGTTCTGTCTTCCTTGCGGAAGGATGGCCATTCCTCTAGGCGCGAAATTGCTTACGCGCTCAAGCAACCAACCCGGACGACTGGGCGTGAAAACCCGCCCGCCCTCTTTTCGCAAAGAAAGCGCGCCGTCCCTATTCGGTCTTGCTCCAGGCGGGGCTTGCCGTGCCTCGTGCTGTCGCCAGCCGAGCGGTGCGCTCTTACCGCACCTTTTCACCCTTACCCCGGGAACCGGGGCGGTTTGTTTTCTGTGGCGCTTTCCCTCAGGTCACCCTGGCCGGGCGCTACCCGGCGCCTTGTCTTCATGGAGCCCGGACTTTCCTCGGTGAGCGCAAATGCGCGCAACGCGACCATCCGACCGTCTGGCGCAAAAAGAACTGGAGACCAAAGACTTAAAGGTCAAGGCCCATTTTCAGGCGAGTCTGGTATTTGTACTGTGAAAACAAGCCTGTTGGCGCTCTCTCGTTTAACGCAAGCGCAGCGACTGCGTCGGCGTAGCGCCGAACAAACGGAGAATATGCACATCACAAAGAGGCCAGCCAGAATATGCCAATACGCCAGCCCCGGCTTAAGGGCCTGACGCTGGCCGCAAAATGCCTTGCAATCGGTTATCGCGCCCGCTTATGGTCTCCTCGGTCGCGTGTATCGGATATGTCCATGACCGCCACATAGCATATGAGCGCCCTTGCACGCGGGTTCTCCAAAACCGGGGCGTTTACAAAACTGTTCGAACAGGCGCAAAAATAAAAATTGATTCAAATGCCCGTTTAAACAGCACCAGAACAAGCGTTGAAGCTTCCTCAACTGTTCAGAAAGCCATTTCCGTCAATCTGAAACAATGAGTTTCACGGATTTTCGTTGAAGACCGGCAATGCTGGATGTCGTGATTATGCCTGCCGCTTAACAACCGTCCAACTGGAAAGAGTTTCACCTTTTGTCCTTAAACCAAGCAATACCGCAAAATGACCATGTCGCCGGAAGCAATGACTTCTGTGTTCAGTCATGTGCAAATGCCAATCTTGGCGCCAACCAAAACGGCGATGCTGGCGCCAAGGCGGATCTGAAAAAGATCGCAACTCGGTTATCGCGCCATTACCCGGAATGCGGAATAGACCTCAGACGCAGCCTGTTTCAAGTGACGACAACTGCGATCGCGTTCTTTGCGATGCTCGGTATTATGTCCGCAGTTGCAGGTCAAATGTATTGGCTGACATTGCTACTCGCCATCCCGACCGCCGGCCTGCTTGTTCGTTTGTTTATCGTGCAACATGATTGCGGGCACGGATCGTATTTTAAATCAAAAGCTTCAAACGATCGACTTGGCAGATTGATAAGTGTGTTGACACTGACCCCTTACGACCATTGGCGTCGATCTCATGCTGCGCACCACGCGACAAGCGGCAATCTCGACCGACGCGGACAAGGCGACGTGATGACAATTACGGTCGAGGAATATCAGGAACTCTCACCGCTCAGTAAGCTTGGATACAGGCTTTACCGTAATCCATTGGTGATGATTTTAATCGGCGCGCCCGTTAACTTCATCATTCTTCAGCGCATTCCGATGGGCCGGGGCGCACGCGACCGCGATTCCCGGAATAGCATTCTTGCTCTGAATGTCGCCCTGCTTATTGTTTTTGGAATTCCGATGGCGTTTTTCGGTGTCGGCAAAGTCCTGTCAATTTACCTGCCCGTGATGACCATTGCCGCATGGATCGGCGGTTGGCTGTTTTATGTCCAGCATCAGTTCGAAGGCACAACCTGGTCGAGAAATGATGACTGGGACTTTCACAACGCTTCGATTATAGGCAGTTCCTATTTTGAACTTCCGACTATCCTGCGATGGTTTACTGGCAGCATAGGCCTTCATCATATTCATCATCTCTGTTGCCGAATTCCAAACTATCGTCTTCAGGCAATACAGGATGCGTTTCCAGAATTGGGCGTTATGGCGCAACGGATCAATATGCTTGAAAGTATAAAATGCTGGCGCCTGGCGCTTTGGGATGAAAGCCAATCCCGACTGGTCAGCTTTCGCGACCTTAAACGTCAGGCCGCAGGCTGACTTATCTGCTCCAACGCAGCTTTGGTTCTTTTATCAAATCCCTGCCCTAAAGACTGTGGGCAAAACCGACGCTGGAAGGCCATCAAACCTGCCGCATAATCCCCGCTCGGCGCATCATACCCAATCGCCTGCAGCGCGCCCAAAGCAACGTCGAACGATATCCCCTCCCCGACATCTGCATTTCCTGAAAAGGGCGCCAGCGCCAATCCCTCATCAGCAAGACGGCTCCAGGGAAATTTCTCGCCAGGGTCTTCCTTACGGCGCGGCGCCACATCCGAATGGCCGAGCACGCGCAATGGCGAAATGTCGTGACGCATACGGATATCCTTCAACAGCGCAATAACCGCGCCAACCTGAACGTCGGGGAAGTCGCGATAGCCAAATTCATGGCCGGGATTAACAATCTCAATTCCTATGGAGCGCGCATTGATGTCACTCTCGCCTTTCCAGGACGAAGCGCCTGCATGCCAGGCGCGTTTTGTTTCATCGACCAGTCGGTGAACATCTCCATTTTCTTCAACTAGGTAATGGGCGCTGACCTTGGCTGACGCATCACGCAAACGCGCAAGCGCTTCAGCCCCGGTCGGCATACCTGTGTAGTGCAAAATAATAGTGTCTACGGCGCGTCCGCGATCATCGAAGTTTGGAGACGGCGCTTCAAGATAAGTCATAGGGCAATCCTTATGGCACGACATCAGCTTCTATTACAGGCGCCTTCATATCTGCTTTTCGAGCCGTGCGAATGAGCACAATGCCAACGCCGGCCAGTGTCATTAATCCGCCGATGATCATAGGCGGCCCAAAGGGATCACCCAACAACAGAACGCTGAAAATCACAGCAAGCAGGGTTGTCAATAAAGCGCTCGGCGCAACAACGCTGACTGGCAAACGCTGCAATAGCCAGTAATACGCCGTATGACCAAAGATCGAACCGCCGAGGGCTGAATACAAAATCGCGCCCCCGATAAGGGTTTTGTCAGCCGCAGCAAAAGCTTCGCCCTGGCCTGTCTCAAATAGAAACGTCAGAATCCATAGCCCGCTGGCGCCAACCAGCGAAAACCAGGCGAGCAACTCGAGAGGTTTAAAAGCTGTAGACTTCTTCACCAGAACGGCGCCGACCGCTTCTGTAAATGCGCCTGCGGCGACAAGACCGACCCCGAGAGCAATGCGTGTGTCAGTGCCTGCATCGTCCTGTTTTCCAAGGGCGATGATTGCGACCCCCGCAAACGCCAACCCGATCCCAACAGCACGTCGCCAGCCCAGCTTGTCGCCGAGAAAGACGATCGACAAAATCGTGGCGAAGGGCACATAAAGCTCCATCGCAACAGCGGCAACCGAAGCCGTGGCGAATTTAACCCCGCTGAACATCAGCGCATAGTTTAAGGCGCCGAGACACAGGCCGCCACTCAGCACACGCACCATATGACCAGAGCGCCAGCGCAAAAAGATCGCCAGCACCGCGGCGACCAAAGTCATGCGGATCGCTGCGTAATAAATAGGCGGCAATGCCCCCACCGCCGTCTTGATAACGACGAAATGAAATCCCCAGACCAGGCACATTGAGAGGAACACCGCCAGTTCGCGAGAACCCAAAATCGTTACTCCATAAGAAAAGATACATCAGAGTCTGCCAATACGCCGAACTTAGCCGGCGCATCAAACACTATTCTGCTGTAACGAGAAAAGTCCTGCTGATTCGAACTCAGGCGCTAGCGGGACGCCAGTCGTTGCCGCCGCTATTCCGGGTAATAAGACCGGCAAGTGCGGAAAGCGCCAGGGCAATGGGCGCGCAGACTATGACCAGCGCTAACACAGCAACAGCCAAAACCAGAAAAAAAACGAAAACAAGCGCATCTAGAATACGCTCATATTTAGAGCCGGATTGTTTTAAAGTATCCGGCTGACGCGGTTTATGCTGATCCAAAACACCCACCAAACGCTACTCACAATAATTTCGTCGCTTATCAAAGCAAAGGCGGTCCAAGAGGTCCAGACAACGCTCCAGGTCAATACAGGGCATTCTACGCAAAATCTGTTAAAATTCGCTCATAAGCAGCGTTAATGGCCGCCATCCGCCCCTCCGCGATCTTCACCAGATCGCTCGGCACGCCCCGCGCCATCAAGGCATCAGGGTGATGGTCCCGCACCAGAGCCCTGTACGCAGCCTTGATAGTCTCTTCAGAATCACCGGGATGAACTCCCAAAATGAGATGGGGGTCATCCTCCCCAAGGCCGAGATGGGCCGCCTTCAATCGATGAAAGGCTCCCTCCGGCACCTGAAAAACTCTGGACGCCCGCTCAAGCAGCTCAAGCTCGCGCGGATGCGCGACACCGTCAGCAACAGCGATATAAAAGAGGCAGTCGAGTACATCCTCCAGGACTTCCGGCGCATCTTCGAAAATTTTGGCAATTCTGGAGAGATACTCATCGAATCCCGCCACATCCTGCTGGGCCAGCTGATAGATCATCCGGACTTTGTCCGCTTCGCTATCTGGAAACTGAAAAAACTCGCGAAAAGCAGTGATCTCGTCGTCAGTAACAACCCCGTCCGCCTTCGCCATCTTGGCTGAGAGCGCGATCAACGCAATGGAAAACGAGGCTTCATTACGCTTTTGCTTTTGTTCAGCAAGGCGTTCAAGAAAGGCGCCGAGCGTGCGCTTGCGCGCCTCTGCGATCCCAGATTCTATACGGTCCCAAAAGCTCATCGGCGACGGTTTAGAGCGGCATCGCCCGAAACGCCAGCCCGTTCTGCTGTCGTACTGACACTGGTCATTCTACCTGTGGAAAATATTTTCAGAAAAAAGTTTTCAAGGGTTTGAAGGCAGTTACAGGACATGCTGCGCACCTGTTGCGCTTCGCCGTCCAAACAACGCTTTGCAAAGCTGATTTTTTCCAGACACACTTTTCCAACCCATCATTTTGGCAAAAAAGGGGGCGACATGATGGAAGGGCCTATGCATGAGATTGGCGTGCTGATGGGCGGGCTAGCCTGCGGCGCGGGCTTTATGATCATCGCGTTGTTTATTACCGGCATCATCCACTGACGGCTTTAAATCGGGGTCATAATTCAATATCGGCGAAAGCCAGCGTTCCGTTTCAGTGACAGACATGGCTTTGCGTTTGGCGTAGCTTTCCACCTGATCTTTTTCGATTTTTCCAACCCCAAAATAAAGCGACTGCGGGTGGGAAAAGTATAGTCCGCTTACAGAGGCTCCAGGGGTCATTGCAAAACTCTCCGTCAACTTAATGCCGGCATGTTTGCCGGGATCCAGCAGCTGAAACAAAGTTTCCTTTTCCGTATGATCAGGCTGCGCCGGATAGCCGGGCGCCGGGCGAATGCCGCGATAGCTTTCCTTGATCAGGTCTTCGGGCGATAATTTTTCTTCCGGCGCGTATCCCCAAAATTCCCGCCGCACCCGTTCGTGGAGATGTTCCGCAAAAGCTTCCGCCAGGCGATCAGCAAGCGCCTTCGACAAAATCGCGGAATAATTGTCATCGCGTTTGTCAAAGCCGGCCGCAAATTCTTCCTCGCCAACACCTGCGGTCACAGCAAAACCACCAACATAGTCCGCAACACCAGACCCCTCAGGCGCAACAAAATCCGACAGGCAATAATTGGCGCCGCGCTCTCGTTTTTTGATCTGCTGGCGCAAACCTCGAAAGGCGGCGAGTTCCTGTTCCCGGCCCTCATCCGTATAAAGGACGATATCGTCCCCTCGCGAATTCGCCGGCCAAAAACCAACAACGCCATGCGCGGTCAAAGCTTTTTCATCCACAATACGCCGCAACATTTTCTGGGCGTCATCAAAGAGCGCCCTTGCAGGTTCTCCTACAATCTTGTCGTCAAGAATTTGCGGGTATTTTCCATAAAGATCCCAGGCGGAGAAAAACGGCGTCCAGTCAATATAATCGACCAGGGTTTTCAGGTCATATTCCCGCAGCGCTTTAACGCCTGTAAATACAGGCTCTGGCGGCGCATCACTGGACCAGTCGATTGAGAATGCGTTGGCGCGCGCTTCTTGAATAGAGAGTCTTGGGCTTGCGCCTTTTCCCTTGTCGTAACTCTCGCGAACCTTAGCGTAATCACTCGCAACCGACGCAAGATAATCACCACGCTTTTCTTCAGAAACAAGCGCGCCAGCCACTCCAACCGCCCGGCTTGCGTCAGTAACATATACCACGCCTTGATCGTAATTCGGCGCAATCTTTACGGCTGTGTGAGCGCGACTGGTGGTCGCGCCGCCAATCAACAAAGGCTTCGTGAAACCTTCTCGCTGCATTTCCGCCGCAAGATGGCGCATCTCATCCAGACTGGGCGTAATCAGCCCTGAAACGCCAATAATATCTACATCATGAGCCCTGGCCTCAGAAAGGATTTTCGCCGAGGGCACCATCACGCCAAGGTCAATAACCTCATAATTGTTACACTGAAGAACAACGCCAACGATATTCTTACCTATATCGTGAACATCGCCCTTGACAGTCGCCATCAGAATCTTGCCGTTCGGCTTACCCTGCTCCAGGCCCTGCTCTTCCTTTTCTTTCTCCATGAAGGGCGTCAAATACGACACGGCCTGTTTCATCACCCGTGCGGATTTGACCACTTGCGGCAAGAACATTTTCCCGTCGCCGAATAAATCTCCGACCACATTCATGCCGTCCATCAATGGGCCTTCAATGACGAATAAAGGGCGACCTAACTTCTGACGAGCCTCTTCAGCGTCCTCGACGATGTATTCTGTGATGCCTTTGACAAGCGCATGACGCAGGCGTTCCTCAACAGGCGCATCTCGCCACGCCAGGTCTTTTTCCTGCGTCTGCCCCGCTTCCCCGCGATAGTTTTCAGCAACCGCCAATAGTTTTTCAGTAGCGTCATTACGACGGTTCAAAATGACGTCTTCCACCGGATCGCGCAGCGTTGGCGCAATCTCATCGTAAATGGCCAGCTGTCCCGCATTGACGATTCCCATATCCATGCCAGCCTTGATGGCGTGATAAAGAAAAACCGAATGCATCGCCTCGCGTACAGGCTCATTACCGCGAAACGAAAATGAAATATTGGACACGCCGCCAGAAACTTTCGCATGCGGGAGGTTTTCTTTAATGCGCTGTGTCGCCTCGATAAAATCCACCGCATAGTTGTTATGCTCTTCAATACCGGTCGCGACAGCAAAGATGTTCGGATCAAAAATAATGTCTTCGGGGGCGAAACCTGCGCCAATCAATAATTTATACGATCGCTCGCAGATTTCATATTTACGATCCGCAGTGTCCGCCTGTCCCTCTTCGTCAAACGCCATAACAACACTCGCCGCGCCATAACGCATGATCTTGCGCGCCTGTTCGAGAAATGGCGCCTCGCCTTCCTTCAGGGAAATCGAGTTGACGATAGCTTTGCCCTGAACATTTTTCAGGCCAGCCTCAATCACCTCCCATTTCGATGAATCGATCATTACCGGCACGCGTGAGATATCAGGCTCGGAAGCAATCAGACGCATAAACGTCACCATGGCTTCGACGCCGTCGAGCATGCCTTCGTCCATATTGACGTCAATGATTTGCGCGCCGTTTTCGACCTGCTGTCTCGCTACAGCCAGCGCTTCTTCATAACGATCCTCTTTGATCAATTTCCGAAACTTCGCTGAGCCCGTTACATTCGTACGCTCACCGATATTGATGAAGCTGGCTGTTGCCTGTGACGTCATGATGCGCCGCCTTCACTGCCCAGTGACGGGCGAACCAACCCCGGCAAGCCATCCACGGATTTTTCATTCCTCTTATAGCGATGCTCTTTCCACTCATCATAGGGTCTGTTGTCGACCCACCGTTGGAGTTGTTCACGCTCTTCCTTGAATTCGAAAAACGGAACCCCCCAGCCGCAACTGTCAGAGACGCGATCAATCCTGATGCGAATAATAGACCGCGCCCTGTCGAACGCTGGAAACAGTTTCATCAATCCTGAAAATTCCGCATTGTCAAATGAGATTGCTTCGCCGCGGCCATAGATACGCAGTATGTTTGCAGCACCTTCAAACGCACAGAACATCAAGGTGATGCGGCTATTTTCGCGCAGATGCGCCAGCGTCTCAATGCCCGATCCGCCAAGATCAACCCAGGCGACAGTGTGACTGTCCAGAATTGCAATACTGTCATAGCCCTTCGGTGACAGATTGACTGATCCTTCCGGCGACAAAGGGGCTGTCGCTACAAAGAAAAGTTTCTGCTTACGGATGAATTCGATATGCTGATCGTTCAACAAATCGTATGATTTCGCCATTACTCTCTCACTAAATCAGATTTAATATTACCGTGACGTATTCAAGCCGCTTGCCCGGCGCTCTGCGTTTTGGGGCGCACGCCAAGCATCCGGCAGAGCGCATAAGCCATTTCATCACGGTTCAATGTGTAGAAATGAAAATTCGTAACGCCTTGCTCAGCGAGATCGAGACATTGTTCAGCGGCCACAGTGGCGGCAATCAACTGGCGCGTCGCAGGATCGTCATCCAGGTTTTCAAATAGTTTGACGAGGCGGCCTGGAATCGTCGCGCCGCAAACATCGGCCATTTTCCGCATACCTGCGAAGCTGGTCACCGGCATGATCCCCGGCGCAATCGGGATATCAATGCCTTCCTTCCGAACACGCTCAACATAACGAAGATAGACCGCATTATCGTAAAAGAACTGTGTGATCGCTCTAGTGGCGCCTGCATCGATTTTTCGCTTCAGCATGTCGATATCCGCCGCCAGCGATGGCGAGTCAGGGTGCTGTTCCGGATAGCACCCCACGGAAATTTCAAACGGCGCGATATTCTTTGCGCCCGCCGCCAGTTCCGCTGCATTCGCATAACCGCCGGGATGAGGCGCGTACGGCTCCCCCGCGCCACCGGGCGGGTCTCCGCGCAGCGCCACAATATGTTTGACGCCAGCCTGCCAATAATCACGCAGCACGTCGTCTATTTCCTCTTTCGTTGCGGCGACACAGGTCAGGTGGGCGGCGACAGGCAGACTGGTTTCTTTGACAATGCGCGCAACGGTTTCATGCGTCCGCTCGCGCGTCGACCCGCCCGCGCCATAAGTTACGGAAACG
The DNA here is from genome assembly GCA_039819405.1 of Pseudomonadota bacterium. Classification (GTDB taxonomy): domain Bacteria; phylum Pseudomonadota; class Alphaproteobacteria; order Caulobacterales; family Parvularculaceae; genus Hyphococcus. The sequence continues at coordinate 87,309 of JBCBSB010000006.1, read as the reverse complement.
AAATCCGGCTGCAACGGCGCAAGTTTTTCTACTGCATTCCAGAGCTTAGTTTGCATCACCGCTGTTTTCGGGGGGAAAAATTCAAATGACACATTCAGTTGCGACATTGCCGATACCTTCCTTAAGCAGCGCTTCGCGCGCGAAGCCGCTGCACGCCTGCCGGCGCCTCACAAAGCCAGATCTTCACAGTCAATTTTTGCTTATCCTTCGCAGACGGAGACAGCGTTTCCGCTTTTGCAAGACGCAATCCCGCCACCGCGCACCAGTCGCGCACTTCATCATCAGAGAACCCAAGCCGCCGATGCGCATGCTCATCGCGTAAAAACTCCAGGTCATGCGGCGCAAAGTCAGAGATGATCAGCCGCCCGCCCTGTTTCAGCAAACGCGCTGCTTCACGAACAGCGCCGCCTGGCTCAGCCAGAAAGTGCAAGACCTGATGTACACACACGATATCCGCACATTCGCTTTCCAGGGGTAGAGAAAACAGATCGCCATGACGCACCTGCGCATGCGCAATCTCCGCCTGCTCGAGATTTGTGCGCGCAATCGACAGCATCTCATGGGATAAATCATACCCCACACCGGATGCATACCGGTCGGCGAACAGTTCGAGCATACGGCCCGTTCCGGTCCCAAGGTCGATAAACAGATCCGCCTTGCCTTCGCCGGCAAGGTCAATGATGCGCGCCTCGATATCGGACTCGGGCAAGTGCAGTCGGCGAAGACGATTCCACTCGCGCGCATTGTCGCGAAAATACTCCGCCGCCAACGCAGAGCGGGCCTCACGGCTCTGGGCGAAACGCTCACCATCGCGCGCGACAATACGATCGCCTGCGTCGATGATCGACGAGACCGTCTCCAGCACGGCAGAGAGGCTGGGGTCGTTCTGGGCGGCCCCAGCCAAGCGGTAAAACATCCACGCGCCCTCGCGGTGACGTTCCGCAAGACCCGCATCAGCCAGAATTTTCAGATGACGGCTTACGCGCGGCTGGCTCTGGCCGAGAATCGCAGTGAGTTCGCTTACCGTCAGTTCGCCACGCACCAGCAGCGCCATAATGCGCAACCGGGTTTCTTCGCCTATGGCGCGAAAAACATTGAGCGTTTCATCAAGAGTCATAGCCTCGGCCATTGCTGCTCGTAGCGCAAAAGACATAAAGATATCTTTATATGATAGCAAGCATCGTTTTCACGATCACCGGTACTTTGAGGCTTTTCGGGCGCATCCGGGGGGAAATCATGGAAAGTTCATTGTTCACACGGGCCAGGCCCCTATATTTTTGCAGCAAACTTACCATGATGCGCCAAAGACGCTTTTTGAGGCAAAACAGTGGACGCAAAGCAACTCACCGCCGCTCTGGCGGCTATTTTTATGCTCTCCGCAGCAACCGGTCATGCGCAAATGACTGAGGCTGGAGACCCCAGCGACTTTGTTGAGGATCTGAAACGTGGCGAGGCCGACACGACCGAGGGCGCCGACTCAGACCCGTGGGAGGGGTTCAACCGCAAGATGTTTGCGGTCAACAAAGTTATCGATGATGGTTTCCTGGTGCCATCCGCCAAGGTTTATCGCGCAGTCACGCACAAGAAACAGCGCAAGGGTTTGCGCAACCTTCTTGCAAATGCGCGCACGCCGATCATTCTGATTAACGACCTTCTGCAAGGCGAGTTCAAACGCGCCGGAGAAACGGCAAGCCGCTTCGTGGTTAACACGACAATCGGTTTTGGCGGCATGGGCGATCCGGCAGAGCGTATGGGCATTCCACAGCACTCGGAGGATTTCGGTCAGACGCTTGCCGTATGGGGTGCGCCCTCCGGCCCTTATCTCTTTTTGCCGTTCTTTGGGCCGAGTTCGATCCGGGATGGCTTTGGCGCCGCAGTCGATACAGCGGCAGATCCGGTAATCTGGCTCCGAACGGACGCCGCGCGTTATACCCGCTTTTCACGGGCAGGCGCTACGGCGCTGGCGCTCCGTGAGCCGCTTATCGAACCGCTTGCCGACATTGAGGCAAATTCACTTGATTATTACGCATCCCTGCGCAGCTTCTACATGCAGGCGCGCAAGCGGGAGATCGCCAATGGGCGCACCAATTTCGAAGACCTTCCGGATATCGGGGACTTCGACGAATTCGACGAAATCGAATGATGACGCATCAAGGAGTTTGCGGATGCTGAATACGGTAGGACGCATCTTGACCAGAACTGTATGGGCTGCGGTTTGCGCCAGCGTTTTTTTACTAACCTCACCCGTGCATGCTGATGACAGCGCTGAAGCGTTTGTTCAAGGAATTCTGGATGAGGCCGAACCAATTCTGGAATTAGATGATCAGGCCGCTTTCTTCGATGGCATTGAGGAGCTCGTCGATAAATATGTCGATATGCGCCGCGTTGGATTTTTTGTTCTGGGTCAGTATGCGCGGCAGATGAGCGACGCTCAGAAAGAAGAGTACTTTCCGCTGTTTGAAAAATACGCAACGCGCATTTATCAGAACACCCTGTCGGATTACGCCGGTCAAAAGTTGAATGTGACGAGTTCCGTAGACCGGTCGGAGCGCGACATCATCGTCAATTCAAAGATCGCCAATCCTGTGCCGGGCGATCCGCTCGCGGACGCAGTCTTTCACTGGCGGGTTTATCGTAATCGCGATGGCGAAATGTTTATCTTTGATGCGGGCGCCAATGACGTCTGGCTCGCGATCGAACAGCAGAGTCAGTTCAAATCCGTCATTGCAAATAATGGCGGCGGAGAAACAGGGATAAAGGCCCTGATCGATCAATTGCGCGATCAGGTCGGCGGGTAACTCGAACACACCTTTCTCTCCCGCCATCGGGTCGGCGCCCCTTCAGCCTCACTCAGCTCCATAACCAGCAATGGCAGCATACGGCCGGGAATAGACTCAGACGGCGCCTCGCCCCGGCGCTCGGCGCCCATTTTCAGATAAAAAGGTTCAGCATCGGGATCGGCCTCAATAAGCAGTTCTGTGGCGCCCATACGGCGCGCTTCCTGAACCGCCCATACGAGCATGCGACGTCCAAGCCCGGACCCCATATGTCCCGGATCCACAAACAAGAGCTGGAGATGCCATTCATCGTCATGAACCATAACCTGCGCGACGCCGGCAGGCGCGCTGTCAAACTCTGCGACAATGAACGGACCAGCGGCGATTTTCTCCGGCGTCAGCGTCAGTTCCTCGCGGCACGCCTCCATGAACGCGGCGTCATAACCGTGTACGGCTTTGGACCGCATGATTAGCGCTGAGAGCGCAGACAACTCGCTGATTTGAGGCTTTCTCAAACGCATCTCAATTTTCTTGTCCTTAGGCAAACAAAAAGGCCGCCACTTCGGGCGGCCTTTCCTATTCGACAGATCGTTACTCGTTACGATGAATAGTATTCGACCACCAGGTTGGGTTCCATGGTGCAGGCGTAAGGCACTTCCGCAAATTCCGGTACGCGCATGTATGTCGCCGTCATCTTCTTCGGATCAACATCGACATAATCCGGGATATCACGCTCGGGGCTCTGCAGCGCTTCCAGAACCAGCGCCATGTTTTTGGACTTGTCCTTGACTTCAACAACGTCGCCAGGGCGCAGGCGCACAGACGGAATGTTGGTTTTGACGCCATTCAATTTGACATGGCCGTGATTGATAAACTGACGCGCGGCAAAAACGGTCGGCACAAATTTCGCGCGATAGACAATCGCGTCGAGCCGGCTTTCCAGAAGACCAATCAAGTGCTCCGCAGTGTTGCCGCGGCGACGATCAGCTTCATTGTAGATGCGCTCAAAATGCTTTTCGGAAATGTTTCCGTAATAACCTTTAAGTTTCTGCTTCGCCATCAACTGCAGACCAAAGTCGGACGTTTTGCCCTTGCGGCGCTGGCCGTGCATGCCAGGTCCGTAGTCGCGTTTGTTGACTGGTGATTTGGGGCGGCCCCAGACGTTTTCGCCAACCCGGCGATCAAGCTTATGCTTGGCGCTGATGCGCTTAGACATGTCTTCCTCACTCTCGGCGTGGCCCGGCCTCGGGGCCTATCCCCGGGGCGATCTCAACGGCGGTCCACACGCCTGCCCGTATTGAAGCGGCGGGATATAGGGGCGAAAACGGGGCCTGTCAAACAGGCCTTACGATGCTCATGTGGCAGAGCTGGCTGTCTCCTGAGGCTGCGCGTCAGCCATCCCAGAGGTCAGAACATACTCATCCAGAGCAGGCTCTCGCATATCCCGTAAATATCGCCTGACCGCATGGGGATAGAGCGTGTAGTTGCGGCCCTGCGCATCCACATACCACGCCCCGCAATTGGCCGCCCAGACGCGTCCCTGCAGATCCCGCTGGATACTCTCATCAAAAGCACTGGCGGCTTCCGGCTTGGGAGCAAGAAATCGCGCCCCCGCGGCGCACGCCTCGTTCATCAGCTTGATGATGTAATTGACCTGCGCCTCGATCATTAGCAGCACTGAGTTATGCCCCAGCGCCGAGTTAGGGCCGAGCAGGATGAAAAAATTTGGGAAGCCCGGAACCGCGAGCGTTCGATGCGCGGCGATACCGTCCTTCCAGACGTCCTTCAGTGATCGCCCGTCCGGGCCAGTAACCTCAAGCGTTGTCAGAATATCAAACGGCCGGAAGCCGGTTGCGTATATCAGAATATCTACTTCGCGCACGCGCCCATCTTTAGTGCGTACGCCGCCATCGGTTATCGCATCGATGGGATCGGTGACCAGATCGACATTGTCTTTTTGAATGGCGCCAAGATAATCATCCGAGATCAGGATGCGCTTGCACCCGATGGGATAATCCGGCGTTAACCGCGCGCGCAGATCCGGGTCCCTCACCTGTCGTTCCAGATGCTTCGTGAACAGCCGCCGGACGTGGCGCTTGACAGCGTTGTCATTCTTTTTGAAAGCGCCGAACCGTTGCTCCATCAGCGTGAAATACATGCCGCGATAAAGCCGCGCCAGCTTGGGCGCTTTCGCAAATAACGCTTTCACCCATTTCGGATAATGATAGCTATGGCGCGGCATCACCCAGTTTGGCGTACGCTGGTAAACATCGAGATGCGCAACCTTGTCGACAATCTCCGGAATGACCTGAACTGCGCTAGCCGCAGACCCAATGATCGCAACGCGCTTGCCGGTAAGATCAACATCATGGCGCCATTGCGCCGTATGAAACGCCGGTCCAGCGAAGGAATCGCGACCTTCAATGTCGGGAAAACTCGGCTCATGCAGGCCGCCTAGCCCGGAGACGACATAATCGGCTTTAATTGAAGAACCATCGGCAAACGCAACACGCCATTTGGCGCCATCATGGCTGATCGTTGTGACCTTCTTACCGAATTGAATAGAGCGGTAGAGATCATATTTTTTTGCGCAGTGGCGCGCATAGTCCCAGATTTCATCGCCAGGCGAGAACCGCTGCGACCAGTTCGGATTAGGTTCGAATGAAAATGAATAAAGATGCGATGGCACATCACAGGCGACGCCAGGGTAGGTGTTCTCACGCCAGGTGCCGCCAACCTCATCAGCCTTTTCATAAATCGTGAAGGTGTCGATCCCCTCCTCGCGCAGGCGGATCGCCATACCGAGACCGGAAAACCCAGCCCCCAGAATAGCGATCGTTGGCGTCGTATCGCAGTCTTTTAAATGTGCGCCGTTGCCTTGATCCATGACTCTCTACTAGCCGGAAACTGATCAGTTTACCATGGTCGATGGCGCCTCCTAGCTTGTGTCATAAATTAGCGCTTAGCGGCGTCTAAGAATTGCAGCTTATTGCGATATGCGTGCTTCTTCTTCCGTAATCCAGGCGCGCACATGCGCGCGCAAAGCGCCAAGCGGCAAGGCGCCATTCTCAAGCACACGGTCGTGGAAGGCACGAATGTCAAAAGCCTCACCCAAACGTTCTTCCGCCTCGCTTCTCATGGCGAAGATTTCAAGCCCGCCGGTGTCGTAGGCCGTTAGCTGGCCGGGGATGACGGCAAGACGGTCGAGAAGGTTTTCGCCAGCTTCCTCGCTCTCGAAACGGCCAGACTCCCTGACAAAGGATTTGGCTTGTTCATTGGTCCATCCATAAAGGTGAAGCCCCGGATCAACGACCATGCCGCGTGCGGGCCACGCGCGCCGCGTAATCTCGCCAAAACCGCTTTCGTAAACACCCGCCTCTTCGGCAAGCGCTTCTGAATAACGCGCCCAGCCTTCGACATAAGCCGTAGATCTCAGCAATTTCATGATCGGGTGTAAATCGCCAAGACCGTGCGCGGTCGAAATCTGTAAATGATGGCCTGGCCACCCCTCATGCACAGCGACAATCTCCGCCCCACCCCTGGTGTCGTCTCGCCAGTCATCGGTATTGATCCGGTATGTCGCCGGTCCTTCTGAAAGCGGTTTTTGTTCGTACCGGGACGACTGCCCCGTTCCCTTCAGGTAATCCGGATAGGGTTCAACAATCAGTTGCTGCTCCGGTAGCGACGAGAAGAATGGCGCGACTTTTTCTTTTGTCACAGATATAAGCGCTCGGGTTTCTTCAAGGAGCTGGTCTTCGCTTTCAAACCTGTTTTCAGGAGCATCCTTCACGCGCTGTAAAATTTCGGCGAAATCAGTGATCCCAAACATAGCTTCGCCCCGCTCAATGACAGATTGCATATGCTCGTCAACGGTTTCGCGCCCGCGCCGATAGGTTTCCTCCGCGCCGATCGAAGCGGTGTGGTAGCCGCGAAGCATTGCTTCATAACACGCCGCACCGTTGGGCAGCGCTGTAATCGCTAACGCATCGCGCGCGCGAGGTAAGTACTCATCCCGAAGGTAATCGCGATAGGCGGCGATTGCCGGATTGATTTGATCCGAAACAAGGCTTTCTGCAGCTTCGCGAAAACCTTGATCTTCGCTGTTCGCCGCAAATGTGATGAATGGGGATTGCGCTGCGGGGCGCTCCAGCAGGGAATCCAGCTGTGCGATGACACGCTTTGCAACGCGTTTCGGCGCACTGAAGCCTTGCGACAGCCCATCTTCGAGATTGGCGCGATCTTGCGCCAGAAACACCGGTAATTTTGCCCAACGTTCAAGCGCCTTCGCGCGGTCTTCGTTACTCTCAACCGGTTGCGCAGCGGCGACAATTGGAAATGCGTTCTGCCAACCAAACATATGGTTCAGGCTCCATAAATGCTGATTGCAAATACGCGTTTCAGCATTTGCCTCCATAGCTTCGCGCAGGGTTTCGTATAGCGCCCAGTCTGCGCCTTCGAATTGATCCGTATCAATATCGTTTATCCGAACCAGGAGGTTATCTTCAACGTCCTCGAAAGCGGCTCTTACATCAGGGGAAATGTCATTAAATGCTGATTGGTCTTGCTCCGCCGCATCACCAAGCCCAACAAATGTTGCGAAGAACGGTGATTGTTGAAGATTCGCAGCGAGATATTCATCGGCGATTGCATGCAATTCTACGGCAGGCGCCGAAGAAGTGTCATCGTCCACAGCCAGCGTTTCCCTTTCCGGCGCGCCACACGCTGTAAGCATCATGATGGCGGTTGTTATCAGTGCTCTTACGTCTGGCATGTCTCTCTCCTTTACACCGCCATCATGACTTAATCGAAAATGGCGTGAACTCCGTGTCTTTATCATAGACATCAACACCCTCGATACGCTTCAGCGTATTGACCACACGGTATGTTACTGGCGTCAGAAACGCCTCCCAAAGCACTTTGAGAATATAGTTGGTTATCAGAACGGTGATCACCTGCTCCACGGTCCAGATGCCGAGAAAGGCGATCGGATAGAAGATCAGGCTGTCAACGCCCTGCCCGACTACTGTCGAGCCGATGGTTCTTTGCCAAAGATGTTTCCCGCCAGACCAGACTTTCATGCGCGCCATGACGAAAGCGTTTGATAGCTCCCCCGCCCAGAACGCAACAATCGATGCAATGACGATGCGCGGCGTCAGCCCGAACACTTCTTCATAGGCGGCTTGCCCTTCCCAACCGGGCGCAGGCGGCATGGCGACCACGACCCAGGCCATAAACGCCATAAATGAGACGGCCGCAAAGCCCGCCCAGACCACACGACGCGCTCGGGCATAGCCATAAACTTCCGTCAGCACGTCGCCGAGCACATAGGATAAAGGGAAAAACAGGATGCCGGCCCCAAAAACGCCAACTTGCCAGCCGAAGACTTCCCACTCTGTGAATTGAACAAGCTTCGCGGCGCCGATCAGATTTGAACAGATCAGGATCGCGACAAACGCCGCCATGGCGAAGTCGTAATATTTAAAGCGGTGGGTGCTGAGCGCAGATGCGGACTCAACACGCTGTATTGTTTTATCGTTCATGCGATCAAGGAATTAAAACCGGCTTTTGTGGAATGCCTGAATACGCATTATTCAGCAGATGATGCATTTTCACGCCCCACCCAACCGGGCCCGCGCACCACACGCCCCGCTTTGGCGCCGGTGTGGCGTTCGTCCTCTATTGTGTGAACGCCATTTACGAACACATGAACGACACCGGTTGCAAGCTGATGGGGCTCAGCGAAAGTTGCATGATCGCTGACTGTATCCGGGTCAAAAACCACGATGTCCGCGTAGTAGCCCGACTCAAGCTTCCCGCGATCGCTTATCTTGAGATTGCTCGCCGGCAACGCCGTCAATTTCCGCACAGCTTCCTCGAGAGAAAAAACGCCTTCATCGCGCGCATATTTGCCAAGAACACGAGCAAAGTTTCCGTATGCGCGAGGATGCGTACTTTGCTCAAGGAACGCGCCTTCAGGCGCCATGGCGCCGCCATCGGAACCGAAGCTGACCCAAGACTGCGCCGCCTTCTTTCGCACATTATCTTCAGACATCGAAAAGTAGACGACCTGAACGCGGCTGCCGTCTTCAATAACAAGATCAATCGCCGCATCTTCCGGTGAGACGCCGCGTTCTTCCGCTACTTCCGCCAGGGTCTTGCCGATATTACCGCGCAGTTCCGGATTGCGAAAGCCAACCAGCAAAACGCCCTCAGGCCCGCCCGCATTGACAATACCGCTCACGAACTCATCACTCGGATTTCGTATAGCGTCGATCACCCGCGCGCGGTTATCCGGGTCTTTCAACCTTTCCGCCCAGGCGTCATATCCGCCTTCCTGCACCCACAGCGGCATCGCCGCATCCAGCCCGGTTGAACTAGCCGGATAGGTGTACATATCAGCCGTAATACGAAGCCCTTCAGCACGCGCCGCTTCAACCTTCGCAATCATCTCATCCATCTTTGACCAGTTCGCCTGACCGCTCGCCTTGATGTGATAGATTTCCGCTGGTGAATTTGTCGCCCGTGCAATTTCAATCAGCTCGTCAACCGCCTCAAGCAATTGCGCAGCCTCATTACGAATATGAGAAATATACATGCCATCATATTCACTGGCGGCTTGCATCAAGGCAATCAATTCCTCGGTGTTTGCAAAGTTTGCCGGCGCATAGATCAGTGAGGAACCGACGCCCATGGCGCCCTCTTCCATCGCGGCGCGCACCAGGGCCTGCATACGCTCTAACTCTTCAGGCGTCGCTGGCCGGTTGTCGTATCCCACTTCGTGAACACGCAGCGTCGTCGCGCCCACAAAAGATGCGACATTCGGCGAAACGCCACGCGCCTCAAGGTATTCAAGATATTCGCCCAGCGTCGTCCACTCGATATCGTATTGGATATCGCTTTGCCGTTCTTTCGCCCGTTGCTTCATCTCGTCTGACCACGGACCGTAGGAGACGCCCTCCCCGAAAACTTCAAGCGTCACTCCCTGACGCAAATCGCCAAGGCCGCGCCCATCCGCGATCAAATCCTCAACCGCCCAGCTCAGCATGTTGATAAAACCCGGCGCGACCGCCATGCCATCGGCATCGACGATTTTATCGGCATTAGCGGCGCCCAGATCGCCAATAGCGGCGATGCGATCGTCGAGGATTGCGACATCGCCGGGATACCCCAGCTCGCCGGAGCCATCATAGATGACGCCATTCTGAATGATGACATCGTACCTGACGGCTTGGCTTTCCGGCGCCGAGCCGTCCGTGGGCTCTTGCGAGCATCCGACAACGACTGTCAGCAAAATGGCGATGAGGGTTGAAATCTTGTTCATTGGGCCGCTCCCGTCAGCAAGCCATCCTTATAAGCTGTCCGTCTCAAGAACCAAACCGGCGCCGATCAGTCCGCCTGGTCCTTCGCCCTTCTCGACAGCGCCTTGATAGCGCCATGCAGCGCGCTCAATTCCAGTTCGGTAAATCCGGCGCGCGTAAACGCCGCGCGCAAATTACGCACCATCCCTGGCCGCTTTTCGGGCGGAAAAAAATAGCCTGCAGCATCAAGACTGGCTTCCAGGCGATCCAGAAACCGCGACAGATCTTCACGCCTTGCTGGCGCTTCATCCGACATGGAATTTTCAATTACCGCCAACCCGCTGGCGCGCGACCACTCATAAGCAATCAACAGCACCGCTTGCGAGAGATTCAACGATGCAAAGGCCGGATTAACCGGCACAGACAATATGGCGTCGGCGCGAGCAACATCGGCACTGGACAGGCCGCTGCGCTCTCCCCCGAAAATCACAGCGCATCGCTGGCCGGCGGAGATTCGCGTCTCCAGATTTGCTGCGGCCTCGACAGGCGGGAGCACTGGCAAGGCCAATTCCCGCATACGCGCCGTGGTTGCAATCACATACTGGCAATCAGCAATTGCGTCTTCGAGCGTTTCGAAAACTTCCGTCTGGTCGATTACAATCGCAGCGCCAGCGGCCATGGCGCCTGCTTTTGCATTGGGCCAGCCGTCACGAGGGCTCACGAGGCGCAGCCCCGAGACGCCAAAATTCAGCATCGCCCGCGCCGCCGCGCCAATATTCTCGCCCATCTGCGGCTCGACCAGCACAAAAATCGGCGCCGGCCCGACGCCGTCTCGCACATTTTTCCGGCCGGTCCTCTGCTTAGTCATTGACGTCCCAACATCAGCAGCAACCCCTTTGCGCCGCGCCCAGCCAATGCTATAGGCGCGCCAGCTATTTCCTGTCATCCGCGCGACATTCGCGCCATCAAACAATTCCGGTAGGTCTTTCCATGGAAAAAATCAAAGTCGAAAATCCAGTAGTCGAAATGGACGGGGACGAAATGACCCGGATCATCTGGCAGATGATCAAGGACAAACTCATCTTTCCCTATCTCGATATCGACCTGAAATATTTCGACCTCGGCATGGAAAGCCGCGACGCTACTGATGACCAGATCACCATCGATGCAGCCGAGGCCACCAAAAAATACGGCGTCGCCGTCAAATGCGCGACCATTACGCCCGATGAGGCCCGCGTTGAGGAATTCGGCCTCAAGAAAATGTGGCGCTCGCCCAACGGAACGATCCGCAACATCCTTGGCGGCGTTGTTTTCCGCGAACCTATCATCATCCGTAATGTCCCGCGTCTCGTGCCGGGCTGGACCCAGCCGGTGATCATCGGCCGTCACGCTTTCGGCGACCAGTATCGCGCCACCGACATGCTGTTCCCCGGCAAAGGCAAGCTTTCCATGAAGTGGGAAGGCGAGAATGGCGAAGTTGAAGAGCACGAAGTTTTCGATGCGCCTTCATCTGGCATCTATATGGGCATGTACAATCTCGATGAATCAATACGCGATTTCGCGCGCGCCTGTTTCAATTACGCCCTGCAGCGTAAATACCCGCTTTATCTTTCAACAAAAAATACAATTTTGAAGAAATATGACGGCCGCTTCAAAGACCTTTTCGCCGAAATGTATGAAACTGAATTCAAGGAAAAATTCGCCGAGCACAAGCTGACATACGAGCACCGCTTGATCGACGACATGGTCGCCGCCTGTTTGAAATGGTCAGGCGGCTATGTCTGGGCATGCAAAAACTATGATGGCGATGTGCAGTCCGATACTGTCGCGCAAGGGTTTGGATCCCTTGGCCTGATGACCTCCGTGTTGATGTCGCCGGACGGCAAGACGGTTGAGGCCGAGGCCGCTCATGGGACGGTCACCCGCCACTATCGCCAGCACCAGAAAGGCGAAGCGACCTCAACCAATTCGATCGCTTCGATCTACGCCTGGACCAGGGGTCTTGCTCATCGCGGTAAGCTCGACGGGAATGATGACCTCATCCAGTTTGCAAACAAACTGGAAGACACCATCATCAAGACAGTTGAAGGCGGCCATATGACGAAGGACCTTGCTCTCCTGATCGGTGCTGAGCAGAAATGGCTCACAACCGAGGGTTTTCTCGATAAAGTCGACGAAAACTTCCAAAAAGCGCTCAACAGCTGACCAGATTTCACAAAATTTGGCTCAGATTCCGGGTATTTGGGCAATTTCCTCCCGGTTTCGGAGCGCCTCGTCGCACGACCACTCGCATAGGGCGTTTTACTGTGGCAAAGTCAGCTGGTTTAGAGTTGCGTCGACTCCAATGGAGAATGTGATGAAATTTGCGCTGATCGCCTGTGCCTCCACCCTTTTTGCGGCGGTTGCTGCGCCTGCTGTTGCAGGGGACAGCCGAACCTTTGACCTGCCCGAATTCGACCGGATTGACGCCTCAGCGGGCGTAATCGTTGTCGCCAGCGTCGGCGGACCGCAAACAGTCGAGGTCAAAACCGACCATGGGGATTTCAGCGACTTTGAGATCGAAGTTGACGATGGAGAGCTGACGGTCTCACGCAAATGGAACCGTCTCTCCTGGCATAACAACAAGTCAGATTACAAAGTCATGGTTTCCGTCCGCGATCTCAACTCCCTGGAAGCCTCGTCTGGCGCTCATGCGAAAATCGCAAATATCGACGCAGAAGAATTCCTTATTGACCTTTCAAGCGGCGCTCACGCCAGTCTGGAAGGGGTTTGCGAAGAGTGCGTTCTAGAGTTATCGAGCGGCGCTGATCTGGACGCCAAGGAGCTGCTTTGCGATACAGCGCGGATCGACGTCTCCAGCGGCGGACATGGCGAACTCAGTGTGAACCGCACAGTTATCGCAGATGCATCAAGCGGCGGACATGTTTCGGTCTATGGCAGCCCGGAACGCGTGGATGTCGACAAATCGTCAGGCGGACGGGTTAAAATCAAAACAATCGCCCAAGCCAGTCGGGACTAATCCGGCAAAGTTTTACCGACAAAAGGATCTGGCACATCCGCGATATTGGCGAGCAGACGCCGATGGATGTCCGGCCGGGTGCGTGACAGCGTTCTGAAATCTTCCTGATCAAGAACAATAAGATCACATGTCGTAAGCGCCGTTGCCGTCTCCTCCTGCTTCCCGGTAAGAAGTGACCGGGCCCCCCAAAAAACGCCCTCAGCTAAGGTGATCGGTTCAAGATCGGGACGATCCGCATCGCGGATTTCGACTTCTCCTGAACCGATCATAAAAAGCGCTCCCGGTTTCTCGCCATCAATCGCAATAACTGAACCAGGCGGCGCCGTACGCGCTTTCAGAACATGCAGAACATCTGTGATTTCGTCAGGTTTCAACGCGCTGAAAAGCGGCGATCGCGCCGCCATACCCCATGACACAATAAAATCTTTGCGCCGAAACTCATCCATGAATCCGCTGGCGATGATACCGATAGGCAGCGCGAAAAACCCAAGCCCGCTGATCATCACCAGGCCCGCCAGAAGCTTGCCGAAAGGCGTTACCGGCGTCACATCGCCATACCCGACAGTCGTCAGCGTGGCGACCGCCCACCACATCGCTTCCGGCACCGTCGCAAATTTGCTGCCCGGCTGATTGCCTTCAACGAGGTAAAGAAGGGACGCAGCGATGATGATCATGCCGAACATCACAATCAAAACGCCCATCAGCGCCGAACGCTCACCAGCAATTACGCGCAACATTGTATTGAAGGCTGGCGAAAACCGCGCCAGTTTGAAAAAACGCACCAACCTCAGAATACGCAGCACTCTCAGGTCCATCGGAACAATGAAGCTGAGGTAAAAAGGCGCAATCGCCAAAAGATCAACGACCATCAATGGATTGCGCGCAAATTTCAGCCTGGCCCGCAAGGGTGACAAGCCCCGGAACGGCGGATGTTCAGTACACACCCACAAACGCGATAGGTACTCAATTGAAAAAATCAGTATGGAAATGAGATCAAAAACTTTGAAAAAAAGCTCATGACGGTCATGAATGCCTGGCACGGTTTCCAACGAAAACGCGATAACATTCAATACAATGAGCGTCGCCATCGCGCTTTCAAAAGCGCGGCTTTGCAGATCATGAGAATGCCCGGCTTCAAGAATCTTATAAAGACTCGATTTCAGCGTTGCAGGATCTCTCACATAGCCTCTCCCCGCCCGCTAAAGCGTTCAATGGTCACGCCGATGCGGCAATCTCGATCTGTTTTGCGATAGCCTCAAGCGCTTCCGCCGCTTTTTCGCCATCGGGCCCGCCAGCCTGGGCCATATCCGCCCTGCCGCCGCCACCCTTGCCGCCGACCGCCTCAGCGCCGACGCGCACCAGATCGACCGCCGACACTCGGCTTTGCAAATCGTCAGTGACGCCGACAGCCAGCGCGGCCTTTCCATCATTAACGCCAATAAAAGCGGCAATGCCAGCGCCTAGTTTTCGCTTCGCATCGTCGACAAGACCGCGCAGATCTTTTGGCGCCACACCATCCAGGACGCGTCCGGAAAACTTGATGCCCCCCAGGTCGCGCACCTTATCGGCCTGTGATTGTTCGCCGCCGCCAAGAGCAAGCGCTTTTTTAGCCTCGGCAAGCTCGCGTTCCAGCTTTTTGCGATCCGCAATCAGCGCTTCGATGCGCGCCGGCAAATCATCGGGCGCAGTTTTCAGCGCATCGGCGGCGGCCTGTGCGAGCGCAGACTGAGTTTCAAGATATTGCCGGGCGGCCTCGCCCGTCAGCGCTTCGATACGGCGAACGCCTGCAGAAACCGCGCCCTCGTTGATAATCTTGAACAACGAAATATCGCCAATGCGGCGCACATGCGTCCCGCCGCATAGTTCGACGGAATAAGGCTCGTCATCGCCGCCAAGCGCCCGCCCCATTGTCAGAACACGAACGTCATCTTCATATTTCTCACCGAACAACGCGATCGCACCCGCTGCGACTGCATCGTCATAAGGCATGATCCGCGTTTCTACCGGCGTATTCTGACGGATGACGGCGTTAACGCGCCGTTCAACCTCCGCAATTTCGTCAGCGCTGATCGGTTTCGGATTGGTGATGTCGAACCGCATGCGACCCGGCGCGACGAGCGAGCCTTTCTGAGTCACATGATCGCCCAACACCTCTCGCAAAGCGGCGTGGGCAAGATGAGTCACCGAGTGGTTCGCACGGGTGCGGTCACGGCGCTCTACGTCTATTGCAAGACGCACAACGTCGTCTGGTTGAAGCGAGCCTTTTTCAATAACGCCAATATGGCCGAACAGGGCGCCGACGCGTTTCTTGACATCTTCGATAGCGATCACAAGACCGTCTTCAGCGGTAATCATTCCCGCATCGCCAACCTGGCCGCCTGCTTCCGCGTAGAACGGCGTCTGATTGACAATAACTTCAACGCGATCACCCGCTTTTGCCCTGTCAACACGCACGCCGCTGCGCATGATCGCCTGAACAACGCCTTCAGCCTCATCATGAATATAGCCAAGAAATTCCGTTGCGCCGAATTCGCTGCGCAAGTCGAACCACACGGACTCGTCAGCAGTATCATCGCCGGAGCCGGCCCATGCGGCGCGGGCGGCGTCACGCTGCGCCTGCATGGCGGCGTTAAACCCTTCAACGTCGACCGAACGACCTTCACGACGCAAGGCGTCTTGCGTCAAATCAAGCGGAAAACCGTAAGTATCGTAAAGCTTGAACGCCGCTGCGCCCGGCAGCGCTTCGTCATCGGCCAGTTTTGAGGTTTCTGCGTCAAGCAGTTTCAATCCGCGCTCAAGAAGCCCGCGGAATTTTTCTTCTTCAGACCGCAGCGTTTCGATAATGAGCGTTTGCGCACGGCCGAGCTCAGGAAATGCCGCTCCCATTTCGTCAATGAGCACCGGCGCAAGACGCGCCAATAACGGGTCTCGCACGCCCAGACCGTGAGCATAGCGCATGGCGCGACGCATTATGCGGCGCAACACATAACCGCGCCCTTCATTTGACGGCGCAACGCCGTCTGCAATCAAGAAACTGGTGGCGCGCAGATGGTCAGCGATCACACGATGCGCCGGCGCATCCGCGCCTTCCGCCTTGCGGCCGGTTAACTCCACGGAAGAGCCAATCAAGGTTTTGAACAGATCGACATCGTAATTGTCGTGCACGCCCTGCAACACCGCGGCGATGCGCTCCAATCCCATACCGGTATCGATTGAGGGTTTGGGCAGGTTAACCTGATCGCCGCCGGCATGCTTTTCAAACTGCATGAAAACAAGATTCCAGATTTCGACAAACCGGTCGCCATCCTCATCCGGCGAACCTGGCGGCCCGCCCGGGATATGGCCGCCATGATCGTAGAAAATTTCCGAGCACGGCCCACAAGGGCCCGTATCGCCCATCGCCCAGAAATTATCATTTGTCGCGATGCGGATAACCCGCTCTTCCGGCAGACCGGCGATCTTCCGCCACAAATCGAACGCGGCGTCGTCCGTATGATAAACGGTGACAGTCAACCGATCCGCAGACAATCCAAACTCTTTGTGCACAAGAGTCCACGCAAATTCGATCGCCTCTTCCTTGAAATAATCGCCGAAAGAGAAATTGCCGAGCATCTCAAAGAAAGTATGGTGGCGCGCGGTATAGCCGACATTGTCAAGATCGTTGTGCTTGCCGCCAGCGCGTACGCATTTCTGTGATGACGCGGCGCGGACATAATCGCGGGTTTCCGCGCCCGTGAAAATATTCTTAAATGGCACCATACCCGCATTCACGAACATTAATGTCGGATCATTTTGCGGCACGAGCGGCGCCGAAGGCACGATCATGTGATCGCGCGCGGCGAAGAAATCCAGGAATTGAGAACGTATGTCTTTCAGCGACGTCATTCGGGCCAAGCCTTCTAAGTCCAGCAATACAAATCCGCGCTGGCTCTAGCGGGAACCAGCGCGGATCAATGGTTTAAGCTGATGGAGGCCGCCCGTCTAGGCGCTTGCGGCGCGCCCGGACAAGACTTAGCCGCATCAGGTCATGCAAAAGAAATTCAGCTTGTTCCCGTCAAGATCGCGAAAATAGCCCGCATAAAACTGATCGCCGCGCGGGCCAGCCGGACCTTCATCCTTTGCGCCCAGCTCAATCGCCTTGTTGTAAAGCTTATCGACAGTCGCCGGCTTATCGCAGGCGATGGCGATCATGGTTCCATTTCCGACCGTCGCAGCCTTCCCATCATTGGGTTTGATCACTGATACGCCTGGCTGTCCGGGACCGGTGTTCCACGCAACAAAGCTGTCGCTTTCCATCATGCGCTTGGCGCACATCTCACCCAGCAGCGCATCATAAAACGCCGCCGCTTTTTCGATATCATTAGTCCCCAATGTCACATAGCCGATCATCCGCCTCTCCCATTAAGTTAAGCACATGGCTTTAGTAACGAAAGCAAAACACAATTATACAAGACGGCGCGCTCAGCACCGCTTTGCATTGTCGTTAGAAACAATTGTCAGGACGCTTCAGCTGCATCGACATCGTCTTCATCATTGTCACTTTCACCGGTGAGCATTTCATCAGCGACAAGGCCTGCGTTCTGTCGGATCGCTCTTTCGATCTCAGCCGCCATATCAGGGTTGTCGCGCATGAATTGCTTGGCGTTTTCACGCCCCTGCCCGATGCGTTCCGAATTATACGAAAACCAGGAGCCTGACTTTTCCACCACGTCAGCTTTAACCCCGAGGTCAATAAGCTCACCCATTTTGGACACGCCTTCACCGTACATGATATCGAACTCAACCTGCTTAAATGGCGGCGCCACCTTGTTTTTCACGACTTTAACGCGGGTCTGGTTACCAACAACTTCGTCCGCCTTTTTGATCGCGCCAATGCGGCGAATGTCGAGACGAACGGAGGAATAAAATTTCAATGCGTTACCGCCGGTCGTCGTTTCGGGCGACCCGAACATCACGCCAATCTTCATGCGGATCTGGTTGATGAAAATCACCAGCGTATTTGATTTTGAAATCGAGCCGGTGAGCTTTCTAAGCGCCTGGCTCATCAATCGCGCCTGAAGGCCAGGCAAACTGTCGCCCATTTCTCCTTCGAGCTCGGCGCGCGGCGTCAACGCAGCAACAGAGTCGACGACCAGAACATCGATCGCGCCGGAACGCACCAGCGTGTCCGCGATCTCAAGCGCCTGCTCGCCCGTATCCGGCTGCGAAATCAAAAGATCATCGAGATTGACTCCAAGCTTTTGCGCATAGATTGGGTCAAGCGCATGTTCAGCATCGACAAAGGCGGCTGTGCCGCCTTTTTTCTGTGTTTCCGCAGCGACATGCAGCGCCAGCGTGGTCTTGCCCGAACTCTCCGGCCCATAAATTTCAACAACGCGGCCTTTGGGCAGACCGCCAATCCCGAGGGCGATATCGAGCCCCAGAGAGCCCGTGGAAATTGATTCGATATCGACAACCTCGCGGTCGCCGAGGCGCATCAGCGAACCTTTGCCAAACGCTTTATCAATCTGCGAGATTGCTGATTCCAGCGCTTTTGCCTTGTCCACGTTGCCCGTCTCCACCAATTTCAGACCGCCTCTGGCCATCACCGCCTCCGTTGTGTCACAGGGTGCGCCCCTGTCAATGAAATCTCTTTGTACGCTTTTTGTTCTTATTTGGCAATATGTTTTAATATATTGATTTTATATACAAATACAGGTTTGTTCTTTTTTTGTCTGACATCACGTTATCCAAATATATCGCCTGGCGACAAGCCGCCCTCTACTTACCGATTCGTATGGGCGCGCATCTTCAAAAAAGCCGGCATTCCGCTTATTTGAACGGCGTCCGGTTTGGGAACGCCGCAGGTCGAAACCGTGTTTCGATTTCGACACATACAGGCCTTCGCTGTAGGAACTAAACCCGACGCACGGATTGTCATTACCCACTGCACACAAAACACGGAACTGAGAACATTATGGGCCGGCTTCTATTTTTCATCGTTGCGCTAATCGCCGTCATTCTGGCCGTTCTGGTCGTCGCGCCAGGCGTGGTGCCGGTCGCCGCCTATAAGGGGCAGATCGAAACCGCAGCGTCGAACGCTATTGGCCGCGAGGTGACGATCGGCGACGATCTCTCCTTTCGCATTATTCCGCGCACGGCGTTTCACGTAACGGACCTCACCATCGCCAATGAGAATGGCTTTGAGGGCGACTATCTTGCGCAGGTCGAAGAAGCCGATATCGGCGTTAAGCTGCTCAAGCTTATTTTCTCCAGCAGCGTGGAAATTGACCGCTTTGTACTGACAGAGCCGGATATCACACTCGCCCGCAAGGCGAATGGCGAGGTGAACTGGAACCTCGCGAATACGAGCGCAGCCGATGAAAATGCGCCCGCCGACAGCGAAAGCTCGGTTCGCGATATTCGCCTTGGCGACGTACGCATTGTCGATGGTTCCGCACGATTTACGGATGCTGCGGCGAACGCGACCTATACAGCAAATGACATCGATGTTCAGGTTATTCTGTCGAGCCTTGCTGAGCCCCTGGAAGTCAACGGCACGATGATCTTTCAGGGCGCGCCATCACGCATCGACCTTGTTCTCGCAAGCCTTGCCGATGTGATGGACAACGAGCCCAGCAATTTGAAGCTCGATCTTCAGATTGGCGAGGCGAGCGCCGGCGCCGATCTCACCGTCGAGACGAAGGACGGCCTGCGCTATAGCGGCCCGGTACAGATCGACGCGCCGGACCTGCCGGCGTTTGCGGCGCTGACAGGAACGCAGATCGCCGATGCGCCAGGCTTCGACAAGCTGGCGATGGCCGGAAATATTGACGGCGGCGACGCGTCGTTCCGGCTTTCCGACGCCAGGATAGATTTTGATGATATCGCCGCACAAGGCGCCCTGACCCTCGACTGGTCAGGTGAGCGACCACGCGCCAGCGGTGTTCTGTCTACGAATGAACTGGACCTGCGGCGTTACCTGCCGCCGCCGGCGCAAAATGCGGAAGGG
This sequence comes from Pseudomonadota bacterium, assembly GCA_039819405.1. GTDB lineage: Bacteria > Pseudomonadota > Alphaproteobacteria > Caulobacterales > Parvularculaceae > Hyphococcus. The sequence goes on along the minus strand of JBCBSB010000006.1, from coordinate 67,224 downwards.
TTCCCCGAATGGTCTTCCGAGCCGATGGATTTCACCAGCCTTCGCAATATTGATGCTGATTTCGATATCTCCACCGACAACATTTTTCTGAATGACCTCAAGATCGGCGAAAGCCGGCTGAAGATGGCCCTGATCAATGGCCGGATGACAGCGGATATCCCGGAATTGTCGATGTATGGCGGACAAGGCTCCGGCCGTCTGGTCGTCAACGCCCGCGGCGCCACGCCCTCATTTTCCGGAAATTTCGACATGGCCGCCGTGCAGGCGGAACCCATGTCATTGGACCTTCTAAAGCATGACAATCTTCTGGGACTCGGGTCATTCACGTTCGATTTCACAGCAACCGGCGCCAGTCAGGCGGCGATTATGTCGTCTCTCGACGGTTCCGGCGGGTTTGATATCGCCGATGGCCTGATCAAGGGCGTCAATCTGGGCAAGATCGTACGCGCCGCGTCGGATTTGCGTCAGGGCTTTAACCCCGCCGCCCTGCAAACCATTGTGGCCACCGCGCGCGGCCCCGCCGAGACAACGGACTTTTCCGAGTTTCTGTCTGATTTCACGATTACGGATGGGCTTATGAATGCGCCGACGATTTCCCTTAACGGGAAATATCTCACCATGACAGGGAATGGGTCGATCAATCTACCCGCGCAGACAATTGACCTGAGGCTCTCGCCGCGCGCCACCGCTTCGACCGATGGTGGCGAGACGACACGCAGCGTCGCCATCCCTGTGCGCATCGGCGGCACTTTTTCCCAACCGACTGTTGGTCTCGATCCGGAAGCGTTGACACGCCTGTTGGCCGGCGGCGTTCTGCAACAGGTGCTTGGCGGCGGGCGCGACAGTAATGAAGAAGGCGATCCTGCAACGCCCGAAGATGCGGCGCGCGGCCTTATTGAAGGCATTCTCGGCGGTTCAGGCGATGATAATTCAAACGATCAACAAGATGCGTCAGGCGACGCTTCAGAAACGGAAACAATCGCGAACGACGCCCTGAACGCCCTCTTCGGCAGGAAGAAAGCCCCGGCGGAAGAAACCGCATCGGAAGACGAAAATCCGGACCAATAAAAAAGGCCGCTTCCCTTTATGAGAAGCGGCCTTTTCGTCTTGATCGATATTGGTTATTCGTGTGCGGAGGGATCCGGGCAGTCGGAAGATCTTGACCGACGCATCAACATCACGATCAAAACGATCGCAAGAAGCGGCGATCCGATAATGAAGATCGTCATCGCCACAGCGCCGCCAGCGGCCACAAGGCCGATCAGCGCCCCGAGCAAGCCGAGCAGAATACCAAAAGCCGCGGCAATCAAACCGATAATCAGCCCGGCCAGTCCTGCAAAACCTGCAGTAATAGACTCCAGTATGGTCAGCTGCGGGTCGGAATAGAAAAACGCGCCAACTGAAAGCGCGCCGCCCAGAAATAAAATCAGAATAATCGGCGCAAAAAACCAGCCGGAGCCGCCGCCGCGTTTAATATCGCCATAATCCGTTGTCGCCATTTCAGCACCCCTTCGGACGATGTCATCGCCCGCCTTTTCTTGTCAGTTTCCGGTTCGTCATATGAACTCTTTTACTGATAAGGATAATCGCGTTTTCGCCCTAGAGGCGCAAGGCCGCCCGCCGCGTTGAAATGGCGCCTCGTCGAATGTTTGCGAGGAACGCAGCGCTCTGCTAACCGGACGCTTCATAAACAGAAACTACGTCACTTATGGCCGCATTGCATAAGACATCAGCACAAAAAAACGCCCCCCGGGCCTGGCAGCGCATGCTGTCTGGACGCCGCCTTGATCTGCTGGACCCTTCCCCTGTTGATATTGAAATTGACGACATTGCGCATGGGCTTGCGCGTGTGGCGCGATGGAACGGACAAACATCGGGTCCGTTGCCGTTTAATGTCGCCCAGCATTCGGTGATCGTTGAAAACTTCTGCGCAGAGTTAAAGCCGGGATGGCCGGCGAAATGGCGTCTCGCAGCGCTTCTCCATGATGCGCCGGAGTTTGTCATTGGCGACATGATCTCGCCGTTCAAGGCGCAGCTCGGTGACCGCTACAAAACTATCGACCATCGGCTTCAACAGGCAGTGCATCTGCGCTTTGGCCTGCCGGCGGATTTGCCCGAGACTATTGAAAAAACCATCAAAAGGGCGGATCGCGCCTCAGCGTTTTTCGAGGCGACGCAACTCGCCGGGTTTGATATCAGTGAGGCGCGTAAATTCTTCGGTGCGCCGCGTGGCGTGGCCCCGCTGACCCTCAAGACCATGACGGCGACCCAGGCGCAGCGCGCCTATATCGAACGGTTTAATTCGTTAATGGATGAATCTGATAGCAATCACTGAAAACGCTACACCTGATAACATTATCGCGATATCAACCCACTGTGAGGCGGAACGTCTTCACAAGAGGCGGCTCGGCGCATTATTTCCGCCTCATGGAAAGTCTGATAATATCACCCGATGACGCCATTGCGTCCAGGACACGCGACCCGATGATCATTGTGAGTTCCCTCGACCACGCAGTAGAGGCCTTTCGGAAGCATCGGCCAGCTTATGTCGTGTCAATCCTTGATGTCGATGAGCCGACGCCGCCGGCTTTCGATACGCTCCCGTCAGAGAACCATATAAAACTGATTGGCGACTGCAGCCGCGGCGGCGCTGATTGCGATGGACAGTCGGCGCGCTGCAACGAGATTCTGGATATTGCCCGACGCTGGGTTCAGGACGGCAGGAAATCGCCGATCCTGATCCATTGTAATGAAGGCGCCGCGCGCTCGATGGCCGTCGCTTATATCATGATGTGCGCAATCGAACCTGCGCAGAGCGAAAAAGACATAGCCGCCCGCCTGCGCTCGGCTGCGCCCCATGCGGATCCCAACCTCCTGCTGATCTCCGAAGCAGACGCGGCGCTCGGGCGCAATGACCGCATGATTGAGGCAATCCTTGACCTTTGCCCTTGCTGCTCCACTGTCGGCGCGCCAATTGTGACCTTGCCTCTCGCGGCCTGACTCCGTCATAGACAGGGGATGGCTGATCCTTCTCGCACCACCCTTGCCGCCAATGTTGCGATCGGCTTGAACGCTGTCCTCGCGGCGGTGGACCGCGGGCGTCCCAAAGTCTTGTGCGTGCAAACGGGCAAAGAAATGCTTGGCCTTCCATATGGCCCATTCGACCCTCAACGGCACCGCACCTTTGAAATTGGCGTGCGAGAATGGGTCGAACGTCAGACGAACGTCTCGCTTGGTTTCATCGAACAGCTTTACACTTTCGGCGACAAAGGCCGCGAAGCGCCCGCCGCCGCACTTGCCGGCGGAGCTGAAAGCGACCGGGTAATTTCCGTTGGCTATCTCGCGCTGGCGCCGGCGCCGGTTGAGGTTCTTGCAGCCGATGCAGTCTGGCGCGATTGGTACGCGTTCTTCCCGTGGGAAGACTGGCGCGACGGCCCGCCTTCGGTCATCGCAAAAACGATTTCTCACGGACTGTCGGAATGGGCGGACCGGGCCGAGGAAGGCGCTAAACGCGATCAGCGCCGTACACGGATCAATATTGCATTTGGATTTGATGGCTGGGGCTGGGAAGAAGAGCGGACTTTAGACCGGTTTGAACTTCTTTATGAGGCTGGCCTGGTCATAGAGGCGTGGCGTGACCGCGAAGCGGCTGGTCTCGCCGCCCCGCGATCGCCACGCCCGCAAGGCGTGGAGACCGGCGCACCGATGATATCCGATCACAGGCGCATTCTCGCCACAGCAATTGGCCGGCTAAGGGGTAAGCTTAAATATCGACCGGTAATATTCGAAATGATGGGATCGGCTTTCACGCTGTTGCAACTGCAGCGAACCGTCGAAGCGATTATCGGCTTCCAGTTCCATAAACAAAATTTTCGCCGCAGCGTCGAGAAATCAGGGTTCGTTGAAAATACCGGCAAAACCACGGGACAAGATGGCGGGCGGCCCGCGGCGCTGTTTCGCGTTAATCGTGCGGGACTGAAGGACCGGGCGGCGTCCGGCCTTGCGATACCGAGATTGCGCAAGGATTAGCTGGACCTGCAAGGCGCCTTGCCGGCAAACAACGCCGCATTTCATCAGCCTTTGGGCTGCTCGACTAGATATCAGCTTCTTGATAGGATCGGCGAAATCACTTCATCAAGTTACGGGGCCCGGTAAAGAGTGACTATCCTCGACACACTCAAAAAAGAGCATGACTTGCTCAACGGCCGTCTTGCGTTACTGAAGAATGAGATTCACATCTGGTCTCATCACGGCGAGCCCGACTATGATCTGTTGCATTTGCTGATTCAGTACTTTTCGATTTTTCCCGATGAAATTCATCACAAAAAAGAAGACCATGTTTATGAGGCGCTCATCCAGAACAATGTCCTGGAAACAGCTTACTTGAGTCGCCTGAAATCCGAACACGAACAGATGAGCGGACTGAAGGCTCAGTTTTCAAAAAATCTTGCCGGTCTCGCCGCCCATGACGTCGCGCCGAAATGGTCGATGATTATCGATGTCGGCAAATATATCGAGGTGCAGGAACTGCATATGGCGGATGAGGAATCACAATTCCTCCCACTCGCAAGAACAGAATTATCCGAAAAACGCCTTCTTGAAGTGGCGGAGATCATTCAAAGCGAGCTGATAACAGATTCCGCAAGAGAATCATTTGAGGCGCTAAATCGCATTAATGCCGATATCGAAACAATGGTGAAGAAAAAGAAATGATCAAATGCTGGATGGCTACCTTCTTCATCGTCTTCCCTGCGCTTAACAATGCACTCGCTCACGATACAGGTGCGCGCGCAACCTATCTCGGCAATGAAGGCGTTATGGTCGCAAGAGGCGAAACGAAGGTCCTGTTCGACGCATTTTATGCAAACAGCTACGGCCAGTACGCGCTGGTTCCTGATGATATCAGCGCCGCCATGATGTCAGGCGCAGAGCCGTATGATGATATTGATGCAATTTTTGTTTCTCACGTTCACGGCGATCATTTCACCGCGGCCCCGGCCATCGCTTATTTACGGGCGCAGCCCGGTGTTTCCCTCTACGGATCTGTACAAGTCGTTGAAGCAATCAGCGCCGCCGGCGTTGCAGAAGACGACCCGCTAATGGAACGCGTTCACGGGTTTGATCTCTCCCCGGAGGATAAAGCTGAAAACTTTGATATCGGCGCACTATCGGTTGACGTCGTCGCCATTCCTCATGCAGGCAATCGCCCAAACATTCAAAACTTTGCATGGCGCGTCACGCTGGACGATCACACCACGGTCACGCATCTCGGTGATGCAGGTACAGTCCGCGCCGATTTCGAACGCCATCGCGACCATTTCTCTGCCAAGAAAACAGATGCAGCTTTCCCACCCTATTGGTTCTTCGGCGATGATGCTGGCGAGGCTATTCTTGAAGACATTCTCGCGGCGGATCAGTCCATTGGCGTCCATGTGCCTGCCCGAGCGGCCGGCAATGGCGATCAGTGGCGCACTCAGACTGGCGGCGACCTTTTCACCGATCCAGGCGAAACCCGCAACCTTGGCGGTAACTAGCCCCGGGAATTCCGATTCTGTGAAGCTTTATTGACGCCCCGGCGTTTTTGAGTAAATTGCGCCTCTTCAGCCCTTGCGGGCTGATTTTTTGACACCATATATGCTCTTTATGAGTATAACTGCCTGGTGCGTATTTCGGGCAAAAAAGCTGGAGGCGGCGATGCCTGATTCTTCTGGTCCTGAGTTTAGCGAAAACACGACCACCAAGGTGCTCCCTTACACCGATGAGGTGAAGGCGAAGACCGACCATCTTTATCCAAAGGTTGAAAAATTCATCCCGGAATTCGAGTGGCGTCTGCACGCGCCCTATATCGCCGCGATCAACGATCTGAAGAAGCAAAAGAACGCCGTCATTCTCGCCCACAATTACATGACGCCGGAAATCTTTAATTGCGTCGGTGATTTCGCTGGCGACAGCCTGCAACTCGCCAAGGAAGCCGCCCGCACTGACGCCGACATTATCGTGCAAGCGGGCGTCCACTTCATGGCGGAGACGTCAAAAATTCTGTGTCCGGAAAAGACGGTGCTGATACCCGATGTCCGAGCAGGATGTTCCCTCGCTGCATCAATCACAGGCGATGATGTGCGTCTGCTGAAGCAGAAGTATCCGGGCGCGCCGGTTGTCACCTATGTGAACTCCACCGCCGATGTGAAAGCGGAAACCGATATCTGCTGCACATCATCAAATGCTGTTGAGGTCGTTGAATACGCCGCAAAAGAATGGAACTCAGACACGGTCCTTTTCCTGCCGGATCAGTTCCTCGCCAAAAATGTCGCGGCGATGACGGACATCAAGATTGTCACTTGGGCTGGCGCCTGTGAGGTTCACGAGCGGTTCACGGCGGAAGACATTCGTGAACTGCGCGAAGGCAATCCCGGCGTTATCGTTCTCGCGCATCCGGAATGCCCGCCGGACGTACTCGCCGAAGCAGACTTCGCCGGATCGACCAGCGGCCTCAGCAACTATGTGAAAGAACACCAACCGAAGAATGTTGTTCTGATTACGGAATGCTCTATGTCCGACAATGTCGCACTGGAAAACCCGAATGTGAATTTCGTCCGCCCCTGCAACCTTTGCCCACATATGAAGCGGATATCCTTGCCGAAGATTCTGCGGTCATTGCAGACGATGGAGCATAAGGTCGAGATTGACCCGGCCGTGATGGACAAGGCGCGCGAAGCGATTGAACGCATGATCGCCCTGCCCCTCACTCGTCAATCCATGTATACCCATGAACATGCGCCGGAAGTCGCGGCGATTGAGACAAGGGCTTAGAATATCGAGCGGCCTTTTCCGCCGCCCATCCTCGCGAAGGCGGGGATTCAGAAAAAGAACAGACAAGTCCCCGCCTTCGCGAGGATGAGCGGGGCTAAGATTGGCTGAAAATTCCGACATCCTGATCATCGGCGCAGGTGTCGCCGGGCTTTATACAGCCCTGAAACTGGCCCCGCGCCCTGTGACCGTTATAACTGCGCGCCCGCTAGGCAAGGGCGGCGCGACGCCTTGGGCGCAAGGCGGGCTCGCCGCGGCGATCGGCGATGACGACACGCCCAATCTTCATTTCGCAGACACTATGCAGGCAGGCGTTGGTCTCGTCGATCCAGAAGCTGCAAGCATCCTCGTCGATGGCGGCCCGGTGGCGGTCGAAGATCTGATCCGCCTTGGCGTTCAATTCGATGTCGGAGACGATGGCGCCGTGAAGCTTGGCCGCGAGGCCGCTCATTGTCGCGACCGCATTGTCCACGCCACCGGTGATCAGGCCGGCGCGGCGATCATGGGCGCCCTTGTAAAAGCGGCCCGCGCATCGGAGCATATTACCATCCTTGAACGGATCGTTGTTGAAGACCTTCTTGTGGACGACAATGGCGCCATCGGCGGCGCGCTTGTCTATGATGTCGAAGGCGATGAACGCGCCAGCGTCGATGCGGGTGAAACGGTTATCGCAACCGGCGGCCTTGGCGGGCTTTACGCCGTGACAACCAATCCCATCGCCGCACAAGGCCATGGCCTTGCTTTCGCCGCACGCGCCGGCGCTGTCATTCGCGATCCGGAATTCGTGCAGTTTCACCCGACGGCGCTCGATATAGGCGCAGACCCAGCCCCGCTCGCTACAGAGGCTTTACGCGGCGATGGCGCAACGCTCGTCAATAAAGATGGGCGCGCTTTCATGGTCGACTACCACAAAGCGGAAGATCTGGCGCCGCGGGATGTCGTCGCCAGAGCGGTCGAGGCGGAAATCAAGGCGGGGCGCGGCGCCTATGTCGACGCCACAAAAGCAATTGGGAAATCATTTCCGAACACCTATCCAACTGTTTTCGCCTCCTGCCAGAAGGCAAAGATTGATCCGCGAACGGAACTGATTCCGGTCGCCCCCGCAGCGCATTATCATATGGGCGGGGTCATGACAGACATTGACGGCAAGTCGAGCGCCGAAGGATTATGGGCGGTTGGCGAGGTCGCCTCCTCCGGCGTTCACGGCGCGAACCGCCTTGCGTCTAATTCGCTCCTCGAAGCCATCGTTTTTGGCGGCCGCATTGCCGATCAGCTGCGTGAGAAAGATATTACGCCGCGCCAGGAGCCGGGCGCTCCTGGCGACCGCATGGAGCTTGCTTCCAAACCTGCCGACCCGATGGCGATGATGAAGCTGCGCGCCGCAATGTCCAGCGGCTGCGCGCTCATCCGATCTGAGGAAAGCCTTCATATGACTCTGAATGTCATTCATGATCTTAACAACGACCCGGCCATGACCAGCGGCCTGAAAAGCGCACTCGTTACCGCGGAACTGATCGCCCAGGGCGCGCTGATGCGCGAAGAATCGCGTGGCGGTCACTATCGCTCGGACTTTCCCGATGCTGACGAGGAAGCATTTCATACGGAGATTTGCGCAACAGGCGTCTATGAAGATGATGAGGAGGACGACGCGTGACGCTTGCTCCTCTCCCCCACCACATTATCGAAGAAGCTGTACAAAATGCGCTGAAGGAGGACCTTGGCGAAGCCGGCGATATTACGACAAATGCGTGCGTCGCCCATGACGCAATAACCGAGGTCTCGATCAATTCGCGCGGTTCAGGCGTGATTGCCGGCGCTGGCATTGCGTGTTTTGTGTTTCAGACACATCACGCTTTTAAAACGTCCTTCAATAAAAATGATGGGGAATCGGTGAACCCCGGTGACGAAATCATGACGATTGAAGGACCCGCGCGCGGCATCCTCACCGCCGAACGGGTCGCGTTGAATTTCCTTGGACATCTTTCCGGCATTGCAACGGCGACGGCCGCGCTGGTCGATGCTGTCAAAGGAACTGGCGCAGGCATTGTCTGCACGCGCAAAACGACACCGGGATTGCGCGCGCTTGAGAAATATGCCGTCCGCTGCGGCGGGGGACGCAACCACCGCTTCGGTCTTTATGACGCCGTCATGATCAAGGACAATCATATCGCCGCAGTCGGCGGCATTAAAAAAGCCATTGAAGCTTGCCGTGTAGCAGTTGGGCATACGGTGAAAATCGAAGTCGAGATTGACGGACTCGATCAACTGGACGCAGCGCTTTCCGGCGGCGCCGACATCGTCATGTTAGACAACATGTCGAACGACGACATGAAAAAAGCCGTCAAGCGAAACAATGGCCAGGCGGTGCTGGAGGCCTCAGGCAATGTGACGGTGAAGACCGTGCGCGCAATCGCCGAGACGGGCGTTGATGTAATTTCTTCCGGCTGGATCACCCATTCAGCGCCAAGCCTCGATCTGGGTCTGGATTTCGCCTAGTCTCTGGCGCGAACCAATAGCCGTCGCGCTGACCAGAGATCGGAATGCTTGCAAAACCCGCAAAAAAATTTTCTGCGCTGTTCTTAGGCTTAACGGCTTGTACGCAGCCGCTGGAAGAACAGACGGCAGCGCCTCAATGCGACGTTTCTCTGCTTGTGCTTGGTGTCGCACAAGACGCAGGCAAACCGCAGATTGGCAATCCGGATGATCCGGCCTGGCACGATCCCGCTCTGAAAAAGCTGCCAACCGCGCTCGCATTAATTGACCATCGGAGCGACGTCCCTAAACGCTGGCTCTTCGAAGCAACGCCCGCCATTGCATCACAGTTGCAACGACTCGACGAGACGGCGCCTGCAGCCCGTTCGATTGGGCTCGATGGCGTCTTCATCACGCACGCGCATATCGGGCACTATGCTGGGCTGTCAATGCTTGGGCACGAGGCCGCCGGCGCAGAGAACGTCACCGTTTACGTCATGCCGCGCATGGCTGACTTTCTCGCGCAGAATGGACCGTGGAGCCAACTGGTTCGCTACCATAATATCATCCTCGCGATTATGTCAGAGGGCGGGCCCGAGCAAATTGCAGTCGATATTTCTGTTACGCCCTTCCTTGTGCCTCACAGACAGGAGTTTTCCGAGGTTGTCGGATTTCGTATTCAAGGCCCCAACAAAACAGTGCTGTTCATCCCTGATATCGACAGCTGGGAAGATTGGGACGCAGACGGCACTAAAATAGAAGACACGATAGAGAGCGCGGATATCGCCTATCTTGATGCGACGTTTTTCGCAGACGGTGAAATCCCGGGCCGTGACATGTCGAGCTTCCCGCATCCCTTTGCGTCACATTCGATGGCGCGTTTCAAAACCCTGCCTGACACAGAGAAAGCAAAGATACGGTTCATCCATATGAACCATACCAACCCCCTGCTGTCGCCAGACTCTGCAGAACGTAAGCGAGTTGTGGCGGCTGGATTCAATATTAGTGAGGAAGACGAAACAGTATGCCTTTAGCCTGCTGAATCGTCTTCCAAAAAGTCAGAAAAAACCGCAATTCAAAAATGCGCTAGTTCAGACATGGGTCTGTGCCCGGATTTGTATAGGCATAAGTCGCCGCCACTATTCCTGACGGTCCATCGACGACATTCGCAATCACATCGTTTCCGCCTATACATTCGGTTGCAGAATGAAATGTTCCATACCCAATGTGCGGCGGCGTATAGGTGTTGAAAATATTCGAGCTGACAAGATTTCCCTGTCCGCCGTTCATGAAAACCCCGCCTATGAAGTTGTTGTGTCCGTCGAAGTTGTTTGACGATATATAGTATCCATCTCCTGCAAAGTCGATGTAAACGCCCGCCACAAGCGCAATAGAACCATTCGTCCCATCGGTGTTGCCGTAGGGCAGCGAGAAATCATTATCAACAATGCTCCGATTGGCGGCGCCTCCTGATTGTCCCGTTGCATTGATATATACGCCGCCGCAATCATTCAGCATGATGCAATAATGCGAAATCGTATTATTAGAAACATCAAGCGAAGCTAAAGCAGGCCCACTCATCATCAGCGCATAGCCTGAACGCTTGATGGCGTTATTCGTGACAGTCAGGTTATTGATCCGACCTTCAGTTCTGACGCCAGCAAAGCCCTGGCGATCCGTGCTTGTCTGATTGTTGAGAAAGCCATTGTCAGTAATTGTATTGCCGTCAATCTGGACAAGGCCGACCGGCGCTTTCGTTGTAGACATGCCATAGCCAGAAACTCGAAGACCAGCCATGGAATTAAACTTCAGCGTAGAATTTAGAATTTTTACGAAAGATGTGGTGTGCGATTTTGAAGAACGATTAAAAACTCGAATGCCGTAGTTGGTAGATCGCTCGACAATAACATTGGAAATCTCAACAGATTTTGGATCGACAACGCGGATACCGTCGTTCGCAGCGTTTTCAATATCGAGGTTGACGAACTTGAACCCGACATTGCCGCGGCCCCAGGCGCACACGACGCCAGCGCGATCACTTGCAGAACCATTCCCACAAATGGAGCCGGTATGCCCCGATTTAAAGATAAGCTTGGTGTTATTGGCGACAGGCGGAAACTGCCCGGCGGGCGGCCAGAAATAAAGGGTGCTATCGACCGGGTCGAAATACCATTCCTTCTGTGTATTCAGTAGCGAAAGCGCGCCAAAGACAATTGCGCCCATACCATTCAGTTTCTTGTCAGCTTGCCCGCCCGGAATGGTGATGGGCGTTTGCGATGCGAAAGAAGGTAAAGTGGGACTAATCCAGTCAAGCGAAAACCTTTTGATCGCCCAGTTTTCTTCGCGCATCATTACGTATGAATTGGAAGGCAAGCCGTAGGTTTTGAACATCCAAAGCGGATCTGATCCATCGGAGCGGAGCTCCAGCCGTACGCACGTTGATATGCCACATCCGTCAACATCGCGGGAAGTTGCCTGAATATCAAAATAATTTGGCCGAAAGCGAACGTTGAGACTTCTGTTAGGGTTTCTGGCAAAGTCCATTTGTTCATTGTTATATATGACGCCAACAACTTCCTCTGGAAGGTTATTCATTCTGTAAATGCCAGTATTCTGCAGGAAAGTAATGACTTGGCCGCCCTGCGTCGGATTAGGTTCGAATGACCAGGAATAGCCGTTCTGGGCAGCGTTTTTTGAACCAATCAGCCGCGGGCGAGCGCCGGAGCCATAAGAGCCAACCTGAACAACCCCTGCAGGGCTGCTCGAACACGATTTGAATGTGAAATAGTGTTGAAAGCTTTGGTCGCGCTTGAAACGAATAAAGTCACCTGCGTTAAAACAGGATATCGCCTTGAGCTGGCTGACGGAAATTTCTCCAGAGGTTGGGTTGTTACTGACGCGGTATTCGGCGGCATTTGCATAGGTGCTTACAGCCAAAGTAAAAATCGCCAGCACCACCATATGAGTATTCATATTGGCTCTCCTTAAATTTTGATTGTACTTCAGTTATGCACGTCAAATCATGCTTACCTGATCAGGTAAGCCGCAGTTCGTTAAGCGGCGAACTGCGCATGAAGAAAATTCATATGCTCGCGATACTATACAGCAGATTTAGACTAAGGAAAATTGACAAAATCAAATTTTGATAAATAAAGCTTATAATGAAATCGCATTTTAGATTTCAAATAATAACGCGCGGTCTAAAAATTCAGGTTTACATCGCAGCCGGCGCTGCGGCGACAGTGCGGCGGCTTGGAAACTTGTAAAACTTGTGCGTGCCGATCGTGGCAGTTGGCGTTAATTTTGCCGCCCAATACGGAGATACGTAACTGGCGTGGTAGTGCGTTGCACTTCGGCTGACCGGTGCGTGTACACCTGCGAGGATAGCTCCGGCGAGGTCTTGCGAAGCTTTCCATTTGCGCTGGTTCAAACGAGCCTGCATTGCCCCGTCACAAGTAAACGAAAACTGGCAACCGGTGCGCCGTTCCGATCCCTGAAACACCACTTCGCAAATTGAATTGGGGTAGAGCGGGCTCGCCGTGCGATTTAAAACAACATCCGCAACAGCCAGCTGACCAATCCGGGGCTCGGAGCGCGCTTCATAATAGATTGCCTGCGCAAGGCAGGTGCGTTCTTCGGCATCCAGCTTCGCAATCGTCAAAGACGTCAGATCAAACTTTGCAAGGTCGGCAAGCGCATCCTCCGCCGACACCACAGCGGCAGTCGGTTTCGCGGGCTTGAGGCGCGGCGCATTCAAAGCGGTGCGCACTGCAGCGGTTTCTGCTGCAAGATAATTCGCAAGTTCAGTCACCAGTTGCGCTTCTTCGGCGATCGCCTGCTCAGCGCGGCGCTCAGCCTCTGCTCGCTGATTATTAAGCGTTGCGCTCATGGCGCTGGCGACGACGCACACGGATAATAGACCCGCCGCCAGCAGGCTGCGCAGGGTCCAGTTAACCTCGTGATCCTTATGTGCGTACCGGTTCGTCACGTATTTCGTCTCAGTTCTCTCAAGCTATTGTTTCTACGACGCAAACAGCCGTTTGGTTGCCTGGTTTTCGTTCTCAATTCAGAGCGCCGCATTTACCTGGACGCAAAAAACGCGCCCGTAGAAGCGCGTCCGGAGCCTAGTATATGGCGCCAGAATAATGCATTCGCAAATAAAAAAACCGTGCGTTAACCTTTTATTAAGGTTACGCTATACGTCCCAGAGCATTGATTTCAAAGCGCTTTTTCATTCATGAAATTAACTGTAACCATTTATGCGTTTGACGACGATGACTTTTCGCCAAGTTTTGCTTGCGCTGCAGCAAGACGCGCAATTGGCGCCCGGTATGGCGAGCAGGACACATAGTCGAGCCCCAGCGACTCCACGAAAGTGATTGAGTCCGGGTCGCCGCCATGTTCGCCGCAAATGCCCAGTTTGATCCCGGATCGCGCTTTCCGCCCCTTTTCCACAGCAACTTCCATTAATGCGCCAACGCCGGCGACATCGATTGTCACGAAGGGGTCGCGTTCTAACACGCCCTGACGAAGATAATCCGGCAGGAAGGACGCGGAATCGTCGCGACTGAGACCAAACGTCGTTTGCGTCAGGTCATTGGTCCCAAATGAAAAGAACTCGGCGTCCGCCGCAATCTCATCCGCCGTCAGCGCGGCGCGCGGCAACTCAATCATGGTGCCAACGAGATAATCCAGCGCGACTCCCTTTTCTTTCAGCACCGCCTTCGCAATTACATCGATGCGCTGCTTCAGAAACGACAACTCTTCACTCTTTGCGATCAGGGGAACCATGATTTCCGGCACGACCTTTTTGCCGGTCTCATCAGCTATCGCACAAGCAGCCTCAATGATCGCCCGCGCCTGCATTTCATAAATCTCCGGATAGGATACCCCGAGCCGGCACCCGCGATGGCCAAGCATAGGGTTGAACTCCTGCAGCTTGTGCGCGCGATCCTTCAGTTTTTGCGCATCCATGCCGGAGGATTTTGCAACCTCTTCAATTTCGTCATCAGAGTGCGGAAGGAACTCGTGCAAAGGCGGATCCAACAGGCGAACGGTCACAGGCAATCCACTCATTACCCGAAAAATATCCTCAAAGTCGGAACGTTGCATCGGCAGCAATTTTGTGAGCGCCGCTTCCCGACCCGCCTTGTCTTCCGCAAGGATCATCTCGCGAACAGCAACAATACGTTCAGCATCGAAGAACATGTGTTCCGTGCGGCAAAGGCCGATCCCTTCTGCGCCAAAATTGCGGGCGACCTCTGCATCATTGGGCGTGTCCGCATTCGCACGCACCGCCATGCGCCGCGCCTTGTCAGCCCAGCCCATGAGTTTGGCGAAGTCGCCTGACAGCTCAGGCTGGACTGTCGCAACCTCGCCGAAGAACACTTTGCCGGCAGCGCCATCCACAGTGACAAGATCACCCTTGTTCACCTGACGACCGCCAACGCTGAAAAATGCGCCCGACTTGTCGATTTTCAAATCTCCAGCGCCGCAAACGCATGGGCGGCCCATACCCCGTGCGACCACCGCCGCATGGCTGGTCATACCGCCACGGGCTGTGACAATCGCCTGCGCCGCATGCATGCCGTGAATGTCTTCCGGGCTGGTTTCAACGCGGACCAGAATGACTTTGCGCCCTTCCTGATTAAGGCGTTCGGCCTCATCGGCGCTGAATACGACCTCGCCGGAGGCAGCCCCCGGCGACGCCGGCAGCCCCGTCAGCACAAGATCGCGCGGCGCATCAGGGTCGAGCGACGGATGCAGCAACTGATCAAGCGAGCCCGGCTCAACCCTCAGGATCGCTTCTTCCTGAGAGATCAATCCTTCCTCGCAAAGATCCACAGCAATCTTCAACGCTGCTTTCGCAGTCCGTTTGCCATTGCGAGTCTGCAGCATCCAGAGTTTGTTTTCCTGAATGGTGAACTCAATGTCCTGCATGTCGCGATAATGATTTTCGAGTTTATCGAAAACCTCGACCAGCTCGCCATAAGCCTTCGGCATGACCTCCTCGAGCGATGGGTCCGTCTCGCCCATGGCCTCACGCGACGCCTTGGTAAGCGGTTGCGGCGTGCGGATTCCGGCGACGACATCTTCACCTTGAGCGTTGATCAGAAACTCGCCGTAATATTCATTGTCGCCAGTTGACGGGTTACGCGTAAACGCAACGCCGGTCGCAGAGGTCTCGCCCATATTGCCGAAGACCATCGCCTGAACGTTTACAGCCGTCCCCCAACTCTCCGGAATGTTATGCAGGCGGCGATAGGTCTCCGCCCGATCATTGCGCCATGAACCAAAGACGGCGCTGATCGCCCCCCAGACCTGTTCTGTCGGATCTTGAGGGAATGGTTTGCCAAGCGTCTTTTCAACAACACTCTTGTAATCCGCAATTACGGCTTTCCAGTCGTCCGCCGAAAGTTCAGTATCGAGAAAGTAATCGCGCTCTTCCTTGTAGGTCTCAAGGATGTCTTCAAACTCATGGTGATCGACCTCGAGCACGACATTGCTGTACATCTGAATAAAGCGCCGATAGCTGTCATAAGCGAAGCGCTCATCGCCGGCGAGGGAAGCCAGACCTTCAACGGTTTCATCCGTGAGGCCGAGATTGAGCACCGTATCCATCATGCCGGGCATCGAGGCGCGCGCGCCGGAACGCACCGACACCAGAAGCGGCTTTTCCGTATCGCCAAAGACCCGCCCAACCGCCTTGCCTACATGGGCGATCGCAGCGTTAACCTGCGCCTTTAATCCATCCGGGTATTCACGGTCATTTTCGTAAAACGCAGTGCATACCTCGGTGGTGATCGTGAATCCCGGCGGCACCGGCAGCTCAAGGCTGGCCATCTCAGCGAGATTGGCGCCCTTACCGCCAAGCAAATGCTTCATTGAGGCGTCGCCTTCACCAGCGCCGCCGCCAAAGCTGTAAACCCATTTGGGAGAATTCGCCGTATTGCTGTCGTTACCCATCAACATCCTGTCCGGCATGGCCGGACCCTCTTATGCTTGTTCGCTCACCACGTGCGGCACCGCAATAAAGCGCATGCCCGCCAAGGCCAAGCCTGAAATTGCCGAATCTGCAGTGCCTGCCCCCGCGCAATCGCCAGCATCGTTCAAAAACCAACGGACGGTATCCTCTTCGTTTTTTTCCGTGCTAACATGAATCGGAGATGCAAGCGTTGTGCTGCTTGAGGGGGCGCATGCGACAGGTGGGCAATATCGCGCCGGAATGGCGTATGTTTTGTAAATCCGGGACAAAGGCGGCAATCTTGCCGGCTGCGGCGTTCTTTTCCACAGGGGCGCAGGCACAGACCCTGGAAGGGATTGATCCTAGCGCCATTCCGTTCGCCGGGCTCGCCGGGGCTGCGGCCCTGCTCGCCATCATGGTTGTCGTTCTCGGGTCCATCCTGACCTCCCGGCGGCTGCATGGCTCCTCCCTCTTCAATCGGCTTTTCATCGTCGTTGCAGTGACTTCCGGCTTTTTTTCGGCGCTCAGCTCCGCCATCGGATTCAGCCTTATCACTTCGCAGGAGAATGAAGACCTCCTGCGCAATGTCATTCTCCCGCCGGCATTCGGCGTCTTTGTCTTTTTCCTGGCGGTGGCGATCTGGGTCGGCGGTGCAGAATTCGTTCGGCACCGCGACTGGTTCCGCGCCTCTCGCGACGGGGTCATTGGCGACATGCTGTTTTTCATTGAGCGCCTGATCAAACTCTTTGTAGTCATTCCAGTGCTGGGGATTATTTTATTTTTCGTTTCAACCTGGACAACAGTTGTCGGCATTGGCGGCGCAGATGCGGTGCGCCACACCTACACTTATGAAATCGACCGGCTTCAATCGGAATGCGCCGGGATCACCGCCTATCGCCAGCGGGACTTCTTGTTCCTTGAAGATTTACGACTGTCGGTAAACGACGTGACGCGAGTCGCCCGCAATGAACGTCTTGGGGGGGCCCGTTCCGGCGCGGCGGGTTATGGCGCCGCGACCGAATATTTCAACGGGCTGGCGGAATGGTATCGCGCGCTTGGCGCCAGCGTTGAAACGATCATCGAAAGCCCGGACCCGTCCGGTGTCGACCCTTACGAGCCTGCAATCTGCGCCGACACAGTCGATGCGCTGAAAAAACTCGTCAGCCGAAACGCCCATGATAATTACGATCTCTGGGCGCGCGACTTTGAGACGGCCTATAACGGCTTCGCCAGCGTCCTGAACCGTTGGCGCCATGACCGTAGGATTGAACGGCTGCTCGACCAGCAGCTTGCCAGCATCGCCCGATCCAACCCGAAACCTGTGGCGTCAACGCTCACTGCGGGACAAAGCCAGGCGATTGACGACTACACCGATGATGTGGAATCAGCGTTACGGTCGCTGATACGCAAACAGAAACTCGCCAAGCCGCCAGTTCCAATTAAATCCGCGCAAGAATTATCGCCGGCGCGCGGGCTTGAGATTGTCAATGACCTTCTGTCGCCCCCCGAACCGGTGACAGAGCCGGAGCGCGTATCACGCACGCAAGCGGTCGTCGCGGCCGAGTTTGTGCCCGGCCTTTCAACCATTACGCCGCGCGATGCAGTCTTAAAAAACGCTAACATCTTTTCCGACATCTGGGCGCTGGCGATCAGCTGGGATTACGCCGCTTATGTTCTGATGTTCGCATTTTTGTTCTTCCCAAGCGCAGAGCGGGCGGCTGGTTTTAAAGATTGAGCCGCGCAAACATTGCGCCCTGTCATCAATGTAATGTTAAATCAAATTCATCCTTACACGTTATTTATTTGAATTGTTCCTATCCGCTGGCCATATCTCGACCAGCGGCGGCGCAGGTTCGATCATCACTATTCACTGTTGTTTCAGTCGTCGTAAAACTGAGGGGAATGATCGAGCCGTTGGAACATGGAAAACGTGTATCTTGAAAGGATGTATGATGACCCCTCGACTTATCGCTTTGACAACGATCCTGGGCTTTGCCGCGAGCGCGGCCAGTGCGGAAGACGTCAATTTCACATCGCTTGATGTGGATGTTTCCGGCGGCATCTCGCTTGCCGAAGCGCAAGCGGTCGCTCCGGGCCTCACCGGCGATGACTTTGCAATGTACGACACGGACGCTTCCGGCGAGCTATCCGAAGAGGAATTCGCCAGCTGGGTTGCTGCGTCACAGTCCCGGTAGCCAACGCCTGTCGTCCCGGATTTGCATCAGGGTATGCGTACCTGACCCATGCAAATCCGGGATGCATCACCCTTCGAGTTTGGAGAAGTCCGCGACCGTCGCCGTGGCGGCGCGAAAACGGCCAAGAAGCGCCAAGCGGTTGGCGCGCAAGGCTTCATCGTCGGCGTTGACCGTGACTTTGTCAAAGAAATGGTCCACCGGCGCGCGAAGGCTCGCTAACGCCGCCATCGCCACTTCAAAGTCTTCAGCTGCGACAGCTTTTTCAGTTTTTGCTTCCGCATCGCAGAGCGCCGCGAAGAATGATTTCTCCTGCGGCTCAACAAGTTTGCCTGCATCAACTTTCAGGTTCTCAGGCAGCGCACCCTTCTTTTCTTCCGCTTTCAGGATGTTCACAGCACGCTTGTACCCCGAAGCAAGGTTAGCGCCGTCGTCGGTTTTCAGGAAAGTCTCTAGAGCATCAAGCCGGCGTACAATCAGTAAGAGGTCATCGTGAAGATCGCCATTTGGACCTTCCAGGACAGTATCTACATGATCATGCCGACTGCCGCGATCCCGCAGATGCACTTTGAGGCGGTCGTGAAAAAATTCCACAAGGTTTGAACCGTGAGTCAGGTGCGCCTCGATTGGATCGCTGTGGACTGCCTCAAGTCGTTTAAAGTGAGGCAGGAAAACATGAAACAAATTTGTTCGAATATGGTTCTGCAAAGCAATCGAAATCACGCCCAGCGCCGCACGCCTCAGCGCAAACGGATCTTTCGACCCCGTAGGCTTCTGATCGATGGCCCAAAACGCCGTTAACGTATCGATCTTGTCAGCGAGCGCGACGGCGACGGAGACAGGCGCGGCCGGGACTTCGTCATCCTGTCCGGCCGGTTTGTAATGATCGCGGATGGCGTCGGCGATCTCCGCCGATTCACCTTCTTCAATCGCGTAATAACGGCCCATAACCCCTTGAAGTTCAGGGAATTCATAGACCATTCCTGAAACAAGATCGGCCTTCGCCAGCATCGCTGCGCGCGCCGCCGTTTCGGGGTCGGCGCCGACCGTCGGGGCGATCTCTTTCGCCAGCTCTGCGACCCGCCGCGCCTTGTCGCCAACGCTCCCAAGCCCTTCAAAAAAGGTTACCCTGTCAAGGTCGGCAATGCGGTCCTCAAGCCTGGTTTTAAGGTCCTGTTTATAGAGGAACCAACCGTCGGAAAGGCGCGCTTCAAGCACACGCTCATAGCCCTGGCGCATCGCCTTGCCGCCATCGGGCGCTTCGATGTTCGCGATGCAAATGAAACGGTTGGCGAGACGACCCGTCTTCGGATCGCGCACTGAAAAATATTTCTGATGGCCGCGCATGGAAGCGGTCAGGACTTCGTCGGGCAACGCCAGGAATTTCTCGTCAAACGATCCCATCATCGCCACGGGCCATTCGGCAAGGCCGGCGACCTCGTTCAACAGGCCCTCGTCTTCGACCAGTTCGAACCCTTGAGCACGACACAAAGTCGCCGCATCGTTCGCAATAATTTCCTTGCGCTCATCCGTATCAAGAACGACTCGCGCCGTGCGAAGCTTCGACGTATAGTCATCAAAGTTGCGCGTCTGGATTTCCTCCGGCGCCATGAAGCGATGACCGGCGGTCTTGTCGCCGGATTTTATGCCGCCGATTTCAAAATCGACAACTTCGCCGTTGAACGCGCAAAGAATAGAATGAAGCGGGCGCACCCAGCGTAAATCGCCATCACCCCAGCGCATCGATTTCGGCCAGGAAAACCCGCGCACGATCTCCGGCACGAAAGACGCAATCAGCTCGCCCGTGTCCTTTCCCTTCTGGTCGATCACCGCGACGTAAAAGGCGCCCTTCTTATCCTCGCGCTGTTCGCATTCATCGAGCGAGGAAAGCCCGGCGGATTTCAAGAACCCGGCAACGGCCTTTTCGGGCGCGCCGACGCGGGGGCCCTTCTTCTCCTCACGCCGGTCAGGCTGCTTCGCGGGCAGGCCCGTCGCGGCCAGCGTCAGGCGCCTTGGCGTCGAGAACGCCTTCACCCCTTCGGGCATGAAACCGGCGTCGAGCAGCGCCTTGTTAACCGTGCGCTCAAGCTCACGGGCGGCGCGAACCTGCATACGCGCAGGGATTTCTTCGGAGAATATTTCGAGCAACAGATCAGGCATGAGCGCGTTCTAGGGGCGGTTTGACGGGCGCGCAATAGCGT
This sequence comes from Pseudomonadota bacterium, assembly GCA_039819405.1. GTDB lineage: Bacteria > Pseudomonadota > Alphaproteobacteria > Caulobacterales > Parvularculaceae > Hyphococcus. Next base: position 46,588 of record JBCBSB010000006.1, on the reverse strand, counting down.
GGCGGCGCGTAAGGTTTTAGAAGGTTAAGCTCATAGATCGCCTGACGCCGGCTAGCCGGTCATCCGGCGCACCTGCACCGCATTCACCCGCACCGCCAGCTTCTCATCCGCATTGTAAATATCAGCCTCAATATGAATGAGGGAAGCCGAGGCGTTGGTCACCCGCCCTTCAATGGTCGCGAGCGGCATCATGAGCGGGCGGAAGTAATTCGTCTCCAGCCGCGAGGTGCGAAAGCGTTCCTTGTTGTCGGTCAGCACCGTCATCGCCGTCAGGCCGGCGACGTGGTCAGCAACGGACGCGATATGCCCGCCAAACATCACGCCGTCAGGCATCACGAAACGGTCATCGATATCCCACCGCATGGCGATGGCGCCCCACTCCCAATCCGTGAGAATAAAGCTCCCAAGCTTTTGTTCCGCCCACTCATTAAAGCGGGAGCCGCCGGCTTTGTAGCCGTTCAGGATATCGGTGTGACGTTCGCTGGTCGTTCTGGTCAAGGGATCGCTCTATAGTTTGTTATGACTGCCATCGCACAAAGGCTGGCCGGCGGTGCGTTTACAACAGCAGAAAAACACGCGTTTGGTTTCACTCGCTGTCCACTTCATCGGCGTGAACGCCGTGCCAGCATGAGAGCCATCGCAGAACGGTTGGGTTTTGGACCTGCCGCAGGCGCACCAGAAATAGTCTTTACCGGCTTCAACTTCGACGGGCAGCGGGGCCTTACCGGCAATCTCGGGATCTGACATGCGCTTTTCCTTTAGGTTAAATCAACTGGCGCCAATGGCGTAAACATGTCTTTTGCGCCTTCAACATCGGCAATCACAGTATAATCGCAGACTTCCGCGAACTTTTCCCACATAGCAGCGACAGCCTTATTGCTATGGGCCGCGTCAATGGCGGCCTGCGACTTCCAGCAAAAAACCTCAACAAACGTTCCGTCTTTCGCGCGCCCGCACAAGGAAGGCTCATCACCCACAAGCCTTTCCTCTCGTAAAATCGGCAGGTGGGTTTTCAATAACGCAAGTAATGCCTCGTCCTGACCTGGCTTGGGCTTATAGCAAGCAATCACCATCACACTCATAACGACCTCCTATTTTTGTAACGCACAGCCATCAAGGCCATCGCGTTTCACCTGTCCCATCCGCCCACGAAGCGTCGCCGCACGGCCGCGCACATAAGGTCCCGGCGGATCGACCCGCCATTTATGGGGATTGGGCAGAACGGCGGCCAAAAGCGCCGCCTCATGCTGCGTCAGGTTTCGGGCGGATTTGCCGAAACGCTTCTGCGCCGCGGCCTCCGCTCCAAAATAACCGTCCCCCCATTCAGCAATGTTGAGATAAACTTCCATGATGCGCCGCTTCGGCCATAACGTTTCAATGACCACGGTCATCCACGCTTCGCCAGCCTTTCGCAGCCAGCTTCGCCCGCTCCACAAAAAAGCGTTCTTGGCGGTTTGCTGCGATATGGTCGAAGCGCCGCGCAACCGTCCGCCATTTTCAGCTTCATCAAGAGCTTCATCAATGGCTTCAAAATCAATGCCGTTGTGAACGCAAAACCGCGTATCTTCCGCAGCGATCACCGCTGTGACGAGATGCGGTGAAATCTCATCCAACGAAACCCATGGGTGAACAATAACATCGCCGGATAGCTTACGCTCAAGCATCAGGATCGTGCCCGGCGGCGCGGTAAACCGATAAGCGCCCGCCCAGACAAGCGATCCGGCAACCAAAAACACGCCGCCAAATGCGAGCGCGCGGAAAATAATTGTAAGACGGTCTAATGGACCTCGGTCTCGCCATCGCTTTTTCCGTAGTCTCTTCGGCGCTTTCATCGTGTCCCCTGTCAGTTTGCCGGCGGTGTCGCAGCAATATCGCATCGAAACATGGGTGTGAAAAGGCGCCCTTGCGCAACACCAGGGCGAATGGCGTGGAGCAAGTTTGCTCTCCGTGGACCATTACTCGCCTCGCCCAAATATAGCCGTATTCCCGCCTCAAACAGGACTTCACCGATAGACGCGACAGTGACGGGAGGTAATCAGTGAGAACCATTATTCTTATTTCAGCGGCGCTCAGCATCGCTTCATGTGCAACTGTTATCCGCGGGACAAAAGAAACCGCAAAATTTCAGAGCACGCCATCTGGCGCGACAGTCACAACCGAATCGATCAGCGCCGACAAATTGGGGCCGTTTTCCTGCACCACGCCTTGCGAACTTGAATTGAAGCGCAAGCGTGACTGGCAAGTTGTTTTCGAAAAAGACGGATATAAGCCAGTCGAAGCGGTGCTTGAGAAAAAGGTCACCGGCGGCGGCGTCGCTTCGGGCGCAGGCAATGTGCTTGCTGGCGGCATTATCGGGATCGGCGTTGATGCGGGCACTGGCGCCAATCTCGATCTGCGACCAAACCCGATGATTGCTGAATTGGCGCTTCTCGACAGCCAGGACAATTCCCTGGTGCTCTCCGATCCGGATGCGGGTAAATATCAGGATCCCGAAGAAGAAGAAGACGCGCCGAACGATACCGCATCAACGGAGGATTAACCTTCACTGTACGGAATCGACCAGCGTCGCGTCAGGCGGTTTCAAAATCCACAACGCCAGCGCCTTCCGTGCGCCCTTGCGGGCTATCCAGCCACGCCTTGCAACAAGCCTTTGCGAGAGTTCTGACACGCAAAATATAGGACTGTCGTTCAGTGGCGGAAATGACGCCGCGCGCATCAAGCAGGTTGAACAAGTGGCTCGCCTCAATGCATTTATCATATGCCGGCAGGGCGTATGAGCGGTCCGCCTCTTCGCCAGCGGCAATGATCGCCAGGCACGCCGCTTCGGCTTCCTTGAACTGTTCGAATATGACGTCGGTATTCGCCAGCTCGAAATTGTAGCCGGAGAATTCAACTTCCTGCTGGTGAAAGACATCGCCATAGGTGACACCCTCGCCATTGAAATCCAGGTCAAAACCGTTATCGACTCCTTGCACATACATGGCGAGGCGCTCAAGACCATAGGTCAACTCGCCTGTGACAGGCTTGCAGTCAAAACCGCCGACTTGTTGGAAATAAGTAAACTGTGTGACCTCCATCCCGTCGCACCAGACTTCCCAGCCCAGGCCCCAGGCGCCGAGCGTCGGGCTTTCCCAGTCGTCCTCAACAAAACGAATATCGTGCACGGAGCGATCAACACCTATGGCGTCAAGCGAACCCAGGTAGAGTTCCTGTATATTCTCCGGGCTTGGCTTCAGCGCCACCTGGAACTGATAATAGTGCTGGAAGCGATTTGGATTGGCGCCGTACCGCCCGTCGGTCGGGCGCCGGCAGGGTTGCACATAAGCTGCTTTCCAGGGCTTCGGACCCAGGGATCGCAAGGTTGTCGCCGGATGAAATGTCCCCGCCCCCATTTCCTTGTCGTAAGGTTGCAGGATAACGCAGCCTTGATCCGCCCAATATTGCTGCAAAGTCAGGATGAGGCCCTGAAAAGACTGTTTCTTCTTATCGGTCATGGCGGGGTCCGGTTGCGTAGTTGCTGGCGTTGCACCGGAAATTGAAGCGCCAGTCAAGCGGCTCACGCTTGACGGCGCTGCGGCAAGTCCATAGGCCGCTGGGATCAGTGTTTTCAGCGCGAGGCAGGACGAGCATGGCGATCCCAACATCCAGAGCGCAAGCCAAAGAGATGGATCGGCAGGATCCGTTGCGCATGCTTCGTGATCAGTTCGATCTGGATGACAGCCTCATCTACCTTGACGGCAATTCTCTCGGCGCGCCGACCAAAGCGGCGCTTTCGCGACTTCGCCAGACGGCGGAAATTGAGTGGAAACGCGACCTTATTAAATCCTGGAATACGGCTGGCTGGATCGACCTGCCGAAATCATGCGGCCGCAAAATCGCATCAGTGATCGGTGTTGATGCAGACGACGTTCTTATTTGCGATTCTGTCTCCACCAACATCTTCAAACTTGCCGGCGCGCTTTGGAGCAAGGCCCCAGGTGCCATCGCCTATTGCCGCGGCGAATTTCCAACCGACGGCTATATTCTGCAGGGACTGTCTCGCCTTACAGGCGCATCTTTGGACACTCTTGCCGACGGCGGCCCGGACGTCATCAACGGGAATGTCAACGTCATTATTAAAAGCGTCGTTGACTACAAGTCTGCGGCGGTCACGGATATCTCTGCGTGGGAACAAATGGCGAGCGCACATGGCGTCGCCATCATTTGGGATCTCAGTCACGCAGCGGGCCTTCTCGATCTCCAGTTGAAAGAGACTGGCGCAAAATACGCCGTGGGCTGTGGATACAAGTTTTTGAATGGCGGCCCGGGCGCGCCAGCCTATATCTACGCAGACAAAGCTGCTGCGGAACAGCTTTCGCAACCTTTGTCCGGATGGATGGGCCATGCGAAGCCGTTTGACTTTGCTGACGATTATGCGCCAGCGGAGGGTGTCGACCGTTTTGCATGCGGTACGCCGCCGATTTTGTCATTAAGCGTGCTCGACGCGGCCCTTGATGTCTTTGAGGGTGTTTCCATGAGCGCCGTTGAAGCCAAGGCAGCGGGGCTTGGAGATTTGTTGCTGGCGCGGTGCGCCCAGCTTGGTCTTGAAAGCATTGCGCCGGGAATCGGAGAAAAACGCGGCGGGCATATATCGGTGCGCCATCCGAATGGCTATGAAATCGTTCAAGCGTTGATCGCCAAAGGGATCATTGGAGATTTTCGCCCGCCAGATTTGATGCGGTTTGGGTTCTCGCCACTATACATTCGGCATACGGATATCTGGAACGCAGCGGACATGCTGGAAGAAATTCTGACCAGCGAAACGTGGCGCAATCCTGAATTTGCAGAACGCAAAGCCGTGGTCTAAAGCGCCGCCATCGCTTCAACAATACGATTGGATTCCTCGATAGGCGGCAGTGCGTTCAGCGCATCCTGAAAGTATTTCCGCGCAACGCTTTTTTCTTGCGCTTCGATGGCGATCAACGCCCGCCCAACCAGCGCTTCATAATTGTCGGGCGTATATTCCAGAAGCCGCGCCAGCATCGCATCCGCTTCCTCAACATCCCCGCGCGCCGCCGCGCACAGACCCGCATCCACCATGGCTCTAAGGGCCCAGGCGTCAGCGCGCAGCATGGCATCGGCAGTAGCGCAGTAGCTTGCTGTCAATTTTTTGCCGAGAATAACGGAAACGCGTTTTGAATAATCAAAACGACGCGGCGCCATCGGCTCAGGCTGGCGGATGGACGGTCGCTTTATTTCAACCTTTCGCTCAATTGGCTGGACGGTCGCGAGTTGCTCGGCTGGCTGGACTTTGGCCAGAATCGCCCCGGTTGGCGGGCTGAGCCGTTCCGGCGGGGTCAGACCTGCAAACACCATCATACGTTCCGGCGCGCCCTCACGCAGCGCTGGTCTGGCCACCTTTGGCGCTGATGCGACTTGTGACCGCGATGGCTGGCTATCCTTTAGCGCAGGGCTTTCTCGAAGCGTCTGCGGCGCCCTGGCCGTAGCCGCCGCAGACGGCGCCACAGATGCGGTAGCCCCTGAAGACAAGTCAAAGAAAAGGTCGATACAGGCCGCTGAACGCCCGCCGATGGTGCAGTTTTTAGTGTTGGCGTATTCGATGACGGCAAGCGTCGAGACGCTCAATAATGCGCCCTCTTCGCCTGGAGAGGCCAGAAGCGCGGCGACGTTTTTGGTCCGTGTGGACAAATCCACATCCATCGACGCATCGACGCCGCGCAAGAGAAACTCACGGGCGCCAAGCTTTTCGACCACACAAGGCGCGTCGCATATCAAGGCGATGCGGGTCTGGTTGCCGCGCTCGCCGACCTGAACATCTTCAAGGCTGATGCGCGGCGCGCCATCAGGCCCGGATGTCAGAGCCACAGCCGCCATGCCCGCAGCCGCAAGGGTCCACGCAAAAGCAATCGGCGCAACAACGCGTTTAGTGAAAATCATGCCTGCCAGCGCAATCGGAACTTTTTAATTTATTATCTTCGTCAGAGTCGGGCTCTGGCGTCAATGAGCGCAATCAAAAGGAAAACAGGCGCCGGTGGTCCGGCGCCTGTTCTCATTTCCTGGTTTTGCGATCCGCCTAGCCGCGATAAACGCGTCGGCTGCCCGGCCTTATATAGCCGTATCCCCATGCGTCGTAGCAAAGGAGGGCGACCTCCTGAAAACGGCGGCCGCGACGAAAGAAAGTCTGGGAGACCACATCGCAATCGCCAATATAGCCGGCTGAATAAAGGTCCCAGCCGAAACTCGCATAGAGCCAGCCAATAGGATTATAGCCGTTGTTATAGTGGAAGATGTTGTGATGGCTGCAGAAATAGCCGTGGCCGCCCCGCGGACCGAAGCCATGACGGAAATGTCGGCCGCCATAGAGTCGCCCTGGATGCCGGTAGGCGCCAGTGCGATAACGTCGCCGATCCAGACGGCGCTGATCACGCCGTCCCTGACGATAGGAATCGCGGCGACCGTAGCGCCGGTCCGCCCGACGTTGATCGCGGCGACCGTCTCTATAGGCGTCCCGTCTGCGGTCGGCTTGGCGATCCGATCGGCGCTGATCCCTGCGCCCATCACGGTATGCATCGCGTCGACGGTCGGCACGGCGATCTGATCTGCGTTGATCTCTACGACCATCCCGATACGCGTCACGACGGCGATCAGCGCGACGGTCGGCTCTGCGCTGATCACGGCGCCCATCGCGGTATGCGTCCCGACGCCGGTCCGCACGACGATCAGCGCGCCGTCGATCACGCTGGCTGTCAGACCTGCGTTGGTCGCGCCGTCCGGCCTGACGCTGGCGCTGTTGGTTTCTTGCGCCATCGTCGCCACGCCCTCTTCGAGAAGCGGTGCCGTCTTGACTGCGGGATCTGTCCGCATTGGCCGCATTGCGCCGCCTTGCATCGCTACGCGTTCTGTCCGCATCGCGCTGGCGTTGCGCATTTCGAGCGCCATCATTGCGGCGTTCTCTGCGGGCATTGCCATTATCCCGCTGACGCGATCTGTCCGCGTTGCGGCGGCGTTCGCCATTCTGCGACCCGCGATCACGATTGCGACGCCTGTCCGCATCTCTGCGGCGTTGATTATTGCGAGCCCCTGAGTCGCTGCGGCGCTCATTATTTCGCGCGCCGCGATTGTCGCCACCACGCCGTCCGCCAGAACGATCGCCACGCCTGTCTCCGCCGCCGCGCCGGCCGGATCGGTCGCCCCGGCGCTCATTCTGATTTTGCGCGAGCACAATGGGTTCGCGAGGCTCATATTGAGTCTCGGATTCCGGAAAGTTTTGTTTGTCGGAAGGCGCAGCGTATGCGGGCGCCATCAATATTGCGGCGCCAAGCGCCGCCGCAGCAGCAATCGCCGCGTGTTTTATTTCCATCAAGGGCATTCGCTTCTCCGTTACAGCGAGGCCCCCTAGCGCCCGAACGCAATGTGCGGCGCCGGTAACACAAGGTCAACATTGAACACTGCTATGACGCAAACTTGAAGCTTGAATTAGGGCGAAAACACGGCGAGTGTGACGGAAATGAGGCCAGCACCGTGCGTATGCGGATAACTATGGCGACAATCAGGCGAAGTGAGATATCATCACGTTGATGAAAACCAAATTCACCTTTCTGGAGTTCTTCGCCGGCGGCGGCATGGCGCGTCTCGGACTGGGCGATTCGTGGCGATGCTTATACGCTAATGATATTGACCCGCAAAAATGCGCGAGCTACCGCGCCAATTTTGGTCCGGATATCGTTGAAAGCGATGTTGCAGCGATCAATGCTACAGACCTCCCGGAAGAACAAACGGACCTTGTCTGGGGGTCATTTCCTTGCCAGGACCTGTCTCTAGCGGGCGTACGGGGCGGCATCAACGCGGAGCGAAGCGGCGCCTTCTTTCAATTCTGGCGCTTGATTGAGGCGTTACATCAAAAGGCGCGCGTACCGCGCCTAATCGCGCTTGAAAATGTTGTCGGTCTGCTGACATCAAATGGCGGTCGCGACTTTCAATTAATTTGCGAGCGTTTTGCGTCGGTTGGTTATCGGATATCAGCCATGGTGCTTGACGCACATTCCTTTACACCGCAGTCGCGACCCAGGCTTTTCATTCTCGGCTTCGGTCCGGACACAGCGCTGAATACCGCACCGTCAGCGCAAAACGAAACGGCGACACCAGGATTAATGGCTGCTTACGAAAAACTATCGCTGTCTTTAAAAAAGCAATGGTCCTGGCTGGCGCCCATCCCGCAATCAAAGCGCAATATTCGATTGTCTGATATCATCGACTGGGAAGCCCCGCACTGGCATGACGAAGACCAGACAAAAAGCTTATTGTCGATGATGAGCGATACTCAACGCACACGTCTTGATGCGGTTGTCAAACATCGCGCGCGTCGGGCCGGCGCAGCGTTTCGTCGAACGCGCATCGAAAACGGAGAAACGGTACAACGTCTTGAGGCGCGTTTTGACGGTCTTGCCGGTTGCCTGCGCACGCCTGCAGGAGGCTCCTCACGCCAAATCATTATCGCGATTGACAAAGGCGTTGTCCGCACGCGTCTTATTTTACCGAGAGAAGCCGCCCGACTGATGGGGCTTCCCGACGATTACGTGCTGCCAAAAACGGCGACAACAGCACTGAAATTATGCGGCGACGGCGTCTGCGTTCCGGTTGTTCAATGGCTGGGCGAGAATGTTTTATCGCCAGCGATTATGAACAATCAGACGACGGCTGCGGCATGACCCCGGCCCCGCGCACTGACATTTTCACTGCGGAAAAACGTTCCGAAGTGATGCGCGCTGTTAAAGCGCGCGATACAAAGCCGGAACTTGCTCTTCGAAAGACGCTGCACGCTCTTGGATATAGATATCGTCTCAATGTGAAGAACCTGCCCGGCAAACCCGACCTCGTATTTCCGAAACACCGTGCGGTGATCTTTGTGCATGGGTGCTTCTGGCATGGACATGATTGCAAACGCGGCGCACGCGTCCCCAAGTCAAATACGGCCTACTGGCTGGAAAAAATTACACGCAACAAAATCCGCGACAAAAAAAGCGCCGCCGAGCTTAAAAAACTCGGCTGGCGCGTGATTACGGTCTGGGAATGCGAGATCAAATCTCTTGATCCCGCCTCCCTTCCGATCAGCGGCTAGCGCGCCTTGCTTTCTTCCACCCATGCAGCAATACGGTCCTCCAGCATAGACAACGGCATCGCACCGCCACCAAGCACGGTGTCGTGAAATCCGCGAATGTCGAAGTCATCGCCAAACTCCGCCTTAGCGCCTTCCCTGAGTTCGAGAATTTTCAGCATGCCGACTTTATACGCCGTCGCTTGGCCGGGCATCACAATATAGCGCTGAATCTCGGAACGGATTTGACCTTCCGCCGCCGGGGAATTGGCAATGAAATAGGCGACCGCCTCTTCTTCGGTCCATTCTTTTGAGTGCAGCCCGCTATCAACAACCAGTCTGATCGCGCGCCAGATTTCCGTCGTCAGCCGCCCGAAATCGGAATACAGATCCTGATAGGCGCCCATTTCCTTGGCAAGCAACTCCGAATAAAGTCCCCAACCCTCGCCATACGCGGTGAACCCAGCCTGATTGCGAAATTCCGGCAGGCCTTCCACTTCCTGCGCAATAGAATTTTGCATGTGATGGCCGGGATTTCCTTCGTGATAGGCGATCACTTCAAGCTGCGGGATTGGCATCGCACCCATGTCGGAAAGGTGGGCGTAGTATATGCCGGGGCGAGAACCATCCGGCGTTCCCGGGAAGTAGTGTTGCGCCGCGCCGTCACGCTCCCGAAACGCCTCTACGCGTTTCACGATAAGGTCGGCTTTCGGCAGAATGCCAAAGAATTCCGGCAGCCGCTCCTTGATGAATGCGAGATATTCCTCGGCCGCCGAGATATAAGCCTGCCGGCCTTCATCCGTATTTGGATAATAGAACTGCTCATCTTCACGCATGAATGTGAAAAATTCCTGCAGATCGCCATCGAAGCCAACCTGATCCTTGATCGCCTCCATTTCGCCGCGAATGCGGGCAACTTCATCCAAACCAAGTTGATGGACCTCATCAGGAGACATATCGGTCGTCGTCGAATACGCTAGACGCTCAGCGTAATAGGCTTCGCCATTCGGCAATTTGTGCACGCCGGTGGCGATTTCATCAGCGTTTGCTCGATCTTCTTCGAACCATGCAATCAGCTCGTCATACGCGGGCTTGAAGTCGTTGACTAATGCTTGACGCGCCTCACGCCGCGTGGTTTCCGCCTGCTCTTCGTCGAGCGCCCCCGCCTCCACCAGGCCATCGATCTTACCATTCGCATCAGACCAAAGCGGAGCATCGCCGTCGCCTCCAAACGGCGCGCCGGCAATGAGAGCGCGTGATTGCTCAAGGACGCCATCATAGGCGAATTGCGGAGGGCGCACGCCTTCGGACGCGTTAATCTGCGCGCGCTCCAGCGCCTGGCCAAGCGCTCGCGAAACGCCGCCAATACGAGCAATATAAGCGGTCATATCGTCGGCGGTTTCAACCGAATGAAAATTGATCAGAAAATTCGGCAAAAACGAATGCGGCCCGTTCATCTGATGAAAAACATAGTCGCGACGGCGAAATGGATAAGCCGCTTCATCCTGTATCAACTGGTAAGCATAAAGATCAAAGGAAACCTTTGCTTCCGGCGTCAGCAGGTTACGGTCAAAGCTCGTCTCCATTTCAGCGACGGCGTTGCGGCGCCACTCAAGCTGAGTATCTTCCGCTGCTTCCGAAAAGTCATCGATCTTGTCTTTGTCATCATTGCGACCAAGAAAGGTTTTATAGATCGGCGAAAAGTCCAGCTCCTCTTCCCATTTCTCACCAAACCACGCATTCAGCCTTGCGGTTTCCGCTTCGACCGCTTCAGCGCCTGGCGCTGCAGTCACCGTCGTTTCGGTTGAACTTCCCGGCGTTTCGCCGCTTTGACCGCACGCAGCAAGCGCCGCTGTTCCTAAAAGCGCCAATATCAGTTTACGCATGATGATCCCTCTTATTGTTTTTTGATTGCCCACAGAAGGGGCGCTATCCGAACGCACATTAATCGAACCGTTCAAAATAAAAAAGAAGGAGCCTTAAAAGGCCCCTTCGATCAAGAATATCTCTGTTTTAAGCGCGATCCGCTAAAACGCTTCGGCCGGCAGCGCCATCATGCTCTCTGCGCCTGCTTTAAGCTTGGCCAGATGCGACTTGGTGTCTGGCAGAATGCGTTCGAGGAAATACTTGCCGGTGATCAGCTTGTTTTCGAAAAAGTCGTTTTCGTCGCCAGATGCTTTACGCTCCAGCGCCGCTTTGGCGAGCTGCGCCCAGCCATGCGCCAGGCACAACAGCGCAAACATATGCAGATAATCCATCGACCCTGCGCCGGCATTATTGAAATTCTGCATAGCGTTCGCCGCCATCCATTGCGTGGCTTCCTCAACATCTTTTTTGGCGGCGGATAATCCGTCCGTATAAGGCTTCAGATCGGCATTGTCTTTGTTGTCGGCGATGAACTCATCGACCTCCTTGAAGAAAGACTGCCAGGCGCGCCCGCCGTCTTTCATCAATTTTCGGCCAACGAGATCAAGCGCCTGAATACCGTTCGCGCCTTCATAGATCATGGCGATCCGCGCATCGCGCACGAACTGCTCCATGCCCCATTCCTGAATATAGCCATGCCCGCCCAGTATCTGCTGCGCATTGGTGGCGTGCGCATAGCCTTTCTCGGTGAGATACGCTTTCAGGATCGGCGTCATCAGACCCATATAGTCGTCGGCTTTTTCACGGGTCGCCTCATCCTCAGACTTGTGATGAAGGTCCGCATGCAGCGCAGTCCAGTACATCCATGCCCGTCCGCCTTCGTTAAAGGCGCGTTGGTCCATCAGCATACGGCGCACGTCGGGGTGAACGATAATCGGGTCGGCCGGCTTGTCCGGCGCTGCGGGACCAGTAAGCGCCCTGCCCTGAAGCCGGTCATTCGCGTAAGCCGCACCGTTTTGATAGGCGACCTCAGAAATTGCAAACCCCTGCAGGCCGACACCGAGGCGCGCTTCGTTCATCATCGTGAACATCGCGCGCAATCCTTTATGCTCTTCTCCGAGAAGATAGCCTGTCGCTTCGTCATAATTCATGACACAGGTGGAATTGGCGTGAATGCCCATTTTCTCTTCAATGGATCCACAGGAAACGCCATTACGCTCGCCAAGCGATCCATCATCATTCACATGGAACTTCGGCACAACAAAGAGTGAAATACCTTTCACGCCTTCGGGACCGCCCTCAATCCGTGCAAGCACAAGGTGAATGATATTGTCGGTCAGGTCATGTTCGCCGGCGGAGATGAAAATCTTGGTGCCGCTGATTTTGTAAGAGCCGTCGCCTTGCGGAACCGCCTTGGTGCGCAGAAGCCCGAGATCCGTTCCGCAATGAGGCTCGGTCAGGTTCATGGTGCCGCCCCATTCGCCGGAGACCATTTTCGGCAGATATTTCTGCTTTTGCGCATCATCGCCATGGGCGTGAATTGCGAGCGCCGCTCCCATCGCCAGCCCCGGATACATGCCAAACGCCATATTGGAGCTGGAAATCATTTCATTGATCGCGACGGACAAAATATAGGGCAATCCCTGTCCGCCATATTCCGGATCAAAGGAAAGTCCCTGCCAGCCGCCTTCGGAGAACAGGTCATAGGCCTCCTTGAACCCCTTAGGCGTCGTCACCGACCCGTCCTCATGCCGAGTGCAGCCTTCCTTGTCGCCGGACTGGTTCAAAGGGTGCAGCACATTAGCCGCCAGTTTGGCCCCTTCTTCCAGAATCGCCTCAACCACATCTTCCGAAGCATCCGAAAAACCTGGCAAATTCGAATATTTCGAGATCTGCAGGACGTCATTGAGGACAAACTTCATGTCTTGGACAGGCGCATTATAGACGGTCATGGGGCCATATTCTCCGTAGGTGTCGGTCGATTTGAACTCGAGGAATGTAGTCATCTGAGACGGCGGGTGAAAGCATCCTTTGCAGCGCCCAATCCGCGCGGCCTCAAATACTACGAATCGGCGTTTAATGCGGATCGATACAAGGCGCGCAAAAACGGGGAAAACCACGAGTAATTAAGGCTTTGCGCGTTTTGCGAAGCACCTTAACGGTGAACTGTTACGCGTCGGCGTCCTCGACGCATCGGCCAGCAAGAAGAATTCGGGGACGGAAGTCGCCCCAGCGAAAAACGGTGACAATCATGAAGTCGAGCGCCCCCTGGAGCGTCAAAGGAATAGAACGCGACGCCCGCGAAACGGCTAAAGAAGCCGCCAAGCGCGAAGGCATGACGGTTGGGGAATGGCTCAATCAGATCATTTACACCGCCGGTTCGGACGAAGAGACCGAGGGCGAAATTGAAGGTCTGAAATTGCGCGATCTCGTCACCGCAGTTGAGCATCTGAACAAGCGTATTGGCGAAGCGGAGACAAAGAACGCAGACTCCCTGGGCGATCTGTCTCGCAATATCGGCGGCGTGGTCGAGCGCATTCAGCGCCTGGAAAGGGTGAAACCCGCCGAGGGGACAAACGCCGACCTTAGCGCGCGCGTCGAAAAGCTTGAAAAAGCGGGCGGCGACCGACAGCGGATTGAAGCGCTCAAAGCGCTCGAAAAAGCGGTCGCGCAAGTCGCCGCACAATTCAACAGCGCTCACAAGACATCGATTGAACGGCTCGACGCCAATGAGCGTGAGCTTCAAACCCTGGCGGCGCGCATCGACACTGTCGGTGTGGGCGATCAGGATGGCGCCGGGGCCGCCTTCCTGAAAAACGCCATCGACGAACTGTCAGAACGTGTCGCTCACGCTGAAAGCATTGCGACGGAAGCCGCGGCGCTGAAAGCAGACGCCAGTGGCTCTATCGATCCGGATTTTGTTGAACGCACCGGAGAGAGATTGCGCGTTCTCGGTGACGAAATCAAACGCGGCGGCGATCAAATTCGCGATCTTGAGGCGACAATTGTGAAACTGTCAGCGCAGATCGACGCCGCCGAACGGCGTAGCGCTGAAGGCGTGCAAAAAGTCACCGATACTATTTCCGAAATGCGTGAGCATTTCTCAGGCGATGCCGGAAACGGCGTCACCCGCGCGGAAATCGATGCTGCGATCACAGCCGCAAATCAGGATTCCGAAGAAGACATCGCTGCGCTACAGAATCGAATTGACAGCATTGTCGGGCGCCTTGGCGCCGCGAAAAGCGACCGCGCAACAGATGAAGTTGCTGCTGAACATGATGACGATGGACAAGTTGATGCGCCGTCTTCTATGGGCGCAGAAGGCGCACAAAACCTCACGGCGGATGAAGAGTTCCCGGATGAACCAGAGGAAGATGGCGAAGCGACGCTGACACAGGCCGGCGGGGACGACAATGAGGCGGACCCTTTCGCATTCGCCGATGAGATTGAGGCCGCGATCGACGAAACGCCGGAACCCGGCGCTGATTTCACATTTGATCTCGACGATGATGACGAGGAAGGCGCCAGCGACGCCAGAGCGCTGTTGTCGGAAGTTCAGGAGGTTTTCGGCAAGCGAGACGGCGCAAAATCATCATCCGAAGCAGAGCCCGCCAGTGACGAGGAAGCGGCGCTTGATGAGAGCGCAATTGTAAGACAGGACGATACATCACCATCTGCTGAAGATGATTTGGACGCCATCCTCGCCGATCTTGAAGACGGCGTCGAAAACACAGCGCCAGCCGGCGACTCAGACTCAAATGAGGCGGAACAAGACAACGCAGTCGACGAAGAGCGCAAGGCGGCGCGGGCGATGCTGTTTGGCGAGCCATCAGGCGCGGAAGCTGACAGCGATGAAGCGGTTTCGGAAGGCAAGCCCGAAAAAGAGGACTTTCTGCAGGCTGCAAGGCGACGCGCGCGGGAAGCCGCGGAGGAAGCCGCGACCACAAAACCAACGCGCCGCAAACTAACCCCGAAACAAAGAGCGATCCTCGCGGCGCGGGCGCGCCAGAAACGACTGACCGCCAAACCGACAGGCCAGCACCTTCCGGACGATCTCGAGCAAGCGTCGCCTGAAAAAGAGCCAACACCGGAGAATTCCGAAGACACCGTCAGTGCGCCGCCAACGGATGCTGTCAGCGAGAGTGATGACAGCGAACAGGCAAAAAGTCCTGTGGCAAAGGTTATGTCGGCCGCGACGGCGCTTCGCGGGAAACTTCCTTTCATCGGCAAAACCGAAGAAACCGAGAAAAAGCCGGAAAGCATTAACGCCGACGTCCCACGCAGCGACGAACCTGATGACGAACTTGACGGAAACAGCGCTGCATTTGCGACTCTGAAATCGACAGCCGCCGCCCGGCCAGTAACGCTTGCACTGGGCGTCGCCATTTTCCTTGCCGCTGCAGCGCTTTTCTTCCTTGTAAAAGATCTCGTTTTCAAATCGCCAGCTGCAAACACCGCGCGCCCTGTCGCCGCAGCGCCAGCGAGCGCAGCCCCGGAAGCAAATAATCAAAATATCGGGGCTGAAGCAGAAACATCTTCTTTACAGGAAGTCGCCGCGGGGCCGGTTATTGATCCGCGCACGCTTTACCTTGACGCAGTCACAGCGCTGAACAACGCCGATGGTGGCGAAGAAACAAGCGCCGCCATCAGCACGCTGGAGGAGGCTGCCGCCCTTGGTCATCCGCCTGCGCAATTGCAGCTTGGCGAGCTATACAAGACCGGCCAGGGCGTCGATCAGGATCTCGGCCAGTCAAGAACCTGGTTCCGGCGCGCCGCAAACGGAGGCAATGTACTCGCCATGCACCGCATCGGCGTGATGACAGCGCGCGGCGACGGCGGACCCGCTGACACCGCTGAAGCCATTGGCTGGTTCGAACTTGCAGCCAATCGCGGCCTGGTTGATTCTCAATACAACCTCGGCGCCATTTACCACCCGAGCGACAACACCACATCATCAGCCGTCCAAGACGCTGGCAAAGCTTATTTCTGGTACTCGCTCGCCGCGCAGAACGGCGACGAACAAGCGACGCCGCTCGCCGCTGGCGTCGCCGGCGCCTTGAGCGCGGACCAGCGCGACGAGGTCGATGCGCAGATCGCCGCCTGGGAGGCCCAGCCCGTAAATGACGCGGCAAACGAAATGGCGCCGCTTAACTAAGCACCATCGCTTGCGAAGCCGAATAGGGCGGCCCTATAAACAAATAGGGTGTCCCGTAACGTTTCGGTTTCCGCATCATGCAAATTTATCTCCCCATTGCGGAGATCCCGGTCGATCCGTTCGTCATTATTTTTATGGGCGGCGCGGTCGGCTTTCTTTCAGGCATGTTTGGCGTCGGCGGCGGCTTCCTGATGACCCCGCTTCTTATTTTCTATGGCATCCCGCCGGCTGTCGCGGTCGGCACGGAAGCGTCGCAAATTGTCGCCTCGTCTGTTTCCGGCGTGCTCGCACATCTCAAGCGCAAGACCGTCGACTTTCTGATGGGCGGCTTTCTGGTGCTCGGCGGGGGCTTTGGCGCAATCGTCGGCATTCTGATTTTTCGATATCTGCGACAGATCGGCCAGGTCGAGATACTCATCTCCCTCGCCTATGTGCTTTTCCTCGGCGTTATTGGCGTACTGATGTTAGTGGAAAGCATGCGCGTCTTGTTTCGCTCGCCGCAATCAGGCCCTCCAAGGCGCAAGCGCAGAAGCGTTGCATGGATGGCGGCTCTGCCATTCGCCATGCGTTTTCGCCGGTCGCAACTTTACATCAGCCCGATCCCGCCGGTTATATTCGGTTTTTTTGTCGGCATTCTCGCCGCCATCATGGGGGTCGGCGGTGGCTTCATTATGGTGCCGGTAATGCTTTATGTTTTGAACATGCCCACCAATGTGGTAATCGGCACATCGCTTTTCCAGATCATTTTCGTTACTGCAATCACAACGGTTTTGCATGCCGCAGCCAATCAGACAGTCGATATTGCGCTGGCTCTACTGTTGCTCACCGGCGGCGTCGTCGGCGCCCAGATCGGAGCGCGTGTCGGCGTCAAGCTTAAAGGGGAGCATTTGCGAGCGCTTCTCGCCTTGATCGTCCTCGCCGTTTGCGCGCGATTGGTCTTCGGGCTCGTCACGCCTCCAATATCGCCCTTTGTGATCGAGGCTGCGTCATGAGAACGTTTATCGCAATCCTTGCGTTTCTTTCCACCGCGCAAGCGCAAGCCGCCGATATCGCCATCGCTCTCACCGATGAACTGATCAAGGTCGATACAAGTTTTTCCGGCGCGCGTCTGGTGCTTTTTGGCGCAGTCACCGGCGTGGAAAATCCGGAAGGCGCTGTCGATATCGTTTCCGTCGTGCGCGGCCCCGACACGCGCTTTGACGTTCGTCGCATAGAAAAACGCAATCTCATCTGGATGCCCGGCGAAACGCACACTGTTGAACGAGCGCCCGGACTTTATTTAACTGCCGCCACCAAACGCCTTACCGACATCGCGCCGCTCCCGGATCAGGACGCTTACAATCTTGGCGCTGATTTCCTTGATATCGAGATGGCGGGCTCTGCGCCTGAAGATGAAGCGTCATCATCGCAAGACGGTCATGCGGCTCTCTTCAAAAACGCATTTTTGACTGAGATCGAGGACCGAGGCCTATATCAGGATAATGTCGGCGGCGTCGATTTTAAAAAGGCCGGTCTGTTCACCATCAATGTAAACCTGCCCGCAAACACGCCAGTCGGCGACTATGAAGTGTCCGTATACCTTTATCGTAATGGGACGATGCTGGGACAAGACACAGCACGGCTCGCCGTCAACAAGGTGGGAATTGAACGGCGTATTTATGAACTCGCACACAACCGGCCCGTGTCTTATGGCGTCTTTTGCGTCGCACTGTCGCTTTTCGCAGGTTGGATCGCCGGCCTTGCGTTTCGCAAATGATAATTATCGGCTAACCTGAGGCCAGGAGGGGCTCATGCGGCAATCGCCACAACAGGAAGAGATGACGCGGCTCGGTTTTTACGGGCTCATCCCATTCGTCGCCGGCGCAGTTGCGCTTTGGTTGAGCCCCATGATCTTACCGCAACATATAGCGCTCGATTTTCATCAATTCGCGCTGGTTTATGGCGGCCTCATTGTCGCCTATCTGGCTGGCGTCGGGGGCGGCGCGTTTCTAACGCCCAAACTGAAATCAAAAGAATCTTTTTTGCCGGGCCAGTTAATCACGCTCGCTGCTTTTGCCGCTATCCTGCCAAGCGGTGTTTTCTTTTTATCGATTGACGCAGCCTGGCGCCATGTCATCATTCTAGTTTTGCTGATTTACCTTCTGATGCGCGATCTCAATGCAGTTAACAGTGGCGCCCTGCCCGGGTGGTACGGTACGCTCCGCACACGGTTAACCTTCTGGGCCGGGCTTTCTATCCTGCTGATTATCAGCCGGCTTTTACTCTGGGGCTTTTACTAGAGTGATCGCGTCAATCGCCTTCTCGTTCGAGAAATACATCATTATGCACCAACAAACGATCGGTTGCTGAGCGCCGATGGATGCACAGACGCTTGATCAGTTGACCATCACGCTCGACCCGGCGGCGCAGAGCATGCTCGCCGGCGCCATTGTGATCATGATGTTCGCAATGGCTTTAGGGTTGCGGCCTGAGCATTTTTCGTTTCTCCGTAAAGACCCGTTCCATTTTTGGGGCGGCCTCGCAGCGCAAATCATTGCGCTGCCTGCGATGACCATTGCGCTTGCCGCCATTCTACAGCCGCCGCCATCAATTGCTCTCGGCATGATCGTTGTGGCCGCATGCCCCGGCGGAAATGTCTCTAACTTTATGACCTGGAGCGCGCGCGGCGACACCGCTTATTCCGTTTCGCTCACCGCAGGGTCAAGCGTTATCGCCGCCTTCTGGACGCCCGCGGCGATTTTATTGTGGTCAGGGCTTTACCCGCCAACCTCGAACCTTCTGGAGACGATCGCCTTCAATCGACTGTCTTTTGTTCTGCAGACCACCTTGATGCTTGCGGCGCCGTTAAGCCTTGGTATGGCGGCGGCGTTTTATCGACCAGGCGCTGCAGAAAAGATCAGAAAGCCGCTGGCGCTCTTTGGCGCAGGCGTGCTGGCGGTCGTTATTATTCGCGGAACCATCGACTTCTGGCCGATCCTGATCGGCGCCTGGGCGATGATCATGATCCCTGTGATTCTCCATAACGCCGCAGCTTTCACGCTCGGCGCTGTGACGGGTCGTCTCTTGTCAGCATCGCCTGCCCAGCAACGCTCCCTGACGTTTGAAGTCGGCATACAAAATGCGGGGCTCGCCATTGTCCTGTTGCTTGCGCAGTTGAAAGGTCTTGGCGGCGCGGCGGCCATCGCCGCTGTATGGGGCGTTTGGCACTTCTTTTCCGGCGGGGCTATGGTGGCTTTCTATCGATATCTGGACCGCAGAAAGGCGGCAGGCTCATGAGCTTTGATTATAAAATCATCGGCGGCGAAGTCTATGATGGCGATGGCGGTGACGCCATGCATGCAAATATCGGCGTCAAGGATGGTCGCGTTGCAGAGATCGGCGAGTGCGATACCCCCGCCGACCGCATCATCGACGCAGAAGGCGCGATCGTCACGCCTGGATTTATCGATCTCCACACCCATTATGACGGCCAGGTTTCCTGGGATGAAGAATTGAAGCCTTCCGTCAATCATGGCGTCACGACAATCCTCATGGGTAATTGCGGCGTCGGATTCGCGCCGGTCAAAAACCATGATCACGACCGGCTTATCCGGCTGATGGAGGGCGTTGAGGATATTCCCGGCACAGCGCTGCACGAGGGCCTGACATGGGGCTGGAAAAGCTTCGCCGACTATATGAACGCGATTGACGCCATGCCCCACACCATCGATTTTGCTGTGATGGTTCCTCACGATCCAGTGCGGGTCTACGCCATGGGAGAACGCGCCACCGCATTCGAACAATCAAACGATGAAGACATCGCCAAAATGCGCGCCATGGTGCGAGAAGCGCTGGACGCCGGCGCCGCAGGGTTCTCCATCGGCCGCACGGACGTGCATCGCACCGCCGACGGCGACTGGACGCCCAGCGCAGAGGCCAGCACGAGAGAATTGACTGGTATCGCCAGCGCGTTTGACGGTCTTGAGCGCGGCGTGATGCAGATCGTCTGCGACTTCAATTTGGAGCGTGAAGGCGACCAGTTCGAGGAAGAGTTTGCTGTTGTCGAAGCATTTGTGCGCGCCGGCGGGCGACCTGCCTCTATCTCTCTCATGCAGCGGGACATGGCGCCGGATCAATGGCTGCGCATTTTAGGCGCTACCGAACGGTTGAACGCAGATGGCGTTGATTTCCGCGTGCAGGTTGCGCCGCGCGCCATCGGGGTTTTCCAGGGCCTTCAATGCACGTTCCACCCATTGATGGCCCAACCAAGTTATATCGCGATTAAAGATAAACCACTGGAAGAACGCGTTGCGATCATGCGCGATCCGGCCTTTCGTAAAAAGTGTCTTGCCGAAACGCCTGTAAAGCTTGCGGTCGAAGGTTCGTCCGTGCCGCCAATCGCGGACACCATGATCGCCGCGATTGAACTTGTCGCCAACAAGTTTTTTCGGCTCGGCGACAAGCCTGACTATGAACAGGATGCGGAGCAATCCCTCGGCGCTGAGGCGCGCCGGGACGGCGTCACCGCCATGGAAAAACTCTACGACACGCTGCTGGAACTCGACGGTCGCCAGCTTATCTATTTCCCGATCTACAATTATACCGAGTTCAACTACGACAACGTCCATAAGATGCTGACGCATCCGAACGCCATGCTCGGCCTGTCCGATGGCGGCGCCCATGTAGGCACGATCTGCGACGCAAGCTTTCCAACCTATCTCCTGTCCCATTGGTGCCGTGATCGCAATCATGGTCAAATTCCACTCGCCCGCGCCATCCAGATGCTTACTGCTGACGGCGCCGACTATTTGGGATTGAAAGACCGCGGCCGATTGAAAGTGGGTGCGCGAGCCGACATCAATGTTATCGACCACGACGCCTTGCGCCTTGGCGCGCCGCATATGATCAAGGATCTGCCCGCCGGCGGTCAGCGGTTGATCCAGCCTGTGAAAGGCTATCGCGCAACATTGGTGGCGGGCCAACAGGTCATCGACAACGACCAGATCACGGATGCGCGACCCGGGCGGCTCGTTCGCTTCCACTGACCTCACGCAAGGTCACAAGAACGAAAGCAAGCGCGCGAGGTTATTGCGCGCGCGCCGTCCTTCGTGCATTTGGCGTTTGCCCGACGCACAAAGGAAACTCTCCATGAAAATCATTGCCGCAAGCCTTGCCATTACCCTCCTGCCGATATCAGCGTTCGCCCAGACCGCTCCCAGCGTGACGGAGATTGCTACGGAATCGATTCAGAATACTGTCGAAACAGACACAGCCGCCGCCGTCGCAGCGCTCGAAGCTGGCGATTACGCCAAAGCGACATCACTGCTGCGCGCCGCAAGCGCCAACGCCAATCGTCTTTCTCTTAAATCTATCACAGAGGAGATTTCTTCCGTAACGCCATCGTTCAAGGACGAGAACTCCAGATTTGCGCTCACCAGTTCTTCGACGCTGGAATTTGAGAATTTCATCAGCGCCAGCAGCGCCTATGAGCGTCTGTTTAAGGATGACCGGGGCCGTGTCGTAACGGTGCGCGTTTTTGGAGAGGATGATGATCTAAAAGACTTCATGTTCATCGCCTCCGACACAAAAATGCTTGAAAAAGGCAATATCGAAGTCGCTGAGATGCGCGGCGAACAGGCGCTGAAAAACCGAAAAGACGACGGCTCGCTGTCTGTCATTATGATGTCGGAAGCCGACCATGCGCTGATCGAGGTCGAAGGTCCGGATGAAGACGCTGTGATGGCGTTTATCGGTGAGCTTGAGGCTGCTGACTAAAAGCAAGCCGCGCAAGACGCCAAGGCTGCTTGTCTTTCGTCTCACAACGTTTCATCCTCGCTTCTGATCTCCCGCCTTCCCGGGAGACCGGAGGCGACGGATGAATTTTTCCTTTGAAACAGTGCCGCAGATTGTTTTCGAAACCGGCGCGGCGGCCCGGCTCGGCAATATCGTCAAAGGTCAGATGCAACGCCCGTGTGTTGTCACTGATAAAGGCGTTATCGGAGCAGGATTAATTGATGACGCGCTAAGCAGTCTGAAAGCGGCGGGTCTCGACTATTGCCTTTTCGACGGCGTCGAGGCCGATCCCCCAGCCGCCACGGTGCGCAGCGCGATCGAAGCCGCCCGCGCCCATAACAGCGACGGCGTTATCGGTTTTGGCGGCGGGTCTTCAATGGATACCGCGAAAGTTATCGCCGTGCTGATGAAGTCGCCACAATCGCTGGAGGAAATCTACGGCATGGATCAGGTAGACGGCGTGCGGGCGCCGCTGGTCCTGTTGCCAACCACCGCCGGTACCGGCTCGGAAGTAACGAACATTTCGGTCATCACAACGGACGATGAGCAGAAGATGGGCGTGCTTGCGCGCCAGCTCTATGCCGATACCGCTGTACTTGATGCGTCCCTCACCCTTTCCATGCCACGCCATGTTACGTCTGCAACCGGCATCGACGCCATGGTGCACGCCATTGAAGCTTACACGACAAAACACAAGAAGAACCCGGTGTCGGATGCGCTCGCAACCAAAGCGCTGCAGCTTTTATCATCAAATATTGTGCGCGCCTGCGACGAGCCCGATAACGTCGCCGCCCGCGAGGCGATGCTGCTGGGCGCCATGCTGGCGGGACAAGCATTCTCAAACGCGCCCTGCGCAGCTGTTCACGCCATGGCCTATCCGCTTGGCGTCCATTTTCACGTACCTCATGGACTGGCGAATTCGCTGATGCTGGCGCCGGTTCTGAACTTCAATATACCCGCCGCCGACAGGCTCTATGCCGAACTCGGTCCAGTCATAGGCGCAAACTCGACAGCCAGGGCGTTCGTCGAGAAACTGTCAGAGATTTGTATGGCAACTGGCGTAAAACAACGCCTTTCCGAGGTTGGCGTTTCTCACAATATCCTGCCAAAACTTGCAGAGGACGCCGTCAAGATCGAACGGCTGATGCGAAACAATCCCCGCGAAGTGACGTATGATGATGCGCTGAAACTTTATACGGAAGTATTATGAGCGCTGTCTTAAACGATAGATAGACAACTCTTTCTCGATACGAGACGCATCGTAGTCGTCCATATGTTCAACCGCCATTAGCGCGGTCGTATAGTCTTGAGGCAATCCATGCTCTACTGCGCCAAGAACCACATGCTCTTTATACCAGCAAAATGGTTTCAATCCTGCATCAATATCTATGGCGTAATAAGTAAAGGCTGAAACCTGGTCGCCGCTCTCCATCGTGAGTGAGACAGCTTTTTTCCCATAACCGTAACCAAGACCTTCCACCCTATCTAGGATGCCTATTTCACGTTCATCAATTTGATAGGTGACTCCGTAGACAATATCATCATTGTTAAGGGTCTCATATGCGTCGCACTTTCCCGACCCGTCTTTATCGCTCTTTTTGTGAAACGTCAGGGTATGGCCATACAACTTCGCCATCCCTTTTGGCGACGCTGATTGAGTGCGGTTCCGCAATCGCAGGCTGGACATATTGGAGCCGTAAGAGAAATATAGCATAAAGACAGGCGTGTGCTTCGCATCGAGAGTTTGCAATCAGTATTAAATAGATATTATGCCGTCAAAAACAACTCGCGCCGATTACAAACACTTTCTTTCCCTGCAAACTCGCTGGGCGGACAACGACATTTACGGTCACGTCAATAATGTCGCCTACTACGGGTATTTCGACACGATCGTGAACGAATACCTTATTCGCGCCGGAGGGCTCGATATCCATCATGGCGACGTAATTGGCCTTGTCGTTGAAACAGGGTGCGGATATTTTGCACCACTCGAATTTCCGCAACGCCTTGAAGGCGCGTTACGCGTCGCAAGAATCGGCAATTCCTCTGTGCGCTATGAACTGGCGATCTTCAAAACTGGCTGTGATACGCCCGCAGCTGAAGGCCATTTTGTGCATGTTTATGTAGATCGGGGGACACGGCGTCCGGTCAGCCTGCCGAATAAGTTACGCACCGCATTGGAAAAACTATTGATAACGTAAACTGCATAAATAAGTAAAAATCACAGCGCGCCGATTGTCGTGCGATGTAACAATCGCGCATGCCCATCATAACCGCCTGTCGCCTTGTGCAGCACAGAACGATTATCCCACATGACCAGCATATTCGGCGACCAGCGATGCGCGTACACAAATTCGTCGTGGGTTTGCCAGGCGTAAAGCTCACCAAGCAGTTTCATGCTTTCATCTTCGTTCATACCGGCGAAACCGGTAATGTATCCCGCGCATCCAAAGACGCCCTCGCGTCCGGTTTCAGGGTGCTTTCGAAGTATCGGGTGAAGCCGCTCCGCCAACGCTTCCTCCGATGGCTGGATGTCCATTGACCTCAAAGCCGCATCTTTTTCGCCGTAAAAACCATCGGTCGCATAAGGCAGGCGAGCGGAGTGGATCGCCTGTTTGCCTTCCAGCTTCGCCCGTAACGCGGCCGGCATATGGTCAAGCGCCAGGTGCTGGTTCGCAAAGAGCGTGTCGCCGCCCACAGGCGGAATTGTTAAGCCATAAAGACATGTGCCCGCCGGCGGCGTTTCCTGAAAACTCCAGTCCGTATGCCAGCTTTCCGCAAAGATGGGGCTTTTCTCGTCCGCCTCGCGCCTGACTGCAATGACATGATCGCGCCCCTCAATCGGCGCGATGAAAGGATCTTCACCGAATGGGCCAAATGAGAGCGTGAAACGCTCCAGATCATCGTCGCTCATCTCCTGTTCAGGAAACACCAGAACATGATGCGCCAGCCAGGCGTTTCTGATCGCCGCAATGGTCTCAGGATCAAGCGGTTCGGTCAGGCTCAGATTACGCACTGTGGCGCCGCAGGCGGCGTCGGAAGGCTCAACGACAAGTCCCATGCTTAATGGTTCCCTTTGCCCCAACCCTTTGTTAAACCAATCAAAACCATAGGGAATAAAGGGCGTCCATGTCCATCATCGAAAGCAAGATCAATCCAAGATCAGAGAGTTTCGCGGCCAACGCCGCCGCCATGCGTGAGCTGGTTGAAGTGTTGCGCCAAAACAGTGACAGGATCGCTGAAGGCGGCGGCCCTGCCCGCGCCACGCGCCACAAACAACGCGGCAAACTACTGGCCCGCGAACGCATCGCGCGCCTTGTAGACCAGGGCGCGCCATTTCTGGAAATCGGCCAGTTCGCCGCCTGGGAGATGTATTCAGGCGATGTCATGTCCGCCGGCGTCGTCGCCGGGATCGGACGCATCGCCGGGGCCGAGTGCATGATCGTTGCTAACGACCCGACAGTGAAAGGCGGCACCTATCACCCGATGACGGTCAAGAAACATTTACGGGCGCAGGAGATCGCCCTCGAAAACCGGCTGCCTTGCATTTACCTCGTTGAGTCGGGTGGCGCCTTCCTGCCCATGCAGGACGAAGTTTTTCCAGATAAGGATGATTTCGGCCGTATCTTTTATAATCAGGCGCAAATGTCATCGCGCGGCATCCCGCAAATCGCGATCGTGCATGGCTCCTGCACTGCCGGCGGCGCCTATGTGCCGGCGATGTCCGACGAAGCCATCATTGTCAAAAAACAGGGCACAATTTTTCTCGGCGGGCCGCCGCTGGTGAAGGCCGCAACCGGAGAAGTCGTTAGCGCTGAAGACCTTGGCGGCGGCGATGTCCACACGCGCACGTCCGGCGTCGCGGACCATCTGGCCGAAGACGATGATCATGCTTTGGGGCTCGCGCGCCAGATTGTTTCGCGCCTCAACTGGGTGAAGCTCGGCGATGTGGTGATGGCTGAACCGGAGCCTCCGCTTTACGACAGCAAGGAACTCTACGGCGTTGTGGAGACAGACGCGCGCAAACCATATGACGCCCGCGAGATCATCGCCCGTCTTGTTGACGGATCAGCATTCGATGAATTTAAACCGCTTTATGGCTCAACACTCGTCACCGGCTTTGCGCGTCTGCATGGGTTCCCCGTCGGCATCCTCGCCAACAACGGCATCCTCTTTTCGGAAAGCGCCAAGAAAGGCGCGCATTTCATTGAGCTCTGCTGCCAGCGCAAAACGCCGTTGATCTTTTTGCAGAACATTACCGGCTTCATGGTTGGCAAATCTGCTGAAGCAGGCGGCATCGCGAAAGACGGCGCCAAACTTGTCACCGCGGTCTCCACCGCCGCCGTACCGAAGTTTACTGTTGTTGTCGGTGGATCCTACGGCGCCGGTAATTACGGCATGTGCGGGCGCGCCTATGGACCGCGGTTCATGTTCATGTGGCCGAATGCGCGCATCTCCGTGATGGGTGGCGAACAGGCGGCCAGCGTTCTCGCGACAGTCAAGCGTGACGGTTTGCGCGAGGGCGAAACATGGTCGGAAACGGAAGAAGAGACCTTCAAGGCGAAAATCCGCAATGGCTATGAAGCGCAAGGCTCCCCCTATTATTCTTCGGCGAGACTTTGGGATGATGGCGTTATTGACCCAGCACAAACTCGTGATGTCCTGGGCCTGTGTCTTTCGGCATCAATGAATGCGCCTGTCGAAGAAACAAAGTTTGGCGTCTTCAGAATGTAACTGAATTACTCTGCTGGCAGAGCATATGAAAAGGGCTGAGACAATATGACGGAACCTGTGCTGATCACCACGGTTGATGATCGCGGCGTTGCGCGCCTCACCATGAACCGGCCCGAGCTGCGTAACGCATTTAATGAAACTCTTATCGCTGAGATTTGCGAAACTATTGGACGATTTCATTCCGATCCAAATGTACGCGCCATCGTTTTGACCGGCGCAGGCAAGGCATTTTCTGCTGGCGCTGATCTCAACATGATGAAACGCGCTGCGGGTTATTCAGCCGCCGAAAACAAAGATGACGCCCGCCGCCTGGCCCATATGCTCAACACCATTTATACGTCGCCGAAACCAACTATCGCGCGCGTGAACGGTCCAGCTATGGGCGGCGGGTTGGGACTTATTGCGGCATGCGACGTCGCAATCGGTTCGGAAGACGCCTTCTTTGCCCTGTCGGAAGTCCGCCTAGGCTTAATACCTGCAGTCATTTCACCCTTCGTCATTGACGCTATTGGCGCGCGCCATGCTCGCCGGTATTTTGTCACAGGCGAACGCTTCGACGCTGCAACCGCAAAAGACATTGGGCTGTTGCACGTACTTAAACCCGCAAGCGAGCTTGACGATGCGCTTAATGAAACGATTTCAAGCATGCTTGCATGCGGACCTTCTGCACAGGATGAATCCAAACGCCTTATCCGAACGGTCAATCAACGCGTAATTGACAAGAATATCCTTGATGAAACGGCCGGCCTTATCGCCCGCCTTCGAGCCAGCAAGGAAGGCAAGAAAGGCATTACCGCTTTTCTTGAAAAACGAAAGCCGGATTGGACAATCGAATAAAATGACCCCCGCCGATTTGCTCATTCGCGAAGTGCGTGATGATGATCACAACGGCAACGCTTTATCCTGAGGACATCATGTTCAAGAAAATTCTGATCGCCAATCGTGGAGAAATTGCAGTGCGCGTTGCAAAAACGGCGCGTAAGGTGGGCGTGAAAACGGTGGCTGTCTTCTCAGATGCAGACAGAAACGCACCTCATGTCCGCGCCTGCGATGAAGCAGTGCATATCGGGCCGGCGGCAGCAGCGGAAAGTTATTTACGGGCGGAAAAGATTATCGACGCCTGCCGCAAGACGAGCGCTGAAGCCGTTCATCCGGGATATGGATTTTTGTCTGAAAACGAACAGTTTTCAGACGCACTGGATGCAGCAGGTATTGTTTTTATCGGCCCTACAGCAGAAACGATTCGCGCCATGGGTTCAAAGTCCGCAGCCAAGGATTTGATGGAGGCCGCCGGCGTGCCGACCACACCTGGCTATCAAGGCGAAAATCAATCCGTTGAGACGTTCAAGCGTGAGGCGGCGCGCATTGGCTATCCGGTCCTCCTTAAAGCTACGGCGGGTGGCGGCGGCAAAGGGATGCGCATGGTTGTAGGTGAGGCGGAACTGGAAGAGGCGCTCCGCTCCGCTCAACGCGAAGCCAAATCCGCTTTCGGAGACGACCGTTTTCTTGTTGAAAAATATGTTGCGCGTGCGCGTCACCTCGAAGTGCAAATCTTTGGCGACGGAACCGGCAATGTCGTGCACATGTTTGAACGCGACTGTTCCGTGCAACGGCGACATCAAAAAGTCATTGAAGAAGCCCCGGCGCCCAGCCTCCCCACGCCAGTACGCGAGCGCCTGTTGGAAGCCGGGGTGAATGCTGGCAAGGCCGTCAACTATCGCGGCGCCGGCACGGTCGAATTTCTTTACGACCCGGCGTCGGAGAGCGTATTCTTCATGGAAATGAACACGCGCCTTCAGGTTGAACATCCCGTCTCGGAAATGATCACTGGCCTTGATTTTGTCGAGTGGCAGTTGCGTATTGCAGCGGGTGAAGGATTGCCTCGAACACAGGATAATATTCAGGAATGCGGGCATGCATTCGAATCGCGCCTCTACGCTGAAAATCCGGCGCAGAACTTTTCTCCGTCGATTGGCGACCTGACGACGCTGCGACTCCCGGCGGATATCGCTCGCATTGATTCCGGCGTAGAAGAAACGCAAGCCATTACGCCTTTCTATGATCCGATGATTGCAAAGATCATCACTTATGGCGCCGGCCGCAAAGAAGCCCTGGGCGCCATGCGCGCCGCGCTGGAGAAGACCTATGTGGCGGGCCTGGAGACCAACGCAGCTTTTCTTCATGCGCTCGCTTCGGAAAGCGATTTCATCGAAGGCGATGTCTCCACGCGATTCATTGAAGAGCATGAGGCCTCGCTATTCGACAAAGAAACTGCTGGCGCAAAAATATGGGCTGTAGCCGCGCTATGGAAACGTCAGCAGTCTCAAAGCAACGATAAGGATCCATGGGCGGATTTGACCGGCTTTCGTCTCAACCGTCCGCGTCATGAAATCATGTGGATTGAACATGAGAGCCGCGCAGCCATCCTGCGTCTTAAAAAATTCGGCGATCATTTTCATGCAACGCTGGAACCGGACGCGTCAGCAGCGGCGCGACGCGAAGGGCGCGCCATCACAGAGCCGATCATATTTGAATTCTCCGGAACAATCGACAAGCATGGCGCCGTCACACTGCAAATCGATGATGAGACAATTGACGCCTTTGTCGCGACTCACCTTGACGGGTTGCGCATCTGGATAAACGCCGAACACTGGGACCTTCAGTTCCCTGATCCCCTCGCCGGCGTGTCAGCACATCATTCGAGCGAAGGCTCTCTCTCCGCCCCGATGCCGGGCGTGATCACCATGCTGTCTGCAAAACCTGGCGACGCCGTCGAAGCAGGTAAACCGCTGCTCGTCATGGAGGCGATGAAAATGGAACACGCCATCAAGGCCCCTTATGATGGCGTTGTGAAAGCTTACAAATTCGCGCCCGGCGATCAGGTGAAAGACGGTGATTTGCTGGTGGAGTTTGAGGAAACAGAATGACCAGTCATATCAACATTGTCGAAGTCGGGCCCCGCGATGGTCTGCAAAATGAAAAACAGACAATTGATGTTGCGACAAAGGTAGAGCTTGTTGAGCGCCTTGCCAGCGCTGGACTAAAAACTGTTGAAGCCGGCGCCTTTGTCTCACCTAAATGGGTGCCGCAAATGGCGGCATCAGACGAAGTCATGGCCCAGATCAAGCGCACGCCGGGCGTTTCTTACCCCGTGCTCACACCAAACATGAAAGGTTACGAAGGCGCGCGTACTGCAAACGCAGATACAATCGCCGTTTTTGGCGCAGCATCAGAAGCCTTCAGTCAAAAGAATATCAACGCCTCAATTAAAGAAAGTCTCGAGCGGTTCAAACCTGTGGTAGACGCCGCCAAAGCTGATGGCGTTCGCGCTCGCGGCTATGTCTCCTGCGTACTGGGCTGCCCTTATGAAGGCGATATCCCGGTTGAGAATGTCGTCCGCGTTGCAAAAGCGCTTTACGACATGGGGTGCTATGAAATCTCTCTCGGCGACACCATTGGCGTTGGAACCGCTGGCAAAGCGAGGACAATGATCCGCGCCGTCTCCGGCGAGGTTCCAGCAAGGGCCCTCGCCGGTCATTTCCATGACACCTATGGCCAGTCGCTGGCGAATATCTGGGCGGCGCTGGAGGAAGGCGTCACCACATTCGATTGCTCCGTGTCCGGCCTTGGCGGCTGTCCATATGCGCCGGGCGCCAGCGGCAATGTCGCCACAGAAGATGTCGTCTATATGCTGCACGGGTCAGGCATGGAAACAGGCGTCGACATGGATAAGCTGTTCGATACCAGCCTATGGATTTCCGAAAAGCTTAACCGCAAACCGGCCTCGAAGGTAACACTTGCCCGGCAGGCAGCGTGCAAAGACTAACGAAAATTGTGATTGGCCTATCGGGCCGAAGGCGCTCAGACTGAAGAGCATAGTACTCTCCTCGCGCGTCACCGGGAAGCTGCGCCATGATCACAGAACCGCTCATCGTCATTGCACTGTGCATTGTGTTCTATGGCGCTTTTTCAGGGCTGCTCGCGCAATCTGTGATTTCAGCGCCGATGGTTTTCATGCTCGCAGGATTGGCGACGGGGCAAGCCGGCCTTGGCGTATTTCAGATCGATATCGAAAGCCATGTGCTGGAAGGCTTCGGCGAATTAACGTTAGGCTTCATCCTGTTCGCTGACGCTGCATCTACAAACAGCCGAAAGCTTGTCCGTGAAAGCCGCATACCGCGACGACTTTTATTAGGCGCGCTACCGCTTACGATCCTCATCGGCGCATTAGTCGCAGTAGTAATTTTTCCGAACCTTTCCTGGCAGGAAGCGGCGCTGGTTGCTGCTATATTAGCGCCGACGGATGCAGCGCTTGGGTATGCCGTCGTCACCAGTAAGAATGTGCCTGAACGCATTCGGCAGGCGATCCTGGTTGAGTCTGGTCTCAATGACGGGCTGGCGTTGCCGGCCGTGTTATTGTTCGCAGCGCTTGCTTTCAGCTCTATGTCAGGGGAAGCGCGGGGGCTGGACTATTGGCTTGGCTTTGCTTTTAAGCAGATCGCTATCGGCGCCATCATTGGCGCGCTTGTCGGCGGCGTGCTTGGCAAGTTCATTCACTACGCCGATGGCAAGCAATGGATCGCTCACAGCTTCCGCAATCTCGTCTGCATAGGCGTTGCAGTTCTGACACTATTTTGTGCGCATATCGCAGGCGGCAATGGGTTTATCGCAGCCTTCGTTGGCGGACTCGTATTCGGCAGCTTCTGCACGCGCCGCGCAGGGTCGCTTACAAACTTCGTCGAAGAAGAAGGGCAACTGTTCAGCCTGATTATCTTTTTCTTCTTTGGCGCGACATTGCTACCGGCAGCGCTCGACAACTTCACAACATTCTGCGTGCTCTACGCCTTACTCAGCCTGACCATCATTCGAATGGCGCCAACCGCAATAACAGTCCTGGATTTAAAGCTCAAATGGCCAACGATTGGTTTTATCGGCTGGTTTGGGCCGCGCGGCCTCGCCTCAATTCTCTTCCTACTGATCGCCGTCGAACATGAAGAGATGGAGCGGCTGACAGAGATCGAAGCCGTGGTTTATGTCACCGTTTTCCTCAGCGTCCTGTTACATGGCGCGAGCGCATCGCCATTATCGCGCCTTTATGGAAAATCGAAAGCCGCAGAAGCGGATAAAGCTGGCGCTTAAATCCTGCGGAAAGCGCTAACGTCCGCGCGGAATTGCAGGAGATCGCCAACACGCACGATTTCGCCTTCCGCGGTGACCGGGTCAGCAACGAATGGCAGGATATCCATGGGCATCGGGCCGCCATCCGCATCCGTCAGGAGCAGAACCGATTCACCGCCGGCGCCATTGCGCGCCCAGAAGCTGGGCGGGATACCGCCGCGAATACACAAACTTGCGCAAGCCTTGTGAGTCTTTCCGCGGCCAGGACGCATTACGCCGAAGAAGCATTTTGAATCCATGACCATGCCGGAAAGCTTGAAGGCGCCGAGACTTTCCGGCTGTGGATTGGCGACCGCAGCCGTGAATCGAATTTCCGCGGGCTCCAGCCATTTTTCCAGGAATGGCGGCACCTCCAGCATTTGACGATCCTTACGCTGAATAAGAGCGCCCGAGGCTGTGATTGGCGAAGCGTCATTATCGCCAAATTCAAGCGCAGACGTGCACTTTCCTTGTGCGACCAGTAACACCGTGCGCATTCCGTGCGGCGATGCCGGGTCAGCCATTCGGATCATCGGATAGGGATCGGTAACGAGCAAACCGGATACTTTATGTGTGGCGTTAGTAAGCCATGCGCCTGCGCCCGGATCGTCAAGTTCTTTTGCAACCAGCCAGCTGGCTCCCGTTGACGCCGCCAGGCCTAATGGCAAAGCGCCCAGCAAAAACCGCCTGTCTACTGCCGGAGCCGGCGCCCAACCAATGAACATGTCATGCCTGTCAGCCTGAGAGGGGTCGATCACGCCTTTCGTTCTGGTCATGCGGATGCTCCCGAAGGTTCAATCAGCGCCGGCGCTGTTTTAACGCCCGGCCTATTGGGTTTGGGATCAACAAAAATACGCCCGCCTTCAATTCTGACATTGTAGGTCGCAATTTTTTCCGTGAAGGGCGGCGGAGACACGCCATCATCCGGACGATACTGCCAGCCGTGCCACGGGCAGGTAATGCAGCCATCCACAACCCGCCCCTCACCAAGCGGCCCATTTTGATGACGGCAGGCGTTCGTCACCGCTGAAATCCTGTTGTCGTAACGAAAGACGGCGACACGGTCGCCCTTCGGCAGCGGCGCGATGACGGCCCGGTTTTCCGCAATATCATCCGGCGCGCAAATCTCAATCCAGCCTTTAGCTTTAAGACGCTTCATCCCGCTGTCTGCGCCCCATTCCCGCAGGCCGCTCACGATATGCAGCCCCGAAACGCCGAGAAATGCAGCCGCCGTCAATAATGGATAAACCATCGACTTTTCCGTCATCAATGCGCCCAGCACGATGTGCATCACAAGCAGCGCGTAAGCCGGATACACCAGCATGTGGATCGCTTTCCAGACCGGCGCAGACAGATTGTTCAGCCAGAAATCGTGACTGGTCGACGCCATCACAAGCATGATCAAAAAAGCCCCAAAACCCAGCACCTCAAAAGGAAATCCGGGGATGGAATCATATTGTGAGTTGCTGACGAAAAGCGAAACAAACGAATTGAGCGGGCCGCCGCCATGATACCAAAGCAGCGCCAATCCGAAATGCGCAGAGGCCACCACAAATGTTATGACGCCGAGATGGCGCCGATTATAAAGCATGGTCAGAAATCTTTTATTCATGCGCGCCAGCGGGCCGATCGCCAGAACGACAGTCAATAACGCGAACGCAGCCGTTCCCAATGCGCGAATAAACAGAACAACCGGGTCCGCCGTATGGCCGCTTTCATGTGTCGCCAGGCCAACAACCATGAAGACAGTGATAAACGCGGCAATCGCGACAAGAAGGTAGAGATCGTAAGCAACCTTATTTCCATTCCACTGGATGGCTTTGTACTCATGCGCCATTTTCTATTTCTCCATACTGGAAGATGTCTGGATGACGCCGGGTAAGTCGCTGACGGGCGCCGCCGGTCGCATCATCCAGAAATACACCGCCGCCAGCGCCGTTATTGGCGCCAGCATAATCCAGATGATGAGATGAGCGCGACGATGCGGTCTTTTCATTCCTGCCCCTCAGTCGGTTGATTGATGCGTCTGCCGGATAGCCATCGTATAATAATAAACGGCCAGAGGGCCGCGCATCCCAGAAAAACTATCGGCCGGAAAAAAATGCTCGCGCCCTTCGCTGAGTCATCAAGCTTCGCCACACCGAAAACTAGAAACAGCACCGCAACGATAACGCCGGCGCCAAAATAAATAGCGAGGGCGGCGACAATGCTTTCTGCGAGAGCCATCTCAGCAATCTCCAGACATATTGACGCCGCCGAAACTGATGGCCGTCAGGTCCGCCATGTCCCGCTTGAATGTCGTCAAATCATCAATATTGAAATCCGACAGTCGCCGATGACCGCAGGCGCGGGCCAGAATGGACATCAGCTCTGTCGCACTCTCAAAGAAATTGGCAAGACGCTTGGCGGCAATCGCAATCTCAAGACGGGCGCGCAGATTCTCTTTTTGCGTGGCTATGCCAACCGGGCAGTTATTCGTGTGACATGCGCGCATCCCAAGACAGCCGATCGCCTGCATCGGCGCATTCGATAGCGCCACTGCATCCGCCCCAAGGGCCATAGCCTTCACATAGTCAGCTGGTTTACGAAGACCGCCTGTCGCGATCAACGAAACATTGCGCGCGCCGCTTATGTCCAGGTGGCGTCGCGCCCTCGCAAGCGCCGGTATGGTGGGTACGGAAATATTATCACGGAAAATCAGCGGCGCCGCGCCGGTGCCGCCGCCCCGACCATCCAGAATGATATAATCAACGCCAACTTCCAGCGCTGCATCGATATCTTTTTCGATATGCTGCGCTGACATTTTGAAACCTACCGGAATGCCGCCGGTTTGCGCACGCACCTCGTCAGCAAAATCTCCGAATTGTGATGTTTCCGTCCATTCGGGAAAGCGCGATGGCGATATCGCATCCTGGCCGGGTTTCAGCCCGCGGACTTTCGCAATCTCATCCTTGACTTTAGCGCCAGGCAAATGGCCGCCCGTGCCCGTTTTTGCGCCCTGTCCGCCCTTGAAATGAAACGCCGCAGAGTCACGAACCTTGTCCCAGGAAAATCCAAACCGGGCGGACGCAAGCTCATAAAAATACCGGCTGTTCGCATCGCGCTCCTCATCAAGCGAGCCGCCCTCGCCGGAACAAATACCGGTGCCCGCCATTTCCGCGCCTTTCGAGAGCGCAATCTTGGCTTCGCGAGACAAGGCGCCAAAACTCATATCGGAGACAAACAACGGAACTTTTAAATGCAATGGCTTTTGTGCGCCCGGTCCAATCACAACACCGGTATCAACCGGCTCATCATCAAGCAGCGGCGCTTTATGTAGTTGCGCAGTCAGTATTTGAATATCATCCCAAGTGGGAAGCTGGTCGCGCGGAACGCCCATGGCGCCGACAACCCCGTGATGACCGGTCTTAGACAAACCATCCTTTGCATAGCCTTGAATCAAATCGACAAACGGTTCTTCGGGCTCCGGATGGGTATCCGCATAAAGGCCCTGATATTCATCGCGCATGAATGGCTGCGGGTGCTCGCGCGCCCATGCCTCCACATCATTCTGATCAACATAGACTTTGCCGCCGCTGATTTTCGATTCAAATTTATGGAGCGCTTCTTTGTTATCATAAGCGCTGACACCCGTATCATATCGGTAGTCCCAATTGTGGAGACTGCAAATCAAGTTCTCACCGTCAATATGACCATCGCTTAATAACGCCCCGCGGTGAAGGCATCGCCCGTAAAGAACCGACACGTCATTGTCATATCGGATCACAACAAGATCAACATCGGCCACCAGCGCATAAGCGGGCTCACGGTCTTTCAGGTTGGACCATTTCCCTACGGCAACCCACTTGCGTCCCATTATCGCCCCTCCGCCGACTGCCCATTCTAGTCGTATTGTGATTTGATTTATCCTCGGTCCCGCTGAAAATTGCAAAACACAATTTTCAGGATGTAGATCAGATGAACGGCATGTTATCTTTCGTGAGGTCTTTGTTTGGACACAAGGACACGGATGGCGATCCGCAAACGCCGCATATGACCACGAAAGGCGCCCAGATGGCCGAACAACGCGAAAAGCAGAACCTGAAATGGCATCGGGTCGCTGACAAGAATCAAATTGAAGAAGGTCGGGTCATTACCGTGACGGCAGGGCGCAAAACACTGGCGCTCGTCCATTTCGACGGCAAATACGCAGCGATGGACAATCGCTGCCCGCATCAGGGCGGGCCGCTTGGCGAAGGGTCCATCGAAAAAGGCATTGACGATAAATGCTGGCTGCGTTGTCCTTGGCATGGATGGGATTTTGACCCCCTTACCGGCAAGCCGCCAGGCGGTCATGAGGACAGCGGCCAGGAAATGTTCCCGGTCGAGGATCGCGCTGACGGCGTCTATGTCGGAATCGCACCAGAACCAGAACATATTCGCACGTCTACGGATGTTGTGACCGAAACCATGGTGAACTGGGGCCTCAAGCGCGTCTTCGGCATGGTTGGGCATTCAAATCTTGGCCTTGCCGACGCCTTCCGCCGCCGGGAAGAAGCCGGGCAACTGACTTATGTGGGTATCCGCCACGAAGGGGCGGCGTCTTTCGCGGCTTCTGGCTATGCAAAATTGACAGGCCGCCCCGCCGCCTGCATGTCAATCGCCGGCCCCGGCGCCACCAACATGATGACCGGCCTGTGGGACGCAAAGGTTGACCGTGCACCGATCATCGCCTGCGCCGGACAGGTGCAAGTGCAGGTGTTCTCCCCCTTCGCGTTCCAGGACATTGATCTTCATAGCGCATTTGCTCCAGTTGGAAAATTTAACCAGCTGGTTCTTCATGCTTCGAATTATGCTGAAACCGCCAATTTGGCGATGAAATCGGCAATTGTAGACCGTGATATCTCTGTACTGATTTTCCCGGATGACGCGCAGACCTTACCCGCTCCCGATGAAAAAGCAGGCGCACCCCAAGGCCGATTGTCGGACACGCGCATGGCGCCGCCGGATGACATTGTTGAAGAAGCCGGACAGCAAGTTTTCAGCGCCAAGCGTCCGTTGATTATTGCCGGATATGGCGCGCGCGAGGCGATGGATAGCGTTACGGAACTCGCCGAATATCTGAAATGCCCTGTTGTCACAACATTCAAAGGCAAAGGTCAGATTCCCGATACGCATCCGAATGCGGGCGGCGTTCTCGGCCGGTCGGGCACGCCAATCGCTTCCTGGTTCATGAACGAGTGTGATTTAATCATCGCGATTGGCGCGTCGTTCTCTCATCATACGGGGATTGAGCCGTCAAAACCGATCGTGCAGATCGACTTCGACCGCATGCATCTCGGCAAGGGGCACGCTGTTACTGTGCCCGTCTGGGGTGAGATTGGCGAAACCCTCTCAATGCTTCGAAACAAACGCCCATCAAGCACAATAAATATTGATCAAACCCAAGAGATCGCAGAACGCTGGGCTATCTGGCGGCGAGAGAAAGAACGCAGGCTTGGTGATGATCGAGGCAACGGCGTCAACGCGGCTTCCCTGTTTGCAGCAATGACCAAAGTTGTCCCGGCAAACGCGGTCATGCCAGTCGATGTCGGCAATAATACTTATTCTTTCGGGCGATATTTTGAGCCTTGCGGGCAACGCATCTTGATGTCCGGCTATCTCGGCTCAATCGGGTTTGGATTTCCCGCCGCCATGGGCGCCTGGGCTGCGACACAAGACTTTGAGGATTATTACGGGCGCAAAGTTGTCTCCATCTCCGGCGATGGCGGCTTTGGCCAGTACGCCATGGAATTCACAACAGCCGTTCACTACAACATGGATATCACCCACATTCTGATGAACAATTGCGAGCTGGGCAAAATATCCAAAGAGCAACGATCTGGCGAATGGCCCGTCTGGCAGACAGGGCTGACCAACCCGAATTTCGCAGAGTTCGCCCAGTCCTGTGGCGGTATGGGAATTCGCGTAACGGAAAAATCAGATCTTGAAAGCGCAATCGAAAAAGCGATCGCGCATAAAGGACCGGCGCTTGTGGAAGTGATGACGGACGCAGAGCTGGTCTAATCTGGACGAGCGATTACGGATTGTTTTTCCGGAATCGTACGAAGTAATTCTCGCTCAACCCATCAACTATAACGTCGTCTGACGTTTCAAACCCAACATATTCCATTTCAGAAATGACGCCTGCTTTACCAAAACGAACATGGGATTTGTCATCGGGGCGCACCGTTTCTGACGTAATTTCATAATCCACAATGATCAGCGATCCGCCAGGCTTTAACGCATTCCGGACCGTGCGCATAATATCTTCACGGTTTTCAAAATAGTGATAGGTGTCCGCAATGAAAACCACATCGACGGACTGCTCAGGAAGCGAGATATCGTTGCGGCGGCCAAGCACGGCGGTAATATTATAGAACCCCATATCCTCCGCGCGGCGATTAATAAGGTCCAGAAACAGCGGTTCGATGTCGACAGAATAAACGTGGCCCTTTGCGCCGACCGCTTCCGCAAACAGCAACGTGTAAAGACCGGTGCCGGCGCCGATATCAGCGACGACATCGCCTTCGTTTAACCCGGCGGCCGCCACAACTGCTTCGCGCGCACTGTAAAGCTCGCGGCTGCCAACTTCGAGACGCTCCAGCCAGACATCAAGATTGACCTCGCCATCATCCATGACGGGCGTTTCTGTGATTGGCGGATTGTCCGCATCCGTATTCGGATCTGCTGGCCCGGAACACGCGGCCAGCAAAAACGCCGCTGCTGTCAGATATCGCGCGCGCCTCATTGCTCTACTCTCTTTTTACTGGCGACCTGCAGCCGCCCCCGTTTAACCCGGTCATTAACTATCCGATCGCCGCCGTCAAACCGCTTCCGGGAAAAATCAGCACAAACCTTTAACGCTCGATTCAGCCCAGCCGTTTAAGCGGTAATCATGGCGAATGAGGCTGATAGCGCATTTTGGGCCGCATCCAAAATACCCGTCGCCCTGGTCGATAGCCTGGCCGGGCTGTTCGCCGCTGATTCGAGGTTCTTCCCGCCCTATATCCTGGCCGCGATCATTCTGGCCGCAGCTGCGTATTACGCCAACCGTAAAAACCTGCCCAACCGGCACCAGGCCGGGTTTTTTAAATATCTGTTCGCGCGCGAGGTCTATTCCCACCCATCGGCGCTCGTCGATCTGAAGGTGACGCTCGCCAATCGGCTGTTTACGCCGCTAATGGCGCTCGCCGGCCGGGGGGCGATTATCATCTCAGCCCAGGCGACCGCCTCAATGATCCTCGGAAGCGAGGCGGATGGATCAAGTGTCCCGAGTGAAAGCATCAGCCTGTTCGCATTAATCGGCGTAACCATAGCCGTCGTGCTGGCGAGTGACTTTACGACCTATTGGGTGCACCGCCTGCATCATGAGCACCCTGTACTGTGGCCGTTCCATAAACTGCACCACAGCGCCGAAACTATGACGCCCCTGACTTTCGCGCGCAAGCACCCGGTCTATGATTTGTTTCGGGCGCTTGCCAACGCCGCCATTGTCGGCCCGGCGCAAGGGCTGATTTTTGCAGCATTCGGCATTGTTGATGTCGCCGTCATTCTCGGTGTCAACGCCGGTTACGCCTTGTTTCACTGGCTGGGGTCAAATCTGCGCCATACGCATATATGGCTTTCTTATGGTCCAGTCGTCAGCCGTGTACTGATCAGTCCGGCGCAGCACCAGATCCACCATAGCTGCGCGGTCGCCCACCACGATAAGAATTATGGCGAGGTTTTCGCGTTCTGGGACTGCATATTTGGCACGCTTTACGTTCCAGAGGGCTATGAACAGCTTGAATTCGGGCTTGCAGATGCTAACGGAGTCAAACTTGCTCAGCCCCATGCAACGCTGAAGGAAGCCTGGGCGGTCCCTTTGAAAGAGAGCAGCATCGCCTTGCGTGAACGCGGCGACACGCCAGCAAAGTCATCGCCGCCCGCAGCTTAGCGCGCTGGCAGTCTGCTTGCAGCTATCACATCGCGCCGATCATCATTGAAACAGGCATTCTGCAGCATAGGACCATATTTAACAGCGCCGGTCTTGTTCAAATGATCTGGATCGCGAAACAATGTCGGGTCATCAAATCGTGCGGTGTCATCGATGAACCGTATCCGAGGATGTCTGGCGAGTTCTGCAAAGAAATCTCGCGCTGCATTCCATTGCCGCTTTTCAGCATCACTGAGATTTTCAACATATTGTCGGTAAACCGGCGCTGTCGGAAAAGAAACCAGACATATGTCGGCGCCAGCATCAACAAACTTCGCCACTATTTCACGGTAAAGAGTAATATCGCTCGACCGCGCAACCCGCATATTCGGCACATGTAAGTTGACCCTGTATGCCGTAAACTCCTGAATTTGAGCCTCTGTCCAAGTGGCCAGGTTTCCCGGCGACAACAGCGCCCCCTGCGGCGTCGTTTCGATCTTTGACTTCATGCGTCCGCCACTTTTTACAAAAACCTGCCACAAGGCGATGAGCTGGGGCCGGTATCGCGCACTCAAAGAGAGTAACGTCGACCCGCTCTCTCCGGCGAACGCAATTGGGTAATCTCCAAGTCCGGCGCCTTTTCGATAGGCGGCGAAAAGATGCGGGTCCGCCTGAATAAGCGCTGTTTTCACCTTCGGCGTTTTCTCGAGGTAGCGTGACGCTTTCCACGCCATTTTCTCGACACTTTCCGACGGATAAGCGAGATTGACCACCGGGTCTTGCGCATCAAAGCCGCGTGCCACATGGCTGTCGCCGAAAGCCACGTAAGGCGATGTCGTCTGCTCAAATAGCGCAACGTGTTTACGCAAGGTGTCCTGCGGAAATACTTGCGTGCGCACCAGCCATTCACTTGCGCCGGCGAGCAACGCAAAAGCGCCTGCGCAGGCAGCGACATAGACGAACGCCAGGCGTTTAAAACTGGAAGTAGATGAATTCATAAGGACCGGTTGTCATTAGAATAAACATTGCAGCGGCGGTTAATGCGCCAAGAATTGTCATGATCAGAACGCCTGTGTCGCTAAATGCGGCGGCGCCGTTTACCGCAAGCGCATTTTCGCCGGAAACATCAGATAATGCTGCTTTTTTGAACCTCTCCAAAAGTTCCAGCGCGTTCGGCGCGCACCAGGTGATCAAAGCGGCGATGAAAAGAAGCGGAAAAGAAAACAGCATGGCCGGCGAGAAAACCGTTGGCGCGACTGCGTTCTGTCCGAGCATCCCTGCAAGAACCAGAAAACCGGCCTCGAAACTCTCAGCACGGAAAAATACCCAGGCGACTGTCACCGCAAGAAATGTCAGCACGACATTCGCGATCGGATTGAACTGCAACTTACCGCTCATGGTTTTAT
The DNA here is from genome assembly GCA_039819405.1 of Pseudomonadota bacterium. Taxonomy (GTDB): domain Bacteria; phylum Pseudomonadota; class Alphaproteobacteria; order Caulobacterales; family Parvularculaceae; genus Hyphococcus. The sequence continues at coordinate 5,468 of JBCBSB010000006.1, read as the reverse complement.
CCCATGCGTGATTGATGCAAAGATAAAGGCCGTGAAGGCCGCCCCACACGACGAAAGTCCAGGCGGCGCCATGCCAGAGCCCGCCAAACAACATGACAATGAATAAATTGCGGTAGCGAAAGAAACCGCCCTTTCGATTGCCGCCAAGCGGAATGTAAAGATAATCGCGCAGGAAGGTAGAGAGCGTGATGTGCCAGCGTCGCCAGAAGTCGACAATGCTGCGCGCCTTGTAAGGCGAGTTGAAGTTCATCGGCAGCTTGACGCCAAATAAAAGCGCCAGCCCAAGCGCCATGTCGCAATAGCCTGAAAAGTCGAAATAGATCTGAAAACTGTAGGCGACAGTCCCGATCCACGCCTCTGCGGGCGCAATTGCGTGACCGGCCGCAGCCGCCTCAAACATCCCATCAGCGATGGGCGCCAGTCCGTCAGCGATCAATACTTTTTTCGCCAGGCCAATCGAAAAAAGAAATATTCCCGCAACAATGTCCTCTGGCGCGAACCTGGCGAAGCGAGGCCCGGAAAATTGCGGCGTCAGCTCTTTGTGGTGGACAATCGGTCCGGCGATCAGTTGCGGGAAAAACGCAACGAACAGCGCGTAATCAAGAAAATCATATCTGTGACCGTCGTCCTTCAAGCAATCAGCGAGAAAAGCGATCTGCTGAAAGGTGAAAAAAGAAATTGCGAGCGGCAGGACAACGCCGTCAATCGTTACATCAACACGGGCGAGGTCGCTGAGGGTCGACGAAAAAAGGCCGATATATTTAAACCAGCCTAACAATGCGAGGTTGAATGCAATGCCAAGGGCGGCAAGCGCTCTTGACCTGGTCGCGGAAATGCGCCGACCGAAAAAAAAGTTTACGCCGATCGACGACGAGATCAGCAACAGATAGCTCGGCGTTTGCCATGAATAGAAAATCAGCGACGCGACGAGCAACACGAGAACGGCTGCGCGAACGCCACTGAACTTCGCCGCAAGAAAAGCGGCTGTAAGCGTTACTGGCAAAAAACCGAGAATAAAAGGCAGAGAGGAAAACAGCATCGCCTACTCCGCCGGTCGTACTGGCGGCGTCGTCTTACCAGTTGCGAAGCGCGCAGCCGCCCGCTTCAATGGACGCCAGTAAAGCGCCCCCAGCGTATTCAATTCAGCGTTCTCTTCACGTTCAATGCCGTATTCGAACGCTTCTCCCTCAACGGGTTGGTAGAGCGTGCCGAAAAGCCGGTCCCAGAATGTAAAGATATGGCCGAAATTGCAGTCGTAATGGCGCGGCTCGCGGCTGTGATGCAGCTGATGATGCGCCGGCGACATCACGAAGCGGTTCCAGAACGGACCATAGCTGATCCAGATATGCGAGTGCCGGATATTGTAGCCAAGAAGCCGCCAGAGATAGACAATCAGCGCCACGCCGCCGACCTCGATGGTTGAACCGGGCGCGCCGAAAAGCACTGTCCATGTCGTCGTCGCAATGGCGATCCCAGCGCCTACGATCAAAGAGCTAATTACAATTTCCACAGGATGACGACGCATCGCCGTCAGCGGAGTCAACACCTCAGCACAGTGATGAACCTTGTGAAATTCCCAGAGCACTGGAATTTTGTGTTTCAAGTAATGAGTGAAGGTCGCGAAAAAATCCCACACGAGCGCCAGGTAAATTCCGAACAGGGCCATTTTCCATGGTGACGGCGTAATGGCTTCGGCATCCACACCAGTGACAAGCGCTCCAAGAGGAGAAATGGCGATCGCGGCAACCGCCGGCAAAAAGAACAACAGTCCGTCATTGATCAAGATAATGAACAGGTCCTGTCGCGCCGAACGATGCCGCCAGACGACGGCGGGAAACAGATCGGTCAGTAATCCGCGCATGGAAAAGCTGTGACCAGGCTTTCGCTGGCGTAAGGTCAGCACAAATGCAGCAATAAGAACGGCGACAATCAACGGCGCCGGGCTTAAGAAACTGCCCGCGTTGAAAAATAAACGCTCAAGCGCGTCCGTAACGCCTGCGGCATACCCAACAATGTTTTTCGTAAAGGACATCAACGCGCCAAAAATCCAATGCCAACAGGCGTCAACGTTACGGAAACCGCGTAAACATATGATTTCTTTGGGAAATAGGATTGTTTGCGCCCACCGCCCATCAAAAAAGGGCTTTATTTATAGGGGGTTAGCAATTCCAGCGGCGCAGAATTTCAAGCAACAAAAAACCGCGCCGAAGCGCGGTTGAAAATCGAAGAAGGGTCAAATCATCTTTCCAGGCCTGGCGGGCCTGTGGAGCGCTTTGCAATCGGCCCTACTTGCCGGACGCTGGCCAGGTGATCCAGACTTTCGCCAGCCAGAAAAGCATGATCAGTAATACTGCATTTTCCGGAAGCGACAGATAAATCGATCCCTGCAGGTCTTTGGGAAAAACCTTTTGCTGCCCTGTGAAGAATGAACTCGCCGCGATGTAGAGAGGAACGCTCATTCGCCAAAGATGGCGGAGAATGCGTTGCTTTCCAGCGGCGCCTCTTTGAATAAGCACGCGCAAGTCCGTCGCGACGGCAAGGAGGGCTATACTAGTGAATATAAAATAGATCGCCGCAGGAACCGAATACTCACCCAGACTGTCCGTGACGCCCTGATAGGCGCGCCACGACAGGAACAAACCGAATCCAGCGACGCCTGTCCCCATGAAAAAGACGACTACATCCATCACACCGAGACGGTCTTTGCGTTGTCTAACGGTGAGCCAACTGGAAGTGACGAGGTAAAGGGTCAAGAGGCCAGCGAGTACGGTGATGTTCACGGAACGGAGCCACGCAAGGTGGGCGCCCGAAACAGCCATGACCGCCATTGAGCCGAAGAAGGTGTTGCCAGCCAGACGATGCATTGGGCCGCCCTTTTTTGCGACGATCGCCGTGGCGCCCGATACCAATCCGCCGCCGCCACCCACAACATGAATAACCAATTCGAGCGTCATCGCCACGGCGTTGCTCCTTCATCCAGCAGAAACTAAAGACTTGATTCTATTGCGCCCTGAGGCGGCGCGCGCTGAAATTAGGCTACGCGGCGGGTCATCGTCGTCCGAACCAGCCCGTTCGTACACATAACGCGATAAAATGATCGAAAGTGTGTTCAGTCGGCCAGAACCGGCCGGTCGGGAGCGCCTTTGTCGAATTGAGATGATCTCAATCCTTTTCGAAACTGTGTCGGTGTCGCGCCGACATGCTTTTTGAAGGCGGCGTTGAAAGTCGAACGGGAGTTGAATCCACATTCAAGTGCGGCCTCCAAGACGCTCGTGTCATCGTTCTCTAGGAGGATGCAGGCGTGCGAAATCCGATGGCCGTTGACGTAGTCAAAGAAATTTATGCCAAAGTGTTTGCTGAATGTTTCAGAGAGGTGATTTTCGGACACGTTGACCGCGTCGGAAACGTCTCGCAATGACAAAGACGGTCTTTCGAACAAGCGTTGTTGCGCCATTGCATGATCCAGTTTCCGGGCGATGGCGGCCATTCGATTTTCGTTCAGTGAAGATCTGCGGAACGTTGATGAAGAGGCTACCGTAATGGCTACCGCAACTGGCCGCTGGGCGACGCCGAAAAACGCAATGGCGCCGATCCAAACCAACTCGAAACTCTGAAAAACGAACAAAACGCTGACAGGGCGACCGCCTTGGATGGCCCAGACCTCGCTGATCGCGTATCCGCTCCATCCGACCGCCAGGATCAATATGATCCACCGCAACCAATCGACCGTTTTGTCGTCAATGCGTGAGAACAAGTCGCGCAGCTTTCTTTCATGAGTTTGGAAAAGCCTTTGCGAGCCGCATAGATACGCCAGAGACGAAATCAGGAACAAACCGAAACCGATCTTGCAGCCGAGAAGCGCGGCGGCGTAGAACTCCGGATCGCGGGTCTCCGGAGACATCAGCGCAATTTTTTGTTCCGACGACAGAATGTAATAGGGCAGCGCGACGAGGAGAGCGGCTGTAGGCGCAATCAAGGCCGGCCAGTCTTTCCGAGTGAGCCATATCGCGTCCGGTGAAACAAGCGATCGAGTATAGAAATAGATGGTTGGTCCAAGGAGAAGTTTCAGCGGAAAAACGACCCCAAGCAAATGCGGAAAGTGCGCATACCCTTCAATGAACAAGAACAATTCATCGAGTTTGATAAACGCGTAGAGCCCCAAAAAGGATGAAAGGAAGACACCCTGATCACGTCGACTAAGACGTAGGGACAGGCCGGCGCCAAAGGCCGCGATGGCGAATGTCATCGACGTAATGATTGCAATGAGTAAGTACGGTGAAAATTGCATTTCGCCATCTTAAACAAACGACGCCCCGGCTGTCTCCAGCGCGGGGCGTTTGTTGTTCGAAGAGAAGGGTCAAATCATCTTTGCAGGCCTGGCGGCGACTTACTCTCCCACGCCTTAAGACGCAGTACCATCAGCGCTGGGGAATTTAACGACCGAGTTCGGGATGGGATCGGGTGGAGGCTCCCCGCCAAAACCACCGGGCCGGCAAAAACGATTAAATGCGAGAGTTTCAAATTTCTAACGCTTCAGCGTTCGATCCGCATCACAACGAATCGTTCGCCACGCATGAGCAATGTCTCATGACAATTCCGAAGAACTGCATGAGGACGATCAAGCCAATCGAGCAATTAGTACCGGTAAGCTTCACACATTGCTGTGCTTCCACACCCGGCCTATCAACGTGGTGGTCTTCCACGGCTCTCAAGGGAATATTTGTTTCGAGGTCGGTTTCCCGCTTAGATGCTTTCAGCGGTTATCCGTTCAATACATAGCTACCCAGCACTGCCATTGGCATGACAACTGGTCCACCAGAGGTATGTCCATCCCGGTCCTCTCGTACTAAGGACAGCTCCTCTCAATATTCCTACACCCACGGCAGATAGGGACCGAACTGTCTCACGACGTTCTAAACCCAGCTCACGTACCGCTTTAATTGGCGAACAGCCAAACCCTTGGGACCTGCTCCAGCCCCAGGATGCGATGAGCCGACATCGAGGTGCCAAACAATGCCGTCGATATGGACTCTTGGGCATCATCAGCCTGTTATCCCCGGCGTACCTTTTATCCGTTGAGCGATGGCCCTCACACGAAGAACCACCGGATCACTATGGCCGACTTTCGTCTCTGCTCGACTTGTCAGTCTCGCAGTCTAGCAGGCTTATGCCATTGCACTCGACGACCGATTTCCGACCGGTCTGAGCCTACCTATCGCGCGCCTCCGTTACCATTTGGGAGGCGACCGCCCCAGTCAAACTACCCACCATGCAGGGTCCCGGATCCAGGTTCATGGACCGCGGTTAGACATCAGCGACAACAAGGGCGGTATTTCACATTGCGGCTCCACGAAAGCTGGCGCCTCCGCTTCAAAGCCTCCCGCCTATGCTACACATGGTGACACTAATGCCACTGCAAAGTTGTAGTAAAGGTGCACGGGGTCTTTCCGTCTAACCGCGGGTACTCC
>JBCBSB010000005.1:0-498354 GCA_039819405.1 Pseudomonadota bacterium | reverse complement strand
GCATCTCAACAAACGCAAGCGATAGGGTGGGGCGGCGACAAATCTGATTCGCATGGGCCAAAGGCGACTATTGGCCCACTTTCGCCAGTCGAGACTGATTCAATCAACGTCTTAAGTCGCCTGAAGAAGGACCGCCGGAAGGCGCCGTAATTATTTGCAGCAGCGTGAGGCCCGCAGAGATCAACTCAACAAAACGCGCCGGCCTAGCTCATGTGCAAAGTACGCCAGCCTCACTAATGATTGACTGAGCAAGAAGGTTACGTTTGTGAAATTTCGTGAGCTCTTGCCAAGAGCCATCTGTCGGTAAGAACGTAATAGTTGATGGATCGAGTGTTTCTGGATCCCCTGCCGAAGTGGCCAAATCTTCGACCGTCGCCAAGAAGCAGGCGCGCATACTATCAGTATATAGAGCATCCAGTTCCTGCGGAATATTTACCTGTAGCTCCGGCATCGTAAGTGGACCGCTGGCGTTTTTGTCGATGCGGTAGAACGGCGGCTCTTCAGCGTTCATGCTTGCGCGAGTTGATGCGGCATCGTTCGAACCAGCGGAACAGCCCGCCAACATTAAGATGGTCAAAATTGGCGAAATGCGCCTCATGCGATTCCCTTACCTAAATCAATCAACTGAGAAAATTGAGGTAAAGTGATTAAGCGATGCTTAATGGAATTTACACGATTTAACCATGTTTGTATTTTCGACCAATAGTTCTTGCTCGCCTGATCTGTCCAAGTCTTTTTTAACCTATCCCAAGAGTTTTCCGGAAACTCATTTTCACCCTAACTGAGACGCTCGCGCATTGTTATCCACCGTCCGTTATTGGCGAGTAACAGTCAGACGGCGCGACCTGGCCCGGCGACGGCTTTCTGGATATCGTCGTCTCCGCGATCATGGCGGGCGCCGTGAGGCTATCCAGAGAAGACGCCGAAACCCTGCTTGCGCTCGCCCGCGCCTCTCAATAAGCGTGCGACAGGAGGGGCCGTCAACCTGGCGACGATCAGGGCGGGGTGCGGATCAAATGCATCTCATCGCCGCTCATTCCCGCGAAGGCGGGAATCCAAGTCCACATAAAAAGCCGAGCGTCGCTCGTCATATTTCGTTTGATGGATCCCCGCCTTCGCGGGGATGAGCGGTTAGATGACGTACGCGATGCGCAAACGATTTACTTGACCGAAAACCAACCTGATTGAACCTGCGCAATTGGCGAGCGTCCTGTCGCTTGCGTATTTCTTTTGATCCGTAATTTTTCAACGACGACCAGTTGATCGCGCAGCTTCCAGATAAGAGCCTAGCTTTCATCCTCGACCAAGACGCGCTCAAGGATTTTTGCGAATGTCGCTTTCTCGCCTGCGGACAAAGTGTTGAACAGCCCATCAATAATAATGGTAAGCACATCCTTTATACTTTGGACTTGTTCTCTCCCCAATTCAGTCAGACTCAAGACGGAGACGCGGGCGTCGGTTGCGGATTTCTCGCGGGTCAGGAGACCCTTTCGCTCAAATCGCTGAATAAGACGAGAGATTTGCGACTTATCCCGTCCCAAAGCGTCAACAACAGACTGGATATCAATCGAACCGTGCTCGCCGACGGTCAATAACAGCATACCGCCAAGCGGTCCGACCTGGTGGTGATCAAAATCGGCCGCGCGAGGATGCAATTCCGCGTGGATGCGCCGCATCAAGCGATCAATGTTCAGGGCTAGCGAAGCTGCATCGTTTAATCGTTTTTTCATTTAGTTGACAATATCCACTAACTCTTGCAAGGTTGGTTCTGCGTCCCGCACATCCCTGACGCCCAGTTCTACAGCGAGGCTTGCACATGTCACAAACGCATTTAATGGCGCTCAAAGCGGCGGCTGTTCTGTGGGTGATCTGGGGTTTGGTGCACATGCTGGCTGGATTCATTGTGATCCCCGCAGATGCAAGCGGCGGCTTCGCAGCGATCGCGGATGCTGTAGACCCTGAAGCGCTGACTGCGGATTATCACCCGGCCGTCAATGGCGTCCTCGATCAACATGGCTGGAATCTGCTTTGGGGCGGGTTTGCAACGGTGGTGGGCGCGATATTCATTTGGCGGCGCAACCTCACCGCAATCTGGGTGACGGGCATGATCGGCGGCCTGCTTGATCTCGGCTATTTGGTTTTTGTTGATATACCGGGCTACGTAAATTTTATGCCTGGCACCGTCATGACTTTGGTGTCTGGTTCGGCGATTGTTCTAAGCTTCTGGGTCTGGCTTTCGAATCGAAGCTGACCATCGCGCATAGGCCGCGACGGTTTCTTGTTTATTGCCTGTCCTGAAGGCCGGCCCCCAAAACAGGCCCGGATCGCTCCGATTTGAGCGCTCAAATGACGGCGACGCGGGCGCCAATTTCACTGTTGAGCGTATGCGATGGTGAAAAGGGTGCGGCGAGGCGCGTCGCCCCGCCGCTCTCCCCCAATGCACGTCAAAGCAACAGGCGCATGCGAAGACTGTCCCATGGCTTCACCGGTTTATTATTGCGTGATGAACACGCATCTCCCACCAATGTGTTGAACCGTAATCTCGAAGGTTTTGATTTCAAAGCAGTTTTTTGTCGTTTTTTCGATTCGAAAATGCGGGTTTCCACGCCTCGTTCATCGGCGTCGCGCGCCTATGCGGCGCCGGGAATCCCCATTGCGCCGGGGCGGTTTGCATCGTCCGGTCAGGCCGCAAGCGCGACTGTGCGGGGGCGTCATTTCCCGGAAAACCCTCTAAAATTTTTCGTTTTGAAAATCAGCCGTCCCGGGACCAGGGGCTCTCTATGCGGGGGGCTGGCGGGGACTCATCGATATAGGACGCAATTAACCTGTCGATGGCTTTGCGCGTCACCCGGCTGTGCTGACGGGAAAAGCCGAGACTGGCGACAAAACTCCAATGCGCGTGCATCATTGAAACAAACAGGAATGACAGTTCCTCGCAAGCCGGGCCATCGAGTTCCGTATGCGCAATCGCCAGTTCCTGTGCGATGACCTGACCGAGCGTTTTGTACTGCGCGCACAAGCGCTCCTTCACTTGGGTCGAGCCCACGGCATACGCCACCATTGCATCATAGGCTTCCAGATTGGCGGGCATGCGATACTCTTTAGCCAGATCAAATAGAAAATCCAGGAAGAAACGAAGGCGCTCAACCTGACCGACCTTTACAATCCCCGCCACGATCATCTCGCGATAGACATTGCCGAGATAGTCGCACAACTCGGAAACCAGCATGTCCAGATCGGAAAAGTAATATCGTATTAGCTGGCGTGAAAGGCCTGCTTCATTGGCGACGCTTTCGAAAGACAGCCCTTGCAGTCCCTTCTCGTTGAGAATTCTCGTCGTCGCTTTCAGAATGTGGGTTTTTCTGTCTTGGGGCTGATCACCGTTGCTCAACTTTCTCTCCGCAGATTCTCCGTGTGTAATCGTGCCGCCGAAAACCGCGATGAGCAAGCCAAACTTCGATTCGAAGTGTCCGTTTCCAATGACTGCCTTTTGCGCGTAGCGCGGAAGCTCAAAATCCTCAGCTCTATGTCGCTTTTTGGATCGTTGCGGCGTCGCCTCCAGCGCTGTGGGCTACAGATTGGCCCGCCCGTTCGCTTCGCGGAAGGATTTTGGCGTCATTCCCGTCTCTCGCTTAAAGGCTTTGTAGAATGTTGAGCGCGAGTTGAAGCCGACCTCCAGCGCGATCGCCAGGATTGAAGCGTCGCCCGACAGGATGCGAGGCTTCGCCGCTTCGATCCGCCAATGGGCGACATAGTCAAAGAAGGTCGAGCCGATTTCTTCGTTCAATGTTTGCGACGCCAGATTGGGCGGCGCGCCCACATGACGCGACAGCTTTTGCAGGGAGAGGTTGGCGTCAAGATAAAGCGCGTCCTCGCGCATCGCTTTTTCAATGCGCCCGGCGAGCCGCCTGGCGTGATCTTCCGACAGCGCTGAGCGCGTATATTTTTCCTGAGGCTCGTTATCCGGCGTGGCGGCGGGTTCGTTTGCTTGGGCCGCCTCGGCCGTCGGCGCGATGGCGGTAAAGGCTATGACAAAAAGGAGAAGGGCGGCGGCAAGCACAAAGACGATCTCTCCGGGGAACACAAGACCGGGTCCGAAATTATCGCTGACGAGGGAGATTGCCGCGCCGCTCCAGAGCGCCACAAGAAACGCCATGAGCCAGTCGACCCAGCGCAACTCCCGCGTGTCGGTGTTTGAGTAGAGATCTTTCAGCCTCGCGCGAAAGCCGCCCAGGCGCCGGAGCGTCGCGACCAGATAGCCGAGAGAGGCGAGCGACCAGAAGAAAATCAGGGCGAACGTCGCAAACGCAAGCGCAGACGGCGCAACGCCCGGCGGCATTTCGCCATCGACAAACATGGCCGCCCTGGAGGTTGCAGGCAGGAGCCAGTAGCCGACGGTCGTCATCAGTCCTGCTGTCGGCAAGACGCCGTCGCGCCAGTGAATGGCCAAAGGAGTCGACTGGGGCGCCAGTGCGGCCGTGCGCGCGGCGACATAATGATAAACAGTCGGCGGCAAAGTCAGCAGCATGGGCAGGACGGCGGGCATATAAAAGACATAAAGACTGGGTGCGAAAGCGACCACAAGCGGGATTGAGGCGACGCCGCCAAACAGAACGAACATCGCAATGAGATAAAGGCGCGCTCGTCCCGCTTCGGCGCGGCGGACGGCTGACAGGACGCCTGCGGCAGCGATACCCGCGGTCGCCGCGGAAAGTGCAATCATCCCTTCGCTTTCCATTACTCCCTTTTGGTTCGCGTTCAGGACGAAATCAACGGGCGCGATGAGAGGGCGTTTCATTCACCAGCAGCTGTCCGCGCCGTCCCGCGCGGACGACATCCCTCTGTAGTCACGGCTTTATTCGGCCATGGTCCTGGCGCCGCGATGCGTGGCGGCGGGATCTGGGAAAATCAGGATCAGGATAGAATGACAATGCTGGACTTAAGCGGCGCCCCGGTCGGCGTCATTGTCGGCGCCCACATTGGTTCCGGCGCAATCGCCGTTATGGCTGGCGCTGTCGCGCTTGGCGCCCGGAAGGGCGCCGCGATCCATATCGGCGCAGGTCGGATATTCGCCGTCGCCATGATCATATCGTCGGCGATCGGCGCTGTTTTGGGCCTTATCAAAATGGATGAGTTTTTCATTACTTTCCATGCTGGCGTCCTGAGCCTTACGCTGATCCTGAGCAGCTGGCTGACAGCGCGAACGCGTGGGCCCCGTCTGGGTGGGGGGAGCCTGGCGGCTGGGATCGCGAATTTCCTCAATGCCGCCGGGTTGATCGCTGCGGGCGCCTACGCTCTTTCGGCGCCGGACGGCCTGCTGCTGGGCTTTCATGCGACCGACTATTTCTTTCTTTCGGGGATGGCCGGTATTGCAGCCCTTGGCGACATCAGCGTTCTCGTTCGCAAAACGCTATCTGATCGCCATCGCGTCGCACGTCACCTGTGGCGTATGTGCCTTGGCTTCTTTATCGCAGCCGGTTCGGCCTTTACCGGCCCCGGCGCTGAGGCCTTCCCTGAAGCGGTTCGGGATTCCGGCGTCCTGTCGGCGCCTGAGCTGACTATCTTTTTGCTTATGCTGTTCTGGCTTGCCCGCACTCTTCTTCGCCGCTCAGCGCCAGCAAATGGAGGCTCGGCGTAAGCGAACCGGGACTCCTTGGAGACGCCCATTTCTGGACCGGGTGTATTTCGATCATCGCCGGCTTCACCGCCTTTGCTGCGCGCAAGGGCAATGCAGTTCATCGCGCAGCCGGCGTGATATTCATGGTCGCTATGGCGCTCTTAACAGCGAGCGGATTATGGCTCAGCATCGCGCGCGAAATTCTGTTCACGGTCTTTCTCTCGGCGATTGCGTTTCACGCGGTCGCCACCGGCTGGGCTGCGGCGGCGCTTTCTATACCGTCGCCGGGATCGGATTTATCATTTTCATTTATGATTTGGTCTTTGCGTTCGCCGAAGGTCCGACGGAACAGCGGCGCCTGACCAGACATCTCTGGCGCATGGGCTTTTCGTTCTTCCTGGCCACAGGCATCTTTTTCTTCGGCAACAATCACGTGTTGCCCGAAATGCTGCGCATACCGATGTTTCTTTCCGCACCGGTTATTGCAGTAATAATGTGGACACTTTTTTATGCTCTCAGTACGCGGTTTTCAAAACGGACGTCGGGATAACTAGGCGCGGCTGTGGCGTTCAGGGGCTATTGGGACAATTACGTTTTGTAAGACCGACTTAGGCGGCACATCTCAACACGCACAAGCGGTTACTTGACCACAGACAAAGCTGATTGAAGTCGCGCAACTGGCCAGCGGCGACATCGCCGCATCAACAGGCCGGACACAAGACTGTACCTGATTGCCGATCGCGCAAATCTTCAAAAAGTTCTTGCAACGCAGGAGCCATCCACACAGGACATTAGCAAGGGGCGGACATTTTGCGGCGACCTTAAGCCGCCGCTATGCTGATCAACTCGTTAAGAGTCGTTTTTGTTTCCGGGTCGTCCGGACAGAACAGCTCGATATTCAGGCTCTGCGCGGTGGCGTCTTCAGGGCTGCCGAAACTGGCCACCATGGACACAAGATTGAGCGATCGTCCGCGTACGAGATAGCGTTCGACCAATACGCTGCTCAGCGCAGATCCTTCAGGCTCCGATCTGCGGGCAAGCTCGCTGATACCGTCATAGGCTTCCGCCTCTTCAAGCATCCGCCTTGCTGATACGTCTGCGCCTGCGGCCGCGCGCAACCTTCTGAGCGTATGCGGAATGATGTCTTCCGGGTTGACCATGAACCGGCGCAGGCCATCGGGATGCAAGGTCAGCGCGTAGAGATTTTCCGGCCGGGTCGCTTTGTGTCGCCATGGCCTTACGTCTTCAAACGCCCAGTGGAGCGCTGCGTCAAAAGCGCGGTTCGTTCTGACAATCTCGCCGTTTCGCAGGGTCGCAGCGGCGGGATTGGGAGCGTGAGACTGCAAAAGCTGGTCGATGGCTTGTCTGGCTGGAGCAAACGCCAGATCGTCAAAAGCAAAAGCGGGCCTCGGACATGCAAGACCGGCGCTTGCATACAACAGATTTGTCTCAGCGTAACTCAAGTCCAATGCCGCGGACAGTTTTGCAACCGAGTCTATGCCGGGTCTGGAGCGACCGCTCTCAAGAAAGCTGATATGGCGCTGGGATACTCCCGACTGCTCCGCCAGAGCCAGCTGCGACAGTCGGCGCGCTGTCCGAAATCGGCAGAGTGTTTTTCCGAAGTCCACGAATATGACCCGCAGGTAATTGATGTGATTACCTCACTAGTGTCTTGGTTCCAGGATCACAAGGAGGAACAGGATGATCGAGACCTGGACAAAATGGATTGCCGCGTTTGATCAGGCGTTTGAAACCGACGACTGGACAGAAGCCCAAAGCCTTCTCACAGACGACGTTGTCTACATCGTTGCCGGAACGCCTTTCGCCTGCGACCTGCGCGGACTTGAGCAAGTCATCGAAGGGTTTCGCAAGTCGCTTGCCAACTTCGACAGGAAGTTCGACTCTCGCAGTTGGGAAGCCGTCGACGTGAAGGTATGGGCGGATCATGCCGTCACAGGCCTGGCCAAGGGCAATTACACGCTGACCGGCAAACCAGAGATCACCTTTGCAGCCAGAAGCGCCTGGTTCTTCCGGGGCGACAGGATTTGTCTGATGACAGACATTTACGACGTAATGGAAGTAAATGCGATGAGAACACTGCAGTGGCTTGCCGCGCACGGCGCCGATATGGACCCAAGCTATGCTTAACGGGTTTTTCTGAACGTCCGAGTTGGGGCGTTTATAACCGCTGAACTCATATCCGTTTTTGCGCGTAACTCGGAAGCTAGGCGTTGCCGACGTCATGCCTGCTTTTGGATAAACACAAAAACCCGCCTTAGACGCCGAGCCAGTTCAGTTCGCCTCCGCGATCATGGCCAACGCCGTGAGACTGACCGAAGAAAACGCAGAACTCGGCTTGCGCTCGCGGCGCATCCTGATAAGCGCGCGCGACAGGGCAGGGCGGCTGGAAAACAGTGTGCTGAATATGCGCCTCTGGATATCTGCTTTAAGCGGAAGTGTATTTCTGAATGTCGCCGTTGGCGCGCCGGCCGGTCTGGGCAATCGGCGGTTGAAAAACCTGAAGCGAGAGCGGGTCCGCATGTCGCGCCGTGATCAGCCTGGCTTCGTCACCATCAACCATGTCGCCGCCACCAGCGGCGCCGTGCTCACTAGCCCCCACGCCAGCCAGCGCCTGGACAGCGCGCGATATTCCTTACCGACATCGCCGTCCGAGAAAGCTTTCGCCAGTCGTCCCTGCCTCACCTGAATCGGCACAATAATCAGAAGCCAGATCAGCCCCGACAGGACAAACAGAATCTGGCTCCAGAGCAGCCATCCCTCCCTCAGGGGAAACCCCGCCGAAATGGCCATGAAGTAACCGCCGCCGATGATCAGCACCACGCCCCAGAAGGTCATGGACCAGTCGGTATAGGTCACCAGCTTCTGTGCAAAGCCCAGCACCTCGGTCCGCCCGTCGCGGTCGGCGAAGAATTTCCAGATAGCTGTTACGGTGATGTTTCCCATCAACATGACAACACCCGTCACATGCAGAAATTTCGCCACGTCATACATCATCAGGCACGCATAAAACCGCCAATCATGTCGAAACACAACCAGAGGACTGACCCGCAGTTCGCGGATTGCGCGCGCGACGCGTGAATGCCCATGAAGGGCCAGAATGAGCCGTTTGGCTCCATGAATTTTAATGTACGTTCCGCGCCCCGCCCCTTTTTTTCCAGCGTCGCCAGCCGACCGCTCGTTGACCAAGATCAATGCTTTCCGTCTTTCGATGCGAGCATATTGCGCCAGCCTTTTAGTCGATGTGGAGAGCATCGTGCCGATTTTTCTGGAGCCGCGTGACGTCTCGGACGATCTTGAGGGCGTAAACTCGGTCCTGATTGTTTCGTGCCCGATCTGCCCGCCCATGTGCGTGTCGATACAGAAACGAAAACCGTTCATCGAATTCTTTAAGCATGGCGTGAAGAGCGAGGCCTTTGAAGATTACATCAAGTCTATTCGCGAACCGCTCGAACAGCGCGGTATTCGCACAGGCGCGTTCACGATGCGCTTGCCCATTCCGATGATGTGTCTGTGGACGGAGAAACAGCGGGCGCGAGTTTTAAAACAGGCGAGAGATTATGACGCCGTTGTCGTCCTCGGATGCGATTCAGCGACGCACACGGCCACGGACGCTTTGAAAGATACGGGCTGCAAGGTTCTGCAGGCGATGCAGGTCGCCACCATCACCAATGCGACGGCGAAATTCCGGTTTCCGGGTACTGTGGAACTCGAATGGAATCCGCTTCCCGCCAAACCGGTTTTTGGCGGAAACGCCGCGTCCGCCGCGCGCATTCGTCAAGTGAGACATTCCGGAACAAGACGGAGGGAACTGAAATCATGACTGACACATCTTCTGGTAATACGAGTTATCCGGCTATGTTGCGCAACTTTGAATCTTACGTGTCCAAGCTGGCGTCCGCACAGCCGGATCTGATGGGGACATTCTGGAAACTCCGCAAGACCGCGGTCGGCGATGGCGCCCTGGATGCGAAAACGAAAGAGCTCATGGCGCTGGCGATCAGCATTGCCGCACGCTGCGACGGCTGCATCGCGCATCACGTTTCCGATGCCCTCAAGGCGGGCGCAACGAAGGAGGAATTCGCCGAGACGCTGGGTGTGGCCGTGCTCATGGGCGGCGGAACAAGCGTCGTCTACGCGACGCACGCCGTTGAAGCGCTCGAGCAGTTTCTTGACAAGGTCGAAGATGTATAATCGGCAAGCGCCGCCGGTGTTTTTGATCTTCGTAGTGGAGAGTTAAGTGGTGGGCGCACCGGGTTTCGAACCTGGGACCTCTACCATGTCAAGGTAGCGCTCTACCCCTGAGCTATGCGCCCGGTCGGGCGTCGCCGCCCGTTCCGAAGGGATCGCTCTCTAACGGCAAATGACGCAGGTGGCAAGTCTGGCTGAGGACGCGCCTGTCAGGCGGCCACGACGCGGTCGACTTCCTGCACCAGGTCTTTCAGGTGGAAGGGCTTTGACAGAACCTTGGCGTCTTCGGGCGCTTGGTTGGCGGCGTTCAGCGCCACGGCGGCGAAGCCCGTGATGAACATGATCTTCATCTCGGGGTCGATTTCCGAGGCGCGCCGGGCGAGTTCGATGCCGTCCATCACCGGCATCACGATATCGGTCAGCAGGAGATCGAATTCGCGCAATTGCAACTCGGTCAGGGCCTCGTCCCCCTGCGCTGCGTCGATCACCGAATGGCCGGCCCGCTCAAGCGCTTTTTTTAAAAACCGCCGCATCGACTCATCGTCTTCCGCTAAAAGAATCGCCGCCATAAACTCCGCCTTTTGAGTGCTTGATCGACCTGTTCTAGATCGGGAATCAAGATCGACCTGTGTTGGAACGCATAATCAAAATTCATAAGCAAAATGCAAATTTCGCTCCATCACCGGTTTATTATCAGCCCTGGTCTTAACGAAAGCCATCGGTTCACGCTAACATGCGCCAATTCGCGCGAGGTCGACATCGAATAAGGTATGGCAAAGAAGACGCAAATCCCGGAAACGCTCCCGTCCGGCGGCGCCATAGAGGTTCTGGCCCCGGCCGAGGCGACGTCGCCGGTGATCTTCGCCTCGCCCCATTCGGGGCGGGATTACCCTTCCGACCTGTTGCGCAATTCCAGATTGGACCGTCACGCCTTGCGCCAGTCCGAGGACAGCTATGTCGATCTTCTGTTTGACGATGCGCCCCGATATGGCGCGCCTTTACTGCGGGCGCTTTTTCCGCGCGCCTATGTCGATGTGAACCGCTCGCGCGCCGAACTCGATCCGCGCATGTTCGCCGATGATCTGCCGCGCAGCGCCGATACGCGTTCCAGCCGTGTGATCGCAGGGCTTGGCGTCATTCCGCGCATTGTCGCTGACGGGCACGATATTTACAGCCGCAAGCTTTATTATTTCGATGCGCGCCGGCGTCTTGGCGCCTGTTATGATCCCTATCACGCAACCCTTTCAGAGCTGATTGAGGCGGCGCGCGCAAAATTTGGCTGCGCCGTGCTGATCGACTGCCATTCGATGCCGTCAGCCGGCGGCGCGCCGTTCCGGTCCGGCGAACCGCCGATCGATTTCGTGCTCGGCGACCGCTTCGGGTCGTCATGCGCGCCCTTTGTCACCGAGATCGCCGAAGACACGCTTGCGACACTGGATTATGAGGTTGCGCGCAACGCGCCTTACGCCGGCGGCTTCGTCGCCTCATCTTATGGTCGCCCGAAAAAGGGCGTTCATGTGCTGCAGGTTGAAATCAACCGGGCGCTGTATCTTGATGAGCGGCGGATCACCCGGACCGAAGGCTTCGACAGGCTGCGCGTTGCAATGCGCGGTTTGATCCAGCGTCTGACGTCGCTGCGCGCCGATGACATGTGGGCGGCGCAGGCGGCGGAATAACAAGGCATATAAAAAAGGCCGCAGGACGAACCTGCGGCCAAGTCATAGGGAGGAAACGCCCAAGAATTGGGCGGCAGCGACAGGGCCGCTGCTAAAAAAGGCTATCTCAGCCTTTGTTGCGGCGCAACATTATTTTGCAGTGCAATATCGCTCAAAGTTGTTTTTGAGATTTGCGCGAATTTGGGTTTGTGGATGGGCTGAATTGTAAATCATCGCGCCATGGACTAGGCCCAACGTTCTCAGCGGATCGCTATGGGAGCGATTTTCCCCACCTGCAGGAACGAAAGAATGGATCGCGACAATAAGAATGAGCCGCCGCGAAAAAAAGGCGCGCTGCGCCGGATCGGGTCAAGCGTTGGGCGTCTAACACGCGCCAAGCAGCGCTTTGATATGCCGAGCGTGGACGGTGGTCTGAAGATCATCATCGCGACCGATGCATGGAAGCCGCAATTGAACGGCGTTGTGCGCACGCTGGATACGCTGGGCCGGATCCTCACCAAATTCGGCAATGAGGTGCGTTACATCACGCCGAATGAATTCAAGTCGGTGCCGCTGCCGTCCTATTCGGAAATCCGTCTGTCGCTGATGCCGAACCGCAAGGTCGCCAAGATCATCAATGAGTTTCAGCCGGACGCGATTCACATCGCCACCGAAGGACCGATCGGACGCGCCACCCGACGGTTCTGCAAGCGGCGCGGCTATCCTTATACGACGAGTTTCCATACGCGCTTTGCCGAATACGCCAATGAACGCTGGAAGGTGCCGACAAACTGGGGCTACGCGGTACTGCGCGACTTCCATAAAGATGGCGAGACCATGATGGTCGCCACGCCCGGCCTGGTTGAAGAGCTGAAAGAACGCGGTTTCGGGGATATGAAATTATGGGCGCGCGGCGTTGATCTTGAGCAGTTCCAGCCTGGCGACCGTTCGCTTCTTGATGTCCATGAACGCCCTGTCTTCCTTTATGTAGGTCGTCTCGCGGTGGAAAAGAGCATTGAGGATTTTCTTGAAGCTGATCTGCCTGGCACAAAGGTGATTGTCGGCGAAGGGCCGCAGCGTGAAGAGCTGGAAGAAAAATATAAAGACGCCGTATTTGTCGGATCGAAGTTCGGCGATGAGCTGACGCGGTATTATCAGGCCGCCGATGTTTTTGTATTTCCGTCACGCACGGACACGTTCGGCCTGGTGAATGTCGAGGCGCTTGCCTGCGGCGTGCCGGTCGCCGCCTATCCGGTGCGCGGGCCGCTTGAAATTCTGGACGGCGCGCCAGCCGGGTGCGGGGCTCTCGATGAAGACCTGACAAAAGCCTGTATGGCCGCTTACGAAAACCGTGATCCCGCAGCATGCCGGGAATGGGCGGAAAGGTTTTCCTGGGATGCGGCGACGCGTCAGTTCATCACCAATCTGGCGACGCCGGAATTTGATAATGAATTCTGGCTGCGCTCGGCGAAGATGATCGATTAGTCCGGGCGTTTCCGGCGCGCGGGGTCATATTGAGACAATTCCCCTGTTCCGAAATGGCTGGGATGATCATTCGCCTGATGCGCGAAAACGCATCAGGCGTGTAGCGCCATCTGGATTTCCCCTTTTTATTTCAGGCGTTTGACCCGCATAAGGCGAGCGCAAAGCCGACGCTTCTCCCAAACGGCACGGGGTTTGCGATCCACCAGTCAGACGGCGGTCCTCATCTGACGGCCAGCCAGGGTTTAAACGGTGGAGTAGAGTATGACGCATCCAGTCGACACGCATGTTGGGCGCCGCCTTCGAGCGCGGCGCCGTCTTCTCGGGCTGACGCAGGAGAAGCTGGCGCAGGCGGTCAACATCCGCTTCCAGCAGATCCAGAAATATGAAAGCGGCGCCAACCGTATTTCCGCATCGCGGTTATGGTCCTTGGCGAAAGCGCTGGAAGTGTCGGTCTCTTATTTCTTTGAAGGCATGAATGGACATGAACCGGCGTTTGAGTTCAACGCCAATTACGGGTTCGCGGAAGCGCCCGCCGCTGACGTTCTTGACGAGAAAGAAACCATCGATCTCGTCCGTTATTATTATCAGCTCAATGAAGAGCCACGAAAGCGCCTTCTCGATCTCGCCAAGGCGATGTCCGGCGTCGAATAGGTTTTAACGCCAGCTATCCCTCAGCGCTCCTCCCTCCCACTTGCGCTGGCGCGCGGCGGTCGTCATGATCGCCGCGCATGTCTTTTCCAACAGAAAAAATTTCAGAATTTTCCGCCTTCGCCATGCGTCTGGCCGATTTAGCGCGCGCTGAAACCTTGCCGCGTTTTCGCAATGGCGCCGACGTTACCGACAAGACCGGCGCGGCCTCCGATCTTGAGTTTGATCCGGTCACGGATGCTGATCGTGAGGGCGAGCGCGTGATCCGTGACCTGATTGCGAAAACCTATCCCGATCATGGCGTCATCGGCGAGGAATTCGGCGCGACGAAAGGCGACGGCCCCTGGCGATGGGTGCTCGACCCGGTAGACGGGACGCGCGCCTTTGTCTGCGGCGTAGCGACTTGGACGACGTTGATTGCGCTGGAGCATGAGGGCGCGCCGGTGCTTGGACTGATCGACCAGCCTTTTACCAAAGAGCGCTGGCTCGCATCGAACGGCGAGACGGTTTTTCATCGCGGCGGCGAGACGAGGGCATGCCGCACCAGCGGCGTGACCGACCTTGTTCGGGCGCGGATATCAACAACGGACCCGAGACCGGAAAGCTATTTCGGGGATGCGCCCGCGGGCGCTTTTCGCCGTCTCGCTGCGGCGTCGCGCGTCGCACGCTTTTCCATGGACGCCTACGCCTACGCTCTTCTTGCATTGGGCGAGCTGGATGTCGTGGCGGAGAATTCCCTGCAGCTTCATGATTATGCGGCGCTGGCGCCCGTCGTCGAGAGCGCCGGCGGCGTCATCACCAACTGGAACGGCGACCCGCTAGGATCTGACGATCGCGGCGAGGCGCTGGCCGCCGCCACGCCGGAGCTGCATGCGGCTGCGTTGGCCTCATTGAACAAGTAGCGCCTCATACGAAGTTGCATATCAAGGATGAGCGCGGGCTGAGCGCGTTATGCTCGAAGTCGTTGCAGCGCTTGCTCAGTATATCTGATGATTTCGTCGCGAATTGCCGACTGATCGTCAGCGCGCGCTGTAAAGTAAGCGTCCATGAGCTGTAGCGTCACAAATTTGAGCAGTCTGATGGCCGCCAGTTTTTCTTTTGTTGGAGAGATTTGGAAGATATTTGCAAATGCGCGGTGGCTTTCAGGCGTGTCGACATTCGCCTCGAATTCAACTGCGGCCGGGCGTATTTTCCTTGCAAGTATCAGAAGCGGGACATAGGCGCGTTCGCGACGTGCGCAGGTGCGATAGGTTTTGAGAAAGGCCCGCGCGGCGTCTTCCGACGATAAGTCTGTAAGCTTAGACAAACCCTGGAACCAGCACCCGTTCACGCGTTCATGCGCCCGATCGTAAGCTTTGAGGATAGCGGCGCTGGCATCGTCGAAATAGCGATAGAGCGTTCCCACAGCGACGCCCGCTTCCGAGGCGATTTCAGAGGAAGTGACGAACTCGCCCGGCTTCTTTTCAACCAGACTTTCAACGGCGCTCAGAATTTTCGCGCGTGTTTTGACAGCGCGTTTCTGGCTTGGCTTTTTTTCTCGGGAACTGCTCATGCTTCGGTAAACCTTTGACGGCGCAGATTGTCTGGACTATATAAAAAGTGAAAAACTTTCACTTTTTATTTTGATATATGAGGAAGTCTGATGCGAGTCGCTATTTTTGGGGCCAATGGATCGACCGGCCGAGAGGTTGTGAACTTTTGCCGGCAAGCCGGATATGACGTGGTCGCGGCTGTGCGCCGGCCGGAAACCATGACCGATGTTGATGAAATTGAAGTCAGAAAAATCGATATGGAAGATCATGGTTCTCTTGTCTCGGCATTGGCGGGCGCGGATGCGCTGGTCAGCTGCCTCGGCCACGGGTCCTTGTCGGCGTCGAAAAAATTCACTGATCTCTATTCAACATCGACACGCAGCTATCTTAAAGCCATGCGTGAAGCCGGCGTTGGGCGGATTATCGTGCTTTCCTCAGGTGGGGTTGTGGAGGACAAAGCCGCGCCCTGGTTCTACACAAAGCTGCTGCGGCGATATCTTATCAACACTTATGTGGATATGGCCCGCATGGAAACGATCCTTGAAGAGGCCGGCGATGTCGAATGGACGGCTGTCCGTCTGACCTACCTCCGTGACGGAGACAGCAAACACTTTCTTGCAAAAGAAGGCCGTGTCGGGAAAGGCAATTTTCAAATCCATTTTGCCGATGCGGGCCGGTTTATCGCCGATGAACTGACCAAACGGGAATGGATCAATGCACACCCTGTCCTCGGATACCCTTCATAAGGTTTTCGCTCCGCAAGTCCTTGAAGTCTTGAAGGTGGTATTGCCGCCGTGCACCGAACGAGCGGCCTTTCCTCAATAATGGTATTTCAAAATGTCTCGCGGTTTGGACGCCCGTTTTCGAAGGTCGCCGGCGGCGTTAGAGATGCCGGCAGGTCGCTTCAGCCTGACCGCATCCACAAGCCGTCCGTGGCTTTTGCTCCAATCCAAAACTGAGATGAACTTCAGGGCGCTGGCGGGCGACCATAAACTATCGAGATAGTAGATTTATAATATCAAAACTATCGGTTTTACAAATAATGTGAGAGAAGGTATTCCTGTAATTATCAACAGGAAAACTAAATATGCAGCTTACAGACGAATATAGCTCAGAACGCATGATACGTCTGCGCTGCAGGAAGAAACCAGGCCGGTCTCTATCGGAATCTATCCTCACAGGCTGCGCAAACGGCGCCCGCAACATTCGAACGAAAATCTCAAGCGCTGGCGGCGCATCTTTGCTGCGCCAGCGCCTTCAACCTTTTTTGCTAAATAAGACATCAGAAGGAGTGAACGCATGAACAAAAACCTTAAATCATCGCTACTTGCAGGCGCGGCCGTTATGACGGTCGTATTTGTAACAGCTTGCGGAAATCAGGAGCGTGTGAGCGAAAGCGAACCGGCTGCTGAGCGTAGCGCAACCGCGCAGGCGGAACCGGCTATGCAATCTGAGACATCCGTTCCGGTCCGTGGCGAGCCGAAAGCGAATGAATTCTGGTGGCCGGAAACATTAAACCTTTCACAGCTTCGCCAGAACGAGGCTGTGTCAGATCCTTTAGGTGACGATTTCGATTACGCGACGGCGTTTGAAAGCCTTGATCTTAATGCCGTGAAGCAGGACATTGAGGCGGTCATGACTGCCTCGCAGGATTGGTGGCCGGCGGATTACGGGCATTACGGACCATTATTCATTCGCATGGCGTGGCACAGCGCGGGCACCTATCGCACGCTCGATGGCCGTGGCGGCGCCGGCGGCGGACAGCAACGCTTTGAACCGCTCAACAGCTGGCCGGATAACGCCAATCTCGACAAGGCGCGGCGGTTGCTGTGGCCGGTCAAGCAGAAATACGGCCGCAATATCTCCTGGGCCGATCTGATGGTGCTGACCGGCAATGTCGCGTTGGAATCCATGGGCTTTGAAACGTTTGGTTTCGCCGGCGGTCGTGAAGATGACTGGCAGGCGGAGCTTGTCTATTGGGGACCTGAAGCCGAGATGCTCGCTGACAAGCGCTACAGCGGCGACCGGAAACTCGAAAAGCCGCTCGGCGCGGTGCAGATGGGCCTGATCTATGTCAATCCGGAAGGCCCGAACGGCAACCCGGATCCGCTGGCTGCGGCGCAGGATATTCGTGAAACTTTCGGCCGCATGGCGATGAACGATGAAGAAACGGTTGCGCTGATTGCGGGCGGCCATACCTTTGGCAAAGCGCACGGCGCCCGCAGCCCGGAAGACTGCGTCGGGCCGGAGCCCGCTGCAGAAAACGTCGAAGAGCAAGGGCTCGGCTGGAACAACAAATGCGGCGTGGGCAATGCCGGCGATACGATTACCAGCGGCCTTGAAGGCGCCTGGACGTCCAGTCCTGCTCAGTGGACGCATCAATATTTGAGCAATCTGTTCAATTTTGAGTGGAAACAAACCAGAAGCCCAGCCGGCGCCATTCAATGGATTCCGACCGACGAGGCCGCTTCGGCGCTGGTGCCGGATGCTCATGACCCGGACAAGTTTCATGCGCCGATCATGATGACGACCGATCTGTCGTTAAAAGAGGACCCCGCCTATCGGGAAATTTCCCAGCGCTTTCTCGACAACCCTGAAGAGTTCGAACTTGCTTTTGCAAAAGCCTGGTTCAAACTGACCCATCGCGATATGGGACCGCGCGCCCGGTATCTGGGTTCGGAAGTGCCTGCTGAGGCGCTGAGCTGGCAGGATCCTGTGCCCGCCGTCGATCACGAGTTGATCAATGATGCGGATATTGCGGACCTTAAGGCGCGCATCCTCGCATCAGGGCTGTCCATACCGGAACTTGTCAGAACGGCCTGGGGTTCCGCCGCCTCATTTCGTGACACGGACATGCGCGGCGGCGCCAATGGCGCCCGCATCCGCCTTGCGCCGCAAAAAGATTGGGCCGTCAACAATCCAAGGGAACTCGCCAGGGCGCTGGCGACGCTGGAAGAAGTACAGGCGGCTTTCAACGAAGCGCAAACGGGCGGCAAAAAAGTCTCGCTTGCCGACGTGATTGTTCTGGGCGGCGCAGCGGCCATTGAACAGGCGGCGGAAGACGCCGGTCACAATGTGACAGTCCCGTTCATGCCCGGCCGCACCGATGCGTCGCAAGAGCAAACCAGTGTGGACTCTTTTGCCGTGCTGGAGCCTAAAGCGGACGGTTTCCGCAACTATGTTGGTGACGCACAAGGCCGGTCGCCGTCGGAACTGCTGGTTGATCGCGCGGACACGCTGGGACTGACGGTTCCGGAGATGACCGTTCTGGTCGGCGGAATGCGCACCCTTGGCGCCAACGCCAACGGGACGGAACATGGCGTGCTTACCGACAGGCCGGGAACATTGAGCAATGACTTCTTCGTCAACCTGCTCGACATGTCGACAAAGTGGAGCCCGACAAGCACGGACTATGTGTTTGAAGGCCGCGACCGCTCAAGCGGCGACCTTAAATGGACGGCGACGGAAGTCGATTTGGTGTTTGGCTCAAATGCAGAGCTGCGCGCCGTGGTTGAAAACTATGCGTATAACGACGCGCAGGCGGTTTTCCTCCAGGACTTCGTCGACGCGTGGACCAAGGTGATGAATCTCGATCGTTTCGACGCAAATTAAATAGCAGTATGTCGGCGATCTCTGTTTGGAAGAAATAGAGATCGCCGACTTCCTTTTCGTCTCAGTCGCGTTAAAAAAAGCAATCTGCAAGACTTTCAATCGCAGATGTGGCGGCGTGAGGAAAAAGCCTTTCGCCAAGAAAATCCCGCTTTAAGCTAACCAGCAACAGGACAGATACTCGAGCTGCAACGACATCTCTGATTGGCGGTTTACTTTTTGTGTTCCACCTTTTGATAAGAGTGTCGAGAAAAGCCTGGTCCTCTTTTTGGTGTGCTGACAATATTTCCGGCGGCGTCTTTCGAACGATTGCAAGAAGCTCCTGCTCGCGCCCCATATACTGGACAAGTGGGTCAGCGCAAATCTGATCGAATAAGCTGCGCACTCTTTTTTCGAAATGCCGCCGTGTCTTTTGGTGACTGGGCAAGTTCCCGACAAGCAATGGCGCTCGAATTCGGTTTTGGCTGTCTTCAAGAAGTTCGAAGAACAAAACCTCTTTCGTTTGATAGAATTTGTAGAATGAACCCTTTGCTATTCCTGCAGCGCTCGTAATTTGCTCGAGACTGGTTTTCAGGACGCCTTGTGAGGCGAATAATCGCCGCGCCACATTTCTTAAAAGCTCCCGAATGCTCGCCTCTTCCTGGACGCTGAACGCTCTTGGCATAATATCTCCATAAATCTATTTGACTAATATAGATATTTGGTCATACTTCAATCTCATTTTTTCGCTGAGAGAAAATCGGGAGAAGTTTCATGGCGCGAATACGATGGGGGCTTGCGCTGACATTATCGCTAAGCGGCCTTGTCTATGCGGCGCTTACGATTTTGGCGTGGATAAACGGGCTGGAACATTGGGTCGCGCTCATCACCCTCGCGGGCGTTGGCAAACTCGTTGTGCTGCTTGAAAGACAAGCGCCGGTGCGGAGCGCCTTTGCCGCAGGTTTTTTTACCGCAGTATTTGCGCTTTGGGGGCAAATGGCTTTTGTCGATATATATTTTCAAAACAATCCTGAATATCTATCGGCGGAGGTTCCTTTTGGGCTTTCTCCAGTATCATTCACGCTCCTGTTCTCACCGCTAGGCGGGGTAATGGGAGGTTTGCTCGCCGCCATAACGGCCTGGCTGGTTTCCACTGTTGTGCAGCTTTTGTGGCGGAGTGAGGAGAGATCACAGTGACCGGTGATCTCTGGGCTTTATGCGCGACGTTAATGCTTGCGATCGTTCAAATCGGCATGCAGAGCATTGCAACTTTGAGGCAGGCAGGCCCGGCCTGGGTCGCCGGCCCAAGAGACATCCCATTCGAGGTAACGGGCATTAGCGGCCGTTTGGTTCGGGCGCACAAAAACCTGTTGGAGATACTCCCGCAATTTTTCGCTGCTTTATTTGTCGTGCATGCTGCGGAGCTCAACGGAGTTTTGTCGGTGTGGGGCGCGTGGACTTTTTTTGTTTCTCGTTGCCTGTATGTGCCGTCTTATGCTTTTGGCCCGCCCGGGCTGCGGTCTGTTTTCTGGCAGGGCGGTCAGGTCGGCATTATCATTATTCTTATCGATATCGTCAGATAAGAGAACACAGCTCCAGCCAGAATATATGGCTTAAATATTGAATTGCGATATTATAATCGGCGGTAATATTTTGAAAAACAAATCTTACTGGCAAGCGCCAACCAGACGATCATCGCACTTAATCTTATTCATCCAATACCGGCGTGACAAACTCATCGAACGCCTGCCAGTACTGATCTCTGATTTCGTCCCGCTCCATCAGAATTTCATGGAGCGCGCCCTTGATCGTGATGCAGTCGATCGCGCTGTTAGCGGCGGCCAGTTCCCGATGATCGTCAGGGTCGACCAGCTTGTCATTCTCGGCGGAGATAATCCGTACAGGAATTTTAATGCTGTTGAGGCGCTCTGGCTGATGAATATCGTCCATGCCTTTAATCGCGGCGTTGAGCCAGCCATAAGTTGGCGCGAAGACGCAGGCGTTGGGCGCCGCCGCCTGCAGCTCGCGAAACCGCTCATGGCGGCGCGGGTCGGAGGTCAACACATTGCCTTCAAAGTCGAGGGAGTATTCCTTGACGCCGACGAGTGAAACCCGCGACCAGCCGAGATTATGAGCAAGGCCCGCCAGCGTCCGGGAGAAGACCCGCATTTTAAGGCTCGGGAAAAGGCGCGTCATTGGCGCGCACAACACCGCGCGGACGAAAGTCTCGTCGCCGTCGGCCAGCAGCATCAGCGCCGGCAGGCCGCCCATGGAATGGGTCATCAAAATCATCGGCCCGCCAAAGCGCGGCTTGACGATATCCTCGACGAAATTGCGCAGGTCGGATTTATAGGCGCCGAAGTCCGGAATATGGCCCTTGTCGGAAACCGGCAGCATCCGTGACGAGAGGCCCTGACCGCGCCAGTCCATCGTCGCGACATTCAGGCCGCGCCCGCGCAAATCTTCAATAACCTCGAAATATTTTTCGATGAACTCGCAGCGCCCGTTGAGAAGAACGACGGTTCCTTTCGCCTTCTCTGCGGGGAAGAGCGCCATGCGCAACGTAGCGTTGTCGGTGGTCTCGATCTCCAGCGCCTCGCCGCCAGCGGGAACGGGATTGGTGGGAATGCGAATGAAATCGCTCATCGATGCGCTTTCATGGAAAGGCGCGCCATCACGCTCATATCGCCGCTGATGAAAACACGTCCCGAGAGATAATCGCTCTCCAGCGCCTTTTCGCTTTCCAGCACGCGCATGAGCGCATCAGAGGAGCCGCGCCACTGGCAATCGGCGGGGTGATCTTCTGGCTCATGGGCGATGACCGCGGGCGGCGTTGTGCGTCCGTCAACCCAGACCGGCGGCGCCCCGTCCGGCGCCAGTTTGATCACGCCGGCAAATCCTTCGGCGAAGGATTTTTGCGCCTGGGCGATTAATAGGTCGGCGGCGTTGTCTTCCGACGTCATGGGGTTATTCGCTCGCGGTATCGTTGACGGGCTTGCGAAACCGCAAGGTCATGCGGTCGCTCTCGCCAATCGCCGCATACCGGGCCGGATCAAATCCCGGCGCCTGCATGCCCTGAACGTTGGCGCTGCGACTCACTGGCGGCAGGGTCCAGACGCCGAAGGGATGGTCCTTGGTGTCTGCGATGTTGGCGTTAACTTCAGACGCCTCCTCAAAAACAAAC
This sequence comes from Pseudomonadota bacterium, assembly GCA_039819405.1. Classification (GTDB taxonomy): domain Bacteria; phylum Pseudomonadota; class Alphaproteobacteria; order Caulobacterales; family Parvularculaceae; genus Hyphococcus. The sequence continues at coordinate 476,436 of JBCBSB010000005.1, read as the reverse complement.
CCGACGGACTGCGCAAGTTCGATCACATCGTCTGTATACAAATATCCGTAGGCGCCGTTGCGGGGAGCATCCGATCCATCCGCGCGGTGCTGAACGACGCCCAGAACGCCGCCAGGTTTCAGGGCGTCATAAAACGCCGCCATGTAGGTGGCTGCGGTCCCGGCCTGTCCCCAGTTGTGCAGGTTGCGGAAGGTCAAAATGGCGTCGACCGGGCCATCCGGCGCGATCGGGCCGCTCAGCGCGGAAAGGTCCACCTCGCCATAGAGTTCCGGGTTTCCAGCGTAAAAATCTTCATAGGCTTTGAGCGAAGCGAGAATGCGCTCATTGGCGCCTTCGCGGGAAAAGCCGGCGGCATAGTATTTGCCGCCGCCGGTTTTCAGGTAAGGCGCGATCACTTGCGTATACCAGCCCCCGCCGGGCCAGATTTCAACGACCGTCATATCGGGCTCGATACCGAAAAACAGAAGCGTTTCTTTCGGATGCCGGTGGGCGTCCCGGGCGCGTTCCTGCGGGGTGCGATGATCGCCGGCAAGGATTGCGTCAAGCCGCGCCTCGTTTGACAGCGCCGCCGCCTCCTCCTGCGGGGCGCCGTCATTCTCAGCGGTCTTTGACCCGCCGCATGCGGCAAGAAGCAACCCGGCCGCTGCAACTCCCAAAATTGCGCTGAATTTCATCCTGAGGCTCCTGACTGACAAGGCGGAGGCGTGTTTACCATGCTTTGAGCGCCGGTCCACGCTGTGGCTTTTACCTTTAGAATAGGGGTCTTAACCGCTTCTTTCGGCGCGCATCCGTTCAAATTGAGCGGCGAACCAATTTGACGCTTGAAATCGGAAAATCGGCTCATATCTGGAGGAGGTCGGAGGCCAATTGGCTCCGATCGCGCCGTTCTTGCCAGATGGAAGATTAAGGCGCGCGCAACCCTTGCTTTTAAAGAAGGAAGACTGAAATGCGTACTTTTGACTTAGCTCCCCTCTATCGTTCATCGGTTGGTTTTGACCGCGTGTTCGACCTGCTCGACACTGCCGGCAAGGCGGAATCGGGCGGATATCCCCCTTACAACATTGAGCGGCTCGACGAGAACGACTACCGCATCACCCTGGCGGTCGCCGGTTTCGCAGAGACTGATCTCGACATCGAAGTTCGCGAGAACACCCTGACGGTAAAAGGCCTGCGAGCGGACGCCGACGACGACCGCAGCTTTCTCTATCGCGGCATTGCCGGACGCTCTTTTGAGCGCCAGTTCCAGCTCGCCGAGCATGTCAGGATCGATGGCGCATCCCTCGTCAACGGCCTGTTGAACATTGATCTGAAGCGGGAAATCCCCGAAGCGATGAAACCGCGCAAGATCGCCATCAATGGCCAGGACGCGTCAAACGTCAAAATCCTGAACGACGCTGACGCCGCCTAAGGCGAAAATACCCGACAATTTTCCCTCCAGACTTGTTAAGGGTGCGGTTTCGGCCGCACCCTTTTTTATCGCCGCCGATCTTGCTACGCTGGCCCGTCGATAGGGTGAGGCGTCAGGCATGGTGAGGATTTTGAAGGTTTTTTTAGCGGGGCTTTTGGCGTTGGGGTTAGCGGCCTGCGCTACGCAAACCGTCGTTTCCAATGAGTCGATATCGATTCCCTACGACCCTTATGATTTTGATCCCGATGATCTGCAGGCCGAAGCCCAGGCTCATTGCGGCGCCTATGGTTTAAGAGCGCGCTATGTGGACGAAACTGTCGATCCGCAGTCTGTGCGCTGGCGTTACCGTCATTATAACTGCGTGTAAGATTTTTCGTCTTTGTTTGCCGCAACTGCTTCTTCATCCTGAGGGGCATTTCATGCGTCTCGAAGCATGGGGCGTAATTTACAAAGGCAAATAAACTGTGTGTGATGCGCGCTACCGATTGAGCAGCGCTTTCGCCTGATCGTAAATATTCGAATTCGCCGCGAGAATTGATCCGGCGGTAAGGTGCTTATTGCCGCCTTCAATTTCGCTGACAATGCCGCCCGCCTCGCGCACGATGGCGGCGCCGGCGGCGACATCCCAGATATTTAAATCCCGCTCCCAAAACGCATCGAAACGACCCGCCGCAACAAAAGCGAGATCGAGCGCCGCGGCGCCAAAGCGACGCACGCCCGCCGTCGCTTCCAAAACGCGATTGGTTTCTTCGAGCGCGCGGTCGCGTCCCGGTCTGCCGGCGAAAGGAAGGCCGCAGGCAAACAGGCACTCGTTTAGCTCCTGTCGACCAGAGACGCGGATGCGCCGGTCGTTGAGATACGCGCCTTCGCCCTTTTCCGCCCAGAACATTTCATCCGTCACCGGATTATAGACAACGCCCGCATAAGGTTGCCGGTCGCGTTCCAGTCCAATCGAGATCGCAAATTGCGGCAGCCCATGCAGAAAATTCGTGGTGCCGTCGAGAGGGTCGACAATCCAGCGATTGGAATTGTCCGAACCCTCGATCTCACCGCGTTCCTCCATAACAAATCCATATTTCGGCCGCGCGGTGGAGAGGCTTTCAAAGATAATCTGTTCGGCCGTGGTGTCGGCTTTGGTGACAAAATCCGCGACGCCTTTTTTGGAAACCTGCAGCGACTGAGCCTCGCCGAAATCGCGCGACAGCCCGCGCGCCGCTTTGCGGGCCGAGTTGATCATTACATTGAGGAGGGCGGAGGCGTGGGGCATGGACTTTGGCGTTGAGGTTGTTGATGGGCGGCGCACCATACGCGGGATCGGATGTTTAGCAAGGCGCGCGGGGACGCAATTATGCGGGCGCTTCCTGCAAGGTCTCAACGTTCTCTTTTCCGGATGGCTGTGAGAGCAGACGGCAGGCGACAAGATCGCCGGTCACGTTGACCGATGTGCGCGCCATGTCGAGAATCCGGTCAACGCCGAATATCAACGCCATGCCGGTAGGGGGAATGCCAAAATTGGTCGCCGTGGCGGCGAGGATGGCGATGCTGGCCCCGGGTGCGGCGGGCGCGCCAATTGAGGCCCCGGTGAGGGTCACCATGATCAGGGCGAGATCGCCGAGCGACAGGGAGACATTTGCGATTTCGGCGAGAAACATGATCGCCACGGCCTGGTAAAGCGCTGTGCCGGCCATGTTGACCGTTGACGCCAGAGGGATAACCGCGCCCGCCAGCGTCGGCGTGACGGCAAGTTTTTCAACGGCGGTTTTCATTGTCAGCGGCATGACCGCGGCGGAGCTTGATGTAGAGAATGCAAGCAGTTGAACCGGGGCGACGGTTTTCAGAAAGGCGATTGGCGAGAGGCGCCCAAATACCGTGACGATCACAAGATAGAGCAGAAGCAAGGCCGCCAGACCGGTGAGCACCACGGCGCAATAAACCGCGAGATCGGCGAGGGTTTGCATGCCGTTTGCGGCGGTGGTTTCAGCGATCAATCCAAACACAGCAATGGGCGCAAACCGCATCGCCGTGCGGATCACGGTCATGCAGACTTCCAGAACCGCCTGCGCCAGCGAGATCAATGGTTTCGTCAGCTCCCTGTCGTGGGCGTTGACGGCGGCTATGCCGATGAACAGGGAAAACACGACGACAGCCAGCATGTCCTGCTCCAGAACGGAGCTGGTGATGTTCTGGGGAATGAGGCTCGTAATCAGTTCCGGCAGGTCCCGCGTGATCGCACTGAGCGCATCGCCCTCGGGTTGCATTGTCTCGGCGGGGGGCGGTTTCAGACGCGGCGTTACCGGTAATGGGTCATCAATGTTGCGCCCGGGACGGATCAGATTGGCGAGTACAACGCCAATGACGGTCGCGGCGAGCGTCGTTGAAGTGATGAAAAGGATAAGCCGGCTGCCAACCTGCTTCATGGCTTCGCCGCCGCCGCTGCCTGCAACGCCGAGAATAATCGAACTCGCCGCCAGGGGAATAATAACCATACGGATGATCGCCAGAAACATCTGTCCGGGGAGGCCAAGCCACTCGGCGATGACGAGGGCGAGATCGCGATTAAAGAGCGCCATGTCCGGGCCGATGACCATGCCGACGCCGGCGCCGAGCGCAAGGGCGATGATCACTTGCAGCCACAGCTTGCCTTTGACCAGCACATCAAGGCGGCGGGTCATGCGGCTATGGAGAAATCTCGGTTTGACCATTTCCGTCACAGTTCCCAAAGCATTGCCGATATGCTTGCGCTTTTGTTGTTTCCCAGGCTGCGCGTCAACCGATCATGGCTGATTTGTTTACCCGGCGTCGCTATCAAAAACGAACCGGTTTAAGGGGGAAGCGCAAAGGCGCAACATGACAGATATCAACTCCCCTCAGCGCACGTCGCCGGAACCCGGCCTGACCCGTCGCGTCGCCCATGGCGCTGCATGGATCATGGGGTCCGGGATTGCGGCGCGGGCGCTGGGCGCCATCAACACCATCGTCGTCGCCCGGCTGTTGATTCCAAACGATATCGGCATCGTCGCCGTTGCAACGCTCGCCATGCAATTGCTGCAAGGGTTCTCCGATGTCGGCGTGTCACAGGCGGTAGTGCGGTTTCGCGACGCCGGCCGCGATGATCTCAACACTCTCTTCACGCTGTCGCTGGCGCGCGGCTTGCTGGTCGGATTGGCGCTGGCGTTGGCGGCGCCGGTCATGGCGGCGTTTTATGACGACCCGCGCATGCGGAATGTGTTTCTGGCGGTGGCGCTGGCGCCGGTAATGATCGGTCTTATCAATCCGCGCTTCTTTGAATTCGAGCGCGAACTTAAATTCTCGCAGCAGTTTCTGGTGACGATCGCGACCAAGCTGGCGGGCGTGATCGTGTCAGTTGTGATCGCATTCATGTTCCGAACCTATTGGGCGATTATTCTCGGCATGCTGGCCGGCGGCGCGGTGCAGCTTTTTTTGTCTTACGCTCTGCGCCCGTTCGCGCCGCGCCTGTCGTTCAAGTCCATTCGCAAGGTGTTCGGGTTTTCCGGCTGGCTGACAGCGGTGAGTTTCGTTGCGGCGCTCAACAACAAGCTCGACACGCCGATCCTGGCGCGCTTCGTCGGTACCGGCGGCGCCGGGATATTTTTTATGGGCGGCCAACTGTCGGACATGGTGGCCGAACAGCTGGCGGCGCCGCTCAGCAAAGCGGTTTATCCGGGCCTCTCCAGCCTGCAGGACGAGGTTGACCGGATGCGTAAGGCGTTTTTGCGCAGCGTTGCGGCGCTTGGCGTGATCGCTATGCCGGCGGCGTTCGGGTTCGCTTTTGTGGCTGAAGACGCGACTGCGCTCGTTCTTGGCGAGAAGTGGGCAGGCGTTGCGCCGGTCATCAAAGTGCTGGCGCCCGTCGCCGGATTGCAGTCCTTATTTTACGCCGCGCAGTATTACGCCATGGCGCTGGGCCTGACCCGCCTCGTCTTCATTCGGGAGAGCGCCTTTTTTCTGATCCGGTTTCCGGTCTTCATTTGGGCGGTCGCCGCCCATGGCCTGAACGGAGCGATCTGGGCGGCGGCGGGAACCGGCGTTTTGCATGTGATCCTCAATCTGGCGCTCTACGCCAGAGCCGGCGGCGGCAAATTCTGGGAGCCGCTGTGGAGCGCCCGCCGATCCTTTGGCGCGGTCGCTGTCATGGCGCTCTGGTTCTTGTGGCTGCGCCCTGAAGTCGCGCCGATTGATGCGTTGCCGCTCGCCTCGCGGCTCATCGCCGATATCGCCATGGGCGCGGCGATTTATGGACTGGCGCTCACCGGTTTGTGGATCGGAGAAGGGCGCCCCGATGGGGTGGAGCGTCAAATCTGGCGCACGGCGCGCGCCTTCACAAAACACTAACCATATCCGATTGCATTTTCACTGCAGGTCGCTGTTCCGCGTGGCGCCTCCCTCGGCTATGAAGGTGAGCAAAAGTTGTCAGGGAAGGAATATAGTCAGATATGGGCGACGTCGCGCCAATGGATCCGGCCAAATTAGCTACCGCCGCTTTCAAGCTCCTCACCGAAAACCCTTTGTTCAAAGTCACCGAAGCGGAAATTCGCGGCAACACCTACCGCGTTTTTGAAAATGCGCCGCCCAATCTTGTCGGTCTCTACGCCTATGGCGCGGCGACCCATGGCGACAAGGACTTCCTGATTTTTGAAGATGAGCGGCTGAGTTTCGCCGAGACATGGAAGCAAGCTTGCCGCTTCGCCCATGCGCTGCGCGATGAACTGGGCGTCAAGCCGGGCGACAAGGTCGCCCTCGCCATGCGCAACTTTCCCGAATGGTGCACTGCTTACATGGGCGCCATTGCGACAGGCGCGGTTGTTGCGCCGCTCAACGCCTGGTGGAAAGCCGACGAGCTGAAATATGCGATCGAAGACAGCGGCGCGAAAATCATCGTTGTTGACGCCAGGCGCCTGGAATATCTGGCGCCGCTGAAAGAAGAGCTTGGGCTGACGCTGATTCTTGCGCGCGAAGAGGGCGAGGGCGCCGATCACCGTTTTGAAGACATGGTCGAGCGCGCCAGGGACGATACGCCGCCGCCAGTCGACATCCAGCCCGATGATGATTTCTGCATCGTCTACACGTCGGGATCGACGGGCAATCCGAAAGGCGTTGTTCTCACCCATCGCGGCTGCATATCGACTTTGTTGTCATGGGCGTTTGTCGCCTCCGCCGTGAAGGAAGCGCGCGGCGGCGTCAGCCTGTTTGGCGATAATCCCGGCATTCTGCTGGCGGTTCCCTTGTTTCATGTGACCGGGTCCCATTCGATCTTCATGCTGTCCTATATGGTGGGGCGTCGCGTCGCGATGATCTATCGCTGGGACCCGAAACATGCAGGCGAGATTATCAACCGCGAAAAGCTGACGAATTTTGTCGGCGTGCCGAGCCAGTCCTATGAACTGATGAACACGGACCATGAAGGCGGCTTGCCGACGCTGATGGATATCGGCTCCGGCGGTGCAAAACGCCCGGCCGACCACGTTCGCAAACTCAAAAATACATTTAAAAACGCCAACCCGTCATCCGGTTACGGATTATCGGAAACCAACGCCATCGGCTGTGTGATCTCGCTGGCGGAATATCAGCAGCGCCCGGATTCGACCGGTCGTCCGGTGCCGCCGGTGACCGATATCAAGATCGTCAAGGACGGCGAGGAAGTTCCGCGCGGCGAGGTCGGCGAAATCTGGATTCGCTCGCCGGCAAATTTCCGTGAATATCATAATCTGCCGGAGGACACGGAAAAGGCGCTGACGCCAGACGGCTGGTTCCGCTCAGGGGATCTCGGCAAGATGGACGAGGAAGAATACGTCTATATTGTCGACCGCATCAAAGACCTGATTATTCGCGGCGGCGAAAACATCTCCTGCCTTGAAGTTGAAAACCGCGTTTATGAGCATCATGGTGTCGCTGAGGCGTGTGTCTTTTCCGTGCCGGACGAAACGCTCGGCGAACGGGTCGGTCTTGTTTTCTATCCTGTTGATGGCGAGGCGATCGACGTCGCTGAACTGCGAGACTTCATCGCCAAAGAGCTTGCAGCGTTCAAGGTGCCCGAGCGGATCTGGCTTTCGCCATCGCCGTTGCCGCGCCTTGGTACGGCGAAGTTCGACAAGATTACGGTCAAGAAAATCGCCCTGCAACACCCGCCGGCGTTATCGGTTTAATGAAAGGAATTCACCATGAGCGACCTTGAGACTTTCCGGAAGGAAACCCGCGCCTGGCTGGAAGAAAACTGCCCGAAAGAAATGCGCGACGGCGCCGGTGGAGAAGAAAATATCTGCTGGGGCGGCAAGCAGTGGGAGTTTCAATCCGAGGCGCAAAAAGTCTGGCTGGAGCGCATGGCCGAAAAAGGCTGGACGGTGCCGGCCTGGCCGAAGGAATATGGCGGCGGCGGCCTTTCCAAAGAGGAAGTGAAAATCCTCAAAGCCGAAATGCGCGACATGAAAGCGCGCTCGCCGCTGGAAAGCTTCGGCATCTGGATGCTTGGTCCGGCGCTCCTGAAATATGGAAGCCATGAGCAAAAAGCGCATTTCCTGCCGCCGATCACGCGCGGTGAAATCCGCTGGTGCCAGGGCTATTCGGAACCGAACGCGGGCTCCGATCTCGCCTCCCTTCAATGCAAGTGCGAAGACATTAAAGATGAAGAGGGGGGCGATCACTGGCTGGTCAACGGTCAGAAAGTCTGGACGTCTTATGCGGACAAGTCGGACTGGATTTTCGTCCTTGTTCGAACCGATCCGAAAGCGACCAAACATAACGGCATCAGTTTTATCCTCGTTGATATGAACGCGCCGGGCGTTTCCACCAAGCCGATCAAACTGATTTCCGGCAAGTCGCCGTTCTGCGAGACCTTCTTTGATGACGTCAAAGTTCCGAAGGAACATGGCGATGGCGTCAGCGCGGTGGTCGGCGAGATCAATCGCGGCTGGGACGTTGCGAAATATCTTCTCACCCATGAGCGGGAAATGATTTCCGCCGGCGGCGGCGGGCTCCTGGGCGGTCGCGGCATTGGCGAAGTGGCGGCGAGCCAGGTCGGCCTGGAAGACGGCAAACTCGCCGATCCGATGCTGCGCTCGAAAATCGCGCAGGCTGAGATTGACGGCTGGGCGTTCCTGTTAACGCTGGAGCGCATGAAAGACGAAGCCAAGGCCGGACAGGGCGTCGGCGCCAATTCATCGATGCTGAAATATTACGGCACCGAGTTCAACAAGCGCCGCTTTGAATTGATGATGGATGCGGGCGGTTCGGAAGAACTCGAATGGGAAGGCGAGCGCACCAAAGACGGCAAGCTGGCGCGCGGCTGGCTGCGCACCAAGGCCAATTCCATCGAAGGCGGCACGTCGGAAGTGCAGCTCAACATTATCGCAAAACGCATTCTCGAATTGCCGGGCGCATAAGGAAAATAAAATGCCACTAGTCCTCAACGAAGAACAGGAAATGCTGCGCGAGTCGGCGCGCGGATTTCTCGATGAAAAAGCTCCGGTCAGCGCCCTCAGAAAGCTGCGGGATGAAAATAATCCGGACGGCTTTGATCGCGATCTCTGGAAAGAGATGGCGGAAATGGGCTGGGCCGGCATTCTTGTTGAGGAGGAACATGGCGGCGCCGATTTCGGCTTTGTCGGCGCGGGCGTGCTGGCCGAGGAAATGGGCCGCACCCTGACGGCCTCGCCATTTCTGTCGACGTCTGTGCTTGCAGCAACCGCGCTGAAGAAAATCGCCGGCGATGCTCACAAGCAAGAGTTCCTGCCGAAGATTGCGGGCGGCGAGGCGTTGTTTGCGCTGGCGGTCGATGAAACGCGCAAGCACGGGCCGGCGAAAACCGCGATGGCGGCGGAAAAATCCGGCAATGCCTTCAAACTTTCCGGCGACAAGACCTTCGTTGCTGACGGTCATGTGGCTGACAAAATTATTGTTGCGGCGCGTTCTGCGGGCGCGCCGGGCGAACAGGACGGCCTCACACTGTTTCTTGTCGACGCGCAGGCGAAAGGCGTTTCCGTTGAGCGCACCATGATGGTCGACAGCCGCAACGCAGCGCGCATCAAGTTCGACGGCGTGGAAGCGACCGGCGATGATGTGCTGGGCGAGGTTGATGGCGGTTACATAGCGCTGGAAGGCGTATTGAACGCCGGACGCGCCGGTCTCGCGGCGGAAATGTCCGGGGCGGCGCAGGCCGGTTTCAAGATGACCATGGATTATCTAAAAGAGCGCAAGCAGTTCGGGTCGGAAATCGGGTCGTTCCAGGCGCTACAGCATCGCGCCGCGCATCTTTATTCCGAGATTGAGTTGATGAAGTCGGCGATCCTGAAATCGTTGCAGGATCTCGATGAGCATTACGGCATGGCCGGTCCGATCTGTTCGCTGGCGAAAGCGAAAGCGGGCGAGGTCGCCAAGCTCGCCAGTCAGGAAGCGGTGCAGATGCATGGCGGCATCGGCATGACGGATGAATATGACATCGGCTTTTACATGAAGCGCATTCGCGTCGCTCAGGAAATGTTCGGCGATACGGCGTTCCACACTGATCGCCTTGCGCAGATGCGCGGTTATTGATGAAAATCCGGCGTGCGACGCCAGACGATTATGATGCGATTGCGCGCCTGCATACGGCGAGTTGGAGAGACGCTTATCGCGGGCTGCTGCCTGACGATTTTATTGACCGGCGAATGGGCGCCGAACTGGAGAAATACTGGAGCGGTATTGCGTTATCCGAAAAGGACTTCGTGTTTGTTGCGGAAGACGCTGACCGGGAAATCGCCGGGTTCATCCTCGTATGGGATCAGGATATTCCGTATATCGAAAGCCTTCACGTTGCGCCGGGCCGCCGTTCCGGCGGTGTCGGTGAAAGTCTGATGCGCGCCGCCGCGACAGAGCTGCAAGCGGGCGGACATTCAACGGCGCATCTTTGGGTGATGGCGGGTAATCCGCGCGCGCGAGGGTTTTACCAAAGGCTGGGCGGCAAAGTGACGGGCGAAGATCAGCGAGACATATTCGGCCACAAGGCGCTTAACGACAAAGTCGAGTGGTTTGATTTATCGGATTTATTGAAAGCAGCGAAGGAACGGACAGAAGCATGAATGTAGTCGCGCCGGAAAGCATATCGGAGTATATCGGCAAGGAAGTGGGCGTCTCCGACTGGCTCCTGATCGATCAGGAGCGGATCAATCAGTTTGCAGACGTTACCGAGGATCACCAGTTTATACATGTCGATCCGGAGGCTGCGAAAGCGTCGCCCTTCGGGACGACAGTAGCGCACGGATTCTTGACGCTCTCAATGTTGTCGAAACTGGCGTCGGGATGCGTTCTTATCCTTGAAGGCGTAAAGATGGGGGTTAATTATGGCTTTGAACGGGTGCGATTTTCCAATCCGGTGAAAGTCAACAAACGCATTCGCGCGCATTTCACCCTGATGTCGGCGACGCAAAAAGTTTCCGGGCAGTGGTCGCTGAAATATGCGGTCAAGGTTGAAATCGAAGATGAGGCGAAACCTGCGCTCGTCGCCGAATGGGTCACGATGCAATTTGTTTAGATTCCGACTTTTGGCTGTTTTTATAGTTGGTTAGCTTTTGATTCAGCGTGTGAAATAGCGCATGCTGATTTTTCTGTTGTGAATCCTATCAAACCATCTATCAAAACCTTGCTTCCGCAATATACACTGTAATTTCAGGTGACGGCTTTAATGCTTGATCGGAGGCGGTTTATGAGCACGAGTTTTACTCGCCGACATGCGCTTTCTTTAGCCGTTGGCGGTGCGGCTGCCGGTTGCGCTGCGCCCTCTGTTAAGCTCAATGATGCTGTCCAGACCCCTTCCGGTTCGCTTGCCGGTGATGCTGGCGACGCCAGGTTTCGGCGTTTCGCCACAGCGCCGGAAACGCCGTTGCACGGATACGGGTTTAAGGCCTGGAGCGACGTGCTTTCCGCTTATGTTATTAATGTCGGGCCGCCGGACAGGTTCGCGCCGGCGCCCGAGGCGCCGCAGACGGGAACCCGTTTTGTTGAAGGCCATGACAGCCGTTATCGCACGGAATGTAATCGCATCCCCTTTTCGCTTTTTCGGGAGGAAGACGCGAAAATTTTTGCTGACGCCAGAGGGGCGATTGAGCGGCTGCCGGAAACTGCGCCTCTCAGCGGGGCGGGCTGGCTTGACCAAATGGCCTTCTGGCTCAATCTGCACAACGCCACTGTCATTGAGCAAATCGCGAAACAATATCCGGTGAAGTTTCCGAAACGCATGCAGATTGGTGACGTGCTTTTTGATGACGCCAGGCTTGTCCGCGTTGCTGGCGTACCGCTCAGTCTCAAAGATATAAGGGTTAACATCGTCTATCGTTATTGGCGTCACCCGGCAGCCATTTATGGCTTTTTTCATGGGATTATCGGCGGCCCAAGCATTCAGAGTTTTGCGTTTGAGGGAAATGCGCTTCACGAGCAACTGGCGCGCCCGGCCGGCGAGTTCGTCAACTCATTAAGAGGGGTGCGCGTCTATAATCAGTATACCGCGGTGTCGGGCCTGTATGATGAGGCGCGCATGCTTTTTCCGAATTTTGACGAGGACCTTCGCCGCCACTTGCTCTACTTCGCAAACGGCGTCGTGGCTGAAGGGTTAGCCGAAGGCAAGCCCTTGCGCCTGTCTGACTTTGAGCCGCGTGTCGCTGACCTTGCAGGGGGTGACCTATATACGTCGTCCAGTGTCGCCGTTGGGTCGGCGACGGCCCTCAGTGCAAACCCGTCGGCGACCAGCGCGATTGCTATTAGCGAACTGAACAGAAGCCGGCTCAAGGCGCGGCTGGCGGGCATGCCGTTGCCGCCGTCAGCGGTCCGTATGCTTTCAGAACTTCAGGAAAAACAGGAACGTCTGGCCATACGCCGTCGCCGCCGGTCCGGTGGGACCGTGATTATTGAAGACCTGCCGACAGATCCTCAACTTTAATTCCGCCCTGTCATCGGGGTTTTGCACTGCGCTTTGGTCTTGGACGCATTTATAATTGCGAGTAGTTTCGCGGCAAGAGATTTAGAATCGACTGTCAAAGAGTCTTACGCTGCATAGGCCAAATGAGCAGCGGTAACATTTGTCCGAGTTAGCGACCATGTCAGAACACATCGCTGAGATCAGCTGGAAGCGTGAAACGGAAAGTTTCGCCTATAACGACTATAATCGCACGCATCGCTGGCGTTTCGATAACGGACTGGAAGTTGAGGCGGCCGCTGCGCCTGGGTTTCTCGGTGATCCGTCCTGCGTCGATCCGGAAGAGGCGTTCGTCGCCTCGATTTCAAGCTGCCACATGCTGACTTTCCTGGCGATTGCCGCGCGCAAGCGTCTGACGGTCGACGCTTATGAAGACAAAGCCGTCGGACACATGACGAAAAACGAGGGCGGCCGCTTGGCGATTACGCGCGTCGATCTTTCGCCTGAGGTCGCCTTTGCGAATGGCGCTGCGGTTGACGCCGCGACGCTGGAAGAATTGCATCACCTGTCGCATAAAGAGTGTTTTATCGCCAACTCCGTGAAAACGGAAATTGTTGTTCACCAGTAACCCTGAACGGGAGGACTCGCTTGTCTATCAATTACAAAGGTAAAGTCGCCATCGTTACCGGCGCCGGCAACGGTCTGGGCAAATCTCACGCGCTGGCGCTCGCCAAACGAGGCGCGAAGGTCGTGGTTAATGACCTTGGCGGCGCGCGCGACGGCACAGGCGGCTCAATTTCGGCTGCGGAAGAAGTCGTCAATCACATTAACGCCTCCGGCGGCGAGGCGATTGCCGATGGCGCGAACGTAACGGACGAAGCTCAGGTCGCCGCAATGGTCAAGGCGGCGATGGATAAATGGGGCCGGGTCGATATTCTCGTCAACAATGCGGGCATTCTGCGCGACAAGACATTCCATAAAATGACAATCGCTGACTTCCGCGCGGTGATTGACGTTCATCTCGTGGGCTCTGCGGTCTGCACCCACGCCGTATGGCCGATCATGCGCGATCAGGCTTATGGGCGGATCATCTGCACGTCCAGCCCGTCGGGTCTGCACGGTATTTTCGGACAGGCGAATTACGGCGCCGCGAAAGCTGGCATGATTGGTTTCATGAACGCGCTGCATCTTGAAGGCGCGAAATACAATATCCGTATCAATCTGCTGTCGCCATCGGCGAAGACGCGCATGACGGAAGATCTCGGCTTCCCGCCGGAAATTCTCGACATGATGACGCCGGAGGCGATTACCGCCGCGATGCTTTTCCTTGTCAGTGAGGATGCGCCGTCGCGCGCGATTGTGAGTTGCGCCGCCGGCGGCTATGCGCGAGGCTATGTTGTTGAAACCGACGGCGTCTATCTGCCGCCTGAAAAGCAAACGCCGGAAGAGATTGCCGAGCATTGGGAGACGATCTCCGATCGCTCAAATGTGCACTATTACGAGAATTCATCCGGACCCGGTGGGAATTTTATCGGTAAAGCCAAGGCGTACATGAAGTAATGAAATCGGATCAGAAAATATCTGACTGGCAATTCGGTAGCGAAGAGATATCTGCAGGCGTTTACCGAGTTTATGCCATTCACAAACTCGGTAACCGGGCTGAGCGTCAAGGCATTTCGCCAGACGATTTGCGGAACGAGGTAAAAGCAGATGCGTTAAAAATTCAGCAGCAGTTGGATCAACTTATTGCCAACTCTGAAAACAGAAAGGGATAAAGGTTTATTATGAGAGAAGCTGTCATTGTCTCAACCGCCCGCACGCCGATCGGCAAGGCCTATCGCGGCGCTTTCAACGACACGACATCGCCGACGCTCGCCGCCCACGCCATCAGCCATGCGATTGAGCGCGCAAAAGTTGACCCCGGCGAAGTCGAAGACGTTGTCATCGGCAGCGCCATCCAGATGGGCACGGCGAGCCCGAACGTGGCGCGGCTTTCGCTTTTACGCGCCGGCGTCCCGCAAACAGTGGCGGGCATGTCGCTTGATCGTCAGTGCGCGTCGGGCATGATGGCGATTGCGACAGCGGCGAAACAGGTGATCGCTGACAATATGACGGTTGCGATTGGCGGCGGCGTCGAATCCATCTCCATGAACCAGACCAAGGACATGTTCGTCCGGCCTGACCCGTGGCTCATCCAGAACCTGCCATCGACTTATATGCAGATGATCGAAACGGCGGAGATCGTCGGCGATCGCTACAACATTTCTCGCGCGGCTCAGGACGAATATGGCCTGCGTTCGCAGCAGCGCACCCATGCCGCGCAACAGGCGGGCAAGTTCGACGACGAAATCGTGCCGCTCGCATCGGTGATGAAATTCACCAACAAGGAAACCGGCGAGACCTCCGACGTTGAAACGAAACTTGAAAAGGATGAGGGCAATCGCCCGGAGACAACGCTTGAAGGGCTCAACGGATTGAAGTTGGTTTTCAAAGGCGGGCAGGTCGTCAAGGAAGGCAAGTTCATCACCGCCGGCAATGCGTCGCAATTGTCCGATGGCGCGTCGGCGGCTGTCGTCATGGAAGCGAAGGAAGCCGAAAAGCGGGGCCTTTCGCCGCTCGGGATTTATCGCGGCATGGCGGTCGCCGGCACCAATCCTGACGAGATGGGCATCGGCCCCGTCTTCGCTGTGCCGAAACTGCTCGAGAAAAACGGCCTCAAGATGGACGACATCGGCCTCTGGGAATTGAACGAAGCGTTCGCTGTGCAGGTGCTTTACTGCCGCGACAAGCTTGGCATTCCGGACGAGCTGTTGAACGTTAATGGCGGCGCGATTTCCATCGGTCACCCTTACGGCATGTCCGGCGCCCGTATGGTCGGTCACGCCCTCATCGAAGGCAAACGCCGCGGCGCGAAATATGTCGTCTGCACCATGTGCGTCGGCGGCGGTATGGGTGCTGCGGGGCTCTTTGAGGTGGCGTAAAGACGGTTTTCGAAGACTGTCCTTCACCGCAGGCTAAGTTCTGTGAGAATTTGGCCTGCGAACCAGTACGTGTTGAAGATGACATGGGATAACATGACGGCCCAGACCGAGCGGGTCGCAAAGGCAAGGACGCCCCACATCAGGGTGAAGATAAAAAACTGCGGCCAGAACCACGGGCTTGAAAGATGATAAACGACAAATAGCGCAGTATTGGCGAACGGCGCGAGCCACCCGAGGCGGTCCATGCGCGGCAGGATGACGCCGCGGAAATACAGCGTTTGAAATGCAGATGCGCCGCCAAAAGCTAAAATCAACAGCGAGTAACTCGCGATAAGAGTTGCAGAGCCCGCGCTTTCATCGAGCGGGAAGGCACGCGGCGGCCGTTGCAGAAATTCCGGCGGCCAGAACGCTACCGCCTCTCGCACTTGCTGAGAGAACGCGTTGAGCGCCGGCCACCTGAAGATGTCACGGAAATAGATCGCATACGCTGTTGCGACAGCGAGCACGATCAGGAATGCGATCAGCGATTGGCGGCGCTGATACCCGACGGCGTTGATCCAGGCGCCGGCTTGATCGCGCTTTGCTATCATTGCCATGAACCCGGCGAGAATTGCGACCTCTGCAAAAAGATAAGCGCTTGTCGCTGCAATGCCGCCGACCTGGCTGAGGCCTTGAGCAGCGGCGCCTTTCGCGAGCAACACCAGCACGGCGGGCGCGAGAGTGAAGAATATCAGCGCCAGGGCGCCATATTGCGGCGTGAAGGTCTTGCTAGATGTCATTACCGGGTTCACCTTGAGCGTTGATTGGAGTGCACATTGAAAGAGCGCCTTTCCTCACGGTACTCACGATTTAGAGAAACCTGGATACTAAATAAAAAAGCCATACCTGTTAACGGATGGGCTGTTGCTTGGATTGCGTTTTTCGCCTCTTAGCTAGTTATGAAGGTTGGCGAGAAGCGGCGGATTAGCCACAAATATCAAGCTATGGCATTCGATGTTCAGCCTATTTTCACCCTAATCCGCGACGCACCAAAAGGAGAAGTCGCCAGCTACGGCATGGTCGGGTGTTCCGGCGGTATGTGATTGATAGCCGCCGGAATACTTTCATCAGCGATTCAGGAACTCTTCAAGCGTGATAGCGCCGTCAAGGTTCTCGTCCGCTGCGGCGAATTCGACCCGTTGCGCTCTGGCGATATCTTCCGCAGTGAGCGTGGCATCGTTTTGTACGACAGTTTCGGTCAGGGAAAACGTTTCTCCCTGAACGCCCTCGATACAAACGTCGCCAGCTACGGCATGGTCGGGTGTTCCGGCGGTATGTGATTGATAGCCGCCGGAATACTTTCATCAGCGATTCAGGAACTCTTCAAGCGTGATAGCGCCGTCAAGGTTCTCGTCCGCTGCGGCGAATTCGACCCGTTGCGCTCTGGCGATATCTTCCGCAGTGAGCGTGGCATCGTTTTGTACGACAGTTTCGGTCAGGGAAAACGTTTCTCCCTGAACGCCCTCGATACAAACGTCGCCCCAAAAACCGTCCGCTTCAACAAATAGGCCGCCGGCATATTCCGTCCGTGAGAGGCGCCCGTTTCGGTCTTTGTCCAGTGAGTAGAACTGATCGGCCATCTCGCTTCGCTGGAGCTTGCGGAATTCGTTAAAACTTATCCGAGCGTCCTGATTTCTGTCGGTTCGCGCAAATTCTTCATCGAGTAACGCGGCTGTCCTTTGTGCTTCCGCGGTTTCGTTGATTGGCGAACCGATGAGATTTTTGCGTCCGAAATCGTCGCCGCAGCCAGCTGCAATCTCCAGGTCTGCGAATGACGCATCCTCCACCTTGGTGTCCATGGAGACGATGATGCCCATGTCATATTCCGTCCGATCGATGACGCCGTCGTGGTTACGGTCGAGATCGGCAAAAGCCATGCGGACGCTCGCCTCCGCGGTTGCTGGCTGCATGGACCCCACGATCAGCATACCGCTCACGCTAACGGCGATAACGCTTGCGAAAAAAGACGGCGAGGCGAATTTCAGGCTTGGTGACATCGTTCTAACTCCTGCTGATGTTTTAACATTCAGCGCGAGTTCCCGCTCAACCGCCTTTCGAATGATTTGACTGATTGCTTCATTCTTGGTCGTGCTGTGGGCGCTAAGGCGCGCTTTCAGCTCGGGCGACATTCTGACTTCAACTTTTTCGGTCTTTTTCGACATCTTCGTTTCTTTGTTTTGGGAGGCGGGAAGCTCACACTGTACAGCAACACACTGGGAACGATAAGATGTTCTATTCAATCGATTTCGTATCATGACAATGCGCTTTTCGTGTCATGACAAGGCAAAGCTGGACGACACGGCCCGGTTTTGCGAGGAATTGAAAGCGCCGCTTCCATGTTCTTCTCTCCCTGGATCAATATGACTACAGATTACGGCTCCATCTACACCCTCATCCGCGAAGTGCCGGAAGGCGAGGTTGCAAGCTATGGCATGATCGCCAGTCTCCTGCCGGGCGTTGGTCCGCGCCAGGTGGGAAGCGCGCTCTCGCATATGCCGCGAGGGATCAAGGCGCCATGGCAGCGGATCGTGCAGTCGGGCGGCGCGATCGCCGAGCGTGCGGGCGCGGGACGCCAGCGCACATTGTTACGCAAAGAGGGCGTTACGTTCCGGAAAAACGGCGCCGTTGACTGGAAGAAACATTTATGGCGCGGTCCGTCACAGCAATGGATTATTGAAAACGGCCTCGATCCGAATGACGTCATGGAGATCATCGCCGGGTGGGGATGAGCGCGTTTTTGATATGAGTCATGTTGTGCCGGCAAAGAAGACGTGAATTCAAAGAGGTGAGGTTTGCATGAGGTCCGGATTCCTTTCGCTGGCATTGATTATTGCGGTAACTGCGTGTGTTGATGACACGGCCCCGGCGAATGGCGGAAATACGGAGCAGGCAACGAGCGCGTTCTATCTCGGCCAACCGCTGCCAGGAATGAAGCCGGAAATTTTTGCGCCAGGGCTCGTATCATCGCCGGATAAGCGCGAACTGAATGCTGTGTTCTCACCGGATGGACGCGAGTTTTATTTTGCACGCCAGATTGGCGAGGCTTACAAAACCTTTGTTATGCACAGACAGGCTGATGGCGATTGGAGTACGCCTCAGATGGCGTCTTTTTCTGCAACGAATACGGAATGGGACGAAGTCGATATGTGGTTTTCCCCCGATGGGGATGCTCTCTATTACATTTCCAATGCGCCGGCATCTGGATTTGCAGGAGGATCGGTCAACATCTGGCGAGTATCGCGCGCAGAAAGTGGTTGGGGGATGCCCGAAGCATTGCCAGCCCCGGTTAATTCCGATGCGGATGAGCTTTACCCTCTTCCGACAAATAGCGGCGCCTTTTATTTCGCTTCATCCAGAGATGGCGGTCTTGGTGGGAGAGATGTCTATGTGGTGCAAGAGGATGGTGGAAAATTCACTGGCGTCAGGAACCTTGGGCAAATGGTGAACTCGCCAGCTTCTGATAGTGACGCATATGTGTCGCCGGATGAGCAATTTATGATTGTGACAGCACACCGCCCGGAAGGGCTTGGCGGTGCGGATATGTATTATATTGCGCGCAGCGAAGGCGGCGATTGGGGAGAGCCGGTGAATCTCGGGGCGCCCGTCAATTCTGCGGATCATGATTATACGCCGATCGTGACTGCCGACCGTTGTTTTTTCTTTTTTACCCGGAATGGCGATATTTACTGGGTCAGCGCACAGCTCGTATTGAAACATTTGGGTGAAAGCGTTGATGATGCTTGTAAAGCTGACGCCTGGTTGGAGAATGGGAATAATGGATAGCAAGATCAATATTGTTTTCGTTCTCTTCCCGAATGTAACCCAGCTTGATTTCACCGGGCCGCTTCAGGTGTTGTCGCGATTGCCGGGCGCATCGGTTCACCTGGCGGCGCAGACGCTGGACCCGGTGCCGACCGACACCGTTCTGACGCTCAACTCGACCTGTACCTTCGCGGACTGTCCGCCAGCGGATGTTCTATGCATTCCCGGCGGCTTCGGGGTGGATGAAGCAATTCGGGCGCCGGACCTGATGGCGTTTGTGAAACGCGAGGGCGCGCGCGCGAAATATGTCACTTCCGTCTGCACCGGCGCGTTCGTCCTTGGCGCGGCGGGCTTGCTTGAGGGAAAGCGCGCGACAACACACTGGGCCTATCACGATGCCCTGGCGGATGTCGGCGCCATCCCGGTGAAAGGCCGTGTCGTGCGTGACGGCAATATCTTCACCGGCGGCGGCGTGACGGCGGGTATCGATTTCGCGTTCACTTTGGCCGCTGAGATTGCTGGCGAGGCATTCGCCAGGGGCCTGCAATTGGGTTTGGAATACGACCCTGCGCCGCCTTTTGACTCTGGCTCGCCGGATAAAGCCGCGCCGGAAGCGCTGGACCGGATGACGACATTCTATGCGGCCAGAGGCGCTGAATTTCGCGAAAATCTCGCGCGTGTTGTGACCAAACGTTAAGCTTTGGGTAACGCGAAACGCCTCAATGTCGTCGCAATGGACGTGTTATCAAACGCGCCTGGAAGTTCAAAACTGACGAACAAAAATCGCCGGGAGTCCTGATTGATGAAAGCCGCAACCTTCTCAAAGTCTATTCTTTCGATTTTCGCTGTCGCCGTCATGGCATTTGGCGCGGCGCAGGCCGCCTCGAAGGAAAAAATTGATCGGCGCACCGATAAAGCGTTGACGGAGTTTCGCTCAGAAATCAGCGGCGCCGATGAAGTGCTGGCGAAAGCGGCGGGCGTTCTGGTGTTTCCATCAGTCAAGAAAGCCGGCATCGGCATTGGCGGCGAATATGGCGAGGGCGCGCTACGTATTGGCGGCGATTCTGCCGCCTATTACTCAACGGCCTCGGCCTCAATCGGCTTTCAGCTTGGCGCGCAGGCGCGCCGGCAGATCATCGTTTTTCTCGACCCGGACGCGCTGGAAAAATTTCGCCTCAGCGATGGCTGGGAAATCGGCGTTGACGCGTCGGTCGCCGTCATCACCCTGGATGTGGGCGGCTCCATCGATGTGACGCAGATCAATGAACCGATTGTCGCCTTTGTCTTCGATTCAAAAGGGCTGATGTATAATCTGTCGCTGGAAGGGTCGAAACTCAGCGAGATTCATGACGATTAAACCGGGTTGTTTTACCGACCTTCGAAAAAAGAAACCCGCTCATTCCCGCGAAGGCGGGAATCCATAAAACTTTTGAAGTTGGATCCCCGCCTTCGCGGGGATGAGCGGTGTTATTGTTATCACTGGTGCGCCTGGACTTCGTAGGTCACGAAGAGCAATCACGACACCATCTCAACAGCGGCGATCTGCGCTCGCTTTTTACTCTCGGGCAAAAACGATCCCGCAAAGCTGTTTTTTGCGAGCGTCTTGATGTCGTCTTTTGTCACGTCGAGCGCCTCGATAACGGCTTTGAAATTATCCATCATGTAGCCGCCAAAGTAAGATGGGTCGTCGGAATTCACGGTGGCGCGAAGACCAAGGTCGAGCATGCGCTTCAGCGGATGCGCGCTCATGTCGTCGACAACGCAGAGTTTGAGATTCGATAGAGGGCAGACGGTCAGCGTCATCTCTTCGCGAGCAAGACGCTCGATCAACGCGTCATCTTCCAGGGCGCGATTGCCATGGTCGATCCGGTCAACGTTCAAAAGATCAAGCGCTTCGCGAACGTAAGCGGGCGGGCCTTCCTCGCCGGCATGGGCGACAAGTTTAAGGTTTCGCTCCCGGGCTGCGCCGAACACCCGTTCGAATTTTGACGGCGGGTGGCCGACTTCAGAAGAATCGAGGCCTACGCCGGCGATCTGGTCGAGCCAGGGTTCCGCCTGCCGCAACGTTTCAAAGGCGTCTTCTTCCGGCAAGTGACGCAGGAAACACATGATCAGCTCAGCCGTCATGCCGAATTGCTTTTTGGCCATGAAGAGCGCCGTCAGGATACCGCCGATGGCCGTATCGAACGGAACGCCGCGCGCCGTGTGTCCTTGCGGGTCGAAAAATATCTCCGCATGCCGAACATTATCAGCGCGGGCGCGATTGAGATACGCCATGGTGAGATCGAAGAAATCTTCTTCGGTCTTCAGGACGCTCATGCCCTGATAATAGATATCGAGAAAATCCTGCAGGTTCGAGAATCGATAGGCGGCGCGGACTTCCTCAACCGACTTGAACGGAATGTCGATCTTGTTGCGCTGAGCAAGAGAGAACAGCATTTCCGGCTCAAGGCTGCCCTCGATATGAAGGTGCAGTTCCGCCTTGGGCAGCGCGGCGGCGTAGGCGATAAGGTCGGATTTTGTCATGCGGGTTTGCGCAGGTGATTTATGAGTGCGGCGATGGCAGCGATCACAACGCCAATGGCGCCGATCCCCAGCGCAGGCATGCCGGTTGCAAATTTCACTGTTGTTGCGAATTGCTGGACCAAGACAAACGGCTCCGATGGCGCAATCAGACCGCTTGCAAAGCTCGCGACCATCGCGTTTTCGACAAGCTCTGCGCCGACATAAATCACCGGCAACGCCAGTAGAAAGCGAAACGGGCTGGCGCCAAGTCCCAGAGCTTTCAGCCCCAGCCCCATGGCGACCGACGCCACCATCAAATTCATGATCGCGTAAGGGATATCAAGCGCCTGCCACAACAGATAATCGAAGGTTGAGCCTTCGAGCAGGGCGAGGGAGCGTTGAGGTTCGATTGGCGGAATGCCGGCTTGCGTTTCCGGTAAAGCGCCTTGTCCGGCTTCAAGCGCGCGCGTCCATGGGCTGTCCATGCCAAACGCCCAGCTTGAAAACGCGAACAGCAGCGCAAACCAGACGGCGAGACGCAACCAGCTTGCGGAATCAATCTGTTTTTTTAAAACGCCCATGGATCAGAACAAAAAGCCTTCCTTGAAGCGAAGCCCGTCCGCATCCGTAAACGCAGCGGCGCCATTTTTCTTTTCGATATCGAATGCGACTTTGGTGAAACCGTTATAGTTGCGGCTTTCGATCGTATCGACCGCGACGAATTCCGCGTGCGCGCCATCATGCGTAATATCGAGATCGATAAATCCGTGATTCTCGCCGGAGAGGTAGCGCACATCCTCATTGTCGCGATTGGTGAGGAGCGCATATTCCTCCCCCTTGCCGCCAAGGAAATCGCTGCGATAGGGCGAGGGCGAGGTCACCGAGTTGACGCCGAGCTCTACGCCCATGGGCGCGCCGTCGCGCATGGCCAGGTCATTGGCCCACCAGGTGTGCGTGTCGCCGGTGACGACGATCATGCCGTTCTCGCCGGCTTCCCTCGCCATGTTGTAAAACCGCTCGCGCGCAGCGGGATACCCGTCCCATGCATCGAGATTAGCCGGCAATCCGAGGGCGGATGATTTAACGAACGCGCGGGCCTGATCCCACTGCTTTTCAAGCGAGATGATGTCTTCCTCGGTGACATACTCGGTAAGGTCCGGCGCGGTCACGCGCCCCATGATGATCTGGTTAGCGAGAAGCCGCCAGGGCTGACCGGCGCCGATGGAGGTGCGAAAGGCGCGGTCGAGATAATCAAGCTGCGCCGCGCCCAGCATTTCGCGTGTCTGGTCCCACAGAATTTCCGTCTTGAACCGCTCCAGGTCTTCCGGCGTTTGCAGGGTCGGAATGATGTCGGAATATTCAAACTGGCGCGCGCGCGCCATAAGCCGGGTTTCGATCGCTGCGACTGTCAGGAGATCGCCAAAGGAGAAAGATCGGAAAAACGCTTCCGGCGCCATCGCGGGTTCGCGCACCGGCATCCATTCGTAATAGGCCTGAAGCGCGGCGCGGCGGCGCGGCTCCCAGTCGCCCTCGGTTTCCGGTTGATGATTTTGGGCCCCGTCCTTCCAGGAGTTGTTGGATGTCTCGTGATCATCCCAGATCGCAATCATGGGATGTTTTGCGTGCATCGCCTGACTGGCCGGGTCGGCTTTGTATTGTGCGTGACGCGTGCGGTAATCGGTAAGACTGACGACTTCATGCGCAGGCTGGTGTTCCCGGCCAAGTGCGGCGCCGGCTGCGCCGCCATAACCGTCGCGGCCATATTCGTAAATATAATCGCCAAGGTGGATCACCGCGTCGAGGTCATCGCGCCTGGAGATCATGTCATAGACATTGAAAAACCCGAACGGATAATTGGAGCAGGAGACGACAGCAAAGCGCGCGCGCTCGACCGCGCCAACGGGCAGAGTTTTCGTGCGCCCAACAGGGGAATATGCATCGCCGACCCGAAAGCGGTAATAATAAGTCGTACCAGGTTCCATGTCGGACAGGAGAACTTTGACGGTCCAGTCGCGAGACGCTCCGGTCAAAACTTCTCCCTTGCCGCGCATATCGGTGAAGGCTTCATCCAGCGCGGTTTCCCAGATCACCGGCGCTGTCATTGGTCGGCGTGCGCCAACAGGCAAAGACACCCGCGTCCAGATCACGACGCTTGCCGCATCGGGATCGCCACTCGCGACGCCATGGGCGAAAACGCCGCCGGCGCTTTCGCTGACGGAAACATAAGGCGTCATCTTCGGCGCGCTTGCGCAGGACGCGGCGCCGGTCGCGAGCGCAGTCGTCAGCGCGGTGCGGCGTGTAATTCTGGCGGTCATGGTGGTCCCCTTCCTGTCGGCAAATTGTTGCGGCGCAGGATGGCCGCGCCGGTAATTTGCGCTAGTCTTATGACACATTGATGGGCGCTGTCGAAAGGCGTCCGCAGTCTATTGAGGGTGCTATGCAAAAACTCGGATGGACGGCGCTGGCCGTTTTGCTTCTTGGCGCTTGCGCGCAGGAGACGGTGACGCCCGCCGCAGATACGGATGACGCCGATACAGGCGATACAACAAGTGCGGAAGCGGCGAGCAGCGACGGGCCGGTGCGTCCGCCGCTTGATCCCTACCCCTCGACTTATGCGGCGTATCCGTCCGGGCCGGTGCTCCTCGCCAATGCGACGGTTCTGACTGGGGCGGGCGATCGGATCGATGGCGGTTCGGTGCTGATGCAGGACGGAAAAATCGTTGCGGTTGGCGCAGATCTGGAGGCGCCGGAGGGCGCAAGCGTGATCGACGCCGAGGGCAAATGGGTGACGCCCGGCGTCATCGATATTCACTCTCATCTCGGCAACTATCCCTCGCCGTCTACGGACTCCACTTCCGACGGCAATGAAGCGACAGCGCCGTCGACAGCGGAAGTCTGGACAGAGCACTCCGTATGGCCGCAAGATGCGGGCTTTACCCGCGCGCTTGCCGGCGGCGTAACGTCGCTGCAGATCCTGCCGGGTTCCGCCAACCTGTTCGGCGGCCGCTCGGTTGTCTTGAAAAACGTGCCGTCGCGCACCACCCAAGGGATGAAGTTTCCCGGCGCGCCTTACGGGATGAAAATGGCCTGCGGTGAAAACCCGAAACGCGTTTATGGCGAACGCGGCGGACCGGGTACGCGCATGGGTAACTTCTCCGGCTATCGCTCCAGCTGGATTGAGGCGCGCGATTACAAGAAAAGCTGGGACGACTATTGGGCCGATTATGACGAGTGGGCGGATGGCGATGGCGAGGATGACGCGCCGGAAGCGCCAGCCCGCGATTTGCAACTCGAAACGCTGGCTGGCGTTTTAAACGGCGATATCCTCGTTAACATGCATTGTTACCGTGCGGATGAAATGGCGTTCGTACTCGATATGACCGAAGAATTCGACTACGATGTCACAAGCTTTCATCACGCGATTGAAGCTTACAAGGTTGCGGACATGCTGGCGGAAAAAGGCGTCTGCGCCGCCGTCTGGGCGGACTGGTGGGGGTTCAAGCTGGAAGCCTATGACACGGTTCCCCAGAATGCAGCGCTGGTGCATGCGCAGCCCGGCGGCTGCACGGTCATTCATTCCGATCACGCGCTCGGCATTCAGCGACTGAACCAGGAAACCGCCAAGGCGGTCGATGCGGGCCGCCGCGCGGGCATCGATATTGCGCCGGAAACGGCGATCCAGTGGATTACCGCCAACGCTGCGCGGGCGATGGGCATTCTCGATCAAACCGGCACGCTCGAAGCCGGCAAGATGGCGGATGTGGTTGTCTGGAACGGCAATCCGTTTTCCGTCTACGCCCAGGCCGAGCAGGTCTATATCGACGGCGCGCTGATGTATGACCGCGCCGATGCGGCGCGCTCGCCGCGCATGGATTTCGAGCTTGGCCAGCTCGGCGAAGATGAGTTCACCGGAGGAGCGGGACAATGAGCGCGGTGACTATAAAAACTCTTTTTTCCTCCGCTGTCATCGCCGTTATCGGCGTTGTGAGCGCCTCCGCGCAAACCACCGCCATCATGAATGGCGAAGTGCATACCGCTGCGGGCGGCGTCATCGAAAATGGCGATGTGATCATCACCAATGGCCGCATCACACAGGTTGGCGCGGACTTAAGCGCGCCAGCCGGGGCGACCGTCGTCGACGCCGAAGGCAAGGTTGTCACGCCCGGCATTTTTGCGCCGCTTTCAACCATCGGGCTCGTTGAAATCGGCCTTGATGCGGAGGCGAATGATGCGGGGCCCCAGCGCGAGGTCGGGTTTCCCCTCGGCGCCGCGCTTGATGCGGTTGACGCCTATAACCCGTCTTCGATTCTAATCCCTATCAACCGCGCGGGCGGCGTTACTCGTGCGCTGTCAGCGCCGCAGGCGGGCGATTCGCTATTTGGCGGCCGTGCTGCGGTAATTGATATGTCCGGACGCACCAATTCCATTACCAAAAGACAGGCCGCTCAAATTCTTGAGATGGGGTATTCCGGCGCGACCCGGGCTGGCGACACGCGTATGGGCGCCTGGGCGTTGTTGCGAGAATATCTCGATGAAGCGCGCTCTTATGCGGCCAACCCCAACGACTATGTGCGTCGGCCGCGGGACGGGCGTTTTGCAGTCAGTGATCTGCGCGCTCTTGGTCCGGTTATCGCCGGCGATCAGCCTTTGATTGTTTCGGTGAACGGCGCGAAAGATATCCGCACTTTAATCCGCCTCAAGAATACATACAGTCTTGATGTGATTATCGCCGGCGGATCGGAAGCCTGGCGGGAGGCGGAGGCGCTTGCGACAGCGGGCATTCCCGTCATTCTCGATCCGCTGTTCAATCTGCCGGCGCAGTTTGAAGATCTTGGCGCGACGCTTGAAAATGCCGCGCGCCTTAATGAGGCGGGGGTCAGGATTTCATTCTATAATCCGCCAGGTTTTGGCGCCCATAATTTGCGGCTTCTAACCCAACAGGCCGGCAACGCCGTCGCGAATGGTCTTCCCCATGATGCGGCGATTGCAGCGCTTACAATCAACCCAGCCGAGATGTTCGATCTCGACGGACAGCTTGGGTCGCTGGAACCCGGAAAAGTCGCTGACGTGGTGATCTGGGAAGGCGACCCGCTGGAGCTCGATACCCAGCCGGAGGCTGTCTTTATCAATGGTCAGCGTCAGGATTTGGGCCATCGCCAGCAAATGTTGAGTGACCGTTATCGTGACCTTTCCCGCGGCGATCTTCCTCATGCTTATCGGGGTGGCGAGTAAAGGCGCCGACGCGTCCATATTTTGTATGGATTAGAATGACTTCATCCTGAGGGCTAACATTCTCTTTGTTTTTCGAGACGTCGCTTCGCGGCCCTCAGGATAAAGAGAATGTCAGCGTCTCGAAGGATGGGAAGTCAGCAGTGAAACAATTGTCAAAATGATTGATCTCAGCTTGTTGCAATGCCGGCTTTGGGTACAGTTGAGGACTGGCGCCGTTCTGCGCTGCCGCTGATCCGGCTTAGCGCCAGCGTTGGTATCAGGCCGACGGCAATTAACAACAGCGCTGCGGGCGCTGCGTCTGCAAGGCGCTCGTCGGACGCCAGGCGATAAATCCGCGTTGACAGCGTTTCGAAATTAAAGGGGCGCAACAACAGCGTCGCCGGCAGTTCCTTGGCGATATCAATCGCGACGATCGCGGCGCCGGCGAGAATGGGCCCGCGCGTCTGCGGCCAGTGAATCGCCGTCAGGATAAGTGATGGCGATGCGCCAAGATTGCGTGCGGCTGCATCCATCTGTGGACTGACCTGTTGAAGGCCGCCTGCGGCGGCGTTGTAGCCTGCCGTCAGAAAGCGCGCGACATACGCGTATAAGAGAATTGCAATGCCGCCTGCGACGGCGGCGCCAGTCGCGCGGGCAATCCCGGCTGTCAGCGCGAGAATGCCGATGGCGATTACCGCGCCGGGAATGGCGTAGCCCATGGTTGCAACCCGCAACAGCATCTTGCCAGTCCCGGACCTTGTTCGCCTGGCCGCATAGGCGAGCATGAGCGCGATTAATGTCGCCGCGCCCGCGCCGATGCCCGCGACTAAGGCTGTGTTCGTCAGTGACTGACTGAGTCCGCGCAGGGCGCTCGCCGAAAAGTCAGGGTCGAGCCTGGCGAAGAGAACGCCGGCGGGAATGGCGAACCCAAGGATCACAGGCGCCGTGCAGGCGAATATCGCGAGCCCCGCGTCACGTTTTGAGAGCTTCAGTCGCGCACGGGCGCGATGGGCGCGCGTGTTCTCGGCGCCTTCGCCGCGGCGTGTTTTCTCTTCCAAGAGCGCCAGCATCAGCGCCACGAGAAACAATCCGGCCGCAAGCTGCGTCGCGGCGCCAAGATCGCCCAGTCCGTACCAGGTTCTGAAAATCCCGACGCTGAGGGTTTGCGCCCCGAAGAAATCGGCGACGCCGTAATCCGCCGCTGTCTCCATCAAGGCGAGGGCGAGGCCGCCTGCAAGCGCCGGGCGTCCTGCGCCAAGCAGAATTCTACGGGCGGCGTTTGCGGGCGTTGCGCCAAGCGTGCGTGCGGTTTCCATCAGCGCGCCGGAGCGTCCGCCAAGCGAGGCTGTAACCGCGAGGTAAACATATGGATATGTCATCAGTATAAGCACGAAGGCCGCGCCCGGCAGAGACCTGATTTCCGGCATGCGGTCCGGCCCGACAAGTGATGCAACAGGACCAAAGGGACCCAGCACGTCCGCATAAGCGTAAGCTGCGACATAGGCCGGGATTGCAAAGGGGAGCGCCAGTGCGATCGTAAACAGGCGTCGTCCCGGAAAATCCGCCAGCGTGACAATCATCGCCGCGCCGGCGCCGATCACGAGAGCGCCAACGCCGACCAGTCCGCACAAGACGATCGTGCCGACGAGATAATCCAGGCCGACGCTTCGCCACATCTCCAGATCAGGGCCGCCGGCGGTGAGGCTCGCCAGCATTGTCGCGCCAATGGGCGCGGCGACCAGTGATGCTGCTGCGGCGAGAATGCCGGTTTTCCAGAAGGGATTGGCCTGTTTCATGATCGTCGTGGTTGCGCCTGATTGCCGTGGACCCCGTGACATCTAAGCGAAAGTGCGGCATTTCCAAAGCCGCGTCAGCGGAAAGGCGAACGAGCGCCCAATGAGTTTAGCGTTTCGGGGCATATCCCATCAGTATGGCCGTGTCGTTGCGGTCGACAATGCAGACCTTGAGGCGGCCCGCGGGGAGATTGCGTGCCTGTTTGGTCCGTCGGGCTGCGGCAAGACCACATTGTTGCGTCTTGCGGCGGGACTGGAGAGGTTGCAGGCTGGCGTGGTGGAACTGGATGGCGCTGCGCTCGCCGCGCCGGGGCGGGAAACCCCGCCGGAAGAGCGCCCCATCGGCATGGTCTTTCAGGACTATGTCCTGTTCCCGCACATGACGGTCGAGAAAAACATCGCTTTTGGGCTTGCGGGCATGAAGAACGCCAAAGCGGTTATCGCTGCGCAACTGGAGGCGTTGCAGATCGGCGATCTGGCGGCGCGCTTCCCTCATGAGCTTTCCGGCGGCCAGCAGCAACGCGTGGCGCTCGCCCGCGCGCTGGCGCGCGAGCCGAAAGCGTTGTTGCTGGACGAACCTTTCGCCAGTATTGACGCCGTGCTGCGCCGTCGGTTGCGGGAAGACTTACGACGCATACTGAAGGAAAAAAATGTCGCCGTCGTGCTGGTCACCCATGATCCGGAAGAAGCGCTGGCGCTCGGTGATCGCATCGCCCTGATGCGCGCGGGCCGCATTGTCGAAGCGGCGACCCCTGAAGAGTTGTTTCGCATCCCGAAAACGCCGGATGGCGCGCAGATATTCCCGGGTAGCCAGACCATTGAAGGCGTTATTCAAAATGGCCGGCTAGTGACGCCGATTGGCGCCTTCGATGCGCAGGGACTTGGCGACGGGCCTGGTGTCGCAGTGATGCGCGAGGGCGCGCTTGGCGCTTCGCCCGATGGCGAGGGCGATTGGACGGTCGCCGATTGCCGGTTCGCGGGGCCGGGGTGGACGGCGTATCTGGAAGCGCCTGGCGGGCATGGGCTCTTGCGTGTCGGGATCGAAGCGCCTTTGCCGCAAGGCGCACGCGTGGCGCTATCGTGCGATCCGTCGCTTGTCTTTTGCTATGAAAAGCAATGAGTTACGCAGCATTGCGTTCCGCTCAATTTATGATAATAAGAACTATTCGCAATTAATAAGGCCCTCCCATTAATGAACATTTTCGCCAAAGCCGCCGGTAAGTTGAATGTAGTGAGCCTGCTGGCTGTTTTTTTCATGTCGGCCTGCGCGCCGGACGGGGGCGGACAGGGAGGTGACGCGGAAGCGCGCGTCGTCACGGGCGAGGTGAATGTTTATTCCGGTCGGCATTATGATTCCGATATTGCGATTTATGATGCGTTTACGGAAGAGACCGGCATCCGCGTCAATGTGATTGAGGCTGGCGGCGACGCGCTTATCGAGCGCATCGCCCGTGAGGCGGCGGCGAGCCCGGCAGACCTTTTCATCACGGCGGATGCGGGTATTTTATGGCGTGCTGACCAGCGCGGCGTTTTCCGCACAACCGATAATAACGCACTGGAGGCGCGTGTCCCTGCGCAGTTCCGTCATCCTGAAGGAAAATGGTTCGGGCTTTCCAAGCGCGCACGGATTGTCATTTACAACAAGGATCAGGGATTACCGGAAGGTCTTGAAACCTATGCCGATCTCGCAGATCCGGCTTATGAGGGGATGATCTGTGTGCGTTCGTCATCGAACATTTATAACCAGTCTCTGCTGGCGTCTCGTATTGCGCATTTCGGCGAAGAGGCGGCGGAAGACTGGGCGCGCGGCGTTGTCGCTAATTTCGCACGCAGGCCGCAGGGCAATGACACATCGCAAATTGAAGCCGTGGCGGCAGGGCTGTGCCGGCTCGGCATCGTCAACAGTTACTACGTGGCGCGCTATGTCGGTTCCGACAACGCCGACAATGCGGCCATCGGCGAAAAAGTCGGGGTGTTCTTCCCCGATCAGGCGGGCAATGGCGCTCATGTGAATGTTTCCGGGGCGGGGGTCACCGCACACGCCCCCAATGCTGAAAACGCCGAAGCGCTGCTTGCGTTTCTCTTGCGCGATGAAACGCAGTCAGCATTTGCGCAAGGCAATAACGAGTACCCTGTTGCGCCGTCCGTCGCGCCGTCCGGCTCCGTTGCGGAGCTTGGCGATTTTGTCGCGGATGATCTCCCTGTCGCGGCGCTCGGCGAAAACCAGCGCGCCGCCGTGCAGATCTTTGACCGTGTCGGCTGGCCTTAAAGACCCTGTGGGTGATAGCGTGGCGCGATGAGAACAGCGCCGCAAAATATCGATATGGACAAGCTTCGTAACGCAGCGGCGGCTGGCGACGCCAATGCGCAATATGCGCTGGCCGCAGCGCTCAGTAATGCCGGCGATCGGCGCGAGGCGGATCAGTGGCTGAACGCCTCAGCCGATCAGGGCCATAGCGACGCGCTCTACACGCTGGCGACGCGCGCCTTTTACAGCAGTCAAACCATCGATGACGGCGCCGCATTGTTGCAGCGGGCGTGCGAGGCGGGCTCGCTGGCGGCGAAGCGTCTTGCCGGCGTCGCACATGCGGAAGGGCTGGGCTTCGAGGCGGACTGGGTCAAAGGCGTTTCCTGTGTTCTTGACGCTGCGTCTGGCGGAGATCCGGGCGCGATGACGGAAGTCGCCATGCTGTTATTTGCAGGCGACCCCAATGATGCGGATGGCGCAGCGCTTATCGCGCGCGCAGTGACACAGGACGCCGGCGCCGCCGTGATTGCGGTTCGCCGGGCGGCGGCAGGCCGTCAGCATACGGATACGAACGTTGCGGCGAAGGCGTTGCAGCAATTGACCGCGGCCGGATATCCCAATGTCGCGGCGCTTCAAACGGCGCTCAGCGGCGGCGCCGGCGACTCTGCTTTTAAATCTTCTGAGCCTGACTGGAACCGTATCGCCGATAAGCTGGCCGCCCCGCCGCCAGCGCCAACCCTTGAGCCGGAAGCGGTTTGTAACCGACCGTCAGCGCGCGTCTATCGCGGCGCTTTCTCAATTGAAGAATGCGAATATGTCATTGCGGCCTCTGCGCGGTTGCTTGCGCCGTCGCTGATTGTCGATCCGCAGACCGGCGAAGCGCGTCGCGACGGCTATCGCAATTCGCTGACGGCGATCCTCAGTTTGATGGATCTTGATCTGGCGACTGCGATGATCAATCAGCGCGTCGCGGCGCTTGCCGGATGCCCGTCGGATCAGGGCGAGTTTTTGAGCATTCTTTGTTACAGACCCGGACAGGAATACCGGCCCCATTTCGACTGGCTGCCGCCGGGGGCGGAATTTGACCGCAGCGGCCAGCGCATCGCCACCGCGCTGATTTCCCTCAATGACGGCTATGGCGGTGGCGAGACCCATTTTCTAAGCCCGGATATCCGGTTCAAAGGCCAGGCCGGAGACCTGCTGGTTTTTGATAATGTGCTCGCCGATGGCGAGGCTGATCAGTCCTCCCGACATGCGGGGCTGCCGGTCACAAACGGCGCGAAATGGCTTGGGTCAAAGTGGTTTCGGGAAAAAAAATACAACTTTTAGGCTTTTCGATTTGATATAACAAAGATATAACATTGTCCTCAAGGGTGCGAGGAGGGTGAATATGGCCCGTGGTGACGACGGTGATGTTGATGAAGCGGGGCGCAAACGCCCTTCCGGTCTGGCGAAGAATGAAAAGCTGGTCTGGGACATACTGGTGAATGCCGCTGAACCGCTGAAAGCCTATGAAATTCTAGATAAACTGAAGGAACAGGGCGTGCGCGCGCCCATGACCGTTTATCGCGCCCTGGACGGGCTTGAAGAGAAGGGGCACATCCACAAACTCGATGGGCTGAACGCTTTTGTGCTTTGCAATCATGAGGGACCGCATGTCGTTCAGACCTTTCTGGTCTGTGAGAGCTGTTCCACGGTGCAGGAGCTTGAGGTTCTGGCGGTGGAAGCCGATATCGCTCCTGCAGTGCACGCCGCCGCTTTCGACATGCACACTGCGCGTCTTGAAATCAAAGGCAACTGCAACAGCTGCGCTGCAGCCTGACAAAAGCCTGCTGGCGCCGGGCTTTTGAGTGATTGACTTCGTTTACGGCGAGACTATGGTCGCAGCGTTGTGTTGCGCGAAAGAGCGCATTCAATCGCATGCGGGAGAGGTCGTACTTTCCCTGAAAAGCGAAAGTTCGGCGCCGAAGGAGCAACCGCCCCGGAAACTCTCAGGCAAAAGGACCGCATGTGGTGAGGAAGGCTGGAAAGCGGGCGGCGTAGCGCCGCTCCACCGAAGGAGTAAGCGGCGCGTTTGACAAAAAACGTTTTCGCGAAATCTCTCAGGTTCCCGTGACAGCCGGGGCTGTTGCTATTGGCGGCGTCGCAATCGGCGCGTTGCTTTAGCGGCGCTTTGATCACGGGACGGATGAATGACCAATACGTTAAAAACAACGCCGTTGAATGCGCTCCATCGTGAGCTGGGCGCCAAAATGGTGGAATTCGCCGGCTACGACATGCCGGTGCAATATCCGCTCGGCGTTTTGAAAGAACATCTCCATACTCGGGAAAAAGCCGGCCTCTTTGACGTATCGCATATGGGGCAGGCGGTTATCGTCGGCCCGGATCACGAAACGGCTGCGGCTGCGCTTGAAGCGCTTGTGCCCGGCGAAATGACAAAGCTGGGCAAAGGTCGTCAGCGTTACACAGTGCTGCTGAACGATAGCGGCGGCATTGTCGATGATCTTATGGTCAGCCGGCCGCATGCGGATGGCCGTCTCAACATTGTTGTCAATGCGGCGTGTAAGGAAAAAGACTACGCCTATATCGAAGAGAATTTGCCGACGGACGTTAAGCTGGAGCGGTTTGATAATCGTGCGCTGATGGCGTTGCAGGGGCCTAAAGCCTCCCTCGTTCTCGGTCGGCACGCACCGGAAGCGGCGGACCTGAAGTTTATGAGTTTCGCAGAGATGCAGATCGGCGACGTCACTGCGGTCGTCAGTCGTTCCGGTTACACGGGCGAAGACGGTTATGAAATTTCCGTCTGGGAGAATGATGCGGAAGTTCTCGCCGATATGCTGCTGTCCAATGATGATGTAGAGCCGGTCGGGCTTGGCGCCCGCGATTCGCTCCGTCTTGAGGCGGGGCTTTGTCTTTACGGTCACGACATCACCGATAAAACCTCGCCGGTTGAGGGTAATATTCGCTTCGCGATTGGCAAGCGTCGCCGTGAGGAAGGCGGGTTTCCGGGCGCGCAGCGCATTCAACGCGAGCTGGCCCAGGGGCCGGGTCGCCTGCGCGTCGGTGTCAAACCGGAGGGGCGAGCGCCCGCGCGCGAGGGGGCGGAAATTCAATCCGCAGACGGAAAGAAAATCGGCGTCATCACATCGGGCGGGTTCGGCCCAAGCGTCAGCGCCCCGGTTGCCATGGGATATGTGGACGCCGCTTTTGCCGAAACGGGAACGCCGCTGCAATTGATCGTTCGGGGCAAGCCGATGCTGGCGCAGGTGGCGGATATGCCGTTTGCGCCGCACCGTTATTATCGAGGTTAGGGAGAAGACAAATGACAATTAAATACACCAAAGATCATGAATGGGTGCGCCAGGAAGGCGACGTCTATGTCATCGGCATCAGCGCTCACGCCGCCGAACAGCTCGGCGATGTCGTGTTCGTGGAGCTGCCGGAAAAGGGAAAAACCTTTTCGCAGGGCGATGACATGGCGGTGGTCGAATCGGTAAAGGCCGCCTCCGATGTTTATGCGCCCATATCGGGCGAGATTGTTGACGCCAACCAGGCGATTGTCGATGAGCCGGCGAAGGTCAACGAAGATCCGGGCGACGCTGCATGGTTCGTCAAGATCAAAGCCAGCGATGCGAGCGAACTCGACGCCCTCATGGACGAGGCGGCGTACAAAGAGTTTGCAGAGAATTCGTGAGCGATCAGAGTGAAAAGGGCGGCGACAAGGCGATGGCCCTCGGTGTCGCGCTTGGCGTCTCAGTCGGCGCCGCGCTCGGCATAGCGCTCGATGATCTTGCGGTCGGGCTGGGCGCCGGGATCGCTATCGGTATTGGGTTTGGCGCTGCGTTGAACGCCGTGCGGCGTCGCAAAACTGAAGATGGAAAAGAGTGAGAAAAGGCTATGCGCTACTTGCCGCTGAATGACGCTGAACGGCGTCAAATGATAAAGACCGTCGGCGCCGATGCGATCGACGATCTCTTCGCAGACGTTCCGGACGATGCGCTCAACCCTTCCTTTGATTTGCCAGACCATCAGGGCGAGTTAAGTGTGGAGCGCGCCTTCGCCGCCATGGCGGACAAGAACCGTCCCGCCGGCGCTGGACCGTTTTTTGTCGGTTGCGGGGCGTACAAGCATCACATCCCGGCGACGGCGGATCATATCATTCAGCGGTCTGAATTTCTGACGGCCTATACGCCTTACCAGCCGGAAATCGCGCAAGGCACGCTGCAATATCTGTTTGAATTCCAGACCCAGGTTGCGGCGCTGACCGGCATGGATGTCGCCAACGCCTCCATGTATGACGGCTCGACCGGGTGCGCGGAAGCGGCGCTGATGGCGTGCCGGGTGACGAAACGCAATCGCGTCGTCGTGTCGGGCGGACTGCACCCTCACTACGCAGCGGTCACCCGCACGCAACTGGAGCTGCTTCACAGCGATGCGGTGGTCCAGGCGCCCATCGACATTAACGGATCAGAAGACCTGGCCTCGATGATCGATGACGACACGGCTTGCGTCGTCGTTCAGACGCCGGATGTCTTCGGCAATGTGCGTGATCTGACGCCGATCGCTGAGGCTGCGCACGCCAGGGGCGCCCTGCTTGTTGCGGTGGTGACGGAAGTCGTCTCTCTCGGCGCGCTCAAGAGCCCTGGCGAAATGGGCGCGGATATCGTCGTTGGCGAGGGCCAGTCCATTGGCAATGCGCTGAATTTCGGCGGGCCTTATGTGGGGCTCTTTGCGACACGGCAGAAATATGTGCGCCAGATGCCGGGGCGGCTTTGCGGCGAGACAACGGATGCGGAAGGCAAGCGCGGCTTTGTGCTGACGCTGTCGACACGCGAACAACACATTCGCCGGGATAAGGCGACGTCGAATATCTGCACCAACTCCGGTCTGTGTACGCTGGCGTTTACCGTGCATATGACCTTGCTGGGGGAGGCGGGATTGCGCCGTCTTGCGATGCTGAACCATGAAGCCGCGTGCAGGACCGCCGATGCGCTTGGCGCGATCGATGGCGTTGAGGTGGTCAACCAAGCTTACTTCAACGAGTTCACAGTGCGATTGCCGAAAAGGGCGGAAGACGTCGTTGAAGCGCTGGCGGCGAAAGGCGTTCTCGCGGGGGTTCCCGGCGGGCGGCTGTGGCCGCATGATTCGGAAGCGGACAATCTTCTTATTGTCGCCGCAACGGAATGCGTGACCGATGACGGCATTGAAAAACTTGTTACTGGCGTGCGGGAGGCGATTTGATGACCATGAACAACCAGGGCCGTTCCACGCGCGCCGACAGCGCCGCCTCAACCGACGCGCCGACCTTTACCGGCAACA
The DNA here is from genome assembly GCA_039819405.1 of Pseudomonadota bacterium. Taxonomy (GTDB): domain Bacteria; phylum Pseudomonadota; class Alphaproteobacteria; order Caulobacterales; family Parvularculaceae; genus Hyphococcus. Next base: position 440,270 of record JBCBSB010000005.1, on the reverse strand, counting down.
AGGCGTTGCAGATTGAAGAAGCGCTGTCTTTCGAGTTCGGCCACTTCGCCGGCACCGGCGTCGATCTGCCGGAACCCGAAGGGACGTTTGATCGCCTGGGGGGGCTCAACCGTAACAATGATATTGGCTTGCCGGGTCTGTCCGAGCCGGAAACCATGCGCCACTTTGTGCGGCTTTCCCAAAAAAACTACGCTATCGATATGGGGCCGTTCCCGCTGGGCAGCTGCACCATGAAACACAATCCGCGCCTTAACGAGAAACTGGCGCGCCTGCCCGGCTTTGCCGACATCCACCCTCTGGCGCCGCAATCGGCGGTGCAGGGCGCGCTGGAGCTGATCGATGCGCTGGCGTTCTGGCTGAAAGAAATGACCGGCATGCCCGCCGTCGCCATGTCGCCAAAGGCCGGCGCTCATGGCGAGCTTTGCGGCATGATGGCGATCAAGTCGGCGATTGAAGCGCGCGGCGAAGGCGGCAAACGCGTTCGCGTCCTGGCGCCGGAATCCGCACATGGAACAAATCCGGCGACGGCGGTTCAATGCGGCTTCAAGGTTGATTCAATCCCTGCCGACAAAACCGGCCGCGTTGATCTGGCGGCGCTGAAAGAAAAACTGGGCGACGACGTCGCCGGGATCATGGTGACGAACCCTAATACCTGCGGCCTGTTTGAGCGCGACATCCGCGCGATCGCCGATGCGGTGCATGACGCGGGCGGCTATTTTTATTGTGACGGCGCAAACTTTAACGCCATTGCCGGCAAGGCGCGACCCGGCGATCTCGGTGTCGACGCCATGCACATCAATCTGCACAAGACGTTTTCGACGCCCCATGGCGGCGGCGGGCCGGGCTCCGGGCCGACGGTCTTTTCCGAAGCGCTCGCGCCATTTGCGCCGATCCCTTACATTGTCAGCGAAGACGGACAGTATCACCTGGTTGAAACACGCCGCGCGGCGAAGTCCGAAGGGCGCGATGATACCGGGGAGGGGGCGAAAAGTTTTGGCCGCCTCACGGCGTTTCATGGTCAGATGGGCATGTTCGTTCGCGCCCTCGCCTATATGATGAGCCATGGCATTGATGGCGTTCGTCAGGCGGCGGAAGACGCGGTGTTGAACGCCAACTATGTCCAGGCGCGTCTGAAAGCCGAAATGACAGCCGCCTTTGACGGTTATTGCATGCATGAGGCGCTTTTCGATGACCGCTTCCTGAAAGACACTGGCGTTGAAACCATCGACTTCGCCAAGGCGATGATCGATGAGGGCTATCACCCGATGACCATGTATTTTCCGTTGGTCGTCCATGGCGCGATGCTGATCGAGCCGACGGAATCGGAATCAAAACGCGAGCTTGATCTCTTCTGCGATGCGCTCCTGTCTCTCGCCAAACGCGCAAAGGCTGGCGAGACGGAACTGTTCAAGGCGGCGCCCGTACACGCGCCGCGTCGTCGCCTTGATGAGACTGCCGCCGCCCGCAAACCGATCCTGCGCTGGACGCCGCCAAACCCTGCCGAAGCGGCTGAGTAGGCGGTCGTACAATCCATCACGATTGCGCCATGCCGGGTTCACCATTGCCGTAGAAGGCGGTACCATTTTCCACGAAGTGACCCCGCCCTTCGTCCTGAGGGGCAATTCGCTTTCGTCCTTCGTGACGCGCTTGCCTTAGCAAGCGCCCTCAGGATGAAGACGAATTGCCGTCACGAAGGATCGAGGGCGGTGAAACTATAGCACGGCGGGGCGTTCATGGATTTTCTGACAGCGTTGACGATGCGGGGGCTCGATGCTCTTGCGACTCTTTTCATCTTCGTGCTTGGCGCTGGCGTTCTCGCTGTCATTTTGATGTTCATTGTGGATTCGACGCAATCGAAAGATGCGGTGCGGCACAACTATCCGGTCATTGGCCGCTTTCGCGAATTGTTCACGCGGCTTGGAGAATTTTTCCGGCAATATTTCTTTGCCCTCGACCGCGAGGAAATGCCGTTCAACCGCGCTGAACGGGAATGGATATATAAATCCGCAAAAGGCAAGAACAACAATCTGCCGTTTGGATCAACGCGTAATCTCAATCTTGTGGGAACGCCGATCTTTATCAATTGCGCGTTTCCGCGCCTTGATGACGAGGCCAGCGACCCGCCGCCTGTGGAGTTTGGTCCGTATACGCCAAACCCTTATCTGATCTCGTCGATCATCAATATTTCCGCCATGAGTTATGGCTCGCTGTCAAAGCCTGCAATCCGCGCATTATCGCGCGGCGCGAAGCTCGCCAATTGCTATCTGAACACGGGCGAGGGCGGTCTTTCGCCTTACCATCTAGAGGGCGGCTGTGACGTTGTCTTTCAGATGGGTACGGCAAAATATGGCGTACGCGATAATAATGGCGGTCTGAGTGAAGAAAAACTCGCTAAACTCGCGACGCGTCCCGAAGTTAAAATGATTGAGATCAAACTCAGCCAGGGCGCTAAACCTGGCAAGGGCGGCATCCTGCCTGCGGCGAAAGTCAATCGAGAGATTGCAAAGATCCGTGGCATTCCCGTCGGCAAGCCATCGATCTCCCCGAACCGTCATCCTGAAATCGACAATGTGGAAGAGCTGCTTGATTTCATTGGTCGCGCACGTAATGCATCGAAGCTCCCTACAGGGATTAAAACGGTGCTTGGCGCTTATGGCTGGCTTGATGATTTTTGCGACGCCATTGAACGGCGCGGCATCGAGTCGGCGCCTGATTTTATCACGCTCGACGGCGGCGATGGCGGCACGGGCGCCGCGCCCATGTCGCTGATGGACAATGTCGGCCTGCCGCTGAAACAGTCCCTGCCGATGCTGGTCGATATTCTTGAGCGCCGTGGCCTGCGCGATCGCGTCAAGGTAATCGCATCGGGCAAGCTTGTGACGCCGGCGGAGGTTGCCTGGGCCTATTGCGCTGGCGCCGACATTGTCAACACGGGGCGGGGGTTCATGTTTTCAATCGGCTGCATCCAGGCGCTCCGATGCCACACCAACAATTGCCCGACGGGCGTTACGACTCATAAGAAAAGCCTGCAGGCGGGTCTCGACCCCAAGGTTAAAGCGCCGCGCCTCGCCAATTTTGTCGACAAGATGCGCAAGGACGTGGCGATGATCGCTCATTCCTGCGGCGCGGCGCACGCGCGTAATCTGAAACGTTTCCATGTGCGCATCCAACAGGAAGACGGCACATCTATTCCACTGGATGAATTGCTTGCCCGGCGGCGACCACCAGCGCCTTGAGTTTCGGGCTGCGGGGCAGAACCCCAACGATTTTCATGATGCGCTGGAAAAAAACTGATTATGACAAATCCGCTCCTCATTGTTTATCATTCGAAAACTGGCGGGACTCGCCAGATGGCGGAGGCTGCGTTCACGGCGGCGCAGGACGAAATCGAAACCGTTCTAAAGCGCGCGGACGAGGCGGGCCCTGACGATCTTCTCAGCGCGGACGGATATATTTTCGCCGCGCCTGAGAATCTCGCCGCCATCGCCGGCGTCATGAAAGACTTTTACGATCGGTGTTATTATCCCGTGCTTGGCCGCATCGAAGGCCGGCCCTACGCGCAGATGGTGTGCGCAGGGTCGGATGGAGAGAACGCAGTGCGGCAGACGGCGCGAATCGCAACCGGCTGGCGTTTGAAGCAAGCGCAGGAACCGACCATCGTTTGCACCCACGCGCAAACGCCGGAGGAAATTCTCGCACAAAAGACTATTCCCGAAGACGACCTCGCCCACTGCCGGGAACTTGGGGCGGCGATGGCGGCGGGGATAGCGATGGGCGTTTTTTAAATATCGTCCAACAGCACGCCAATCGCTTCATCCTGAGGGAAATTTTTCCTTCGCCCTTCGAGACGAGCCATCGGCTCTCCTCAGGGTGAAGGAAAAATTTTGTCACGAAGGACGAAGCGATCCGCTTTTCAAGGATTAAACCCGCCGGCTTTCAGATAGGCGATTTCCGCTGGTGTCGACGTCCGGCCTAGTATTCTGTTGCGATGAGGGAAGCGCCCGAAGCGCCTGATAATATCGCGGTGGCTTTTAGCGAACGGCATATTGTCAGTCGCCGGAAGGCTCGCTTTAAACAGGCGGACGCATTGTTCCTGCGCCGCCAAGCCTTCCGAATGCATGAAGGGCATGTAGAAAAACGCGCGCTCTTTTGGCGCATATAATCGGTCAAAGCGTCGGCGGATCGCCTCGCGCGCGACATCAAGCGCCTGTGCATCCTGTGCAAAGGCGCGCGGATCATCGCGATAGATGTTTCGGGAAAACTGATCGAGCAGGATGATCAGCGCCAGGGCGTTGCGCGGATGCGCGCGCCAGACATCAAGCTTGCCGTGGCGCGCAGCATCATGAAGCGCGCCAAAGCGGCGCCGAATTGCCTGATCAAACGCCGGGTCGCGGCGAAACCATTGATAGGGCTTCGTCTCGTCGAACCAGAAGGAAAGGATAGCTTCGGCGTATTCGCGGGTCGGGCGGCATGGCAAAGTGGAAGTCATGACAAGCCAATAGCATATATCCGCTCATTCCGGCGAAAGCCGGAATCTGATGAATTAGACGTAATTGCTTGCCGTTTGAGATCCCGGCTTTCGCCGGGATGAGCGAGACCCTAGTTCAGCTTGTCGCGCAGGCCCGCAATCGCCTTGTCGATGAAAGCTGTCTGGGCGCCTGAGTCCATACGTTCGCGAATGATCTCGCGTGCGGCGGCGACAGCGAGGTCGGCGGTCTGGCCGCGCACTTCGGAGATCGCCTGCGCTTCTGCGCGTTCGATTTTTTCTTCCGCCGCCTTGGTGCGGCGCGCCATCTGCTCGTTGATCTTTTCACGCGCTTCTTCGGTCAGGCGCCTGGCGTCTTTTTTCGCCTGCTCAATGATCGCGGCGGCTTCATCTTCCGCTTCGCGCTGGCGGCGCTGATACGTGGCGAGAAGCTCCTGCGCCTCTTCGCGCATTTTGCGCGCTTCGTTGATTTCATCGGCAATCGTCTGGGCGCGCTTGTCGAGGCCGCCCGCAATCATCTTGTGCAGACCGGCGCGGGCGAAGACGCCGATAACGATCACAAACGCGACCAGCACCCAGAAACTCGTGTCCTGCAGAAGACCGCCTGAGCTTTCAGCGGCGCCATGGGTTTCTTCGGCGGCGGCGAGGGCGATGCTGGCGAGTGAGATCATGACGATAGTGCTTTCTTATGCGCGCGAAACGGATGCGATTGCTTTTGCAACGGCGTCGCCGGTGGGCGCCTCGTCGATCAGGGTTTCGACAATGGCGCGCGCGGTTTCGCTCGCCGCTTCCTCGACCTTCGCCGTGGCGGCGGATTTCATTTCCGAGATGCGCGCATCCGCAGCGGCGATCTGCTGTTCGACCGCCGCGTCGGTTTCGTGCTGCATTCTGGCGATTTCCTCGTCCATCTCCGCGCGCGTGTCGGCGGCGATGCCCTGGGCCTTGGCTTTCGCATCGGCGAGGGACTGATTGTAAGCGTTTTCCGCTTCCTCCGCCTCGCGCTTGAATTCGCCCGCCTGATCGAGATCGTCAGCGATGCGGTCGCGGCGCTCTTCAATCGCGCCGCCAAGCGCCGGCAGAAACCGGCCGGCCATCAGCCAGTATAGCACGCCGAACGTCAGGGCGAGCCAGAAGATCTGGCTCGGCCATGAGCTGGGGTCAAGCTGCGGCAGACCTGCGGAGGTTTCCTCGCCATGGGCCGCTTCAGCGGCGCCGGCGGCGAGAGTGCTTACAAATGCGAAGACGGACAATGGTCCACTCCTGTCAGATTAACGACGATCCGTTTGTTAGAACGTGTAGAGAATGATCATCGCGATCGCGAAGCCGAGCAGTCCGGTAAATTCGGTCAGCGCAAAGGCGAGAAGCATGGTCGGCTGGTTCTGCGCCGCCGCTGACGGGTTGCGAAATGCGCCCGACAAGAAGTTACCAAAGATAAGGCCAAGGCCAACACCCGCGCCCGCGAGAGGGATCGCGGCAAGTCCGGCGCCGATAAGTTTTGCTGCTTCTGCTTCCATTTTAAACTCCTGAAGTTTTTTTCGTTTGAGCCGTTAATCCCGTGTTCGCGGCTGGCCCTTACAAAGCCGCGCGGGAAAGTTTCCTTAGTGGTCGCCGGCATGCGCCGCGTCGCTGAGATAGATGCATGTCAACACTGCAAACACATAAGCCTGCAAGGCGGCCACCAGAAATTCGAGCATGGTGACGGCGATTGCGCCGAGAAACGGAGCGAGGCCGAACACCATCACCGCGCCGCCCGCGCTTAACAGCGACACGACGAAACCGGCGAACAGTTTAAGAATGATGTGGCCCGCAAACATATTGGCGAACAATCGCACGGCGAGCGAGATCGGGCGGGACAGGAACGAGATCACCTCAATCGCAGGGATCAGCGCATACATCGGCCATGGCAGGCCCGACGGCCAGAAGAGTTTCAAAAAGCCAAGCCCGTTTTTCCAGAAGCCGTAAACGATGACGATTGTAATTGTCAGCATGGCGAGCGCCAGCGTGACGATCAGATGGCTGGTTGGCGTAAAGGTATGAAGCTCGTGCGGCATGCCCGGAATCGTCGGCAGCAGGCCAAATATGTTGGCGATCAAAATCCAGATAAACAGCGTGAAGACGTAAGGAAAAAACTTGCGGCCCTCTGCGCCGATGGTGTCGCGCACGAGGTCGGAAACAAATTCGTAAAGGACTTCCGCCATCGACTGCACGCGACCCGGGATCAGTCCGGTGCGGCGCGTTGCGGCAAAGAAGAACAGAATAATCGCGCCGGTGCCAATCAACATCCACAAGGACGAGTTGGTGAAGGAGATGTCGAAACTGCCAAAGCTCAGCGGAACGATCGGGACAATCTCGAACTGTTCCATAGGTCCGGCGGCGCGGATATCAATCATGTCGTCTCTCGTCTCAAGAGCATTATCCGTCTTCGGATGAATGCCCGCTTCCCTCATTGGCGGAGCGCATCAGATTGCGCAGGCCCGCCGCAAAACCAAGTCCAATGCCGGCGAGCAGAAACAAGGGTTGCGTTCCCAGCCACCGATCCAACCCCAGACCAAGCAAGGCGCCGACAAAAAGCCCGGCCAGAAGTTCCGAGGAAACGCGCATTGCGTGTCCCCAGGCCGCCCCGCTACCGCGCGGATTTTCCGGTTCCGGCGAACCGCGCATGCGGTCCAGACGGTCGGAAAATTCGTCCAGCGAGGGCGGTTCCTCTTTGCCGGCCCCATCTTTGTCGATGGTGTCGCCCATGAGCTTTGCCCGAAAACAGGTGCGAAAGGACGCTCGCACCTCCGTGAAATCGCGCGGACCATATAGGCGCCGCATCGCAGCGTCAAGCGAGCAATTCGAAGTGTAACCGTTTGAAATACAAAGGTAATCATGGGCGCGGCGAGTCGCCGCGCCGGGGCGCGCGACAATCCGGATTTCACATTGCCCGATTGCTCTCCTGACGGCGATGTTTTCCGCCGCGAACTTCAAAAAACCGCACTTGATCGGGGGTGATTCCCGGCCGTGACAGGCTCTGGACCAGCGAGAATCGCCGCATGGTTTTGTGTGGAGCAAACACGCTAGAACATCGCTACGACCTGCTTATTGAAGGGGCGACCACCGATTATGCCGCCATCCGTTCTCGCCTTTGCCCGCCTTTTGCTTGGCAGCCTGCGTGATCTGGCGCCGATTATTCTGGTGGTTGGCTTTTTTCAGATTGCGGTTCTGCAGCAACCCTTCCCTGACCTGCCAAGGACGCTGTTTGGCTTGGTTGCGGTGTTGTTCGGGCTGGCGCTTTTTATTCGCGGCCTTGAAATCGGGCTCTTTCCGATAGGCGAATCGATGGCCGGGGCTTTTGCGAAAAAAGGCAGCCTGTGGTGGCTGCTGGCGTTCGCCTTCGCGCTCGGATTCGGTACGACCGTCGCCGAACCCGCCTTGATTGCAGTGGCCGGAGAAGCGGCGGCCGTGAAAGCGGCGGAAGGCGGGCTCGCCGATACGGACGCCGCGCGCAGCGCCTATGCCTTTGGGTTACGATACACGGTGGCGGTGTCGGTGGGGGCCGCATTGGTGATCGGTGTTTTGCGCATCCTCAAAGGTTGGCCGATTCAGTTTTTGATCATCGGCGGTTATTTTCTGATCGTGATCTTAACTCAGTTCGCACCGCGTGAGATCATCGGCATCGCTTATGATTCAGGCGGCGTCACGACATCAACGATTACCGTGCCGCTGGTGACCGCGCTTGGCATCGGGCTTTCCACCGTGATCAAGGGTCGCAATCCGCTGATTGACGGATTCGGTTTGATTGCGTTCGCCAGTCTGACGCCAATCTTGTTCGTCCTTCTGTATGGCATGGTGGTGTAGCGATGGGCGATACGCTGACAGCTATATTGCAGGCGTTTCTCGGAACCATCCGTGATGTGGCGCCAATCGCCGTGATCATGGCGTTTTTTCAACTGGCTGTGTTGCGCCGCCCGATACCGCATCTGAAAAAAGTGCTGGCGGGTTTTGTTTATGTGCTGGTTGGGCTCGCGCTCTTTCTGGTCGGCCTGCAGGAGGCGTTGTTTCCGCTTGGCGAGACGATGGCGCGCCAGTTGACCGACCCGGCTTTTGTTTATGGTGAAGGGACCGACCCCGGGTCCGCCGGCATTGACTGGACGCGCTATTATTGGGTGTATCTCTTCGCGGCGGCGATCGGTTTTTCCACCACGATTGCAGAGCCGTCATTAATCGCGGTTTCGCTTAAAGCCGATGAAGCGTCCGGCGGGGCCGTCAAGCCGTGGGCGCTGCGGCTTGCGGTGGCTGTGGGGGTCGCCGCCAGCATTTCGCTCGGCTCGTTTCGCATCGTGACCGGCACGCCGCTTCATTATTACATGATGGCTGGCTACTTAATCGTCATTATACAGACGGTATTTGCGCCGAAAGAGATCATCCCGCTGGCCTACGACTCTGGCGGGGTCACGACATCGACGGTTACCGTGCCGCTGGTCACCGCTTTAGGGCTGGGGCTTGCATCCACTGTGCCCGGGCGCAGTCCGTTGATGGACGGTTTCGGATTGATTGCGCTGGCGAGCCTGTTTCCGATGATTACGGTCATGGGATATGCGCAAGGTTCCGCCGTCTGGGCGCGATGGGCGAACCATCGGCGTGAGGGCGCGCGAACTACGCCGGATAACACCAGTGACAAAGCCCCTTCATCAGGACATTCATCGACGAGGAGTTCCCAATGAAATTTAAATTGATCATCGCCCTGGTGACGGACGAAATTACCGAAAAGGTGCTTGAAGCCGGACGCGCGAGCGGGGCGACGGGCTGTACGATTATCACAGCGGCGCGCGGCGAGGGATTAAACCCGCCCAAAACGTTTCTCGGACTGACGCTTGAGGGACAGCGCGATGTTTTGCTGTTCCTCGTTGAAGAACATTTGAGCCGACAGATCCTGGAGGCCATCTCGCGCGAAGGCCGTTTTGACGAGGATAACGGCGCGGGCGTCGCATTTCAGATCGATATTGAGGATGCGGTCGGCCTTTCCGGACAGATCGAAAACATACGACGGGAAATAGGAGACAAAATATGACTGAGGAAAGCTATACGCCCGTAAGCGATGTGATGACGCCGTCGCCAATCGTTATTGACGGACTGTCGACGGTCAGCCAGGCCATTGCAATGATGCGCAAGCATAAAGTCAGTTCAATCATCATTGATAAGCGCTATGAAGGTGATGAATACGGATTGCTCGCCATTCATGATATCGCGGAACAGATTGTCAGCCGCGACCGCGCGGCGGACCGTGTCAATGTTTACGAGATCATGTCCAAGCCGGTTCTCACCATCGACGTCGCTATGAATGTCAAATACGCGGTGCGGCTTTTGTCCCGGTTTCGGCTGACCCGCGCGCTGGTGCTGAAGAGCGGTACGGTCGCAGGTATTGTGACATTGCGCGACCTTGTGCTGCGATCAATTCCGGATGCGGGTGAGGGGCTTGCGTAGGGTTCTGGCGATACCTTGTCTGCTTACGGATTGAAAACACGGCTGGGTTTGAGCTTGAGGCCATCCAGCTCACAGATCGCGACCGCCTCGTCATGGAGCACCGCCAGCACGGTCGGGATGACGCCGGCCTGCTCGCCGCGAACGCCTTTGGCCACCGGCGGCGCGATGACGGCAGGCTGCCCCCGGCGCAGCTTATCGGCTTGAGGCCCGTCGATTGCGGCTTGCGGAATATCCGACATCGCGGCGGCGATAGGCGTCAACAGGGCGTCGCGATCCTCGACCATGGTCACGGCTTCCAGCTGCTCAATGGTGACTGCGTCTTCGGCGCGAAACCCACCGACCGCCAGGCGGCGCAATTCGCTCACATGACCTTCCGTTCCAAGCGCATGCGCCATGTCGCGCACCAGCGCGCGCACATAGGCGCCCTTGCCGGTCACCGCTTCGAACACGGTTTCATCCGCGCTCGGCATATCAGTGATAATCAGTTCATGGATGGAGATTGTGCGCGGCGCCAGTTTCACCTCTTCACCGTCGCGGGCGATGTCATAGGCGCGTTCGCCGCCGACTTTGACAGCGGAGAACTGCGGCGGCACCTGTTCAATATCGCCGGTGAAATTTTCAAGGATGGCGTCGATCGCCTCCCGGTCGGGACGGTTGGGAGAGGTTGCGACAACCTCGCCTTCCGCATCGTCAGTGCTTGTTGACGCGCCCCATTTCGCGGTGAAGCGATAGCGCTTTTGCGCATCCGTAATATAGGGCGCGGTCTTGGTCGCCTCGCCAAAGGCGATCGGCAGAACGCCGGTGGCCAATGGATCAAGCGTGCCCGCGTGGCCGGCTTTTTGCGCCTGGAAAAGCCACTTTGCTTTTGACACCGCCTGCGTGGAGCCGAAGTCGTAAGGTTTGTCGAGGATCAGCCAGCCGGAAATCGGCCGGCCCTTTTTGCGTCGTCTGCCCATCGGGCCGCTCCGTCGTGATTGTTGTTTTCAGCGCCGCAACGGCCGGGTTGAACGGCAATAGGGCGACGCTTTTCAATCAGGTCCGGAACGGCCGGTCAAGGTCGGCTGTGTGAATGTTTCAAATTAGAGAGCGCTCAGAACGGCTTTCGGAAGAGAAAAACGAAACGGTCCGTCCTGCCGCGGATCGTCTCGTCGAAAACAGAGATGTCGCGCGGGTCATCGGGATGGGCGAGCGCGTCGCTTTCGCCTGTAAATTCAAAACCGGCAGCCTCGAGTTCGGGTTTGACGAGGCCCGGGACCATTCGGTGGTGTTCCTCGGTGACGCTATCGCCTGCGCCCTCCGGCGCCAGATGATCGAAGACGAGGTAAAGTCCGCCGGGTTTGAGCGCGTCGAAAATCGCCTTGTTCATCGCGGCTCGGTCAACGCCGGTCCAGACCGTATCGTGATAATAAAGACCCATCACGACGGCGTCGAGCGGCGCTGCAAAAGTCAGCTGGTCAAACTTCTGTACGGAATAGGAAACATTGTTTCTCGGATCGTTTTTCGCGTAGTTCGGGAATGTATCCCTGGCGTTCGGAAATGATTCAAAAATGCGCACCGGATCGACAGCGTAAACCTCGCCGTCTTCGCCGACGACACGTGACAGCAATGCCGTGTAATAGCCGGACCCGGCCGCGAGATCCGCGACACTATCGCCGGCCTTGACGCCGGCAAAACGCAGCACCGCTTCCGGTTTCCGGTTATCGTCGCGGGCGGTATGTTCATCCAGACGCGTCGGGTCGCCAATTGCCGCCAGGACGGTATCCTCGCCGGCGATTGCAATATCAGCAGTCAGCGATGCAAAAGCTGCAAATAAAAAGAGTCTCATTGTTTTCCTCCCAATCCATGTTGATGGACAGTGACGCGCAGCGGGAGGCTCGATCAACAATGCGGCGCTCACCTTTTCGTGAGGCTAGTCTTTTGAGAGATCGCGGGCGACGTCCGGAAGCGCCAGGAGGGCGTCTATTTTCTCCGCTTCAGCGAAGGTCTCGTCACTTTGGAAGCGCAGGGCCGGCGTAAATTTCAAGTCAATTTTCTTGCCTAGAATGCCGCGCAGGTAAGGCGCAACCTTGTTGAGCGCGGTGATGACCTGTTCCTGATCGCCGCCGCCGAGCGGCGCCGCGAAGGCCGTCGCCTGTTTCAGATCCGGCGAGACCCGTACTTCGGCGATGGTGATCGAGACGCCCTGTAACGCCGGTTCGCGTAATTCCTCGCGCTGCATGATTTCCGCAAGCGCGTGCCTGATCAGTTCCCCGGCGCGCAGTTGGCGCTGCGAGGGGCCTTTGTTATGGGAGAAACGTTTCGCCATGGGGGTAAGTTAAGAGGTTGCGAGGGCAAATTAAAGCCCTCGGCGAAGGGGATCAGGTGAGCGCGAGGCGCTGGCGGCGTTTGCCGGGCGTCGGCGTTTCACAGAGAATGGTTTGCGTACTGCGTTCCATGGGGTTGCTCCCTTTCGCCAGAGCTTATTCAAAGCGCCGCTTCGAGCTTGTCCGCCATCTTCAGCAGGTCTGGTATATCGACCTTGAAGGCGTCCCCATCGCGTTCGCCGACGACAAAACCATACTTCACGCCGAGGGCCGTCATCCAGTCTTTTGCCGGATTGTTAAACATGCATGGGGGCACAATCGAAAGATAGCCGCCGCCGTCCGAAATCGTATAAATCGAATGGGCGGCCTGACTGCCTTCGATAGTGATAAACAAACGCGCATTCAGCAGTGTTTGAATGATTTCCTCAATCGGGTCTTTTGTAATGTCAACGATGATGACGCCGCTGTCTTCAAGCGCTTTTATCATTTCAGCTTCATTGCTGATGATGCGTTTGACGGCGCCCGTGTCCCCGCGTCGCAAATAGACTGCATGTCCGTCAAGCTTCGGTTTGATTTTTGCACGAAGCTTTTCTCGAAAATGACGAAACCGTCCAACTTTGTGGCTGTTTTGTGAGTAGTCGATGAAAAAGTACATTTCATCAAAGTCAGCGCAGTCGACCTGCGGCCAGGTCTGATCGAAGATATCGAGATAAGTCGCTTTGTCTGGCCATTCTGGGGTGCGCACGCAAAAGGGTTCGGCAAACTCTTTCGCCATCAGCAAAGTCGTCAGGTCATCTCGCAGCCAATGACCGAAATACTGGATGCCGCTGTAGGACGACGCCAGCGCATAAGAACCGCCATCGATGCAAACCGGATTCTCCGGCGGGGCAGGCACGCGGGGGAAGTAGGATCGCCAGTTGCGTTTATAAAGCCCGGCCTGGCGCAGTTTTACGCCTTTGATGCGGAAGGCTTCAATTGGCTGGTGAAAGCCTTTCTCGCCGTGAATGCGGTCTTCTTCCGCCTGTTTAAACGTCTCAGGATGCAGCTCGACGATATTGTCGAGCTGATGCGGCAGATAGAGCGAGGGCGGATAATCATAAGGTTCCGGTTCGTTAATAATGATGTGTTCGTCGCAAATCTCGGCAAATGAGGCGTCGCCCATGAGCTTTCGCTCAATCAGATGTTGAATATGAACAGGTGAGAAGCTCCGCATCAGGTTGTCTTCATGTGCTGTTCAACGGCGCCCAATGTCACAGCTTCGCTTCCAGCATTTCCAGTGTTTTCAGTAGATCGCTGACATTGACGCTAAACCCGCCGCCATCTGTTTCGCCAACGACAACGCCATATTTCATATTAAGAACGCTGGTCCAGTCTTTTGGCGTATTGCAGAACATATTGGGTGATACGATCGACAAAAGACCTGCGCCCTCCGCCAGGCTGTATAGCCCGTGATCGGTCTGACTTCCTTCGACTGTAATCAACACCCGAGCGTTAAGAAGGGTGCTGAGAACTGTCTCCAGGCTGTCCTCGACGATATCGATGATGATGAAGTTTTCTTTTTCAAGTGCGGCGAGAACCTCCGCCTCATTCGTGACAATGCGCTTAACGGCGCCTGTCGCGCCGCGTTTCAGATAAACGCGGTGTCCATCATGTTTAGGCGTAACCTTCGTGCGCAGCCGTTCGCGCATCTTGCGATAGCGCGCCGTCTTGTTGCTGTTCTGTGAGTAGTCGAGAAAGAAAAACAGCTCATCAAGATTTGCGAAGTCGATCATCGGCCAAGCCATATCGAGGGTATCGAGATATTGTTTCGGGTGCGGCCAGTCGGGAATTCTGACGCAGAAAGGCTTGGCAAATTCTTCCGCCAGAAGGAATGTTGTCATGTCATCGCGGAGCCAATGACCGAAATACTGGATGCCGCTATAAGAGGACGCCAGCGCATAAGACCCGCCGGCGGCGCGCACCGCCTCGCCTGGCGGCGCGACTTGCGGGAAATAGAACCGCCAGTTGCGTTTATAGAAGCCTGAGTCGCGAAACTTTACGCCGCTGATCCGGAAGGCTTCAAGCGGCGCATGATGGCCGCGGCCGCCATGCATGCGTTGATCTTCGGCGTGTTTGCTCGTTTCCGGATGCAGCCGTGTGATGTTCTCGAGTTGATGCGGCAGCAAGACCGTTGGCTCGAGTTCGTAGGGCTCGGCCTTGTTAACGACGATGTGCTCGTCGCAAATATCCTTGAAATCAGCACCGCCAAAGAAACGGTTCTCTAACAGATGTTTCACATGCACGGGCGAAAAGCTGCGCATTTAAAGCTCCCCCAAGGAAGGTTGCGAAGCCTTTACAGAGTCCGCTGCACCGTTTCGACGGAGAAGCACTCAATCGTGTCCCCGGCTTTCAGGTCCTCGTAATTAGCAAAGCTCATGCCGCATTCCTGACCCATCGGCACTTCATTCACATCGTCCTTGAAGCGCTTGAGCTGTGAAAGTTCGCCCTCATGAATAACCACGTCGTCACGGATGAGGCGGACTTTCGCGCCGCGCCGAACCTGGCCCTCGGTGACACGGCAGCCGGCCACTTTGCCCTGCTTGGAAATTGAGAACACCTCAAGAATTTCCGCATTGCCAAGGAAGGTTTCGCGCAATTCAGGTTCAAGCATGCCGGTGAGCACGCCTTTGATGTCGTCCAGAAGGTCATAGATGACCGAATAATATCGAATCTCGACATTGCCGCGTTCGGCCTCCTCGCGCGCTTGTTTATTGGCGCGCACGTTGAAACCGATAACCGCCGCGCCGGACGCGCCGGCCAGAATAACGTCGCTTTCAGAAATGCCGCCAACGCCCGTGTGCAGGACTTTGACCCGCACTTCATCCGTCGACATTTTATCAAGGGAGCTGACAATCGCTTCAACGGAGCCCTGCACGTCGCCTTTGATGACGATGGGCAGTTCCTTGATTTCCGCATCCTGAAGCTGCGCCATCATTTGTTCGAGCGAACTGCCCGATGATTTTGCGGCGTCCTTGTCGCGGCGCTGGCGAGCGCGGAAGTCGGCGACTTCGCGCGCGCGCGCTTCGGACTCGACAACATAGAACTTGTCGCCGGGCTCCGGCACGCCGTTGAGGCCGAGGACCTCGACCGGATAGGCGGGGCCTGCTTCTTTAATCTGCGCGCCCTTGTCGTCGCTCATCGCGCGCACCTTGCCCCATTCGGCCCCGGCGACCATGATATCGCCGCGCTTCAGCGAGCCGCGCTCGACCAGAAGCGTCGCAACGGCGCCGCGGCCTTTGTCGAGGCGGGCTTCGACGACCGCGCCTTCAGCTTGCCGTTTTGGATTGGCTTTCAGTTCAAGCAGTTCCGCCTGAAGAAGAATAGCGTCCTGCAGCGCATCGAGATTGGTCTTTTTGAGCGCGGAAACTTCAACATCCTGAATCTCGCCGCCCATGCTCTCCACCTGAATTTCATGCTGGAGGAGGTCGGTGCGGACCTTGTCGGGGTCTGCGTCAGGTTTGTCGACTTTGTTGATCGCGACAATAATCGGCACGCCGGCGGCCTTGGCGTGGCTGATCGCTTCTTCCGTTTGCGGCATAATGGAATCGTCCGCCGCAACGACAAGAATGATAATGTCCGTCACCTCGGCGCCGCGGGCGCGCATTTGCGTAAACGCGGCGTGGCCAGGCGTATCCAGGAAGGTGATCTTGCGATCGCCGCCAAGATTAATCTGATAAGCGCCGATATGCTGGGTGATGCCGCCCGCTTCGCCGGCGACAATATCTGTCTGCCGCATGGCGTCGAGCAGCGACGTCTTGCCGTGGTCCACATGGCCCATGATGGTGACCACCGGCGGACGCGGCGACATGTCTTTGGCGTCGTCGTCGCCGCCGCCAAGGCCTTCTTCAACGTCAGATTCAGCGACGCGTTTGACCGTGTGGCCGAGATCTTCGGCGACGAGTTGCGCCGTATCGGCGTCAAGAACGTCATTGGCCATGACCATCTGGCCTTCTTTCATCAGTTCCTTGACGAGATCGACGGCGCGCATGGACATGCGCGCTGCAAGTTCCTGAACTGTAATCGTCTCAGGAATTGTAACATCGCGTAAAACGCGCTGGCCGTCGCCGCGGGACTGGCGCGCCTGCTTTTCGCGTTCGCGCGCGCGCCGAACGGACGCGAGCGAGCGTTGGCGCTCATCATCGTCGAGCGCATTGGCGATGGTCAGCTTGCCGGTGCGCCGGCGCGGCGGTTCTTTCGATTTTGACTGGCGATCATCGCCGGCGTTCTTGCGTTTGGTTTTCAGGCGGCCGCCGAGTTGCGCCAGCGGATTATTGGGATCGGCTTCTGCAGGGGCGGACGCAGGCCCTTTGGCGGGCCGGCTGTCGGATTTCGCTTCGCTGCGTTTCTTGCGTTCGCGCTCTTCCGCCTCCAGCGCATCGCGCGCGGCTTCTTCTGCGCGGCGGCGTTCCTCGGCTTCGCGCGCGCGCTTGGCTTCCTCGTCGGCCTGGCGTTTTCGCTCGACTTCCAGCTTTTCGCGTTCTTCGGCTTCGCGGGCCTCGCGTTCAGCGCGTTCAGCGGCCTCGCGTTTGTCGCGGACGGCCTTTTCCTTGCGCGCCTTGACCAGCGCTTCCGCGCGAGCCTGTTTTTCGTCGTCGGAAAGGGTCCTTAGAACCGCGCCTTTTTTCTTGTCATCTTCCTCGGTGGAGGCGGGCGGCGGCGCAGCCTTGGCCTTGGCGGTTTTCGCCGGAGCTTTCTTCTCAACCGTCTCCTTGACGTCAGCGTCTTTCTTTGGCGACAGGACGCGGCGGCGCTTGGTCTCGACAACCACCGTCTTCGAGCGGCCATGGGAAAAGCTCTGCTTGACCGCGCCTTTTTCCGTGCGGCGCAGGGTCAAGGGCCGTCTGCCCGTGGTCTTGGTTTCCGTTTCGACGTCGTCGCTCATTCAAACTCCAGTTGCGCTTTTCGAAGCGCGCTTTCAATTCGGCGGATCGCCTGTTTCAGAAAGCCGCCTTGGACATACAACCCAATGCAGCCGGGGTCCACAGGGGAACCCCTTATTGGTTCGGCGCGGTTTCCGGCTTGCGGAACCCGTCCAGCCGCCGCACCGCTTTCAAAAACCGCGTCGCGGCGGCCCCTTCTTTCAGCGCGGCGTGGACAACCCCGTCGCGCCCAAGCGCTGAAGACAGTTCGCGCCCGTCAAAAATCTCCACGAGAACGGCCTGTTTCGCCTGCGCTTTCAATTTACGCCGGCCATCCTCTGCGCCGTCCGTTGCGGCGATCAGCGCCGCCATCGGTTTGTCTTTCAGCGACGCCTTCACCTGATCGAACCCGATCACAACATCGCCTGTCTTGCGGGCCATCCCGAGTGCGGAGAGGGCCAGTTTCGTCAATCCCGCTTCAACCGTTTCGACGAGATCCGCCGGGGTCGACGCGCGCTTTTTGAACGACCTCGCGAAGGCGCCTTTTGTGACCGCCGTTTCCAGCGCTTCGCGTGTGGCGCTCACCCAGGCGCCGCGACCGGGCAGCTTGCCTGAAAAATCCGGCGTCACAACACCGTCAGGGCTCACGACAAAGCGTAAGAACCCGTCAGGCGAGTGGGTCGCGCCCGTCGCAATGCACTTGCGCGTGCGCGGGTCATCCGTTTCAGGCATTCGTTTCAGCAGTTGCCGTCTCCTCTGTTTCCTCGCCGTCTTCTTCCGGCGCATTCATCGCCGCGAGGTCTTCTTCGGTCACCCAGCCTGCCTTGAGGCGCGCCTGCATGATCAATTCTTCCGCTTCGTCAGCGGTAATTTTGTAGGCTTCGAGGATGCCGTCATAATGTTTGCGCTCGCCATCGACGCGTTCCGTCCAGCCGGTCAGATCGTCAGTGGCGCAACCGGCGAGATCTTCGATGGATTTAACATCGTTCTCGCCAAGGGTTACGACCATTTTAAGATCGAGCCCGCCGAAATCGATGAGATCGTCATCAACGCCGAGGTCTTTGCGTTTCTCGTCGAGACGTTTGTTTTCCGCTTCAATGAAGTCGCGCGCACGCGCCTGCAGCTCCTGCGCCGTGTCTTCATCAAGGCCGTCAATGTCAGTAAGCTCGTCGACTTCGACGAGGGCGATTTCCTCGATCGATGCAAAGCCTTCCGATACGAGCAAGCCCGCCATCATGTCATCGACGTCAAGGCCGGCCATGAACGCTTCGGATCGTACACGGAATTCTTCCTGACGTTTGGCGCTTTCCTCTTCCTCGGTCATGATATCGATTTCATAACCGGAAAGCTGCGAAGCGAGGCGAACATTCTGACCGCGCCGGCCAATCGCCAGCGACAATTGCTCGTCCGGCACGACAACTTCGATGCGCTCAAGTTCTTCGTCGAGAACGACCTTGGCGACTTCCGCAGGCGCCAGCGCGTTTACGACGAAGGTCGCGTCGTTTTCGTTCCACGGCACGATGTCGATCTTCTCGCCCGCAAGTTCGTTGACGACGGCCTGAACGCGGCTGCCGCGCATGCCGACACAAGCGCCGACAGGGTCAATGCCCGGATCGTTCGAGAAGACGCCGATTTTCGCGCGGCTGCCCGGATCGCGGGCGACCGCCTTGATTTCGATGACGCCGTCATAGACTTCCGGCACTTCCTGTTCGAACAGTTTCGCCATGAATTGCGGATGCGAGCGCGACAGGAATATCTGCGGCCCACGCGCTTCCCGGCGCACATCCATGATAAAGGCGCGCACGCGGTCGCCATTGCGGTAATTCTCGCGCGGCAATTGCTGGTCGCGGCGAATAATCGCTTCGGCCTTGCCGAGATCGACAATCACATGGCCATATTCAACGCGCTTGATAATGCCGTTGATGATCTCGCCGATGCGATCCTTGAAATCTTCATACTGACGGTCGCGTTCCGCTTCGCGGACTTTCTGTGTGATAACCTGTTTGGCCGCCATCGCCGCAACGCGTCCAAAATCAATTGGCGGCAGCGGTTCGGACATGAAGTCGCCGATTTCAGCTTCCGGATTGCGGTGACGGGCTTCGTCAATGGTGATCTCGGCAGAGTCATTCTCGACCAGTTCAACGACTTCGAGCAGGCGCCACAATTTGGTTTCGCCGGTCTTGGGATTAATCTCGGCTCTGACATTCGTCTCGTGGCCGTAGCGCGACCGCGCCGCGCGCGCGAGCGCGTCTTCCATCGCCTCAATCACGAGGCCTTTTTCGATGGATTTCTCGCGCGCAACGGCGTCAGCGATCTGGATCAGTTCCAGCTTGTTGGCGCTAATCGCGTTCATTGATGGTCTCCATGAGGTGTCTCCTTCATTTGCGGGTCATGATTTCCCGCCTTCAAGCTTTCCCGAATGAGTTCGTCGGTCAGAATTAATTTCGCGCTGGCGATCCAGTCGAAAGGGAAGAGGGCGGTTTCGTCCTCGCCGTCGATGTCGAAAGCGACCTTGCCGTCATCCATCCCGGCGACAACGCCCTGGAAGCGCTTGCGACCTTCAACCATGCGGTTGAGCTCCAGCTTCGCCGGCCATCCCTGCCAGTCCTCGAAATCCTTGGTGCGCACCAGCGGGCGATCAATACCGGGGGATGAAACTTCGAGAACGTAATGCCCCTCGATCGGATCGGCCTCTTCCAGCACCGGCGACAGCGCGCGCGACAGCTTTGCGCAGTCTTGCGCCGTCATCGTCTTATCCGGGCGTTCAGCCATGACCTGCAGGGTCTTCGTCTTTGCGCCGGTGACGCGCACGCGGATAAGCTCGAACCCGGCGTCTTCCACGACGGGCGCCAATAATTCGAAAAGACGATCCTGCTGCGGCGTCAAATTTGTCTCTCTGGTAACGAAAAAGCGGGCCCCGGGGGGCCCGCTTTCGATTTTTCGATAAGCGTTTGATTGGTCATATAGGGCGCCGACAGTCTTTTGTCAGCCCCTTTGTCGCCAGTTTGGCGCGGCTTTTGATTGGTTACCGCCGAGTTAACATCGGAAAAGACCATGAAGCGCCGGGCGCTTGTCGCGATACTATTGTCCTTTTTGCTCGCAACCGCAGCATTTGCGCCGATTGCGTTTCGCCTTGGCAAAAGCCAGGGCGCGACATCGCTCGCCAGCCAGTTACAAAATGAAACAGTTTTCGCGGGCGCAGCTGGCCGGAATGGCGACGGCGCCGGATGCGGATTGCTGGGAAATCCGGCGTCGATCCGCCATCCGAATATCGTTGTCGATTGCCGGCCGGAAGGGAAAGGCGCTGTTCAAATCATCGCCGCTGCGCCGCCAAGGCGCGAGGTCAAAACCATCTTCGATGCGCCGATTGCGAGGCGGGAAACACCCCTCGACCGCGCCGTTCTCGCCGCTGTCACCGGGAAAGGCGCAGGTGGTCCTGCGGGGATGCCCGGCAATCCGCTGAGCCTTGCTCTCGCGCCGGATGCGCCGTCGCCGGGCAGCATCTTCGCAAGCGCCGGCGTTCCGGGCGGATCGGGCGGTCTCCCCGGCATCGGCGTGCCGCAAAACCTGATCCCGCCAAATGGCGGCGAGGCGCCCGAAGGGGGACCCAACCAGCCTGATGGCGCGGGCACGCCGGACGGCGATGGCGGAGAACCGAGCGATCCCGGACCAGACAACACGCCGGAAACGAACAAACCTGACCCTGATGACGACCCGACCCCGCCGGTCTTTGAAATCCCGGATGATGACCCGGACCCTTACGAAACGCCGGATCTCGTCACCCCGGTTCCGGCGGCGCTGCCGCTTATGGTGACTGGCCTTGTGGGCCTTTTCGCCGCGCGTCGGCGCAAATCTCATAAAACATGCGGCCTCCAGGGCGATAAACGCCGCCCTATGGATTTTGTCCCGGCGATAGGCCAAAATCGTTAATACGAATTAACCACGCTGAACGAGGGGTCGCGCTGTGGGACGTATGCTTGCCTTTTTGCTTGGGGTCGCAGGGGCGGTGCTCGCCTCGCAGGGGCCGGGCTTTACGCTTCAATATATGCAGAACCTGCAAGGGCGCGTTGATGAGCTGACCACCATTGTCGAGCAACGCGACGCGGATGTCGCCGCCTATGGCTACAGCCGCGCGTCGGCGGTGGCCGAGTGCCGGACGGCGACGGACCTGCTCGAAGCAATGTGCGACGGCTACGCCCGCGATGTTGATCGCCTCGAATATCTGACAGGGCATCTGGCGACGCTGGAAGCGGCTGGCGATTACGTGCGCCCATTGATCCTTGCACGAAGCTTTGATCACGCCATCGCAAAATCGGTGAAGACCCAGTTTGAACCGGCGATCCCGGCGACCGTGCACGGCGCGGTTTACGCCGCTGGCGGTTTCGCCGTCCTGTGGGGCGCGGCGTCGTTCCTGTTCGGGCTGTTGGGTGCGATGTTCTCAGGCGGACGAAGATACGCGTAAGTAATTTTACTACAATTGCTATCGACTTCAAGGTGTTTGCCTGAGAGGACGTATGTTTGCAAATCGAAAGCGCTCGAGGGAGCTTGAAACAGCTTTTAAAGAACTAAGTGGCCCCAATACCAAAGCTAAAAAAACTCTTCAGAACGTAATCAATTTCAAAGCCAAGAAAAAACCAGTAATTCTCAATATCGACAATGACCAGGTGTTTATACTCGTAAGCCTTATTGCGGAGTACGAAGAACTATATAGGCATTACGACAATCAAAAATATCATTTCGCAATGGTGCTCGTGCCCGTAGTTGCTGGCCTTTCTTACGCCCCATTTTTTGCGAGACGGTTGCTTGACGTAGACGCGAATGATTTTCAGGTTTTGCTTTTTCTTTCCTCAGTTTCGATAATGTTTCTCGGGCTCGTTGGGGCGTGGGCGTCAGATCATCTTCGCCAGCGAATGAAATGGATGCACAAACGATCAACTCTGTTGAAAGAGAAGCTTGATTCAGATTCCCAACTGGCCATTTTGGATGCCGAAAAAAAGGCTCGAGACGGCGCGGACGACGAGATGGCAAAGGAGTTTAAAGGGTTGGTCCTGACTAGAGGGGCTCTTTGGGAGGCTATTCCGATTGTTTCAATTCTCTATGCGCTGTTTTTTTTATGGGTCGGCTTAGACCTCTCAATGGGCAGCTTAAATGACAATTCATTGAATTTAGTTTTGCCGCAAGCTTATGATTCTGATCTTCTCAAGATTGCTAAAATGGTGGTATTGCCATTTTCGGCAGCATTTTTTTTGATTCAGTCTTATTCAACTTCTCGTGCACTCCTTCACAGATTCTTACGATTTGCGCAGCGAAGGTCTCAAGCTCGCAGAGCTAAGAGCTCTTAAGCGGACCTATTCCGCCGCGGCGAGTTGTTCGGCTTTCGAGAGATCTACCGACACAAGCTGCGAGACGCCGCGTTCAATCATTGTCACGCCGAAAAGACGGCTCATGCGCGACATGGTCAGCGCATGGTGGGTGATGATGATGAAGCGGGTTTCGGTTTCCGCCGCCATTTCATGAAGCAGTCGGCAGAAGCGCTCGACATTGGCGTCGTCAAGAGGCGCATCGACCTCGTCAAGGACGCAGACCGGCGCCGGGTTCGCCATGAAGACAGCGAAGATAAGCGCGGTGGCGGTCAGCGCCTGCTCGCCGCCGGACATCAGCGACATGGAGGCGAGTTTCTTGCCTGGCGGTGATGCGAAAATTTCAAGGCCGGCGTCCAGCGGATCGTCGGAGTCGATCAGGCGCAATTCCGCCTGGCCGCCGTTGAACAGTCGCGTGAACAGATTGGCGAAATTCGTGTTGACGGTCTCAAACGCATCGAGAAGGCGCTGGCGCGCTTCGCGGTTCAGTCCGCCAATCGCGGCGCGCAGCTTGCGGATGGCGCCGTCGCAATCCTCGCGCTCAACGCCCAGTTCCTCAAGGCGTTCGCTGACTTCTTTCATTTCTTCGTCAGCACGCAGATTGACGCCGCCGAGATTTTCCCGCTCGCGTTTGTAACGCTCCAGCTTGCGCTCGACGCTGTCACGGTCAGGCAGTTCCTTGCCGTCCTTGTGCTCGGCGATGCCAAGAAGCTCTTCCGGCGCGGCGTCGCAGGCTTCGTGGGCGATAGAGGCGGCTTCCTCAACGCGTTCTGAAGCGGCTTCGGCTTGCGCTTCCAGGCGCGCGCGCGCCTCGCGCGCTTCGGCGGCCTCATGATCGGCGGCTTTCGCTGTCTTGTCGGCTTCGTTTGCGGCCTGTTGGCCTTCGGCCAGCGCGTCCGCCGCCTCATTGCGGCGTGTTTCCGCAACGGCGATCTGATCGAGCAGGGCTTTTCGTTTTTCGTCGATGGCCGCAGGGGCGCCGCTGGCGGTTTCATGGGCTGCCGTCGCTTCTTCAAGGCGGGTCGCCAACTCGCTCATTCGCGTGCGCGCGGTTTCGCTGCGTTCCGCCCAGACCGATTGTTCTCGCGACAATTCCTGCAGGCGTTCGGCGCGCATCTGCGCTTCACGCGCGAGATCATTGTGCGCCGCGCGGGCCTCGCCGGCGAGAGACCGAGCCTCAGCCACTTCATTACGGGCGGTGTCGAGGTTTTCCGCAATCAGCGCCGGATCAGGCAAGGCGTTGCGCTCGCCGGTTAGTTCTTCAAACAGCCGCCGGGTTTCCTGATCGTCTTCCGCGAGGCGCGTCAGGTTTTCATCGATGGAGGCGATGCGGGTCGAGGCGCGTTCGTGCTGGCGCTCCAGTTCGGAAAGTGCGGTGCGCGCCATATCCACGGCCCGGCGCGCATCGGAGAAGAGCGCGCGCGCTTCGCGTTCGAAGGACTGGCGCTTTTTCAAAAGCTCGACCGCGTCATTATGTGCGAGCGACGCTGCGTCCGCGCGCTCTTTCGCGGTTTCATAATCGCGGTCGAGAACCAGAAGCCGGTTGCGCTGTTCCAGACGAATGGCGGCGGCGGTTTGCGCGTCGGCATGGGATGTAAAACCATCCCAGCGCCATAAGTCTCCGTCACGGGAGACCAGCCGTTGCCCGGCTTTTAAATTGTCGCGCAGGCGTTCCCCATCATCGGTATCGACAACGCCGATCGCGGCGAGGCGGCGTGTCAGCTGCGTCGGCGCGCGAACGAAATCGCTTAAGGGTCGCACGCCGTCGGGCAGAGCGCCGTCAGTCGGCGTGTCGCCAAGATGCGACCAGTGAGCGGGTGCGGCTTCGTCAATGGCGGCGCCAAGATCGTCGCCAAGCGCGGCGGCAAGCGCGTTTTCGTAACCAGGCTCTACACTGATCATTTCAATCAGCGGGCGCCAGTCGTCGGATTCGTTTGCAGCGAGGACACGGCGCAGGGCTTCGCGTTCGGCGTCGATTTCGGTGAGACTTTGTTCGGCGCTGCGTAAGGGACCGCGCAGGTCGTTTTCTGCATCTTCGGCGCTGGCGCGTTCTTCCTCGGCGCGGTGGAACGCCGCTTCTGCGGCGCGAGCTGCTTCCTCGGCGGCGGTGAACCTGGCGTTTGCGTCTTCGAGGGTGCGCGCCTGTTCCGGGGTCGGCTCGATAAACTCGCGCTCTTCGCGGAAGGTCGTGATCTGCCCGGCGATCTTTTCTAGACGACGCTCGGCGCCGGCGATGTTGTCTGCATTGGCCTTGCGTTTGGCGTCAAACTCCGCAGCCTCCGCGCTTTTCCCGTCGAAAGCCTGTTCGACATTCTCAAGCGCCTGCATCGTCGCGGTCATGTGCGTTTGCGCGGCGTCCAGTCGTTCGGTCTGTGACGCCTCACGCTCATTCAAAGACTGTTCTTCGCCTTGCAGCGCGGCGACAGCTTCGTCAGCATCGCCAAGCAGGCCTTTTTCCCGCTCGATATCCTGCTGAAGACGTTCAATCTCCGCAGACAGACGATTCAGTTCCGCTTCGGCGCGGCGCGCTTCGTCATCAAGGTTTTCGCGCGCCACTGTCAGGCGATGCAGCGCGGCGGCGGCTTCGGCTTCCGCCATCCGCAACGGATCGAGCTTGCCGTGGGCTTCTTCCTGAGCGGCGGAAGCGGCGGCGGCGACGCGCACCGTTTCTTCGATCAGTCCGCTGATTTCCTTAAGACCCGCCGCGGCCTTTTCCTGTGCATCCAGCGCTTCGCGCCAGCGCAGGTAACACAACATTGCTTCGTTGCGGCGAATATCGCCGGAGACATTGCGATAGCGGGTCGCCTGGCGAGCCTGCCGGGCGAGCGCGCCTTTTTGCGTTTCAAGCTCGCTGATGACATCGTCGAGGCGTTCGAGATTTTGCTCCGCCGCACGCAGGCGCAGCTCCGCTTCGTGACGGCGCGAGTGAATACCGGTGACGCCCGCAGCTTCCTCAAGCAGGCGCCGGCGGTTCTGCGGCTTGGCGTTGATCAGCTCGGAAATCTGACCCTGACGGACAAGCGCCGGGGAGTTCGCCCCGGTCGAGGCGTCCGCGAACAGAAGCTGCACGTCTTTGGCGCGCACTTCCTTGTTGTTGATCCGATAGATCGACTGGGTGCCTTCTTCCTTGCGCAGGATGCGCCGGGAGACCTCAAGGGTTGCGCACTCGTTATATTCGGCGGGCGCTGAGCGGTCGGAATTATCGAGGCTCAGGATTACTTCCGCCCAGTTGCGCGACGGGCGCATCGAAGTGCCGGAAAAGATCACCGCATCCATGCCGTCGCCGCGCAGCGCCTTGGCCGAGGTCGCCCCCATGACCCAGCGCAGCGCCTCCAGCAGGTTGGATTTGCCGCAACCGTTCGGTCCGACAATACCGGTCAGGCCTTCGCGGATTTCGAAGTCGGTCGGCTCAACAAAGGACTTAAATCCGACAAGGCGGACATTGGTAAATTTCACAAATTTTTTCCCGGCAATCGCGCCTGTGGGCCCCACCGGCCCTGCGCAACGTCATTGATCGTTAATGATCGCCGATTCTGCGCAAAGGCCAAGGCGTCGCCAGACAAAGCTTTCCCCTTGTTATTCGGCGGCTTTTTCAAGCGCCTCGTCGAGCGCTGTGGAAAACGCCTCGACGGAGGATATGCTGCGCAATTGCCCATCGATAATAAAGCTCGGGGTTGCCTGGATGTTATATTTATCGCGCGCCGAATTTATATTTTTGTTAATTAAATCAAGCAATTCCTCGCGTTTTACGCAAGTATCGAAGTCGGCTTCGCTCATCCCCGCCTGGCTGGCGACCTTGACCAGCTCGTCGCGCGGGCTGTCCGAGTAAATCCAGGTGCGCTGGGTTTTGAAAAGAGAATCGATGACGAGGAAATAGGCGTCTGAACCGCCCTTGTCTGCGGCGCAGCGCGCCAGCATCGAGCCGACCACCGACAATTCCGCCGGCGCGGTCGGGAATTCCCGGAAAACATAACGGATTTTGCCAGTGTCGATGTAGTTTTCCTTGATCGACGGATAGACGGTTTCATGGAAGGTCGCGCAATGGGGGCAGGTGACCGAGGCGTATTCGATAACGGTGATCGGCGCGTCCTCAGCGCCCAGGACCATATCGCCAAGGGCGCCGCTCTCAGCCGAAACATCGGCGTCGCCGCCGCCGCTGGAGGCGGGTTCGTCGGACGACGCGCCGCCGCAGGCCGCAGCCATGAGCGCAAAAGCGGAAACAGCCGCGAAAGCGGGGCGAAAACGCATGCCGGAATTCATCATCAAAACGGAACCTTTCATATGGGCCGGGCTGGCGCGCCGGTTGTTGGGCGCAAAATCGCTTAACGCGGGCGTTGGCGCAAGCCCTCCAGCGACGAGGCGAAACCCTATTCCTCGGTGGGTGGCGGGTTTTTGCTGGAAACCGCTGCTCTAAAGGAGGCGAGGGCCCGGCCAAGGGGGCTGGCGTCATCGTCAGCGGGGCCAGTGACGGGGCTTTGCGCAGCGCTTTGCTGGATTGTAATCCGCGCGATTGCGCCCGGGCCGAGAAACCGGTTCACCCGGGTCTGGAGATCGTCGAGGCGCATGGCGAGGGCTGTCGCCGCCGCGCTTGACGGCGCACGCACCTCCAGCGTGCGGGCCGTGCGCCCGCCGGTGATCCGGCCGGGCCGGCACAGCGCGGCGATTTCGGCGCCGGCGATGGAGGGCCAGTTTTCCGCCAGAGAAGGTTCGGCGTATTTTGTCTTGCGGGTAAGGGCGGCGAACACGTCTGCGCTGGCGCGCGCAATTCTTGGCGGCGCCCGCCGCGCCGGTTTTGTCCGATGGCGCTCGTTCATTTGCGCTTTGCCCTTTTGATGAGCGCCATCATAGAGTGCCCTCATGCCTTTCGAAACCGGCGAGCCGAAAAACTTATCCGCAATCGCGCCGGCGCTCATGCGCTGGTATGGGCGCCATGCGCGGCAATTGCCCTGGCGCGTCGGTCCCGCGGCGCGCAAACAGGGCGTTCGCCCCGACCCGTATCATGTGTGGCTTTCCGAAATCATGTTGCAGCAGACGACGGTGGCGACCGTCGCGCCGCGCTACGCCGCATTTCTGGAGCGCTGGCCGAACGTGACAGCAATGGCCGCCGCGCCGCTTGATGACATTCTCGGGCAATGGGCGGGGCTTGGATATTATGCGCGCGCGCGAAACCTGCATAAATGCGCGGTTGTGGTGACGCGCGACCATGGCGGCGAATTTCCGGATACGGAGGAAGCCTTGAGGGCGCTTCCCGGCGTTGGCGACTACACGGCGGCGGCGATAGCAGCCATCGCCTTTGACCGGCGCGCGGTAGTGGTCGATGGGAATATCGAACGCGTGGTCTCTCGGCTGTTTGCAATTGAAACGCCATTGCCCGCCGCCAAGCCCGCAATCAAAACCCGCGCCGATACGATCTGGCCCAGGAAGCGCTCCGGTGATTTTGCACAAAGCCTGATGGATCTGGGCGCCGGCGTTTGTCGCCCCAAGGCGCCAGCGTGTCTGCTTTGTCCGTTATCGGACCATTGTAGTGCGCATCAGATCGGGCGCGCCGCCGAGTTTCCAAAAAAGGCGCCGAAGAAAGCAAAGCCAACCAGAAAAGGCGCAGCCTTCGCCATGCTCAATGGGAAGGGCGAGATGTTATTCGAGCGGCGACCCGAAAAAGGGTTACTTGGGGGGATGCTCGGCCTGCCGGGAACACAGTGGGCTGAAGCCTTGCCCGAAGATATTTTTGCAATGGCTCCCGCGAACTCAAAATGGGCGCGCGTCGGCGACATCGCCCATACATTCACGCATTTTCATCTTGTGTTGGATGTTCATACAGCGCGCGCGCCCAAGGGGTTTCGACGCCGTAATGGCCAGCAATGGATCGCGCCGGAGGCTGCGCCGCTTCCCACGGTGATGAAAAAGGCGGTAGAGTTAGCGCTAAACAAGGGGATGGAGAATGGGTGCAATCAAACACAAGAATGAACTTCATCCTGAGGGAGCTGAAAGCTTGTCTCGAAGGATGAAGGAGACAAGGCGTCTCGAAGGATGGGCGGCATTGCTGTCCATTTGCATCGTGATTTTTGCTGCAATGCCCAGACCCGCCGCGGCGCAGGAGCTGGAAGGCGACTATCTCTATCATATGATGACTTTGCGCGCTGAGCGCGGCGAGCTGGAAGGTCTTCTCGACTGGATCGCTGAAATCAAAGCGTCCGGATTTTTTGAAGAAGCGGGCCAGGCCGCACCTTTTGTGATGCGTCATAGTCAGGGCGATCAGTGGGACTTAATGGCGGTGGTTCCCATGGGAAGCTGGACCGAGTTTCACGATGCGGAAAAAACTGCGCAACGTCAGGCGGCGCAGCAAAAATATGCTGAAGCATTGGCGCCCGGTTATGCGCTGATCGCTTTTGCGGAGGATCACTTCGCCTACGGTCCGTCTTTAGACGAGTTCGAGCGCGAGTTTGCCGGGAACGGATTCTTTCATATCGAAATGTTTGAAGCCGCAGCGGGCAAAGCGGGAGAGCTGCTGGAACAACGCCGCATGGAAAACGCATATCTAAGCGCGACGGGCGGCAAGCCGAATATGATCTTCCGGCGCGCGGCGGGTTCCGATGTCGATGTCTTCACCATTGGGTTTCATGAAAATCTGCAGGTCTTTGCAACGCCATCGTCAGCAACGCCGGAAGAAGCCGAGACCGCGGCTACAGACGCCGGATTTAAAGACCGCGCGGATATTTCTTTTCTGCTCCGTTCCCTGATCACTGGCCATCACGATACGCTGGCCGTGAAGGTGGAATAGTCAGAAGAGCTATTGGCTGGAAAGGTTTAAAAAGGTGCGCATTCTAAACGCTTTTATCGGTGTAACTTTTGCTGTTACGATTCAATTGTTCGCGGCTCACGCTGCGAGCGCGTGCAAGCCGCTTGGCATGTCGAAGGCTGAATTGCGGGCCCTGAAGGCCGCAGAGTTTGAAATTGCCAATGAAAAGGAGCGTGAGCGTTTTGCCTTCGCCCTTCTTGAATGTCTTGCCTCGCCCGATCCGGAACTGCGCGACAAGATTGCTTATGAAGCCTATGTGGCGCTCATGCGCGGCGAAAATTTGGATGCGGAAGTGGTGCGCCGGCTCGGCGGCGAACTCATCGTGATCTTGCAAAAAGAGGAAAGCGATCCGAACGGGTTTGAAAAACCCTTCGCCGCCCTTGTGTTGGCGGAAGTGGCGCGCACCGACAGGGTTGGCGACACTCTCAACGACGAAGGGCGGCAGGCGCTTGTCGATGCTGCGGCTGCCTATTTGACATTCGTCACTGATTATCGCGGCTTCGATGACACAGAGGGCTGGCGCCACGGCGTCGCCCACACCGCTGATCTCGCCATGCAGTTAGCGTTCAACACGAAGACCTCTGCGGCGCAGCTGCAAAATTTAAGAGATGCGGTGATGGTCCAGATTATTCCTGATACGACGCATTTTTACATATATGGAGAGCCAGCGCGATTGGCGCGGCCGATCCTTGTTATGGCGATGAACGAGGCGTTCACCGAAGAAGAATGGGCAGCTTGGTTTGCAGCGCTCGCTGATCCCGCGCCGCTTGAAAACTGGGGCGAGGCTTATGAGAGCAAGCGCGGTCTTGCGCGGCTGCACAATCTCAAAGCATTCGGGCAAGCGGTTTATGTAAATGCAGACGCTAGTGAGAATGAGAAGCTGAAAGTGCTTGTTGCGCCGGCGCTCGAACTCTTGCGCGCGCTGCCTTGAAGCGAATGCTGTGCGAGTTCTGCAAACACGCATGACAGTGGCTTCGTATCGAGCGGGTCGATGATATCTTCGACGAGTAACTGCTCCGCTATGCGGAAGGGCGAGTAATATCGGAAAAGGAAAAAGGACATGACAAATTTTTCGATTGATCGGCGCATGCTGTTCATTAGCGCCGGTGCGGCGGCGCTCACCGCTGCGACCCCGGCATTGGCGAAGAAGGATCGACCGTTTGTCATCAATGCGTTGGGCGGCCTTTATAATCCCAACGGCGCGCGCCCTGATGAAGCGCAAATCGCGGCGCATCACCTTGATGCGCGCGCTATTGACGATGCGCGCGCCGCCGGTCTGGGCGCCATAAACCTGACTCTCGGCCATGTGTTCGGCGAGGGCGACCCTTTCTTTGAAACGATCGACAGCATCGCCTGGTGGAGCGAGGCGATCCGTCTTCGCCCCGAAAACCTGATCAAGGTTCTCTCAGCCGATGATATTCGCGCGGCGCATGAAGCGAACAAGGTCGGCCTCATATTCGGCTTTCAGAATTCTGAAATGTTCGGCGGTGACGCGTCGCGCGCGCGTCTGTTCGCCGATCTCGGCGTGCGCGTTGTCCAGCTGACCTACAATCTGAAAGGAACGGCCGGCGACGGCGCGCTTGCGCCGGAAAATGGCGGACTGACGGAATTCGGTCATGAGCTTGTTTCGGCGCTAAATGAGAAACGTATCCTCGTGGATGTTTCGCACGCCGGCGAGCAGACAACGCTCGATGCGATCTCGGCCTCGGAAGCGCCCGTCGCCATCACGCATACAGGCTGCGCCGCGCTGGCGCCGCATCCGCGCAATCGCGGTGATGCGGAACTGCGGGCGCTCGCAGACAAGGGCGGCGTCATGGGCGTTTATTTCATGCCTTATCTGACGCCGGGGCGTCAGCATATGGCCGCCGATATCGTCGCCCATATCGACCATGCGGTGAATGTCTGCGGCGAAGATCATGTCGGTCTTGGTACGGATGGAACGACAACGCCGATTGACGATATGCCGGGGTTTCTTGAGGCGCACCGCAAAGATATTGAGAACCGTGCGCGCCTTGGCGTCGGCGCCCCGAATGAGACGGCGGACATTATCACTGTCCCGCCGGACCTGATGGGACCGACACAGTATGAGCGTCTGGCGGATATGCTCGCCGCCCGCGGATATTCCTCAGCGCGCATTGAAAAGATTCTGGGCGGTAATTTCCTGCGCCTGTTCAAAGAGGTGTGGTGAGGGCGCGATGAACAGGGAACGCGCAATCATGGCGCTGATCGCGCTCGCTGGGATCATCAACTTTCTTCCTGTTGTCGGCGTGACCTCCGCAGCGCGCATTGAAAGTCTTTACGGGATTGAACTCGCCGACCCGGCGCTTGAAGTTTTGCTGCGCCATCGCGCCGTCCTCTTCGGGCTGGTCGGCGGGTTCATGATCATCGCCGCGTTTGAAAAGCGCCTGCATGCGATGGCGATTATCGGCGGCCTGATCGCCATGCTGTCTTTCATGGGGCTTTACTATTTTACAAGCGACCAGCCGCAATCGCTGATGTCGATTGTTTATGCCGACATTGCGGGTGTGATTTCCTTGAGCGTCGCATTGGCGTTTAAGGTGATTGACGCGCGCAGGAAGGGTTTGCGATAGCCTTTCCCGTCTGGATATGTCGGAAGACATGTTTTGTTTTCGCGATAAAGCGAGGCGACGGATGGGTTGGGCTCTGTTAGGCTTATCTTCGCTGAGATTGAATAAAGCGGGGATAGAGTTCGGGGATGCAGCAATTTTTCTTGTTACTTGCCGGTATTTCATCAGTGTGCATGGCGGTTCCCGCAAGCGCCGAGGTTCAGGTTCGACTCGATACAAGCTTCGCCAGCTCGGTTTTAAACGACGTTTGTTCCAACCAGGCGATTGACGAGGCGGGCATCCGAAACTCAACCGTTGTCAAAGATATGCTGGCGCATTTCTCCAAATTTCGCGACTACTTCACGATGGATGAATATATCGCTGCGCGTAAATCCGCAGCGGCATGCGCGCCGCCCGAACGGGATTATTTTCGGTTTTCCGAGGTGATCGAAAAACGCGATGACCTCGCCCGGATTGTCGCCGCATTGTCCGAACAAACCGAAGGCTTCTCCGATACGATAACGCAAATGGTCAGCGTCTATACGCCAACGGGCATGCGTTATGACGGCGTTGCGACGGTCATTGTCGGCGGGCCGTCTTGCGGCGGTTGGGCGATCGATGGAGGATTTTATGTGGACCTTCCCTGCATTGGCGATGACGAAGAAGGCTTGCGCTATTTGATTGCTCATGAAATCTATCATGGCGTTCAAAGTCTTTTTGTGCCGGTTGTTGACGACGACGCGCCGGCGCCATTGAAAATCTTCGACGCCATCATTCGTGAGGGAAGCGCCATCACCGCGGCGGATTTTTCTGAAATTGAAGAGCCCGGCGCCTATGCGAAATTGAGCCAGCGCATTAACCGCAACAATGCCGGCAGAACTGACGAAAATTTCGATTTGCTGGACCTCGCATTTGTCTATCTGAGCGCGTCTGATGATCCGGCTGCTGCGGACAGGGTTTACAATATTGGCCTGTCCGGCGTGTTTGACAGTCCTTTCTATTATGTCGGCGCGGAAATGGTTCAGGCAATTGAAAAAGCGTTTGGCCGTGAGGCGTTGTTATGCGTCATGGGACTGCAACAGGCGGAATTCGTTTTTGCTTATGCCGCCGCCATTGGGGATGATGAAGATGTTGCGCGCCCGCTCCCGGCATCGGTAATGAACGCGGCAAAAGCCGTGCGATCAGATAACGCGACTTTCAATAGCTGCCTTTAACGTCGGCTGTCGTTGATGACAGTCATGCGCGCCGCAAGTTTTTCTTACGCGGTCCGTTCAATTTTTACGGCTTGTGTTTAACACTTCGGCAACAATCATTTATTGAACCTTTCCCTGTAAAATGTGAGCATTATGAATGTGTTCGGTTCGGTATCTGCAGTTCCGTCTCGCCAGTATATGGCGGCGACCCGCGTTGAGGCGAAGGGCCTTGACCGGTTGGTTAA
The DNA here is from genome assembly GCA_039819405.1 of Pseudomonadota bacterium. GTDB lineage: Bacteria > Pseudomonadota > Alphaproteobacteria > Caulobacterales > Parvularculaceae > Hyphococcus. The sequence goes on along the minus strand of JBCBSB010000005.1, from coordinate 406,956 downwards.
AGATCCGGCGGCAGCGTTACGCCGTCTTGGCGAGCAATCCTTAACGTCACGGACCGAAGCAAAGGCGGGGCGTACGCATAACAACCCCGCGCTTCAGCTGACAGTTGATCGTTCGCTCTCGGCCGCCTTGATGCAGCAGTCTTTCGAAGAAGCGCAGCCGGAGGCGGCAAAACTTTCAGGCGTAGAAGAAAGGGAGCCGTCAACCGCAACACAGAAAGCTGATGAAGCGGCGGCGAACGAAAAAACGAAAACCGCACCCGGAGAATTGTCGCGTGAAGAGCAGAAAGTTGTCGATGAGCTAAGAGCGCGCGATCGCGAAGTGCGCGCTCATGAACAGGCCCACAAGAGTGTCGGCGGACCTTATGCGGGCGCCATTTCCTATTCTTATCAAAAGGGCCCTGACGACCGCCAATATGTGATCGGCGGGTCGGTGCCGATTGATATGTCGCCGGAGTCAACGCCGGAGGCGACGATTGCAAAAATGCGCGTTGTTATTGCTGCGGCGCTGGCGCCTGCGGAGCCCTCCGGGCCTGACCGGGCTATCGCACAAGCGGCCCAGGCGCAGATGATGCAGGCGACAGCCGATGTTCGATCGGAACGACTGGCTGAAGCGGAAGCCGCGCGAGAAGCGAGCGCGCCTAATCGTGAAAACGATGCCGCTTCGGTTATGGAGTGGTTTGCAGCCGGGCAGCCAGACAGTCCTTATGCGGTGCTTGGCGCGATTGAGACGACTGTATTCGGCGAACGCAGTATTGAAAAAGCCGCCTAAAGCGAGCGTTGCGCCAGCTCCGCGAACTCACACAAAAGCGGCCTTGTCTCGCGCGGGTCGATAATGTCTTCAACGAGAAACTGTTCCGCCGTACGGAAGGGCGAAGTGACTTTTGAAAGCCGCGCCTTGATCTCGGCGAGCGCCGCCGCCGGGTCGTCGGCTTTCTCCAGTTCGGATTTGTACGCGACTTCAACGCCGCCCTCCATGGGAAGCGAGCCCCAGTCGCCGGACGGCCAGGCGAAGCGGTATTGAAACCGCGTATGGTCGGACATGGCCGCGCCCGCGACGCCATAGGCCTTGCGGATGATGACCGTCGCCCAGGGAACGGTTGCGTCGTAAATCCCGTTCATCGCCTCGACACCCCGGCGGATCGTGGCGGCGCGTTCGGCCTCAAGCCCGATCATGAAGCCGGGATTGTCCACGAGATGCACAACCGGCAGTCGGAATTGCTCCGCCAGCTGAACAAAGCGCCTGGCTTTCTCCGCTGTGGCCGCCGTCCATGAGCCGCCGAGAAAGGTCGGGTCGGAGGCGAGCGCCGCAACCGGCCAGCCGTCAAATCGCGCGAACGCCGTGATCGCCGCACGGCCCCAGCGCTTGCCCATTTCGAAAACGGAGCCCTTGTCGGCGACCATCTCGACAATCTTGCGCATGGAATAAGCTTCGCGGCCGTTTTCCGGCACGGCGGAGAGGAGCTTTTCGTCTTTGCGGTTCGGTTTGTCGTGAGGCGTCGTGCGCGCTGCGCGTTCCCCCACATGAGACGGCAGATAAGAGAGGAACCGGCGCGCCATCGTGAACGCTTCATCCTCGCTCGCCGCTTCGTCGTCGATGACGCCGTTGCGGGTATGAATATCCGCCCCGCCCAACTGTTCCTTGTCGAGATTTTCCCCGCCTGTCCTGGAATTTGGCCCAAGGCCGGAAACGACAGCGGGGCCGGCCGTGAAAATCTGCGCGATGCCGCGCACCATCACCGAATAGTGGCTGGCGACCATACGCGCCGCGCCGAGCCCCGCCGTGGGGCCAAGCGCCAGCGCGACCACCGGCACGGTTTTCAGATTTTTCACCACATGTTCCCAGCCAGGCACGAACGGCACATAGGTGAAGCCCATATCTTCGAGCATCTTGACCGAGCCGCCGCCGCCGGTGCCGTCGATCATCCGGATGAGGGGGAGCTTTAATTCGTGCGCCATCTGCTCCGCCATGGCGAATTTTCGATGGATCGCCGCGTCCGCCGCGCCGCCGCGCACAGTGAAATCATCGGCGCTTGCGACAACTGGTCCGCCATTGATCCGTCCGCGCCCGAAGATGAAATTGGAAGGCGAAAAACCGGTCAGGTCGCCGTTCTCATCATATGTCGCTTTGCCGGCGACTTTGCCGATCTCACGAAATGAGTTTTTGTCGAGGAGGCGCCTGACCCGCTCGCGCGCGTCGAGCTTGCCGCGCCCATGCTGGCGCGCAAGCTTTTCCTCGCCGCCCATTTTTTCAGCTAAGGCCTGGCGGCGTTTCAGTTCTTCGAGGTGTTTGTTTGAAGTCATGAAGGAAGATTAGCGGTGTTGCGTTTTCGGTAAAGCGATAAACGCACACCCGTTCATCCCGGCCTTCGCCGGGATGAGCGTATGGTGGATTGCCTCGCCATACCTTTCCGGATTTTATCACCTAAAGAAACCGGCCGGATTGCGCCTGGTTCAGGCGGTATAACGCCAGTGAACACAGCTGTTGCGGGCTTTTCTGTTCCGCACAGCCGCAGGCTGTAAGGACGGTTTTTGCACCTCTTCGACATGGGCGCTCATTATCGCTATAGTCGCTGGCAATCGGCGCAATAAGGCCATTCCTTGGCGGCGAATAATCAACAGCGTATTGCCCGCGTATCCATCTGGTCTTGTCGCCCGCATCGCACTTTTGCGAGGGAGATCATCAATGACCAAAAACATGTTTGTTGCATTTCTGAGCGTCGCGTTTGCCGCGACATTAACGCCTGCATCCGCGCAGCAGCAACTTCGCGTATTCATTCTGGACAGGATTGGCCCTGCGACGCTTGATCGTGACGGGTACGGATGTTTTGACCCTGTGGCGGCGCTTCGTTTTGATGAAGACGTTATCGGCGGCGCGGTCAGCGGCGAAACGGAAGATGCTTTCGCGGTCGGCGCCTGTGTCGTTCTTCAAAGCGGCGCCCCGATTGAAGGCGCGCAGCGCGTTTCGATTAAGAACAGGGTAATTGTTCGCGGCGCGGTCGCCGACGGCAATGTCACGGCGTACCTGCCTGACTGGAGCGCCTCGCTCGCGGGCGTTGAAAACGGTTATGACGATGCGCGTATGAGCGTCGCCGCGTCAGTCCAACAAATCGCAGCCGCCTTGCATATGCGCGTCGCCGCGTTTCAGCAGTGCTCCGATGAAGGCGCCGCGCTTGAAGCCCGCATCGCGAATTACAACGAACGCGCCGAAGAGGCCGATCCCGACCAGAGCGAAGTCGCTACCGGCAGCCGCCTTGTCCGCGATGGCGGCGCTTTTCCTGTCTTTAAAGTCTACCTGACCAACGAAAAGTTCAGGGCGTTGCGTGAAGAGGCGTTGCAGCTGCAGCAGGATATCGAAGCGTACTGGACGAGGTGCGAAGAGTATCGTGAGCCCATCACGCTGGATAAGGATTATCTGACCTTCTTCGAGGCGACGGCATAAGGCGGTCAGGCGTTGCCTTGAGGATGCGGAAAGCTATCCCGTCATCTCTTTCCTGATCTTGTCGCGCAGGAAGTCGATGGGCTTGCGGCCGGTCTTGGCCTCATAGTGCCAATAGGTCCAGCCATTGCAGGCGGCGGCTTTCTGCACCGCGGCGCCGACCTTGTGGATCGAGCCCTGAATTTCTTCTTCGCCGTCTTTCACGTAAAGTGAGCCGTCGGCGCGCACTTTCGCCGCGTGATTGCCGCGCGGGGAATAGAGCTTCGATCCCGGTTTGATAAGGCGGTTTTCGACGACCGCGCCAAAGGGAACGCGCTTGGCCGCTTTTGGCGAAGGTTGCGTTTTGAGGTCTTCTTCCTGCAGCGGTTTGATGCGTGCGATGCGGCGTTTGGCGGCGGCGATATAGGTTTTGTCGCGCTCAATGCCGATAAAGCGGCGTTCCAGATATTTCGCCGCCGCGCCGGTCGTCCCGGAGCCGAAAAACGGATCGAGCACGACATCGCCGGGATTGGTCGCGCCGATCAGGACCCGGTGGAGGAGCGCTTCGGGCTTTTGCGTCGGGTGGGTTTTGACGCCGTCCGCGCCCTTTATGCGCTCATTGCCGGTGCAGATCGGGAATTCCCAATCGGAGCGCATTTGCAAGTCGTCATTGGCGGTTTTCAGTGCGCGATAGTTGAAAGTGTATTTCGATTTCTGGTCTTTGGCCGCCCAGATCAGCGTTTCGTGGGCGTTGGTCAGGCGCGTGCCGCGAAAGTTCGGCATTGGATTCGATTTACGCCAGATAACGTCGTTTAAAATCCAGAAACCGCAGTCCTGAACAGCCGTCCCCACACGGAAGATATTGTGATAGGAACCGATCACCCAGATCGCGCCGTTCGGCTTCAACACGCGATGAGCCTCGGCCAGCCATCGCCTCGTGAACTCGTCATACGCTTTAAAACTGTCGAACTTGTCCCAGTCGTCATCAACGCCGTCGACACGGGAATTGTCAGGCCGCGTCAGGTCCGCCTGCCCGAGCTGGAGGTTGTAGGGCGGATCGGCGAAGACCAGATCGACGCTGCTGTCGGGCAGCTTTTTCATCGCGGCGATGCAATCGCCCTCAATGATCTTGTCGAGATGCTTTGCGACTGCGTTTTTGTTCGTTGCTTTTTTCTTCGCCGCCATGGTCGCCCTCTAACTTGTTGGCGCTTCAGTGTCGAACCCTTGCAACTTCATCCTGAGGAGCCTTTTCCTTCTTCCTTCGAGACAGGCCTTTGGCCTTCCTCAGTATGAAGGAAAAAGCGTCGCGAAGGATGGGCGTCTTTAGTGAGTCCCGCATGCGTAGCGCTTCATCAAATGGAGCGGCACTGTGAGTCGGGAGCTGGACTCCGTCAAGAGTCAGGCTGAATTTTTTAATGGATTCAGCAAGTTAAGAAATTAGTAAGAAAGGTTAACCGGTGCGCCGCGATGATGAGTCCGCATACAACATATTGTGGATTGGCGCGAAGCTCTTGCGATGATGTGGGGTGACGCCGTGGGCGTCCAGTCCGGCGCGGTGCGCCGGCGCGCCGTATCCTTTATTTTTCTCCCAGGCGTAATGGGGGTGCTCGACTGCCAGCTCGCGCATCATTTGATCGCGCGTTGTCTTGGCGATGATCGATGCGGCGGCGATCGAGAGAGACTTCGCATCGCCTTTGACGATCATCTGCACTGGCGTTCTGAGGTTCGGTTTTTGCGATCCGTCAACGATGCACGCATCCGGACGACGGTCGAGATTTTCCTCCGCACGGGTCATGGCGAGAAAGGTCGCTTGCAAAATATTGATCTCGTCGATTTCTTCGACGCTCGCGACGCCAACGCCAACGATAGCCCTCTCATGGATCAGCCTGGCGATTTCCTCCCGCCGCTTTTCAGAAAGCTTTTTTGAGTCATTCAAGCCCTGGGGCAGGTTCTCCGGATCAAGGATCACCGCGGCGGCGACGACCGGCCCGGCCCAGGGGCCGCGCCCGGCCTCGTCAATGCCGGCGATAACCCCGGGGATAGAGTGCTCGATATCAAAAGTCGGCGCTTCGATTGCCATGATCAGCCCTTTCAGAACAAAATCTATCCGCCGAGTCGCCAGAAAGAAAAACGCGCCGCCGGGAGGCGACGCGTTTCCAATCGTGAACGATAGACCGCTTAAGCGATCGCCGTCACGGTGTACGCCGCCGGTGCGATAGCCGCCGCCAGGACAGCGAAAAAGACGATTGCTGAAACAAATCTGCTCATTTCCTTCTCCTTTTTCGTATTGGGATGATGACGGGCGACAGCGCTCGGCCGGCGGCGATTGCTTACGCCGCCTCGCCGGCCGCGAGGGCGTAGACGTCATGCGGGGTCAGGCGTTTGCCGCCGATCGCCCAGTCGCCGCTGGCGATCTCGTTGATTTTGACCCAGGTGACCTGGCGCATGTTTTCGCCTTCGACTTCAATCATCGCTTCGGTGACCTTGTCGATCAGATCGCGCTTCTGGGTTGGGGTGAAAACATCCTTGATGACGTCGATTGTGACGAGTGGCATTTTTCTCTCTCCTGTTGGTTTTGCGTCGCCGGAACCGTTCCGCCGCTGCGTTGAGGAGAGGTTTAGGGCTTCAGCGTCGTCCAGGCTTGGAGAGGATCTGGAGAAAATCGGGAGATTTCGCTGAGATTTCAGTATAGTCCCCCCCGGGATGATCTATCTGTTCGATCAATATGAGCTTGACGCGGACAAGGTCGAGCTGCGCTCGGGCGGCGGCGCAGTGGCGGTGGAGCCCCAGGTTTTTGCGCTGCTCCTGCTGCTGGTGGAAAACCGCGAGCGCATGGTTTCAAAGGACGAAATCATCGAGAAAGTCTGGGACGGGCGGATCGTTTCCGAATCGGCGGTGACAAGCCGCATCAAATCGGCTCGTCAGGCGCTGGGCGATGACGGTAAGACACAGAAATATATTCGCACCGTTCACGGGCAGGGGTTCCGCTTTGTCGGAGAGGCGACAGCGGCCCGCGAGCCCTCGCGGATTGAGACTGCCGATGCGCCGGCGCCCGATATCGCAATGCCGGCGAGCAGCGCCAGCGCGGCGAAACCGTCGATTGCGGTGCTGCCGTTTCGCCTGATCGGCATCGCCGGTTCCCATTCCGCGATCGCCGACGCCTTGCCGCATGAGCTGATTTCCGAATTGTCTCGGCTGCGCTGGCTGTTCGTGATTGCGCGCGGATCTTCCTTTCGGTTTCGCGGGCTTGATCCCGACATTGCGAATGTGGGGCGCGCGCTTGGCGTGCGTTATTGCCTTTCCGGCATTGTCGAGGTTGTGGGAACACGCATTACGGTAACGGTTGAACTTGCCGATACGCGCGATGGCGGCGTTGTCTGGAGCGAGCGTTACGAAGCGGCCATCGACGATATCTACGACATCCGCAGGCAGATTGTTTCCAGCATCATTTCCTCGCTCGAAATTCAGATCCCCCTGCATGAGGCGCAGTACGCCCGCATTACGCCGGTCGAAAATCTTGACGCCTGGGCGGCGTATCATGTGGGCCTGCAACATCTCCACCGTTTCAACAGTCAGGATAATGCGGCGGCGACAGCCATGTTTGAGCGCGCGGTTGCGCTGGATCCGGGTTTCGCCAGGGCCCATGCGGGGCTTTCATCGACCTATTTTCAGAACGCTTTTCTGGGGTACAATGACGACCGCAATGCGGACGGATTAATTGCGCGCAAGCACGCAGAGCGCAGCGTCGAACTGGACCCGCTTGATCCTTTCGCCAATTTTGTAATGGGACGCGTTCACTGGATCGAGAATGATATCGCCGGCGGTGTCGGCTGGCTCGACCGGGCGATCTCGATCAGTCCGAACTATGCGCAAGGCGTCTATGCGCGCAGCTGGGCGGATGCGATCACCGGCCACGGGGCCGAAGGCGCAAAGAATGCCGATCTGGCGCTGACGCTGAGTCCGCTCGATCCGTTTCGCTATGCGATGATCGGCGTGCGCGCCTTTACCTACATGCTGCGCGGCGAGGACGCCGAGGCCGCCTATTGGGCTGATGAGGCCGCGCGCACGCCCGGCGCGCATGTGCTGATCGCGATGATCGCCGTCGCCGCCCATGCGCTGAACGGCGATAAGGAAAAAGCCGCCGCCTGGGCGGAAAACGTGCGTCGCCGCAATCCGGGCGTCACGCGCGAAGACTTTTTCAAATCCTTTCCTTTTGATGACCAGGCGACGCGAGAGCGTTTGTCAAAAGCGTTTGAGGCGCACGGGTTTTAAGTGGAAAGCTAACAGGCAATCTTTATCCCGCTAGGAATTGCGCGTGGATTTGTTTTCGTGGAACGCAGAGCGCCAGTTTTCGCGCTTCAGCTCCCAGTACATGGAAGGCCGTTCCGTTCCGTCGGCCGCGATGCACGTCCGGTCGGTCAGGCGCTGAAACCCGAGGTGAAGCAGGAGTTTTTCGGTGCGAACATTGTCGAGGGCGTTGGTCATCGCGATCAGGCGAATGCCGATTTCGCGAAAAAGCCAGTCAAACAAAAGCGCCGCCCCGCGCGACCCCAGAGAGGCCGACTGAAGATCGGGCGAAATGCCGCCGCCAAACTCTGCGGATGCGCGCTCCGGCCAAACCTGAAGATCGACAAAACCGGTCGGCTCGTCGGCATCGTTGCGGGCGAGCATTAACAGGCCGACGCCTTGCGCCGCTTCATTAATATGGGACGCGATCCATTTTTCGATCCAGCCGCGCGTCACCGGTTCAGGTACGGTGTATAACGGTCCGCTGACGCGAATATCGCTGAGTAAATGAAAAAGCGGCGCTGCGTCCGCAACACACACAGGGCGATATGTCCCGTAAGGCGTTTTGACTGTCGTTATATTGCGCACCGACTGGCGAATGCGCTCAGCCTCATCGGGGCTCGTTTCAATGACTGTCTCGGGCGGTTGCGCCATAAACAACTGTTGCGCTCAGGATCACTTATTCGCAAGTGTTTGGATGATGTGAATAGCAGTCAATCGCGCCGGGCAATCCGTGTATTTCCCTTTTCATGAGGATTGTGAATTGGTAGTGGTGACGCCCACGCCAATATTACCGGGGAGTGCGTAATGAGCTGGTATCGAGTTTTTCTCTCTGTCGTTTTGTGCTGCGTCGCCGCAACAGTCACAGTCGACAACGCTTCCTCTCAAACCGCGCCGACTTCTGATGATGTGGTTCGTATCGCCGTTGCGAGCTTTGCGATGGAGACCTGCACGTTCTGTCCACGCAAAACCGATATTGAACATTTTGAGCATTATGGCCCGCCGTACACAGGTGAAGCCGCACTGAGCGCGGGGGCTGGGACAAATGGATTTGTCAGCGCGGCGCGCGAATACAAGGATGTTGAGCTTATTGGCGTGTCGGTCGTGCGCTCACCCGTCGGCGGCAGCATGGGCAGCTGGGTGACAGAGCGCGCCTTTGACAAGTTTGTCGGCGATATTATCGAAGGCTTGGCCGAAATTCCTGACCTGGATGCTATCTATCTTCCTCTCCATGGCAGTATGGCTGTCGAAGGCGTCGCCCGCCCCGAGGCGGAATTTGTGAGACGCATCAAAGACCGTCTTGGCGATGTTCCTGTCGCGGTCACATTGGACCTGCATGCGAATGAAGATGCAGCGCTTGCTGAACAGGCGGATATTGTGCTGATCGTAAAGCGCTTTCCTCATTATGACTTTAATCTGATGGGCGAGCGCGCGGCGCGTCTTCTTGTTCGCACCGTTCGCGGAACATATGACCCTGTCCTTGTCGCCCGCCGGCCCAACATCGCTTTTGCGACGGTTTATGGCGGGACGCATCAAGGCGTGCCGCGCGATATGATGGAGCGCGCCAGACGTTGGGAAAACCGCAAAACCGATGTCTATGTTTCCGTCGCGATGGGCTTTCCGTTTGCCGATGTGCCGGATATGGGAATGAGCGTCTTCGTTCAGACGAATGGGGATGAAGAGCTCGCCAACGAAATCGCCGATGATATGACGGCCTATATACAAAGCCGCCGGGAAGAATTCGAATATGACATCCCGAAATTGCAGGCAGGCGTTGATGAAGGCTTGGCGGCGTTGGAGTCCGGCAAACGGCCAATCGTTCTTGCCAATTTATCGGATCGTCTGGGGGATGCGACCCATATTCTGGGCGAACTGATAAAGCGGAATCAGTCCAATTTTGTCGTTGGAACCATACGGGACAAGGCCGCGATTGATTTCATCAAGGCCAATCATAAGGTCGGCGATGACGTCGAAATTGATATCGGCGGTCATACTTCCGACCTCGCGGGCGTGCCCGTGACCATTGATGGAAAAGTGCGTTTTATCGGCTGGTTCAATATCGAAGGCGGTGAAGATTCAGATCTGATTGCGTTGAGTTTCGGTGATAACAACTGGGTTCTTCTAACCCCCACGCGTTACCAAATGACGACACGCAATATACTTGATCGCGCGGGCGTGCCGGTGGATCAAATGGATATATTCGTGACGAAGTCCCGCAATCATTTCCGGCGCGGGTTTATGGAAACCGGCCTGGCGACATACGCCGTCGTGATTGACGCGCCCGGACACGGCCCGGCGGATATCGGCCAGCTTCCCTTTAAGAATTTACCGAAGGGCACGTACTCCCGGTTCTTTGAGAACACGCAGGCGGCAAATTGAGAGCAAAGAATTCGCCGGAACACGGCGCGCTTCCGGAGCGGGAGAGCTTGTTGCGCCAGGCGGTTTGCGTACTCTTCGCGCATAACTATTGTAGCGAGAACGCACCCTATAGCGCTGTGTTCTCGTATATGTACGGTCAATATTCCAGCAGGGAGCGCCCGAATGCGAAACTTGAACGCGTCTTTACTTTTGGTCCTTGTGTTTTTCGTCTCCGGGTGCGGCGCAGCAACTGTTGCATCAGACCCTGAACTGACAAGCTCGAGAAACGCTCCGGAAAACAGACCGGAAATCGCCGGCGTTACGCCGCAACTTAAAGAGGTCGGTTCGCGAGGTTTTTTTACTCTGGCCGGACCGTTCGCGGCGTTCGATCCAGGCCACCCATCTGTTGAGATCTGGGCCCCTGACGGCGATAAGACGGCGCCTGTCGTGGTGTACGCGCATGGCGGCGCCGGCTATCGCGAAGATGACCGCGCACGCGTTGAGATGTTTCGCCGAAACGGGTTCGCCACAATATCTTTTGATTCATACGAAATGAATGGGTTTGACGATTGGAATTTCGTCACCCGTAAAGTCACGAACAGCGGCAAACAGAATATGATCTGGGGCGTTTTCAAAGGCGCTGTTGAATATGCTGCGAAAACTGACGATTGGGATAATCGCAACATTTTCCTCTATGGCGGTTCGAATGGCGGCCGGGTCATTTTGTACGCCGGGTCTGAAATCGAAAACGAAAATATCCGCGGAATTATTTCTGAAGCCCCGGCCGGTTCCGGTTTCACGCTCGGCGATTATGATATTCCCACCATCATTCCCTTTGGCGCTTTGGACACATGGGCGGGACGTTCAGATACGGACTATGTGTGGAAAAGAACCTATCCGTCGTCGCCGGTATCGATTGAAGACTGGGTGAATTCGCAACAGGCGAAAGGCCGCCCGGTCAAGTTCATCTTTTATGAAAACGCCGGACATTTGTTATTTGAAGGCCCGCTTGAGAAAGTCACGGTCCGCAGGGGCGACGCCATTGCATTCACGGCCTATCAGGGCGCCGGCGATGGCGTGCTTGAACAATACGAACGCGACGTCATGACATTTGTGAACAATAATCTGGCGCAGTGAAAGAGAATCCGTTCCAGCGCCTTTGCAGACGTATAAGCAGACTGCGCAGGCGCAGGCCGGTAACCGCTGCGGTCGTCCTCGCCCATAGTCGACAGCGGAAAATCAGCCTCGCCCCTCAGCCAAACAAATCCATCTGGCCGGAGACTTCCGACGGTACGGCGAATTGCGCAAGGTCCAGCGGCGGGCGCTCGCGGTCGAAGCCGAGACGGGCGCGGGCGGCCCGGTTGCGCTGGGCGATCAGTTGCGCATAAGGCGTTCTGATCTCGCCGCCGCGAGACCATTGCGGATCATAATCTCTGCCGCCATTCATGTCGCGGATATGGCGCATGATGCGTTTGGCGCGGTTCGGGGCATAGGTCTCCAGCCATTCCTGAAACAGCGGCGAGACCTCCAGCGGCAGGCGCAATACGGTGTAAGCGGAAAAAGCAGCGCCCGCTTCGGCCGCTTTTTCCATGATCGTTTCCATTTCGTCATCATTAAGGCCGGGGATCATCGGTCCGGTCATGATGCCGGTGGTCACGCCTGCGTCTGTCAGCCGTCGGATCGCTTCGAACCGCCATTTCGGCGCTGACGCGCGCGGCTCCATGGAGCGGGCGAGCGCTTTATCCTGTGTGGTGATGGAAACCATCGCGCGGGTGAGGTTCTTCGCCGCCATGGGGCCAAGAATGTCGAGATCGCGGGTGATCAATTGCCCCTTGGTGAGGATCGTCACGGGATGATTGAATTTTGAAAAGACCGACAGGATACCGCGCATGATCTGAAACTTGCGCTCAATCGGCTGATAAGGGTCGGTGTTCGTTCCCATCGCGACGGTGCGCGGTTTGTAATGCTTGTTCGCCAGTTCCTTCTCAAGCAGTTTGTGAGCGGAGGGTTTGGCGAACAGTTTTGATTCAAAGTCGAGCCCCGGCGACAGGCCCATATAGGCGTGGGTGGGGCGCGCGAAACAATAGATGCAGCCATGCTCGCAGCCGCGATAAGGATTGATGGAGCGGTCGAACCCCACATAGGGCGACGTGTTCGTCGTGATGATCTTTTTTGGCCGCTCAATGGTCACGTCGGTCCTGAGCGGCGGGAGGTCCTCGTCGAGATCCCAGCCGTCGTCGACCGGCTCGCGTTTGTCCTTTTCATAACGGCCGGATTCATTGGAGCCCGCGCCGCGCCCTTTCCCTCGGGGGAAGGGCGGCCCCCCGTCTTTGGCGGTCGGAGGCCCTCCAGGGCGGGGAGAGCGCAGGGAAAGGTGTGCGGCGCGGGCCATCCCCAGACGCTACCATTAAAAAAGAACAAATCAAGAACATTATTTCCACAGAATCGTTAACGACGCCGGCTTTGGCGAAAGGTCAGTCTGCCGCTATGGAAAGCGCCATGACCGAACCCTCAGGCGCCATTTCCGTTGTTATTCCGGCCTTGAACGCCGAAGCGCGGCTCGCTGCGTGTCTCGATGCGCTGGTCGCGGCGGCGGTCGACGGGCTGGTCAGGGAGGTCGTCGTCGTCGATGGCGGCTCGACCGATGACACGCTCAGGATCGCCGACGGGTTTGGCGCGCGGATCGTCAAGGCGCCGCCGGGGCGGGGCGGGCAGTTGCGCGCCGGCGGCGCGGCGGCGCGGAGCGAGTGGCTGTTGTTCCTGCATGCGGACACGGTGCTGGAAGACGGATGGACGGATGAAGTCCGGCATTTCATTGAGAAGAATGCCTGTGATGCGGGCGTCTTTACGCTTGCGTTCGATGCGAAGGGGCTGGCGCCGCGGGCGGTCGCCGCCGGCGCCATGATGCGGACAAGGTTCGTAAAAAGTCCGTATGGAGATCAGGGACTACTGATTTCGCGGAAAGCCTATGATGAGATCGGCGGGTTTCGTGACATGCCGTTATTTGAAGATGTCGATATCGTGAAGCGTCTTCTAAGGCGCCACACGAATATGGCGTTTCACGTTTTCACGACAAAAGCAGTGACGTCGGCGGAACGGTATGAACGCGAAGGGTATGCTAAACGCGTTTTTAAAAACTTTGTGCTGTTCACGCGCTACCAACTGGGCGCTGCGCCGGAGAAGCTTGTAAAAGGCTACCATTAGCAGGCGAATGAAAATGATATGGTTGAGTTGAGAAACATTGACTTCATCCTGAGGAGTTCAAATCCCTTCACCCTTCGAGACGCAGCCTGCGGCCGCCCTCAGGATGAAGGGATTTGAACGTCTCGAAGGATGCGTAGTACAGTCATTGTCTTTGTAAAGGCGCCGCAGGCCGGGCGGGTCAAGACGCGGCTCGGCGCGGATGTCGGCATGGGCCGCGCGGCGGCGCTTTTTCGCATCATGACGGAACGCACGGTTGGCGAGGCGATGAAAGGCCCGTGGCGCACGGTGCTTGCGGTCGATCCGCCGCGCGCTGTCGCGGGCTTTGAAACGCTTTGGCCGTCACGGCTTGTTCGAACGCCGCAGGCAAGGGGCGATCTTGGCGCGCGGATGCGCCATGCGTTTGATATTGCGCCGCCGGGGCCAGTGGTGATCGTCGGCGCCGATGCGCCTGGACTGCGCGCGCGTCATTTGCGTGAAGCGTTCGCCGCGCTTAACGGCGCCGATGCGCTTTTCGGTCCGGCGGAGGACGGCGGCTACTGGCTGATCGGGCTTGCGCGACGCAAGGCTGCGCCGCACCTGTTCAATAGCGTGCGCTGGTCAACCAGACACGCTCTTGCAGACACCCTTAAAACGTTGCCGCCTTCCTTTCGCATCCAATATCTTGAGCGCCTGCGCGACATTGATGACGCCGCCGATCTCAGCGTGATGAGCTCGCGCGCAACAGCGCGTTGACGCTGAAACATCTATAATCGTTTTGCGGCGACAAGTTCTTTTGCAAAAGTGCGGCTGACCGGCGCTTCGACGTCGTTTTCAAGCCGAAGCATGGCGCGCCCTCTTTTCCACCGTACATCCCGAATGGACGCTTCGCGGACCCACCAGGACCGATGCGTTTGAAAACCGAGCGCCGGATCAAGCGCGGCGACGGCCTCACGCATGGTGATGCGGATTAAAGATGCGCCGGCGCTCGTATGCACACGGATATAATGGTCTTCCGCCCGAAGCGCATGTAATGTCGCGTCGCGCATCGGTGCGGGCAACAGGTCCCGGATGATGGATGGCGTGCCGGCTTGAGGAGAGGCGCGTGCATCGCGCGGCGCGCGATGTTGCGTTACGCCGAGCAGCGCAACCAATGCGGCGTTGACCACCAGAACGCCCGGCGCCAATTCGACAAGTCGGTTTACAGAGAGCGCCGCCCCGAAAACGCCGGCGGACACCAGCCAGACAATGGGTGTGAGCGCGACCGTCATCAGCGCGGTCAACAGAACGCCTTTGCTCCACAAGCTTTTGACCATGTCCGCGCTGGCGATCCGCGCTTCGAGAAATCTGTGCGTGACGCCTGCGGCGATCATCAGACTCAGCCAATAGGCGAGCCGCCGGGCGAGATGGGCGCCATCCGTATCAAAGGCGCCAATCGCCGCCATAAACGCGCCGATCGCCAGCAGCAGAAGAAAATCGCGCCCGCGGTCGGAAGAAAGCAACGGCGCCATTCGCGATTTCACGGCGCCGTTCACGACAAAGCCTGTCCGTTGGCGACAAATCGAGGGTTGGCGCTGGCGTCCCGGTTCATTCGCCAAGTGTGTCATGGCGGAATGGCGCTGTGCAACCGCCCTTTCAGGAGCTTTCCCGATGTTGAAATATACAGCGCCAGCGCTTGGCGTCGTTTTGCTGGCCGTGTTCTGGTTCGTTTTCAAATCCTACACCGATCCGATTGCCGCCCGGAACAGCATCGCGCGGCTGGAGGCGGTGGACATTAATGGCGACCGGCAATGGTTGCTGACCCGCGGTTGTAATCGCGATAGTCCGGTGATCTTGTTCCTCCATGGCGGGCCGGGCATGCCGGCGATGTTCACCGCGCATGCCTTCCAGCGACCGTTGGAGCAGGACTTCATGGTCGCGCATTGGGATCAGCGCGGCGCCGGCAAGAGCTTTCACGCCGACCTTGATCCGGCGACCATGACCATGACGCAGATGCTCGCGGACGCCGAAGCGGTAGCCGACCATCTGAGAGCGGAATTCAACGTCGAGAAAGTAGTGCTGGTCGGTCATTCCCACGGAACCTATTTCGGTGCGCTGCTCGCCGAGGCGCGTCCCGATCTATTTCACGCTTATGTCGGCCTTGGACAGGTTGGTGATCCGGCCCGCGAGCGCGATGTGCAGGAAGCAATCATCCGCGAGCGTTTCCTGGAACGAGGCGAGACGCCGCCTGAAATTAACGCAGCGAACCGCGAGACATTGCTGTTCGACACTGGCGGTGAGATTGCGAGCGCGCGCAGCCTTTGGCCATTGTTACGCAGCGGGTTGATGGCGCCGGAATACAGTATGGGTGATGTCATGAAAGTGGCGAAGGGACCGCAATTTGCGCAGGCGCATCTCGTTTACGACAATCCCGGCGGCTATGGGCCGCCGCCGACTGACTTTCAAATTCCCGTCTATGTGGTGATGGGCGCGCAGGATGCGGTAACGCCGGTGAGCTTGGCGCAGGAATGGTTCGATGACGTCACGGCGCCGCAAAAAACATGGGCTGTGTTCAAGAACGCCGCCCACTTTCCGCATTTCGAGCAACCGGGAGAGTTTGCCGATTTCATGGTGCGGGTTCTGAACGAGACCGGCGCCATTGAGCCGCCAGTGAAAACCGGCGCTGCGCCAATTCCGCGATTTGGCCTGCACTGCCGATAAGAAAACAATTAAGCGCCTGTCATGCGACGTTGACCTTGCCGCCTTGTTAAGGTCAGTCTTTCCGCAACCGGGAGGGTGCGCGATGAAATGGATTGGCGGAATTGTTCTGGTGCTGGCGGTGGTCGGCGCATACGTCTTTTACGGCGTGCTGCCGCAGCGTTTCGATGCGCGCAACAATCTGGTGTTGCCGCACGAGCCTTACGAGGTTAGCGACCGGGCGCGCGCGCTGCATGAAACAATTCCGGTCGCCGATCTCCATTCCGACATGCTGCTGTGGCGGCGCGATCCGGCGAAGCGCCACGCGCGCGGGCATACGGACTTGCCGCGCCTGCGCGAGGGCGGCGTTGCGTTGCAGATATTCACCGCCGTCACCAAGTCGCCAAGCGGGCAGAATTATGAGGAGAACAGCGCCGACACGGATCAGTTGACGTTGTTGATGGTGGCGCAGGCCTGGCCGGTGCGCACCTGGAGCTCGATTTATGAACGCGCCGCCTATCAGGCCGGGCGCCTCGATGACCTGGAGCGGCGTGAAGATGGAAACTTCATCTTTGTAAAGAGTAAAATTGATTTGCGGTCTGCGCTGGATCGAAATGTCCTTGCCGGGGTTTATGGCGTCGAAGGCGCTCACCCGCTGGAAGGCGAGCTTGAAAACCTGGACAGGCTTTATGACGCCGGGCTGCGCGTGATGGGTCTGCAGCATTTTTTCGATAATGCGCTGGGCGGTTCACTGCACGGCCAGAGCGGCGCAGGGCTGACGGCGTTCGGGCGCGATGCGGTGACCAGGGCCGTTTCAAAAGGCATGATCATTGATGTAGCGCATTCATCGGAACAGGTTGTGCGTGATGTTCTGGCGTTGACTGATAAGCCAGTTATTGTTTCGCATACAGGTCTCAACGGTCATTGCGACAGCCCGCGCAATATCTCCGACGATCTCATGAAAGCGATCGCCGACCATGGCGGACTTGTCGGCGTCGGCTACTGGGACGGCGCCGTCTGTGACCCGTCAATTGAAAACGTCGCCGACGCCATCCTTTACGCCATTGATCTCATCGGCGTTGAGCATGTGGCGCTCGGCTCCGACTATGACGGCACGGTTACGACCATGTTTGACGCATCTGAACTGCCGGCGCTGACGCAGGCGCTGATGGATGCGGGGCTTGATGATGAGGCGATCCGCGCGGTCATGGGCGAGAACGCGGTGCGGTTTTTTCTGGATCACCTGCCGGATTAAGGCGGCCTTTTGATTTTTTCACGACAGCAGGCCCTGTCGCCGTACAGGCGGTGTTTTCATTTCCATACAAATCGGTCATGCTGCGGTGAAAGTTGACCAGTTCGGTTTAAGGGGCGGGGGCATATGGTCGAGCGACAACAGTATTGCCAAAATGATGGCACGAAACTGACCGGCGATTATTGCCACACTTGCGGGCAAAGCGCCGATGAACCGCGACGTGCGGTCATCGGCCTCGTACAGGATGTTTTCGTTGATACGCTTGCAATCGACGGCAAGCTTGCGCGTACGATCGCCTTGCTTTTGTTCCGCCCGGGCGTCTTGGCGCGACGCTATCTTGACGGCAAGCGCGTGCGCTACTCTCCGCCGTTCCGGCTTTATCTCTTCGCCAGCGTATTCTTCTTTCTCGCCGCGTTCTGGATGTCGGATCTCGACAACCTGAAACCCGAAAACATCCAGCCTGCCGAGATTAAGGCCGACGATGCGATGCTGGAGGAGATTGCCCAAAGCGATCCTGAGTTGGCTGAAGAAGTCAGGCGCGTGCGGGATCGCGTCAACGCTGAGCGGGAGGACCGCGCCGACGGCGCAGAAGAGAGTGAGGCTGACGCTGAAGACTCTGTTTCATTCAACGATATGAAGTGGGAGGATTTAGACTATAGCGGTCCGGCGTGGCTGGAAGCGCGGCTGAAGCGCATGTTTGAAGCCGCGCAGCGCGTTGTTGAAGACCCGCGCCTGTTCATCGCCGAGAGCCGCCAGAACCTGCCGCGTACGCTGTTGCTGGCGCCTATTCTCTACGCACTCATTCTTGCCCTGTTATATATCTACCGGCGGAAATTCTACGTATACGATCATTTTGTGATCAGCCTTTATATGCATGCGGCGCTCTACGCTTATCTGCTGCTGTCGTTGCTCTTAAGCCGCATTCCCGGCTTTGGCGTTTTGCTGCTCTGGGTTCCGCTTATCTGGGGCTGGTGGCAGCCGGCGGCGGTGCTGCGCCAGGCCTATGGCTCGGGCTGGGTGTCGGTCGTGATCAAATGGGCGATCGCGATCACCATTTACTTCATTGGCGTCGTGCTGATTGTCACGCTTGGCCTGACCTATAGCCTTTATCAAAGTTGATAGACGCCGCTACGGCGCCTCTATTCGGCGGCGCCCAGCGCCCGCTTTAAAAACGCATCAATATCGTTGGCTGTCCGGTCGGGCGCTTCTTCCATGGGTATGTGCCCGATCCCGTCATAGATGACAAGATCGCTGTCGGGGATACGCTCGTCAAAGGTTCTGGCGACATCGACCGGAATGAACATGTCTTCCGCGCCCCAGATGATCAGCGTCGACTGGTCGATTTCGTGCAGGCGATCGGCATACGCCAGCTCACGGTCGCTGAGCGCAAGCAGGGCGGCGGCGCGGCGGTTGCCTGGATACCTCAACAGCTGCCAGTATCTGTCGACAGCCTCTTCATCCATGACGGATTTTACCGAAACAGCTTGCAATGAGGTAGATTTAAGAAAGGCCCGCGGCGTGTAGTTTTCAACGAAGAAGAGGCCGAACGGGCTGCTGAGAATGCGAAAAGCAAGGGGCGCGTCATCATCGTCCCAGTCAGCATAAGGACTGTCCGTCGGCGCCGGCGCGCCGGATGCATCGAGCAAGAGGAGCGCCTCAATTTTTTCAGGATTGGCGAGGGCGTAGCGCCAGGCGATCCAGCCGCCCATGGAATTGCCGCCGAGTACAAAACTTTCGAGCGCCAGTTCTTCCGCTACGAGATCAAGCGCATCGGCCATGCCGGCGAAGGAATAGTCCTCACGGGGGTGCGGGCCGGTCAGCCCGTGTCCGGGCTGGGTGTAAGTGATGACGCGATACTTGTCGCCGAGGCGTTCGACCAGCGGCGCCCAGGTATGAAGCGACGCCGCGGTGCCGTGCGCCAGTACGACCGGGACGCCGTCCGGTTTGCCCTGATCGCGGTAATGCACGCGTAAGCCTTCTGAATTTTCAACGAAACGCGATTGCGCATTGGCGTATTTCGCGATCATGGCTTGCGGGTCGGTGTCCGGCGTGCGGAGCGCGAATGCGGCCGCGCCCAGGGCGCCGAGGATGAGGAGCAGGAAGTAACGTTTTTTCATGAGGCGTTCTTTATCGCATTGCGACGAGTGTGGGAATTCATAATGGCGCCTGCGGCCTTTGCCATATGTCAGTGGCGGATGGACACAAACCACGACAGCCCGCTAGGCTGGCAATGTAAATCCCAGGGAGGGGCCAGGATGCGCATCGCGATTTTTACCGCAACAATCATGTTGGCGATCTCGTCATTCGCCCGCGCGGCGGACCCGGTTGTGGAAGATCCGGCGGTAATCGACGCTGATTCTCCGCCCGGCGTTGCGGAGGTTTTTATCGACAGCCACGGCGACCGTATGAATGGGCACCTCTATATCGCTGATGGCGCGGGCCCGCATCCGACGGTGATCATGCTGCATGGCTTTCCGGGCAATGAGAAAAATCTCGATCTCGCGCAGGCGATCCGCCGCAGCGGCTGGAATGTTCTGTTCTTCCATTATCGCGGCGCGTGGGGCTCTGATGGCGTCTTCAGTTTTTCAAACGCGATCAGTGACGTCGCCTCGGCGCTGGCCTTTCTGCGTGACCCTGCGAGCGAAACCTTTCGCGTCGATGCCGACCGTATCGCGCTGATCGGTCATTCCATGGGCGGGTTTATGGCGCTTAAAGGCGGCGCCAATGACAGCGCCGTTCAGTGTATCGCGGGTCTTGCCGCCTCTAATCTCGGCGACCGGGCGAGCCTTGCGCTGTCATCGCCGGAAGCGCTGGAAGGGTTTAAACAGTATGCCAATCAAATGCGCATGTTGAACGGATTTTCAGGGGACAGCGCCCTCGCGGAGCTTGCGGCGGCGGGAGAAGCGTTTGATCTGCAATTAGCGGCGGCGAACCTTGCGGGCAAGAGCGTTTTCCTGATTGGCGCAGAGCGTGACCAGGCTGTCGATATCTCCGTCCATGAAAGTCTGGTCAACGCTTATGGCAACGCTGACGATATCGACCTTACTCAATTGCGACTCGATGCTGATCATGCGTTTTCATGGCATCGCATTCGTCTCGCCCATGAGCTGACGGATTGGCTGAACCAGTCCTGCCGGTAGATTTGCAAGACATATCGCAGCCTGGTTTTTGATACGGGGTCAAATATGTGTAAAGGGAACTTCAACGGGGATAGTGTGGCCGTTCGGTTTACAATCACGCCAAGGACGCTCACGGAGAAATGACAATGATCATGCGTGGATTGGCGATGACAGTTTCGCTGGCGGTTCTTGCGGTTGCAGGATGCGGCAAGGGTGAAGAACAGGAGGCGCAAACAACCCCTGCGGCGCAGGTCGAGGCTGCTGCTGAAGCGGCGGACGCATCGCCGGAAGCAAAAACGTCCCCCTGGGGTGACTATGTTGATGCATTTTTGAGCGATTATTTCCCTCTCAACCCGACCTTCGCGGTTTATCAGGGGCGCCATGAATTTGACGGTGCGCTTCCGGACTGGAGCGAGGACGGTTTGCGCGCGCAGATTGACTTGCGCAAAAAGGCCATCGCCGATGCGATCGCCGTCGATGGCGCGACGATAAGCGAGGCGGAGCAGTTCGAACGCGATTACCTCATCCACGTCATGGAAGGCGAGCTGTTCTGGCTGGAAGGTGCGGACTGGCCGCACAAAAATCCGTCTTATTATTCATGGGCGCTTGATCCTAATGTTTATATCGCCCGTCCATATGCGGACGCCGAAACGCGCATGAAGGCGTTCATCAAATACGCCAGTAACGCGCCCGCCGCAGCGGAGCAGATTAAAGCGAACCTGGAGCTGCCGCTGCCGAAAACCTATCTGAAATATGGTCAGGCGGCGTTCAGCGGGTTTGCCGATTATTTCACCGGCGATGCGAAAGCCGCCTTCGCTGAGGTGACGGACGAAGCGCTGCAAGCGGAGTTTGACGAGGCGGCCGCCGCCGCTGCGACTGCGATGCAGGCGTTGTCCGATCATATCGGATCGGTTCCCGCGACGGAAGACGGCTATGCGCTGGGTGCGGAGAAATTCTCGGCGATGGTGCGCAGGACCGAAGGCGTCGATGTTTCGTTGGAAGAGCTGGAAGCGATCGGCCGCGCGGATTTGAAACGCAATCAGGATATGCTGGCTGAGGCGTGCGGCAAATTCGCGCCGGGCGCCTCCATCGTCGATTGCATGGCCAGGATGGCCGCGAACAAGCCCGAAAACGGCCCGGTGCAGGAGGCGCGGGACCAGCTGCCGCCACTTCGCGCCTTCCTTGTTGAAAAAGACCTGGTCTCCATTCCGGGTACGGAAGAAGCGCTGGTTGAAGAATCGCCGCCCTATAACCGGCAGAACTCAGCCTATATCGATATTCCGGGACCATACGAGACGGGTCTGCCGTCGGTTTATTATATCTCGCCGCCGGACCCGTCCTGGGACGAGGAGACGCGCGCGAATTACATTCCCGGCAAGATGGATCTGCTCGGCACCACGATACACGAAGTCTGGCCGGGGCACTTCCTCAACTTTCTTCACGCCAATCGCGCGGAGTCGCTCTTTGGAAAGCTGTTTGTCGGTTACGCGTTTGCGGAAGGCTGGGCGCATTATACCGAAGAGATGATGCTGGACGCCGGGCTCCATGACGGCGATCCGGAAACCAGGATAGGGCAGCTGACCAATGCGCTCCTGCGCAATTGCCGTTACCTTTCCGCCATCGGCCTCCACACGCAAGGCATGACGGTGGATGAAAGCTTCGAGATGTTTCGCAACGAATGTTATCAGGATGCAGGCAACGCCATGCAACAGGCGGCGCGCGGCACCTATGACCCGGCCTATCTCAATTACACGATGGGCAAGCTGATGATCCGCAAACTGCGCGAGGACTGGACGGCAGCGAACTTCCCTGACGGCGGGGAACGCGCAGGCTGGAAGGAATTTCACGATGAATTTCTGAGCTATGGCGGTCCGCCGGTGCCGCTGGTGCGTAAAGCGATGATGAACGAAGACGCGCCAAAGGCGGTCTTTTAAGATCATATCAAGGAGGCGGCGGTGACGCAGGAACCGGATCAGGAAAAAGCGCTTGCGCCAACCCGCGATCAGGCTGCGCGCGGCTTCAAGTTTATCGAACGCGCTTTCCTGATCCTGATCGCGCTGATGACCATGGCCGCCGCCGTCATAGAATTGTGGACGGTTTTCGATAACCGGTCGGTCAGCCTCGCCGATATCCTCCTGATGTTTCTTTATCTTGAGGTCATCGGCATGATCGCAGTGTTCTATGAAGGGCATGGCTCGCCCTTCGTTTATCCGATTTTCATCGCCATCACCGCGCTTGCGCGTTTGATCGTCCTGCAGGGCAAGGACATGGCGCCGGAAAACATTGTGTTCGAAGCGGGCGCCATTCTCCTCTTATCTGTTGCCGCTGTTGTTGTGGTGCGCGCCGGCAGGGACAGCTGACGCTACTGCAAAAGCTTGCGAGTCTGTTCGGCGCGTATCGCTGAGCGCCTGTTCGTGCTAGCGTAGATGCCTGAAATACAGATAAGAGGGGAGAGACCTCATGAGAATTATCATTGCGCTCGTATCACTGTTCATTGCGGGTAACGCTGTTGCCGGTGATGCCGATGGCGCCGCTGATGCTGTCAGGCAGCAGGAACAGGCATGGGCTGACGCGCTATTGGCGAGCGACCTTGAAACCGTCGATGCAATCATGCATCCGGCGTTTCGCCTTGTTCGGACATATTCCGAAGACGCCGTTATCGACAAAGCCGCCTATCTGGCCATGCAGGGCATGAGCGCGAATGCGGTGGAAATCACGTCATCTAATATCGATATTCATGATGGCGTCGCGGTTGCGCAAGTGACCATGGATATTGACTGGAGCCAGGAAGGCGTCGGCAAGTTGCCGCCTTCATTCGCGCTGACGGATATCTGGCGCAAAGATCAAAACGGAACGTGGCGCGTGCTTTCCAGGGTCAGCCAGCTCGCGGGCGCGCCGGAAGGCAAAGACGATTAAACCATCAATCGCACCTGATCTTTTGCGGAGACTATGTTTGTCTTCTAAAATGCTTTTGGGTTTATCGTTTTTTCTAATTGTTTGTAGTGGCTGCGTTTCTATTGAGTATGATGAGCAGTTTCTGGAAGTTGATGGCGCCACCACTGAGATTATTGGATGGTTCGGAAAAAATGCCTATGAGCTAGCGATATTTCCCATCAGAAATATTGGAAGCTACCAACGGTTTGACCGTGAAGAAAACGAAAAGTGCGTAACCTTGATATTTCCAAAAGGAGCGCATCCGGTGGACAGCAATCGTTTTAAAGGGCGACGTGTTTCAGTGAAAGGGTATTCAAGAAAATACGATGACCTTGAGAGTGGTGACCCTGTTCATGATCAACTTCTGTCAAAGAAATACTTTAATGACACTCTTGTAGAAAACTATTGCTACAGAGATTATATATTCATTGTAAAAGATATTCGCCCACTCAAGCGCTAGGTTGTTACCCGCATTGCGCGCGGTGCAACAGGGCGTGATCAGCAAGGACCAGCGCCATCATCGCCGCCGCGACGGGAACGCCGCGAATGCCGACGCATGGGTCATGACGCCCCTTGGTCTGAATGTCGGTTTCCTTGCCATCGCGGGTAATCGTCTTGCGCGGCGTCAGGATTGATGATGTTGGTTTGATCGCGACGCGCACAACCACATCCTGCCCGCTGGAAATACCGCCGAGAATGCCGCCCGCCTTGTTCGACAGAAAATGCGGGGCGCCGTTCTTTATACGGATTTCATCGGCGTTCTCTTCGCCGGAAAGCGCGGCGGCCTCGAACCCCGCGCCGATCTCAACGCCCTTCGCGGCGTTGATCGACATCATCGCCGACGCCAGATCCGCATCGAGCTTGCCATAGACTGGCGCGCCGAGCCCGGCAGGAACGCCGGAAGCGACGACTTCCACAACGGCGCCCATGGAGGAACCGCTTTTACGCGCGGCGTCGAGTTTTTCTTCCCAGCGTTTCGCAGCTTCCCGGTCCGGGCACCAGAACGGATTCTTCTCAACTTCCATCCAGTCGAAGCGTTTGGCGTCGATCTTGTCGGCGCCCATCTGCACCAGGCAGGCGCGGATCGACACCGCGCTTCCCAGCACATGGGCGAGCGCCTTTTCGGCAATGACGCCGGCGGCGACCCGCGCCGCCGTTTCGCGCGCCGACGACCGTCCGCCGCCGCGATAATCGCGAAATCCGTATTTCGCGTCATAGGTGTAATCCGCGTGGCCGGGACGGTATTTATCGCGAATGTCGGAATAGTCTTTCGAGCGCTGATCCACATTCTCGATCTCAAGGCTGATCGGCGCGCCGGTGGTGCGGGGGCCGCCAAATCCTTCTTTTGGGCGTTCGTCCTCAAAGACGCCGGAAAGGATTTTTACCGCATCCGGTTCTTTACGCTGGGTGACGAATTTCGACGTGCCGGGCTTTCGCTTGTCGAGGGCGATCTGTATTTCTTGCGCGCGCAGCACGACCCCCGGCGGGCAGCCGTCAATCACGACGCCGAGCGCCGGCCCGTGACTTTCGCCCCATGTGGTGATCCGAAAAATGCGCCCAAAGGTATTGAAAGACATAATGCATTCCGGTTTGACGTAAAACTGCCGCGGCGTCAAAACCTATCATGCTGCATGAACTGCGAATATTGGTTAATTATGTTTACAAAAATCAGGGAACGTCATGGCCGAAGATGAATTAATTCCGCCAAGCCCCAGCGAAGAAACCTACGCCGTTGATGAAGATCAGGGCGAGGTGTTTAGCGTTAATGATCCGATCGCGCTGTTTGCCGACTGGCTGGCGCTTGCGAAAAAGAAAGAGCCGAACGACCCGAACGCCATGGCGCTGGCGACGGTGGACGCCGACGGGATGCCGGATCTGCGCATGGTGCTGTTGAAGGACATCGACGCCTCGGGGCTGACCTTTTACACCAATACCGAGAGCGCCAAGGGCGTGCAGCTGGGCGTTAATGCAAAAGCCGCCGTCTGCTTTCACTGGAAATCGATCCGCCGTCAGGTGCGCTTCCGGGGGGAGGTTGCGCCGGTGAGCGCCGAAGAGGCCGACGCCTATTTCGCCACCCGCGCGCGCGGCGCGCGCATCGGGGCGCACGCCTCTGCGCAGTCGCGCCCGCTCGAAAGCCGGTTTGCGCTGGAAAAACAGGTCGCGGCAAAGGCCGCGAAATTCGGACTCGGAGATATTCCGCGCCCCGATCATTGGTCCGGCTACAGAATAACGCCGCTGCAGATCGAGTTCTGGGTCAACCGCCCGTTCCGCCTTCATGACCGGCTGGTCTATCGCCGCGATACGGCGACCAGCGACTGGCGCACGCAGAAGCTTTATCCTTGAGGACTGATTGCGCCGGCGTTGCGCAAGTTGAAAAGCGCCGTCGCGTTTTGATCGTGCGTCCTAGGCCGACGCCGCGGCCGGCAATTCACGCGCAGCAGGCGCCGCCCGATTGAAGACAAGCGTTACCTCGGACCCGCCTTCCGCCAGCGGCGCTATTGAAAACCGTACATTGTTCAACTCCGCTACGGTTGACACCAACGCCAGTCCAAGACCGACGCCTTCAAATGTTCGAGAATAGCTTTCATCACCCTGCCGGAATGGCTGGCGAATGATGTCGACAAGATTGTCCGGGACACCGCAGCCCGTGTCAAAGATTTTTACCGCAACGCTGTTGTTGTCGCACTTGACCAGAATGCTGATATGACCGTTTGCGGCGTTAAACTTGATTGCGTTCGCCAGAAGCTCCTTGATAGCCAGACGGATGTCAGCGTCTTGCGCCGGCACGTCGACGCGCCGCCGCAGTGAATCAATCGATATTGTAATCGCCTTTTGTTCAGCCGCCGTGCGCGCAGATGCAACTTCGTCGTTGATAATCCGGACGATGTTCGCTGTTTCAGGCTCAACATGGTCCGAAGAAATAGACTTCAGTCTCGAGAACTCCAGAATTCTGCTGACCAGTGCGAGCATTTGTCTGCCGCTCGTTTGAATTTGCTGGAGATGTTCAAGCGAAGACGGTTCCCCGCCGCTTACAGAGCTTTCTTCCAGCAGACCCGCCAGCCCGATGATATGATTGAGCGGCGTGCGCAATTCATGGTTCATCATGGACAAGAACGCCTCTCTGGCTTTTGCGCCGCTGTCCCTGGCTTGAGCGGAGGCCGCCCCCTCGATGTCGTCCGTGGTTTGAAATGCGTGTTCGGCAAGCGCTTGCGACAGCGCTGCTTTCAGATCCTCCGCATCGCACGGCTTTCGAAGGAAGCGCATCACTTTGCCTTCATTGATCGCAGAGACCGCCGTTTCCATGTCGGAGTTTCCGGTCAGCATAAGGCGGCGTATGGCAGGAGCCTTTTCCTGAACGGCTTTGAGCAATTCAATACCGTTCATTTCCGGCATCTGCATGTCGGCGACGATGACGGCGATTTCCGGATCGCGCCCGATCAGCGCCAGCGCTTCAGGACCGCTCGTCGCCGTCAGAATTTCAAATGATGTGGAAAGCCGTCGGCGCAAACCGGCCAACAGGCGTTCTTCATCGTCGACTAATAGAATTTTCTTAGGCTGCGAAGACATCGTTACGCTCCCGTTGAATTTCAGAAATTGTGGATTTTAATGGCAGCTCGATCAGAAACGTTGTCGCGAAGCCGTCCAGATTAATCAGGCTCAACCTGCCTTCGTGCCCCTTTACGACACAGTCTTTGGCGAGGGCGAGACCCTGGCCCGTGCCCTTGCCGACGGGTTTGGTGGTGAAAAACGGATCAAAGATCTTTTCGCGCAGCTTTGCAGACACGCCCGGACCGTTGTCGCTAATAGCGATTTTGACATAGTCATCATCGAAGGCGGTGCGAATGCGTACGCGCCCCTGTTCCGGATTCGCTTCTTCGACGGCGTCGATCGCATTCAGCACGATATTGAGGATAACCTGCTGAATTTGCCCGCGGCGGCAGCGGACCGAAGGAAGATCCGCTGCGGTGTCGAATTCGACCTCCGTCAGGTTCTTGTGCCGGTTTTTGCACAGAGTGACGACATTCTGGGCGATCTTGTTGAGATCCGCCTCCTCCTTGTCGCCGGATCCGGGATGGGCGAATTCCTTCATCAGGAGAACAATATCGCGCACTTGCCGTATGCCGTCTCGCGATTCCGTCAACGCTGCGATGACTTCCGGTATCAGGGCCAACAGATTTATGGAGCTGTTGAATTCGTCAATCGCCGCTAACTGGTCGCTATAAGGACGGCCTTGGTCCAGCGCCGATCGCAACGCCTCGTAGCGATTATACGATTCATGCACTTGCCCCAGCGCGTCTTTCAGATATTCGAGATTGTCGCCGATGAACTGAATGGGGGTGTTGATTTCATGCGCGATGCCCGCCGACAGGGCGCCGATGGCTTCGAGGCGACGGGCCTCGTCAACTTGCTGTTCCACCTGTTTGCGCTGCGCTTCGCGCTGCAATCGTCCCGATATGTCATGAAAAAACAACAGATAGCGGATATCTTTGTTAATCGGCCCGGCGAACCCGCTAATCTCCACAGTAAAATCGTCGCCGCAGGCGCGCTTCGCCTCGAGCCGATCGATGACGAATTCGCCGTCCTGGTCTGATGGCAGATGCGCCGCAATATCGGGGAAGAACTCCGTCAGCGGCCGGCCTTTCATATCCGACCCCTCAGCATTGAGCTTTCTCTCGCACGCCGGATTGACGGAGTTTATCACAAAGTCGCCGCCGCAAAGCAGAATGCCGTTCGGCGCAACGTTCATGATTTCCCAGAAAAGGCTGTTTGCGGACTTTAGTTCGCTTGCGGACTGCCCCAGTTCCAGGTTCTTGGCGTAAAGTTCCCGGCTTTTTTCGTCCAGCAGCCGTTCAGCCTCCTGCCGGCTCGCTTTTTCGCGGGCTGCGATGGCTTTGAGAATATCCGGGTTGCTCATGATTGTGTCTTCTCAAGTGTGAATTCAATGACGGAGTTTGGATCGGACTCAAGGTCTTTTCTGGTGATAACCGCCGTTTCCTTGAAATGCGCCAGGCACCCGCGAATGAGCCCTTCGCAAAAATCACCGAGATGGCGCGACGAGGTGTAGATCAACCGAAATCGACTGGGCGTATGCTCGGCGACGTCAAGACGCGGCAGTTCGGCGTCGGGGTAAAGTTTTTTGACCTCGACATGAATGTGGTCTTCGACGGAAACGAGAAAGTCGAAGGCGTTATCTACGCCTTCGAACATTGATGGATGCCCATCGTGAAACCGGTGGAACAGATGCTCGCCGAAAACCCGGAGCAAATCCGGGACTTCGGCGCCGGTTTTTTTTGAGAGCGTCGCGACCAGGCTCGCCATCTCGCATACGGGATAAGTGCCGGTCGCCGTGTAGACGCCTTTTGACGGCACTTTTGAATCGTCAATCGTTTCCTGAAGAAACTCCGGCGAGTGCCCGTCTTCCACAAAGGAAAACAGCTCTGTAAAGACCACGCCTTTCATAATCCCCGCTCTTTATAGCCAGACTGAACGGAGGGTCATATCGTGTGTGAGTTGTGATTTCGTTAGTAAGCTGTACTTTGTGCGACCTTTAACTTTTCATTTACGATTATCCGTGTGCGGTAAGACCGGCGTTAATCATTTGCATATTGAGCCCCGGGGTAATCGCCCGTATGACCGGCGAGACTGTCGTCGGGATACGGCGGCGAGTGATTGGAAGGCGGAAAACTACATACTTGAGATGGGCGCTGAAGACTATTTTAAATTCAAGCTTCTTTGAAAGAAACGCATCCAAGACCGTGTTGCGAACAATTCCATCGCCGTCGCGATGAATTACTTTTCGTGTGATGGGTGCGTATCCACACGATTCTCACCGTTACATTCTGCTGGAGCGAATACGATACGATCGTTGAGGAGTTCAGCACTACCGCACGGATGTGTTTCTTGCTTGGGCGTAGAACATGCCGCGCTGGTTGCCAGAGCTAACGCAAGCGCCAGCTTCTTTGATATGCCGCGAGCTTTGTGTGTGTCACGATCCAATATTTGCAGTCCCTAGCAATGGCTAATCTAAGCGGGAGAGGGGCCCAAATCGCTATGATTGACAGACCAGTCTTAGCCTTACCGTTGTAAGAGAGCTATAAAATCCGTTTTTATTGGTTTTCAGCTCTTGAAAAAAGAGTCTTGAACACATATGTATACGTCTGTAAACATATGTGATGATATGAAAACAACACCGCTTTCCGTCAGAGTTGATGACGATGACGCCGCATTTCTGGCTGCACTGGAGATAGGAGATGCGCGAACGCCCTCCGAAAAACTGCGCGCGTTGCTTCATGCTGAGCGCCGCCGACAGGAGGGCGTCGACGATCCGCTTGAAGCCGCTGATATGTTTCGCGATTTGCTTCAGCCAGCCAAGCGCCGCATTCGGCGACGGGAAACGAAAACAGGAGCGCGGTCAGATTTTTTGATGAAGCTTTACGATCGGTTGCCGGAAATTGCAGGGGCTGCTTTCTCGGGGCCCGACGAAAAGATCAAAGATTCATCAAAAGCGTTGACGGCGTTTGAAAATGATGTGCTCGATAATGTTTTCGCGCTCGTTCAAGAGACGCTTGAGCTGGGGCTCACCACGCGAAATCGTTGTTACGATGCAACCGGTATTGAAAAAAGATTGGCGCCGGTCTTGGAAATCCTTGAACTGATTAACATGTCTAAACAAAGACGAAAGGGAGGCGAATAATGGCTGAGGGTTTAATGAACCGCGTAAAGCGGCTGGTGTCAGGCAGTGTCAACTCGATTGTCGATGCTGTTGAAAATGCAGCGCCTGAAGCGGTGATGAAAGAAGCAATCCGCGAGATTGACAGCGCCATCGATGACGTAAGAGATCAGCTTGGACGTGTGATTGCAAACAAACATCACGCTAACAAGCGGCTTATGGAAGCAAATGCGAAACATGAAGATCTTGCTGAAAAACTGCGCCTCGCCGTTGATCAGGGTAGGGACGACCTCGCCGAAGCCGCCATCGCGCGTCAGCTTGACCTGGAGGCGCAGATGCCTGTGCTGGAGGACGCGCTGAAAGACACATCCGCCGAAGAAGCGGAGCTTGAAGCTTATATTTCGGCGCTTGCCGGGCGAAGACGAGAAATGGAGGAAGACCTCCAGACCTATCTCGCTTCCCGTCCGACCGAATCCGAAAG
Source organism: Pseudomonadota bacterium (assembly GCA_039819405.1). GTDB lineage: Bacteria > Pseudomonadota > Alphaproteobacteria > Caulobacterales > Parvularculaceae > Hyphococcus. Next base: position 376,584 of record JBCBSB010000005.1, on the reverse strand, counting down.
CGCGCCAGCCGCCAGGGATGGCCAGCCGGACCGCAAGGTTGAAAACGCTGAAACCGCTTTTAATCGGGTGCTGCGCGGCGCCACGGGCGTTCCGGGCACCGCGAACGCCGATCGCGATACGGCGGCGAAGCTCGCCGAACTCGAAACGGTCTCGCGTGAGAACCGCATCAAGGAGCGTCTCGCTGCGCTTAAAGCCGTTAAGTCGGCCGATTAATGATCGAGACATTTTTTTCACCCGCGACGGCGCCCTTCGCGATTGCTTTGAGTCTGATGCTGATTATTGCGGCTGTTGAGCTTGTCGGCGCGCTTATGGGCATGCCCGCTTCTGCGATGCTTGACAGTCTGCTACCGGAAATAGACGCGGACATAGACCTTGATCTTGAGGCGGATTATTCAGGCGGGCCGTTCGATGCTGATGCGCCAAGCGTTCCAAATGGGCCGAGCCCAGGGGCGCTCAGTCAAATTCTCGGATGGCTCTGTGTCGGCAAGGTGCCAGTCCTGGTATTGTTGATCGTTTTCCTGACCGCCTTCGGGCTTGCCGGATTCATCATTCAGGGGCTGGTCAGCGGCGTCATCGGCTTATCTTTGCCCGCTGTCATTGCGGTCGTCCCGGCGCTCTTCGCAGCGATCCCGTCGACCCGGATCGCAGGACTGACGCTCGCGAAAATAATGCCCAAGGAACAGACGGAAGCGGTCAGCCAGAAGCACTTTATTGGCAAGGTCGCCACAATTGTGCGCGGCGAGGCGCGCAAGGGCGCGCCGGCGGAGGCGAAACTGACGGACAGTTTCGGGCAGACACATTACGTGCTGGTCGAACCCGATGATGACACGGAGAGTTTTCGACAAGGCGCCGGCGTCATCATCGTCAAGCAATCGGGGAGTATCTACCAGGCTATCGTCAACACGAGCGCTGTGATGTCGGACAGCGCGCTAACCAGTCAAACAAAAGGGAATGGAGGGGATAATGCTTAGTAATATTCTTGATATCGGCGGTGTCGCAATTTTTGTTTTCATCGCGCTTCTGGCAATCGGACTGATCTTCGCTCGTCTCTACAAGCGGTCGTCAAAAGAAATCTCTTTTGTGCGAACGGGCTTTGGCGGGCAAAAGGTCATCATGAATGGCGGCGCGCTGGTGTTTCCGGTACTTCACGAAGTGATCCCGGTCAACATGAATACGCTGCGCCTTGAGGTTCGCCGCTCCAACGAGCAGGCGCTGATCACCAGAGACAGAATGCGCGTCGACGTTCAGGCGGAGTTTTATGTGCGCGTACAGCCGACGATTGAGTCGATCGCCAATGCGGCGCAAACATTAGGTCGCAGAACAATTCGCCCTGACGCTCTGAAAGAACTGGTGGAAGGCAAGTTCGTTGACGCGCTTCGTTCCGTTGCGGCGGAAATGGGCATGGAGGAACTGCATGAGCAACGCGTCGATTTTGTTCAGAAAGTGCAAGCCGCCGTCTCGGAAGACATCCTGAAAAACGGTCTTGAGCTGGAGTCTGTTTCTCTCACAGGTCTCGACCAGACCAACAAGGAGTTCTTCAATCCTGATAACGCTTTTGACGCCGAAGGTCTGACAAAGCTGACGCAGGAAATCGAAGAACGGCGCAAAAAGCGCAATGATATTGAGCAGGAAACGGAAGTCCTGATTCAGCGCAAGAACCTGGAAGCGGAACAGCAGAAATTCACCATCGGTCGTGATCAGGAGTATGCGCGACTGGAGCAAGAGCGTGAAATCCAGGTGCGCGCCGCCGAACAGGCCGCCCAGATTAAACGCGAACAGGCCGATCGCGAGCGCGAAGCCGAGCAGGCCCGGATTCTTGCGGAGCAACAGGTTCGCGAATCCGACATTGAGAAAGAGCGCGTTGTCGAGGAAAAGGACATTGAAAAGCAGCAGGCGATTGAGGCTGCCGCTGTCGAAAAAGTGAAACAGATCCGCCTTGCGGAGCAATCAAAAGATATTGCGATTGCTGAGAAGTCTCGGGAGAAATCGGAAGCTGACGCAGAAGCCGACAAGGCGCGCGCAATTGCGGCAAAGGCAGCCGAAGAAGTTGTGACATCGCGTGAGACCGAAGTTGCCGAACGTGACAAGCAGATCGAACTTATCGAGGCGCGTAAAGCAGCCGAGCAAAAAGCCATCGCCCTTACGGTTGCTGCGGAAGCAGAGAAAAGAGCGTCTACGGATCATGCGGAAGCGATCCGCATTGCCGCAGAAGGCATGGCGGAAAAACAACGCACCGAGGCGGAGGGCGCCGCCGATGCTGAGAAGTTACGCGCAACAGCGCTTGAGGCGACCTATAAAGTAGAGGCGGATGGAAAGCGCGCTGTCAACGAAGCGGCGAATACGTTGTCGGTCGAACAGATCGCCATGCAGGTCAAAGTTGAGTTGATCAAGGCGCTGCCGGAGATCATCGAGCAGTCCGTCAAGCCGATTGAGAATATTGACGGCATCAAGATCCTGCATGTTGACGGTCTGAATGGCGCATCCGGCTCCGGCGGGGAAGGCGCGAACGGTTCCGGCGGCGGTGTCGCCGACCAGGCGGTGGCGGCGGCGCTCCGTTACCGCAGCCAGGCGCCGCTGATCGATGCGCTGATGAACGAGCTCGGTCTTAATGGCGCTGATCTCGAGGGTCTTACCGGCGCTGTCGCCAGTAACGACTAGACATTACAATGGTTCAGGAGCGGCGCCCGGTGGCGCCGCTCACGCAACAAGCTTTCCGGTGAGGCAAATGCATGATATCCAAAGTCGAAACGCTGATATCGCCCGATGTAATGGCGCCCATCGGACCCTATAGTCACATTGCTAGAGCTAAAGGATTTATCACGATCAGTGCGATTGCAGGCGTTGACCCGTCTACGGGTGAGTTGGCGGGCGATGATATCGCAAGTCAGACAGCACAGATCATCAAATCATTTAAGGTTATGCTGGCGCCGGTTAATTCCGATCTTGCGCATGTGCTGCATATAAATGTTTTCCTGACGGATATGGCGAATTTCGAAGCGATGAATGATGCTTACGCAGCGGCGATGGACGAACATCGCCCGGCGCGCACGGCCGTTGCGGTAACTGCGCTGCCCAAGCCCGGCGCCCTGGTGACAATGAACCTGACGGCGGTTGAGAAGTAACCGCCGATCTCCAGGCTCCGGCGATGCGTCTGGCGGCGCCGGTCCGCGTGCAAAAGCAAGGCGTCGCCTTCATTGCACGGTAATGAAAAACTGTATTACTCTGACCAGGAACAGAGAGGCGCGATACCATGCACATTCTTCTGGCGATTCTTGGCGCTGCTGCTGCGGCGTTCTGGGCGTTCAGACATTTTATGAACGCCGCGAATGAAGGACGCGAAGCGATCGGCGAGGTCAAGGGCGTTATTCGTCGGGGCAACTGGAGCCGGCGGGTTGATCAGCGCCTCATTGAAAACCTTTCCGATCCGCGTGAAGCGGCTGCAATTTTGATGTATCAGATTGCCGCTTATGACGGCGATGTCACCGACCACCAGAAGCGTATGATGGTTGATGCGATGCGCAATGCGTTTGAGGCGGATGAGGAAACAGCGGAAGGGCTTTATGCTTTCGCGCGCATGGCGGTGGGCGAAATCAATGACGCCGGCAATTCCGTGCGCAAGATTTTGCGCCCTGTCGCCGAGGTCTGCACGATAGATGAAAAGCAACAACTTATCGATCTTCTGGACCAGACTGCGGAAGTTGAAGGCGCGCCCAGCGACGTGCAACGGCGGCTGATCGCAGAAGCAAGACGCGTTCTGCTGGAGGGGTAAAAGGCAGCAAGCGCTGGACTTAAAGCGACGGCGCCAAAGATGCCTAATCAATGATACTGAAAAGCAGTGAAATGACGATCACGCCTCTCACGAGGCGATAGCGTACGTGTTCTCGCTTGCATATCGGTTTTCCTTTATAAAACCTCCAAAAGTATTGATTTTATAATTTGGAGAAGTGTGTCTATGCTTGCGCCAATATCGCCTTTCGAGGCGTCATTGCATTTTTATCGCCCAACAAAACCAGTATTGTTTGTGTGTAATTGGCGCGGCGCCGTTATGTTTGAACCAAAACTGGACCATCATTGTTCATGCGACCTTGCACACTGATTGGCCTATGGGTGCTGTTGTTAATGAGCCTGGTTCTTACGGACGGGACGGTGGGTGCAGCGCCACCCTCACAATATGATAGCGCCGCAACGCCCAGCACGCGCTGGCATATTGGTGATGATCCAATATGGGCGCAATCAGAATTTGATGATTCGAACTGGCTCGTGTTCGAAGGATTATCGGAACTTCCTAAAAGCGTCTTTTGGATCCGTGAGCATTTTACGATCAATTCGGATTACGTGCAGCCGGCTAACAGTTTTCTTGACGTTGAGGGCTCCGGCGCTTTCGATATCTATCTTGACGGTCAACTATTGGGGTCTTCAGGCGCCGTTGGTGAGACGGTCCAGCAGGAACGCCCTGGCTCTCTACGTTTCACAATGGGGGTGCCACGCGCCTTCTTAAAGCCAGGCAAACATGTTCTGGCGGTTCGCGCTTCGGCTCATAATTTGCGTGACCCTTCAGCGTTTTTCATCACCTATAGAATAAAGCCAGCAAATGAAGTCTTATTACGAAGCTCTTTGAATCTCGTGATGCTTGGTGCAGCGTTTGCGGCAGTCGGCATGTTGGCGATATTTTTTTTCGTTTCATCATTGGCCTCACGTCAAAAGCGGATATTCGTCGCGACGCTTACCGTGGCGGTCGGGGTTGCGATCATCACTACAGTGGAAACCGGTGAGCTGTTAGGCGTCATCGCATATCCTTGGCGCACCGCAACTGATCTATTCGCTATGGTGGCTGCAGGCTCCATCTTTGTCGCTCTACCTGCAATGCTATTGATGCGCCTTTCTATTGGGCGTTATTGGTTTTGGATTACGGGACTAGTGTTAGTGGTGTTGGCGTCCGCCCCATCATGGGGCAATCTAAATTATGAGCATGATACACGGGTTTTTATCAGTCTTTGTGCTTACTGTTTGATAATCTGTGCTGTCGCGCCTTTACGAGTTCGTGGTCATGCCGTGTATTATGCAGCTAGTATTGGCTTGAGTTTGGTCGGAATTTTGATTGACCCAAATTTCATGTTTGTATTTCTCGTTACACTGGCGGTATTGCTGGCGCTCAGCTTTGCACTGGATATTCGCGAGCAAGAACTATCAGTGAAACAGGCTCAGCTGACCGCTGCAAGGCTTGAGACTGAAATGTTGAAACGCAATATTCAACCGCATTTTTTGATGAACAGTTTGACCGCTATCACTGAATGGGTGGAAACGGCGCCGAAGGATGCGCTTCGTTTTATTCATGGTCTAGCTGATGAGTTTCGCTCGCTTTCTACGTTATCTGGTGAAAAGCTGGTTCGGCTCAACGACGAAATTGAACTTTGTCGAACGCATCTTCAGCTAATGGGAATGCGTCACAAGAAAAGGTATTGTCTTGTAACAAAAGGGTTGAAAGGCGACGAGATGATTCCGCCAGGCATATTTCATACATTGATTGAAAATGCATTGTCTCATAACCGATATAGCAACGACGTAGTCAGCTTTGAACTAACGAAAGACCCAATTGAGAAAGGCGTTATTTACACGATGATGGCGCCAATAGGTAAAGATACCGGCCATCACAATCGTTCAACAGGCGCGGGATTGAAGTATGTACGATCACGGCTTGAAGAAAGCTACCCTGGGCAATGGCAATTGGCGTCTGACGCAAAAACCGATCAGTGGATAACGAAAATTCAACTCATAGGCATATGACTAATAATAATGAGCGCATAAGGATTTTGTCGCTTGAGGACGAACCTGTCATTGCTGATCGCATTGAACGGTTTTGCCGAGAAATACTGGGTGAGCGCATCAGTTCATATACTGTGTGCGGCGCGGTTGACGATGCTTTATGTGAGGCGGCCAGCGGGGGATACGATCTTTTTCTACTCGATCTGAACTTGCACGGAGATGATGGGTTTGAGATTTTGCGTAACTACGCATCATATGCTGCTCAAACGATTATTATTTCGGCCTATAAAGATAAGGCGGTCGATGCTTTTGACTTTGGCGTGGTCGATTTTGTCGCCAAGCCGTTCGACAAAGGCCGTCTTCAACTCGCGCTCGACAGGTTTTCTGGCGCCGCTACACAAGCACATTATCCACGGTTTTTGAGTTTTCGCTCTGCCGGCAAAGCCTTTGTCGCGTCACTCGATCAGGTAATCTACATTGCAGGCGCAGATAAATACTCTGAAGTTCGATTGAGCGATGGATCTGATAAGCTACACGATAAGTCGCTCAATATGTTTGAACAAATCCTGCCGGACACTTTTGAGCGCATTCATAAATCTTACATCGTCCGGTTAGACCAGATCGAGCAATTTGAAACGCAGGAAGGCAGCCGGTATTTTGTGGTCTTAAAAACCGGTGATCGGTTGCCGGTAGGGCGGACGCGCTACAAATCGCTTAAGGAGCGATATGTGTAACGCGTCCAGCCAATTTTAGAACCGGATGCGGATACCGGCCCCAACAGTATAGGCGTCATATTCAACATCGACGTCTCCGGATCCAGCTGATCCTGTAAGCGTCATCGTTGTTCCGATAGCTCGAAAGTAACGAAGGTCAGCAAACAGGGACGCGTTTTCCGTCACTTCAATATCGACGCCGCCAATACCCTGAATGGCAAATGCAGTCGCGGTGTCGTCTAGTAAATTGGCGCCTGCGTTAATGTCGCCCTTAATCTGCGCAACGCCGACACCGGCGCCGATATAAGGCGTAAATCGTGAGCGATTATTGAAGTCGGCATATCCGTTGGTCATGAAGCTGAGCGCTGAAAACCCATTACCCGTGACAGCAACAGGCACGTTATTAATATCAAAATTATTGAGCTTCCCGCCGCGCCAGGCGACTTCGCCTTCAAGACGTAATTGAGGACCTTTCGTTCCGAAAGCGCGCCCAACGGCGCCAGACAGATAAAGGCCGTTGCTAAGTTCGACGTCGATGTCGACGCCAGGCGCGGTTGCCTCCTCTCGTTCAACCGCGCGCACCCCAAATTGTCCGGAGGCGTACCAGTCGCCATCTTTGGCGGAAGCCGTTGCCCCTGTTGATAACACCGCAGCAGCGATGACAGCCGATTTATACATTTCCATCGATCCTTTTGTCAGATTACCCGAGAACTCTGACTACGAGGGAAGGATGCAGTTTGGAATGAAGGTTACGTGAACGCCTCTGGTGCGGCGTGAATGGTCGAAATGGATGAAGAAATAATGTTGGTGGTTTTGGTTAGGGCCGTAAACCTAAACTCTCTAAAACAGCAGCATTCTCATACAGCGTCCGGCGCACCACATCGCGGGCTGCAAGCTCCATAAGATCCGCATCGCAGTCCGAAATTTTGAGGCTCGTTGGGATTGTTAAAAGGTGGGTGCTGATCGCCTGTGCGCCGGCTTCTTGGTCGTCGCCGCATGACGCTGGCCATTCTTCAATGACAGCGTCCGTATATCGCATTTTAATCGTCGTGACGGAAATATCAGAGTCGCGGCGGAGCTGGCGCAACGCGACTTGGCGATAGGCTTGCGCGCGCATGCCGACAATCTCGACCACCCGGCCTGGATCGCTTGTCCAGAGTTTTAAATTTCGCGTTTGCATCATTGCCTGCGACGGCGTGCTTCTACCGGCGTCGACTGAAAAAATGATTACTCGCTTCGTCGATGGACCGTCGGGCTCCGCTCGCAAGGCGAAGTCCTCGATGGTTTCAACGCCGGTATTGTCGAGAATGCCGCCATCGCCGAGATGCCAGTATTGTATGCCGCCGCCGTTGCAGGTTTCTGGCGCTTCGATTGAGGCGGGGCCCAGAACCGGCGGGAACCCCGCCGATATGGCGACCGCCAGCGCGAGGGAGAAATCCGGCGGCGTCGGGCGCGTACATCCGGGCAGTGAAAAAGACGCGGTGCGCAGCGTTTTGTTCGTAAACTGTGCAACAGTGCTGTCAGCTTCCGGGATCGCGACGTTTGAAAAAACAAAGCGGCGCCCGTCATCATAGCGCGCGCCGTTAATAAGCAGCACTGGAGTTGGCGGGAGTTCGCCAAATACGGCGCCGTTTGTGATCTGACGCTCAAGCGCATCCTGAAGCGAGGACAGGCGGCGGGTTGAACTGGAAATGCGCCCCGGTTTGCCCAATTGACGAAGCGTCATGTCGGACAAGAAGTTGTGCCGCATTGTTTTTTTAAAAGCCGCAAAGCTCTCACTCAGGCAGGGCCCGGCGTTGTCCGTCGCCGGGCACGGCGCCGGCTTGTTGAGTGCGTAGTAGGCGGCCGGAAACCCGCCGCCGGAAACGCTGGAGAGATAGGTGGCGCGTGGCAAGACGCCTTCCTCAGCGAGCACTTCAAGCGCGGCGGCGCCGTAAACCGAGGCGCGCGATCCGCCGCCTGACAGAGCAACGCCGATCACGTCGGCGCTGCTGGCGGACGGCGTTACTGCTTGAGCAGCCGCCAATGGCTGCTCAAGCCTTTCTTGATCCTGCAGCGTGTAATGAATCCGGTCGGGAAGAAATAACGCGCACCCATTGGTCAATAGCATCGTCGCCAAGATAACGGCGGTGTAGGTAAGACGGTCTAGTTTCACGCTGGCCCCCGATGTATCGCCTCATTCGCGGGGCGATAGTGACGGAGCATTTAATTTCTGTCTATGGCGCCGCGGTATCATCCAACCATAAAAGGCGCTGTGCCGAAAAGGCTATTCCAGCGTTTCCGTCAACTCTTTATTGCGCGACGCATAGCGCATGATCATGGTTGGGAAGGCGTTGATGCCGAACACGAGATTTGCATCCTCTTGAGCGTCGGCGACGCGGCAGACGCCCGTGCCATGATCATTGACGTAGCATTTAGGGTGATCGCGCGCGACGCCGAAGTGATCTTGAACCGCTTCTATCTCTGCTTGCGTATCAAAATGTTGTCTTGGGCGATTGTAGGTTTCTGAGATATGGGCGAGTCGCCCTCTCGCGCGCCCGATAGACATCCAGGTTTCCCCTTCAGGCGAGATCGGTTCGCCGCGTACGAGATCCAGCCCGCCTTCGCCCCATTCCGAATAGATCGTGATGTCGCCGGCGCGATAGCCGAGGGCGTAAAGATGATTGAAAGCGTCTTCCGGCGTCATCGCCAGAGTGACCCCTTGAATGGGCATGGTTTCGATCAACGCAGGATCGCGGACAATTTCTTCGGCGCGCGCTGTTGCGCCGGCTACTAAGACAAAGGTGATCAGTAAGGGTAGAGTTTTCATATGGCGCATCGTCTTCTCCCCGTTCGTTGCGCGTATCGCGCCGAACTTTACTACAGGAAAAAGAAAATGTCGCCTGCGCGCGGTCACGTACTCGGCGGAAGGTTTAGTGTGCGGTCTTCGCTTGAGAAGCCCCTGAGCATAGCTATTTTAAACGATATTCCGTTTTCATGCCGGGTTCGCCATTGCAATGCACCGTGCCGATGCGCGCCAGCCGAATGAGATGCGCAAGAACGTTCAGCGCCGCTGCGCCGTGCAGGCGTTTATCGACATCCTGGTACATGGCGGCGGTAATGTCTTTGATCCGGGTGCGGCCCTTTTTGATTTGTTCGATAATTTGTGCGTCTCGCATCAATCGGTGTGTGCGAACCGCGCGTACGAAGCGGGAAGGATTTTCAATCGGCGCGCCGTGGGTGGGGTAATAGACGGTGTCATCGCGCGCCAGCAACAAATCGAGACTGTCGAGATAGGCGCCCATGTCGCCGTCGGGCGGCGCGACAACGGTTGTCGCCCAGCCCATAATATGATCGCCGGTAAAAAGCGCTTTGTGTTGCGGGCTCGCGAAACACAGATGGTTTGATAAGTGACCTGGCGTGTGCAGCGTTTCGATGCGCCAATCCGGGCCTTCCAGAACGTCGCCATCTTTCAGAAGAATGTCCGGCGTGTAAGAACGGTCGGCGCCTTCGTCGAGGTCGGGGGCGTCATGTTCCTTCTCGCGGATCGGGTGGGGCCCGTAGCCGTAAAGCGTCGCGCCGGTTCGTTTCGCGAACTTCATCGCCAGTCCGCTATGGTCGGAATGCGTGTGGGTGATCAGGATGTGCGTCACCGTCTCGCCATTCAGTTCAGTGAGAAGCGCGTCCATATGCGCATCGCGATCGGGCCCGGGGTCGATAACCGCAACCTTGCCGCTGCCGATGATGTAGGTGCCGGTGCCGGTATATGTGAACGGTCCAGAATTATTGGCGATCACACGGCGAATGCCGGGCGCCAGCAAGTCAGCGACGCCGTGCGTGAAGTCAACGTCTTTGACAAAAGGGATGCCGGCCAATGGTTTACGCTTTCAACGCGTCGTCGACCATGGCGGCGAACGCATCGGCGAGACCGCGCATGGCCTTCAGCTTGTTCTGCGCCGACAGCGCCGAGGGCGGACCCATGTCGGTTTTATTGGCGTCGACGATGTAAATGCGTCCGTCGCCACGATCGCGCAGTACGTCAAGCCCGCCAAAATCGAGACGCATCGCCTGCGCAAAGCGGATGATGTTCTCCTGCTCCTGCGCGGACAGCATCGTATCCGTGTCGGCCAGGTCGACGCGGTGATTATCATTCGTGAACCGAACGTCGCGGGACCGCCGCTTCACATAGACAAAGGGAATTTTTCCCCCGACGATCGGCGTTCGAATGTCCACATGATCGCGTCCGTCAAAGGTGTTGTCGACCAGGCGCTGGTAAACCCGTTCGCGCGACGGCGCCGCAAGCGGACATTCCACGATGCGGCCGTCATGTTTGCCGTTGCCTTCCGATTTTTCAACCGCAGAACCCCGATGGGCTTGCGGATCAATGGTCAGGCTGTAGCCGAAAGTTTCTTCAAAGACGCGGGCGACAACGCTCTTGCGAATGTCAAAGCAACCGATATTGAACGCCGGGCGATCAGACGGGGCGTCTCGCTGCGCGGTCAGAAACTCCCGGTCCTCAAAATAGAAATGCAGGTCCGCTTCCGCCGGGTCGTCGGTGATTTTTACGTCGGCGAGCTGGCAGACCGGCCATATCGCATAATAAGAGCGCGGCTTCTTCGGAAAGAAGGAAATGCGCGCTCTCGGTTCGCGGCCGCGCACCAGGCGGGTCGCGCGCACGCCGTTCACCAGCCAGACGAAGCTCGCGATCCGCAACACCTCTTTGGCGAAGCCAGGCGTTAAGGGAATCGCCGCGCCGGTCTCCGTGGCAACCAGCTGGTTGCCGTTAATCTTAAACTCGCCGAAATAAGACATTCACACCTCAGGCGCCGCCACTCGCCGGCAAAACACTCACCCCGCGCTAATGAACATGGGCTTTGCGGCGATGACAAGGAAATAAACAAGCTGTGAGGCCCAAAAATGGCGGGTCGCGCCCTTTCGGCGCAGCTTTTGCGACGGCGGGGCCATGTGTGCCGTTCGTAAACAAAGTCTTAACGCCGCCGCCGGCATTTTATCGGCTCTGTTGGTCATGCCGGGTATTTGTCTGGGGGCCGATACGCCGCGCGAGACCGCTGGCGGCGTTGCGATCGGCGAGGCGGCCGGGGGCGTCACGGACCGGGCCTATGTGACGGCGCCGCCAAACTATCTTTTCGTCGTGGAGCGGGAGCGGGGAAGCTTCCTCGACTGTGGCGCGGGGCAGGACGCCCGCGCCACTGACGGGGACGGTCGCGACATGACCATCCTGCGCTGCGGGGTCACGCTGACGGAGACAATCGTCATCCCGACGGCGGCGGCGAGCGCACGCATTATCGTGCATTACTGATTATGCTATTCGCCAGATTGGGACCGCCTAGGCCAGCGTGACATAGACTTCCGTTCTGAGTTTTTCTTCCGGCGTCGTCTGCGGATCGTCAACATAGATCTCCCAGGTCGGCGCGCCGACCGCCAGGTTCTTCTCCTCAAGATATTTCATCATCTCGCCATAGCTGTCGCGCAGTTTGGCGTAGGGTCCGACATGAGTGAAATGCAGCACCCGGCCCGCCGGGAGCGTCCCCTCCTTGACGTCGCCGTCAGCTTTGCGCGCGTCGTCTGCCGACACGCCGAAGCCGGCGCGGAACGTCATCTTTTGCGGGTCGTAAGTTGAGTAGACCGACATCGGACGGTGCGCCGACCTGATTTTCCTGTTTGCAATGAATGCAAACACGTTCTGAAAAACCTCGCCCATCGCCGCGCTGATATCTTGCGGGTCCATGCTGCATGTCCGTTCCTGATAGAGATAGGGAGTCTCGTCGATGTCGACCATTTTATATTCGGTCATGCTGGCCTCCTCAGGCATATGACATTCAGATATTGAGAATGTAACCTGATGAAGTCTGTCATGGTTTGATGCAGCTCAAGACAAGAACATCTTTAAAGCAGCAAGTCCGCCGCAAAGAAAGCAAAGAACCCGCCGACCACATAGGCGACAACGGCAATGCCGAGAATGACGGTTCCGGCGCGGCGCATTTGCATGCAGGCGCGGGCCTGCGCCGGATCAATCGGGCAGGGTGCGTTGCGCGTCGCCCATTTGAGCGCGCCTGCCGCCGCGAGCAATACGCCGGCGCCGCCGAACAGCAGCGCTTTATGCGCTGTGAGCCAGACAAGGCCCGGCACATTCGCCGCCAGGCCCGCCATCACTGCGCCGGCGCCGATGGTCACCAAGAGCGCCGGCAGGGCGCAGCACAATAACGTCGACAGACTAGCGAACAGCGCCAGCGTCGGCGCCGCTGTTTCACGAACGATCAGACGCATCGTCTTCTCCGTTTAAGGCTGCCGGACCGCGCCGGATCGCTGCCGTTTTGTATCCTGCCTTTTTGACCAGCTCGCGGATGTCGTCGTCCGGCAAGGTCATCGCAGGATGAAACACAAGGCTCAGCGTTTTGCTGTCGAGGTCTACATAGGTCGCGGCGACCTCATCGCGTTTGCCGAATGTCTTGTTCATCGCCTTGGCGCAGAAGTCACAGACGGCGCCGAGCACGTCGACAACCACCGGTTCCCCGCCGGCGGCGAGGGCGGCGTCAATCTCCGCCGTATGAAAGATGGGCGCGCCAGTGGTCGCCTCGTCTGCGCTGTCGCTTGCGCCTGCGTCATCATGTTTATGCGCCGCATGATCATCGGCCTCATGGTCATGCGTTTCATGTTCGCGCGCCTCCTGCGCTAGAACGGGGGTGGCGACGAAAAATGCTGCAGCGAAGATGAATATACGGATCATTGTTCTGATCTCCTGTCAAAAACGATAAGTAAAGTTAGCAAGGGGTTGATTGTCGGTAACGCTCCATCCAACCTCGAAGAGCGCGGCGCCTTTGAAGAACCGCAAGAGCGGCGTGACGCCGACAGGATCTTCGTTGTCCGGACGATGATCGACTTCGACCATGATCCATGTGTGAAGGTCGCCGGTGTCGCCTTCATAAGGCGCAAAGCCGACACGGGCCGCCTGCATATAACTGGCGTCGACATCGCCGCCTTCGAGCACGCGGACCCGATAGGACGCGAAAAGGCGGCGGGTCTCCCAATCGGCGAGAAACCCTGCAAAGGCCGCGGCGTTCGTGCCGGCCATATTGCTGTCAACGCCGGTGATTGCGCCGGCGCCGGCGAAGCCATAGATATTGGCCTGGTAGTTTTCGCCGAACCAGCGCTTGGCGAGATAGGTGGCTTGCGGACCGTTCAGAACAAAGTCCTGGCCACGGTCCCATTCGGTTCGCCAGCCCAGCGAGAGTTTCGGGTTGACCGTATAATGCGCCCATAGCGATGTGCTTTGCCGGTCTGTTTCTTCGATAACCGTCCATCCGCCCTCGTATGAAACGGGTCGCGCCTCGGCGTTTGCAAACGCGCCAAGCGTAATAGCGGCGACGGCGAGAATTCGCCTCATGGCCTTGCCTTGATTTTGAGTTGAAGGTTGAGCGTTAAGTCTCAGCGATGATCGCTGTTATGCGCTCATGCCGCGCGGCGGCGGCGGTTCGATGCCGATTGTCTGGCCGAGATAAAGGCTGCGCGCCAGCGGCGCCGCTACAGAGAAATCGGGAATCATGGTGTCGCTGGAAATTGCGGCGATTGCAGACATCGCGACCGTACAGCCGTCGCAACCGGCCCCGCCATTGCAGCCGTCAGGACAGCTATCATGACCTGAATGCTCCCCTGCGTCTCGGTTGTCGCCGTCATGTTCATGATGCGCGATGTCCATGGCCGCGTCTTCATGGGCGCCATGATGTGAAGCGTTCATATCTGACGCCGATTGCGGCGCCAATGCATGGGCGCAAACTGTCGGTGCGCTGGCAAGCGTCGATAATGTAAAAAAGATAACGGCGAGGAGCTTCATTTCCGCCGCCCCCCTAACACCGCCACAAGCTCCTCAACTTTCTCCCGCCGGTCTTCGAGATTGGCGCCGGCAAGGGCGCTTTCAACGCAAGTATCCAAATGATCGTCGAGAATGACGCCTTCGAGCCCGTTAAGCGCCGCCTTGATCGCCTGCACCTGACGCACGACATCGATGCAGTAGCGGTCTTCCTCGACCATGCGCGCAATGCCGCGCACCTGGCCCTCAATCCGGGCCAGGCGCTTTTGCGCCTTGGATTTGGTCTCGTCTCTCATTAAGATATACCCTACAGGGGTATACGGGCCTGTCAAGCGACCTGACTGGTCAATCGGCCGACAGTTGTTCAATCATGGGGGCGATAAACGGCGCATATTGGCGCCACGCTTCTGAACTTCCCTGATAGATCGGTTTTTTGACCTGATGCGCGGACGCGGTTGCGACGGCGCGTTCGGTCTTGTCAAAAGCGAGACACGCATCTTCCCAGTCCAGTCCCACATGGTAGAGAAGCGCGCGCGTTTCCGCTTCCTGATCGACGACCAGTTTTTCGTAATTGAGATGATGGATGACGCCGGGGAAGTGCTCTTCCCAGAACGCCATCAATCCTTGGTAGAGATGATAATAGTCAGCGATGTCTTTTAAGTCATAGGCGTAACCGTTGCCGCCCGTGGCGAAAGAGCGCCGGAAGATCGACCAGCCTGTTGCGCGCGGATCGCGTTTCACATGCACGATTTTCGCGTCCGGCAGCGCTGCGCGGATCAATCCGATCCAGCGAAAGTTAAGCGGCATCTTGTCAGTGATGTGGGAAGCGTCGTTGGCGCGGGTGTTGAGCGTATGCCTGTAGTCGTGGGCGAGATCCGCCAGCAATGAACAGGGATTGCTCGCATCAAGAACGCCAAGTGTCTTGATGCTGTTTTCAAGCGTTGCAAGTTCGCCGGCGCCGTGAATCTTTGAATGGCTGGCGAGGATCTGTTCCACTAGCGACGTGCCTGAGCGCGGCATGCCGACGATGAAGATCGGCGTTGCGCCTTTGCTTTCATTGTCCGAAGGGGTGATCGTTTCCTGCACCGCCCTGATGCGCGAGAAAAGCTCGCGGTCATCGGCGATATCATATCCGATCAGCTTCTTGCGCAGGCGGTTGCCCTCTGCAAAGTGCATGAACGCGTCTTCATGCTGCGAGAGGTCGTCATAGGCCTTGCCTAAACCGAAATGCAGTAGTGTTTTTTCTGTGTCCGTTACGCCGTCTTGCGTGACAAGGTCCGCCATCTGATCGATTTGCGGATCACTATCATCAAACTTTTTGATGAAACTCAGATTGTGATGCGCGCGTGCGAAGCCGGGCCAGGCGGCGACAGCTTTTTCGTAACTCGCGGCGGCGTCATCGCGTCGGCCGAGATCGCTGAGCGCCGTACCCAGACTATTATAAGCCTCGGCGAAATCAGGTTTAAGGCGAACGGCTTTTTGACAAAAGGCGACCGCCTCATTGTGGCGGCGCAGGCGGAGATGGGCGTTGCCGAGATTGTTGAGGGCCTCGGCGTATTCCGGCTTGACCTTAAGCGCGGATTCATAGGCGGTTTTGGCGTCCTTCACACGGCGCAGGTGTAGATAGGCGTTACCGAGATTGTTGTGGGCTTCGGCAAAATCAGGTTTGATCTCGATCGCTTTTTCAAGCGTCGCCGCCGCGTCTTCAAACTGGCCGAGCTCAATAAGCGCATAGCCGAGATTGTTGCACGCCTCCGGGTGGTCAGGTTTTAACTCTAGTGTGCGTTCGTAAACCTCTGTTGCGTCTTTAAGGCGGCGCAGATTGAGATAAGCGTCGCCGAGATTTTTGTGCGCCTCGGCGCGGTGCGGTGCGATCAGGCGGGCTTTTTCATAACAGACGAGGGCGTCTTCCGCGCGCCCCTGTCGTTTAAGCGCGCCTCCAAGATTCCACAGCACGTCAACGCAATCGGCGTCAATGGCGAGCGCCTTGCCGAATGCGGCGACAGCATCATCGAGGAGGCCCAGTTTCAAACTGGCGACGCCGATGATGTTGAAAAGTTCGATCGACTTTGGAAATTGTTGCGATAGCGCCCACGCTCCCTCAATCGCGGCCTGCGCATCGCCTTGGGCGGAAAGGGCGATCAATGCGTTGATTTTATCGGGCGGCGGTGTCGACCCGCTATTGCGATTGGCGGGCATGCGCCGGTCGAGCGCGCTCAATCCTTGCGATGCGCGCTTGTTACCCGGGTATTCTTCAAGCACGGATCGATAGAGCGCCGCGGCATGCTGGATTTCTCCCGCATTGGCGTAGCGTTTGGCTTTCCGGATCGATTTGTCGACGGATAGAGACATCGGCGCGGCGTTGACCTGGTTACGAAAGTCTTAAATCAACGCGCATCTTATCGGGCTTTTTATTCACGAAGCGTTAACGCTGCCCTTGGGCGCCGCGCATGTGGCCCACTGCTATTCAGCAGTTCGTATGCTGCGCATCAGGCATTCGTCCGTTTCAAGCGCGCCGTCCTCGGTTCGGCGCACCGCCACCGAATATTGCAGCCCGTAATCAAAGGTCAGCCCGCAGGCCGCCGGGTTGGTCGAGTGCCAGATTTTTGTGCGGCCTTTGGCGTCAAGCGCGTTGGCGGCGCTGACATCGAAGATCGTGGCCTGGCGTTCATTTGGCGAGCGTCCGTCTTCGGCGAGCGTCAGTTCCGCATCCACCACAAGGCCGCTCAGCACCAGAACGCCGTCGGGCGCTTCATCGGCGCAGGCGCATTCAGGCGCCTTGCGAATTTGAATTGGCGGGGCGGCGAGGTCGCCCGCGCTTTGCGCCAGCGCCATAACGCTCAACAGGGATATCAGCATCGGTTATTGTCTCCGTTGGGGAGGAAGCAGGAAAGATTTAGTCTCCGCCGTTCAAGGCTTCAAGCGCCGGCGCGTGTCCGGCGATGTCATAGCCGGCGGTGTCCGCCTCGGCGATGATCTCTTCAACGGGCTGTCCTGCGCGCGCGGCCGCATAGGAACGCACAATAATGGAACGCGTGCCGGACCGGCAAAAGGCCAGCGTTTTTCCGTCATCGACCCCGGCGCGCGCTTTGTCGAAGGCGTCCAGATGATCCGGCGAAATGCCGCGCTGATCGACCGGGATATGCGCGTAAGTGACGCCGGCCGCCATCGCCGCGGCTTCGATCTCTGCGCTGGTCGGCTGGCCGATCATTTCCCCGTCCGGGCGGTTGTTGATGATCAGCTTAACGCCGCGCGCCGCCGCAGTTTTTATGTCAGCAATGGAAATCTGCGGCGAGACGGAAAAGTCATCGGTGACCTGGCGGGCTTGATCGGACAAGGGGCTCTCCTGTGAGGCGCTGACGGCGCTTGGCGTGGAATGCGTGCAGGCGGTCGCGAGACCGGCGGCGATCGCAGTAAGAATTACGGTTTGAAATTTCATCAGCGTATTGTTCCAGCTGTTTTCGCCGGATGCAACCGGCGGTATGGCGGGAATATTTCCGATGTGTCGAACGGAAGAGCGCTGACGCGTCTTGTGCCTGTCAGCGATGGTAAATCGCTTAGCGAACAGGAGAGAGACATGCCGAAATTTTTATTTGTGTATCATGGCGGAAAGAAACCCGAGACGCCGGAAGAGGGCGAACGGGGCATGGCGAAATGGAACGCCTGGTTTGGCGAGATGGGCGCGGCAGTCGTCGATGGCGGCAATCCCGTGGGAATGTCGAAAACCGTTTCCAGCGGATCGGTCGCCGACAATGGCGGCGCCAATCCGACATCCGGTTACAGCATTGTGAGCGCCGCATCGATCGATGAGGCGGTGGCGCACGCCAAAGGGTGTCCCATCCTGGAAAGCGACGGTTCGGTTGAGGTCGCCGAGGTGATGGAGATGTAGCGAAAGCCG
Source organism: Pseudomonadota bacterium (assembly GCA_039819405.1). Classification (GTDB taxonomy): domain Bacteria; phylum Pseudomonadota; class Alphaproteobacteria; order Caulobacterales; family Parvularculaceae; genus Hyphococcus. The sequence continues at coordinate 358,402 of JBCBSB010000005.1, read as the reverse complement.
CAATCCGCGCCCTCCTTCTGTGATAAGCGGGAGGGTGCGGCGGTTGCTGTCAGCTTTTACTGATCAGTCGCAGCATTCTCGGTTGCCGGTAATTTGATATTGTAGAATTTCTCAACCAGCTGCCGGTAATATCCGGCAAGTTCCGGATAATCGCCGATCAGTCCTAAAATCCGTGTCGTTACAAAAATACCATTGCCGCCATTCGCCAGAATGACCGCGCCATTGCCGGTTTCAGGCTCATAGATGACAAGCGCGTTTTCGCCGGCGTCGTTGCCGCCATGATTTACGGTTGTCTTTTCGTCATACTCATAGACCATCCAGCCTATTCCGTGTCCGTACTCATTTGCGCAGACGACGTCGGGCGTTGGATTGCAGTTCCAGATGGCGTCGCCTTCCAGACTGGTCAAAATGCGTGTACGACCTGCAATCAAATCTTCCTGAAGCCAGTCGCTGTCGATGACGCCGACAAGGAGCTTTGCATATGCGTCGACGGTGGTGAGGAGATCGTCAGCAGCGCTCCACGCGCCGGTCGAGTTTTCGGAAAGCCGTATGCTGAATTCGCCTGGGGTTGCGTAATCGCCATCGGCGGTCATGGGCGTCGCCAGTCTTCCATCCATCCACGGCTTAATTCGCCCCAGTGACATTTCATCAATGCCGAGCGGCGCCAACAGATGATCGAAGGCGAGCGTTTCGAAGTCTGTCGCCAGCTTGTTTTCCGCATATTGTGCGGCGAGCTCAACGCCCATGCCGGAATAGCTGAACGCCGTGCCAGGCTCGTTGATGAAGGCCGCCCGTCCGTCTTCATATTCGTAAGGCCAGTTCCGCAATCCTGCGCGGTGAGACATGAGCAGGCGCGGGGTTAATTTGCGATAACGCGGATCGTCGGAAAGGTCCGGATGCGTCACATATTCGTAGACTGGCTCGTCAAGTGAGATGAGTCCCTTGTCATCGAGCGCGATCAGCGTTTCTGCGGCGATCGTCTTCGCGACGGATGCTGTATTGAAAACGGTGTTTTTGGTTGTCGGCGTCCCCGGTCCCTGCTCCCCGTAATATCCTGTCCAGATGACATTGCCTTTCCGGATGATTGCAATCCCGACGCCAGCTGCTTTATGTTCGGAAAGCATAAGCGGAACCGTTTCGTCGAACCGCGCGGCGTCGAAAGCCTCGCCCGGTTTGACCTTGCTCAAGTCTTCAGCCTGCGATGATGTAAAAACGGATAGTATCAAAACTACTGCTGCAAAAGCAGATGAAATACGCATAATCGCCCCTTAAACGCCGCAACCCGCCTTTACGAATACGGCTGCAGCTTTGTCTGAATGATGAAAGGGCTATGATGAAGACAGGGTTTCTGCAATGTATTTTCGATCAATGGCTGCTGGTGCGCGGTAATTGGTTTAACTGTGGCTGCGGCTTTTATTTCAGACGCCGCGAAAGGAAGAGTACGCCATGCATATTCCTGAAGGTTTCGCGCAGGTCGCACCCTATATATTCGCAACCGACGCGGACGACTACATGAATCACTTGCTCGCGGCGCTTGGCGGCGAGGATACGGGCCGGACTATGCGCGAGGATGGAAAGTTAGCGAACGGACAAATCCGTTTTGGCGATGCGAGCGTGATGGTCAGCGAAGCGGGCCGCGGGTTTCCACCGTCGCAGTCTACATTTTATCTTTACGTTGAAAATGCTGACGCCGCGATGAAACGCGCGCTTGATAGCGCTATGACCAAAATCATGGATGTCGCGGATATGCTGTATGGCGACCGCCAGGGCGGCGTCAAAGACAAGGCCGGCAATATCTGGTGGATTTCACAGCGGCTGACAGACGCGCCTTATTAATAAAGCGGCGTCCTGGCCACTGGCCAATATTTCAGTCAGTCGTCGTCGCCGATATCGCCAAGGGATCGGATGGCGATCCAGATATTCCAGAAGACGAAGACGACCAGCAGGAAGAAAATCAGAAACTGCCAGAATGTCATTACGGTTAGATGGTGACGCGCAACGGCGCCGCCAATGGGGCGCCCATAAAGTTATCAGGCGCACAAAGTTCACATTCATGTTGACAGGCCTGAAAATCGTATATACGTTGTATATACAAATTGGGGTCGCGTAGTTGGGCAGCGAGTGACAGGTAAAAAGAGCAAGAAGAATAATAAAAAGGATAGCCAGCTTGTCATCCGCATCAGCGCCGATGAACGCGACGCTTTTGTATCCCTTTGCGAGGCGCTCGATTCGAGCGCCTCTCGCGAAATTCGCCGCTTCATGAAGCGTTTTGTCGCCTCAAATGGCGCGGAGCGCGGAGCGGAGAAAAGGGGCTGAACCGGCTCGAAGAAAGCCGGAAAAGCTGTTGTTGGCGCCGTTGTCTCCCCCATTCGCGGCGCAAGGGACGGCGGATGAAGGCGGCGCCCGCTAGTTTTAGCGCATTCGGCGCATGGCGAACTGAAAGACCGGCCCTACTCTCCCCCAGGGCCGGTCTTCATTATTTTACGGTTTCAATCAGCGTATTCACGTTGCGTCCGAAAAAAAATCAATATGTCCAAAATCGTCGGATAAATGACCTGACGGACATCGCGTTGTTGTGGCATAGCTCTGACCATGACGCGCAGAAAACCGCATCGCATCGGCTACCTCGTCTTTGACGGCGTGCAGGCGCTCGATCTGTTCGGGCCGCTGGACGCCTTCGCAGAGGCCAACAGTCAGGTTGACGGCGCCCGTTATGAGAATGTTGTAATTTCTGAAACCGGCGGGCCGGTCACGACGTCGAGCGGCGTCACCCTTAACGCCCAGGCGTCGATTCGCGATTGCGCGCCGATCGACACGCTCATTATCGCCGGCGGATCAGGCGCGCGCGCCATTGGCTTCTCGAACGACGTGATCGGCTGGGTTTCGCAGATTGCGCCGGCACTGCAGCGTTTTGGCAGTATCTGCACCGGTCTTTTCATCCTTGCACAGACGGGATTGCTTGCTGGTCGCCAGGTAACGACACACTGGCATCATACGCGCGAAGCGCAGGAGCGTTTTCCGGATCTTGAGATCGTCGATGATGCGCTGTATCTGCGCGAGGGAAAAATTTTTACCGCCGCCGGCGTCACCGCCGGCATCGACATGGCGCTCGCCCTGATTGAGGATGACTTCGGCCCCAGCGCCGCGTCGCTCGTTGCGCGCCATCTCGTTGTCTTCGTCAAGCGGCCCGGCGATCAGCGGCAATATTCGTCAATCCTGCGGCATCAGACCCAGGCCGCCGGGGAGTTCGCGGATCTTACCGCCTGGATCGCCGATCACGTCGCCGATGATTTGTCATCGGAAGATCTTGCCGAGCGTGTGGGTTTAAGCGAGCGACAGTTCCGTCGAAGGTTTGCGCAAGCCTTTGGCGAAACGCCGACGCGGTATATAGAGCGTGTGCGCATTGAAACCGCCTGCGACTGGCTGACCGGCGAAACGCAGCCTGTTGATGCAATTGCAAGGCAGGCGGGTTTTTCCAGCGCCGATACGTTCCGGCGAACATTCGAGCGGCTTCGCGGCGTCACGCCGTCGGAATATCGCAATCGTTTTTGTGGAGTATCGACATGAATGTCTGGACCGCTTTCAAACTGACCCTGGCTGCATTGCTTTTGGCCCTTGCCTGGTATCTTTGGCCTGTATACGGATTTTTTTCCCATTCCGGCGACGCGCCGCTTCCGCCCTTTGGCTGGGTGAAGATGGCGCAGAGCGCTCCGGTGACACAAGAGGCGCCGGACCCCGCTTTCGCAGAGGCGGGCGAAAAGGTCATCGCGTTGCTCGACGAGCGCCGAAAGGCGATCAGCGCTCCGGCCTTTTCCGCCGCGGTCGCCGTTGATGGCGAGGTTGTCTGGCGCGGCGCCGTCGGCTGGGCCGATGTCGCCTCTGACAAGCGGGCGACTCCAGAGACGCAGTTCCGCATCGGCAGCACATCAAAGCCCGTGACGGCGACAGCGCTCGCGCGGCTTGTCGACAAGGGGCTCATCGATCTCGACACGCCGATTACGGCGTATCTTGACGAACCGTCAAATCCGGACTGGGCGACGATCACGCCGCGCATGCTCGCCTCGCATATGGCCGGCATGCCCCACTATAAAGAAAACGGCGAACCGGTCGGCCTCTATCATTCGATGGCGCTGCGCAAGCAGTTTAAAGATGTGCGCGATGCGGTTCGGTTGTTTGACGAAAGTCCGTTACTCTCGGAGCCGGGGACGGCGTTTTATTATTCGTCACTGGGCACTGTGCTCCTGGGCGCGGTCATGAGCGAAGCGGCGGGCAGGCCCTATCGGCAGATTATTGAGGAGGAGGTGCTCGCGCCCGCGGGCATGACATCAACAATTGCCGCCCCCAAGCGCCGTGGCGCGCAGGACAGTCTCGCGACGTTCTATCTCCTCAAGGATGGCAGACAGCGCGCCTGGCGCCCGGTGGATTTGAGCCATCGTCTTCCCGGCGGCGGCTGGGCGTCAACGCCGACAGACCTTGTCCGGATGGGCTCGCTCGTTCTGGATGCGGATTATATTTCAGAGGAGACGCGAGAGGCGTTCTGGACGCCCCAACGTCTGAGCAACGGCGAAGTCAACGAACAGGACTACGCCATCGGCTGGCGCTGGCGCGAATGGGACGTCGACGGCGTCGGGCTGGCCCGCAACGCCAATCATGGCGGCGTCTCGCGGGGGTCGCAAAGCTGGCTCCTGGTCTTTCCGGACTACGACATGGCGATTGCTTTCAACATCAATGCACGCACCGATGAATTCCACGACTTCGGCATGGCGTGGGAGGATATCTTCCGTGAGTTCGCCCTGGCGCTGCGCGCCAGACAGGCCGCCTCGTCTGTCGGCGCGCCGGCAGGCGAGGGAGCAACGCCTGAGCGCCCGGGCGAGACGAAAGAAGCGCTAGTTCGTAAACCGCGCCTTGAAATGATGGATGGTCCAACGTTCTCCATCATCGCGTTTTGACGCGCACATCATGGTGTCTCCGTCGGTTCGGACATTGACGAGGCCGTAGACATTTTTCTCCATCACCCGCGAGCGCCAGACAGGCTTTAGCGGATACGTAACGCCGACAGCGCCGGTCGGTCTGCGCCCGTAAAGCGTCGCGCGCGTGCGAAACTGCGCCTCGTCTATTTCAAGCTGTTCAAGACGGGGCTCAACGCGGTCTGCTCCTTCATCGATAATGTCTTCGACGCGAGACTTGCGTTCTGCTTTGGTCAGATTGTCCGGCAGCGCATCCAGCGCGTCCCAGGCCTGCTTGTCGATCCACTCGCGCCCGGAATATTCCCGCAACGGTTTGGCGAGAATGGTTGCGTTTGCATTTGCTGCGCCAAGATTGTCGACTTCAATGCGGTTGACGGTCGATAACATCACGCTGCGTTCAATCTCGGTCATATAGACAAGCGGCGTGATGACGCGGTCTTCATCGTCCGATAATTGTTCGTGTCCTGACATGGCGCTGGCGGCGACGATCTCGGGGCGCGGGTGGGCGTGGCCTTCATTGTCGCCGGACGAGATAACCGTTGCGGCGGCTTTGATGGCTTTCAGAAATTTGAAGGAGATATCGTCGCTGCCATGATGACAGGCTTTGGCGACGTCGCATTCCCATTCATCCATGTGGCCGTCAAAGTTTTCCGCAAGCCAATGCATGGCTTTTGTGTTGAGATCGCCGGTCATCAATATGCGCGCGTTTTTATAATCGATCCTGAGGCACGCGCTGTGACCGTTGGAGTTTTTGCCCGTATCGCCGAGATCCAGGAGGGCGGGACCGGCTGGCTTATCGACCGTAACCGGCGCCAGCACTTTGATTGAGTAGTCAGCTGTTGAGTCATAGACCGGCAGGTCGCCGTTTTGCGCATCCGCGCTGTCGACGCCGATCCGCTCGAACGTTGTCGCGGCGTCATTTTCAAGCACCGCCTTGATAAAGCTGCGCCAGGGCCCGCTCAGCTTCAACCCGTTGGCGCCGTCGCCATCGACCAATCCTTGCGCATCGGTCCGGTCGCCCATCAGCCGTGTGAAAAAGCCTTTGCCGCGTGCAGGGCCTTCGCGGGGGCCGAGCTTGTCGTTGTGTATGCTCTTTGGAAATCGGGACAGTCCCGGATGGCCGAACCGTCCGACGCCGACTTCAAGGCAGTCAAGCTCGTCGAGTGCGATGGCGTCCTTTTCGATGAGATCGTGCAGGCCGCCGAAATGATCCGTATCGCTGTGTGACGCAATCATGTCATCGATGGTGATGCGCCACTCGCCATAGTCGGCGAAGAATTTCCAGTCGACAAAATCGGCGGCGTTTTTGCCGGTCATCTGCTGGCTGCGCTCCAGCCCGCCATCGATCATCATATGCTTGCCGTCGGGATAGCGGATAAGGACGCCATCGCCCTGACCCACATCGATGAAATAAACTTCGAGGAGCGGCTCACCGGTAATGTCATCGGCATTGATCTCGCCATGCAGGCCACGCGCTTTGACCCGCGCGACGCCATTGTCCTTATGCTGAATGATCTGCACGAGATCGCCCCATAGCAGATCGGCGTCTTCGCCGTTTGAGCGGCGCAGTTCCGCTTTAAAGCGTTTCTCCTGTTCTCTTTTGCTGACTTCATCCTCACCTTTAAGGCGGACATAGGCGATTTCGGCCAGATGCGCCGTTTTAATGAAGCCTGGGTCGCCGCTCGCGATAACCGCGGTCCACTTGCCGTCGCCGAGCCCGTTCGGGAGGTCGACCGGCGCGGACCAGCGCAGCGTATCTATGGTGTTCGCCGTGTCGTTTGGCGCGTCTTTCAGGCTGGTCGTGAAGTCTTTGCGGAAAAACGCCTGGGCGCGCTTGGCGGCCGAATAGCCCTTGCTTGCGCGCGTTGTCTGAAAAAGCTGAAAGTCTTTGTCCCAGGCCCGGACCCATCCCTGCGCCATTGTATCTCTCCCCAATACAGTTGCGTTGGGGGAAAGTATAGCACGTAAAACGGGAAGTTACGTGACGGGTTTTCCCCGCAATTTTGGATCGCCGTTCAGGCGCTCGCCGTCGATGTCCGGCTGTTTACAGCCGACGCCCGGAATGCGCGCGGCGTCATGGCGACCTCTTGCTTGAAGGCGCGGTTGAACGGCCCAATCGAGTTGAATCCGCAATCGAACGCAATCGACAGGATCGGGCGGCGGTCATTGCAAGGGTCGGCCAGCGCTCGTTTCGCATGATCGATGCGGCGTGCGTTGATCAGGTGATTGAAGTTGCGATAGCCCAGAACCCCCGTGATGCACTGGGTGACTTTGTAATCCTGTTCGCCAAGGCTCGCCGCCAGGTCCGCGACTTTCAGATCCGGCGTTGTGAACCGCTGTTCCTGCTCAAGGGCGTGGAGAATGCGCTGCGCCAGCTCTTTGTCCTTCGCCGCCGGCGACGGCGCCGCCTTGCGGGTTTTGGTCACCGGCAGCGGGTGGCGTTTGCGGAATGAGACAGCCGCCCGCGCGCCGACAACGCAAATGAGTGCACAGCTATGAAGCGCGGCTTCCGCCCACTCGCCGCCGAAGCTGTTCTCATTGGCGTTCATCGCCCAGAGCAGTGCAATTGCGATGGACGAGCCGAACACCAGCGTGAAGATCTGTCGAAACCGCCTTTCATGTTTCGGCAGCGCTGAACTGTAGCCCGACAGCACTTCCACAAAAACCATCACGATCGCGCCGATGCAGATGAACGACGCCGCGTTGGCGGCGATGCGGCGGATCTCGCCTGAAGCGGCGGATATGCTTGTGATCTCCCAATAGGCCTCGACTGCGATGATCGCGCCAACGGCGAAATAATTCCAACGGGCAATTGGTTTTTCAGCGCGAAAGAGGGTGCGCGAGAGAAGCCAGAGCCAACCGCATCCAGCCGACCCGCCGATGGCAAGAACATAGGAGAGGGGCGCTGAGACCTCGCCGAGATAGTGCGATGTCGTGGAGATAACGACGCAGGCGGTGAAGATCCACCAGAGCACATCGCAAGGCTCAACGGGCCCCATCTTCGGCGAGACACGCCGCGCCAGCGAAGCCGAGGCGTCCGCGAACGCATCCAGAAATCCGTTTTGTCGAAGCAGTCTTTCCATGGCCGCGTCCCCTGGCCCTTTCCCTTAGCCCCGTTGTTCTCGCCCCGCTGTTATCGCCCCGTCGTCTTCATTTTGTCATTTTGTCCCTCTCGCCGATCGGCCTGACGCATAAGCTCGCCAAAGCCTTCAAAAATACTGGCCGTTTTCCAAATCGGCGAGAACGCGCAGCGCGCACTCCCTTTTTATCAAATCTCGGCAGGCGCCGAAAGCGCGAAAGCGGCGAAACGATCCGCCGAAAAGGTCAAATCCCCGGATTCCGGGGCGCGCCGGAACGCAAACAAGGAAAGGAACCCCTCGTTGTGACGACCGTATCAGAGACTTCCCCAACCATGCAGCCTTCGGCCGGTCAATTCAGCGGTCCTGGCGCAGGCAAATGGCCGGACCGTATCCTCGGGTCCGTCGGCGTCTTGTGGTTTCTGGCGGCGGCGGCGGGGCAGTGGATGTTCGTCTACTACCTCGTGGCCTTTTATATCCCGCTGCTGACGACGAAAGGGTTGCCGGGCCTGGCGGAAACCAGCATGCCGGAGGGGTATATCCCGGGCGATACGATGGGCAATCTCTCCATCGCCTTTCACGTCCTCATTGCGATCATCATTATCGGCGGCGGACCGCTGCAGCTTATCCCGCAGATCCGGAACCGGTTCCCGGCGTTTCACCGCTATGTCGGGCGCGTCTATGTGACGACGGCGGTGCTGACGAGTTTTGCGGGCCTTTATCTTGTCTGGACGCGCGGCACCGTCGGCGGCATGGCCGGACATATCGCGATCAGCCTTGACGCGGTTCTCATCATGGCGTTCGCCGCCATTGCGATCCGGTTTGCAATGCTCCGGCAGATCGACCGGCACCGCCGCTGGGCCATGCGTCTTTTCATGGTGGTCAGCGCCGTATGGTTTTTCCGCATCGGCCTGATGTTCTGGTTCATGACCACGGGCGGGATTGGCATCGATCCGGAGACTTTCGAAGGGCCATTCCTGACCTTCATATATTTCGCTCAGATGGCGATACCGTTGGCGGTCCTCCAACTCTATTTCTGGGCGCAGGATCATGACCGCGCCGGGCCGAAATTCGCGGCGGCGATTGTCGTGCTGCTCGCGACCGGCGTGACGGCGACGGGAACGTTCGCCGCGACCATGGGCATGTGGCTGCCGCGGCTTTAAGGGGGCGGGCAAGCCGGCATTGTCATGGCTTGATCATGGCTGGCCCAATATCTCGCGCTTGTTGACATCGCGGTTTGGTCTCCCACGTCAGATCAACGCAAGTTCAGGGAAGCAGGAAAATGCTGATTGTGGCCGCCGTTCTATTGATCCTGCTGGCGGTGTTTCACTCTCTGGTTGGCGAGCGACTGATCCTCCAGCCAATAAACAGAGCGGATAACCTGCCCAAGATTTGGAACAGCCGGCAGGCGACTTTCCGAACGATCCAGGCGACGTGGCACCTTGTCAGTATTTTGTGGCTTGGCGCCGCCGCGCAGTTGCTGACGATGCAGCTTTATCCCGCATTGGCGATGAAAAGCTTTCTTGCAGTTTTCGGCGTCATTTTCGGGGTGCTCGCCGTCGTGCCCCTGGTCTGGAACGTTGGGAAACACAAAACGTGGATTCCATTCGGCCTGATCTGCGCGCTGTTGCTCGGCGAGCTCTTTTTTTGATGCCCGCCTGCTTGCTGCTAGCTGATTACGGGCCTCCAGTTTCGTCAGAATTCGAAAAACCAAGGAGCTTTGCGTCAGCTGCATTCATTTGGTCTCCCACATGCGGGAGATGTTTCATTGTGAGTTTAAGAAGCGGCATGATGATTTGAAGATTAGACTCGAATGTTTCTTCGTCACACCCACCATCATCGATTAATGCCCACCCCGATGTATCTTTGATCTCTATGAAGTATGAAATACCGTCAAAGCACAATGGCTGAGCTTCGCTTTCTTGATCAGACACCGCTGTCGCCAGATCGAATACGCCCCTGTCCTTGATCTCCCGCATAGCCGATTGAAACTCTTCGGGGCTGACGCTGAACGCGCTGTACGTTTGTATTGTTCTTTCTGTCGCAATCCAGCTTTCGTCACTATCTAGGATCTTTACATTTTCGAGATCAGGATCGTATTTCTTTACCAACAAAATAATGTCGTCAGCCGTATCATCCTGATATCGAAATGCTTCGAAAAGCCAGTAAGGCCGAAAGGATGGGAGGTAAGTAAATCTGAGACGCTGAACATAGTAATCGCCATATTTTTTTGTTAAAGGACGACTGTATTTATCTCCAGTGCTGAATGTCTGAAATGCAGCTAATTCTCGATTATAAATGTCAAACGCACTCAGACCCCAGCAACTTGAACTCTTTCTTGAAATAAACTTTTTAATTGGATTGGGCGCATGCTTAGCATGAGCGGCAACAGCATCAATTAAAGTGCAATTATTTTCTATAACTACAATTGCAAGCAGGATGGTGATCGTGCTTCCAAGTAGAAATCCTCTAAGCATAACTGCGCCCCTTGTGTATTTACTGATCGAGCATCAACCCTACTCCCCGCTTCGAAACACAATCTCGCCGTCGATCACGGTCATCACCGGTTTGGCGGTAAGAATCTCCGCTTCCGGGACGGTCATGATGTCTTTGGAAAAGACCGTGAAGTCGGCGCGTTTTCCCGGCGCGATCGTGCCGAGAAGGCCTTCCTGGAACGAGGCGTGGGCGGGCCAGGCCGTAAACATCTTCAACGCCTCTTCCCGCGTGACCGCCTGGGCGGGGCGCCAGTCTTGCGTCTGCGTGCCGTCGAGGCCGCGCCGTGCGACGGCGGCGTAAAACTCGATCAGCGGATCGCCGCGTTCAACCGGCGCGTCGGAGCCGCCGGCGATGATGGCGCCGGCGTCAATCAGCGCCCGCCAGGCGTATGCGCCGTCGAGGCGGTCCCGCCCAAGCCGATCCGGCGCAAAGAAAAGATCGCCGATGGCGTGGCTTGGCTGCATTGACGGGATGACGCCAAGCGCCGCAAAGCGCGGGATATCGTCCGTATCAAGAATTTGCGCGTGCTCGATGCGCCAGCGCAGATCGCCTGCATCCTGATTTTGGGCGAAGGTCTCTTCATACCAGTCAAGCACCAGCGTGTTGCCCCTGTCGCCAATGGCGTGGGTGACGATCTGGATGCCGGCCGGGATCGCGCGATTTAAGTAATCCTTGGCCGCCTCTTCCGGCAACAGAAGAAGCCCGCTTGTGTCCGGCGCATCCGAATAGGGATCGGCGAGGAGGGCGCCGCGGGAGCCGAGCGCGCCGTCTGCATAAAGCTTGATCGTGCGCGTGATGATTTTCACATTGTCGCTGGCGCGCGGACCGGATGCCTCCAGCATGTCGAAACCGGCGCGATCAAGCGCATTGTAAACGCGAATGTCGAGGGCGCCGTCAGCGGACAAGTCTTCCATGATGGAAACATCAGCCGGATCGACCGACATATTGTGCAAGCCGGTCCATCCATAGGCGGCGTAAACCTCTGAGCCTTTTTCATAGGCTTCGCGCTTTTGCGCGCTAGATGGCGCTTCGACCAGTCCGGCGACCAGCCCCATGGCCTTGTCGATGAGAATGCCGGTGGCGCGGCCATACTGATCGCGGTCGATGCGCCCGCCATCCGGGTCGCGCGTCGTGTCGTCGATGCCAGCTTTCTCCAGCGCCGCCGAGTTGACCACCGCCGCGTGGCCGTCGGCGCGGTAAAGCACAACCGGATTGTTGCGGCTCACCGGATCAAGGTCGATGCGGTTCGGCATCCGCTCTTCGGGCCAGCCGGTTTCGATCCAGCCGCGGCCATAAACTGTCTCGCCGTCGCCGGCGCGTTGCGCATTTGCCGCGACAATCGAGACCAGCTCGGCGACGGAACTGACGCCTTCCAGATTAAGGGTCAGCTCGCGCATGCCGATGCCGATCAGATGCGCATGGGCGTCGGTAAAGCCCGGATACATCGCGGCGCCCTCAAGATCGACAATGGCGACGTCGCCGCTCGCCCCGCGCTCGACGATATCTCTTGTCCCGACCGCGACAATGGCGCCGTTCGCGACGGCGACCGCCTCAACGGTAGGGTTCTCCTCGTCACCGGTATAAATCGGCCCGCCCGTGAAAATCGTCACATCCGCTCGCTCTGGCGAAAGACCGGCGTCCATATCAGGAATCTTATCAGAGGCGCAGCTGACGGCGAAAAGCGTGGCGGCGGCGAAACAAAAGCGGCGTATCGACATGGAAATCCCCTGGGCTGACGGTCGCTCAGCCTCTACAGCCCCTTGCGCCCTTCGGCAAACGCTGTATTGGAGTGTGGTGCGTTGCACTAATTTTTGACCGATTTGGGCATTTATTAACTTTTTGCCATAAAAAGGCCCCAAATTCCGGCAATTCTTGTTGACATGGTTAACAAAACGCTGAAAATGATTCTGAGAGTCATTATCAGTGGGGCGCGCCGCGCCCGCCAGTATTTGTAAAGTGGGGACTTATGACCAAGGGTACTTCAATGTTAGCGGCCGTTGCGGCCGCTTTTTCTGTTTTTGCTGCGGGCGCCGCAGCAAATGCGACGACCTTCGTATTCAAGGGCGACGGCCTGAATGTTACGCCGGAAGGCGTTGAGAATGTCGATTTCGTGCGCGATTGCGGCACTGTCGGCGTTGATTACTGCTCACTGCCGGATCATTCGGCGGGCCTTGAGTATTCGCGTGACGGCATTGACCTGACCGTTCGCGCTTATGAGAATATGGATCCGACGCGTCTTATTCAGGATATCGCGCCAGGCGATTCCGGTCTCGGCGCTTTTTCCGAAGACACCACCAGTGATGATCAGACGCAGTTCGATGCGGGCGAATCAATCGAGTTCGATTTCGGTATGAACTCGCTGACGGTTGTTGACGTTGAGTTCAACGCCGGCGGCGACGTTAACTGCACGACGAATTCAGGCGGCGGCGGCGAAGGCAGCTGCGGACGCTTCCTGCTTGAGATCTTTGACGTCAGCGACATGATGATCCTGTCGACCATCATCGACATTACGAATATCGATGTCCTGCCAGCGCTCGGCACGGGCGCCCGCTTCCTGTTGACTGCTCTTGATGAAGGTTCAGGCTTTGTGGTTGCGCAGTTCACGGTCAGCGAAATTCCGATCCCCGGCGCTATTCCGCTTCTGCTTTCCGGTCTTGCCGGTCTTGGCTTTGCGTCACGGCGCAAGAAAGCGGCCTAAGCTAAACCTGAAATCATCATGGTGCATGATTTTGAGAGCCGGCCCTTCGGGGCCGGTTTTCTTTTGCGCTGGTTTTTGCGAGCGGCTTCGCGGCGCAGGCGCATGCGTTATAGTTAATTCGCCTACTGAGTGTATGCGTTAACCATACAGTGTGATATTTGCGCCGCATACGACCTGGTCGCCAAAGAAAACGAAGCCTTAACCATAACAATTCGTTGACAAAATTCATCGCAATCGATGAAAAGTCCTCGTGGGCTTTCGCCTACATAGTTGTGTTCATGGATGTCCTGTGAACCTTAGTTGAGTAATTGGGGGTTCCCATGAGGAAATTTCTACTAGTCGCGGCGATGTCCATGGCGGCAACGGCTGCGAATGCGACGACTTTTATCTTTAAAGGAGACGGCCTGAACGTAACGCCGGAAGGCGTTGAGAATGTCGATTTCGTGCGCGATTGCGGCACTGTCGGCGTTGACTACTGTTCGGTGCCTGATCACTCTGCGGGTCTTGAGTATTCGCGTGACGGCATTGACCTGACTGTTCGCGCTTACGAGAATATGGATCCGACGCGCCTGATCCAGGATATTTCACCGACCGATTCCGGTCTCGGTGCGTTTTCTGAAAACAACAGCAACGACGATCAGACACAGTTTGATGCGGGCGAATCAATCGAGTTCGATTTCGGCATGAATTCGCTGACGGTTGTTGACGTTGAGTTCAACGCCGGCGGCGACACCAACTGCACCAACACTGCCGGCGGCGGCGGCGAAGGCAGCTGCGGACGCTTCCTGCTTGAGATCTTCGATGTCAGCGACATGATGATCCTGTCGACCATCATCGACATTACGAATATCGATGTCCTGCCAGCGCTTGGCACGGGCGCACGCTTCCTGTTGACCGCGCTCGATCAAGGCTCCGGCTTTGTGGTTGCGCAGTTCACGGTCAGCGAAGTGCCGATCCCGGGCGCCATTCCGCTTCTGCTTTCCGGCATCGCAGGCCTCGGCTTTGCGTCACGGAAAAAGAAGACTGTCTAAGAAAAACCTGAAATCATCCTGGTCCATGATTTTGGTAGCCGGTCCTTCGGGACCGGCTTTTTCTTTGTGCGCTTCACTTTTTCGTCCGTTGCCAGATCTTCCCGGCGGCGGGCGCTCCTATTGCAGATATTCCCGCCCCAAAACCGCCGCCTGCGTGCGGTTGGCGGCGTTCAGCGCAACCAGAAGAGAAGAGACGTAGCCGCGAACAGTGTTGACGGATATGCCCATGTCTCTGGCGATTTCGGAATTTGTCTTGCCGTTAACGATATGACTGAGGGTTTCGATCTGTCTTGGCGGCAGATAGGTTCTGCATTGCCGGGAGCGACTCGCCGCGCGATCGAATGAGCTGCGCCACCGTAACTTCGGCTGTCTTTCGCGGACATCGCACTCAAAAAACTCTCGGCATTTTGCAGAAATTTCCGAAACCGGTGCATCGCGGTTAATGGTCCTGTGAAAATTCATCGCCATCCCGAGGCTGGGCGCTTGCGGTTTTCTATTGTGTGAGAGAATGACGCAAACCGGGAGACCTTCTGGAATTATTGAAGGCTCGTCCGGGCAAGCATCCTCGGGCAGGCTGATGAACGCCGCGCGGATATAGATGTGTTCATTAAGCTGATTAATTGTACAGACGGTATCTGCAAACGCTGCATTGGGCTCGACTTCCAGGATAAGGTTTCTTAAGCCGAGCGCAAAGAGCGGTTCTCTGTCAAGAATTGCAACATGCATGTCGCCCCCCAGCCTTGCGGAATTTCAACGCAGTACGTGTCGTCCGGCGCTTACCCTCAACGCAATCCTCTCACTGCCGCGTGCGGGATGCGGATGCTGGAACCACTGCGATAACCGGCTCCGTACGAAACGCCTGATCAGAGAAGATGCTGATCGAAAATCGAAAAGCCTGCTAACAATATATTTTCAATATAATGAGAATATTTTGTGAGCCCGGTCTTTTCCCCATCTCATGGAAGCCACCCCGAATGGGCTGGCCGCGTTTCGCGCGTTCATATAGCTTCAGGCGCCAAAACGCATTCCGGCGACTGTCGCGAAGGCGGCTGCAGTGTTCGACCAATGTTATGCGAAAAAGCGCCGGGGATAAGCATTCCCCGGCCGCGTTGGGCGTCAGTCGGTCAGCGTCACGAACAAATTCGCATAACCGGCGCCGTAATTCAGGTTATCCAATGTGCAATCACCGGACACGCTGTATATGTCGTTAATCAAATCGTAATTGATTGTGCAGCCCTGGTATCTGGCGGTGCCCCATACGTTTTGAGGGATGGGCCAAGTATGCCAGCATGCGCCGGCATCAATATCGGTGACGGCGAGAGGGTCCTTCATGAAGCCGCCGGAAGCGCTGGAACAGGTGTGAGAAACGAAGGCTCTGCTGTTCGAGCTTCCATTCGTCAGAAAGATCGTAGCCTGACCGGCGAAGCCCGCCGTCGCAGCGGCGAGCCAGCAGCCTGCGCCGAGGAGAAGAGATTTTGCAAATTTGGGATACATAAATTCCTCCAATATAAAATGTGCTTCAAAGCGCGATAATGTAATTGAAGTGAGCGTTTTGCGTAGCGATGGACGGACGGGTTCATCGGGACCGGTCCGACTTTCGGTATTGACAGTGCTGAGATCGATGGCGCGGAGATCGGATTGCGTCTCCGGCGGATAGCCGCAGCGTTCAACAAAATGTGATCGGGACGTCGGCGCCGCAACGCCGGCTCGCGCGACCCAATAAACAGATGTCTTGTGAGGGGCTAAGTTATTGATTTGATGGTCGGAGTGGGGTGATTCGAACACCCGGCCCCTGCCTCCCGAAGACAGTGCTCTACCAGGCTGAGCTACACTCCGACACGGGGGATCAGAAAAACCGTTAAGCCTTTCCGAGGGGCGCTTCCTATAGCGACGGATTCAAGGCTGTGCAATGGGCTTTGCAGGGCCCATGCGAACGCTTGCAATCAGTGTTGCAGATATTGCGCAATTTTGCCCCGAAACCCCATTGCAACCCCGCACCGAAAGCGCTATCTCCGCCGCTCTCGGCAGGTGCGAATCCGCCGTAATCCTTAACGGCGGCGGGCTTCCAACGGCTTCGTCGCCTTTCGGGCGATCGCCTGAAAGCAGCTTTGCTGCGGTAAGTTGGGGCGTCGCCAAGTGGTAAGGCATCGGTTTTTGGTATCGACATTCCCAGGTTCGAATCCTGGCGCCCCAGCCAACCTCTGATTCCATCTTTCTGGAACCGGTCCGCCATTTGCGCATTTTGGAATAATCGTGCGCGTTTGGAGAAATGCGCGCGTTTACTTTAATCTTCCGTTGCAAGCAGTCTCTACAATTGTTACAAACTAACGAAGCCGTTCAGGGGCGGTCGTCTAAGGGATCATTCGATTGTGGCGTTTTGCGACTTCGATCAGGTGTTTGAGGCTGTCATCAAAACGCCATTGCATTATCAGCTCAATTGTTTCATTTCTTAACGACTAAGGGGCAAGTCAGGGGTCGACATTCTAAGTGTGTGTAATGATCGAATTGGTTTTGGGATCGCGTTGCGTTTCCCTCGTCGGCGCGGAAACGCGCCTCAGTCTGTCGGCCATGGCGCCGTCTTAAATTCAGCCGCAACATTCCGGTAGGTGAGGCAACTATGAAAAGAGTAGCGATTTTGGGTTCAGCAGCGGTTCTGCTCGCTGGCTTTGGCGCGCCCGCCCAGGCGCAGTTTAATTCTGCGCTTGAGTTAAGCGAACGCACCGCGCGCGATACCGCAACGTCGCAGCAAAGAATTGATCAGCTTGATGATCAAACAGCTGCCTTGCTCAATGATTATCGCGCAAATCTCAAACAACTCGAGGCGGCGCGTCGCTATAATGCTTCGCTTAATCGAAATATTGAGGCGCAGAACCGGGAAATCGCGCGCCTTCAGGAAGATATCGAGAATGTCGAAGGCCTGCAGCGCGCCATGCAGCCATTAATGGAAGATATGGTTGAGCGGTTTGGCGAGATCGTAAATGCGGACATTCCATTTCGTGTCGAGGAGCGTTCGGCGCGTGCGACGCGACTTGCCTCCATCCTTGATAACCCGGCGATGTCGGCGGCGCAGCGCTACCGGCTGATTGTCGAGGCTTATCAGATCGAAGACGAAGCCGGCCGGACCATCGGTTATTACGACGGCGAAATCGGCGATGGTGAGAGCGCGCTCTCTGGCGAATTCCTTCAGATCGGCCGTATCGCGCTAATTTTCAAAACGCCTGACGACTCGGTCTTGCGCATCTGGGACAATGACCAGCGTGACTGGGTCAATCTTGAGCGCAGCTATCTGCAGGACGTGAAATTCGCGCTGCGCATGGCGAAAGAACAAACCGCACCTGATATTTTCTTCGCACCCGTCAAACCGCCTGTGGCGGCTCAGTAACGGCAACGATAGTTAAGGGAAAACAAGTCATGAAATTCTTCAAACTTGCAGGTCTTTCTCTGGTTGCCGGCGTCGCCGCACTGGGCATGGACACTTCAAACGGCAATCTGGTTTCGGGCGCAAGCGCGCAGGAAACCGCCGTCACGCTGGATCAGGTGCTGCAGGCCGTGCGCCGTGAGCGCACCGAAGTCAGCCAGGAAAACCAGGAGCGCGAAGCGCGCTTCCTACAGCAGCGCAATCAGCAGCAGTCGCTGCTCAACCAGGCGCGCGCCCAGGTGGCGGCGGCTGAGGCTGAATCCACCCGCCTCGAAGGGGTCATGGAAACAAACCAGACCACGATCGACGAACTCGATGCGGAGCTGGCTTCCAAACAGGGCGAATTCCAGGAATTGTTCGGCGCGGCGCGCACCGCCGCCGCGGACTACAACGCCCAGCTTCAGGGCTCCATCATTTCCGCGCAGTTCCCCGGTCGCGGCGAGACGCTGCGTGAGCTCGCGCAGACGGAAAAACTGCCTTCCGAAGATCAGCTTCGCGATTTGTGGGAGATCATGATCCAGCAGATTGCAGAACAGGGTAAGACCGTAGCATTCCCGGCGCGGATCGTTCAGGCGAATGGTCAGGCGGCGGACGCGACAGTGACGCGGATCGGGCCTTACGTGGCGTTCGAGAATGGCCGTTACCTGACATATGAAGATCAGCGCCTTCAGTTCCTTGCGCGCCAGCCGCGCAGCGATGTCACCGGCGCAGCAAGCCGCGTTGAAAACGCTTCCGGCGATGGTTTCGTGCGCGCCGCGATCGACCCGTCGCTCGGCGTTCTGCTTGGCCTCGTAGTTGAAACGCCGACCGTTACGGAGCGGATCGATCAGGGCCGTTTCATCGGTAAGGTGATCATTGTGGCCGCCGCCTTTGGCGTTCTTCTCGGCATCTACAAATGGGTTACGCTGACCATGACAGCCGGCGCCGTGCGCGGGCAGGTTCGCAAGAAAAAAGCCTCGAAGGCCAATCCGCTTGGCCGTGTCATGCTTGCTTATGAGAACACTTCCTCCAATGATGTGGAGACTGTGGCGCTCAAGCTGGACGACGCGATCCTGAAAGAAGTTCCAAAACTTGAAAGCGGGTTGAACCTTGTCAAAGTGCTTGCCGCGACGGCGCCGCTCCTAGGCCTTCTCGGTACGGTTATCGGCATGATCAACACCTTCCAGGCGATCACGCTCTTCGGTACTGGCGATCCGCAGATCATGGCGGGCGGCATTTCCGAAGCGCTGGTCACCACGGTGCTCGGTCTGATCGCGGCCATTCCGCTTCTGCTTCTCCATTCGTTTGCTTCCGGCGCCGCAAAGCGCGTGTCGCAAATCCTTGAGGAGCAGGCGGCCGGCATCATCGCCGAACATGCGGAAGGCGGCCGGGCTTAACGCCCGGCCCTTGAAAGGGACCTCTCGAGTATGCTCGAGTTTTTAAACCCGACGATCGCCTTCGATGCGCTGAGGGACTTTCTCTCGGCGGGCGGCAACGTTCTTGTCGTCATCATGGTCACGACGTTTTTTATGTGGGCCCTGATCATTGAGCGGCTGATGTATTGGACCGGCGCCCATAGCGGCGTCGTCAAGCGCGCCAAGCGCGCATGGGCTGCGCGCACGGATCACAAGTCCTGGTACGCGCACGCCATTCGCGACCGTCTCATCTCTGAGGCGATGCAGGAAGCGTCGCGTTTTAACAACGTGATCCGCGCTCTTGTCGCTGTGACGCCACTGCTCGGATTGCTCGGCACAGTGACCGGCATGGTCGAAGTGTTCGATGTGATGGCGGTAACCGGCTCGTCGAATGCGCGCCTGATGGCGGCGGGAATTTCCAAAGCGACGATCCCGACGATGTCCGGGCTTGTCGCATCGCTCTCGGGGCTGATTTTCATCAACGCGTTCGACCGCAATGTTGAAAAAGCGTCCCATGGCATTTCAGACGATTTGTTGATCGAGTAGGGCCCATGAGAAAAAGAGCGACTTCAAGTGCGGAAGCGGCCGATGTTAACATCACGCCGTTGCTCGATATCGTCTTTATTCTGTTGATCTTCTTTATCGTGACAGCGACGTTCCTGCGCGAAAAAGGCATCGCCGTGAATACGCCCGATGACAGCGAGCAGGATGAGCAAAGCGTGCCGCCGCCAGCGCTTCTGCTGTCGGTTCAGGAAGACGGTTTTGTGCGCATCAACAACATCCGCACAATTGATCCGGCGTCTGTGACACCTGTCGTTCAGGAATTCATTGCGCGCGAGCCTCAGGGCGTTGTGCTTGTCAGTGCAGCCCCGGAATCGGCGGCCGGCGTTGCCGTTCAGGTGATGGATCAGGCGAAAGCGGGTAAGGCGGCGTCAGTCGCTTTGACGCTGCAGCAGGAACAATAGCGACGGTGGTCTCACCGTATCAATATTGGGTATAGGCGGACGAAGTATGGCCAGACGTAGTTTTGTAAAGGATCAGGACGAAGAAGACGTCAATGTGACGCCGCTTCTCGATATCGTCTTCATTATGCTGATCTTCTTTATTGTGACCTCTACTTTCGTGAAGGAGCCGGGTGTTGAAGTGGACCGCCCGGAAGCCGCGACGACGCAGGACCGTAAATTCGCCAAGATCATTGTGGCGATCGCATCGGACGACGAGATCTGGATTAACAACGAACGGGTGACCCTTGAAGAGGTGCGCGTGCGCGTTGAAGAGCTTCGGCTTGAAAATCCAAAAAGCACAGCGGTAATCCAGGCGGATGTCGAGGCCCGGTCCCGCATGCTGGTTGAGGTCGCCAATCAGATTCGGGACGCCGGCGTTAGCGAAATCGCCGTGTCCACCGAAGAAGTTTAAAGGAGATACGCCATGGGAGCCCTGGCTCGTTTAATACTCGGCGTCCCTGGTGCGGTTTTCGTTACCGGGTTTTTGTTTCTGTTCATGGCGGCGATGATCAGCCAGGAGCTGCGTCTTGAAGAAGAGCAGGACGCAATTGATCTCAACATTACGGCGCAGATCGATGAAACTGACCTCAGCGCCGCTAACAAGGAATTCAAGCGGCCGACGCTCGATGCGCCGCCGCCGCCGCCGCCTGCAGTGAACGATCCGTCAAACCGCCCGGCGCTTGACGGCGTGCGCGCGCAGATCCCGACCATCGACGCCAATCTCAATATCGGATCGGGCTTTAATCCGGACCGTGACGCGCAACCGCTGGTGCGGATTCCGCCGCAGTTTCCTGATCGTTGTCAGGGGCGCGCGAGCGGCAGTGAATCCGTTGTGCTGCAGTTCGATGTGACCCCTGATGGTCAGACGACGAATATTGTAGTGTCGGATACAACCAACAGCTGCTTCAACAGTTCTGCGCGGCGTTCGGTCGAGCGCTGGAAGTATCAACCCAAGATTGTTGATAACAAAGCGGAATGGCGTCGCGGCGTTGTGACAACGATTACGTTTGTTCTCGCGGAAGAGTGAAACAAGTATAAACGAGCCCAAAACGGTCATTTGAATACCGTTGAAGTGTAAGGCGAAAACATGATTGAGATGCGCTGGAAAAGAAAAGTGAACCTTCTCGCCGCTGTCGCTGCGGCGGCGCTATGCGCAGCGCCGACAGGCGCATTGGCGCAGGCGTCGCAGTGCGCCGAAGACGAAGGGCCTTCCAAAACACTGAGCACGGCGGTCGCCAGAGTCTTACAGGAAGTCTTTGTCCAGATGCAGGCGGAAGAATACCAGCCGGCGCTGGCGGCATTGAATGAACTGATCGCCAATCGCGGCGGTTCCATGCCGGCTTACGATGCGGCGACCACATATGAATTGCGCGGCTCAGTCAAAGCGAGCCTTGAGGATTTCAGAGGCGCGCTGGGTGACTTTCAGCGGGCGTTAAACTACAACGCGCTGCCCAATACGCGAAATAACCAACTTCGATATTTTATTGCTCAGCTGCAGTTTCAGGAAGAGCAGTATCAGGCGGCGATTACCGGTCTTAATCAATGGATTCAGAACGCGCGCAGCTGCAGCGAGAATGTTGATCCGAATGCGTATTATCTGCTTGCCGCCGCTTACACACAGATCACGCCTGCGAATTACCGGGCGGCGCTCGATCCTGCCCGGCGGGCCGTTGCGGCGAACAAAGCGCAGGGCGAACCTCGCAAAGCTTATTACGATATTCTAAACCTGATTTATTCGGAGCTGGGTGATGACGCCAATCGCGCGCCCCTGCTTGAAGAAATGATCAATATCTGGCCGGGCACAAAAGGCTACTGGACTCAGCTTTCCGGCGCTTATTCCCAGACTGGCAATGACCGTGAAGCGTTCTCTGTCCTGGAGGTCGCCTATCGCGCTGGATTGCTGACCACAGAATCTGAGCTGCTGACCCTGGTGCAGTATTACTCCTTCTTCGATAACCCTTATCGCGGCGGCGAACTGCTGGACCGGGAAATGGCCGCCGGCAATATTGATCGGGATCAGGATAATCTCATCCTGCTGTCTCAACTCTGGAGCCAGGCGCGCGAGCACAAGCGGTCAATCCCAATCCTGCGCGAGGCGGCGTCCGGCGCCCCAAATGGCGAGCTTTACTACCGTCTTGGTCAGGTGTTGCTTGCGGACGAACAATATGCAGCATCTCAACGAGCGCTTGAAAACGCCGTTAATCGCGGCGGCATGGACCGCGGCGACACTGGTGACGCCTGGCTGCTGTTGGGCACTGCGCGCTTCAATCAGGCGGGTCCGGAAGATACCGCAATCTGGGCCAGCGCCCGGCAGGCTTTTGTCAACGCGCAGCGTTATGAGAATGTGCGCGGGCGCGCATCACAATGGGTCAGCTACATTGACGCCGTTGCGCAGACTTACCGTGACGGAAAGCGGCTTGAACGATTGCAGCGGGAAGAACGCTGCCGCGATGAGTTGCAGCGGTTGGAACAGCAGCAGCGTATTCGCGATCTGCAAAACCGTGAGCCCACTGAGGAAGAATTGGCGGCGGAAGCTCAGACACGTAGTGAGTGCGAGGCCATTCTTGCCGGTGATGAAGCGCCAAGTGAAGGCGCTGATGATAGTGATGCTGACGAAGGCTGATACGGCGTCGCTTCAACAGCTGGGAATTAACGAATTCAACTTTGCTGCACAAAAAAACGGCCCCTTCAGGGGCCGTTTTTTTTCAGGTCTCAAGCTCGGTCACGCGCGGTATTTAGTTAACGCCAGGTTAAAACTGATCGCGCTCGCCGAGCACGCGCCCGCCATTATTTTGCTCCGGGCTGCGGCTTTGACATTCAATATAGCCTTGCCGCCAGCCAGCCCGATAGGCCGGATCTTCTTCAAAGGCGTATGCGTCGCGCGCATTTTCGGTGGAAAAGCTCTTGTCTTCCTCCGTCGCGGTCAGGCAGCCATCGCCATAACCCGCCTGGAATCCGGGCGATTCCCGCAGCGCCTCGATATTTGGACTGGTGACGCAGCCTCCCAGCATGACGAGGCCGGCGGCGAGCAAGAGTGTTCGGGTCACGAGGGCTGGTCCTTCCTGCAACTATTATAAAGCGATCATAGCAAGAAGCCCGGCCGAGGTCTTTGAAAACCGGCGCCAAAAGTGAAATCCCCCGTTAACGGTGTTCCGGTTACAACGATCCGTCGAAATAACTGGAATTTGCTCGAGCATGTCTGAATTTGACGCGGCGTCGCGGCCGCCCATAAAAGCCACTGATACGCTGCTGACGCCGATGGACAGCGTCGGAGCCAGTGCGCGCGCGTTGATGGTTCGCAAGCTCTCCGATATCGTCGTGCTGCCCACAGGCCGGATTTCGTCAAATGAGCGCTCGCTGGTCGCGGACATTCTTCTGCAAGTCGTTGAAAAGGTTGAGCCGGAAATCCGCAAGGAACTCGCGCGGCGCATCGCGCGGGTCTCTGAATGTCCGCCGGCGCTTTTGCGCATACTAATACTGGATGAGCCGGACGTCGCCCGGGAAATTCTTGAAGGCGCGGACACCGTGCCGGCCGCCCTGCTTATTGAAGCCGCCCATGAGGGCAAGCTGGCCCATCGGAAAATGATCGCCGCCCGCAAGGATCTGACGGCCGCCGTCGCTGACGCCGTTCTCCAATTTGACGAGATCGACGTCTGCAAGCTGGTTTTGAAGCGCCAGGAATGCACGATCTCGCCAATAGCGGTGAACAAGCTTGTCGCGCAAAGCGCTTCTGCGCCGGATTTGCAGCCCTTGCTGCTGAGACGAACCGAACTTGAACCCGCCCATGGGTTTTTAATGTTCTGGTGGGTCGACGCCGAACGCCGCCGGCGCATTCTGGCGCGCTTTTCTCTTGATCGCGGGACGATCCAGGACGCGCTTGCCGATCTTTATGCGCGGGTGTTCCGCGCCAATGAGCCGGACCCGCTGGTGCGTGAAATTCTGCTGCTTGCGGAGCGCCGCCATCGACCGCGCGGCGTTGATGGCGAGCCTGTGTCAGCCGGTGTCATTATGAAGACGCTTGCCGCGGCGCGCCGTCATGCGCCGGACGAAGTTATCGAGGCGGTCGCCATGATCGCCGGCGTTTCACGCGACCTTGCTGCGCGTATTCTTCGCGATCCGGGTGGCGAACCTCTGGCGATCATGTGCAAAAGCCTTGGCGTGCCGCGCGATGATTTTTTTGAAATCTATTACGTGCCGACCGAAGACGAAGGTCAGGCGCGCGAAAAAGCGGAATATCTGCTTGGCGTTTTTGATTCCATGGCGCGAGATTTCTGTCGCGCCGTTCTTCATTACTGGGACTGGGACGGCAATCCGCGGATTGCCCATATCACCCGTTTGCTGGCGATGGCCGAAGACGGCATCGCCGACACGGCGTTTTAAGTCTCGCTTAATTGCTTTGTGCCATAAGGCTCATCGCGTCGGCGGCGGTCTTGCGTATCTAGGCTGCTTCCGGCGTCCAATTTACAGTTACAGTTCAGTTTCCAATTTGCGTAAAATTATCGCCGCGCATTCTCGCGTCGTTAACGTGGCGTACTGCATACTATGCAAGGAATGTCCGCGTAAGAAGTTTCTGGAGGGCGCATGCTTTCATCGATGCGTGTTATCGTCTTCGCATCGCAAAAGGGTGGTTCTGGCAAAACAACTTTGTCCGGGCATATTGCGGTGGAGGCTGAGCGCCAAGGCGCTGGGCCGGTTGCGTTGATCGATACCGATCCGCAAGGTTCGCTGGCGAAATGGTGGAATGTCCGGAAAGATCCGGCCCCGGCGTTTATTCAGTCAGTTTTTTCAAATCTCTTTTATGATCTCGACAGCGCCCGCAATGAAGGGTTCCGGCTGGTTGTCGTCGATACGCCGCCGGCGGTGACGCGCGCGATCTCCGAGGTTGTCAGTTTCGCCGACATCGTCGTCGCGCCGACGCGTCCGAGCCCCCATGATCTGCGGGCTGTCGGGCCGACCGTGGATATCGCCGAGGCTCGCGGCAAGCCGCTGATTTTTGTTGTGAACGCCGCAACACCGCGCGCGCGCATCACGTCTGAGGCTGCGATCGCGCTTTCCCAGCACGGCACGGTCGCGCCGGTAACGGTCCATCATCGAGTCGACTTCGCCGCGTCCATGATTGACGGGCGCACCGTGATGGAGATCGATCCTTTCTGCCCGTCCGCGCAGGAGGTCTCGGCTCTCTGGAAATATCTGCATGAACGCCTGCAGCGGGCGGATGGTTCCTATAGCGGACAGGACGACGCCATGGGCGCCATGGCCAATCCTCACAGTCGCGTCTTTGGGCGCCGGGCGGTGTAATGTCGGGATATGCGCCCAATCCCTCCTCCTCCTCTGAAACCGGCTATGCTTCCCTGACAGCGGGACTGCTGGCCCGGAAAGGCGAGGCGATGCCGGCCGTGGATGCGGATGCGCATGCGGGCGTTGATATCGACATGCGTCCCGTGACGCCTGCCGGCGAGGGCAAGGATCTCGGCCAGGAAACCATTCAGAGTCTTTATCCGCCAAATCCGAAAAGCCCCGACGACCAACCAGCGCCTCAGCTTCAGGCCCGTCCGGCGGCGCCCGACACCGCGCCGGATATATGGACGATTACGCCGCCGCGCAGCCCGCGTGCGATGCGTCGCCGCCCGTTCCTGCGGCCTCCCGATCATGGCGATCATCAGCGCAAGGCGACCGTGACTTTCCGGATGCCGGCGAAAGATTTTATCCGTATGCGGTTCGCTTCGCGCGATATGGAAATGTCGTGCCAGTCTATTATTCTTGAAGCGCTTGACTGTTACCTTGACGCCAATGACGTGGAGCCGGTGACGGATGAAGCGTGCGAGGCCGAGGTTGAGCGCCTGACGCGAGACGGCGCAAAGAAACGGTCAATGCGCAAAGCCGCCTCCCTGACGGATTAACCCGCCAGAAGCTTTCTCCGATTTTCAGTCATCATTTAAAGATCGCGCGCCTTGAAGGCGGATGGCGCAACGCCATATCGCCGCGTGAACGCCCGTACAAAAGCGGCGCGGTCCGTATATCCGACGGCGCCGGCGATCTCTGCGACCGTCAGCCGGCTCTGTCGTAACAGCCGCATGCCCGTTTCCATGCGGACGGCCCCCAGGAACCGCATTGGCGTGACGCCTTTAACGGCCTTGAAGGTCCGGATGAAATGAAATCTTGAGAGACAGGCGGTGCGCGCCATATCTTCGACAGACAGATTGGGGTTGCGATAGGTTTCAAGAATCAATTGTCCAGCGCGCTCAATGCGGCGCGCCAGCTCCCGGCGCGTTGCAGGCTTGGCGGTGAGGATGGCGTCAGTTCCGTCGTCGCGCTGTTCGCCTGACAACAGCCCATAAAGCAACGCAGTCTGTTCCGTATACCATGTCGCATCTTCGCTCCCGAGGGCGCATTTTATGGCGATCGCATTCATCAGCGACATCGCCGTTTCGCCTGGTTGGCAAAGGCGCGTCACAAGTCGTGAACTGGTCGGCGCGC
This sequence comes from Pseudomonadota bacterium, assembly GCA_039819405.1. GTDB lineage: Bacteria > Pseudomonadota > Alphaproteobacteria > Caulobacterales > Parvularculaceae > Hyphococcus. The sequence continues at coordinate 331,840 of JBCBSB010000005.1, read as the reverse complement.
GGCTGCAAAATTCCGACGGCGCCGCCGCATCGCGGGCCATCCATTGCGGAAAGATAATCATGTTCGACCGGAACGGCGCATCGCGCGACGCGTCATAGGCGTAACGCTCCCCGGCGGCGATCGTGAAAACGCCCGCCGGCGCAATCGATACGGTTTTGTTCGAACCAAGCTGATAAGTCTCATGACCGCCACAGGACCATGTAACGGCGTCGGCGGCGCAGTCATTATCGAAATCATCCGCCATATCGAAATGTTCGCCGCACATCATCGCCGAGTGCACCATTCCCTCGCGGGCGCTGCGCTGATAAAAATCTTCAAATTCCCATGACAGCGGCGTTGGCGAATAGTTGAAAACCAGCATGGCGTTGCCTGGATTGCGAAATTGGGGCTGTGACCACCTTAACGCTTGGCGTGGGTGTCTGTCACGCTACGTTGAGGGGTAAACGTTGACTCATCAGGGGAGGAAACATGAAGCGCCCATTCACAATTCTAACAGCGGCCGCCGCCTTCGTCGGCGCGGGCGCCGCCGCGCAGGAAGACGTTACCTGGGCTGACGCCCTGAACGCAAAGATCGAACCGGCATGGTCGGCGCCGGAACACCGCGCCTTTGATTTCTGGATCGGCGAGTGGGAGGCGAACTGGCGGCCGAAACCGGCGGAAGAATTTTACCATCAGAAAGAGGGCAGCTATACGCGCCAGCGGGTGTTTCCGATCCTTGGCGGCAAGGCGCTCATTGAGCTTGCCTGGGCGCGTGATAACCCCGAACAACCGAGCCAGCGTGGCTTTTCGATCCGCTATTACGATCCCGCGCGCGAGCGCTGGGTGATGGCGCAGAACTGGCCTAGCGGCAATAATCAGGGTTCTGCGTTTTTCGATCAGCTGATTGGCGACGAACATCTTGGACGCCTCACGATGTATTCCATCACCCGGCGCCCACAGGATGACGGCAGTTTCGATGTTCAGCACCGGCGGTACAACTTCACTGACATCAGGCCCGGTGTCAGTTTCCGCTGGGACGGCTCAAATACGCGCGATGAGGGCGCAACCTGGAACACCTGGTATGTGGTCGATTTCCTTCGACTGCGCGATCCGGATCCCTATGGACCTGCGGGAACGTCATTTCCAGGCGTGCATGAGCAAGTACTGTGTACGGAAGAACCACACGGCGCCCTCAACGGCCTGCAAGGCGTCTGGAATGGAACGTCGACAGATGCGAACGGCGGCGAAACATCTGCGCGTCTTTCTGCGGGGCTCGGCCTCGATGGCTGCGGTATTTTGGCGTCGCTGGAAACGGACGAGAAAAAAGCGTTTCTGGCGGTCGGCTATCACGAGCGCGCGAAGAAATGGCTGACTTATTATCTCGATGACCGCCCTGGAACCACGCACGCCTATTATGTCGCCGATAAAGCGGGCGAGGGCGCCGTCTTCCAGAACGCCCCGGCGCTAACCATCAAGGACGAGTTCACCGCCTATAATCTTGAGGAATATTTTGAGCCGCAGGACTCAACCCGCCGCATCGTCTGGGAGATGATCAGCGATACGGCGCTCGCCTTTCGAGAAGAGACGCGCGATGGCGCCGATGACGAGTGGATAACGGAAACCACCTACCGCCTGACGCGGTAGGCGGTAGTTGATTAGCTTGTGTTACTAAAAGCCGGGATTCTAATACTTATTGGCCTGAGGTCGGTATTAAACTGAAGCCGTTCAGCGGAACGACAGCGAAGGGCCGGCTTGTATTCGCTTGCAGGTGTAAAAGCGCTTCGTAAACATCAATGCGAGGTTTTGTGATTGACATCGCCTTGGTGTCTGTAACTGGCTTTCCAGTGGCGATTAGCGCGTCGAGCACATCTTGTTTGGTTGCGTAAGGAACAGCAGATTTCAATACGGCAAAAGCGCCAGTGACATGAGGGGCGGCCATTGAAGTACCCCTTAAGTTGCATGTGCCGCTACTCAGGCCGTGTGATGAATTTATGTTGGCGCCGGGTGCAAGTAGGTCCAGGATGGTTGAGCTGTTTGAAAATGACGATACTTGATCAACAGATGTAGCGGGTAAGGTTACGCCTGCTCTGCAGCTTGCAATGCTGCCTGAGCCGTCTCCTGTAGAGCCGACACTAATAACTGAAGATGCGCATGCCGGAAAAGATATCCCCGTTGCTGAACCATCATTGCCTGACGCTGCAATAACAGCGATTCCTGCGCCATCAAGAAGGTTGATGGCATCGACCACAGCCGTATCTACACTATCGCAGGAAGTTGTGTACTGAATCCCTGGAACACCGAGGCTGAGGTTCACGGCTGCGATATCAAAGTTGTTTCGCTCGCCATAAACAAAATCTAAGCCTGCTGCCAGATCGCTGAGAAATGCTGGTATGCTTGTGGCGCCGCCGTTTTTATCCACCACTCGAACTGAAATAATGTCAGCTTGTGGAGCAACGCCTGAAAATGTCAAAGTATTCGACCCTGCTGCGATACCAGCTACATGCATGCCGTGATGAACGATTGTTCCGGGCTCCGGCTCACCTGTGCCGGGACCCGTTGCAGGAGACGGGCAACCCGACGTTGAATAGCATGCTTCCGCAACTACCCGACTAGCCCCAATAAAAGTATGATTTTTGGCGACGCCGCCATCTAGTATTGCAACAGTTTGGCCTTGACCTTCGTAACCCATCGCTCGCGTGGTGGCGGCGTCTACAATGCTGAGGGCAGTGCTTTCCGGAAGGAACGTCACCATCTTTTTATCCTCATATATCCGGACAACCCTTGAGCTTTTTGAAAGCGCATCAAGTTGCGCGCCCGTGACATCAAGAGCGACATAGGGCAAGTATGTAAGGGACCGCTTTATGTTTCCTTGTATTTCGGTGCGGAGCTCCGCTTCAGTGGTCAACGATGCGACCATCATACTCCTTGCCTCTGCCACGGCGGCTACACGGTTCAAGTCGGGCGCTCCACTCCTCATTGCGTCTGCGAGGGTTGCAGGAACGTCGAATTGCACCATCACTCGCTGTGTTTGATCTTTTTCTAGCGCCGCCATTTTCGCGAAAAGTTCTGAGTCTATTTTTTGTATCGCTGTGGCGCGAGAGTCCTGCGCCGCGGCTATGCCGCTAAGGGCAAGACTTATCGATAAGATACAACTAACAATTTTTACGCGCATCATTTGCGCCTCCTTTAATGTATTGCTGACTTCATATTTTCTCTCAGTGCCTGACGGCCCAGAAGATCGGCAGGCATGTTTTTAATCGTTGCGCCCAGTGAAAGCGCTGGACTTAATTCGGCCTCACCCAAACTGAGGTAATTTTCGGAAAACTGCCTTCGCAGGCATTGTCATCAATAACGAGTCTGACCTGATGGCCGGCGCCATAGGCGGTCATGAGCAAAGCAATAGTGGCTTCATAATTGGTCGTAGCTCCACTGATTGCATAACTTGCTGTGTTTGAGCATGAATTTGGATTTTCAATTGCCACATCGAGTGCAACACGAAATTGATTTCCGGCGGTGTTCGTGATGATGTCAGTAATATTTCCATAGGCGGTATTGCCGGCATGGGCGCTTGAAAGGGGCGCTAAAACGATAGCTGTCGCGATGGTTTTGAGGAACTTGTTCATGATGCCTTTCTTCCTTTGGCTAAGTGGCGACTATGCGTGTCTGTTGACGTTTGAAGTCGCTAGTTTCTGAAAGATACAAACAGTGCTGCGGGACGGTCTGCTGAGCATGCCGATTCATTAATTTGCATGCGGATTTCAAAACTGCCGGCGACGGCGGACATCGCCGTGGCGGTCAGAGCTTCATAATTGCCTGAACTGTTGTGCACTGTAATGTAATCGGTCAGGCTGCAGCCGGCAGGGTTTGGGACTGTTCCCGCTATATAGATGTTTGTGCGATTGGTCGTCACAGTCACGCGCGTGGCGTTCGACCAATCCGAAAATGTTGCAGCATAAGAGTTGGAAAGCGGCATAAGTGCAGCAATAGCAAGAGTTACAAACATCTTCTTCACTCTAATTCTCCTTTGGTTAGGTAATAGGCATTGCCTTGTGCTTTCTAACGATACTGTGTGGTGTCGAGTGAGTGCGCTCTGACGATCCCTTCGTGTAGGCGAGATCTTTTCGTTACATTCTGAGATAATTTATCTTTGGATAAGTCGTGCCGCCGATTGCAGTGCACCCATTGACGCCGACTAAAAGGTCGTCACCAGAGTTTTTCGCCGTCAATGCTATTGCAAGGAATGCTTCGAAGTAGTCGTTGCTCACCCTTTCGGCGTAAAACAAGTTTGTGTTTCCGCTTGTGCAGCCATCATTGATGCTCGCGCCCGATATCTTCACCCGCAAATAACCGTTTGTTCCGGATGATGACACCTGAACGTCATCGACAGCGCCTGATGCGGAAGCGCTGGCATTTGCTGGCGAGCTCAATAACAAAATTCCGGCGAAGAGGCCAAAAAAGACCGTTACGTATTTCTTCATTCTATCTCTCCTTTTTGACAATAGTACTCGCGTTCTCTCATGCAGGTTGTCTGCGAGAGAGTTGACAAAGTCGTCTGCAGTCCTTGCGCGAGCAATGTGCGCAAGAGAGGTAACGTCATCGATAAATTGGAATGCGGGTAGCTTTTTCAGTATGCACGCGGACGAAGAATTTACAACAGATAGTTCGTGAAATATTTTCAACAGAATCCGTTACACTATAAAGTCCGTATAAAGAAAAATATATTCAGCTTTGTTTTGAATGTTGTAACATCCATGCCGTTGATCGAAGACATGGTCGCGCCTCGCGCGTCATCATTTGTTATGTGATAGTGTTAGCAGGGTCCCTTCTGTGGGGACTCCTAGATAATCTGTCTTGAGAGGTTTGCCGCTACTTCACGGCCCGGACGACGCCAATGCTTTCCAGCGCCGCGAGATATTCATCGACGGCGCTTTGCGGAACCGGCGCCAGCGTTGCGGTGAGCCAGTCGCGAATCTCGCGCGTGGCGCGGGCGCCGTTCACAAGGTTCAGCGCTTCGTAAGTGAACTTGCCGCTGTCGATGACGCGACCGTCAATGTCGTGACCGGTGTGATTGAGCAGAGCAAGGGATGACGCTTCATCCCCCAGCTTGTCTTCCAGATAGGAATACCCAAAAGCGCTCATCGGTCCTTTGAGGTCGGGATTGCGCGCATAGACAATGCCGTTTTTTTCATCGGGCTCGCTGGTTTCAACCGACGTCAACGCCGACAGTTTATCGACAAACCCATGCGCGTTGGCGCGATCATTGTCGCTGGGCGTCGCGAAGTCATTGATCGCGTCAATCTTCGCATGCTCGCGGGCCCAGTGAACGCGCGCGATGGCGTTACGGTCGGCGATATCGGCGCCCGCCAGCTTTTCTTCCAGCGCCGCCATGCGCGCCAGTGCGTTTCGGCGCAACAGCGCCAGCATCGACGGCGCATCGTCATCATCCATGTCGGCGAGATAGAGTCCCGTTGTCAGGCCGATAAATGCGGCGCGCTTCAGCTTTGTCGGATCAATATTCGCCGCCGTGTCGAAATTCGTGTGAATGTAACGGTCCGGCCAGTCATGCAGATAGATGCCGGGAATGCGCCATGAGCCTTCATTGAAAATCTGATGATCGCTGCCGAGGTCGATGCCTTCCATCAACGCGAGTTGCGCTGTCTTGCCGCCTTCCGGCGCCGTTAAATGAAATGGCGTCTCGCCGCCGCCTGCATGGATTTCGGTTTGTGCATTGACGAACGCGCCAATTTCATGACTGAGGTCGCTGATGAAATGCGGCAGGCTTTCCGGCCCGCCTGACACCCGGAACACCGCCTTGGTGTTTTCGTTGCCGCCGACCATGTCCATGTGGATGTTGGCTTTAATCCTGTCAGCGGCTTTCGGATCGGCGTTCAGATAAATCAGCGTACCTTCTATTTCCGCCGGCCAGACGAAGCGCAAGGTGCGTTTCGGGCGCGCGACACGGCCTTCATCGATAAGTTTCTTCATGGTGCGCGCGGCCTCCAGAATAGAGACGCAACCCGAAGCGTTGTCATTTGCGCCAGGGCGGGGGTGGTCGAGGTGACAGGTGAAAACGATTTCGTCGTTTCGCAGCGCCCGATCGGCGCCGGGGATTGAGGCGGTGACAAGTGAATACTTTCCGCGCCGGTCATGCTCCGCATCGACTTTGCCATGGAGGCGTATTTCCTCGCCATTCGCGAGGCGTTCCTGCAGCGCGCGCGCTTCGCCGAGCGAAATCATGAAAGCGAAGGTTTCAACCTCGGGAAAGCTGGACAAGTGTCCCCAGCGCACCAAACGTTCGTCTTCTTTCCACCAGGCTGAGCGCTGATTGGGGGCGTAGGAAATAATGCCCGCGGCGCCATGTTCGCCGACCGCGCGGTCGGCGACGGCCCCTGGCTGGCTCGACGTCAGCACAAATTTTCCTGTGATGTCTTTTCCTTCATAGTCCGCTGCGGCTGCGGCTGCGCCAATATCGACAAGGCCTGCTGTCGCTTCGCCGGAAAGGCTGTCCTGCGCCAGCGTTAACGGCATGGCGTCCCAGTCGCCGAGTTTGCGCGCGCGCGCCCACTCGCCCTTGTCGTTCTGGCGCAGCTCCCACAATTCGGCGAACGCAACATCCCAGGCGGGTCGGGATTTCTGCGTCCCGAACATCGTCTCGCCGTCAGCCGGATATTCAATAATGCGGGCGTCGCTGAAGCCATAGTCGCGCAACTCGTCGCGAATATGTTCCGCTGACTGACGAAACTGACTGCTGGCGCGGGTGCGATGATAAAGCGTGATTGTATCGAGATTGCGCTTGGCGGCTTCGCCGGAAAGCTCTTGTGCAATGGCGTCAAGCACCGGCTCATTGATAAGGCTGCGCAGCTCCGCTGCTGCCGGAAAAGCCGCCGCCGCAACAGTTGCTGCAATGAACGTACAAAATGTGTTTTTCATGGAAAGCCCCGTTCGATTATTGCGTTACAGGGTTTGGGCCCTGCCGTGGCGGATGCTGTGCGCAGTCTATAGAATGCGATTTAGTCTAGTCTCACCCATCAGGTAACTACGCTTATTCCGTCAATCCGTATTCCTCGAAATAGGAACTGATTGTCGAATCCAGTTCAATCGCCTGCGCGATGTCAGCATTTCCGCTGTCGTCTTCTATGCGCAGCTTCGCCAAACCTCGCCCATACAACGACGCCGCCAGATCTGGCTCAATGGCAAGGGCGGAATTGAAGTCGGTAATAGCGTTCTGTTGATCGTTTAATCTGAGATGCACGTACCCTCGGCTGTCATAGGCATTTATGTTGTCCGGATCTGTTTTTATAGCTTGATTGCAATCCTTCAGCGCCTTCTCCAGTTCGATATTATTCATGACACGAAACCAGCATCGATTATTGAGAGCGGTCGAACTTTTTTTAGAGAGCTTGACGACTTGATCATAATCGCTCAACGCCAATTCAAGATTGCCGGCGTCCTCATAAATATCGGCGCGTACGCGAAAGTAATTATATTCAACTGGCTCGGCGGCGATGGCGCGATCAATGACAGCTATGGCCTCATCATAACGCTGAGCGCCCTGCAACAAGGATGCAAGCTGCGGTAGTCTGGCGATATCTTGTGGGAGGCGCTCAAGATAATGGCGCATGTCATTTATTGCGCCTTCAATGTCATCCAGTTCAATCTTTGCATAAGCGCGCGTGGCCAGCGCAATCAAATAATCAGGATTGATATCAAGAGAGGCATTAAACTTGTCGATGGCAGCCGCGTAGTTTTCATTGTGCGCAAAGGTCAACCCTTGGCCGTATACGCCAACCCAGTTATTTGCGTCCAGTTCAACGGCTTGCTCGAAGTCGGCCGCCGCTTCATCATATCGCTGCAGGTAATGCAAAGCCAGACCACGATCCGAAAACGGCGCTGAGTTGTCTTCATCAAGCGCGATCGCTTCGCTGAAATCAGTAATGGCGTCGTCAAATCTGGCTGCATTCAAAAACGCGGAACCGCGCCGAATGTACTCTTCGGCAGTAATTAGTTCTTGTGACTTCCAGCGATCGAGTTCTTTTTCATTCTTTGACTGCCCAGTCTTAGGCAATCCGAAGGAAGCGTCATTTTCATAAGCCGCCTTCATCGCCGAGATGAATATAGCACTACTATTCGCCGGCAGTTCCGCTTGAGTTGTTCGGGTGCTCGACGTCATCGTCACTGCGCCGCCCTCGACATGAACTTTGCGTTTTAACTCCACGCCGCCGATGACAGTATCAATATCGCCGCCCTTTAGCATGACGTTTGGACGATCTTTCGGCAATATGATCGTGACTACATCCTGTCGATAGAGTGGATAAGCCAATAACCAGGGCGCAGTCCTTTCGTCGACCTCGTCTTCCATCTGCGATACGTCCCAGCCGATCCGGCTGCCGGGGATTTTGATAAATTGACGGTTAGCACGCGAGATTTTTTCGAGTTCGATGTGTCCCGAGAATGTAGTGGTTGCAATTGGGGAGGCTTCGTCAAAAACGATATCCGACTGATCCGGCTCGATGTCCGGATCGATTGCTTGCCACATGGCGGTTCGCGCTTCTTGAGCTTGTTCTTGTGCGAGAACAGACATTTGCTGTCGGAGCAGTATGGCCGTATCGCCGGTGACGATCATGCGCCCTTTGGCTGGCGTTTTGTCGATGAAACCTTCGCCGCCATCAATTTCGAGGAAGACTGACGCAGCAGGCTCATCAAGGGGAGGGATATCAATTTGTTCAAGCTGGGCGCCTGTTTGACGTATTGGCAGCGCCCAGTTGAAACCAGGCAGGACAATGTATTTAAGCTGGCGATCACCAATGCGCGTGCCGTCGAGCCAATGCGTAACGTCCCCGATTGTCGCTTTCACGATCACATGATCAAACACCGCGAACGACGGCAACCGTTGATCAAGGCCGTCGCCGAAGCTGCTGCTGACAAGAGCCGGTTCTGCGTCAATGCCCAACTCTTGCAATAATGCGAGTAAAACAACTGTCTTGGCCTTGCAGTCGCCAAAACGGCGCGCCCAGGTCTCATCGGCGCTAGCGGGGATATAGGCGCCAGCGTCAATCCCCAGGAATAGATACCGAATTTGATCCTGAACCAGTCTCAACGCTCTTTCCGCACGTTTCACAGGATCGTCGGTCTCGGCGGCAATCTTGGCCGCTTCAGCTTTTAGAAGGGAATCTGCGCTCAATTCGGCGGCGGACTGATAAAGCGGCGCCATTAGAGATGAGATTGTTGCCCACTCCGAGATATCGCTGATTTCCAGAAGGCCTGTCAGGTACTCTCTTGTAGGAGCGTTCTCGGGAATGTCCGTTGGGGGAACGATATCTGTTAGCCTAAGACTTAGCTCACGCCCTGTTTTAGTTTCAGATATTTTCGGGGAGGGAAGGTCCGAAGACGTTTGCCATTTCATGTCGCGGCTTTCCGGCCACTGGTAGCGCACCTTCAGCTGACGTACTTCGATCGAATTCATGAAGGGTGCGGTATGGCTCGCAGTACCGCCAAACACGGGGTTGTCGAGCGTTTGGGTATAGGCAAAATCAACAATATCGCCGACTTGTATTCCTGATGGCTGCATAGCAGCTGTAAGGACGCCGTCTATGGTTGCGGCCTCAAGGTTAGGCTCGCGTCTCAGTATTGAAAAACGCTGACCTTGATCAAGAACATTAATAACTTCCTTTCCGCGCAAGATGCTTAAATGGTGGACTTTGACTTCGCCGGTATCCGGATGCCATGAAAGGGCGACATTGCCTGCGGCGCCCAGACCTTCAGGGCTTTGAACTTTGATCACGGTGCGGACGTAACTTTCAGTTCTTGATTCGGCAAAATTTGATTGCGTATCCAGCAGCAGGAACTGATATGGCGCGTGCTTTTTGTCAGGATCAGGGGAGGGAATTTTCGCTTCTTCAACCCAGGCGTCAGGCGGGCCGAACTGTAGTTGCTCTGCAGCGTTAGCCACCCCAAGCAATAAAACCCATATCAAACCCGCGAATATGTAGCTCGTCCGCACAGCAGCCCCCACGCAAAAGTTGCCTTCGACACATAGTACCCGCCAATCCAAACAAGGAAAGCGCTTTTCCCCATCCAACCCGTTGATTTCTGCGCCAAATCTGCCAAATTCGCCGCTCTGTAATCCGCTGCGCCGGGTCTGGCGCGACGCGCGGTTTTTTGCGTTGAATACTGGTGATTTGGCGGGCGGCGCCTTAGTAGCGGCGCGGTCGTGAGAGAAGGTCGGGCCGGTTAAACCGGGAAGGGTCGATGGGGCGATTTATCATCCTTGTGCTGGTGCTGGCGGCGCTGTGGCTGTTGCTCTCGGGCTATTTCGACAAGCCCTTGCTGCTGATTTTCGGCGCGGCGTCCGTGATTATCTCCGCCTGGCTGGCCTATCGCTCGAGCGTCGTCGATGATGACAGCGTGCCGGCGAGCCTGTTCCCCGGCATTTTCGGCTACTGGATGTGGCTCGGCGGCGAAATCGGAAAAGCCAATATCGAAGTCATTCGCCATGCGCTGGCGGTGGAGCCGAAACTCTCGCCAAAACTTTTCATCGTGCCGAACCCGCCGAAGACAAGCGTTGGCAAGGCGACCCTGGCCAATTCCATCACGCTGACGCCGGGCACCGTCTCGCTTGACCTGCGGGAGAATGAAATTCTGGTGCACGCCCTCACTGAGGATCTGGCCGATGTCGCCGCCATCACGGATATGGGCGAGCGGGTCGCCAGGGCCGAGGGGAAAGCCTAGATGTTCGCCGCCGCCATCGCTGCTGTGATCGCCGCCATGGTTCTGGCGCTGGTACGCGCCTTTGCGGGCCCGTCGCTTTATGACCGGGTTCTTGCGGGGAATTCTTTCGGCACCAAGACGGTCCTTTTGATTGCGCTGATGGGGTACATTGCGGGCCGCCCGGATTTTCTCGACATTGCGCTTTTATATGCGCTGATCAATTTCACGGCGACCGTCGCGATCCTGCGGTTTTTCTCCTATCGCCAGCCGAAAGGCGCGCCTGCGGAACCGGCGCCCGGAGGCGAGGGTTCATGATCGATCTCCATCTTATCAAGGATATCGTCTCCTGGGCGCTGATGATTACCGGCGGGATCGCCGTGGTGTCCGGCGCTATCGGGCTTGTTCGTTTTCCTGATTTCTTCACGCGCCTCCACGCGGCGGGCGTTACCGATACGGCGGGCGCGGAACTCATCATCATCGGCATGATGCTGCAGTCCCCCACCTGGCTGCATGTGGCGAAACTGGCGTTTATCGGCGCTTTTTTGTTCCTGACCTCGCCGGTGGCGACCCATGCGATTGCGCACGCCGCTTGGATGACCGGCTTCAAGCCGATGCAGGGGCCGGGCCTTCGATATGAGGGGGACGACAAGTGAGCGAGTTCGAGGTTGAACTGACGCCGATCGTTCTGCTCGATCTGGCCTTCCTGACCATGCTGCTTCTGGTGGCGGTTGCGATGCTCCGTTCACGGCATTTATTTGCGGTGGTGATGCTGTCGGGGATTTATTCGCTGCTCTCCGCCGGGTTTTTCGTGTCCCTCGATGCGGTTGATGTGGCGTTTACGGAAGCCGCTGTCGGCGCGGGTGTTTCTACAGTCCTGATGCTGGGCGGCATGTTGCTGACCGCGCGGCGGGAAAAGCCGAAAACGCCGGGGCGTGCGCCGGTGGCGCTTGCGGCTGTGTTCGCGACCGGTGCGGCGCTGATCTATGCGACGATTGATATGCCCGCCTTTGGCGATCCGAACGCGCCGGCGAATGTCGCCGTCGGCCAGGCCTATGTGGACGAAACGCCCAACGACATCGCCGTGCCGAATATCGTCACCGCCGTGCTGGCGAGCTATCGCGGTTTCGACACGCTGGGCGAAACCATGGTGATCTTTACGGCCGGCGTTGCGGTGATCCTGCTCCTCGGCGCGGGATCGTTACGCGGCGGGCGCGAGGTCAGCGATAAAGACGCCGCGGGCGGGGAGGAACAGTAATGGGTCAGCTTATCCTTCGGGTGACGACGAAACTCCTGTTTGCCCCAATTATCCTGTTCGCCTTCTACGTTCAGTTTCATGGCGACTATGGGCCCGGCGGCGGTTTTCAGGCGGGGATTATTTTCGCGGTCGCATTTTTCCTGCACGCCTTTTCCTATGGCATTGAAGAAACCAAAAAGGTTTTACCGCCAAAGGCGCTGACCGTCGCCATGGTGGTGGGCGTTTTGCTTTATGCGGGCACGGGCGTTGCGACCATGCTGCTTGGCGGCAACTTTCTGGGCTATGATGCGATCGATCCGGAATCGACCCATCATGCAGGCCAGCATTACGGCATTTTGATTGTTGAGTTCGGTGTCGGCGTCACGGTCGCCGCCACCATGCTGGCGATTTTCTATCTCTTTACGGGCCGCGAGCCTGACATTGATCAGGACGACTGGTAGGCGCGGACGTTATGGGAACCTGGATCGACTTCGTTCTGGAACGGTATAATTACTGGATCGTCATTGTCCTGATGATGATCGGTCTTTACACCGTTTTTGCGCGCGGCAATCTCGTCAAGAAAGTCGTCGGTCTTAACCTGTTCCAGACATCGGTGTTCATTTTCTACATCACCATCGGCAAGATCGCCGGCGGCACCGCGCCGATCTATATGGGCGGTGAGTTGGACCATGGCGATGGGCACGGGGAAGGCGCCGGTGACGATCATGGCGGCGCGGCGAGCCATAGCGTCGAAGGGGAAACCCACGGCGCCGGCGATGCAGCAGATGCGGTGGACAGCCTTCACGGCAAAATCGAAAACACGGTCGCCGATGCGCCGGTGAATGATTTAAAAGCCGCGCTTCAGAGTGAGGGGGCCGCACATGGCGCGGACGCTCCGTCCCTCCACGATGCGCCGGTCGCCGATGCGGACGCCGGCAAGATCGGCAATGATGCCCTGATGGACGTGACGAAGCCTGAAGCGCCTGGCTTTGAGGCGACTGCGGATCGCAGTTCAGATGCGGCCCATGGCGCCGCCGACGCTGCGCATTCAGTCGGCGAAATCATCTACTCCAATCCGCTGCCCCATGTGTTGATCCTGACGGCGATTGTTGTCGGCGTGGCGACCACCGCGGTGGGGTTGGCGCTCTCGGTGCGTATTCGCGAAGCCTATGGCACGATCGAAGAGGATGAGCTGGAAGCGCTCGATGATGTCGCCGAATTCGGCGAGCGGGAAACGGCGGGAGGCGCGGCATGAGCCTGATCGCGCATCCTTCGAGACGCCCATTCGCCTTCATCCTGAGGGCGTTCGAAGAACGCGTCTCGAAGGGCGAAGGCGAATGGGCTCCTCAGGATGAAGGAGTGTGTCGGAATGCGAAGTTGATTGAGAAAATAAGAGAGGTTTCTAAATGAACCTCTTGAACCAGCTTCCGGTCTTGCCGGTGATCGTTCCGCTTTTCCTCGCGCCGATCACGCTGCTCCTGCCTAAAGGGCGCGCGCCCCATCTCTGGGCGACAATGGTCAGCTGGCTGACCTTTGCGGTCTGCGCCTGGCTGTTGAGCGAAGTCTCTGACGCCGGCGTGATTTCCTATGCTCTTGGCGATTGGGCGCCGCCGCTGGGGATTGAATACCGGGTCGACCTCGCCAATGCGCTGGTGCTTGTTCTTGTGTCCGGCCTTGCGGCGGTGGTTTTTCCATTCGCGTATCGGTCGGTGCAGCTTGAGATCGATGAGACGCAGTCGCCGTTTTTTTATGGCGCCTTGCTGATCTGCATGACCGGTCTTCTTGGCGTCACGATCACCGGCGACGCCTTTAACGTCTTCGTCTTCCTCGAAATTTCGTCGCTCTCGACCTACGCGCTGATCGCCATGGGCGCGCGCCGGGACCGCCGTGCGTTGACCGCCTCGTTCAACTATCTGGTGATGGGCACGATCGGCGCGACTTTCTTCGTTATCGGCATTGGTCTTCTTTATCAGGCGACCGGCACGCTCAACATGGCCGACCTTCATGACCGGTTGATCGGCCAGGACAACCGCATGATCGAAGCGGGCTTTGCGTTCATTCTGGTTGGCATCGGTTTGAAGCTCGCCATGTTCCCGATGCATCTGTGGCTGCCGAACGCTTACGCCTATGCACCGTCGGCGGTGACGGCGTTTATTGCTGCGACGGCGACCAAGGTTGCGGTCTATGTCATCATCCGTTTCTTCTTTTCGGTATTCAATTTCGACTTTGCGTTTATCGGCGCGGCGTTCACCTATGTTCTCCTGCCGTTGGGACTGGCGGGCATGTTCATCGCGTCACTGGCGGCGGTGTTTCAAGAAGACGTCAAACGGATGCTCGCTTATTCCTCGGTGGCGCAGATCGGTTACATGCTGCTGGGTCTGTCCTTCGCAACGGTTGAGGGCCTCACTGCAAGCCTCGTTCATGTATTCAACCACGCACTGATGAAAGGCGCCCTGTTCATGGCGGTCGCCTGCGTCGTCCTGCGCGCCGGGTCTCATTCCATTCACGCCTTTGACGGGCTCGCCAAACGCATGCCGTTTACGACCTGGGCGTTTTTGATCAGCGGGCTGTCGCTGATCGGCGTGCCGCTCACCGTCGGTTTCATTTCGAAGTGGTATCTGCTTGAAGCCGCCTTCGCCGCCGGGCACTGGTATGCGGGCTTTTTAATCGTTGCGAGTTCGCTGATCGCGCTCGTTTATATCGGCCGCGTCGCGGAGGTGATGCTGTTGCGCGAGCCGGCGACCGACGGGCGCTACGCCATCCCGGCGAAAGATGCGCCCTTGTCGATGCTGATCCCGATGTGGGTGCTGGTCGCGGCGAATATCTATTTCGGCGTCAGGACCGATTTGACCGGCGGTCTGGCTGAACGCGCCGCCGCCGCCCTGATGACCGTTGCGGGAGGCGCGCCGTGATCTCTCATCAAGTAATACTTCATCCTGAGGAGCCTTTTTCCTTCGCCCTTCGTGACGCGCGCTGCGCGCGCCCTCAGGATGAAGGAAAAAGGCGTCTCGAAGGATGGGCGACTGGGAGCTGCGGACAATGATCTCTCCCGGTCTTGCTATTGTTCTGTCGCTCTGGGTTCCGCTGTTGGGTTGCCTGGCGATCTGGCTGCTCGACAAGCAACCGAACTTGCGCGAAGCGGCGACGTTGATCACCGGCGCCATTCTTCTTGTCCTGACCTCCACCGTTTTTCTGGCGGTGGGCGAGGGGCAAAGGCCTGAATATCAATTGATCGAGGTTATCGACGGTCTGCCGATTGCGTTTCAGGCCGAACCCCTCGGCGCTTTGTTCGCGGTGATCGCCAGCGGCCTGTGGGTCGTCAATTCGATCTACTCCATCGGCTATATGCGCGGCGGTAATGAGAAACACCAGACGCGTTTCTATATGAGCTTTGCGGTGGCGATTTCCGCCGCCATGGGCGTCGCCTTCGCGGCGAACCTTTTCACGCTCTTTATCTTTTACGAAGTGCTGACGCTCTCAACCTTCCCGCTGGTCACCCACAAGGGCGATGAAAACGCCCGGCGCGGGGGCCGTGTTTATCTTGGCGTGTTGATGGCGACATCGATCGGTCTTTTGTTGCCGGCGATCGTCTGGACTTATGCGATTACGGGAACGACGGATTTCACGGTTGGCGGCATTCTCAGCACACACAGCGATGCGGTGGCCCCGATCACCGGCGTCCTCCTCGGGCTTTATGCGTTCGGGATCGGCAAGGCGGCGCTGATGCCCGCGCATCCGTGGCTGCCCAACGCGATGGTCGCGCCGACGCCGGTCTCGGCTTTTCTGCACGCCGTTGCGGTTGTGAAAGCAGGCGTCTTTTCGATTCTCAAAGTCGTTGTCTATATTTTCGGGATTGATTTTCTCAGCAACGGCGCGGGCGCCGGCGCCAGCATTCCCTTCATGTGGATCGCGGCAATCTCTATCCTCATCGCGTCGGCCATCGCGATGCACAAGGACAACCTGAAAGCGCGGCTCGCCTATTCCACGGTTTCACAGCTTTCATATGTGACGCTTGGCGCGATGCTTGCGACCTCCATGGGGGTTATGGGCGGGGCGACGCAGATCGCGGCGCACGCCCTTGGCAAGATGACGCTCTTTATGTGCGCCGGCGCTGTCTATGTGGCGCATCACAAGACGCTGATTTCGGAAATGCGCGGGATGGGCCGGGTGATGCCGTTCACCTTCGGCGCGTTTTTTCTGGGCGCCATGTCGATCATCGGTCTGCCGCCGATGGCCGGGTCGTGGCCGAAGTTTTTCCTGATGCTCGGCGCCGCGGACGCGGGCCAGCTGGCGATCATCGCCGTTCTGATGATCTCCTCGATCATGAATGTCGTTTATCTTCTGTCGATCCCGGTGCAGGCGTTTTACATGAACCCCGCTGAAGAGGACGCCAAACCGCAGGGCGCCAATGAAAGTGGAAGAGGGGGCGCCGGCATTCAGTGGGGCGCGCTTAAAGAAGCGCCGATCCTGTGCCTGGCGCCGCCGCTGTTCACGGCGTTCGGCGCCTTCATCCTCTTTTTCTTTTCCGGCGCGCTTTACAATTACCTCACGCCGCTGATCGGGGGCGGGTGATGGAAGCTCAAATCAGCCTTTCAATCCGATCATTCCGGCGAAAGCCGGAATCTAGTCCTAAAAAAGATGCCGGGCTTTGCCCGTCATTATTTATTCGCTGGATCCCGTCCCGGCCGCGAAGGCGGCCAATGATAATCTGCGCGCATTCGCGCGCGGGCGCCGGGATGAGCGGAGGAGGGGCAAGTCATGACTGACCACAACCACCAATCCAAAGACAAAGGCTGGGCGGACAACCCGACCTTCATCCGTATCTTTCTCGGCGTTTTGATCGGCGCATGCGTGCTTTCAGCCTTCGCCGGTTTTGTGACGTCCTGGCATAATCCGCATCCGCATTTTTCTGTTGAGGGCTTCCCCATCTTCTTCGCCGTCTGGGGCTTCGCCGCCTTTACCTTCATCGTGCTCGCCGGTCAGCATTTGCGAAAGCTTGTTGGCCGCAAGGAGGAGTATTACGATGAACGCGAGTAGCCTCCTTTCCATATTCATCGACAATCCGGCGATCATCCTGACGGTCGGCGCCTTCATGGTGCTGACGACGCCGAAGCATCTGGCCTCGCCAATCTTGCTCGCGGTGACCGCGCTTTCGGCGGTGAAACTCTATACGCTGGGGCTCGGTAATTATGGCGGCGCAGTGCTGTTCGGCGAACAGCTGACGACGGTGCGGCTTGATCCGCTGTCACGACTCTTTGCAGTGGTTTTCCATATCGCGGCGGCGCTCAACATTATCTACGCCTGGGGGCAGCGGGACCGCGCGCAGAATTTTGCAACGCTTGCCTATCCGGCGGCGGCGCTTGGCGGGGTTCTCGCCGGCGATCTGATCACGCTTTTCATCTGGTGGGAGATGGCGGCGATCACCTCCGTCTTTCTCGTCTGGGCGCCGGGCACGCGCGCGACATATCTCTCCGGCATGCGCTATTTGTCGATCCAGATTCTGTCGGGCGTCTTGCTGCTCGGCGGCATTGTCCTCGTCTATCGCGAGACCGGATCGCTCGATTTCAACTTTATCGGCCTGCGCGATGATGCAAGCGGCGCCATCAAAATCTCCGCGCTGTTGATGTTTCTCGCTTTCGGGATCAAGTCGGCCTTTCCGCTCCTTCACAACTGGGTGCAGGACGCCTATCCGAAATCGACCATCACCGGCACGATCATTCTGTCGATCTTTACAACCAAGCTTGCGGTCTATTCGCTGGCGCGCGCATTCCCGGGAACGGATGAGCTGATCTATATCGGCGCAGTGATGACGATCTTCCCGATCTTCTTCGCGCTCATCGAAAATGATCTTCGCAAAGTTCTGACTTATTCGATCAACAACCAGGTCGGGTTCATGGTATGCGCTATCGGCCTTGGCGCGATTAACGGCGCCGCCGGCTACGCCTTCGGCAACATCATCTTCGAGGGCCTTTTGTTCATGGCGCTGGGCGCGGCGATGTACCGGACCGGCACGTCGAAAGCGACGGAGCTTGGCGGGCTTTACCGCACCATGCCGCTGACCATGGGGCTTTGTATTGTCGGCGCGCTGTCGATTTCGGCGTTTCCGGGCACGCTCGGCTTTGTCACCAAGGGCCTGATCATCGACGGCGCAGCGGGGGCGAATCTCTTCTGGATCTGGCTGACGCTGCTCTTCGCCTCGGCGGGGGTTCTGGAACATGCGGGGATCAAAATCCCGTATTTCACCTTCTTTGCGCATGACAGCGGCAAGCGCCCAAAGGAAGCGCCGATGGGCATGGTTATCGCCATGAGCATTGCGGCGGTCCTGTGCCTTGGTCTCGGCGTCTATCCTGACCCGCTCTATGCGCTCCTGCCGGACCAGGCGGCGATCGCCGATTATCACCCCTACACGCCCTATCACATCATAGAACAGTTGCAGCTTCTGCTCTGGGCCGTGCTCGCCTTTGCTGTCCTGATATTGATCAAGTGGTACCCGGCGGAAGTGCCATCAGTGAATCTTGACACTGACTGGCTCTATCGCGTGCCGGGCCGGGCGTTTCTCGGTTGGGTCAGTGGTGCGTCGCGCGCAACATGGATCGCCTTATGGGGGATTTTCTCGGGCCGGATACAAGCGCTGATGGAGCGCATATATGCGGTACACGGACCGGAAGGTCAGCTGGCGCGTTCCTGGCCGATTGGTTTTATGGCGTTGTGGACCGCAATTTTGCTGGCGTTCGTCCTGATACTGTCTTTCCTTGCATAGAAAAAACTACGTTTAGGTTTAACATTAAGCGTTAACCGCCGCGCATAATCGCGTGCGCGTTTATCCCCGCCATGGCCAGCGGCCCTATTCTCGCACCAGCCCGGATATTGCCGGGAGGTGACATGGTGTGGGACGCATTTATGCCATTTAAATCGACTTCTCGTCCGGACCCCGAGGGCAGGTTGATCGCCCGGATGGCGCGGGAGGTTGTATGCGAAGGATTTTGTATTTCTCACAGTGAGCTGAACGGGCGCGCGCGCAGCGGACAGCTGGGGCTCGCACGCCAGACCGCAATGTATCTGGCCCATGTGGTGGGCCAGCTGACCTTAAGCGATGTCGCGGTGTTGTTCGGGCGCGATCGCACGACGGTCAGCCATGGATGCATCAATATTGAGGACAGACGCGACAGTCCGCTGTTCGACCTGCAGCTTGATTACATGGAAAAGCGTTTGCGTGAACGCATCAGTGATGCGCGCAACGCTGGCGTCTTTGACCGCACTGGAATGCTTGAACGCAAATCGGTCATGGCTTATGGCCGCGGCGTCGCTTAATCGACGCTGGCTCCCGTTTCACTCGCCCAGCGTTCAATGTCAGCGCCGACGTCGGGCAAGGGCCGGACGCCGGGGGCCAGGACCACATCATGAAATGCGCGCAGATCGAAATCATCGCCCATGGCGTCGCGCGCATTCTCCCGTGCGGTCAACAGAAAATCCGCACCCAGCATATAGCTTAAAGACTGCCCGGGCATGGCGATATAACGGTCGACCTCGATTTCGATTTCCGTACGCGACAACAGGGTGTTTTCCAGCATGAAATTAATGGCGTCTTCGCGCGACCAGCCATGCAGGTGAAGGCCCGGCTCAATCACCAGACGGCTTGCCGCCCACAAATGCTTTGCGATCATGCCCTGGCGGTCAAAGCTCGTGGAATAAAGCTCCATCTCATCGGCGAGATACTCCGCGTAAATCGCCCAGCCTTCAAGCAGTCCGGCGTTATAGCCGGAAAATTCGGCGTCGCGCGGATAGGCGAAAAATAGATGATGGCCGGGCGCGCCTTCATGAAAGGCGATGACCTCCGCCATCAGGCGCCGCTCGCCAGGGCGGGACGGATTGATAACATAGGCGGCGGGGCCGTCGCCTTCCGGGCGTTGATAAAGGCCGGCGGGAAACGACGCCTGCATATGCGCCGGCATTTCCCTGACAACAATGTCGGTGTTTGCAGTCTTCGTGAATGCGGTCAGCGTCCGTTCTTCGGCGCGCTTTAGCGCGGCCTCGGAAATTGCAATCAGCTCCGCCGAGGTTGTTTCGTCGCTTGCCTGCTCTTCTCGCAGGCGCGCCATGATCTCGTCGAATGTTTCGCCATCGTTCGCGCTTGCCAGCAATTCACGACGCGTTTCTTCGAGAACGCGTTCGCCGATGCGTTCAATCTCCTCGCTCGCCAGGTCAAGCGTCGTCCACCAGAGCGCGGCCTGTTCAAAACACGCCGCACCGCCTTCCCAATCGGACATGCCGGGATTGGTCCGCGCCGCCGGCAGATAGGTTGTGCGCAGGAACGCTTCATAGGATTGCAGGCCGGGCAGAATTTCATCGGCAAGCAATGTGTTCCATGCCGCGCCGTCGTCCGCCTCGGAGAAATATTTCGGATCGCGCGCCTCAATGGCGCTTGCCAGGTCGCGCACCTGCTGATGCACGCGGATCACCGCAGCGCGCGGCGCTGTCTCGTCTGCGTCAATCCCGCCTTGCAATCGTGTCTGCGCCGTCGTCAACGCCGCCGGCGCTTCTTTCCATCGGGTCAGCGCGGCGTCGATGTCGCCCCCGGCGGCGACGCCTTCCCATTCGCGCGGCCAGGCGGTCTGCCAGCCGCCAACCTGATTGAGGTAGCGCAAATCCGTTTTGCACTCTGCGATGGGCGTGGCCAGAAAGCCGCCATCGGCGACCAATGGCGGCGTCTGCGCAAAAGCGGGCGCAGTTGTTACGAATGCGGCGGCGGCGAGCCAGAGTTTCAAACGCATATGATTCCTTTACCGATCACGGGGCTTACGGACTTCCGAGCCGCGCAGCACCCATGTCACGCCCCCGTCGGTCGACTGATAGATGTCGTTCCTGACTGTATCGTCTTCGCGCCACATCTCAACGCGCTCAAGCACGGTCGATCCGTCAAGGCGTTCCTCACGGCCGTTCCAGATAAATTTCTCATCGGCCTGAAAGCCTTCAAAGGTTTCGACTGTGCCGACGCTGGTGACCAGAATGCGCCGCCAGATCCGATCGCCCGCATCCCAATAGTCGATGCCGGCGCCGGCTTGTCCGTTTATCGGCACGCCATAACGCTCCCGGATGAGACAGCCTTGTCCGTCTTTTTCCAATGTGATCCAGGCGAGCGCTTCGCCATTCACCAGAATGTCCCAGTCGCCCAGCGTGAAGTCGAGCGTCCGGCGCTCGGGATCTTCGGCGCAGGGAAAGTCCGGTTGGGCGCTGGCCGCGGCGATACTGACCCCGAAGGCGATAAACAAGGATGCAGGAAAACCGTTTCGCATGACAACCTCCGCCCCTGGCGTATCGTTGCTGCGCGACGGCGCCTAGAACCACAATAGCGCTTGTGGGCATCTTGATTTTTAAATGGGTCAGCATGGCTTCATCCTGAGGGCCGCCCGCGCGCGAAGGCGCGCATTTATAAATTGGCCGCGTTAGCGGCCAGGGCGGCGTCTCGAAGGACAAAGGGAATATGAGGTGATTTGAATTCAAATCACCGAAGGATGGAGTCAGCTGATTTTCAAAACGCGCTAATGATAGCAGGCCCGGAAAGCGGACGGCGTTGCGCCCATGGTTTGACGAAACATGCGCACAAAATGACTCTGGTCGGCATAGCCAAGGCTCGCTGCAATCTCGGTCAACGACATGCCGCCCTTGCGGATCAACTGACAGGCGCGATCGATTTTTATTGCGTGCGTGTAAGCGCCGATGGAAACGCCCATGCGATTCTTAAAGGCGCGCATGAGATGGGTGGGGTGACGGTCAGCGATCTCAGCTAAAAGCGCCGGCGGCGGGTTGTCGGCGGCGTGGTCATGAAGATAGTCGCAGACTTTTGGTATCCAGCCTTCGCCATTATCGGCATTGGCGATGATCAGTTCAGCCATGACTTCAAGCGGCCAGCTGTCATTGTAAACCGTTGGCGGTCCGCCGCGCGCCGTCATTGAGATGGCGTGAAGCATCCGGAACAATCGTCTGTTCGCGATCGATATCGCCCCTGGGCGGAAGTCTTTAAGCTGCGCGCCGCCCTCAAAAAAAGCGTCCGTCAGCTCAAACCCGATGACATGCGCGCCATCGGGGCCGACCCGCCCGGAATGGGCGTGACCTCGCGGCACATAAACAAGGCGCGTATTGGAATAGGTGATGTCGCCATGACGGTCCGTTTCAATGCAATCGCCATTGAAAAGGAAGCACACATAAGCATTTTGATGCTCATGCGCCGGGATGATCTGACCGGGCTTATAAGAAAAATCCCAAATACGTAGGCCCGCCGATTCCCCCTCGTGAAATCCGGCGCAAAAGACGTCGCCAAGTTTGACCAGCGGTGAACTCATTGACCAGCCCTCATGACGCCGCGGCGTTCTCCTCCGCAGCGATAGCGCGAATGCGTTTGACCATTGACGCTAACCCGTTAGAGCGCTGCGGCGTCAAATGGTCTTTCAGGTCAAAGGGCGCGAGTTCCGCGTTGGTGTCGATCGCCAGAATTTCCGCTGGCGTTTTGCCTGTATAGAGCGAGATCAGAAGCGCCACGAGGCCTTTTACGATATGCGCGTCGGAATCCCCGGCGAGATTGATGACGCCGTTTTCGCGGCTGTCATGCAGCCAGACCTGACTGGCGCAGCCGCGCACCTTGTGGTCTTCATCGCGAAACGCTTCCGGATAGGGGGCGAGGTTGCGTCCCAGATCGATGATGTATTTATAGCGGTCATCCCACTCATCGAGGAATTCAAAGTCGGCGCGGATATCTGCAAAATCTGGCATGGGGATCAGATAAGCGCTTGTGCGCCGCGCGGCAAGCGGGAGATCGATGCAGATCACGCCGATCTCTGTGTGAAATTCTAAGGGGCGCGGCCGTTCGTAATTGCATTTTGACGCGCAGCGCGCGGGTTAATCCCCGTCCAGCGTTTGAACGCGCGGGAAAATGACGCCGGGTCGGAAAACCCGACAAGATAGGCTGTCTCGTTTACCGAGACTTTCTTACCCGTCAGATAATTCATCGCCATCTCGCGGCGAAGATCGTCAAGAACTTGTGCAAATGTCACGTCCTCCGCCTTGAGTTTTCGAAACAGCGTTTGTCGGCTCATTCCCATTTTTTCTGAAATTGTCTTTATACCGATATCGCCGGTATGCAACATCGGAATCAAGAGGCCTTCAACCTGACCGCGCAAGGTCTTTGACCCTTCGAGCGCTTTCAGGAGCGCATCGGCGCGATCGCTTAAAACGCCAAAGACATATCGGTTTTCAGGTTGAATTTTGACATGGACCCAATCCGGATTGAAGCCAATGGCGTTGCGGTCGCCGCCAAAGGTGACAGGGACCTGCCAGATTTTTTCATACTCAGCTGCATGCGACGGCGCGTCGTGCGTGACATGGGCCTCCAACGCAAATGTTTCCTGCGGAAAGTCACGCCGCGATCCGCAGATAAACCGTGACCATGTGGTTTCGGTGAGTTCGGGGAAATCGTTAGGGTGCGTGCGGCGATCTTCCATCCAAAGGCCGCCGTCGCGTTGCACGAGTTCGAAGCGCGGTCCGTCGCCAAGGCCTTCAACCTCGATTACCAGCTTTCCGTAACGGTTTAGCTGTTCAAACGCTTCTGTCATGTCGGCTGACGCGTGGCTGATCAGGCCGACGACGGAAAATTTCTGAAAATCGCTCTCGGCGCCATATTCAAGCGCCAGCGCCGGATTGTCGGTTTCCACCTTCGCCGTGCGCATAAGCGCCATGTAGGAATCAATCGGCACGCGATTGTCCTGATCGAAAAGAAGGTCCGGCGTAAGGTCTGCAGCCTTGCAAAGCGCCGCTTCGTCCGCTCCCTGGCTGACGGCGAAGTCGAGCAACGCGGAGACATAACCTGCGGCGACCGTCGGTCTACTCACGACGGGCCGCCTCATTGCAACCATTAGTCATGTTTTTGGCTATTTTGGTCATGTTCAATCGCGGCGGCCTCCGAATATCGTCTATCGCATCAGGTAACAGTACGTCGAGCGTTAACGCGCTCACGTAGAGGTAAAGTCATGTCCGCAACCGCCATGAGCATGGATGAACAACGCAAGACAGTACCGGATTTCGCGCTTGATGTCGCGGCGGGCCTCTGGTTCGTGTCGATGTTGGCCGGGCAGGCCGTATTTCTTTACTACATCCTTGCGTTCTACGCGCAGCCGACGCTCACGGGAAATTTCGCCGCCTGGGGCGCGAACCCGTTTCTGGAAAAAGGTTTTATCGACGGGGACGCCAGCGGCAATCTGGCGTTCGCCGCCCATGTCATGGTCGCCGCGCTCGTCACATTTTTCGGCATGTTGCAGCTTGTGCCGCAAATTCGCGCGCGGGCGTTGCCGTTTCATCGATGGAACGGACGCATATTTCTCACCGCGGCGATGATCGCCTCACTCTCCGGTTTCTACATGGTCTGGGCGCGCGGTGAGATCGGCGACATGACAAATGCGCTGGCCATCAGTTTGAATGGCGCCCTGATCGTTACTTTCGCCGCGCTTGCATTGAAAACCGTGCTTGCGCGCGACATTGATTCTCACCGGCGCTGGGCGATGCGGACGCTTCTGGCGGCGAACGGGGTTTTCTTCCTGCGCCTTGGGGTATTCAGCTTCATCGTCATTACGCAACAAAACATCAGCGCCTTCCAGTTTCATATTTTTCAATTCGCAAGCTTTCTCCTGCCGCTTGCCGTTCTCGAGCTCTATTTCCGTGCGCGTGCAAATGGCGCACTCGCAAAATTGTCGATGGCGATAGGTCTTGTCGGTTGCGCTGCCTATACGGGCGCCGGTATTGTTGG
Source organism: Pseudomonadota bacterium (assembly GCA_039819405.1). Classification (GTDB taxonomy): domain Bacteria; phylum Pseudomonadota; class Alphaproteobacteria; order Caulobacterales; family Parvularculaceae; genus Hyphococcus. The sequence continues at coordinate 307,127 of JBCBSB010000005.1, read as the reverse complement.
TTTCGTGATGATTTTTGTAAAGATGGTGCTCGGCGCCGCGCCTGCGTGATGTCGTAATGGCGTATGACACGCCAATCCGCCGCCGAAGGATACTTTCTCGATAAGGAAACTGATATGACGGACAACGCTAGTGAAAAATCACCGCAAGTCTATGCGAGAATAGCGGGCGTACTTGGCGTCATTATTGTTATCGCCGGGATTTTCGCCGAAGCCTTTGTGCGCGGCAAAGTTATCGTTTCCACAGATGCGACAGCGACAGCCAATAATATTCTGGCGTCTGAACAGTTATTTCGTCTTGGCTTCGCCGGTGAACTTTTCATGCTTTGCTGCGATGTCGGGATTGCGGTGTTGCTCTATGTTCTGTTGAAACCGGTGAGCCGAACCCTTGCCCTGTTGGCAATGGCGTTCAGGCTGGTTATGGCCGCAATATCCGGCGTCAATGCGCTCAATCATTTTGGCGCTCTGCTTGTTCTGGGCGGCGCCGACTACCTGACGGTCTTCGGGGCAGAGCAGTTACACGCCATGGCGTTGCTGTCTTTAAAGCTGCACACTTACGGCTATCATATTAGCCTGGTTTTCTTCGGCTTTCACGTATTGTTGCTCGGATATCTGATCTTCCGGTCCGGCTACCTTCCGAAGATTATTGGTGTCCTGCTGGTCATTGCATCCTTCGGCTATCTCACGAACAGCTTTGCAAGCATTCTTTATCCGACTTTTGCAAAGTCGCTATTCCCCTGGGTCTTATTGCCCGCACTGATCGCGGAAACATCGCTTTCCCTTTGGCTGCTCGTGATGGGAGTGAATGTGTCGAGATGGCGGGCCAGGCAAGCGTTGCCGGCATGAGCGTAGTGTAGAAGGGCCAGCATGCGGCCTGGCCGCGATTGGCGCTTTTGACTTTGATCAAGGTTATGACGGCGGCGCTCGCTACTCTGATGCGTTGGGGGTGTTGAGAAGATCAGAAGCAGGTGACGCCTTGCCCGTCGCGATGATCATAAGGTCTATAGGCGTAATGCTTGCGGGCGCCGGCATATTCCTTTTATTGATGTCAAACACCTATACGCCCGTGATCAAGGACGAGAACGGTCGTATTATTGAAATGGCGATCGCCGAAGAACGCCGCATGAATTTGGGCGGCGAGGAACAATATGTTCTGATCCGCGGGTATGATCGGTCATCGCCATTGTTGATTTTTCTTCATGGCGGGCCGGGCTATTCGGTAATGCCTTTCAACCGTCTGCGTAACGCGGACCTTGAACAAGATTTTATTTTTGTGAACTGGGACCAGCGTGGCGCCGGATACAGCTACCGAGCGGCGAGAGACCCTAAGACGCTGACGCTTGATCGGATAATCAGCGACCTTGATGAGCTGATAGACGCTTTATGCGCTGAATTCGATCAGGAAAAGGTCATTTTGGTTGGGCATTCGTGGGGCTCTCTGGTCGGCCTGACATATATCGATTGGCGTCCGGAAAAAGTCGCCGGCTATATCGGTGTCAGCCAGTTCTCAAATAATCCTGCGAGCGAACGGGAGGGATATGAATGGGCTTTGGCTGAGGCGCGCGCGCGTAACGATGTCAAATCCATAGACACGCTTGCGGAGGTCGGCTTCCCGCCATACGATTCCGTTGATGAGATGTGGAAGCAACGGCGTATACTGAATAAAATGGGCGGCGTGTGGTTTGAGCCGAAGCCGGATTATTATTATGTGATTGAATATCTGCGTGCGGCGGAGTTTGCGTGGCCGGGATTGTGGAGCCTTCGGCGCGGGGGTCAATTATCGATAGAAAAACTGTTTTCTACAGCTTTCACTGCTAATGCAGCCGTAGCCTATCCTGAATTGGAAACGCCGATTTTCTTTATCGAAGGGCGCCATGACCATGTCGTTTCCACCAGGCAGGCTGAGCTTTATTTCAATACCCTGTCGGCGCCGTATAAAGAGCTGATCTGGTTCGAACACTCCGCACACGCACCGAATTGGGAAGAGCCGGAGAAGTTCAACAATGAGGTCAGACGTATCGGCAAGGAGCTCGGTTTGTTGGATTAGCGGTAATCGCAAATGAATGCGCGATCGGGAGCAGAAGGATAGTTACAATGAAAAAATTTGGAATAAGCACATTGATATTCCAAGCCATTGGGTGGTTATTCCTAGTCTATCTTATTGTCATGCAGGGCGTTTCAGCATTCAATTATGAACTCGGCGTTGCAATGGGCGCGCAAGAGCCGGCGGAAACCGTTTCCGAGGTGGGCGTTGCGTTTTGGAAAGGTTTCGCGGTTGCCGACATCGCCACTTATATACCTCTCCTGATGCTTGGCTTATTGGGGAGCCTTCTTGGTCGCGCATGGGGGCGTGTCGCATTGGCCGCCGCTCTGGGGATTACGATTTACTGGCCGGTCGTATGTTTGGTCACTATTGTCCAGGCGAGAGGCGCCGAGGGGTGGAGCGTAACTGAACAAACCGCCTACTGGATCACCTTGCCATTAATCGCGCTATGGGGCGTGTGGGGGCTTTGGCGCCTGTTACGGTCATGATGCGCGGTGAATTGACGTTTGAGCCGTCAATATCCGTTTCTGATTGTCGCGCCGCCTTTTGCATTCGGTAACGGTGATGACGCTTCTGGTTGAAGACCCATCGTTGGGTGACGGGGTTCAACCGAGGCGCGATCCGCATCTTACCCAAGCGTCACGGCTGTCCCCGATACGGACACCATCATCATCGAGCCTTTTTCGCCGATCACTTCATAGTCGATGTCAACGCCGATCACCGCGTCAGCGCCGCGCTCGCGCGCATCCTGCTCAACTTCGCGGAACGCAATCTCGCGCGCTTCGCGTAAGGATTTCTCATAGGCGCCGGACCGGCCGCCGACAATATCGCGCACGCCCGCAAAGAGGTCGCGAAACACATGCGCGCCGAGGATCGCCTCGCCGGTGACGACGCCTTTATATTCGCGAACGCTGCGTCCTTCGATTGTCGGCGTGGTGGTGATGATCATGAATATGCCTCCCGATAGTGTTGAATTTTTCATATGGTGAGGTCGCAGGGCGATTGCCAGTGCGTGGGCCGCCACACGACGAAGAGAGCCGATGATGCGGCGGGCCGAAGCGCCCCCGTCCCGTTTCGGGATACGCTGCGACAAGCAATAGCGGAGGGCTCAGCAGATGGCGCGGTTGTTTCTTGCAATTGGATTCGCGTGTGTCGGTTGGTCGGCGGCTTTTGCCGACACCTATGACTCCGCTAACCGCACGCAGGAATTTGAAATCAACTCCAGAGTTCTTGACGAAACGCGCGAGATTATTGTGCGCACCCCGCCGCTCTATAAAGACGGTGCGCAATACCCCGTCGTTTATGTTCTGGACGGCGAATGGAACTTTGAATTCGTCGCGAGTTATCTCGACTACATGGCCGACAATGAAGTTTTTCCGCAGATGATTGTGACGGGCGTTAAAAACGTCAATCGCAACCGCGATTACGTGCCGCGGGAAGACAGACACTTTGATGACACGGGCGGAGCGGATGCGTTTCTCGGCTTCGTCAAAGACGAATGGATCGAGAGGCTGGAAAGCGAATACCCTGTGAGCGACGAGCGCATCATCGTCGGCCACTCTTTTGGCGGCGTGTTCGCTCTGCACGCGTTTTTCAAAGAACCTGATCTGTTCGACGCCAACATGGCGTTTGGCGCCAGCGCCTGGATCGGCGATCAAGTTCTCTACGAAGAAGCTAACGCTTTGTTCGACGAAGCGCGTGACCTTGACGCCTTCGTCTATATGGCGGTGGGCGAGGGCGATGGCGGGCCGACCGTGCCGTCAAGCCGGGAGCTTGCTGCGATCTTTGAGGAAAAAGCGCCGGCCGCTCTGGAATGGACCTTTGACGTTACACCGCAGACGGACCACTTCAAGAATTTCACAATGGGCCTGAATGACGCCTTTATGGCGTTCTTTCCCGCCTGGGAATTTGAAGATGAGGTGAAAGCCGCAGCTGAGACCGATGGCGCCGATGGCGTTAACGCCTGGTTTGACGAAAAGCGCGAGACGCTTGGTTTCCGGTTTCACCCCGCCTGGTTCGATATGGGCGTCGCCGGGCTGCAGCTGTCTCGTAGTGACCATGGGGAGGCGGCGCTTGCCTTGATGGCGCAGCTGAGAGCGCATTATCCCGACAACGCTTATATCGCGGATTTTTCCGGGTCGGTTTACGAAAATCTCGGCCAGTCGGACGACGCGGCGCATGAATATGAGCGCGCCATCGCCTTGGCGGTGGAGCAGGGCCTGCACCCCAATGCACTGCATACGGACCGCCTGGAACGCGACCTTTCACGGATGCGCGGGGAAACCCCGGAGTGATGGCGCTAGCGACGTAATGCAGCTGCTGAATTTGTAATTATAATCATAGCGGTTAGAGTGCTCTCCAGGCGGAACGAGGGGGCTTTGACGTGAAGTGGTTTTTTTCGGCCTTCGCAGCGACTGTCACGGCGTCATCCGCACAGGCCGAAGCGCCAATCAGTGCTTATGGTCACATGCCGGTCGTGCGTTCGATGACGCTTTCGCCTGATGCTGAACGGATCGCCTATTTCTTTCACGATGGCGAGATGGAAGCGGCGGTTATTCAAGAGCTTGCCGATAATGTTGTGAGCGGCCTCGGCACGAACAAGGTTAAGGCGAGGAGCTTGTTCTTTGCATCGAACGATCACCTTGTTCTACGCGCATCGAAAACGGCGCGCGTAATAGGCGTCGGCAAATTCGAATACAGCGCCGCATATTCCTACAATGCTTCCACGGAAAAATTGCAACAGCTTTTAAGAAGCACGGATGATCTTTTTCCGAACCAGTCTGGACTGGGCCGCATTGTCGGGGCCAGCGAAGATAGGAAAAAACTATACATGCCAGCCTATATGGGCTCGGCATATGATCAAACGCCTACATACAGCTTGTTGTCAGTCGATCTGAACAGTGGTCGTGGGCGCGTCATCGAAAGGGGGTCTCATTCGGGGAGGGACTGGATTGTCGATGAAGACGGAACCGTGCTCGCCTTTGAAGAGCATATCGAAAATCGCAATATCTTCCGTATTTCAACAAAAGCTTCCGGCAAATGGGAAGTCGTATATGAGGCAGCTACGGACAAGCAGCCATTCGCGCTTGTCGGCTTTACGCCTCAAAGAGACGCCCTGGTTATTATCAATGAGTCTGTAAATAGCGGCTTCAGCCGTGTTTCCAGACTTGGCTTCGATGGAAAAGCGTCGGGGCCTGTTTTTGTTCGGCCAGACCGGGAAGTTGAAACCGTTCTTATGGATGAAAGTCGCGTGGTTATCGGCGTGAAATATTCCGGCATGACGCCAGAGTATGATTTCTTCGACCCCAGCTTGAAGCAGGCGATGGATAGTCTCTTAGTGACGTTTGCTGAGAAATCTGTCGACCTCGTGGATTGGACGTCGGATTATTCAAAGCTTCTTGTTTATGTCGCGGGCGGCGGACAACCGCCAAGATATTTTCTGTATGACCTCGCCGGTAATATTTTGTCTTCGTTGCCATCAACTTATAAGGACCTTGATAATCAAGATGTCGGTGAGGTGTATTCGATAAAATATACTGCGCGTGATGGTTTGGCGATCCCGGCCGTTTTGACACTGCCCAATGGGATGGCGCCGGGCGAGCAATCTTTACCGCTGATCGTTATCCCTCATGGCGGCCCCGAAATGTATGACGCAATCGGGTTTGACTGGATGGCTCAATATTTTGCGAGTCGCGGCTACATGGTGCTGCAGCCAAATTTTAGAGGCTCCGCTGGTTTCGGTGTGGCGCACCGCCAGGCTGGCTATGGCGAATGGGGCGCCAAGATGCAGGATGATGTTACCGACGGGGTTGGCGTTCTTGTCAGAAATGGCTGGGCCGACGGCGACCGCGTGTGCATTATTGGCGCAAGTTATGGCGGTTACGCTGCGCTTGCCGGCGGCGCGTTTACGCCAAATCTATATCAATGCGTGGCCGCAATCGCGCCGGTGGCGGATGTGCCAGGCATGTTGGGTTATGTGCGTCATCGACGCGGGGCGGACAGCTGGGCCAATAATTACTGGGCCGAGCTTATAGGCGACAGGCGCGAAGACCGCGATAAGCTTGAAGCCATTTCCCCTGTCAACCACGCTGAAGTTTTCCAGGCGCCGGTTTTGTTGCTCCACGGCGTAGATGATACAGTCGTGCCTTTTACGCAAAGCCGGAAGATGGAGCGTGCACTGAAGCGAGCCGGCAAGGAGGTAATACTCGTGAAATTAAAAAAGGAAGATCATTGGCTGTCGAGCAATCAAACCCGACTGGAAACACTGACGGAGCTCTCCCGGTTTGTTGAGGCGACGATCGGAGCAGACGTCGTTGACGCTCAATAAGACTGTTCTACTTCCGCACCTGTTTTCGATAGTCTTCCACGGGTAAGCCGCCGACGCCCCAGTCCTCCATCTCGACTTCGTCAATGACGACAAAGGTTGTGGCGGGAGATTTGTCGAGCACGCGCACAAGGAGGTCCGTCGCGCCCCTGATCAGGTCGGCCTTTTGTTCAGGCGTCGTTCCGCCTTCGCGGGTGATCTTGATATTCACATAAGGCATGTGTGTTTGTCCTTTTAAGAAGCGAGATCGTAGTGAAAAACCTTGGCGATGATCCGCCATTCATCGCCTGTGCGAATGAAAGACAGAAAGTCGGTGAAGTGTTTGCCCATCATCGTACAGCGTAAGGTCGCATGGGCGGTGTCGTCGCCGGCGAAACGGATGGATTCGATTTCATAGCCATACGCATCGCCTTCATCGACAGGGGCTGTGCGTTCCCGGATCACCGCCATATAGGCTGGCATGTCATAGCGCAGAAGCTCGCCGGACGAGGTCGTGGCGTATTGCGCATCTGGGTGAAAGACGGTCTCCAGCATCGCGGCGTCGCAATGATAGAGACCGTCATAATAACGCCTGAGGACATCGATGATGTCCTGATAGCGCGCGCTCATGGCGTTACGCTGCCTGCTTGAGAAGGCCTTCGGCGGTCATGGCTTTTTTCACGGCGGGGCGCGCGGCGACACGCCCGACAAAAGCGGCGATGTTCGGCCATTGCTTCAAGTCGATACCGACAAAGTTCGACCAGTTTGAAACGACGAACATATAGGCGTCAGCGATGGTGAACTGTTCGCCCGTGAGATAGGTGCGACCGTCGGACAGAACTTCCTCAAGGTAGTTGAAGCGTTTGGCGACCGCCGCTTCTGCATTCTGGCGCGCGTCGCCTTCAAGACCGTTCGCGGAGAAGAAAGGCGAGAACGCCTTATGCAGTTCCGAGCCGACAAAGTTGAGGTGCTGATTAACGCGGGCGCGTTCAATCGTCCCGCCTTCCGGCGCGAGGTTTGCGCCTTTGTTGGTGTCGGCGATGAATTGCAGAACCGCCGGACCTTCGGTCAGGATGTCGCCGCTGTCGAGTTTTAACGCGGGGACATAGCCGTTCGGGCTGACTTTGGAGAAGTCTTCGCCGTGCTCGGTTTTCTGCTCTTTGGTGTCGACTTTTTCGATATCGAAAGTCGCGCCGGCTTCGGTCAGCGCAATGTGAGATGCAAGCGAACAGGCGCCTGGTTTGTAGTAAAGCTTCATTTTGGCAACTCCGGTTAGGGAATGATCAGGTGAGGGCGCTGACTTATGATCGATGGTTACCTTTGTAAACTACATATAACTGTGATACTAAATAAACTGGTTTCTTACCGGTAACCGGGATTTTGCTATGGCGTTGAAAATGCGCAAAAATCAGAGCCCGCCGGCGCCTTATGGCTGCCCGCTGAGCGAGTGCCTGTCGGTGATCGGCGGGGCGTGGACGCCGAATATTTTGTGGAATCTGGGCGCCGGCGTGCGCCGGTTCAGTGAATTGCGCGCGGACATGCCGGGGATTTCCGCCAAAATGCTGACGACGCGTCTGAAAGAGCTGGAGGAAAAGGGCGTCCTTGACCGCACGGTCAAACCGACCTCGCCGCCGTCCGTCGAATACGCGCTGACCAAAGAGGGGCGCGAATTGCTGCCCGCGATTGAGGCGATCGCCGCCGTTGGCCGCAAGCTGAAAGACCGCCGGAAAAAACCGCCTCGCAGGAAGCGGCTTTAGAGCATCCTGAACGTAACCTGGCTCACTTCGCCTTCATCCTGAGGAGCAAAAATTTCTTCGTCCTTCGAGACGAGCCCTAAAGCAGTATTGGGGCTCCCTCAGGATGAAGAAATCTTTGTGTCGCGAAGGATGGGCAAGGTGAATCATCTTCGGTTCAATCCGCTCTAGCCTGGCGGGTGAACGGCTATTCAGTGAAGGTCATGAACAGTCCCGGCTCGTCGCCGACATAGCGCGGCTCAGCGTTTTCAAATTCAAGCGGCAGGCTGGGAGAGAAAAACGGATCTGACATTGTGTTCAACTGAACATGAAGATGGGTGAGCGTGCTGTCGCCGGTGTTTCCGACAGCGCCGATAACGTCACCCTGTCGCACGCGGTCACCGACACGCACGGCAATGCTGTCTTCTTTCAAATGACCGTATGAAGAATATTCAACAACGTCGCCTTGCCTGTGGCGTAAGATGACCAGATTGCCGGTCGCCGCGGCTCGAAAGTCTTTGGCAAAACGCTGCATCTGGTACTGAGTTATGCGCTGTCGCGCTTCGGCAACTGTTTCGCCGTCACGTCTCGACAGCGCATCAGGGTCTTGCGTCTGGCCATCAATGATGAACGCAACTTCGCCATCGGCCATCGCCATCACGGGTTCTGCATAACCATAATCGTCGGTCGCATCTCTTTTCCCGCCCTGATCAAGCTCGCCGTTTGGGCCGGTTTTGAAAAGGTCGAGGGCGAATTCGTTGCTTGGAATGAAGCGGTGATGGGAATGCAGGATCGGCAAGCCGCTCACGCGCCACTTGCCGCGCAAGGGCGCGCGATAGGTGATGACGGAATCGCGCTGTATGACCTCAAGCTGTCTCCGCGCTGTTTGCGGGCGCCCATCCTCATTGAGATAGCTGACGGTGATCTGCAAAGCGTCCGGGCGAAAATCCATTGCGAGATATTGCCCGGCGGATAGCGCGTAGGCGCCCGGCGCAAGTTCAGCGCTGGCGCTGATCTGCGCATCCTCACCCAGAATGGCTTGCGGTCCGCCCTCGTTCAGAACCTGCGCCGCCAGAAAGACCCCTAAGCCGCCCGCCGCCATGCCGGCGTATTCTTCAGTGGTTGCGACAACATCCTCCACCGGCTCAGTTTTGGACAGGATGCGCCCCTCAGCCCCAAGAGCGTCGAGCTGCACGCCGGTAATTGTCACCGGAGAAGCAGCGTCATTGTGAATGATGATGGTCTGCATCATCAGGTCGAAATAGCCCCGGCGCGCATTCGCCTCCGCCGCATAAAGCTGATCCGCCGGCGCTGTTTTGATCTCCAGCGCCGCCGCAGTTGTGGTTGTTGCTGTGACCGCCAGTAATCCCGCCGCGGCGAAGTTAAGTCCCCTCATTCCGATCTCCTTTTTGTTGAGGATGGAATGCAAAGCTATGGCCGGTCGCCTTTGGAATCGTCCGGGCGCATGAGTCCGGACGCCGTTCAGGCGGTTTTTGCGCCGGATGGATCGGTTTCTTCCGATGAAATGTTTTGGCGGCGATACTCAGTCGGCGTCATGCCGACAGTTTTTTTGAATGCGTCGTTGAACGTGCTCTTGGAATTGAACCCCGCCTGAAACGCGATGTCGAGCACGCGCGCGCGAGGCGTCTCAAGAAGCAGCCGTTTTGCATGGACGATTCGCGCGGCGTTGACGAAGTCATAGAAGGATTGCCCGCCGGCGCCGTTGATCGCCTCGGAAACATCGCGCGGCGCCGCTGCGATTTCATCAGCAAGGTCGGTTAATGTCAGGTCCGGCTGGAGATAAAGCGTTTTCCCCATCAGTGCGGTTTCCGCCTTGCGATAGAGCGCCGCCCGGTCCGCTGCGGTCATCGACGACTTTACATAGCGCGCTGGCGGCGCCGGGGGCAGCGCTGGCGCCGCCGTCATCCGGCGTTCGATATCGGCGACCCCGAGCAGGGCGAGCAAATTGACAAAGAGGAGATGGAAACCGTCAAGAAAAACAAAAGTCGCGCGCGCGAACGATCGGGTGTCGACTACCGAAGCGGAAATGGTCATCAAAGCATGAAGGACAAAAACGCATCCCCAGATGGTCAGCAGGCGCTTCAGCCAGACAAGGTTTCTGTCCTCCACATGGGCGAACCAGTTTTTTAAGGTGACGCCGAATTTCTCCAGCTTACTGCAGGCGGCGGCGATATAGACCAGCTGTACGGCGTCGCCGGTCAGCGGAACGATCAGTCTGTTCAGGGCCGTATTCATGCCGCCGGCGGAAATCAGGTCAATTTTGTCTGTAACATCGAGGCGATAATATACCGCGGTAAGATAGAGCGTCATGACGACAACTGGCGTCAGGTGCCATAAATGCCCCCGCTGTAATTTAAAATCGGGCGTTGTGCGCGCGACAACGAACAGATAAAGCGCCGGGGTCATTGCCGCCTGTATCGGCGCAAACATGAATCCGTATTGCGGATAATGCCGGAGGCCCCCAAGCATCTGATAAAGCTGGTCCGCTTTGATCGCCGCCATGATGACAAACGCCCCGATTAAAAACCATGCGGATAAGTCGCCGCGCGCCGGGCGCGTCAGTAAGAATCCGGCAAAGATGAGCGATTGCGTCAGCGTGACGACATTAACCAACTGGCGCAGCGGAATGGCGAAATCCTGAAGGTCCATCGCGCCCTTATAGCGTATCTCTTGCGCCATCGAAAAATGCCTAAACCAGCTGAATTCGCCGGCTCAGCATTAACCGGGCCCTAACGGGTTTTCGCATACATTTTACGGCTAATTTTAGGTGACCGTTGAAGATAACGACCCGCTATATCGCCGTCGCCGGCGCCCTTATGCTGATCACGACCGGGATCGGCGGCTGGCTTATCTTCTCGTATTTTTACGAGCGGGAAAGCGTGGCGTTTCTGGACCGTCTCGAACGACAGGTCGCCGCCGCTACGGTCGAACATGGCGAAATCTTTGATGCGGCGCGGGAAAGCCAGCTCATGGCGGCGAGCGCTTTCCGCAGACGTCTTGACGCCTGGCGCGCGCGTGATGATCTCGGCGAGCGCTTTCGCGAAACCTTTGACGCAAAGGCGGATGGCACGTTCCGAAGTCGCGACCAGGTGTTTGAAGGCGTTCTTTCCCGGGAAGGCCAATGGATTTACGGTCTTGGCGCCTTTATCGCACCGGGCGCCGAGGCGGATGCAGAGCGTCAGGCGCAACTATTGGCGGCCTATGATGTTGTGACGCGGTTCGGAGAAGGGTCGCTCTACTGGGCGGATAACTTCTATTACTATACGCCGCTGGATGATCTGATTATTTTCGCCCCCGAGCGGGAAGATCGGCTTGAATATTATCGCAAGCTCGCGCCGGCGGATTTCACGATTCAGAATGCTCAGCTCGGGAAGCATGTGCGCCCTGAGTATAATGCGGACCGGACGATGCGGTGCACGGGATTGGTCGGCGCCGTTTACGATCAGACTAAAAAGCGATTGTCGTCCGGCTGTCAAAGCCCTGTTGATTTAGGAACTGAGCATGTCGGCGCGTTCGGCGTGACATTTTTTCTTGATGGTTGGCTCTCTGATGTTATCGCCAATCCGATCGAGGGGACCAAACCGTTTATTATCCAGTCCGACGGCGAGATGATCGCCCATGAGGTGCTGGCGGATCGCACGGGCGGGGAAGAGTTCGCAAAAAAATTCGCCGCTGACATGCGCGCCGACGCGTTGTTGAAAGCGATTGCCGCGACGGGCCAGTCCGCGGGCACGATGTTTTTTGAACCCTGGGACGCCTATGTCGCCTATTCGATGTTTCCAGGCCCCAGTTGGTATTATGTCGCGCGTGTTCCCAAAAGCAGCGTGCGTTCAGCAGCTTTGTCGGAGGCCGTAAAATTTGCCGGCGTCGGCGTCATTATGGGCCTGTTCCTGATCCTGTTATCCGCTGTGGTGTTGCGCAAGATTATCGCCCAGCCGCTTCAGCAACTGACTGCGCAGGCTGATCGCGATGTCAGCGATGCAGCGCATGTCCAGTTCACCGAAGCCCAGCGTAATGATGAGATCGGGTCCTTGTCGCGATCTTTCCAAAGGCGCGACGAACGCTTCAAACAGCTGGTTTCAAATCTTGATGGCCAGATACAGGCGCGTACGGCCGAGCTTATCGAAGCGCGCGACAGCGCCGAAGAAGCCAATAGCGCCAAGTCCTCCTTCCTTGCCAATATGAGCCATGAAATCCGTACGCCGCTCAATGGCATTGTCGGGATGGCGCAGGTTCTGGCGAAATCGGATCTTCGCGACAAGGATCGCCACTATATTGACGTCATCCAGACGGCGTCCTTTTCATTGCTTGATGTTATCAATGATGTTCTGGATCTTTCCAAAATTGAGTCCGGGTCGCTTGAGTTTGAAAATGTCGCCTTTTCACTCGAGGAGCTTGTTACGACGACTGTTAAGCCTTTTGAGCATCGGGCTGAAGAAAAGGGCGTCAAATTATATGTCAGCATCGATGATACGGCGCGACGCCGCTATTGTTCCGACCCCACGAAAATCAAACAGGTTCTGACGAATTTTATCGCCAATGCGTTGAAATTCACAGACGCCGGATCTGTCAGCCTGTCCGTTGCAGCTGAAGAGGCCAGCTATGGAAAACATCAGCTGCACATCTCGGTACAGGACACCGGCGTCGGCATCAGCGAAACAGGGCTTCGCAAACTTTTCCAACCGTTCATGCAGGCTGACAGCTCGACGACGCGCAAATATGGCGGCACCGGGCTTGGACTGACCATCTGCAAGCGCATTGTCGAAGGGCTGGGCGGCGATATTTCCGTGCGCAGCGAGCCGGGCCGCGGATCGTGTTTTTCTTTCGAGATCCCGGTTGCGGTCGACGAACAAAGCGGCGCGCAAGCGCCGGCTTATGACGAAAGCCACGCCCGGGACGTCATGAAGGATCTGTCCGTACTTGTCGCGGAAGACCAGGAACCGAACCGGATGGTGGTCGAGGCCATTCTCGGGTCATCCGTACGCCGCTTAAGTTTTGCGAAAGACGGCGTGGAGGCTGTCGCCGCCTGGCGCAATGGCGATATCGATTTTATCCTGATGGATATCCAGATGCCTTCCATGGATGGCGTTGAGGCGACCCGGAAAATCCGCGAGATCGAAGCGGCGAAGGGACTGACGCCTGTCCCGATTGTGGCGCTGACCGCGAACGCGTTCGCCGAACAGGCCGAGCATTACCGCGCCAGCGGCATGGATGCGCATCTTGCAAAGCCCATCGATTTCAGAGCGCTTTACGAAACGATTCTGGCGTGCGTGGAGCGCAAGTCGCGCGCGGCCTGATTTTCAGTTTTCGTCGCAGCCTTCGAAGGCGCCGACCTTTTCGGTGAGCGCCGCACATAATCGATCAGCCTCGGCTGCGTCGCCGGCGCGCTTTAAAAGTCCTGCGAGCCGAACCGTCGCTTCGGGCTCGAACGGCGTCTGGACCAGAACCCGGCGATACCAGATTTCAGCTTCCTGCGGCGCTCCAAGCGCTTCGTGACCTTCGCCGATAACAACGCCAAGCGCCGCCTGCCATGGCCCAATTCTCTGCGGTTCTTCCTGGTACGAACGATCCATGGCGGAATACGCCTGCTCGAAGACCGCGGTGGCGGCGCGCCGATCCCCTTTCATGAGATGGATTTCGCCGAGGTTGATCAGGGCCGCCCATGCGTCGCGGTCAATGGAGATCGCCCGGCGATAGATTGCTTCGGCGCGATCCAGATCTCCCTGCGCGGAATAGGCGAAGCCCAACGCTTTGAGGGCGTCCGGATCATTCGGCGACAGGCGCGCGGCCCGCTCAGCCATCGCCGTCGCCCGCGCGAGAAGGTTGCGCGCGTCGGTCGTCTGGGTCAGTCCGCTGTCGATCGCCGCCCCGAGGGTGGATGCGCCATCCAAACCGTTCGGCCAGCGGACGACCCGTTGGACCAGCGCATTGGCGAGCCCCGCCTGCGCCGGCGCATAGTCGGCGTCGGCGGCGATAACGCGCTGATAAAGCGCAATCGCCGCTTCGTTGTCGGCGCGGGTGAAGCGCATGTAAAAATCATCGGCGCGGCTGGTCAGCTGGGCGGCCTCCGATACTGACGGCGTTTGGCGCGTTGAAAAAAGCGTAAGGCTGGCCGCCAGGATGGCGACGAGGCCGACGCACAGGATAGCAACGCGTCCATATCTCAGCGGCGCAACTGGTCGCGCAGATGAGACAGTTGCAATGACGCGATAGCCGCGCTTGGGGATCGTTTCGATATAGTTGGGCGCCTGGGGGACGTCGCCGAGCGCGCGCCGCAGTTTCGACACGGCGCGGGCGAGCGTATCCTCCCCGACGGTCACGTCCGACCACAACGCCGCTTCAATCTCCGCGCGCGAAAACACACGGCTCGGCTCCCCGGCAAGCAGCGCCAGAAGGTCCATCACCTTCGGCTCAAGGCTGACCTGCAGACCGTCCTTTGCAAGCGAACACGCATCCGGATCGACCAGCCACGCCCCAAGCCTGAAAGGCCGGGCGCCGGTGGCGGGTTTCGCAAAAGGTTCCGTTGCATCGTGCGGCATTGGGTTATTTTCCTACGATATGGGGCGTAAACCAACCCTCGTCAGGTTTTCGTCAGGTCAAAAGGAGCCCCACGACATGGCGGCGACGGACAAAAGACGACTATCGGGTCGGCGAAGTTTCATATCCAAAGGATCAATTAATGAAAATATCGCCGCTTTTATCTCGCGCATTCATCGCGCTTACGGTTTTTGCGCTGACGCCCGCCGATGCGCAGGATATTAACTGGGATCGGCCCGTCTCGCCCGAAACGCAACAGTCCGATTTCAAGTCGCTTTACGAAGGCCTTCAAAGCGCCCACGCCAATCTTTACGTCCATCGGCCCAAAGCCGAATACGACGCGCTCTATAAAAATATGGAAGCCGGCTTCACAGCGTCCATGACGTTGCTGGAAACGCAAATCGCATTTCAGAAATTCACGGCGTTCGGCAATGTGGCCCATGCGCGGCTTGATTTCCCTGGCGAGGTTTACCAGGCCTATCGCGACGATGGCGGGCGTACATTTCCCATCTATCTGCGGATCGCCGACGGGCGCGCCTATGTCGGCGAGGATTATTCCGGCGTGGACGGCGTCTCCCGCGGTGACGAAATTCTGAAGCTCAATGGCGCGCCGATTTCCGAATGGCTGGACCGCACGGCGGCGCATATCTCCGCCGACACGCCCTATATCGCGCATTCGCTGCTGGAGTTCTCGTTTCCCAGATATCTCTGGGTGGAACTGGGCGAGGTTGAGGAGTTTGACCTTGCGATCCGAACAGACGCCGGCGTGAAAGCCCTCACGGTTTCGGCGCGGACAAAACCCGAGCAGGAAGCCGCCGCCCTCGCGCAGACGCCGGCCTTTGTCCTCGACGGCGACAGGCGGGTTGCGAAAATGCTCGACGATGATCTTGCCTATCTGCGCCCCGGGCCTTTCTACAATATCGAAGATACGACGGCGTTCTGGGACAATACGCGGTTCATTGCGTTTATCGAGGGCGCGTTCGGTGAGTTCATGGAAGCCGGCGCGGAAAAACTGATCATCGATCTGAGGGAAAACCCGGGCGGCGACAGTTCCTTCAGCGATCATATGATCGCCTGGATCGCCGATGAGCCGTTCAGGTTTGCGTCGGCTTTTCTCATCAAGTCCAGCGATGAAGCGGCGGCTTCCAATCAGGCGCGCATCGACGGGTCCCCGGAAGCGGCGCAAGGCGTCTCCGGTCTGTTTGCAAAGAAATATGCGGAGGTTCCGAGGGGGGAGATCTTTGACTTTGATATCCCTTACGCCGAGCCGCGCGACGGCGAACGGTTTGACGGCGACGTCTATGTTCTGATCAATCGGCACACCTATTCAAACGCCGTCAATGTCGCTTCTGTCTTTCAGGACTACGGATGGGGCGTCATCGCCGGCGAGAAAACTTCCGATATGGCGACCACCTATGGCGCGATGGAAACCTTCGAATTGCCTCTGACCGGCCTGCAGGTCGGGTTTCCGAAAGCGCACATCATAAGGGCGTCCGGTGACAAAAAATCTGACGGCGTGACGCCGGACTGGACGATAAAAACGCCTATCGCCGCGACGCAAAACGACGATGTGCTCCAGGCGTTGATTTCACGGTTGAATGACTGACGCCAGAGCATAGCGTTCGGGGTTTTTAGACTGGTGCGGTTGTCGCCCGTCATCCCGTGCGCAATGCGGCATGAAATGCCGCTTTGCAGACATGAGATCGCTGTCAATAAACGCCGAACCCCATCGCGGCAGATCCTGTGTCTGCAACGCATCGCTGCGCGCTGCATTGGTTGAACGAATTCGTTCAACGGGATGACGACAGATAGATTCTTAAAACAGGCTGCGGGTCAAATGACTTACCTGATCCGCAATCAACTCCAGACCATCGCGAACCTCAATCCGCCCTGGCCAGCAGCGCCGCGCCATCGCATGGCTCCTCGTAGCATTCGTCGAAAATGCCGCCGCTTTTGATCTGGCCGGACGAGACCGCCAGGGGCACGGCGAGGGCTGCCGCAATCACGGCGGCGACAACATAAAGAAGCGGTCTTTGGACACCGGGGGCGCTTTTGAACATCAGGCTACTCCAGACTTAAGTCTTTATTATTCAGGCAGTTTCTGATTTCTGTAATATAAGTGAAACAAAACTGTCATTTTTCTGTCATACAAAATGGCGCACTGGATGCGCTTTGTCAAGAAAAAGGCGCAAAAAATGCGCATTAACGGCCTTGGCATCTGAAATCATTGGGTTATTTGTGAGCCGCAATATCGAGCGCACTCGCCGATGGGGCGCTTTGGCGTCGATGACGCGAAGGCGTTTGAAAACCCAGGGAATGCGCGCAACGCCGCGAGCGCTTGTCTTGAAATATCCGGCGCCCCTATGCTCGCATCATGACAAAAAGCTCCGATGACGAACTTTCTGCGGAAGACGGCGACCAGAAACTCGGCAGGCCGTCGTCGACTGAAGACAGCGAAGCGCGGTCTTCTCTGTCGGATCTTTACAACGCCTATCTGCCGGAGCTGACGCGCTATGTCCGGGCGAAGTTCGGCGACGGCCCGCCCGAGCCTGAAGACGTGGCGCAGGACGCTTTCGCCAAATTCTCCAGCGCGTTTGAAACGCAGCTGATCCGCAACCCCCGCGCCTTTCTTTACGCCAGCGCGCGCAATCTCGTCATCGACCACAAACGCCGTCAGCGCACCCGCAACGCCCACGCGGAAGAAGTGCTGGCGACCGGCGGCGAAGAAAACTTTGACGGAATTTCGCCTGAGCGCGTCTTAATAGAAAAGGAGCGGTTTGCGATCATGCGCGCGGCGATCAAAACAATGCCCGCCGAAGACCGGCGCGTCCTGCTGATGCATCGCCTTCAGTCGCGCACCTATGCGGATATCGCGCGGGAGCTGGCGATGAGCGAAAGCAGCGTGCGCCGCGCGGTCGCCCGCGCCATCGCGCATATCGATGCGGCGATGAAAGCCAACGGCGCGTGAGCCCGGAGAAGACGTATGGCGGATGATATGAAAACCCTGGAGGAGATCGATCGCGAAGCCGGCGAATGGCTCGCGATTGTCAGCTCCGACGGCGCCAGTAACGCAGAACTCGATGCGTTCGAGAACTGGCGCGCGAGCGATGCGCGCTGCGACGCGGCGTTCTCACGGCTTGAAATGATGTTCAACGAAATTGGCGACCTCACCGATCTGGAATATCTGATCGACGCGCCGGCCCCGACCCACCGGGCCGACACATCGCCCGGCATTCTCGAACAGCTGAAAGGCTGGCTTGCGCGGCCGCTGATCCCCATCAGTGCGGTCGCCGCCGGCATTGCAGCAATGGTGATGGTCGCCAACCTTCCCGATGCGCCACTGGAAGCGCAACGTTACGCCACCAGCATCGCAGAGACGCGCGACGTTGCGCTGGCGGATGGCAGCGTCATCACGCTTGGCGCAAGGTCCGCCGCCGAAATCACCTACGAAGATGATCGTCGCCAGGTCGCCCTGTTAAACGGTCAGGCGTTTTTCGATGTGGCCCGCGATCCCGAACGGCCTTTCATCATCGCAGCGGGCGGCGCAGACATCGAAGTCATCGGCACAAGTTTTGACGTGACGCTGATCCGCGATGAAACCCGTGTCGGCGTTGTCGAGGGAATTGTCTCGGTCAGCGCTCGTGACGCCCCCGGCGCTGCGGCGCGGCTGACGGCGGGACAAGCCCTCACCGTGACGGACAACAGCGTCATGGGCGACATTCGCTTCGCCGATCTCGAAACGCTCACCGCCTGGCGCGACGGACGGCTGATCTACAAGAACGCCCCGCTTGGCGATGTCATCGCCGGCATCAACCGCTACGCGGCGCGCCCCGTCGCGCTCGCGCCGAGTGTCGACGATGCGTTGACCATCACCGGCGCCTTTCGCGCTGACGAGGCGGAAGCGGTGATCAGAACCGTCGCCGCCGCGCATGACTTATCCGTTGAGCCGGACATCGACGGAACGCGCATTCTTCAGCACAACCAAGAAAACTGAAAAAAAACGCCTGACGAGCGGCGCATCCGGCGCGCCATGCGTCTTATGGACAGGTCGCAAGACGCGACGATCCAACAACGGGAACTTCACCTGATGAAGACGACAAGTAAGAGTTTACTGGCAGGCGCTGCCATGGTGGCGTTGACGCTGGCGCCAGGCGCCGCCTTCGCCAATGGCGCAAAATATAATTTCGACATTCCCGCGCAGGAGTTGTCGCAATCGCTGCTCGATCTTTCAGACCGCACCGGCGCGCCGATTGTCGCCGACGGCGCCCTTGTGGAAGGGGAACAGGCGCCCGCCATCCGTGGACGGATGACCCCCGCCGAAGCGCTGAAGATTTTACTTGCGCCCGCCGGCCTCACCTATGAGCGCGACCGGGCGACCATCTATCGCGTGATCGAGCCGCAGCCGGTCATTGAAATCCCCGGCGGCGCCTCGGGCGCGCAAATCGAAAAAGACGAGATCATCGTCACCGGCACCAATATCCGCACCGCTAGCCACATTCGCGGCGCCCCGACGGATTCGGCGCCGCTCTTTACCTATGGCAGCGACGATCTGGACCGCTCGGGCTACGCCTCAGCCGATGATTTCATCCAGGTGCAACCGTCGACCTTCGGCCCGCCGTCACAGATTTCCGGGTTCAGAGTAATCCCACAATTTGATGATAGCGGTGTTTTCATTGGCCAGCGGATCGTTTTTAACGAAACGTCTTTCCAGCAAAATAGTTTGGCTATTCATGGCTTTGCTCCATTACAGTTGACCAATTCGCGGCGAGATATCTTTGCGCTCGACGAATTGCCGGTGACGGCGATTGACCGGTTTGAAGTGCTCGCCGACGGCGCCTCTGCGATCTATGGCGACACTGCGGTTTCAGGCGTCGTCAACACCATTATGCGCAGCGAATTTGACGGCGCCGAAACAACCGTGCGCTATGGCAAGATCACCGACAGCGGCGCGGAAGAATATCTCGCGGCGCAAACGCTGGGCAAAATCTGGGGATCGGGCAATGCGCTAGTAACCTATGAGTTTTTGCACAGGGGCGATATCACTTTTCCGGATCGGGGGTTTGTTCCCGCAAACGACCCACGGCTCGCGAGTTCAAATATACCAATCAGCATATTCCCGGAAGACCAGCAGCACAGAATATACGGAACATTCTCTCAGTCGGTGACAGACGAAGCGGAAGTTTTTCTGGAAGGCCTCGCATCAATCAGAAAATTTACTGAGAACGTTTCAGTAGGCGTCTTCACTCCCGTTGAACGCCCCCCCTTTATGGAGTCTGTCACGAGAGAGAAAAAATACAGCATCACATTAGGCGGGCGATATCAGTTCGGCGGCGACTGGCTGGGCGAAGTCAAGGTAACGCGTTCTGCAGCGCCGAATCGGCTCCAAAGCTTTCCGGACTCCACACAATGGGTGGCGACGGCAAAAGCAGATGGGGCTGTCATGGAACTGCCGGGCGGCGCCGCGCGGCTGGCCCTTGGCGGCGAGTTTCGAAAATCGACCTCCGCTGTCAACAGGAATATCTATTCCGGCTTCGGCGAAGCCTTCGTCCCGATCATCGGGGCCGGCAATCGCATGACGGGCGTTGAACGCCTGGAAATCTCCGCCGCCGGACGGTTCGATCACTATGAAAACAGCGGCGGCGTCACGTCGCCCCGCGCCTCAATATTGTGGTCGCCTGTAAAGGGTCTGAACCTGCGCGGCTCATACGGGCGCTCTTTCTATGCGCCTATATTCAATGACAGTCCTTCTGCGAGCAATTTCGCAGAGGCGACAATTTTGCAAACTGACATTTTCTGCGATACGCGCATTACCAACTGCCCGTCTGTCGTTTCGACCGCAGCGCCAACTATCGTCGTTGCGTCAAGCAACATAGACCTGCCCGCCGCGCGGTCCACCAACTGGACATTCGGCGCCGATTTTACGCCGGCGGCGGTCAAGGGGCTGACCATGTCCGCCTCTTATTATGACATTGAAGTCACCGGCCGCCCCTTCAAGCCGCCTTTCGGATTCATCCCAAATCTGGCCGAGCTTTTCCCGAACAGTCATTCCAGAACCTTAACGCCGGAATTTATCGATCACATTACGCCGATCATTGAAAGAAGCGCGGCACAATTTGATGCGCCGTTTTCCGATTGCGTGCGATTTCTGGGCGTCCCTGATCAGCCATTCGGAGGTTCCGTACAGCCTATGTTCGGCGGCGCGCCTCTTATCGATGGCCGCTGTATACGTTTGTCAGATGCGATCGCGACAGGAAATTTTGCGGTGATCGATGTATCACTGCAACCGGCGGCGCGAGAGCGCACGCGAGGGCTCGACCTTTCCGCATCCTACAATTTTGAGACGATGCACGGCGTTTTCGACCTGTTCGCCGCCGCCAACTATGTGTTCACCTTCGAACGGCGCCTGACGGAGCAAACGCCGACACTTGACGTGGTTGACAGCTTTGGCGATCCGCTGGACCTGCGCGTGCGCGGCGGCGGCGCCTGGCGCAAGGGCGCGTTTAACGTCTCAGCCATTATCAATTATGCTGACGACTACGCCTATGAAACGTTCGTCGACACGACTGGCGTCGTATTCCCAAGCTTTACAGGGGGAACAGGCGTCGAGGACGTGCAGCTCGTCCCCGTCAAATCCATGACAACCCTCGATCTCTATCTCGCGTTTGACGCTGGCGTCGCCTTTGACAATCGCTGGCTGAAAGGCACGACCTTTGCGGTTACTGCGATCAACCTGACCGACGAGCGCCCGCAGGAAATTCCGGGCGCGGCGCTTGGCTTTGACGATTTCAACGCCGATCCGACGGGGCGGTTTGTGGCGTTTCAGGTGACGAAGACGTGGTAAGCGTTAGGTCACTCCTGGCATTCATTGAACCCTATACCGTATCGAAGAAATCGACGCGGCCCGTATCAAGCTCATAATAGGCGCCGACAACCTTCATTTTTCCTTGCTCCTGGGGGCGCATCATAATCGGGTCGGATTCTTCTCTCAGTGTCCTGACGACACGCCGCACATTTTGCTTCACCGCATTTTCAAGCGGATCGCCCTTCTGGCCGCGCGCTTCGAGCACCGCTGGAATGATCGGTTCGATCATCTTGTCGATCGCGCCCGGGAAACGCGCGTTGCTCTCAACAACCTGCATGGCGCCGTCCACCGCGCCGCAGCTTTCATGCCCCATGACGACAACCAGCGGCACGTTCAAGACGGCGACAGCGTATTCCACCGACCCCAGCGCAAGCAGGTCGAGCGTATTGCCGGCGTTGCGAATGATGAAGAGTTCGCCAAGCCCGCGCCCGAACAGAAGCTCCGGCGGCACGCGGCTGTCAGAGCACGTCACATAGGCGCAGAACGGCGCCTGTCCCTGGGCGAGCGCAAGGCGGCGTTCGCGACCCGTGGCGGCCACAGGCTCCTTGTCGGCAAGAAAGTCTTCATTGCCCTGCCGCAGCAGCGCGAGCGCCTCATCGGGGGTCAGCGCTTCGCCGGCCGGCGCCACGCGCGGCCCGCTTGCAGCGCCATTTTGCGCAGCCGCTGTTGATGAGAGCGCAGCGCCGGCGCCCAGAAGGGCGCCGCCGGCGAACAGATGTCGGCGCGATAGAATTTTGTCCATGCGATAATCTCCGGGCGTTGATGTCCTGGATCGGGCGCCGTCGCCTTCGAAAGCGCATCATCCATCATTAATATCTATACGGAGAGACTGTGAAGCAATCGCCCCCGCATGCGTAACTGCTTCATAGCAAAATAATATGCGCCGGGAGCCTTCTTAAAGCATGCGCGCCGTTAAATCGTGATAGGAAAACCGTATGCAAGGGCCGTTGATCGACAGCGTCGATGGCGATGACCTGGGCCGCCGATGCGAAATGAACGCGCCTTTTAAGCCGCGGTCGCTTCCTGTGCGCGCTCGCGGCGATAGCGGGTGACCCGGTCGAGCTGGCTTTGAATATCGCCGGGTCGCGAGAGGGCGCCGGCGGGTGCGTCTTCCAGCG
Organism: Pseudomonadota bacterium; assembly: GCA_039819405.1. Lineage (GTDB taxonomy): Bacteria > Pseudomonadota > Alphaproteobacteria > Caulobacterales > Parvularculaceae > Hyphococcus. The sequence continues at coordinate 284,512 of JBCBSB010000005.1, read as the reverse complement.
AGCGGCGCAGCGGCAGGGTGAAGCGCGCCGTCGTGCCCTCGCCCGGCGCGGAGTCAAGCACCAGCGCGCCGCCATGAAGCTTCGCCAGCGCAAAGGACAGCGACAGGCCGAGGCCCGTTCCTTTTGTTCCGCGTACGCCGTTTTTATGAACGTCGGTAAAGCGCCCGCCGAGTTTCGAAAGCGCCATCTGGTTCATGCCGACGCCGGTGTCCCTGACGACGAAATCAAGCGCGCCACATTTTTCCGACACAGACAGTGTCACCGATCCGCTTTCGGTAAATTTCACCGCATTGGTGAGAAGATTGATCAGGATCTGTTTGACCGCCTGTTTGTCGATCAGCGTTTCGGGCAGGTCCGGCGCAATCTCCACATTGAGCGCAAGCCCGGCCTTTTCCGCCTCGCCCCTGATCATCGCCGCACAGTCGCGCGCAATCGGCGCGGCGTCGCCAAGCGCGGGCGACAATTTATAACTGTTCGCCTCAATCTTTGCGTAATCGAGGATCGAGCCGATCAGGTCCATCAGATGCGCGCCGGAGGCGTGGATGTCGTCGGCGTATTCTTTGTATTTATCATCGCCCAGCGGCCCGAAGGTTTCCGAGCGCATGGCGTCGGCGAAGCCCATGATGGCGTTCAGCGGCGTTTTCATCTCATGGCTGAGATCGGCGACGAGATCGGCGGGGGCGGACGGCGGGCTCGCCGGTTCGCGGCTCGCGGCCTCTGTCTGGAACGCGCGGCGCGGCGCCATCGCGCCAATGCCGGTGCGGATGAGGGCGCGCAAACGCCCCCGGCCCAGCGGCGCCACCAGGATTTCCGCCGGCGCGACCGCTTTGCGAACCCGCAAAAGCCGGAATTGCGCATGCAATTCAGCCGGTTTCGCCCGGCCCCGGCCCTCGGCCGCCGCCGCCAGACAGGCGCGCACGTCATCGCGGTCCTCGCGGCGCACAAAATCATAGAGAGAACGCCCCTGAAGCGGCCCGGCCGCGCCGATAATCTCCGACGCCGAGGATGAGACCCCCAGAATGATCCCGTCATCATAGAGCGTCAGCACCATGTCGCCGACGCCGCCGCGCCAGACAGGGCCGCCCCGCAAGCCGGACAGGAAACCGCGTAAATAAGACAAGGGGCGAAACATCATGGGGCCTGGCGTCGGGCAGCTCTGGTTAAGCCGGTCTTCAGATTCGTTAACACCTATTCACCATGGCAGGATTGTCGTTAATAAAAGCTGAATGCGTGGTAAGGCCGAAAAATTGCAGGGTTTGCGCCTCGTAAAGCTCGAATTTGTTTAGAATTTGGCTAGGATCATCAGCAACGTCTTAAACCGTGGGGCGGTAATGTGACGAAACCGTTAGGGGCCGTTAGTTTTCTGGGAGATTTCATCCATGTTGCGTCATATTAAACCAGCTCGCGGGCGCGCGATGCGGGGCCGGGCCGCCTGTATCGCTCTTCTCGCCGGGTTCGCCACGACCGGCGTTTCCGCCGACACCCTCGCCCAGCCCAAAGATTCGTCACTTGAAAGAACCGCCGCGCATTACGTCCGTTTTCGTGAGGATGTCGTTGTGATCGAGGCGATGGCCTTCGATAACGCCGGGATCACCCGCGAGGCGCATCGCCGCCTCAGCGCCCACGAGCCTGATACCCTGACCTCCGGCTGGGTCGCCTATGCGGCGCTGGTCGCCGCCGACACGCCGGAATTCGCCGAAGCGCTCAAAAAAGAAGTGAAAAAGAAAAAGCGCCGGGGCGGACTTGGCGGTAAAGACGCCTTTTTATCCAATCTGGCGCAGGACCCAAGCTACGCCCGCAAAATGAAAGGCGCCGACAAGGCCGTCGAGGCGGTGCTCGCTATGACCATGCAGGACGGCGCGCGCATCACCGCGCTCGGTGAGGCGTTCAAGGCCCAGGCCTACGCCATGCAGAAAACCAAATGGGGCAAACAGCGCATCGCCTCCAGCCAGGAGCGCCTCAAGGAAGCGGCGAAGTTCCGCCGCAATCGGGGCGGCGCCAGCAGGCCGACATTCGCGCACGCGATTGACGGCGGCGTGGTCGCCCCATCGCTGGCGAGCGCGCAGGGCGAATGGTCCGCCGACTGGGGCCAGTCGAGCGACCCCGGCCGGCTGACCGAATCCAATGCGCAGGTCATTGTCGACCGCGTCTTAAATCTGGCGGCGCGCTATTCGACCGGCTCGCTTAACGGCAAGGTTGTCGAAGTCTACGCCAAGAACAACAAGTCGCAGCGCTGCCTTGAAATGGCGAAGCTGACGCTGGACCAGTGCATCGCCGCAACGCGCACGCCCTATGAAGAAGCGTTCTGCCTTGGCGAACATGCGCTCAACGACGTATCGACCTGCACCGGATGGGTCGCCGGCGCGGGCGCGAGCTAAACGTTCCGTCTACATTGTAATAATGAAAAGGGCCGCTCAACTGAGCGGCCTTTTTTTGCTATGGCCGTTGGCGCCGGTTGCGGCTGAAACTGCCCAGCGAAAATTCCGCTCATTCCGGCGCAGGCCGGAATCTCGATAGCCCTTTGTAAGGCCTGCGGCGGGAGATTCCGGCCTGCGCCGGAATGAGCGGCGATGAGATTCAGATACCCCCTTCGTCACCTTCGGTGACACTTCCCCCGTAAACGGGGGAAGAAGGCACTTCACTTCAATATCGTGCTACAATCATTCATCTATGCAACATGTTCCTCCCCCGTTTACGGGGGAGGTGTCGAGCGTAAGCGAGACGGAGGGGGCTTACGAAAGACCTCGACTAACCTTCGGCGGGTGGACTGTGTCGCGCACGGCGATGATGTCGTTGATCTGCTTACTGAGGATCATGTAGAATCCGAAGCGCTGGCGATCGTCAATATCCAGACTGTTGATGGCGGTGTCGATAATGGTGAGTTCCGAGACGATCTCGTTGAGGCGGTCAGCGATATCGACGGTCTTCAGTTCCTCCCGCCGCCTGAAAACAGGGACTTTCAGCGCAAGCACGGTTTTCCAGCGTTTGGACACTTTCATTCCCCTTTCGGCTGTTATGTGATACTAAGGTATCGCTTGTTGGCCATAAGGTCAATACATAAATATCAAATAATATACGAAAGTATCGAATGATTACGGCAGAACAACTACGGGCGGCAAGGGCGCTGGTAAAAATGACCCAAGAAGAACTCGCAACTGCGTGCGAGGTCAGCGTCCCAACCATCAAGCGATGGGAAGGCGGAAACGGGCCTCTAACAGGCTCAGCAGCAAGCGTGGCGGCGGCGCAAGCCGCACTCGAAGCCGCCGGCGTCGAGTTCATTCCGGAGAACGGCGGCGGACCGGGCGTGCGCCTGCGTTAATGCGGCGCCACGAAAGAGCGCAAATAAGGGTTGTGCGTAAGTGACCGTCAGTAGTTACGGTCAATAATAGGGTTCGAAAAAAGTACTTCGTGGATAGCTTTGTCTAGATCACCGGAGCCTGCACGGATACTTTCTCTCATCGCTTTTACTAGTCCAACCATAGCTTGCTGAGTTTCTTCATTGGATAGCAGCATTGGCGTTTTCTCAATATTCGCTAAAGCAATAACAACTTGCTCTGGTGCATATGCTGATATCTTTTGTTTTCCAGAAACCATTAAAGCCATGGCTTCCTCTGTGCGTTCTGAATGGTCGTGAAGAATAGAAGCACGCTTAGCGAGCCCATTTAGGTAATCGCTGTAAGAATCGATCAGCAGTTCACGTCTCCGATCAGATTGCGAATGCATCCGGCCAACAATAGCCTGAACGAGAGCACCTCCCATCGCCAAGAATGCGCCAAACCCAAGTAGAAAAAAATCTTTCATGAACTGCAGAATATAGGATTCGATGCTGTCGCACTAACCCCCTCCGTCTCGCTTACGCTCGACACCTCTCCCATTGGCATGGGGGAGGAATTAGGGGATCCCGACACTGGATGGGTAAGTACGACTTCATCCTGAGGGCTCATATTCCCTTCGTCCTTCGAGACGCCGCTTCGCGGCCCTCAGGATGAAGGGAATATGAGCGTCTCGAAGGATGAGTCAGATGACCTCAAAACGTCTTGGCGCGCGCAAAAGCAAAAGCGTCAGGCGGCGCTGGAATCCGCCGGGGTTGAGTTCATTCCGGAAAACGGCGGCGGGCCGGGCGTGCGGCTGCGCAAGAGCTGAACCCGCCGGCGATAACCCATAACCCCCTCCGTCTCGCTACGCTCGACACCTCCCCCATTGGCATGGGGGAGGAATAGTGTCGCGTTTGTCGCAAGCTCATTCTTCCCCCGTTTACGGGGGAAGTGTCAGCGAAGCTGACGAAGGGGGTCAGGACGTTTCATCCTGATGAGATTTTTCTATTTCAATTGCTCGCTTTGAATTCTCGCAGGCGTCCAAAATCGATTCCAGAACGCCGTCGCGTTTTTCATCGCGCGCCGGCGCCGATCCCAACGCGTGCTGATCGCCGTTGAGTTCGATGACGAGGCGCGCCTCCACACAAGCGAAGTCTGCGATGTAAGGACCGATTGAATGCTGACGCCGGAAGCGGAAATCGTCGAGCTGTCTGTTGCGGATGAAATACCACAGCCGTTGCTCGCCTGGCGGCATATTTTGGCGGAGCTTGCGCGCGTTGGCGTGTGGCTTTCTTATCGGCATGGTTTGCAACATACCCCCTCCGTCGCCTTTGGCGACACGTCGATCGGGGCCCCAACCCCGATCGACCCCGCAGGCGGGGGAGGATTAGTGTCGCGTTCGCCGCAAGCTCATTCTTCCCCCGTTTACGGGGGAGGCGGCAGTCAAGCCGGCGAAGGGGCTTGGCGCCGGTCCGGACACAGTTCACGTTGGCGTCATGGGGCTGGTGTCACAAAATTGTCAAAGCTAAACTGTACGAGGCGCGGATTACCGCTGATGGGGGCGCATTTTTTGTGTTTGACGTAACGCTTTTCGCCGCCATCGGCTTTCTGTTCGCCGCCTACGCCGTTGTCGGCAATGACGCCCTGCAAACCCTTGGCACGTTCATCGCGTCCAACAGCCGCCTGCACTGGTTCTGGCTGTTCCTGTTCGCGGCGGTCATTCTTGTCGCCACCTTCACCTATGGTTGGGTCGTGAATGACGGCGACCCGTCCTATGGGCGCCTGATGAACGCCGAGAAATATCCGGCGGTGCGCGTTGAGTGGTATCATGTGCTGCCGCCGCTGATGCTGTTGACCATCACCCGCTTCGGCGTGCCGGTGTCCACATCCTTCATGGTGCTGACGGTTTTCGCCTCCATCGGCGGCCTGTCGTCGATGCTGCAAAAGTCTCTGATCGGTTATGGCCTCGCTTTTGTCATCGGTCTTGGCGTGTTTCTTGTCGCCTCAACCACCATTGAAAAGTTCTTCCGTGAGACCGAACATCAGCAGCATCATCCCTTGTGGGTGATTTTACAGTGGGTGACGACGGGCTATCTGTGGTCGGTCTGGCTCATTCAGGATTTCGCCAATATCTTCGTCTTCCTGCCGCGCCAGCTTTCCGTACTGGAAGGGTTTAGCGCAATGTTCGCGATTGTCGCCTTGCTCGCCTATACATTCGCCAACAAGGGCGGACCTATTCAGCGGGTGTTGAAGTCGAAAACCGCCGTGACGGATATTCGCTCCGCGACCATCATCGACTTTATTTTTGCGTCGCTGTTGTTTTACTTCAAAGAGCTCAGCAATATTCCCATGAGCACGACCTTCGTGTTTCTCGGCTTGATTGCGGGCCGCGAATACGGGTTCGCGCTGACGCAGCAGGCGATCTCGTTTCTGCGCACCAGTACGGTGGTGCTTTCCGACATCGCCAAAGCCTATATCGGGCTTGTTCTGTCAATTAACATGGCGGTGTTTCTGCCGTTTATCGCGCGGGGCGTCGCCGGCGGCGGCTTTCCCCTGAACGAATTGATTCCGACGATGAACTATGCGGTCTTTATCGTCTCGGCGAACCTGCTGCTGATCCCGGTGGCGCTGCATTTGCGCAGGAAAACAAAAGCCCGGATGATTGCGCTGGCGACCCTGATCGGCGCGGCGACGGCGGCGTTTTTCATCTTTCCGATTTCCTGAAACGTCTGCGTCGCCCATGATTTCAGGGCGACGCGCAGCTTGCCGTATCCATCTTTAACGTGAAGAGACGAAAAGCATTGACGCCCTATTCGCCGCTTTCTTCGTCTTCTGCGGGGAAGCCGGAGAAAATACGCGCAAGCGCGGCGGCAAGGTCAGCGTGGTGCGGGCCGTCGAAGTTCGATGTCAGCGCAACAGTGACGTTCGGCTCAAAAAACACCATCAGAAAACCGCGGCCGCCGGGGGAGCCGCCCGAATGCGCGGCGTAGCGAACGTCGATGCTCTCTGCGAGGCCGACGCCCATGCCGTAGACATAGTTCGTATCGGCGCCATCTGCCGTTTTGCCAGGCGTGAAGTTCTCCAATGCAACGGCCGCCGGAACGATGTCCCCATTGGCGAGCGCCGATCCCATCGCCGCGAGATCGCGCGCGCTGGCGATCAGGCCGCCGCCGCCGAACTTGCATTCCGCTGAAAGGTCGATTTCCTCAAACGCGCCCGCCTCGCCCATATAGTTGGCGGCCTTGTCGGCGTCTTCGCTGTCGGTTGTCGCGGCAAAACGCTCGCCCCAGGCGGCGCGCATCGCATCGTCATAGGTTGCTTCCCCGGTGACCTGCACAAGCAGGTGGCTCGCCAGTGTGAAGCCGAATGTCGAATAGCTGAATTTCTGACCCGGTTCGAAATCAAGCGGGTCTTCCACAAAATGCCCGAGCGCATCCTGGGGCTTGTCGCAGCGCATATCATTGAACGCGATCCAGTCCTCGTCCGAAAGATAATGCCGGACCCCGGCTGTGTGTCCCAGAAGCTGGCGCAGCGTCACCTCTTCGTAGAACGCGGGCAGGCGCGGCTCGATGCGGCGGACCGATTGGTCGAGATCGACAGCGCCTTCGCTTTCCAGCCTGGCGAAGGCGAGCCCCGTCAGCATTTTTGAGATCGAATAGATGTTGTAGTCGGTATCGACGCTGTCGCGGTCATCGCGCGCAACGCCGCCTTCGGCTTCCCAGACGATTTGGTCGCCCACCATCACTGTCGCATTCAGCGCCGGAAAACTCTCCGCCAGGACGTCAAAGCGGCGCTGGGCTTCGGCTGTGTCATATTGCGTGGCCGCCGGGGTGTTTGGCGCGCTCGCGCCTTCTGATGTGGCGGCGCATGCGGCTAATGTGAGCGCCGCGACAGCGGCGGGGAGGCGTATCATCATTCCTCTGTCGTCCTTGAATTTGCGATCCGTGGTGGTCATCAATGCGAGATTGACGGCGGCCTCGCGGTTGTCGAATGTCCGTCGGATATGTGGGCGAAACCCAGCGTACAAGCCAAAAAGGACGAATGTCTCGGATGCCGTTTGAACGTCTCATCAAGATCGCCGCGGTGTTTAAACCTGCCGAGCTGTCGATCGTTGCGGTGTTGGCGTTTGCGATATTGTTGGCGTCCGGTCCGCAGTCATTCGACTGGGCGATCCCGCCGACCGTCGGGTTTACTGAGGCCGATGAAGCGTCGTTTGCAAAAACGCGAGGCGTGGCGGGCGAATGGCGGGATATCGGCCTTTATGATGCGCCGGTCCCTGACGGCGTCGCCTGGCTGGACTGGAATGCGCCGCCCGGAGACCTGCAACGCGATGGGCCAATGGCGATCTCCATGTCCGGCCCGTTCTCAGCCGAGGTCTATTTCAATGGTGAGAAAATCGGCCAGAAGGGCGTTCCCGGTCCGACGGCGAAGGCGGAGCGCGCGGGCGCCATCGATGCGACATTCGCCATTCCCGAAAACCTGATCAGGGCGTCTGACAACCGAATCGCGTTGCGCTTTTCATCCAACCGCGCGGGCTACAAACCGGCGACCGTCGTGCAAAGCCTCTATTTCACTGCCTACAGCGCCGATGCGCGTCGCAATTTGCGATACTACACGCCTGCGCTTTTGTTTTCGGGCGCTCTGGTCGCCGTTGCGTTGGGGCTTTTGATGTTGGCGCGCGCACGCTCTGACACGCGCGTTTACTGGCTGGCTCTAGGGCTGGCCGGATTGTTTGGGGCCATCGTCGCGGAAGTGTCGCGATCCCTGATCAATTACCCTTACGACTGGCATCAGGCGCGCCAGGCGCTTGTCGGCGTCGGGTTCATTACATTCGGCATGTCGCTGTTGCGCTATGTCACGTTACGATGGCCGGCGCCTGGCCGATGGGCCGCAGTCGTGTTGGCTGCCGGGGGGCTCGCCGCCGCATTGAGTTGGGTTACGGCGACCGGCTATGACGCCAAGACGGTGCTGGCGAGCCTTGCCTTGCTGTTTTTAGCGTTCGGTTGGACAGCATGGCGCGGCGCGACGGCGGATCGAACTGCGCTTTATCTTGTTATTCCCCTGGCGGTTTTGGGGCTTTATGCGTTGATCAGTCCCGGCGATTTTATCGACCGGTCGATCTATGTATTAGCGGTGGCAGTGTTTGGATTTGCGTTGCTCCGGGCGCCGGATCTGCTGTCGCCGCCGCCTGAACAATCAGCGGAAAAAACGATCCTTAATGTGGAAACGAGCGGGCGAACCGTTTTCATTCCGGTGGGCGACGTCACCATGCTCAAAGCCGCCGGTAATTATACGGAAGTGCATCGCGTTGACGGCAAATGGGAACTCGATAAGCGGGGGTTGAGTGCGATTGTCCGCAGCTTGCCCGAACGTTTCTTCCGCATTCATCGTTCCTATGTCGTTTATCTGCCGGCGGCTGAAAGCCTGACGACGCAGGAAGGAAGCCGGTATTGGCTTTCTTTAAGAAACGGCGAGCGGCTGCCGGTCAGCCGGGCGCGGGTCAATGAGCTGCGCGTCGCCATGAAGGATATGGCGGCGCAGCCGCAATAGACGCTTACAACAAGCTCCACTGCCCGAAAGCGATAGCCCAGAAGGCGATGAGCGCATTGGCGCTCATATGCGCGGCGATGGCGCCGGTGATTTTGCCGGAACGATAAAGCGCCACAGCGAAAACGGCGCCGGCGAGCGCGCCGGACAGCCAGCGGTCATGCAGCACGCCGAAAAGCGCCGAGCTGATCAGGAAGGCTTTCCAGGTGAACGCGCCTTCGGCCACGGCCTCAAATTTATCCGCGATCAGCTTGCGGTGGAGATAGCCGCGAAACGCCAGTTCCTCCGCAATCGGAACAAGCAGGATCGTACCGATCAGGCGCATGGCGAGCCATGATATCATTGCAACGGGGCCAAGCGTCGCCAGCCACGCGCCAAGCGGGCCGGCATTCTTCACCGGATCGGTCGCGATCCAGATCGCGCCAACGAAAACGCCAATCAGGACTGGCTCCCAGCCGATACGCCAGTCCAGCATCCGGTAAAATCGCCAGAAGGCGAAAAGGGCGAGCGACAGCGCCGCGACCCGCAGGCCGTAAAGCCAGAAGCCGGCGCCCGCAAAGGCCGCCGCGACAATGCCCGCCGCCGTCATGGCGAGGAAAGGCGCCAGCAGGGCCGTCGCTTCGCGCACGGCGGGCGAGGGTTCTGTGGCTGTCGTGATCGCCGCCTGATCGTGAAAGAATGGAATGCGGTGCACGATAAGCATGATGCTGATCGTGACGATCAGGAACATCATCCACCCGGCCTGGCTGTGAAAGCCGGTAATGGCGATTTCCGGGGAGACATGCGCGCCGAGACTGACAAGCAGGGCAATCCGTACACTGTTTAATATCCAGATCGCCGCAACGCCCAGCGGCAGGATCAGATAGACATTGGGAAAGCGCAACACCGAACGGAAAATCCACATATAGATCGCAAGAAAGGTCAGAACGAGACCGATCCCTTCATAACCGGAGCAGGCGGCGGCGATATTCACGGTGAAATCATTGACGCCGATGACGCGGTCATCGACGCGGGTTGTCACATCCGCCTCGTAAAGCGAGAGGAAAAACGCCGAAACATGAAACGTCGCTTCGGAAAGCGCGTTCCAGGATTGGCGCGACAGCACCGCCGCCGCTTCGACGGTCAGCGCCGCGCCGGCGGCCAGTGCGATCAACGCCCGCTCGCGATTGATAAAGTTCCGCCAAAATGACGCCGGCGCGGCGGCGGCGAGTACAAACATATAGGCGCCGCCGATGGCGCCCAGCCATAAGGCGAACAAGCGCCAGGGCGGTTCGTTTTGCGAGGCGCCATAGGCGTTTAACATTAGCGTTGCGACAATGAGTATGGCGAACAGGGCGAGGTTAATCGCCAGCGGTATTCGCCAGGCGTGGCCGCGCGCCGCTGATCTCCACATTTCAATGAATGTCCGCCGGCGGGGCGTGATCAGAATCGCGAGCGCGGAAAGGAAAAACAGCGTCAATGGTACGCCTTCGCGAAGCACGGTCCGTATGCGGAGCCATGCGGCATCCGTGTCGTTAATGGCGAGAGGGTCGAACAGAAAGGCGAGCAGGGGCATTTCAGCGACAGCCAGAGCGATAATCAGCCCTGCGCGCCAGAAAAGGCTGTCGCCAAAAGACAGGGCGCGTGGCGCTGGTTTATGGGTATCCGTCCGGCTCATAGGCTCTTTTACACTGCAAACGTGTATTGCAAGAAAAAAGCCGACCCTTGCGGGCCGGCTCTTTTAGTGATCGCGCCACCGGACGCGCCGGCGGCGAAGGGTCTCCCCCCGCGCTATTTGCGCTTCATCTTTTCGCGAATGATTGCCGCCGCACCCGCGAGCAGGGCGATGGCGGCGACGCCTGCGCCGGCGCTCATTTCCGGCACCTGCGGATCGCTGGCCAGAACCGGCGTCGTCATCGCGGCGAGCGCCGCAGCGTAAACAAATTTCTTCATCGTAAAACTCCCCAAGAGTTGTTGAATTCAGTGACTAGCGTTTCATCTTTTCGCGAATGATCGCCGCCGCGCCGACAAGCAAGGCGATCGCGGCGACGCCTGCGCCCGCGCTCATTTCGGGTACGGAGCGTGTTCCGGCAAGCACCGGCGTTGTCATCGCAAGCATTGCTGCAGCGTATACAAATGTCTTCATGGCTTCTTCCCCAGTCGGAGCATTCAGGGCCGACTCAACCCCAGGCGACCCACGTCGCTGCGACAATTCAGTCAGATATTGCGCGGTTTTGCAAGGCGATGCACGCCATGGTGGCGTGTTGCGGCGCACATTCTCTTCCTTGGAAGGGCGAGTGTGTTGCACAACCCTTGCAAAACAAGAGGTTCTTGGCGAGGCTGGATTTTATGGAATTCTTCGAAGGCTGGAGCGGAATCGGCTACATTCTCGGCCTGCTCGCCATCGCGCTGGCGGTCGAGATGATTGTCCCCTGGCGCGCGCGGGCGGTGGACGCCGGGCGCTGGCTTCGCAACGCCTCCATGGCGTTCTACGCAACGATCATTATCGGGCTGTTTCCGTTTCTCGCTTCCATGGGCGCGGCGGCGAGCGCGGATGCGGCGGGCGCCGGGCTTCTTAATGTTATCAATGTCCCGCTCTGGGCGGAGCTTGCGCTGGCGGTTATCGTCATCGACATTCTGTCCTATGCTGAACATCGAGTCCTGCACCGATGGTACTTTTTCTGGCGCACGCATCGCACCCATCACTCTGACATTCATATCGACGCGACGACATCGCTGCGGTTTCATCCGCTGGAATCAATGTTCCGGGCGGGCGTCGAGGCGGCGGTCGTCTTTGCGCTGGCGCTTCCCGCTGAGGGGATTTTGTTGTCTTTTGCTCTATCGGCGCTGTTGAACACCTTCACGCATACTAATGTGAAGCTGCCGGCGAGGTTTGAGCGCGCGATGTCTTATCTCTTCATCACGCCTTATGTGCACCGGGTGCATCATTCGACGCGGCTTGAAAACCAGTATTCGAATTTCGGCACGATCTTTTCCGTCTGGGACCGGCTTCTTGGCACCTATCGGGATTCCAGCCATTTGCATGCGGAGGAAAAGTTCGGCCTCGACGATAATGAAAGCATTGAAGGGGAAACGTTTGCCAGCCTTGCGCTCGAACCGTTCCGCACACCCGACAATCCGCGCGTTCCAAAGCCGGCTGGCGCCGACGCGCCGGCGCATGGCGAAGCCGCCATTGACCCCCATGCCTGAGCCGCGCCTTAAAACCGAGATCCGCGTCACCGCGCATATGCGCCGGGCGCAAGCGGAAGGCGCCTTCGCGACGATTGCGCGCCGGGGCGATCCGGACGCGGGCGCCGTGGCGGTGAAGCTGTATCTCGGGCGCGGCGCGGCGCGGCTTTATATTCAGAGCCGCGACCTCGACGGCCATGCCGTCTGGCGCGAGCCCTTCGAAGAGGCGATGGATGAGACAAAGATCGACGCCTGGCTGGAAAAAGAGGCGGCGATCGATCCCGATCTCTGGGTGGTCGAGATTGAAGACAAAGATGGCCGGGCGTTCCTGGATTGAGAGGCGATTTCAATGTATGAAGTCAAATTGAAAATACATCGGGGGCGCCGCTGATGGTCCGGTTCTTTTTGATTATAGCCGCTGGATTCTTTTGTATTTCATCTATGGCGAATGCGGGTGCAGAATCGAATGATGAATTGGATGAAAATGAGGCCGCCAACAACGAGTCTGAGTACAAATTGACCGGAAATACACGGCGATGCATTCGGAATGTCGATATCGAATGGTACAATATCGTCGATAGAAATACGTTGTTGTTTCGTACGACAGAGGGCTATTTTTTCAATAATTTAAAAGGCAAGTGTTATCTCCCGTTGTCTGATAATGTTAAAATTACATTCCACACACGCAGAGGTTTTACCTATTGCAAGAACGACGGCCTGACGACATCGGTGCCGGGAGAGACGCGGGGGTTCACAAGGCGTGCGTTGGACGTTTTCGAAGAGGCGATTGAAGTTAACGACTCTGCTGAGTGAGCTGGCCCGGATGTGTTGGTCGTTATTGAAACAGACCATCGACCCGTCATGAAATTTCTGCAAAAAAGCCGTTGCGCCACCGCGCGCTCTCCACATTTGTGCGCAGATATGCAAAAGACCTGTATGCCTTTCGAGTGGCCGGGCAAGTGAGCGAACTGGAGTAGGGTGATGAACGGGTTGAAGACGGTACTGGTTGCGGGCATTGGCGCTTTATTGATCGCGGGCTGTGAGACGTTGCCGTCGGTCGGCGGGGGCGTGGGCGACAGCAATTTCGCCTCGGGGTCGGCGCTTGAATACCGCCTCACCGGCGGCGACCGCGAGGCGCTTGGGCAGGCGGCGCTCGGCGCTATTGAAAGCGGCCAGACACGGGCCTGGCGCGGACGGCGCGCCAGCGGCGTTGTCGAGCCCGCGAGCTATTCCCTCGCCAATCTGATGGAAAATCCGAAAGCGCGCATCGCCGCCGCGCACGGCGATCTTGATCTGGCGCATATGATGGAGACCGAGCTCGGCCTTTATGTCTCGACACGCAATTCCAATGTGCGCACCGGTCCGGGGACGGACAATAAGGTGGCTGAAATGCTGCCCTCCGGCGCCGGCGTCGAAGTGGTTGGCCGCGTCACCGACAAATCGTGGATGCTTGTCGCTGTCGATGGCGTCGTCCGCGGCTATGTGTTTCAGGATTTGCTGATCAAAGCGCCGGGCACGGAGCTGGAGCTTGCCGGCGGGCCGCGCCGCCGTCCGCTGTTGTGTCGTGAGTACGCGCAACGCATGGAGGTCGGCGCCGAAAGTGACGAATGGGAAGGCGCGGCCTGCAATGACGGAACCGGCTGGCGCGTCGCGCCGCCTGAGGTCGATCCCGGACAACAGCCGGAAAATCTGCTGGAATTTTAGGGCGTTTTGACAATCATCTGACTAATCTTGCGTCATCCTTCGGTGATTTGAATTCAAATCACGCTAAAATTCCCTTTATCCTGAGGGCCGCGAGGCGGCGTCTCGAAGGACGAAGGGAATTTTAGCCCTCAGGATGAAGTCATTTTAATCGATGGAAGAAGCGAAAGAGCATTAAGACTTGAGTCTGATCATGGCCGGCGTGCGTGCGGGAATGCGATCGCTGCGCCGGCGATGAAAGACCCGGCGGCGAGACCCGTTTGCGACAGTCGGTAGACGACAGGATAGCCCTCGCCGGCGGTGAGAATTTCAAATGAGGCGGGCGCAAACAGCAACAGCGCCGCTGGCCCCGCGCGCGTCAGGATAAACTTGATCAGCCTTATGCGCGCCGTCGCCGCAACGCGTGAGAAAAACGCCCCTGCTGCCCCGGCGCCAAGAATGGCGACAATGAAATACGCGATGCGCGCCGGACCATAGGACCCGACGTCTGACAGCGCATAAACTTGCGTCGCCGCACCCGGCGCGATCCAGAGATTCCAGTAATGCAGGAACACAAAGACTGCGGCGACGCCCAAAAGCGCGCGGTGCAGATGTTCCTGTCTTGCGCGCTCGGCGATAACATGCGCCGTGGACAGAACGCTCTGGCGCCAGTACCAGCGCCGCGCGGCTTTTGGCGATCCTTCGGCGATTTCAGCGTATTCTTCATCGAGATCGCCAAGCAGCGGCGCCATCGTGCTGCCGCGCAAGGCGAGCGCGAGCAATGCCGACGCCGCGCGGGGCGGCGTTATGCGCTGGTGCGAAGCGTCTTCGGCCATGGCCGCAAGCCTTTCAACATGGCGCCGAGAGAGGATACCGAGCGTTCGAAATGTGCGCGGCCTTTGGGTGTCATTTCAAAATACCGTTTTGCACGCCCGCCGCGTTCGGGCGTCGCTTCCCCCATGCGCGAGGCGACAAAGTCCTTTTCCTCCAGCCGCGCCAGCGTTGTGTAGAGCGCGCCGACGGTGACCGCGCGCTCGGCGCGGTTTTCAATTTCCTGACGGATCGTCACGCCATAGGCGTTGTCGCCAAGGCGGATCAGCGCCGCCATAACGAGAATTTCAAACTCGCCAAGATTGCGGGACTTGCTCATCGAAGGTCGCTCATATGTCTTGCGGGCGTATCCTTTTCGTATTAATTCTATATTGTAGAATAAATAAAGGTGACGTCAATGCCCATGCTTTTCACCCGTATGCTATCATCCATCGCGTTGTTCGCCATTCTTGCGTCAGGCGCGGCCCGCGCCGCGGACGCCTACAAAATCGACCCGTCTCACACGCATGTCCAGTTTTCCATCGAGCGCTTTGGTTTTAACGATGTCATCGCGTTTTTCCCTGACGTCAAAGGCGTCGTCACGCTGGATCAGGATGCGCCCGAAGACTCCCGCGTCGAAGCGGAAATCGGCGTGGCGAGCCTTGTGAGCGGCGATGCGACCCGCAATGAGCATGTAACCGGCGATTTCTGGCTGAATGCGGCGGAGTTTTCCGTCATGACGTTCAGGTCAACTGCGGTGACGCTGCTCTCTGAAAATGAAGCGACGGTCGTTGGCGATATGACCGTCCTTGGACAGACAAAACCGGTGACGCTGACGGTGACCCTTAATAAGCTGGGGGCCGATCCGTCGACGAAAGGCGCCGCGGCAGGCTTTTCCGCGACCGGCATGCTGAAACGCTCCGACTTCGGTTTGGAAACCGCGATGGGGCTTATCGGCGATGAGGTCGCGATCCGCATCGAAACGCTGGCGCATAAGATAGAAGAGTAGGGCTGGAAAGCTTACGTCGAAGCGATGTCTTCTTCCGCCTTTGTAGGTCTAGAGCGCCTTGAAAAGCAGGTGATCCGGTTACGCCCTCATCTTTCGAGACGAGCCCCAAAGCAGTATTGGGGCTCCCTCAGGATGAAGAAATTTTGTGTCTCGAAGGATCGAAGGCGTGAATCAACGGTCGGACAGCATGCTCTAGAGTTGGTTGCGCATCGAATAAATCATTTGACCGCTCATTCCCGCGAAAGCGGGAATCCATTTATACAAATATAGTCGAGTCTTGCTCGTCGTTTCTGTTTTGCTGGATCCCCGTTTACACGGGGATGAGCGGCGATGAGATTTGCGCCCCGTATTCGCTCTAGCCAACCAGGGCGATGCGGCCTTCGGCCAGATGTTGCTGGAAAGCGTCGATTGAGAGAGTGAAGTCGCAACTGCCGGAACACTGGCAAAGGCCGACGCAGTTATTGCGGTCTTCAAGGCGATATTCGCCGGTCGGCGCCAGCGCGGTCGCGTTCGCCGCGCGGTAGGGCAAAGTCTCCCGGATGATTGCTCGTGTGGCCGCTAACATGACGCCCCCGTCTTTCCCACTACAAAGCGGCGCTTCGGCCGCAAGATCAAGTCAACACTATTTTGGTGAGCAATGGGTTCCGCAAGTGTTTAAAATTGGGCGAAATTGGGTTTTGGCTTCACCTTTTTGTGCGGGACCCATGCTAATTGCGCCTAACGCCTTCGTCGCCGCTGGAACCGTCGCGCATCGCCGTCGCGGCGGGCGCGGGCGAGACCGCGTGAAACATCTGTGTAGAAATCGAGGAGGACAGGCTCGTCCGCATAGGAAACCGCCGGATAGGCGCCCTCGAGACGCGCCAGCGGCAGGCCCTGATGGGCGGAAACCATGAAGTCGCGCCAGATCGAAGCCGGGATCGTACCGCCGGTGATCTTGTCCATCGGCGTGTAGTCATCATTGCCGACCCAGACGCCGGTGACCAGCTGGCCCGTATATCCGACGAACCATGCGTCGCGCCAGTCATTGGTGGTGCCGGTCTTGCCCGCCGCATGCCTGAGGCCAAGATTGGCGCGCTGGCCGGTGCCCGAATGCATCACCTGATAAAGCATGTGAGTGATGTCTTTTGCGACCGCCTCGTTCAGGACTTCGAGCGGGGTTTCGTCCTCATGTTCGTAAAGAACCGTTCCGTCGCGTGTCTCTATTCTGGAGATCGCATAAGGCTTCGGCGCAAAGCCGCCGCGCGCAAAAGGAATATAGGCGCCGGTGAGATCTTCAAGCGTTACATCGACGGCGCCGAGCGCGATGGAACGGTGCGCCGGAATATCGTCATTGACGCCAAGGCGCATGGCGGCTTCGGCGACTTTTCCACGTCCAACCTCTTCGGTGACCTGTACGGCGACGGTGTTGATAGATTTCGCCAGCGCTTCGGTGAGGCGCACAGGACCTGTAAAGCCGGGCGTGTAATTGGTCGGCTCCCAGCCATCGATATTGACCGGCTGATCGACAAAGCGCGAGCCTGGTTTCAGGCCCGCTTCGAGCGCTGCAACATATACGAAGGGTTTGAAAGCGGAGCCGGGCTGGCGTTTGGCCTGCACGGCGCGGTTGAACTGACTTTCCTTATAGGAGCGCCCGCCGACCATGACGCGCAGGGCCCCGTCCGTGTCATAGGCGACCAGCGCGCCCTGATCGGCGCCTTTCAAACGGGCGTCCACGGTCAGCGCCGCATTGACCGCGACTTCCGCGTCGCGCTGCAGCTTCTGGTCGATGGTTGTCGTGACGATGATGTCGCCGGCGACGGCAGGGGCGAGGGTCTTTGCCTTGGCGGCGGCGTAGTCAAAGAAATACCCAAGATCGGAATCGGTATTCTGTAAAAGGACGACCGCCGGGTTTTCACGCGCCTGGCGCGCCTCGAACGGCTCGACAGCGCCGGTCTCCAGCAGATTGTCGAGCACTTCGCGGGCGCGGCGCTGCGCCCCTTGCGGGTTTTGCGTCGGCGCATAGGTCGAGGGCGCCTTGGGCAGGCCGGCGAGCATCGCGGCTTCCGCAAGGTCCGCGTCGCGCGCCGATTTGCCGAAATAGGTCTGCGCCGCGGACTCAATGCCATAGGCGCCGGCGCCCAGATAAATCCGGTTGAGATAGAGCGAAAGGATCTGATCCTTCGTGTAATGACCTTCCAGCCACAGGGCGAGCAGCGCCTCGCGCGCCTTGCGCGTATAGGTCTGTTCCGCCGACAGGAATAGATTGCGCGCCAGCTGCTGGGTGATGGTCGAGCCGCCCTCGGTAATCCCGCCGGATTTCGCATTGGCGAGCGCCGCGCGCAGGGTGCCTTTCAGATCAACGCCGGTATGGTCATAGAACCGCCGGTCCTCGGTCGACAAAAACGCTTTGATCAGATGTTCGGGAAGTTCTTCCGGCTCCACATGCTCGCCATAGCGGGCGCCGCGCGCTGCGATCTCTTCGCCATTGCGGTCAAGCACGATGATCGCCGACTGGCGGTTGACGTTCCACAAATCGGCGTCGTCCGGAATGCGCGGCGCCATGACCACGAAAGCAAGCGCCAGGCCTGCTCCGGCGCCGAGAAACCCGAGCGATACGCCGGCGCCAAGAAAGCTGACGCCGATGCGCCGCCAGTCGACGCGCGCACGGGGCGCATATTTTGCGTTCTCTTCATAGGGAGAGGCGGGGGGCGCAGAATCCTGATCGGGCTTTTTCCGGGCGCGGTCGAGGAGCGCGCCGACACGCGTGCGCGCCGCGGCGAGCCACGCCGACGCCTTGTCCGCGAGCGAGTGTTTCCGGTCGTCACTTTTATGCCGGTCATCACCCGTATGGTCGTCAGCCCCGCTCATTTTCCTCGTTTCGGCCTTGATGGCCTTTTCGCCGCCTCGTCGTTCAGGCCATGTGCAGAAGAATCATGGCCTCGCCAAGGCTTAAGCCGTCAGATTTTGAGGCGCAACGGCGAAAACTGGCTCATGGCCTGAAAACACGGTAACAAACAGGCTGTTACCGCGCCTTTCGGGGGGAGCGAGCTTGATCGCCATTTTATTCGTCTCAAGAAGGGCGGGCGGTTTTGATCTTAGCCAGCGGCTATGCGCCTCCTGGCAAGGCGCTCCCCTTATAACAAAAAACCGGGTCCCCTTTGAAAGAGAACCCGGCTATTGGCGTTGGGCCTAGCTCACGGCCCATCCGCGAAAGCTAGAAATCAATCGTCATCGTCGTCATCATCGTCGTTATTTTTCTTGACGTTGCTCTTCAAGCCTTTCGGCAAATAAAACGACTGATTGGAGAATCCGATCCGTGTGCACTGGTCGGTCTCGTCCCAATTGAAGGTAATAAAGGAAAAGTCACTGCTCGATGAAATCGCATCGAGAAGGCCGGCGTCCTGGGTGAAACAGGTGATGGCTTCCTCGTCGCTGTCGGTCGCCTGGCAAAATCCGAAACTGATGATGCCGCCGACGCCATCGGAGATCTTGCGAATGCCGCATCCGATCAATTCAACTTTGTTTTTCGAATAGCGCGCCGTGACCGTGTCGCCATTGGCGGCGCGATTCACCAGATCGACATCAACCGGAAAGGGTTGAACGAAACCGGCGATCGCCGTCGAAGACAGCAGCGCGGCGCCAAAGCCGGCCAGAACGTATTTGAGTTTCATGGTGGGTAGTCTCCTTCTGCTGGGTTGGTGTTAAAAAGTGCTGTCGATTTCGCCCGCATTCATGGCTTTGGTCAGCCTTGAAAGCATTCTGGCCCGCTCCTCCTTGGGCAGGCGGGCGATCTTTATCTGAAGGTCCGCCATCGCCGCATCGTCGGCGCCGCCCCGGGCGATAAACCGCTCTACATCCCGCTGGAGTTGGGCGGTGAATTGCGCGTCAACAACAGGGGCGGGCGTGTCGGCGTTGTCATGGCGGGCTTGCGCCGTGCGTGCGGCGGTCGGCAGGGCCGCCACTTCTTCGCGAATAACCTGGCGGATCGCATCGATGTCGGCTTTATCATAGGCGCCGGCGTGAGCGCCCTGCGCATAGCTGGCGGCCGGCGTCTGCGACGTACGGCTGGTTGCGGCGAGAACGTCAAGCGATGTATCGGCGACTGTGTCGACAGTCGCGTCAATCGCCAGAACACGCAGGCCGATCAGCCCCAAAAGCAGAGTCTGAACAATGGAAAGACCAATCAGTATGCGCATGACTTATCCTTTCCGGGCGCTTTTGCGGGCGGCGACAGGTCGGGAGAGTCAAACGTCCGGCGTGCAGCGCGCAGGCCAGACACTTACGTCCTGGGAACGTCACATAACGACAAAAATATATGCAGGCGTGGCAGTGATTAAACTTGAATGCGCTTAACTTCGGAGGACGTTCCGAGTACTCCCCCAAGCAACACAACTATGCGTAGCTTACGCTTCGCATTTCGAGACTGTCAATAAAGAGATGGCGATTGATACGCCGGTTTTACTGTATTTAGTTTACAATTTTGCAATCATCTGATCGCGGCAGGAAACGATATATCATCCATTTTTTATCCTGCATTGTTCGCCCGCGACGGTTTTTATCCGTGCAAAGAAAAGATCCTGCTGGCGCGACCGGCCCAATACGCGCGACCGGCCGCGCACCCCTTACGCAACCTGGGGCGGGATATTCGGGAATTAATTGTTACTGTCGAGGCCTTTTGGCAGATAGAATGACTGGTTTGAAAAGCCGATCCGCGTACACTGGCCGTCTTCGTTCCAGCTGAAGGTGATGAAGCCATAGTCGGCGCTGGCGTAAATCGCGTCCAAAAGATCGGCGTTCTGCGTGTTGCAAAACCCGCGAACGTCATCGGCGTCACGGGCCTGGCAAAACCCGAAGCTGAAAACGCCGCCGGCGCCATCCTCAATCTTTCGAATGCCGCAACCGATCAGTTCGACTTTATTGTCTGAATAACGGGCCGTCACCATGTCGCCATTGGCAGTCAGGTTTACCAGGTCCACTTCGACCGGGAACGGTTGCACTGCGCCGCCAAACGCAGCCGAACTCAACAGGGCGGTCATAGCGCCTGCGATAATGGCAGTTCTTTTCTTCATAGCGTGGTCTCCTCCTTTTTAATGAACGTGGTCGAGCGCGGCTTGCGCCGGCGCTTTAAAACTGGCCGTCGATGTCTCCCTGATTGAGCGCTGTCGTCAGCTTTGAAAGCATTTCGCTGCGCTCGGCCGGCGACAATTGAGCGATGCTCATCTGCAGTTTCGCCATTTCCATCTGGCCGATGCCGCCGCGGGCGAGATAGGCGTCAAGCTCGCGCTGGACGTCGGCTTTGTCGCCATAGCTGGCCGTTTCCCGCGGGCGCGCTTCGGCGGTCCGGGTCATGTGCGCGTCGCTGTCCGTTGCGGCGATCTCTTCACGGATGATTTGTCTGATGTCCGCGCCGGTCAGGGATGGGGCGTTCTGCGTTGGCAGGCTGCGGGCCGCGATGCCGGCCTGTTTCAGTTGCGCGGTTTGCGACAGGACATCGAGTCCGGTCCTGGTTGCGGCGTCAACCTGCGCCTCGACGGCGAACAGTTTCAATCCCAGCACCGCCAGAAGAAGCGTTTGAATAATTGAAAGACCAACAAGCGCGCGCATAAACCCTTTCCCTGCCGGCATGAACGCCGGACATGGCTAATCCGACCCCGGAAAAGAGCCGAACGAACGATAAAGACATGACGATCAAATGATCGCCGACGTCGAATTTATTTGAGAATTAGAAACAGATGATCCGCATATGCGACATGCGGCTGTTTCCTATTCTCCCCCTATGCACTATCGACGATATATTACGCTTACTGCTTTGTCGCTGTCAATATAAGCGCGCCACACGGCGAAACCATGTGGCGGCTTTTTAAAAAAAGGCTTTGCGGCGGCGCTAAAAAAGTCGCTTTTACGATCACGCCGTTGGGCAAGTCATTGTGTAAGCAGCAGGACCAGCGCTCTCGCTTTCTATGGTTGTCAGGGCGGCCATATTGGTGGAGAGCGCCTGCCACGTGTCGCCATAGCGTTCGAACACGCCAACCATGCGCCAGGCGTTGGTCTCGGCCTTACCGTCTGCATAGGAATCAGTTTGCTCATAGATCAGGCGCGCAATCGCCGTGTCGCCTCTGATGTCAACAGTCACCGGCTCCACATGGGCGCATGTGATCTTGTGTCCGGCCTCGTGATATTTCGCATAGGCGTTGACGGCGTTTTCTTTTGTGGCGATCCGATTTTCCGGGTCGTCGAGCACCCAGTGCGTAAAGTCTTCATGATACCGAATAGCGTAGGCCTCAATGCCTTCGTCCCGCAGGGTCGGGCCCATCTGTTCCCAGAATTCGGCGACGGACAGTTCTTCCTGGGTGAATTGGCCGAGGTCGGTCGCGGCGAACGTTGGCGCAGGTGCGACCGCCAATGACGGCGCGACTATGAGCGCCAGAGCGAGTTGCTTGATCATCTTGATCTCCTCTCAAGCGCGCCCGCCGCCTGACGCCTCAGAGCTTAAGCCGGCATAAGGCGCTACAAATAGCGCACAGGCGCATATTCGCAATAACGGCAACGGCGAAATTCAGCGTCGGCGTTACAGTGGCGATGCGGAATTTTGAAAATATGGAGTGCGGTCGTGAAAAACCTTTGTACAGCGACGATGGTCGCATTAACAGCGATGACGGCGCCGCTATGCGCGCAAACCCAGGAAGAGGCGGACGCAAAACTCGCCTCGCAGGAATGGCGAGACGCGGCGGCGGATTATCGCGCTTTGCTGGCCGGCGATGAGGCGAATGCGCAAAACTGGTTCAATCTGGCGAGCGCGCTCCACCAGCTTGAGGATTATGCGGGCGCGCGCGATGCCTATCTCGCAGCGTTGGAGGCAGAGTACCCGCGCGCGGCGCAGGCGCGGTTTCGGCTTGCGCGCGTTTATATGTCTCTCGGCCAGCAGGACGAGGCGCTTGAACAGCTTGAAGCGCTTGCGAATACCGGCGGCCCCAACGGACAGTTCGTAAAAAATACGGCGGAATTCGAATCGCTCCTGGAAAATCCGAGATTTATCGCGGTTGTTGCGACCTTAACACCGTGTACAGATGAGGCGTATCGTCACTTTGACTTCTGGCTGGGGGAATGGGACGTCACGGGTGCAGGCAGTTCGCAGCCAACGGCGAAAAGCCGGATATCCTCAAAGCATGGGGGTTGCGTGGTGCTTGAAGAATATGACGTGCTGGGCGGCGCCTATACCGGCATGAGCATCAACTATTACGACAATGTGCGCAAGGTCTGGCACCAGTCATGGATGGCGAATAACGGCGTCGCCGTTTACCTCGAAGGCGGGCTGAATGACGACGGCGCCATGGTGCTGTCCGATGCAGGGCATGCGATCAGCGAAGTCAGCGGCGCCATCAATCGCGTGACATGGACGCCCAATGACGACGGCGGCGTGCGCCAGTTCTGGGAAACCTCCTCCGATGGCGGCGAGACCTGGAGCGTCGCTTTTGACGGGATCTATACGCGCAAGGCGGAGGATTGATGGCGGCGTCAGCTATACTATTGATGTAACTACTGCAGACACATATTGGCTGCTTCAACCATATCGGCGCCAATGTAACAGGGGACGTCAAATGTCGCCGTCATGGCGGGACGATGGATCATGAAATGGCTCGCGCCAAATACAATCATGACGGTTTCGCCCGCGTTGGCGCGTTCGATGATGAGATCATGAAGATGTTCAGCGCGCGCTCTCGATATGGCGGCGGCGACGCGGTTCGAGCCGTATGGTCCATCCGCAAGCGGGCCTGCTTCCTCGGTTGAAAAGTCTTCGCCTAAGGGTTTTCCGTTGATTTTTTCATACCATTGGAGCCAGTCGGCCAATACCGGGAGCACCGTTGGCGCGATCGTCAGGCGATTACGGTTTCGAGTGAGTTCTTCGGGGATAAGATTGAAGATTTGCGCATCGCCTGCGTCTTCAATCTTCTTCTGGCGAATCCATTGCGGAATGGTGCGCAACGTATAAAAACCTAACAGGTCTTCTTCCGGGAAGCCTTGCGCAAGAACGCTGGCCTTGATTTCGATATCATCGGGCTCGCCGCCAAGGATAATGGCCCCTTCGTCAAGCGCGCCCAGGACAGCCGGTACTGTTTCCCCGCGAGACTGAAACCCATCCTCTTCGTCGGCCTCTTGCGCATATGCAATGAGTCGCGCCGCATTCGGACCTTTGGCGGTGGGAAACCCTTCAATCAGCACAACATCGATATCGAAAGCGTCATAAGTCTGTTCGATCAACTGAAAGGTCAGGCTGTCGACACTGTTCGCATGTTTGGCGCCTAGAAAGACAATGTGATGTTGGTCAAGGTCGTATATTGCGGCGTAGGCGTCATCGGGTTGTTCTGCTCGCAGTTCATGCGTCCATGGCGCAAAAGCATCTGGGCTCGGTTGAAACGTGTTTGGCGCGCATGCGACTAACATTCCAATCGAAAGTCCGCCGAGACCCTTTGCCTTATATCTATATTTCATGATGCTATCGATTGCTGCGTTGCTGAGCGATTTGCTTACTACAAATGTAGCAAGCCGGCAAGAAGCGCCTCACAAAAGCTTGCCATATTTTCAGGCGGCGCTCTGTTTTTCATCTTCAATGGATGTCTGGATGTTCGCCGCAAAACTTTTAATCATGTTGGTTGTATCCGGCGGCAGGTTGCCGCGGTCCTGCACCCTCGCATGCAGCATGCCGCCCCAGCGCATATCGAAATAGCGCGCGGTTTCCGCGAAGGGCGGTTCGAAACAGGCGGGCGCCGCCGGCGAATTGCTGGCGGCGATCAGGAACGCGCTCTTGCCCGCAAGCGTCCGGCCTAAAGGCTTGTAGAAATCAGTCAGGTTTGTCAGCCGGTCGAAGAAAATCTTCATCGGCCCGCTCATGGAATACCAGTAGACGGGGGAGGCGAAGACGATCGCGTCCGCCTCCGCCATCAGTTGCGCGAGAGCGGAAAAATCATCCGCCTCATGAGGGTTGTCATAGCTATAGGGCTCAATCGACAGATCGTTGAGGTCGATGACACGCGCATCGCCGAGGTGTTGAAACACGGCGGATGTCAGCGTCGCCGTGTTTCCGTCCTGCCGGGCCGAGCCCAGGATTCCGATGACGCGGGAAGGGCGCCGGTCGCGGGCCTTTTCCGCTTTTTGTTCGCTGCGCCGCTCAAAAACACGGCGCAGGAACTCGGCCAGTTCTCCGCCCTCAGACATAGCTGTTCTTCTTCGCCGGATCGTCGGAGAGATATTCCACGAATTCGAACTCGAGACCTTCGCCGTCGATGTAATAAAGGTTCTTGCGATAGGGGTGCGTCGCGCCAAGGTGATGCGGCGCATAGCCCGCTTCTTTGAGGCGCGCGGCCACATCGTCGAGCGAGGCCACTTCAAAGCCGATATGCGCAAGACCCGGCTCGGCGCTGGCGAGATCGCGTTGCCGTCCGCGCCCGAAATCATTGAGCGTGACATAGAAATCGTCATCGCCCACATGCAGCCATCGCCGGGGCATGCCTTTCCATTCATCGCGGCCTTCGCCGCGCACGCGCCAGGCCGGAAAAGCGGCCTGAAGAAACGCAAGGGTCGGGTCGATATCGGTGACCACCAGATTGACATGTTCAAGTTTTTGCATTCTCTCCTCCTTAATAAATAAAGAATAACCTTTAAATAAAGAAACTTGTTTAAAAAAGCAATTTCTTTTATAAAAACTGGATGCGCAAAATATCGAAACGGCCTATCGAAAAACCCGATCAGGGCGTGAAAACCGGCAAATCCGACAAGACGGCGAGCGCCAAGACGCGCGGCGCGATCCTTGACCTCCTCAAGCGGGAAGGGGAGCAGGCGGCGGGCGCCCTTGGCGACCGGCTGGGCGTCACGGCCATGGCGGCGCGGCTCCACCTTTATGACCTTGAGGAGGAAGGCCTCGTCGCCTCGCGCTCAGAGGCGCAAGGGCGCGGGCGCCCGATGAAATACTGGTCGCTGACGGCGGAAGCGGCGAGCACTTTCCCCGACGCCCATCAGGGGCTCGCCGTTGAGATGATCAAATCCGTAGAGGAACTGTTCGGCGCCGAGGGGCTTGAAAAAGTCATCAGGAAACATGGCGACATGCAGCGCAAGGCGTATCGCGAGCGGCTCGCCAGCGCGAAGACGGTGAGCGAGCGGGTCAGGCGGCTCGCCGCCGCACGGTCCGATGAAGGCTATATGGCCGAGGCGAAAAAACATGGCCGCGACTGGCTGTTGATTGAAAACCACTGCCCGATCTGTTCAGCGGCAAAGGCGTGCACAAAGCTCTGTAAGAATGAGTTGAAAGTTTTCTCCGATGTGCTCGGCAAAGATGTTAAGGTCGAGCGGGAAGAGCACATCCTCGCCGGCGCGCGCCGCTGCGCCTATCGGGTGAGCGCGCGTTAGGGGGCAGTGGTTTCATTGTTGAAACCGCGCTAGGTATGGCTTTTCTGAGACGACGGTACCTCGGAGGGGGAGCCTTGGCCGATATATTCATCTCATATGCCCGTGCGGACCGTGACAAGATTGAGAAGCTTGCAAGCGCTCTGGAGACCCAGGGCTACTCGGTTTGGTGGGATCGGCACATTGTTGGCGGCGCCGAGTTTTCAAAAGACATTGAGACGGCGTTGAACGCTGCAAAGGCAGTTGTTGTCGCCTGGTCTGCAGAAGCGAATGAGTCCCGTTGGGTCAAGGATGAGGCGGGCATCGCGGCCAATTCGGGGAAACTGGTTGCGTTAAGTCTTGACGGGTCAGAGCCGCCAATCGGCTTTAAACAGTTTCATGCGATTGATTTTTCATCACCCAGCAACGAGGCACAGTCAGATTTGCTGCGCTCGCTTGCGATAAAGTTCGAGCAACCTGCGCCAGTAGAAGCGTCACCAGACATTGTATCGCGAGTTGGCTCAAATGACGCGCCAAGGCAATCTGGCAGGGCGCTGCTTATTGCAACCGGCTTGGCAGTTGCGGCGCTATCAATTTTGTATTTCGCGGCCAATAACATTTTCACCGGCCCTCAAGAAAAGATTGATAGCGACGTCGCGCAAAACGCGCAAACACCTTCGGATACAGTTGCAGCGCCGACTGGCGATTACAGCTCCATCGCTGTTCTTGCCTTTTCCGATCTTTCGCCGGACCAGGACCAGGAATATTTTTCCGATGGTATCTCGGAAGAACTGTTAAATGTTCTCGCGCGCGAAACAGATCTGCGGGTCGCGGCGCGAACATCTTCTTTTGCCTTTAAGGGGAAGAATGAAAATGTTAGCGCAATCGGTGACGCGCTTAATGTTGATGCTGTGCTTGAAGGGTCAGTGCGTAAGGCGGGTGATCAGCTGAGGATTACAACGCAGTTGATTGACACACGCACCGGGTTTCATCTGTGGTCGGATACATTTGACCGTGAATTCTCCGATGTTTTCGCCATTCAGGATGAAATTGCTCGTTCTATCGTTGCGTCCTTGCCATCATCGGGGAAAGCGTCTGCGGTCGACAGTATCACGCAGACGAACAGCGACGCTTATGATTTATTTTTACGCGGGCGCCACCATCTCCTTTTGCGCACACGCTCTTCCATAGAGCAGGCGCGCATGCTGTTTGAGCGAGCGGTTGAGCTGGACCCTGATTACGCGCCAGCCTGGGCGGAGCTGGCGATGTCGATAATGCTGCTGCAAAAGGGTGTTTCGACCTATGGCGACTTTTCCGTCGCGGAAGTTGTCGCTAATGCGGCGCCCGTGATTGAAAAAGCGCTGGCGTTAAATCCGGGGCTCGCCGAGGCGCATGTCGCCAAGGGATTATTGTACGCCAGCAAGGGA
This sequence comes from Pseudomonadota bacterium, assembly GCA_039819405.1. Classification (GTDB taxonomy): domain Bacteria; phylum Pseudomonadota; class Alphaproteobacteria; order Caulobacterales; family Parvularculaceae; genus Hyphococcus. Next base: position 257,201 of record JBCBSB010000005.1, on the reverse strand, counting down.
GACTGGCGCCGCGCCATTCCTCATTATAAGAAAGGCATTGAACTTAATCCAAGTACGGCCAACGGGCGCCATCTCCTTTATCTGGCGCTCGTCACCGACGGTGAGTTTCGCGAGGCGTTTGAAGTCATTGATCGCGCGGCGGAGTTTGATCCCCTATCGGCGCTTATTCTTGAAAATCAGGTTGCGTCTTTCGTCTTGCGTGATCAGCCGGAAGCGGCGCTTGCGACGGCGCGCCGTTTAAATGAACTGCATCCCGGCTGGCCGCTTGCGAAAGTTGCGTTGTCGCGAGCGTATGGCGTAGGTGGCGCTTTTGCCGAAGCCGCCAGATCATTTGAGGAAGCTGCGATTTCATCTCGTTCGGATAATACTTACGGTTCTGCGGCTTTCGCATTGCTGAATATTCGCGTTTTTGATCATCCGCTTGTGCGAGATGGCCCCGCCGACCCCGTGTCGTTCCTGGCGGTGAATGAGGGACGCCATGACGTGGCGCGAGAGCTCGTCATGAACCAGTTTAACGCGGCGCCCGAAGATGTTGGGGCGGTCTGGCGCGCTGGCTGGACCTTGTGGGCGATTGGCGATGATCAGGAAGCGTATGATTTGTTTGAGCGCTATCTATTAAATCCGGATGTTGTCGGATCGCACCCGGCAGTGTCGCCGTCACGTTGTTATCCTGGCCTTTATATCGCCGGCTTGCGCCAACGCCTTGGCAATGCGGCGGCGGCGAAACCGATACTCGATCAATGCCGGGAAACGCTCGATAATATGACGGCGCAAGGCTATGTGCCGGAGTTTTATGAGCGCGACATGCCTGTTGAGTTAATGATACTTGAAGGGCGCCATGAAGAGGCGTTGACTGAACTGCGCCGCCTCGCCGATAGTGGGCGTTTCGTCAGCTGGTGGATTGGAGTTGAGCCGATTTACCAGCCGCTTTATGACGATCCACGGTTTCAGGCGATTGTTGCGGATCTGCGTGACTTTGCGGAGCGTGAGAAGGCACGATATCTCGCCATGGAAGATGCGCCGCAATGACCAGCGCAAAACCCTTCTGGGAAACCAAGTCCCTTGCAGAAATGACCGACGCGGAATGGGAATCTCTCTGCGACGGCTGCGGGCGCTGTTGCCTTTATATTCTGCATAATGAGGAAACCGGCGACGTTTTTGAGACTGACGTGGCGTGCAAATTATTCGATCCAAAGAAACGCCGCTGCACCAATTATGCAAATCGCGGGACGCTTGTGCCCGATTGCGTGCAGTTGACGCCGGACAATGTCGAAAAGCTCAGCTGGATGCCCAAAACCTGCGCCTATCGACGCCTCGCCAATGGTAAGTCGCTGCCTGAGTGGCATCCGCTGATTACCGGCGACCGGGCGTCGGTCGAGCGCGCCGGCGTTGCGGTGTCGCCTGATCTTATTCCGGAAGGTGAGATCGACGACGGCTTGCTGGAAAGCCGGATCACGAAGGCGCGGTGACAAAAGCGCGCCGCTGCAGGACAACGGCGCGCCATACGCAACAAAAAGCAACGGAAATTATAAGTTTGCACCAAGACCTTTCGGCAGGTAGAGCGACTGGTTCGAGAAGCCGATGCGCGTGCAACGCCCCTCTTTGTCCCAGTTGAATGTCACGAAGCTGAAGGCCGCGCTTGACGAGATTGCATCGAGCAAATCTTCGTTGTCCGTGTTGCAGAAGCCGCGCTCGCCGGCCGCGTCTTCAGCCTGGCAAAAGCCAAACGCTGTGGCGCCGCCGGCGCCGTCGTCGAATTTGCGGATGCCGCAGCCGATATATTCATTCTCTTTGCCGGCGTAGCGCGCCGTGACCATGTCGCCTTCGGCGCTGCCCGCGGTCAGATCGACATCGACCGGAAAGGGTTGTACCGATCCGGCGATCGCCGCGCCGAACAACGCGGCGACACCCGCCGCGCTTGACAATACTCGTTTCATTCTCGTCTCCTTCTGGTTGAAAATACGGGGTTAAAACCGGCCGTCGATCGCTCCGTCGTTCATTGCTTTCGTCAGCCGGGAAAACATTTCTCTGCGCGCGTCCGTCGGCAGTTGCGCGATCGTTGTCTGCAAGTCGGTCATCTCTGAGGAATCGATAGCGCCGCGCGCGATAAAAGCGTCGATGCGCTGGCGGACGGCATTGAGTTCGCGCGCGCTGACCACGCGAGGCGCGGGGGAGGCCGTTGCTGTTTGAGCCTGTTGCACGGGCAAACTGGCGATTTCTTCACGCATGATCTGGCGAATGTCTTCCGCTGTGAGGGCGGAAGCGTCCGCGAATTGCAGCGCTGGCCGCGGTGAGCCCGCCTGCGCGCGCAATTGCGCTGTTTCGGCGAGGGCGTCGAGCGAGGCGTCGCGGGCGGCGACGACATCGCCTTCAATCGAAAAAACCTTGAGCGCGATAATCGCCAGCAACATCGTCTGTATCGCCACAAAACCGATCATCCTCGTCATTCTCTCTCTCCGTTCCGTTCCTGCGCAACCTGTTCAAGAAAAAACGCTCACGCATGGATGGGCGCGAGCATCGCTCAAGAAAGCTCACCCTGCGGGCGCCGCGATGCTCGCCGGCTATGTCTTCGTTTTGAAGGCGGCAGGCGCGCCCGGAACCAGACGCAGCCTGTTGGCCTCCCCCATGAAGAGATCAGGTTTAGGCGCGCGCCCAGCCGTGGATCAATCACGTGCGGTGAGGGTTGCAATGCTATATTTCGTTAGTGGCGCGACCTGCAATTTTGCACATTGCCCGAACAGCGGCGCCGCTAAACACGTCAGTGACGCGATAATGAGCGCGCGGTCGTCGCGGTGTCGCCTGACCTTATCCCGGAAGATGAAATCGACGACGACTTGCCGGAAAGCCAGATTACAAAAGCGCGGTAGCTTTCCCAGAAGCATAAAGCGATCAATTCAAGCGCTACGCGCCTCTGCAATTGAGACGAGGTGTTTTCTTATTTACATAAAAGTCATATCATGTATTTACATGATGTAAATACATGATAATAAGAAAGCCATGACCAGCCCTTGCGCATGCACTACCGTTCGAAAAGCCAACCGGGCGCTTTTTCGTTATTATGAGGAAGCGATGGAGGGGAGTGGCCTCACCATTACGCAGTTCGCCATTGTCAGGGCGTTGAATAGAAACGGGCCGACGGCGCTGACCCCGCTAGCGCAGGAGTTGGTGATGGAGCGAACTTCGCTTTACCGCACGCTGCGCCCGCTTGAAGATGCGGGCGCTGTAAAAATCACTGAGGCTAAACAAGGGCGCGTCAAGGTTGCAACGCTGACGCAACGCGGCGTCAAAATGATGCGCGCCGCTGAGCCGAAATGGGAACAAGCGCAATCTTTTGTCGTGGGCGCCATTGGCGAGAAAAACTGGAAAGCGCTAGCCGCGTCTCTGCTGGAAATACCTGAGATATTGGAAACGCAGGCCTGAATCATGAAAAACGGATCAAAAAAGCTATCATCCGAAACGCTTGATCCGGAGGACTGGGAGGAGACGCGACGCATCGGCCATCAGATGGTTGACGACATGATTGACTATGTTCGCACCGTTCGAGAACGACCGGCGTGGCGCAGCGTGCCTGCAGCAACGAAAAGCGCTTTGTCGGAGAGCTTACCCCGGGACGGTGCGCCGCTCGCAACCGTCTATGAGCAATTCAAAAACCACATTCTCCCGTTTCCGACAGGCAATCTTCATCCCGGTTTTTTCGGATGGGTAATGGGCAATGGCACTGTCACCGGCATGCTGGCGGATATGCTCGCTTCAGGCATGAACCCTCATGTCGCCGGGTATGACCAGTCAGCCGCTATTATTGAGCGGCAGGTCATCAGCTGGTTATCGGAACTGCTTGGTTTTCCAGATGACGCCTCCGGTCTTTTCGTAACGGGCGGCACCATGGCTAATCTCAACGGGTTGGCGGTCGCCCGGAATGAAAAAGCCGGATTTGATTTCCGGAAGAATGGTTTTCAAGAAACGCAGACGCCGAAACTGCGCGTCTATGGCGGGATTGAGACTCACAATTGGATCTATAAAGCATGCGAATTAATGGGTCTTGGTCGGTCGGCCTTCCGCGCTCTTCCGGTCAATGAAAATTATCAAATTGATGTCGATGCATGCCGCGCGTCGATTGAGAAAGACATTCGTTCAGGTGATAAGCCTTTTTGTATTGTTGGTACAGCGGGCACAGTGAATACCGGCGCGATTGATGATCTGGTTACGCTACGCGCGCTCTGTGATGAATTCGATCTCTGGTTTCATGTGGACGGCGCCTTTGGCTCGCTGGCGGCGTTAAGCGATCAATCCAAAGCGCTTGTCGCCGGTCAGGAAACGGCAGATTCGATTGCGTTTGATCTGCATAAATGGGGGTATATGCCTTATGATGTTGGCTGCGTGCTTGTGCGCCATAAGGGCGCGCAAAATGCAACCTTTGAACAAAAGGCGTCCTATTTGAACTCCGCCGCCAGAGGCCTTTCTGTTGAGACGACATATTTTGCCGATAAAGGCGTTCAGCTGTCGCGCAGCTTTCGTGCGTTGAAAGTATGGATGTCTTTGAAAGAGCAGGGAGCCGACAAGCTTGGGCGGCTCATTCAACAGAATATTGACCAGGCGCGATATCTGGAGACCCTTGCGATCGCCCATCCTGAACTTGAAGTGCTTGCGCCGGTAACACTCAACATCGTTTGTTTTCGGTACAGACGCGAAGACCTTAGTGATGATGTTCTGAACGCGATGAATCAGGAAGTATTATTGAGGCTTCAGGAAAGCGGCTCTGCGGTCCCTTCGCAGACAGTTTTAAAAGGCAAGTTTGCGATCCGCGTTTGCGTTACCAATCACCGATCCCGCCAGGAAGACTTTGACCGGCTTGCTGGTGATGCGGTTCAGCATGCGCATGATGTGATTGCTGAGGGATAGCTGTTGAGGGCGACGCCGCTCTGAAGGCTCCTTGCTACTGCGCCTGCAAGTTCAAAAACCCGATAAACGCCGGGTTATCCGGATAAAGAATGCCGGCCACATCGCGAATGACTTTTGAGCCATTGGCGCTGTTGGTGAAGACGATGACGCCGATACTGCGCTCGGGAACAAAAAACCCGGTCGTGCGTTCGCCCCAGTCGGCGCCGCCCTGCAAGACCACAGTTTCATTCTCATACTCGAATTCGGCCCATCCGAGTCCGTAACCGATGCTCACGGGACAGATCGTCGGCGGGAACCGACAGCCACCCGCAAACTGATTTTCCATCGCCTGATGGCGGATGGCGGCGATATCGGCTTTTACCCCCTCATTGCGCATGACCGACGCCATGAAGTCGGCATAGTCGCGCGGCGTCGTGTAGACATCATCGGCCGCGTTCCAGTCATCGCGCACCGTCGGGTCGCGATCCTCTCCGTCCTTATTATGGGGGCGGGTGAGGCGGCCTTCAAACCAGTCGCGTTTTGTAAAAGATGTCCGGGTCATGGCGTTGGGCGCATAGACATTCGCTTCAACAAGATCTTCAAACGGCGTTTGAAATTTCTTTTCCAGAAAGCGCCCGACATAATTATAACCTTCGCCGGAATAGGAAGTTTTTGCGCCGGGCTCGAACTGGAATGTCAGAACATCATCGGTCTGGTAACGCCAGTTGGGAAAGCCGGTGCGGTGCGCCAATGCAAGGCGCGGCGTCAACAGCGCATGGCGCGCATCGTCTTTAATGTCCGGATCGATCCAATAGGCGGACATCGGTTCATCAAGATCGACCTTGCCTTGCGCGGCGAGGCGCAAAACCGTTTCCGCCGCAATGGGTTTCGCCATGGACGCGATGTTGAACAGCGTTTCGTCGTTCGCCGGAACGCCCGGCGCCTGTTCGCCATAGCTCGCGGCCCAGGCGACTTTATTGTTTTCGATATAGGCGACGGCTGCGGCAGGGACATTGTATTCTTCCAGCCAGCCGGGCATCGCCGCGTCAATTTTTTGTTTCATGGCGATCGCCGATGACGATGATACCGGCGGTATTGCGGCGTCCGGCGTTACGCACCCGGCGAGCAGCAGGCATACTAATCCGTTGAGTCTTTTCATGGTCGTCCCCTTTGTTGACGTCGCGCCTGGCGCCGGCGGCCGCGATCCGGTGATGTGTCGCGATTCTTTCCCGGCGCCTTCATTCTGATGCCGGCAGCGTCGCCTGCCCGGCTTTCATGCGCAATCCTTAGTCGATGAGGTGGGGGGCCGGTGCGGCGAACGGATTGAGGACGCTTGAAAACCGGTGCCCGCTAAAGCTCAATCGGCGCGCCGGTGAGAGGTAATTATGTTTGGTTTTTTACAAGTAAAACCCCCACACTCATTCCGCGAAACCCCTCCTTAAAAATTCAACCCCAGGAGGGTATTCTTTCATAAAACCTATATTTGGTGCGTAGTTATCCCCGCCCTTTCGGGAGGCCGTATTGTGTCTCCCGTGATGAAGAACGCAAACTCACATATTCCTCCGGCAGCGGATCAAAAAAGCTGGGAAGCGCTTTATGAGCGAATCCGCACGCTCGCCCTGAAGCGCTCGGCGGTGATGATCGACGAGCCGGAAGACGAAGCCGACGCCTTTGATCGCGGCGCAAGAGCGCTGCGCACCTTGATGAGCGCGGCGGAAGTCGCGCGCCGGATGAAGCACCAGGATTTGAAAGAACAGGAGCTCCATGACGCAGGAGAAACCGCGCCCGTCGTCTCCGACGAGCGGATCGGTGAAGTCTACCGGTCCATCGCCGACACCGTTGACCGCATCGAACGCGAAGACGGCGCGAGACCGGGCGATCGAAGCGACGCTGTGGCGGTTCCATCCGGAACTGGCGGAGAAGTTGTGGAGGATCAACGCCCATGACCATCAACGCGAACCCGACGGCGACTGGACCACATGGCTCATCATTGGCGGGCGTGGCGCTGGGAAAACCCGCGCCGGCGCCGAATGGGTGCGCGCCGCAGCCGCCGGCGGGTCAAACGATAACAAGACGTCCCAATCCCGGCGAGCCATCGCGCTGGTCGCTGAAACATACGCCGATGCGAGGGAAGTCATGATCGAAGGACCTTCCGGCATTCGCGCGGTGGCGGCGGACGCGGACCGTCCGTCTTATGAGGCGTCGCGCCGTCGTCTGGTGTGGCCTTCGGGTGCTGTCGCTTATGCGTTTTCGGCGGAGGACCCGGACGGCATTCGCGGCTATCAGTTTGATGGAGCCTGGAGCGATGGTGCGATAGACTTTGTCGGCATCGACAATTATATGCCGCTCGCCGACTGGCGCGACGGCTTCGCGCATCTCGACGCGCTCGACGGCGCCACAAGTCAGTACGATATTGATTATCTCAAATCGAATATCAATGGCGGCGAAGGCTATGACTGGTTCTACGCTTCGCAAGCCGACCGCGACGCGCAAACACGCACGCCGATTACCGATGGGACTTACGGCGAGCCTTGGATCTATCGGTACAAGGATCTTTGGAACTGGTGGTCGAACGCCCATCATAACCGCCCCGGCGGCGTGCGTTCCGGGGCGCCGACATCATGGGTCCCGCAATCGAAACCGATCGTCTTCACGGAAGGCGGCGCGCCCGCTGTTGATAAAGCCGTCAATCAGCCGAATGTTTTTGTCGACCCGAAATCGACCGAAAGCGCGGTTCCCCATTATTCCTCCGGCTATCGCGATGATCTGGCGCAGCGACGCGCGATTGAGGCGCAGGCGGCGTTCTGGAACGAGGCTTCGAACAACCCGGTCTCGTCCGTTTATGGCGGGCGGATGGTCGACGCCGTGCGCCATTATATCTACGCCTATGACGCTCGGCCGTTTCCTGAATTTCCTTCAAGATCAGATATTTGGGGCGATTTTCTAAACTGGGAAAAGGGTCACTGGCTGAATGGCAGACTGGGCCGCGCGCCGCTCGATCTGCTGGTGACGGCGCTGGCTGGCGAGGCGGGGTTTAGTGCTGTCGATGCGTCGCGCCTTGAAGGCGTCGTCACCGGCTATGTGGTCGACCGGCCCATGAGCGCGCGCGAAATGACCGATCCGCTGGCGGATGTTTATCAGTTCGATATGCTGGAGGCGGGAGACGCAATCCGGTTTCAGCCGCGCCATGGGCAGCCGGTGTTGACGCTCGGTGCGCGCGCGCTTGCAGAGCGCGATGGCGGCGCTTTTCAACTCACCCTTGCACAGGAAAACGATCTGCCGACGGCGTTCCGGCTCGGCTTTCTCGATGAACAGGAAGCGTTCGCCTCCGCCGCGGTGGAAGCGCGCGATCCGGGCGCCAACCCGTCGCGGGAGATGGCGGCGGAAATTGCGGCGGTCATACCGGCGGCGGAGGCCGAAGCGCGGGCGCGGTCGATTCTCGCCGACGCCTGGGTGATGCGCGAAGCGCTGGAGTTTTCACTGCCGCCCTCGGCGCTTGATGTGGAGCCGGGGGATGCTGTCATCCTGAATGATCTGGGAACGGAGCGCCGATACCGCGTCACCGATATTGAAGACGGCCCCGAACGGCGCGCCTCTCTCACACGGGTGTCGCCATCTGTTTATAACGCGCCTGTCGGGCCGACGGTTTTTACAACGCCGCCGAGCGTTCCGATCTTTGCGCCGCCCTTATGGGAATTGTTTGAGCTGCCGCTCATTGCCGAGACGCAGGACCCGGCGGCGCCATGGTTTGCAAGTTACGCCGACCCATGGCCCGGCGGCGTCGCGCTTTACCGCAATAGCGGCGCGGGATCGCCGATCCTCGTCGGCGCGGCCCCCGCCCGGGCGGTAATGGGACGGCTTGAAACAGCACTACCGCCCGCCGCTTCAGGCCGTTGGCACCGGCGCGCCGTAGATGTGCGGCTTTCCTTCGGGACGTTGTCGTCGCGCATGGCAGAAGAGGTGTTTGCGGGCGCGAACGCATTTGCGGTCAAAAGCGATGAAGGCGAGTGGGAAGTCGCGCAGTTTGAAGCCGCTGAGCTGCAACCCGGCGGCGAATGGCGGCTTTCCGGATTATTGCGCGGACAGGCGGGGAGCGAAGCCCAGGCGCTCGCCGGCGCCGGCGCCAATGCGCGCTTTGTACTGATGACGCCATCGGTAACGCAGGCGACATTTCCGGCGGATCTGCGCGGCCTTGATTTTGACTGGCAGGCGGGCCCGGAAAAAGACATTCCGGACACGGCGAATTTTACGGAAAAGAGTTTCGCGTTCGCGGCGCGGGGTTTGCGGCCGCTGGCGCCGGTGCATTTACGCGCCGCAAAAGCGGGCGACGACATTGCGCTGTCATGGACGCGCCGGACGCGGGCGGGCGGCGACAGTTGGGAAGGCGACGTTCCTTTGAGCGAGACGAGCGAACGCTATCGCCTGCGCATCTTTGACGGCGCCAATGAGCTGCGCAGCGTTGAAACAACAACGCCGGACTATCTCTATGCCGCTGCAGCTATCCTCGCCGATTTCGGCGCGTCCGGCCCCGGCGCAGCGATTACGTTTTCCGTGGCGCAGATTTCCGATGCGGTGGGAGAGGGTGTGGCGGCGCGGGCGGATGTTGAGATTAAATGACACTTGTTGCCGCAAACCTTCTGATTTTTGGCAGTCAACTCTTCAGTTTTCAGGAAATACTACTTATTACAAAATGTGCGAGGGGCGCAGTATTTATGATTTTTTTAAAGCCGCTAAATGCTTTTTTTGGCATTGCCTTCATTGTTATAGGGCTGTTCCTGCCGACTTTTGAGTTCGTTCATATTCTTCAAGCGCCGGGCGAAGATGCGTACTGTATCATACAAGGCCATTGGATTTTGACTGGCGTTATCTCCGTTTGGGCTGCGCGCTCCAACCGTAATTCTCAATTGGGCGCCTCCCTGGTTCTTATGTGGGCGATTGTGAACATCTGGCTTGCTGGAAGCGCGCTTGTCGGAAAACACTGGAGTTTCTTGTGGGTGCTTAGTTTTCCTGCGCTGACAGCGTTGAACTATATTCAAATGCTGCAACAGGATAACGTAATTGATTCAGACGGCCAGGAAAACTCCGTTGATGACGAACTAAGAGATGAGCACTCAGTAATTCCAGCCGACTATTTTGAGATTCATTCTACGAATGGAGGCGGAGCACTACTTGGCATACTGAAAATAATTTCAAGCATTACCCTTTCAATTGGGTTTATTGTAGTATTCTTCTTTTATATTGCGCTTATTGAACGCATTATCTTTGATGGCGCCAGTGTTGTAATCAAGAATATCCCATCAGCCCTGGGCGGCGCTTTTTATAGCGTTCTCTATATTATCATAATATCGGCTGTAGTTTATTCTATCGTCCTTGTCGCTCAAGTGTTTTTCGAGAAACTGGCGATTGCTGGTGGTCAGCAAACAGCTGATGATACAAATCGCGCACTGTCATTAGAGGAGCGAAAATTCATTGAGAAAAACTTATACGCTCTGGAAGAACATCTTGAGTCGGTAAAGTATTCTCCGTTCCTTGCATTTGTTCCGTGGCTTTCGATTGCACCGATGATTGTCCTTATGATCGGTATTCCGTCATTGAATGTCTTGCTTCAATCTGTATTTGTAAATCCTGTTCAGCTAGCTGGGCTGTCCGAAGAAACGGTTATTTCGAAGTTGGGTCCTGCCTATATAGGCGGCGTCGTGTTTGGCGGGTTATTTGGCACTGGTTTATTCTGGTCATGTTTGCAGTGGCTGGGACAAAGATATAGCTCGCTTGGTGAATACCTTCATGCGAAATCCGGTTGGAACAGCATGAACAACAACCCTAGATCAATCCATGACTATGGGAAAATTTTCACGCGATTTGTACGGCTTCGTAGATATTCAGCAGATCAACAGATTGCTCCGAGAGAGTTTATATTCGATGCGTTTAACGAACATGCTAGTTTAGTTTATAAGTCCACAATTGTTCTGGCAGTAGCGATGTGTTTATTTACCTATTTGGATATCAACTGGCGACGCATTGCTCATACAGGCGGTCTTCATTATTCAGGTTATCTTGAATTTCAATCCCATAGCTTGACACTGAGCGACGTGAAGTCAGTAAAGCTTCGATGTTTTCGGTTTAATAAGGGCGATGATGGCATTGCCAAGCTTGATACTGGTTATGTCCTTGTTTTCGGAAACAACATGCAGATGGATTTGCTGACAAGTGAAATTGAAGATGCACTTCTGAATAAAGTGGAATATGTCGATGCAGAATTGCAGCATCGCGATATCCCATTTGAACGAGCATCGCGAGCGGGTGATTATCTTTTCAGGGACCGCCCAGGGTTTGTGGAGGATTGTGAGGATGCTGTACTGACTGACTATCCGCCCGAGATTTCTGGCCGAATTTGGGGGCTGCTCAATCGGGAATAATGCCAACTCCCCGCTCAAAATTAACTCTAAACTCTTCAATTTTGGGGAAAATCACTTATCTCTGTGGTCCGGGGCCAATCCTCAGGGATAAACAATGTGTTAACTGGCGGGTCGCCAGACAGTTGAGAGCAGAACGGACGAGACGAACATTGGCGAGAAATCCTTACATCGTACTGGGCCTTGCGCCGACCGCGAGCGATTCCGAAATTCGCGCCGCGTTCCGCAAGCTCGCCAAGAAGTATCACCCGGACCGCAATCCCGACGACAAAAAGGCGGAAGAGAAGTTCAAGGAAATCTCCGCCGCGTTTGACGTCATCGGCGATTCCGACCGGCGCAAGAAATTCGACCGTGGCGAAATCGACGAGGAGGGCCGCGAACGCGCGCACCCCTTCGGTCAATGGTCGCAGCGCTCCAGCGCTGGCGCGGGGTCTGGCGCGGGCGGTTACGGTCCCGGCGGCCCGACGGCGGGCGCGTCGTTCGATGATCTCAGTGATATCTTTTCAGACCTCTTCGGTGCGCGCCGTCAGAACGCGCAGGCGATGCGCGGTCGCGATGTGCGCTACCGTCTTGAGGTGGATTTTCTTGACGCCGCGGTCGGCGCGAAAAAGCGCGTCACCATGCCTGACGGCAAGACCCTCGATATTGCGATCCCGCCGGGCCTTGAAGATGGCCAGACATTGCGCCTGCGCGGTCAGGGCGAAAAAGGACAGGGCGCCCATCGCGGCGATGTCTATGTCGAAGTGAAGGTCAAGCCTCACGCGTTGTTTGACCGCAAGGGCGACGACATTCATGTCGAGGCGCCGATCTCGCTGAAAGAAGCAGTGCTTGGCGGAAAGATCACGGTGCCGACAATTGCCGGCGACGTGTCGCTGACGGTGCCGAAGAACACCAGTTCCGGAACGGTCCTCAGATTGCGCGGGCGCGGCGTCGCCAAAGGCAAGAACGGCGCGGCGGGCGACCAGTTCGTCAAGCTCAAGATCATGCTGCCCGAAGGCGGCGATGAAGAGCTTGAGGAATTCGTTAAGAACTGGAAAGGCGCTGGCGAATCAGCGCGCAAGCATTTCGCTGGCGTTTAACGCGAAGCTGTCCTAAAAGCAGCGCTCATCCATCACGACAAAAGGTAAGGCCAGCGCCCGTGAATTTATCGCCACGCAAACGCGAACAATTGACAGCGTTTCTGGGCAGCCTGACGACGGCAACGGCGCTGAAGCTTTTTGCTGCGCTGGAGGCCGACCGCGCCGCCGGCGGCAAAGGCCTGCCGCATGACGACCTGATCGACGATTTGCGTGACCGCCTTTTGAAGCGCGGCGCCGCCTTGCCGCCGCGCCGGCCCGATGCGAAACGATTGTTCTTTACGCCGATTGAAGATTTTCTGATTGGCGCCCATGTCGATAAGAAAAGAAAAGCGCAGATTGCGCGTTCATCCCTGAACCCGATCTGGCGTCTGATGATGACCGACAAGACGGTGAGCGACGCAGCGCTCGCCGCGGCCAGTCTCGATGACGCGCTGATCGCCGGCAAAGGCGCCGTGGCGCTGGAACGTGCGCTCTTTATTGCCGCGGAAGCGGGGCTTGGCCGGTTATGCGCTCGCGCTGAAGAAGATGCCGAAACGCGCCAGCGCTTAATCGACGCGCTTGGCGGCGTCGCAGCGTATGAAGACTTGCGTGAGATTCGTCAGTTGCTGGCGGGCGTTGAGTCCCTGAAGAAACTGCAGCGATTGATCCCGTCCGCATCGCCCGCGCTGACCGAGGAGCAGCATTATGAATTACGCAGCCTGTTTTTGTCTGCACACGATCAATCGCGCAGCGCCGGCGCCTATGTGCTTCTCGCGCTGAAAGGGCGGCTCGAAAAACCATGGCGCGCGCTTGGCGTTTATTATCATCTGGCGCGGGGCGCCGACGATCGCCTGCGGGCGGCTAAAGAAGAAGTGGTCGTCTTGCCGGAAAGCCTGATGCATGATCTTGAAAGTCTGGCGCGGGCGCTGGAGATTGATTGCGGACAAAGCCTTGATGCCGATGCCGCAATGTTGCGGGTTTCTTATTTTACTGACTTCGCCGACGGGATGGCGCGCCAGGCGGCGAAGGCTGGCGACAATGTTTATCTGAACCGCGTCGAGGCCTGCCGTGATGTTGCGGGCGAGGCCCATGACCGTTTCGCCGAACAGGCGCTGACGGCGCTGCGCGCGGTGATGCCGGTGCGCCATGGCGGCGGCTCCAGCCGGTTGATGTCGCTTCGCCCCGATGTGTCGCAATCCATGACGGCCGCCCGGATTGAAGATGCGGCGGACGCGGCGCTTCTCATTGCCAAGGCGCCGGACTTCGCCGAACGTCTCGGAGCAGATCAATTTTTCACGTGTTCGATTGCGAGCGAAGCGGGCGAACAGCTTCACACATTTGCGCGGGACCTGGTGATGGAAATTCGCGCCGCCGAAGGGGAAACGCGAAAAGCCGCGCGGCGGATGCTCGATAACATTCTGATGGTCGCGGCGCCGTTACTCGATAGTGATGAGATCAGCCATATTCGTGATCGCGCAGCGGCGGCGTCGATGTCGGTTTAACGCTATATTATCGCCGTAATTTCTGATTAAGAGGACCCTCATGGACGGCGAAACACGCAAGACCGAATTTAATACGTCGACCGGCGATAAACTCGCCGCCGCGCTGGAATTGCCGCCCGCGCGCCCGCGCGCCTTTGCGCTATTCGCCCATTGCTTTTCCTGTTCCAAGGACATCAAGGCGGCGCGTGAAATCGCTCGCGCCTTGCGCAGAGAAGGATTTGCAGTATTGCGGTTTGACTTCACCGGGCTCGGCGGATCGGAAGGCGATTTCGCCAATACGAATTTCTCGTCCAATGTGGACGACCTTGTCAGCGCGGCGGATTACCTGCGCGATGAGTTTGAAGCGCCGAGCATTGTGATCGGGCATTCTCTCGGCGGCGCGGCGGCGATCGTTGCGGCGGGCCGCATTCCCGAAGCAAAAGGCGTTGCGGTCATCGGCGCCCCGGCGGAAGCCGATCACGTCGCCATGCAGATCGGCGAACAGCGAGAGGAAATCGAACAAAGCGGCTCGGCGACCGTGCAGCTTGCCGGACGACCGTTCAAAATCAAAAAGCAATTCCTCGATGATCTTTCAAATCAGAACGTGCTTGCATGCGCTGGCAATCTGAAGAAACCGCTTCTTGTCATGCATGCGCCGCTGGACGAGACGGTCGGGATCGACAACGCCACCCGGATCTTCGTTGCAGCGAAACACCCGAAAAGCTTTGTCAGTCTCGATACCGCCGATCACCTTTTGTCGAACACGCGCGATGCGCATTACGCGGCGAGCGTTCTGGCGGCCTGGGCGGCGCGTTATCTTGATGGCGACGGCGCGTCAAAACCGGCGCCGGCGCGAGCGCCGTCCGGTCAGGCCGGAAACGCCGCGCCCGCTTTCACCGGCGGCGCTCTGGCGCAATCCATCGACGGCGAAGCTCTGGCGATCGCTCTTTCCATCGATGGGCATCCGATGACGATTGATGCGAGCGCTGATGAGGGTGGCGGCGATCTCGGCCCCAATCCAACCCGTACGGTTGAGGGAGCGCTCGCTGCTTGCGGCGCCATGACCATCAAGATGTATGCGCGCAGAAAGGGATGGGACGTCCGAAATGTGGACATCCGTGTTCGGCGGGCGAAATCGGAGGATTCCCATGAGCCGCATCTTCTGGAGAAGGAGGTGCGCGTCACTGGCGACCTCGATGACGAACAGCGCGCCCGCTTGCTGGAGATCGCCGATAAGTGCCCGGTCCATCGCATGCTGACCGAAGGCGTAAAGGTCCAATCGCGAATGGCTTGAAATCTTTAACAAATTTTAATGCCGAAAGTGCGCTTTTGAAAACCCGCGACCATGCTTACCTATTATAAGGTCCGATCCGCTCATGGGGGCGCTTTCATCAATCGAAGGCAAAGGAAATGAAATTGCGTAGCACATCAAGAAACAGATCACTGTCCAGCATTCTCGCCGCAGGGGCGGCGGCTACCGCGTTAACCGTCGCCGGGTTTGGCTTCTCCGCCGCCCATGCGCAGGCGCCCCGGCTGATGGCGCCGCCGGTCGCCGCCGACGGCACTTTGTCCTTTGCCGATCTTGTAGAGCGCGTCAGTCCGTCCGTGGTCAGCGTTCTGGTGGAGCGTGAAATTGAAAGCCCCCGTCTTCCCAACCAGTTGGAGGAATTTTTCAACTTCCGCTTTGGCGACCCTAACCCTGACCAGCAGTTCGAAGGCGGCCCGCAGAGAATGGAAGCGCAAGGGTCCGGTTTCTTTATCGATCAGGACGGCTACATCGTCACCAATAATCATGTGGTTGCGGAAGCCGATTCTGTCAGGGTGCGCCTGTCGGATGGCGAAGAGCTGGACGCTGAGGTCATTGGCATGGACCCGTTGACGGATCTGGCGGTCTTGAAAGTCGAGCCGCAATCCAATCAGCCTTATGTGGAATTTGCAGATGACGTGAACCTGCGTGTCGGCGACTGGGTTGTCGCAGTGGGTAACCCGTTCGGCCTTGGCGGTTCCGTCACCAGCGGGATCGTTTCCGCCATTGGCGGTCAGAACCGTGAAAATCAGTATGTGGATTTTATCCAGATCGATGCGCCGATTAACCGGGGCAACTCCGGCGGCCCGACCTTTGACCTGAAGGGCCGCGTCGTTGGCGTCAATACGGCGATTTATTCGCCGAATGGCGGCAGTGTCGGCATTGGTTTCGCCATTCCTGCGCGCGAAGCGAAGGAAACGGTTGCGCAGCTTATCGCCAACGGATCGGTGACCCGCGGCTGGCTTGGCATCCAGTTGCAGGAAGTCACGACTGAACTCGCGGCGGCGCTCGCTTTGAAAGACCGCAATGGCGTGCTGGTGGCTGAGGTGATCGACGGCGCCCCGGCGCAGGCTGCTGGCCTTCGGGACGGCGATGTAATCATAGAAATCGGCGGCGAAGATGTTGCGGGTACGAACGAACTCTCTCGTCTTGTTGCGGCGTATCCTCCGGGCGAGGACGTGCGCGTGAAAATTCTGCGTGACGGCCGCGAGCGCACGTTGACGGTAACGCTCGGTCAGCGTGACGGCGATCAGATTGCAGCGGTCGATGAGCCGTCCGACGAAGATGACAGTCTCGCCGCGAATGTCGGTTTGCGGGTAACTGAACTCAATGATGCGTTGCGACAGCAATTCCGGGTTCCCGACGATGTGGACGGCGTGTTGGTGACCGGCGTGCGGCCCTCCAGCCCGGCGCAGGAAGCGGGTCTGCGGCCCGGCGTTGTCATCCTTCAGGTTGATGGCGAAGAGGTCGAGACCGCTGACGAGTTGCGGGCAAAGATCGCCAACGCAAAAGATAATGATAAGGAAGCTGTCCTGTTGCGCATGCAACTTGGCGAAAATCGTCAGTTTGGCGCCTTGTCGCTGGGCGATTAATCAATCCGGGCGCGGGCGAACGCCGGCGCCCGCGACGACCGACGGCGAGAGGCTTAGTGTGTCGCGCCGTCATTTTGTTCCACCCAGGGGGGTGAGCAGGTAAAAGAGTGGTTATGAGAATTTTATTGGTTGAGGACGATTCTGAAGCCGCCGCTTATGCAGCTAAAGGTTTGCGGGAAGCCGGTCATGTTGTCGATCACGCCCTTGATGGCGAGGCGGGACTTAACATGGCGACGGCCGGTGACTACGACGCTTATGTTATTGACCGCATGATGCCGAAGATGGACGGGTTGTCGCTGTTGTCGCAGCGGCGCGATGACGGCGATCTGACCCCGGCGCTGTTTTTGTCAGCCCTCGGAGAGGTGGATGACCGCGTTTCCGGCTTGCAGGCGGGCGGCGATGATTATCTCGTCAAGCCTTACGCATTTCAGGAATTGCTGGCGCGCGTGGAGGCGCTTGGGCGCCGTCGCGCTCCCGCGCCGGTGACGACACGCTACAGCGTTGGCGATCTTGAACTTGACGTCATCACGCGCACGGTGCGCCGTGCGTCGAAAAAGATCGACCTGCAACCACGTGAATTCCGCCTGCTGGAATATCTCATGCGCAATGCCGGACAGGTTGTGACCCGGACAATGCTGCTTGAAAATGTCTGGGAATATCATTTTGATCCGCAAACTAACGTTATTGACGTGCATATCTCGCGGCTTCGCTCGAAGATCGACAAAGGCTTCGACAAGGCGCTTTTGAAGACGGTGCGCGGCGCGGGCTATACGATCTCTGAAGACGACTAACGAAGAAACCCAGTTCCTCGCCTCACTGTCCACGCGGCGGCGGTCCAGGCTCGCGTTCTTGCGGTCCTGATGCGATTGCGTGTATCGAGCGTGGGGGAGCCCGATAGCCGTTATGATCCAGTCGCCGTCGCATCGCCAGATACTAACGCTACAGAACCTGGCGGGTTACTGAGATGTTGCGGCTCCTGCGCACAACGTCGTTTCGCTTCACGCTGATTTACGTGTTGTTATTTACCTGGGCGGTGGGGCTGCTCGGCGCATTTGTCTATCGCGCGACTTTTGGCGAGGCGGCGCGCCAGACCGACGCCACCATTGACGGCGAGATCGTTGTGCTGGCGGAATTGTTCAGGGCGCAGGGCCCGGCTCAATTAACCCGCGCCATTCGCCAGCGCACGGCGTGGCGTGACGACAGTATTTACATGCTGATCGGCGCGCCTTCCGGCGCTGTGCTCGCCGGTAACCTGACCGCGCTGCCGCCGGAAGCCTTGACCGCTGAAGGGGACTATTTCGATTTCGAGTTTGAACGCCCGATCCTTGATGCGGCGAACCGCGAAATCGGCATTGAACAGCGTCGCGCCCGCGGCAAGGTCATGCGGTTTCGCGCGTCCCTGGATGCGGACCAGTCTTACCTGGTTGTCGTCGCGCGTGATATTGCGGCGCGCGAATTTCTGCGTGATCGCCTCGCCAATGTAATTTTGCGGATTTCCCTTGTCACTGTTGCTTTTGGCGTCGTCATTGGGCTGATCTTTTCCCGTTCCCTGTTGCAACGTGTTGAGGCGGTCAACAAGACCGCCAGGGCCATTCGCGCCGGCGATCTGTCTCAGCGCATTCCGCTTGCCGGCTCCGGTGATGAGCTGGATAATTTAGGCGCAAATCTCAACTCCATGCTTGATCAGATGGAGCGGCTGATGGCGGGCATGCGCGATGTCTCCGACAATATCGCCCATGATTTGCGCTCACCGTTGACGCGGATGCGCAACCGTTTGTCGGATGCTTTGAAAGGCGATGCGCAGACCAAAGAAAACGCTTTGCGCGCCACCGTTGATGACACCGAGGGCATGCTGGCGACGTTCAACGCCTTGTTGTCGATTGCGCGCATCCGCTCCGGCGAAGGGGCCGGCGCGCTCGAGCCGATTGACCTTGTGGCGATTGCGGAAGAGATGGCGGAACTCTATGAACCCGCCGCGCAGGATGCAGGGTTTGAATTGACGCTCATCACTGCGCCGACGCCGCCGGTCAAGGGCTCGCGGGAACTGGTGTCTCAGGCGATTGCGAACTTTCTGGACAACGCGCTTAAATACGCCGTTGGCGGTAAACGTATCGAACTGAAAGTGGAGCCGGCGAAGCTCGGCGGCGCCGTCTTGAGCATCGCTGACGACGGTACAGGCGTTGCGGTGGAAGATCGCGACCGCATTATGGAAAGGTTTGTGCGACTTGAAAAAAGCCGATCGACGCCCGGCAGCGGTCTTGGCCTCAGTCTCGTCGCGGCGATCGCCAGGGCGCATAATGCTGATTTGCGATTCGATGATGGCCTCGCCCGAGAGAACTCACCCGACAAATACGGACTGCGTGTCGTAATGACGTTTCCCGAATTCGACCGCGGATGATTCTTTCGCCTCTTTCCCAATGATTCGCTGGGGTTTATGGAAGCCGCCCCCTTGCGTTCACCATGAAATCAGTTCTTTGTCAGTGCATACCGTGAAAAACTACGGAAATTTGCGGCGCATTTCGCCGCTCATAAATTTGAGGAAAATGCCATGAGCAAAGCTGAATTTATCGCCAATGTCGCGGACGCCGGCGATATGTCGAACGCCGAAGCGAAACGCGTTGTTGAACTGGTTTTCGGCGAAATTGAAAAGGGCCTGAAGCGCGCCAAGAAAGATGGCAAATACACCATCGGCACATTCGGCACGTTCACGATTTCCAAACGCTCTGCGCGCAAGGGACGTAACCCGCGCACCGGTGAAGAGATCAAGATCAAGGCGTCCAAGAGCTTGCGGTTCCGTCCGTCATCAAGCCTGAAAGGCGCAGCGGGCTGCTAGCCAACGTCTCATGCGAGATGTCGCAACGCCGCCGTTGGCTTGTCGCCTGCGGCGGCTTTTTTGTGACTGTCGCGCTGGCCTTCCATAAGATGGCGTGATCAACTCAAAACAGATGACAAGTGAAGCAATTCTTGGCGATGCGATAGCGTGTGCGCCGAAAGTTTTTGATGCGCCGGCGTCGGAACAGGTGCGCGACGCTTTCGGCGCGCGCTTTCATCAGTTAAAAAACATCGAACAGGAATTGCTTGCCGGCGTCGCCGGATGTTCGCCATTTTTGCGCCGCTTAATGTTGCGTGACCCTGCCGCAGTCGTCGAAATTTTGCGAACCTCACCGAGTGAAGCAATGCGCAGCGCGTGCGAGCACGCGCGGCAGGTTGGGTCAACCGAAGGGCGGGACGCACAGCTTTCAACACTGCGTCATGCGAAAGACCGGGCGGCGCTGACGATTGCGCTCGCTGATATCGCCGGCGTCTGGGATCTGATGACGGTGACGCACGCAATTTCAATTTTTGCTGATGCGGCGCTTGAAGGCGCGATCGCCGCCGCAGCGGCAGGGGTTGATTATGACCCTGCAACGCCTGGCCTGGCGGTGATCGCAATGGGAAAACATGGCGCCTTTGAGCTCAACTATTCAAGCGATATTGATATTGTGGTGTTGTTTGATCGCACGCAAATGGGCGGTCGCGGTTACCCTGAGGCGCAAAAGCTCGCCATCAAAATTACCCGCGAGTTGGTCATGCTTATGCACCAGCAGACGCCGGATGGCTATGTCTTCCGTACGGATTTACGGTTGCGTCCGGACCCGGGGGTTACCGCCGTAGCGCTGTCGGTGGAGGCGGCGGAAACTTATTACGAAGCCTACGGACAAAACTGGGAGCGTATGGCGTATGTCAAAGCGCGCGCGGCGGCCGGTGACAAGGCTGTCGGTGAGGCGTTCCTGAAGGCTTTGCGCCCGTTTGTGTGGCGTAAATATCTTGACTTCGCCGCCATTGACGACGTGAAAGCCGTCAAGCGCCAGATTCATTCGTCGAAGGGCGGCGGCGAGGTTGAGTTTGAAGGTCACGACATAAAAGTCGGTCGCGGCGGCATTCGCGAGATTGAATTTTACGCGCAAACCCAGCAACTGATTCTGGGCGGAAAGAATCCTGAGCTGCGTCAGCGCGCTACATTAGACGCGCTTCATGCATTGCATGGCGCCGGTCATATATCGCACAATGCGCGCGATGATTTAACGAACGCCTATTGCTATTTGCGACAGGTCGAACATCGCCTGCAGATGGTCAATGACGAACAAACCCACGCCATTCCCAGAGCGCCGGAAGACATACAGCGTATCGCCGATTTTCTTGGCGAGGCATCCACGTCATCTTTCAAGGAAAGGCTCACCAAAACCCTGCGCACCGTCAAGCGACATTTCGATGATCTCTTCGAAGAGGAAGAGGGGCCGTCTTCAATCTCCGGCTCTTTGATTTTTACCGGCGTCAATAATGATCCCGCAACCATTGCGACCCTGCAAAAGCTGGGATTCAGGCGCGCCGAAGAAGTCAGCGACATTATCCGGCGCTGGCACGCTGGCGGCATGCGCGCCACCCGCACCGAACGGGCGAGGCTGTTGCTGACAAAGCTGATGACACCCCTGCTTGAGGCGCTTGCAAAAGCGGGCAGCCCCGATGACGCCTTTTTCGCTTTCGACGGCTTCCTGAAACGATTGCCGGCGGGCGTTCAGGTGTTTTCGTTGCTTGCAAGCAATACGGAATTATTTGAGACGCTGATCCGGATCATGACGATCTCGCCTTTTCTCGGACGTGAATTGTCGAAGCGCGTCAATGTAATTGAGCAGCTTCTTGACAATAGCTGGGCGTCAGCGCCGGAAATCGATTCTTACTCGCCTTCGCTGGGCGCTGCTTTGGCGAGTGTCGAAAACTACGAGGATGTCTTAAATGGCGTACGCCGTTGGGCCGGCGAGAAAAAATTTCTGATCAGCGCGCAGCTCGCCGTCGGCATTCTTGGCGCGGATGATGCGGCGGCGCGATTTACGGCGATCGCCAATGCCTGCATCGCTCAGTTGTGCTCGGCTGCGATTGCAGAAATGCGCCGCCAGCATGGTGATATCGACGGCGCGCTCTGCGTCATCGGTCTTGGGCGGCTTGGCGCGGCGGAAATGACGGCGACATCGGATGTCGATTTGATCTTTATCTATGATGCGGCGCCTGACGTCGTTTCCGACGGCGCGCGTCCGTTAGGTCCAATCGACTACTACACCCGTCTTGTTCGCCGCATTGTCACAGCGCTTTCCGCAGCAACCGAGGAAGGCGTTTTGTTTGAGGTCGACATGCAATTGCGGCCTTCCGGCGGCGCCGGCCCCACGGCGGTCAGCCTGTCGGCGTTCCGCCGATACTATGAAGAGGACGCCTGGACCTGGGAAGTTATGGCCCTGACAAAGGCGCGGGTGATCGCCGGCGATGCGAAGCTTTCCAGAACGGCGCAACAGGCGATCGATACAACGTTGCGCCGCCCGCGCGAGGCGGCGAAGCTCGGCGCCGATATTCGCAATATGCGCGAACGCCTTTTGCAGGCGCGGCCCGGCGTCAGCGAGTGGGATATCAAGAATATCTCGGGCGGAATGACCGATATAGCCTTTGCCTGCCAATATCTTGCGCTCCTTAATGGCCAGCGGCACGGCGCGCCGCCAGCGGCGCTCAAGCGACTGATTGGGTGGCTTGCAGATACAGGCGTTCTGGCGCGCAAAGATGCGGATGCGCTGGGCGCCGCCCGTGACCTCTTCGAAACGGTATTTCAGACCGGTCGCTCGGCGACCGGCGGCGTTTTCGATGCCGAAACCGCTGGTCAGTCTTTGCGCGCGCGTATGGCCGGGGCTTGCGGCGCCGAGACAATTGAAGAGGCGTCCACTATATTAACCGCACGCCAATCAATGGTGGCGAACATTTACCGCAAGGTGCTAGGTGTCTTGTAAGGGTGACAGTTAGGGCGCGCATGATCGCGACATTAGATGTTCTTGTCGTCGGGTCGGACGAGGCCAGCCTTTGTGCGGCGGCATGCGCGGCGCGCGGGGGCGCGCGGGTTGGTCTTTTGCGCTCGAAACCCGAGGGCAAGCGCCAGTCCGGCGCCAGCGTAAGCGCCGTGCCGAACGCTGTCTGGCGTCGACTGGACCTTCAGGATCATGGCGTTTCGCTTGAGCCTGTCAGTGCGCGGGTCAGCCTGATGGACGACGGCGAATCGGTCACGACCTATCCAAGCGTTCGTCAGACCGGCGCCGCGCTCGCGGCGAATGGCGCGAAGGATCATCTGCTGTGGTCGTCTTTTGTTGACGATATGGCCTGTTTGCACAGCACCGCCGACCTTAACGATGCCGTGACAGGCTCCCCCAATGGCGTTGCGCCGCTGACCGGACTGCTTGAAAACCCGCGCCGCCTTGCCGCCGTCGGTCAGCTGACTGGAACGTGTGCGGATCTTCTTGACGACTTTTTCTCAGATGACCGCCTGAAGGCGCACCTTGCCGCCTGTTCAGTGGGGCGCGCCGGTTTGGGCGGGCGTGAGCTTGGCGCCGCGCTGGAAGTGCCGCAGTCGCTTGATGATGGCGCCTGGCGCATGCGTTCTACCTCTGATGGCGCATCGCTTTATGCTGTTCTGGAAAAAATTTGCACGGATAGCGGCGTTGAGCATTTCGAAGGCGCTTTGGTTTCAGTGTCCGCCGAAGGCGGTAAACATAAAACGGTCGATATCACAGGCGGCGTCAGGCTGAAATCGCGATGCGTTTTCTTTGCGACGCCGGAGGCCGCCGCATCCGCAGGCATTGAAACGCCGGCCTCCCCACTCACTGCTGAAAACAAAGTAACGGCGTCCATGCGATTTAAACTCCGAAAATCCGTTAAACCGCCCGCGGCGGATAAAGATGCGATCTTTTTCATTTTGGATAATATTGATGATTTGCAAACAGCGCGTGATTGCGTTGTAGACGGACAACTGCCTGAATCTTTACCGGTTGAATTTGAATTCGCAAGAAACGGCGATTTGATTGCGCGCACAAATTACTGTCCGAAAGTGTTTCGCGAAGAGGGCGAGTGGCGTGACTGGACCGGGCAGGATCGCCAGGCGGTTGCGGCGCGCATTACGCAACGTCTCGCCAGTCGTATGAGCGCGCTGCCTGCTGCGATTAAAAAGTCAAAGATTGAATTTATTGGCGCTCACGAGCCAGACAGAAATACGCCGACACTGGCCTCGCCGGAACTCGTAGTAATCCAACCCAGCCATCACAATACAATCGGCGCGGCGGTGCAGCTGCTTGATAGGGTGCTGGCGCATGGGTGAAAGAGAGAACGACGAGCAGAATGCCGGCCGGATTGAGGGCGGGATTGACGCCATCGTGCTTGGCGCGAGCGCCGACGGCCTGGCGGCTGCGGCCTATCTTGGCGAAGCGGGCCTGCGTACGGTGCTGTTGGAGGCGGGCGCTGAAATTGGCGGTAAAATTCGCGCCCGTGAATTCGCACCTGACATGACCTGTATCGACGGCGATCATTTAATCTCGGATCTTGATCCGGAAACAATCTCGGATCTTGATCTCTATCGGCGCGGGGTCGCGTACGCATCCCGGCGAATAAACACCGCATATTTTTTTGATGACGGTCAAAGCCTGGAGATTGAAGGCGATCTTATAAACGCCGCCGCGAGCATTGACGAAGAAATCGGCGGGGGCGTCGCTTTCCAGAAATTTACGCAGCAGTTCATGGAACTGGCGGCGCAGTTGCGTCCGGCGTTTGAAGCGTCAGGAGGCGGGCGGGGCAGACAACGCCAGCGCGCGCTGGCGAAGGCGATGGATGTATCGCCGGCAACGGCGCGCCGGTTCAATCGGTTCCTGCTTTCCTCGGGAGAGGCGATCCTCGATGATTACTTGCCGGATGGCATGTTGAAAACGGCGATGCTGACGGAAATCGCTTTCCGGTCGGCGGCGCCGGCGCATGAACCGTTCAGTTTCATGAACCTCATCCGGCGCTGGGCGGGTGAGACATCGGGGTTACAGGCGGCGATCGCTTATCCGCGTGGCGGCGTCGTTACTGTCATTGATGCGCTGCGGCGTGCTGTGCAGGCGGCGAAGGTTGAAATTCGCGCTGCGACGCCGGTTCAGCAAATTCTGATAGAGCGTGACCGTGTGGCGGGCGTTCAGCTTGAAAATGGCGGTCAGATCCGGGCGCCGATTGTGATCGCCGCCATGGATGCGCGCCGGGTGTTTCTGGATATGATCGGGGCCAGCCATATCGACATTGAGTTCCAGCGCGCTGTGTCAGCGGCAAAGCCGCTGATCGGATCGGGACGGCTGCACCTTGTTCTGAAAGGCTTCGCCCGCGACGAAAAGACAAAAGAGAATATGCAGCGACGCCTCGTTTATACGCCGGGTCCGGATAATCTACGCCGCGCCTTTGCCGCCGCGCGCGCCGGCGACATTCCGCAAGACATGATCATTGAAGCGATTTTTCCGGCGGCCGTCGACGAGGCCGTCGATGATGACAGCCGCCAGCTTCTCTCGATCATCGCGCATCCTTTGCCTGTTGATGTCGATGCCGGTCCTGAGCGGCGAGAGGCGATCGTATCGGCTGTTCAGGCGAATGTTGAACGCTTTGCGCCGAACATTGTCGACCGGATAGAGGCGTCGGACTTGTCGCTGCCCGCCGATCTGGCGGCGAATTCAGGTTACCATATTGAGGCTTTCGCCGCCCGTCCGGGCGTTATGCAGCAATGGGCGCTGGCGGGCCAGGTGACAACCGCCAGCGGGATTGAAGGCCTTTATTTCTGCGGCCCAGAAGCGCAGATCGGTTATGGCGTCAATTGCGCCGCTGGCCGTATTGCTGCGAAAGCCGCCATACGCCTGTCCAGACGGGGAGCGGCGGCGGCGTGATTTTCCCGGTCGAAGATTTTGTCGCCGATGCGCCAAAGCCAGGCCCGCTTTTTTCTGCAGCGGCGTCCGCGAGTGAGGCGAATTTATGGACATCCGTCAACGGATGGTCTGTGGCGCGCGCTTTTACTTCGCCGGTAAAGGAATATCATGCGGCGAAAACCTCGGCGGCCATCGCCGATCTCGGCCCGCTGGCGCGCTACGCGTTGCGCGGCAATGAGGCGGCGGCGTTTCTCGCTCGTCTGACAACGGCGCCGGCGGCGCGGCTGGCGCCGGGAGAAAGCGCCAGAGGGCTTATCCTTGATAATGAGGGCGCTGTCGTGGACCTCGCCGAAGTCTCACGATTGTCGGAAGAACTTTTTCTGCTGACAACGCCGACGTCTCATGCGCGCCGTTTACAGCTTGCCGCGCGCGGCTTTGATGTGCAGGCGGAAGACATCACTGATGACGTCGCGGCGCTTGGCGTTTTTGGTCCGAGCGCGTCGGAGGTCCTGAGAGCGGCTGGTCTGAAATCGCCCGGTGAAGCGGTCGCCGCCTCGGCGGTGGTGCGCGGCGTTGAAACGGCTGCGCGGCCGATCCAGTTCGGCGCCTTGCCCGGTATTGAAATCGTGTTCCCGAAAGATGAAGCGCTGACAATCTGGGAACGTCTGGTGCGGCGCAGTCAGGTCGGACCTATTGGTCTCGACGCCATGGAAATTCTGCGCCTGGAAAGCGGCGCGCCCAGATCCGGGGTTGATTTCGTATCAGCCGAGCGCGCTCATCCGGGCGAAGCCAGGTTGCCGCTGGAAATCGGACTTCCCCACCTGGCGCCGCTTGACCGCGGCTGGTTCAATGGTCGCCGCGGATTGCGCCAGTCCGGCGAGCGCGCCGACCGCCGGCTGGCGACGCTTTTGGTTGATGATGATCGCGCGTTGGCGGGGGCTGAGGTGCGCATGGGCGACAGAGCGGTCGGGCGGATCACCAGTTGCGCCTGGTCTCCCGCTGCTAAACGCGTTGTGGCGTTTGCTGATATATTGCCTCTAAGCAGCGGAAAACAAAGCCAGATCACCGTCATTACGCCAGCCGGCGCCGCGGTGGCCGCAAAACTGACCCAAACCGCCGAAAGCGCTCTCGCGGCCGCCTTCCGGTCGGCCCAGAAAGCGGCGACGGAATCCGTTCGTTGACCCGTTTAAGGAGCAGACGGGGGTCAACAACAGGAGTTACCATGAACAAGTTTCTTATCGCGTCGGCAGCTGGCCTTGGGTTAAGCATGATCGCCGCGGGCGCCTATGCCGGCCACGGCAAGGGCGGCAAACACTGGGACCGCATGGACGCCAATGGCGATGGCAAGATTACCGCCGAGGAGTTGTCTGAACGGCAAGCCGAGCTGATCGCCAACGCTGACACTGACGGCGACGGCGCCATTACGAAAGACGAAATGAAAGCCTATCACGAAGCCCGCCGGGCCGAATGGCGGGAGAAAAACAATCCGGATACAAATGGCGACGGCGTCATTGATCGCACTGAATTCATAGCGTCCGCGCAGGATCGCTTTGATCGCATGGACAAGAATGGCGATGGGGTGATCAGCGAAGATGAACGCCCCCGACGCGGTCGCGGCCGTCATCGCGGCGGCGAGTAGGCGGTGCAGGTTTATCGCGGCGGCATTGCTTATGGCGCCGCCGCGGTTCAGACGAAGTGTTTCAGATAAGACTGGCGCAGGTCTTTGGACAACGAACATGACAGCGATGAAGTTCTGGTCCAGCGCGCCGGTCGCGGCGACAGGCGCGCCGCCGAGACGCTTGTGGCGCGGCACACGGATAAAATCTATGCGGTCTGTTTCAGAATGCTCGGGGGCCAACATGCGGCGGAAGACGCCACACAGGAAACTTTCCTGCGGCTTTGGCGCAACGTCGCCAAATGGAAACCGGCGGGCGCGAAATTCGGGACATGGCTCTACAGGGTTGCAATGAATATCTGTCTCGATCAGTTACGGAAAAGCAAACGCGACGCGCCGGAAGACGCTGCGCCGGAGCAGATCGATCACGCGCCGCGCCCTGACGATACATATCTTGCCGGCGAAAAGCGGTTTATCATTGACGAGGCGCTCGCCGCCTTGCCGGATCGCCAGCGGATGGCGCTGACGCTGTGCCATTTTCAGGAGATGTCGAATATTGAAGCCGCGCAGGTGATGGAGGTCAGCGTCGATGCGCTGGAATCCCTGCTGGCGCGCGGCCGCCGCGCCTTGCGGGACCGATTGGCGCCCTTGCGTGAAGAGTTGACAGGAAAGATGAGCGATGAGCCAACAGCCAGCATCAACTGACAAACAAGCCGAGGCGGTTCGGCGCTGCTTTGCGGCCTATGGCGGCGATGTCGGCGCCTGGCCGGCGGACAAGCGCACAGCGTTCGGCGATCTCGCCCTGTCGGATGCGTTCGCAGCGGAGCGCGGCGATGCGCTTTCCCTCGACGCCTTTTTGAATACGGCGACTGCGCGCGCGCCCCGTCATGATCTTAAAAACCGCATCATGGCCGGGATCGACCTGCCGCAGGATAATGCGCGTACAGGATCACCCGGACTTTTGGCGATGTTGCTGCGGCCTTTGCCGGTTGGCGCACTTGCGGGGCTGGGGGCCCTGGGGCTGGCGACGGGGTTCGTGACCGCGAATGCGCAAGTCGCATCGCCGCCGGAATATGAGGCGTATGCTTACCTTGAAGACGCCGGGACGCTGATCAGCGAAGAGGAGGCGGTGCAATGGGACGAGGACTGATAATCGCGCTGGTCGCCTCCCTGGGCCTGAACATTTTCGCCGTCGGCTTTTTGTCAGGCCGCGTATTGAGTGACGCGCCACCGGGACCGCCGCCGCGCAGTCCTGGCGGCGAGCAGTCGTTCCGGTTGATGCACTATGCGGACGCCTTGCCGCCGGAGCGGCGCGCCGAATTTCGTGAAGCGTTCCGTGCGCAGCTGCCGGCCATGCGCGATGACTTTCGCGAGATGCGCCGTCTGCGGATGGAGCTGTCGGCGTTGCTCGGTGCGGAAGAGTTCGACCGCGCAGCGGTCGCGGCGAAATTTGACGCCATTCAGGATGTCCGAGATCAGCAACAGGCCGCCTTTGGCGAGGCGTTTCTCGACGCTTTTGAAACCCTGACGCCGGAAGAACGCCGAATGTTGCGGGAAGCGGCGGAAAGTCGTCACGGCAAAGGCCGCCGCGGGCATCGCGGCAAGCATTTCAAACGTATGCACGACGCGCCGCCGGAAGGGCAGGAAGAAGGGTAGGGCAACGCTGCTCACGGGAGCGTTAATGCAAGTGGGAAGCGTTTAGAGCCGGATAAAACTCAAAGACGGTGGCCCGCAAGTCAACTGAGATTCATTTCATCGCTTTCGGTTAGCCTCTCTGAAACTCCTTATGAACGCCAGACGCCGTGAAACCCGATCGGCAGCGCGAGCGGCGCGCGCCACGCGACAACAGGTCCGTCTGACAGATTTTGGCTGTCGAATATATACAGCTCCGTTGCTTTTTCCTTCAGATTGATCCCGGCGCCGACAAGCCAACCTGAGCTATGGTTTGAAGAGTTTGGAACATAAAGATGTTCTTCAATGAGCGTATCCTCGCCGAAGTCGAACGCGTCGCGGTCGCCGTTTCGCCAATCAACGGCCATTAACGCGTTGAAGCGGTAGCTGCTTGGCGGCGGTGTTGCGCCTTCGCTTGCTGCAAAGAGATGGTCTCGTTTCAAACCTGCGCGGCGCGGGTCAATTCGCGGGAATTCCGCTGTGAAGGGCGTTTTCTCGACGGACGCGCGACCATCGGGACGCAGAATCACCATTGTCGCAACAGGTTCCGGCCGCGCCATCCTCTGCCCTTTAAGAATTCGCGCGCCGTCGACAGCGTCGAGTGTTGGCCTCTCGGCGATGCACGCGTCAAACCGGATGGTCCCGTCCGGTTCTTCATAGGCGTCGCCTGTATGGAACAGGAAACCTGCCGGGAGATCGTAGATGCGGCGACGCTCTAAGTCGTCTTTGTCAATGACGAGGATTTTCATTCCTTCTTTCGGGCGCCAGCGAAGGCGGCGCACCTGAGGCGCCCTTTCTGCTTCGGCGATCCAGGGCGCAAGGGGAATGATCAGCTTTGTACGCGTCATCGCCCAGTCGTGAAGATAAGACGCGCGCGGCAAATCAATCAACGCCGCCGTTTCCAGCACGCCGCCCGACGACAAACGCCAAAGAAAAATCTGAGGGTGGTCCGGGCTCGAACCGAAGTTCCATATCCGTCCGTCAGGTTCGATTTTGGGGTGCGCCGAGAAAGGCATATGCGCGAGGTCTGATCGAAGTATCTTCAAACCCTCAGTACCCAGTGTTTCAGGGTTAATGACATAAGGTCCGCCAGCCTCCCATAACGCCCATAGCTGATCGTCGACGACCAGCAATGAAGTATTCGCTGCATTCGCATCGTCCGGGTGGCGAAGCCCGGCGTCGGCGCTGCCTTGCGTGCCAAAACCGAAGGTAACGAAAGCATCTGCGGCTTCATCGCGCCGACGCTTCGGCGTATCCACGAAACGCGCGGTCAGGCTCGCGCTGTCCTCGGTGATCCGGAAGGCCCGGATGAGACCGTCCCCGTCAAACCAATGGTTCAGCGACTGGCCGCCGCGTGTGAACTGGCCAGGTCCATTTCGATAGAGCGCGCCCTCAAGACCTGAAGGCGGCTTTCCGTATAGCCGCCTCAAAGGGGTGTTTTCCACGCCTTCCGCTGGTGCGGTGTTAAAGCCTATTGGGCCGGCATCTGCGGCTGACAACGCGCGCGATGGTCGGAGCGCCGGTGTAGCGGTGGCAAGCGCGCCGCCGGCGAGCCTTAAAGCGCTACGGCGCGTTATTGCTGTTTCGAGTTCACTTTGCATAGCGCGCCTCATTGCTGAAAGTTGAGGGTTTCAGCGTTCTCGCCTGGGACCAGTTCGATGCTGGCGTCGTCCCAGTTCGGCGGTCCGAAACGCGGCTTGGCTCCTCGTGAAAAAGCGAAGGGCTCGACCGGGGCGCCAAACGGGTTGGTATTCAGAACCCCGTCTTCATTGACGTCATGAAATGCGCGGATCGCATAGCTTCCGGCGGCAAGGTTCTCCAAGCGCTCGGTCTGTGATGTCGACGACATCGGCACGCGGACGCCTTTGATCGGCTTTCCCGCATTGTAGCTTTCCGCGCTGTTGAAGATCGCCACCATCACCGCACCGTCCGCGCTGTCTGTATTAAACGTCAGGACAAGATTGGCCGGGCCGGATTTTTGCGTAATGACGATGTCTGTGGTTGCGGGGGCCGCGCTCGATTTCACCGATGTTGCGCATCCCGCGATGCCGGCAAGCGCCGTGATCGAGACGGCGGTTCGAACCAACATAAAACGCATTAGCTGCTCCTTTTGACTTTTATTTGATGAACATGGGGGAGCAGCGTGGCAAACATACGCTCGCGATGAAATTGTTACTTCGTAAGCGCGTTGTTATGCTTCGTCAGTGACGGTATTCTTAATTCACGAAGCGCAAATGACGAAACAAACGCCGAACATTTTTGTACAGGAACTCATCCGCGGGAGTGGATTCACGGCGGCGGCGGGCACGCTTGCGGCGTTGGCTGGCCTGTACAACACTCACCTCCTCGGCTGGCCTGGCGTCTGGCTTTATTGGGTTGGTCTGATCGGCCTTGGCGTCTGGATCGGCGGGGCGATCAACGCCCAGATCGGCCCGCGCATGGCGGGGACGCCATGGGTCGTTGTCTGGCTGGTTTCATCGGCAGCGGTCACCGCGCCGATGTTTGGGTTAGTCGCCGCCGCTCAGACCTTTATTGGATACCCGGTTCCCGCTTCCGGATTTCTGGATCTCGCAGCAAAAGTATTCTTTGTGACGGCCGCGATCACCGGCATCAGGCTCATGCGGATGCAACTGAACCCCTCAAGCATTAGTCCCGCCGTCTTTTCAAGTGAAGATGAGGGGCGTCAAGCAAAGCAGGAATCGGCGGCTGAGGCAGCGACATCAACTACGCCTAAAACGCCTGCTCTGGCCAAGCGACTTTCGCAGAAACTGAAGGGGGCCGAGATTTGGGCGCTATCGGCCGAAGACCATTATGTGCGAGTGCATTCAGCCGCCGGCGCCGACCTCGTCTTGATGCGCCTCGCTGATGCTATCGAAGCGATGGACGGTGCGGAAGGAGCGCGTGTTCACCGTTCCTGGTGGATCGCGCGCGCTGGCTTTGCTGGCTTTCGTCGTAAGACGGAAGGCGGCGTAATAACCCTTAAAGACGGGAGTGAGGCGCCTGTTTCTCGCAGTAACATCGCCGCGTTCGATGCTTTGAATTGGACAGGTGAGAATTCCGCGAAAGACGCAGCGCCATAAAGGGCTTCTTTTGATTGGCGTAACGCCGGCTTCATCGCCAGGGTTGAATTACTCCGCCGCTTGTGTCGCGCTGAAGCTCGGCGGTGTCTGTTCGGCGCCGACAAGGTAGAAAGCTTCCTTGCGCACGAACTGGGGCAGACGGACTTTCGCCTCCTTGCGGCGAGGGAAGGTGGCGCAGGCGACGGTGCCTTTGCCCGGCTGGCTGGCGAGGGCGAGAATGCCGCCCTGCAATTCCATCAGCGATTTTGACAGCGCGAGACCGAGGCCCGATCCGTCGCGGCTTTTAGCGAAATGGTTTTCCGCCAGTTCAAATGGCGCGCCGAGTTTTTTCATCTGTACACGCTCGATGCCGACACCGCTGTCGGCGACGATGACTGTGACGCCGTCGAGGTCCGCCTCCGCGGTCAACGTAACTTCGCCGCCGTTCGGCGTGAACTTCACCGCGTTGGAGAGAAGATTGAGCGTCACCTGTTTCACCGCGCGGGCATCGGCCCAGACCGGCGGCGCATGCCCCACAGACGCCGTCAACACAACGCCTGCGTCGGCGGCGCGCTTGGCGACGAGGCGCGCGCACTCATTGAGAGTTTTTTCAAGCTCAATCCGCTTGGGTTCAAGCGTCAGCTTGCCAGCCTCAATCTTCGACATATCGAGAATGTCGTCGATCAGTTCCAGCAGGTGCCGTCCGCTCGACAGGATATCGCCAACATATTCCTTGTACTTGGTGTCGCCGAGGGGGCCATAAAGTTCCGACTGCATCACTTCGGAAAAGCCGTTGATGGCGTTGAGCGGCGTTCTGAGCTCGTGGCTCATATTGGCGAGGAATTCGCTTTTCGAGCGGTTGGCTTCCTCGGCGCGGTATTTTTCGTACTGATATTTCTGCATCGCTTCTGAAAGTTCGCGGCGCGAGGATTCCAGATCCTCGACCGTGCGTTCCAGTTCGCGTTCTTTTTTCTTCTGGGCTCTGGCGCGTTGCTTCAGGTCGGTGACGTTGGTGGAAACGCACACATAGCCGCCCTCGGCCGTACGCCGGCGAGAGACATGAGCCCAGCGCGCGCCGGGCAGGGCGACCTCGACATTTTCCTGCGCGTCGTCGCCATCGAGGGGGCCGAAATATTCTGTCAGAATATCGCCGGCGACGCCGGCGCAGGTGGCGACTTCCTCCAGCGTCAGGCCGGGCTTTAAAACTTTCGCCGGGATGCGGAAGATTGACGCGAAGCGCTTGTTCCAGATCGCCAGGCGGCGATTGGCGTCCCAAAGGACAAACGCTTCCGGAATGCTCTCAATCGCGTCGCGCAGGCGCGTTTCCGCAATCGCCGCGCTCGGCGCAATCGCCCTGGCGCCGGAAAGGTCAAAGGCGACGCCGGCCCGTTCAAACCGCGTCGCGTCCCGCGCCGTGCGCAAATACACTCGTGACCAGGCGCCGCCGGGATCGCGAAACCGGACAACGCCTTCGTTAACGCCGGACGGTTCGCCGGAAAAAATCGCCATCGCCGTGCGCAAGTCCTGCGGATGCACGATCGCGGAAATCTCGCGCAGGGTGAAACTGCGGTCGCGGGGCCCGAGACCCAGCGGTTCCAGAAAGGCGCGGGCAAGCTCGACATTGCGGTCTTTGCTCTCGTAAAACCACGGGGAGCACCGCCCACCGGTGAGCGCCATCTTGAAATCCGTCAGCGTGGTCAGCGCATGGGCGGCCTCCGCTGCTGCGCGGCTCTGGCGGATAAAAGCAGCCATCAAAGAGACGATCACCAGCGTCATGGCGGCGAGGATAACCGCGTAAATGATCCATGCCCGGGAGCGGTCAAAGATATCCCGCGCCGGCGCCGCGGCGAGCAGAACCTCGCCATTGTCGAGAGGCCGCCAGTAGGCGGCGACCTTGCCGCCGGCGAGATCGAGGGTGACGCCGCCGCGCCGCTCAAGATCAAGCGCGCGGATGGCTGCGTCGGGGATCTGCACAATGTCTGTGCGGCCCTCGGTGGTCAGGACATCGCCGGAGGAGGAGAGATGGAACAGCGCTGCATAGCCGCCGGGGCCGGACCGCTCCAGCGCCTCGCGCGCCGGGGCGCCGGTCATAATGGCGATATTCATTGCGTCCGCGCCGTCGCCGACCGCCTGCTCCAGGCGCAGCTGGGTCTCGGTCTCGCGCGAGGCGACTTTCTCGTTCAACTCGAAAACCATCAAAACCGCGAGCACGAGGATGAAACCGCCGGTCAAAATGGCGAGACGGCGCGGCGAGAGCGCGTCTATGCGCGCTTCAAGGTCCAGACCGTCGTTTTGTTGCTTCTTCGCCATGCGCCGCCATGTCGCCTGCAGATTACGTCGCCCGCAGATTTTCACCGGAAACCGTCTACCCTAGCAAAGCGGCGCCGCGCACGCCATGCGCGTCCGTTTACTCTTTTGAAACTATTCTGTTTCGTTGGTTAATGTCACGCGCGAATCACTTTGGCGGCGCGCTTGTTTTCCCATGCGGCGGTTTCGGCGGAACGGCGCCTACTGGATTGTTTTGGCGGCGGAAAGGCCGCGTGGAAATTCGCCGTCTTTAGGTTTTGCCGCTTGGAATTCTCCGGCCGCCCCGTTAACCAGTGGGCATGAAGCATTTTTTGAACACCGCTGACTGGTCCCGCGATGCGCTGCAGGCGATGATTGATGACGCGCGGGCGATGAAAACCGCACGCTTCAGCGACGCCCTGAAGAACAAGGCGGTGGCGCTGTTATTTCTTAACAATTCGCTGCGGACTCGCACCTCGTTCGATGTGGGCGCGAGGGAGCTTGGCGGCCATGCGGTGGTGCTGTCGCCATCCGGGGGCATGTGGCCGCTGGAGTTTGAGGATGGCGTCGTCATGGACGGCGAAGCCGAGGAGCATGTGAAAGAGGCCGCGAAGGTCCTCTCGCGCTATTGCGACATGATCGGCATCCGCGCTTTCCCGAAATTCGTCGACTGGCAGGAGGATCGCAAAGACAAAATCTTGCAAGCCTTCGCCAGATACGCCGACGTCCCCGTCGTCAATATGGAGACAATCACCCATCCCTGTCAGGAGATGGCCCATGTGATGGCGCTGCAGGAACGGTTTGAGCGGGACGGGCGGGGCGCCCTCGACGGCAAGAAATTTGTCCTGACCTGGACCTATCACCCCAAGCCGCTGAACACGGCGGTCGCAAACTCCGCGCTGATGATCGCCGCCAAGTTCGGGATGAAGCCGACGCTTTTATGTCCGACGAAGGACTATATTCTCGATGAGCGTTATATCGAACAGGCGACCAGGGACGCCGGCGCCAATGGTCATGCGCTGACAATCTTACATGATATCGACGAGGCCTATGACGGCGCGGAGGTGGTCTACGCCAAAAGCTGGGGCGCGCTTCCCTATTTCGGAAACTGGGAGCCTGAAAAACCAATCCGCGACGCGCATAAACATTTTATTGTCGATGAAGACAAGATGGCGAAGACGAACAGCGCGCTCGTCTCCCACTGCCTGCCCATGCGCCGCAATGTGAAAATGACCGACGCAGTGTTCGATAGCCCGAACTGCATCGCCTATGATGAAGCGGAAAACCGGCTGCATGTGCAAAAAGCGATCATGAAGGCGTTGGTTTCGTGACAAAGCGGGCGTGCCCATGTTGTGGTTGCCTGACTTTGAGAGAGCCTGACCCGGGTTCTTTTGAGATTTGCGAAGTATGCTTTTGGGAAGATGATAAAGCGCAATACAGCAATCCAGATTATCGTGGGGGAGCGAACGGTCCTTCGCTTAACGAGGCAAAAAAGAATTATTTGAAATTCGGCGCATCGGATCAAAAACTCATAGATTGTGTCCGAAAACCAAAAGCAGAAGAAGCTCCTCAGAGTAACCAATGACCCCACCAACCTCCACCCGCCAGACCATCGTCCAGTTGCTCTCCAATATGAGCGACGGCAAGGAGATTCGCTCCTATCTCCAGCGTTTCTCCGAGGTGGATCAGTCGCGCTTTGCGATCATCAAGATCGGCGGCGCGATCCTGGCCGAACAGCTGGAGGAGACGGCGAGCGCGCTGGCGTTCCTGCACACGGTCGGCCTGACGCCGATCGTCCTTCATGGCGGCGGCGGTCAGCTCGACAGGGCGCTCGATGAGCAGAACGTCAAAACCAAAAAGATCGACGGTTTGCGCGTCACGTCTGCGGACGCGCTCGATATCGCCCGCGACGTTTTCATCGGCGAGAATATCAAGCTTGTGGAGGCGGTGCGCGCGCAAGGGGTCTCCGCCCATTCGCTGACCACCGGCGCGATTGAGGCCGATTATCTCGATAAGGAAAAATACGGGTTTGTGGGGGAGCCGACCGGCGTGCGGCTGGGGCTGATCGATTCCATCGTCAAAACCGGCGCCATTCCGATCCTCACCTGTCTCGGGCTCGCGCCCGGCGGTCAACTCGTCAATGTCAATGCAGACTCGGCGACACGCGCGCTCGTTCATGCGTTGCAGCCGATGAAGATCATCTTTCTCGCGAGCGTCGGCGGTCTCCTCGACGAAGCCGGAGAGATCATTCACTCGATCAACCTCGCCGCCGACTATGATGACCTGATGGCGCAGGACTGGGTCGAGGGCGGCATGCGCCTGAAGATCAACGAGATCAAACGCCTTCTTGATGATGCGCCGCTGTCGTCATCCGTATCGATCACGACGCCTGCCGGGCTGGTGCGCGAACTCTTCACCCATGGCGGCTCGGGTACGCTGATCCGCAAGGGCGAGCGCATTCATCGCCATGACGACAAAACGAAAATCGATGCAAAGCGCGCAACGGTGCTGATCGAAGATGCGTTTGCGCGCCCGCTGGTCAAGGGCTGGTGGAAGACGTTCGATATGAACACGGCTTATATCTCGGACAGCTATCGCGCCGGCGCCTTTCTCTCGCGCCTTTCCTGCGCAGACACAGACGACTTCGATTATCTCGACAAGTTCGCCGTCCTTGAAGATGCTCGTGGCGAGGGGCTGGCGCGCACGGTCTGGCGGACTTTTTCAAATGACCATCCGTCTTTCTTCTGGCGCTCGCGCACCGAAAACGGGTTCAATGCCTTTTACGCCGGTGACTGTGACGGGTCGGTGCGGCGCGGTCCCTGGACGATTTTCTGGAAAGGCGAGACGGACTTTGCACGCATCGCAAATGTCGTTGACCATATCGCAGCGATGCCGCCAAGCTTTGAGGGGGAGTAGGCAGTGACGAATCCATTCTATCGCCTTCATCCTGAGGAGACTTTTCCTTCGCCCTTCGAGACATTTCCGCTTCACGGAAATCCTCAGGGTGAAGGAAAAGGCGTCACGAAGGACGTAGGCGATCCAATCTGCGGTGGAGGCGTTTGGTCATGAGCGAGCCATTTCTTGTCGGTCTGGTCGGCGCGCGCGGACACACGGGCCGCGAGCTGATCCGCCTGATCGCCGGTCACCCTGAACTGATGCTCGCCTATGCGGTCAGCCGCGAATGGGCAGGCCGCCCGGTCGCCGAAATCGCGCCGGAAGATCAGGACGAATGCATTTTCGAAGCGCTGACGCCGGATGAGGCCGCGAAGCGTCGTGCGGATGTAGTGATCCTCGCGCTGCCCGACGGAGCGGGCGCGCCCTTTGTTGACGCGATTGAACAAGACGCCCCTCATCGCATTATTGTCGATCTGTCTGCGGATCACCGCTTTGATGACAAATGGGCTTACGGCCTGCCGGAGCTTCATCGCGACAGGATCAAAGGCGCGACGCGCATCGCCAACCCGGGGTGCTATGCGACAGCGATGCAGTTGGCGCTGGCGCCGCTTGGCGAATTGCTGGATGGTGTTCCTGCTGTCTTTGGCGTCTCTGGTTATTCCGGCGCCGGGACAAACCCAGGCCCCAAGAATGACGTCGAGCGGTTGAAAGACAATCTGATGCCTTACAGCCTCGTGGGACACAAACATGAACGGGAGGCGACGCGCCATCTCGGCTTTCCTGTGCGTTTCATGCCTCACGTCCATCCGGCGTTCCGGGGACTGATTGTGACAGGGCATGCGCCGCTGAAAGAAAAGACTGACGTTGCGGCGCTAACCGCGCTCTTCAAAAACAAATATGCGAGCGACACATTGATTTCGTTTACCGAAGACCCACCTGAGCTAAAGGACGGATCTAATCAAAGTGGCGTCATCATCGGCGGTTTTGCGGTCAGCGACGACGGCGAAAACGCGGTGATCGTCGCAGCGGAAGACAATCTTCTTAAAGGCGCGGCGGTGCAGGCAATCCAGAATGTCAATCTGGCGCTCGGATTAGAGGAAATGATAGGGATCGAAACATAAAGCATGGCGGCAGCGGGCGAGGGTGAGTTTCTGGTGCAGGCGGCGACCTATCTTGGGGCCGCAGCGATTTCCATTCCTCTGTTCCAGCGCTTTAAATTAGGCTCCATTCTCGGCTATCTCGCCGCCGGCGTTGCGGTCGGTCCTTTCGGTCTCAATCTTTTGCAACAGGAAGAAGGGGTGTTTCACGTCGCTGAACTCGGCGTCGTCCTCTTCCTTTTTGTCATCGGTCTGGAATTATCGTTGTCGCGCTTGTGGTCCATGCGCGCGCAGATTTTCGGTTTTGGCGTCTCGCAGATGGCGTTGACGGGCACTGTGATTGCGGGCGCGTTTGTGTTCGCCGAGGTGATGCCGGCGCCGGCGGCGATTATCGCAGCGCTATCGCTGGCGTTTTCCTCAACAGCGTTCGCATTGCAGCTCATGAGAGAGCGTGGCGAGTTAAACACCAGCTACGGGCAGCGCGCTTTTTCGATTCTGTTATTTCAGGATCTTGCCGTCATTCCTTTGCTCGCGGCGATTCCGTTTGTCGCCGGCGCGGGGGCGGGCGATGGCGCGCCTGGCTGGATAAGCGCCGCCAAGGCGGTGGGCGTTCTCGTCGCGCTGGTTGTGATCGGCCGGTATGGTCGTGACCGCGTCTTTCGGTTGGTCGCCAGTTCCGGCTCGCGTGAGGCGTTCGCGGCGATGGCGTTGTTCGTTGTCGCCCTGACCTCGCTTGCGGTCGCCTGGGCCGGTCTTTCCATGGCGCTCGGCGCGTTCCTCGCCGGCGCGTTATTAGCGGAATCTTCCTATCGGCATCAGATTGAGACCGACATCGAACCGTTCCGCGGGTTGCTGCTCGGATTGTTTTTCATCTCCATCGGCATGCGCCTTGATCTCGGGGTGATTGCGCAATCCTGGTTGATCGTGCTTGGCGGCGCTGTGGGACTGGTGGCCGTTAAAGCCATGCTGATCTACATCGTTACGCGCTTCAGCGGCGTTGAACGCGGCGATGCGGTGAAGATCTCCGCTGTCCTGTCGCAAGGCGGCGAGTTCGCCTTCGTTGTGATCAGTCTTGGCGTCTCCGCATTGTTATTTACGAACGTGCAGGCGACGCTGATGTCTGCGATCGTGACAATCTCCATGGTGATGACGCCGATCCTTGCAATCCTCGCAGCGCGTTTCACATCGGGAACGCAGGACGAAAGCGATGATGATCTGGCGCGCCCGCATATCAGTCATGATCATGTAATCGTCGCCGGCTTTGGCCGCATGGGCCAGATAATTTCACAGGTCCTGCAGAATTCCGGCGTGCAGGTAACGGCGATCGACCGCAATCCGGCGCATATTCGTAACGCCGAACGTTTTGGCTTCAAGGTCTATTACGGTGACGGGGCGCGCCTCGATATTTTGATGACGGCCGGCGCAGAAAACGCCCGGGCGGTCATTTTGTGTATGGATGACAAAACTGCTGTTAATCATGCGGTGCAGATGCTGCGCGAGCGGTTGCCAAAGCTGACCATTCTTGCGGTGGCGCATGACCGTATGCACGAAATTGATTTGCAGCCCCTGGGTGCGGACGTCATCGTCCGTGAAACACTGGAGTCGAGCCTGTTAATCGCGCGGGAAACCCTGTCCCGCCTTGGCTTTGATAGTCCAACCATTGAGAATTATGTGGAGCAATTCCGCAAGACGGACAGGGAACGATTGCTCGAGCAACGCGATTACGGACCCGAAGCCGGAAAGGAGCTCCTGCATTCGCGCTATCGAACGCCGGATAAGACAAGCTAGTCAGCGACGCTGTTTACAGATTCATAAATTTCTTTGACTAACGGCGCCGTAGCGGGGAGCGAGGGGCGCCCTCGGGTCATCCCGGTCCTGACAATGATCATCTGTTTTGAGGGGATGACAAAGACAAACTGCCCTTCATGGCCTGACATGAAATAGGCATCTTCGGGAAGGCCTGGCAAAAACCGCGTGCGACCGTCTTCTCCATCACGATTCAGCCAGAAATGCGCGCCATACTGACCATCCGCCGCCGCCGCCGGCGTACTGACATAGCTGGCCCAGCTTTCAGGCAATATTTGCTCGCCATTCCACACTCCATTTTGAAGATAGAGCTGGCCCAGCCGCGCCCAGTCGCGCGCTGTTGCATAAATGAAGGACGACCCGATGAAGTTTCCGGTTGCGTCAGTCTCCATGACGACGCTCGCCGCGCCGACAGGATCAAAAATCGCCTGGCGCGCAAAGGCGTGGTAGTCGACGCCTTTCGCTGACAATTCCTGGCGCAGCAATTTGGACACAAGGTTGGTTGTCCCGCTGGAATAGTACCACACGGTTCCCGGCGCATGGGCGCCGGCGGACGTTGCTGCGATAACGCCGGAGTCCGCCATTTCGAAAAGCATGCGGTTCACATCCGATCGCGGAGCGCCGTAGTCTTCTTCAAACGCAAGGCCGCTCTGCATTTGTAAAAGGTCATTCCATGTGATCGCCGAGCGGACAGGATCGTCCGTCCATGCCGCGACCGGCGCCGGCTCATCGATATCGATCAAGCCGCGAAGCGCTGCGGCGCCGGCTACCGTGGCTGTTACGCTTTTGCCCATGGACCACGATAGGAACGGCGTATTCTTGTTAAACCCGTCCGCATAACGTTCAGCGACAAGCTTGCCGTCGACGGCGACCAGGACGGCGCGATGATTGGCGCCGTTGTTTTCAAATGCGGCGTCAAGCGCTGCATTGAGCGCTGCATAATCGACCCGGTTCAGATTTTCCGCTGATGCTGTTGTTGCGAGCGTCCAGGCATCGCTTGCAAGCGCCGGCGAGGCGGCTGGCAATGGGCGCAGCCGTCCGGCGTTCGCAAGAGTGCAGCCATAACCTTTGCGATATACGGCGCTTGCGCGTCCGAAACCGAGAGGCCCCGCCGCCGATACTTTCCTGCTCTCAATGTCCGCTTTCACGGCGATCCGGGACATCATTGGATTGATGCCATCAAACTCGTTGTCGATAACGCCATCCGCGTTGCGCCCGGCCAGGAAAATTTCCGAACAGGCTATTTTCGCCTTATAGCCGGCCCCGATACGCGCCAGCCTGTCGGCCTGAACGCCGGCGCCGATCAGGATAACTGCGCCGATGGCGCCAAGCGCCGATAATAGCCAGTGATGGAATTTCCAGTCGGCCAATGTCCAACCCCGCCGTAATTGCTTCAGGGTTGATCACATGATCGCGCCAAAATCAAAGATTCCGGAATTACAGGCCGATAAAAGGCTGGACCAGTTTGCCGGTCAGCGTCTTGAAATTCAAAGGCGCCGCTGTCGCGATGAGACAGATGCATGGCTCATCGCCAATCGCCTTGGGGCTGTGGGTGTGCTTGTCGCCAAGGTCAGCCAGGTCACCGACGCTGAATTCGCCGATTTCATCTTCATAGGCGCCGCGCAGGATAAGCGTCAATTCTTCGCCTTCGTGCGTATGCTTCGGCATCCGCGTACCGGGGGCGATCTTCAACAGGCGCAAGACGCCCTCCCGATAACCCTGCGCCTCAATCACGCTTTGCGACATGCCCGGCGCGACCCTGCGCCAGTTCACATCATCCAGCGACCCTTCCAGATAGGCGCTGAGCGGCAGCTGTTTTTCCAGACGCGCTGACGAATCATGGTGCGGGGCGACGATATTCGCGCCGGCATCGGCGCGGGCGAGAATTTTCTCGAGCGCATCTGACGCCATGGCAACCGGCGCAACCTCTTCAAGGCATAGCCCGCCAAGCGCTTCAAAACCTGAAACAGCTTGCGAACACTGTGCGCATGTCGCCACATGGGTCGCGATTACAACCGAACGCGCTTCGTCCAGACGTCCTGCAGAGAAATCCGCAAGAGTTTCCGTTTTCGGGTGATGGTTAACTACTCTCATGACAAGTCGCCGATTTCTTTCCGTACTTTCTCAAACGCCAACCGCAGGCGCGATTTTACTGTTCCAAGCGGCAGATCCAAACGCTCCGCGATCACCGAATGAGGCTCGTCCTCGTAAAAGTGAAGACGCATAACCTCAAGCTGCTCAGGCGGCAGACTGCCCACTGCTTTCTTGATACGGGCGCTCTGGTCGTTCAGTTCACATATATGATCGGCTCTCGGGGATTCTTCCGGCATCAGCGCCGGCTCATCCGGATCAAGCGCTCCCCGGGAAGCCCGGCGAATAGCGTCAATCCTGGCGTTCCGGGCTATGGTGAAGATCCAGGTCGAGGCTGACGCCTTGGCGGGATCGAACAATTTCGCCTTTCTGAGGACCTTAACCATGGCGTCCTGGGCGAGATCTTCGGCCTCCTCCGGCGAGGCGCCGCCCCGCATTAAGAAGCCCTTAACCCTCGGCGCGAAATAGGCGTACAGCTCAGCGAAGGCGCGCCGGTCGCCATTTTCCGCAACCCGCAACAGGCAATCCTGCATTTGTTGAGTTGCGCTCAGATTTCGTGGATTTGTGCTAGACACGCTCACCGATCAACAGAATATAATTTCCCAACAGCCATGCGATGGCGCCTGGCCGCCCTCAAGTCCAGAATAATACTCACTTCTTCGTGTTTGATCTACTGGAAACACAGCAGCGTAAATCCAGTTCAAATCAAGGAAACTTCAATGCCATTTGACGCCGTTCGGAAAAAAAGCCCCAAGGGCCGGCAGCGTATCGCCGTGATCGGGACCGGTGTCTCGGGACTTTCCGCCGCGTGGCTGCTCGCGGACGCGCATGATGTCGTGGTCTATGAGCGCGATGATCGTCTGGGCGGGCACACCAATACGGTCGATGCTGACCTGCCCAGCGGCGGGTTGCCCGTCGATACCGGCTTCATTGTCTTCAATGAGCCCAGCTATCCGAATTTCACCGCGATGCTCGACCATCTCGATGTCGCCACGGAGGCGTCCTGCATGTCTTTCGGCGCCTCGATCGATCGCGGGCGTGTCGAATATTCAGGTCAGACCCTGTCGTCAGTGTTCGCCAAACGCTCCAACGCCGCGTCCCCGACATTCTGGAAGATGCTGCGCGATATCCCCCGGTTTCATCGTGATGCGCGCAGCGCGCTGCGAAGCGGTTTTTGCGAGCACGCCTCGCTGGGGGAGTTCGTCACCCAGCGCAAATATGGCCGCGGATTTTGCGATCATTTCCTGAAACCCATGGCGGCGGCGATCTGGTCTACGCCAAGCGTCAAGGTATTTGACTATCCGGCGCTGTCCTTTTTCAAGTTTTTTGAAAATCATGGGCTTCTGCAAGTGCTCAATCTGCCGATCTGGCATACTGTGTCCGGCGGCGCGCGAAGCTATGTGCGTGAGTTGGAAAAGAGCTTTGCCGACAATGTGCGTTTGTCATCCGCGGTGACGAATATTGTTCGAACGGCTGACGGCGTTGTGGTGACAGATATCAG
Organism: Pseudomonadota bacterium; assembly: GCA_039819405.1. Classification (GTDB taxonomy): domain Bacteria; phylum Pseudomonadota; class Alphaproteobacteria; order Caulobacterales; family Parvularculaceae; genus Hyphococcus. Next base: position 213,729 of record JBCBSB010000005.1, on the reverse strand, counting down.
CGGCGCCGTTGATCGTTTCGATCAGGTTGTCATCGCCTCCCATGCTGACGCGGCCAGCGCCATGCTTGGCGATGCGGACGAACGCGAACGCGCTATTCTTTCGGCGTTTCAGTATCAGCCTAATCGCGCTGTTCTGCATCTTGATGCGGCGCAGATGCCGCGCCGACGTCGCGCATGGTCGAGCTGGAACTATATCAGCGAAGGCGGCGACGGCGCCGTTTCTTACTGGATGAACCGGCTTCAGAACCTTCAGTGTCAGGAAGATATATTCGTTACGCTGAACCCGGTCGGCGATATCCCGGAAGAGAAAGTGCTTGGCGATTTCACCTATGATCACCCGATGTTCAATGCCGCGACATCAAGGGCGCAGCGCGATATCGGGGCTATTCAGGGACGCGGCGGCGTATGGTATGCGGGTGCGCACCTTGGCTACGGGTTTCACGAAGATGGTTTGCAATCAGGCCTTGCCGTAGCGGAGGCAATCGGCGGCGTTCAGCGGCCGTGGCGGGTGGAGAATGAGTCCGGCCGTCTTCAGCAGACCGAGATTCTTGAGGCGCGAGTTTGAAATCCGATGTTGATACTGGCGCGATGGTCTATGAAGGGGCCGTCACGCATCGACGCTTCAAACCGGTAAGCCATCACTTACGATACCGTGTCTTTTCGTTTCTTCTGGACCTGGACGCGCTGGACCGGGCCGCTGAAAATCTGCGGTGGTTCTCGCGCAATCGGTTCAACCTGTTCTCATTTCATGACCGTGATCATGGCGACGGCAAGTCGGATGATCTGGCCGGCTATATCCGCGCCGCTCTGACCGGCGCCGGCGTCGATGGGGGCGGGCGTATTCTGGCGCTCTGCTATCCGCGTATGCTGGGTTATGCTTTTAATCCGCTCACGGTTTATTATTGCCATGACGGCGATAATCAGCTGGCCGCGATCATCTATGAGGTCAGCAATACGTTCGGGGGGCGGCATTCTTATTTGATACCGGCTGATGGGGCGTCGGACCGTATCGAACAAAGCGCCGACAAGCGCTTTCATGTATCCCCTTTTATCGACATGGATATGCGTTATGCGTTTTCGCTGACCCGGCCCGGGGACGATATCAGCGTCTCCATACAGACGAGCGACGAAGAAGGCCCGCTGTTGAATGCGGCGTTCAAAGGCGATGCTTCCATCCTGAGCGACAAAAAGCTCTCATCGCTGTTTGCGCGCTATCCTCTGATGACCATGAAAGTCATTGCCGGCATTCATTGGGAAGCGCTGAAACTGGCGTTGAAAGGCTTGCGGTTGCGCGCCGGCGCGCCGACGCCGAAAGCGCCGATTACTGTGGTGCGCGCGAACGCCAGCAACATCGATGCTGCGGCCTGAGGCGAGGATTTGCTCTCAAAGCAGGTTGTGGACGCTGCCTTCCTTTTGCGCTAGTCGAGGGGCAGATTCCGGAGGCTTTTCCTTATGAAAAAAATCTATCCCGATGCAAAAGCAGCGCTTGACGGCCTGACCTTTGACGGCATGACCGTCATGTCCGGCGGCTTCGGGCTTTGCGGCATCGCTGAAAATCTGATCGCGGCTTTGCGCGACAGCGGCGCGAAGGACCTGACAGTGATTTCCAACAATGCCGGCGTCGATGATTTCGGGCTGGGATTGCTCTTGCAGACCCGTCAGATCAAGAAAATGATTTCGTCCTATGTCGGCGAGAACAAGGAATTTGAACGCCAGTTTCTGTCTAATGAGCTGGAGCTTGAATTTAACCCGCAAGGCACGCTCGCCGAGCGATGCAGAGCGGGCGGCGCGGGCATTCCCGGGTTTTACACCAAAACCGGCGTTGGCACCGTGATCGCCGAAGGTAAGGAGCATAAAGAATTCAACGGCGAGACCTACATCCTGGAAACGGGCCTGGTCGCGGACCTTTCCATTGTCAAAGCGTGGAAGGGTGACGAGCAGGGCAATCTCGTCTTTCGCAAAACCGCGCGCAACTTTAATCCGATGATGGCGAGCGCCGGCAAAGTCACTGTCGCCGAAGTGGAAGAGATCGTGCCGCTTGGGAGCCTTGACCCTGACTGCATTCATACGCCCGGCATTTTTGTGCAGCGGGTTATCAAGGGCGAGCATGAAAAGCGCATTGAACAGCGCACCATTCGCGAACGGGAGAGCGCATAATGCCCTGGGACAGGAATGACATGGCGCGCCGCGCCGCACAGGAACTCGAAGACGGATTTTACGTCAATCTCGGCATCGGCATTCCGACGCTGGTCGCGAATTACATTGAAGACGGCATTGATGTGACGCTGCAGTCTGAAAACGGCATGCTCGGCATGGGGCCGTTTCCCTATGACGATGAGGTCGATCCTGATCTTATCAACGCCGGTAAGCAGACAATTACGGAGCTTCGCCGCACATCGTATTTCTCATCGGCGGATTCCTTCGGCATGATCCGGGGCGGCCATATCGACCTTTCCGTACTGGGCGCGATGGAAGTCTCCGAGAAGGGCGATCTCGCCAACTGGATGATCCCCGGCAAAATGGTCAAGGGCATGGGCGGCGCCATGGACCTTGTCGCCGGCGTAAAGCGCGTTGTCGTCGTGATGGATCACACGTCGAAATCAGGCGCGCCGAAGCTGTTGCATGAATGCTCGTTGCCGCTGACCGGTCGGGCGGTGGTTGATATGGTCATCACCAATCTTGGTGTCTTCGAAATCGAAGAAGACAAGGGCATGAAACTGGTGGAGTTGGCGCCCGCGGTTACTGTTGATGACGTAAAGGCGTCAACAGAAGCGACGTTTGAGGTCGCGGTCTAGCCTGCGCCAATGCTGGCGTGTTGGCGCCTAAAATGCGGCTTCCATTATGCGTGGCGCTTCTGCCTGTTCGTGGTCGCCCACATGCACAATGCAGCTTAACAGATGGTCGAGCGCTTTTTGATCGCCGCTCATTGTCATACGCGCCGTTGCTTCCTCCAGCGTAAACTCGCTCCGGAAGGCGCGCATAATCGTCGTGACGTCTGATGAAAGCGTTGCGACTGCGGGCGTGTCCGCGCCGCGGCGGCAGGTCATTTCGCCATTCATATTATAAAGCGTATACGGAAAATCATCGATAATAACATGTGCGACATAGTTATGTTCGGACTCCGGGCAATAATTGGCGAAGAGCTCGATCGCCAGGGCGACGGAATCCGGTTGAAGGTCGTCGGAATAAATACATTCGCGCGCCGGTGAGGGCTCCGAGCGCTCCATGAAATAATGGATCGACCATTTCATCATCATGCGGATCGCGGGTCGCAAACCTTCGCCGGTTTCGGTCAGGCGGTAGCGTCCTCTGGTCTCGCCGGGTCCCGGTCCCTGGATGAGGTCCGCCTCTTCAAGCTCTTTCAGCCTTTTTGAGAGGAGATTGGCCCCGATGCCCGGTAGTCCGGCCTGCAGATCGCCAAAACGCTGAGGCCCTAAAAACAGGTCTCGCAGGATCAGGAGCGTCCAGCGCTCGCCCAACAGGTCGAGCGCATGCGCCAAAATGCAGTCCTGATTGTATGTCCGCGCCATATTTCCTGCCTATTTATTGTTGTTTTTACTCAACCTACTACAAATGCCGTCAAAACTTACTATGCGAAAAATATACATTTTAAGCAAAGATTGCAGTTGACACTTTAAAAACATATAGTAAACTTTATAGTATAGTCAATCGGCGCGGTTTCACTCGCTTTGCGCCGGGCGCAGACAGATAAATGGAGCTTTCCGATGACCAAGACCCTTATCGCCGGCGTGATCGCCAGCACGCTCGCCATCGCCGTATCGCCAGCAAACGCTGCTGACTGGGGCAAGAAAATGCAGCTTTGCGCGGACGCGGCGCAATCCGAAGGATTGACCGGCGACGCTGATTACGACCTGAAATTTTTGAGCGGCAGCTCGCGCCGCCTGACCATTGAAATGGTTCCTGCAGCCGGCGGCGAGCCGGTTGTCGCCGAGTGCAAAATCGCGCGCGGCAAAATCAAGGAAGTGCAGCTTCAGGCCTAAAAGACCCTGAAAACTCCCTGAACTCAAACGCCCGCCTTGGCGGGCGTTTTTTTATTCCGCCAGCGTTTGATAGGCGGCGCGGGTCATGCGTTCGCCGTCAATGAACCGCCACCCCCATTCCTCATTGAGGTCTGCAAGCGGATCGGCCGCAACGGCGGCGTCTTCGTCAAGTCCTTCATCAATCAGCGCTTGAACGCGGGTTCGTACTTTCTTTAACATGGCGGCTGTCGCCGCAATATCTGCTTTTGTGGATAGTGTTCCATGGCCCGGAATGATCTTGACGTCATCGTCAACCATTGCTGCGGTTGCATCGAGCGCGCTGATAAATCCATCAATATCGCCGCCGGCCGAGACATCAATAAAAGGGTAGCGCCGTGAGAAAAAGACGTCGCCCATGTGAAGCACATTGGCGTCGCGGAAATAAACGATCGCGTCGCCATCGGTGTGCGCGTTGTCGGGATGGAAGATGTGAATCTCCTGACCGTTCCGGTGGAATGTGGCGCTTTCGGAAAAGGTAATGACCGGTAGCGCGGCGTCCGGCGTATCCTCCGCTGCGGCGAGGCGCTCGCGCACATTATCATGAGCGACGATATAAGCGCCGGTTTCACCGAACGCTTCGTTGCCGCCGGTGTGGTCGCCATGATGGTGTGTGTTGAGAACGAACTCGACGGGTTCGTCCGTCACCGTTTTGATGGCCGCCATGATCTTGTCGCTCAGCGGCGCAAACTGATCGTCAATGACAAACGCGCCATCCTCGCCTACGGAAAGGCCGATATTTCCGCCAGAGCCCTCCAGCATATAAATACCGTCAGTCACTTCGGTGACCTTGATCTCGACGGCGGAAAAGTCCCGTTGGGCCAGCGCCGGCGTTGTACTGAGGCAAAGGGCGGCGAAGGCGGCGGAATAAGCTCGATGCATGAAGGCGCTCCCGGCAGGTAATGACGCGCGTTTCTATCAGGGGCGGCGCGGATTGCGAAGTCACATCCGCGCCATCGCTTGCGGCCGCGACGTTGGGTGATGTTGCGGCGCACTCACCCGCAGGCTAAAGACGCAAGGTTGTTGGAGTGAATGAGATGACCTGGACGCCTGAAAGCTGGCGCGAAAAACCCGCCTTGCACATCCCCGCGGATTATCCCGATCCGGCGGCGGTGGCGGCGGTTGAGGCCGAACTGACAAGCTACCCGCCGCTCGTTTTCGCAGGCGAGGTCAGAACGCTGCGCGCGTCGCTGGCGCAGGTTGCGCGCGGCGAAGCCTTTTTGCTGCAGGGCGGGGATTGTGCTGAAAGCTTCAAGGAATTCCATCCGAACAATATTCGCGACACCTTCCGCGTCCTGTTGCAGATGGCCGTCGCGCTTACATTCGGCGCCGCGACGCCGGTGATCAAGGTCGGCCGGATCGCCGGGCAATTCGCCAAACCGCGCAGCGCTCCAATTGAAACCAAGGACGGGGTCACGCTGCCGAGTTATCGCGGCGACAACATCAACGGAATGGAATTCGATGAGGCGACGCGGGCGCCTGACCCGCAAAGGCTCTTGAAAGCTTATGGGCAGGCGGCGGCGACGCTCAATCTGATCCGCGCGTTTGCTAATGGCGGTTATGCGGATCTGCGCAATGTGCATCGCTGGAACCTGGAATTTGTGCAGGGCAATCGGCAGGAAGACCGTTACCGTGCGCTCGCGGATAAGATTTCCGAGGCGATGGACTTCATGGAGGCGTGCGGCATTGACGGCTCTGAAGTGCGGGCGATCCGCGAAGTCGACTTCTATACAAGTCACGAAGCGCTTCTGCTCGGTTACGAAGAGGCGATGACCCGCGTGGATTCAACCACTGGCGGCTGGTACGACACCTCCGCCCATATGGTCTGGATCGGCGATCGCACCAGACAAGTCGATGGCGCTCATGTGGAATTCTGTCGGGGGATTGAAAACCCGATCGGCCTTAAATGCGGGCCATCGCTGGAGGCTGACGAATTATTGCGTCTTCTCGATTCGATTGACTCTGAGAATGAGGCTGGCCGCGTTGTCCTGATTGCGCGGTTTGGAGCTGACAAGGCGGCGCAGGGATTGCCGCCGCTGGTGCGCAAAATCCAGGCTGAGGGCCGAAATGTTGTCTGGTCCTGCGATCCGATGCATGGCAATACAATCAAGGCGAATGGCGGTTTTAAAACCCGCCGCTTCGACGCCGTTCTGTCGGAGGTCGGTACATTTTTCGACGTCTGCCGCGCCGAGGGCGCATATCCCGGCGGCGTGCACTTTGAGATGACCGGCCAGAACGTCACCGAGTGCTTGGGCGGTTCTCAGGAAATCTCCGAGGCGGACCTGTCCTCGCGCTATCATACCCATTGCGATCCGCGGTTGAATGCGAACCAGGCGCTGGAGCTGGCGTTCATTCTGGCTGACCGGTTCAAAGAGACGCGATTGGCTGATACGGTTACAAGCCGGTAAGAGACTGAAATAGCGGGAAATATTGTTTGAAGCGGTTGATGCGAGAGGGCATTTTCCAATTCGGCCAAGCAGTTGTAAGGTCCGTTTTCAATCTAGGGGATTTGACCCGCATGGGGCCGGCGCGGGGGAGCAGTATTTTGTCAAATGGCGTAAAAATCGGCGTTATGGGGGCGGGCGTTTTTGGCGCTTATCACGCAGCGAAATTCGCATCCCATTCATCCGCCGATCTTGCGGCGGTATTTGACCTGGACAGCGGGCGCGCAGAGTCGCTGGCGGCAAAATACGGGGCGCAAGCGTCGCGTGATGTTGATGATTTTCTGCAAAGCGTCGACGCCGTTGTCGTCACGGCGCCAGCGACATCACATTTTGAACTTGTCGATCTCGCATTGCGCGCAGGGCGTCATGTTTTCGTTGAAAAGCCAATTACTCTCGATGTCGATCAGGCGGACGATTTGATCAAGCGCGCCCGGGAGATGGAAGTTATTCTTCAGGTTGGTCATCAGGAACGTTATGTCTTTGACGCCGTCGGATTGCTGGCGCGTGAAAAGTCGCCTTTAAAGATTGATTGTGTTCGTTGCGGGCCGACCAGTGGACGGTGCGAAGACGTCTCCGTCGTTTTTGATTTGATGGTGCATGATATTGACCTTGTTCGCCAGATCACGAAGTCGGATATCGATACCGTCACAGCCGAAGGCGACGCCGGGGAGGTTATGGCGGACCTGACACTGGCGAATGGCGCTGTTGTGACCATGAAAGCAAGCCGTCTTGCTGAAGCGCGGGACCGTCGCATGTCGCTTGTTTACGATGATGGTTTTATCGAATTCGATTTCATCAACCGCACCGTTGAGAATTCAACGCCCGCACTGCTTAATGAGGTTTTCGATTGCAAGGATGCGCCGCCCGCACTCAAAGACCCGCTGGCCTATGGCGCCGACGCCTTCCTTCAATCGATCATCAATGGCGAACCGCCACATGTATCCGGCGAGGATGGGCGCGACGCTGTCGCATGGGCGGTTCGGATTGAGGAAGCGGCCGGACTGGCGTTGCGTGAAACCAAGACTCTGGAGAGGATGCGGGCATGAACGGGGTAGCCAACCTTTCCCTGGCGGCGGAATCGCGTGTCGGTAATATCGCTTTTGTGGACCTGCAAGCGCAGCAGCGGCGCATTCGCGAGGGCGTTGAAAAACGCCTGAAAGCGGTACTCGACCATGGCCGCTATATTGCGGGCCCTGAAATTACAGAGCTTGAAGAAAAGCTTGCCGCACGCACGGGCGCCAAAGCCGCCGTCGCCTGCGCCAGTGGCACTGCGGCGCTGATTATTCCCATGCTGGCGCGCGGGATCGGCCCTGGCGATGCGGTCTTTGCGCCGGCCTTTACTTACAACGCAACGGCGAATGCAATCTTGCTGACGGGCGCGACGCCGGTCTTTGTCGATATCGATCCAGAAACGTTTAATATTGATCCGGAAGACCTTAAGCGGCGCATCGCGGATATCCGCGAGCAGGGCGAGTTGACGCCGCGTGCTGTTGTCCCGGTTGATCTCTTTGGTTCGCCCGCAGATTACCGGGCGATATTGGGCATTGCAGCGCGAGAAGAATTATTTGTGCTGGCGGATGGGGCTCAGAGCTTTGGCGGCAGTCTGGATAATCGCTGGGTTGGCGACCTGGCGCCGGTAACCGCGACGAGCTTTTTTCCTGGCAAGGCGCTTGGCGCCTATGGCGACGCCGGCGCGATCCTGACGCAAGACCCCGACGATTTTGAACGCTGGGCTTCTATTCGCTGGCACGGCACCGATGGCGCTCGCAAAAACTCAGTGTGCGTTGGGTTTAACGGGCGTATGGACACCTTTCAGGCGGCGGTGCTGCTCGAAAAAATGGATATTTTTGACGACGAGTTGGCGGCGCGTCGGAGAATTGCAGATACTTATAACGCGCGCCTTTTGAGTGTCGGCGCGCCGCAGCGCCATATTGAAGGCGCCGCATCCGGTTACGGCTATTATGCGCTGCGCATGGAAAATCGCGATCATGTCGTGAAAAACCTGAAAGAGATGGGCATCCCGACGGCTGTTTATTACGAGACGCCGCTTCACAAAATGCCAGCCTTTGAACCTTTTGCGCCTGCGGCGGGCCTGCCGGCCACTGAAGCGGTCGCTGCAGATATTCTGTCGTTACCGATGCATCCCTATTTAACCCCGGATCAGGTTGATTATATCTGCGATGCAGTTGAAGCGGCGGCGCGATAGAGGCGTAAAGAAGCCGCAGCAGGCGCAGTATGACCAACTCTCTGTCTATCGCTATTGCGCAGGTCGCGCCGGTTGTCGGCGATGTCAATGGCAATGTCGCCCGCATTCGCAAAGCGCGTGCTGAGGCGGCCGCTGGCGGGGCGGACCTCGTCGTTTTCTGCGAACTGGTCGTCGCCGGCTATCCGCCGGAAGACCTTGTCCAGAAACCGGCGTTTCAACGCGCCTGTCGTGATGCAGTGGAAAAATTGGCGAAAGAGACCGGTGATGGCGGACCCGCTATCATCATTGGCGCGCCCTGGACGGAGGATGGGCGTTTGCATAACGCCGCCTTTTTGCTTGATGGCGGCGCCGTTGTGGCGACACGGTACAAAGTCCGCCTGCCGAATTACGGCGTCTTTGATGAGCCTCGTCGTTTCACGCCGGGGCCCGCCTATCCCGAACCGACGCTTTTTCGAGGCGTAAAGTTAGGCCTGATGATCTGCGAAGACATGTGGTTGCCGGGTGCGGGCGAAGCCTTGCGTGACGCTGGCGCGGAGTTGTTCATTGTGCCGCACGGTTCGCCATTCCGGGAAACAGCGTTGGCTGAGAGGGCGGCCGCCGCAGCAGATCGCGCGCGTGCAACTGGCCTGCCGATTATCTTTGTCAATCAGCTTGCCGGCCAGGATGAAGTGCTGTTCGAGGGGGCAAGCTTTGTCATGGACGCTGACGGTGAGATCCAGCATCGCGCGCCGCAATTTCTTGATGGCGTCTTCCCAACGCAATGGGAAAAGCGCGGCGATCATTGGGTGTGCACGGATGGCCCTGATCGCGAATGGGTAGGCGGGGAAGAGATGACCTACCGCGCCGTTACCATGGCGGTGCGCGATTATGTTGAAAAAAACCGTTTCAAAGGCGTTGTAATTGGTCTTTCCGGCGGCGTTGATTCTGCGTTGACGGCGGCGATCGCTGTCGATGCGCTTGGCGCCGACCGCGTCCGCTGCGTAATGATGCCGTCGCGTTATACGTCAGCCGAAAGCCTTGAAGACGCGGAAGCATGTGCGAAGAGGCTTGGCGTTTCCTATCGTTCAATCAGCATTGGGCCAGGTGTTGAAGCGTTTGACGAGATGCTGGCGCCAGCCTTCCATAATTTGGAAAAAGACACGACCGAGGAAAATATTCAGTCGCGTCTGCGCGGAGTTATCCTGATGGCGCTGTCGAACAAGTTTGGCGACATGGTATTGACCACCGGTAACAAATCCGAAATGTCAGTGGGCTATGCGACGCTCTATGGCGATATGAATGGCGGCTATAATCCGCTCAAAGATATTTATAAGACGCAAGTTTTCGCTCTGTGTCGGTGGCGAAATGCAAATCATGCGGTTGATCTGCAAGGACCTTCAGGCGCTGTGATCCCTGAGCGGATCATCACAAAACCGCCGTCAGCGGAATTGCGCGAAGACCAAAAAGATGAAGACAGCCTGCCTCCGTACGAAATCCTCGACGAGGTTCTTGAAAGCCTGGTCGAAAAGGAAATGTCGGTGGGCGATATTGTGGCGCGTGGCTTCGATGAGGCGACCGTGCGTCGGATAGAGCATCTTCTCTATGTTGCGGAATATAAGCGCCGTCAGGCCCCGCCGGGGCCAAAGGTCACCGCCGTCAATTTTGGCCGGGATCGGCGCTATCCCATCACCAATGGCTGGCGCGACCGGTGACAATCGGGCTGTTTGACCCGGCCTTCCCGACCCGCTAATCCCTCGGCTCTCATAAACCCGAAGAAGTCCTATGACCGTCAGAGTTCGTTTCGCGCCGTCCCCCACCGGCAAGCTTCATGTTGGCAATGTTCGCGCCGCCCTTTGGAACTGGCTGTTTGCGCGCAAGGAAGCCGGTCAGTTCATCTTGCGGATTGACGACACGGATAAGGAACGCTCGACCAAGGCTTATGAAGACGCCATTAAGGCGGATCTTGCCTGGCTGGGACTTGATTATGATGAAACCGCCAATCAATCGTCACGCTTTGCGCAATATGACGCCGCCCGGGATAAACTGATCGCCGCCGGGCTTCTCTATCCCTGTTATGAGACTGGTGAAGAACTTGACCGCAAACGCAAGTTGCAGCGTGCGCGAGGGCTGCCGCCAGTTTATGACCGCGCCGCTCTCGATCTTTCTGAAGCAGATCGCAAGGCGCTGGAAGCCGAAGGGCGCAAACCCCACTGGCGGTTCAAGGTTTCCCGGCAGCCGGTCACATGGACCGATTTGATCCGTGGCGAGACAAGCGTCGATACGGCGAGCGTTTCCGATCCCGTTCTGATCCGCGAAGACGGCATGTATCTTTATACATTGCCGAGCTGCGTTGATGACATTGACCTCAGGGTCTCGCATGTGATGCGCGGCGAAGATCACGTGACAAATACGGGCGTCCAGATTGAGATTTTCAAGGCGCTTGGCGGCGATGCGCCGCAATTCGCCCATCATTCGCTGCTTGTTGGCGCTGACGGGCAGGGCCTTTCAAAACGCCTTGGCTCTTTGTCGATTGAGGCGATGCGCGATGACGGGCTGGAGCCTGGCGCGATCACAAGCCTTCTTGCGAAGCTCGGCACCGCTGATCCGGTGACGCCGGTTCCAAGCCTCGACGCTCTTGCGCAGGATTTCGATTTTGACCGCATTGGCCGGGCACCGGCGCGTTTCGATATGGCGGAGCTGGAAGCGCTGAACGCCAAACTGCTGCATGAGACGCCATATGCGACGGTCGCTGAACGCCTTGAAGCGCTCGGCGTCAGCGAAACGGTTTGGAATGCGGCGCGGGGCAACATTACCCGGCTTTCCGATATAACAATGTGGCTTGACGTTATTGAGCGTGAAATTGATCCGGTCGTAGAGGATCAGTCATTGCTGAGCGAAGCGGCGCAACTTTTGCCGGACAGTCTTGGTGAAAACAGCTGGAGCGTTTTGACCGAAGCGCTGAAAGAGCGCACGGGCGCCAAAGGCAAGAAATTGTTTATGCCGCTGCGGCTGGCGCTGACCGGGCAAGCTCGGGGCCCGGAGATGGCGGTCCTGTTGCCGTTGATTGGGACGGAAAAAGCGCGTGCCCGCCTCAACGGCAAGCGCGCCTGACGTTACGCTTTTGAGCGCAACAATTGTGACTCGATTGCGGGGAAAACCTGATCGATAGTGTTCACGAAAACCACGTCGTTGAGCAAGTTCTTGTCTGCGAAGCCTTCCTCGACAATATGTTCAAACAATTGCTTGAGCGGCGCCCAGAAACCATCCTGATTCAGTACGACAATTGGTTTGCGATGGAGCGACAGCCGCGCCCAGGACAAGACCTCAATTAGCTCTTCAAGAGTGCCAATGCCGCCTGGCAGTGTAAGAATAGCGTCGGATTCTTCAAACATCAGCATTTTGCGCTCATGCATGGTGTCGACAACTTTGTGATCGACGCCGTCAAGAATGCCCTCCAGCTCGACGAGAAAATCAGGGATAACGCCAAAAACAGCGCCGCCGGCATCGCGCGCCGCGCCCGCCGTCGCGCCCATGAGGCCAAGCTTTCCGCCGCCATAGACGATGCGGCAACTGCGTTTCGCCGCCTCTTTACCGATGGCGATCGCCGCCTGCTCAAAGGCGGGGTCTTTTCCGGCGCGGGAGCCGCAATAAACACATAATGATTTCATGAACTTACACGTTTCTGGTGAGTGGGTGGGCATTGTACGCCGATTTCCTTAAGGGTAAAGTAAATTTGGGCGTCATTATCTATAGGCGGGAGTTTGGCCGTGCGCATTGTCATTATTATCTTGTTACTGATTGTTTTAGGTTTTATCGGCTGGAAAGCCGCCGAGCGATTTAAGATCATTGATACGCCGGAACAACAGGCGGGCGAGTCGGCAGATGATGAACAGCCAGGTGACGTTGACGAAGTAACGCCGGAACCGGAGCCGGCGTTGCCGAGCTTTGACATTGTCCGGGTCGACCGGAGCGGCTACGCCGTCATTGCCGGTCGTGCAAAACCAAATTCCACTGTCACCATTTACGCCAATGATGAAGAGCTGGCGACGGCGCTGGCGGAAAGCGACGGCGCCTGGGCGATTGCAACCGATACGCCTTTAGACTCCGGTCCCGTCGAGCTGAGCCTGTCGATGACGACGGAGGACGGTCTGACCATCAAGTCAGAGGAGACGATCCTTATTTATGTCCCGGAACAAGAAGGCGATCTGCCACTGGTGTTGCGCACGACACCGGGCGGCGCGACGGAAGTTCTGCAGGATCCGCGAGAGACGCCTGAAGGGCTGGGGCCGCTCTCGCTGGATGTGATCGATTATGACGACTCTGGCGCCGTTATTTTTTCCGGGCGCGCCGAGCCCGGCAGGGTCGTTCAGCTATTCATCAATCGTCAAATGCTCAGTCAGACCACAAGTTCCGAAGATGGCCGCTGGATGATGTCGCCTGAAGCGCAAATCGCACCGGGCGTTTATCAGCTTCTGGTTATTCAGCTCGATGAGAATGGCAGGCCCGCATACGCGATTGAGCTGCCGTTTGAGCGCGCGAGCCCGGACCAGATTGAGATCTCAGATGGCCGGGTTATTGTTCAGCCGGGCAATAGTCTTTGGCGCATTGCGCGGCGGGCTTATGGTCGGGGCGCGCAATACACGATTATTTACGCCGCGAACGCCAGCCAGATTCGCAACCCGGATCTGATTTATCCTGGCCAGATACTTGATGTTCCGGAGACAGAAGACACCGAAGGCGATCAGTAAAAGCGGGTTCTGGCGAGCTACTCGGCGGCCTGCGGATAATCGACTTCTTTGGGCGGTAGCTGCGGGGCTTTGCTCCGCAGATCTTTTTTACCGCGGATTTTCGCGGCCCACCCACGCACCTGTTGAACCGCCGCCGGCGTGCGCTTGCGTAATACCGTTGGGGCGGCAAGCATGACCGGCGTTAAAACAAGCGTCAGCAGTGTCGAGAAGGCGAGGCCATAAACAACGGCTGACGACAACAGCACCCACCAGTCGGATGTCGTTGACCCCCGCGTGATTGTGCCTGCTGCAAAATTCACATTGATCTCAAACACCATTGGCAACAGCCCGAGAATGGTTGTCGCAGTTGTCAAAAGCACAGGGCGAATGCGTTGCGCGGCAGTACGCACAACAGCGTCTTCAACCGGCAAACCTTTGCGGCGCAGATACTGATAGGTATCGATCAGCACAATGTTGTTGTTCACAACGATACCCGCGAGGGCGACAATGCCGGTTCCGGTCATGATGATACTGATATACTGCCCGGTTAGCGCGATACTTAACAATACGCCGAATACGGACATTATAACGGCGCTGAGCGTCAGGACAGCGTGATAGAAGCTGTTGAATTCCAGTAACAGGATCATCGCGATCATGAACAAGGCGGCCAGCATGGCGTTCTGGAAAAAGCTGGCCGCCGCCGCCGTATCTTCGTCCGCGCCGCGAATGATCCAGCTGACATTGGGGCCCAGCGCGCCTGTCTCAAGCCAGTCTTTCATCTGGGAGATGGCCTGATCCTGACTGACTTCATGGCCTTCGACGCGCGTATTGCCATTGGCTTTGACCTCGATAATTCGCTTGCCGTTGCGCCGGACGACACGGTCGACCTGCGGCTTGGCTTCGCGTGTTACGAAGTTCGACAGCGGCACTGATCCCTGCGGCGTTTGCACCCGCACTGCGTCGAGTGCGAAAATCGTACGATCCTCTTCCGGGTAGCGCACGCGGATATCAACTTCGTCATCGGAATCATCCGGGCGGTATTTATCCACCAGAAGACCATCCGTCACAAACTGTAAGACTGCGCCCGCTTGCTGTACGGAAAGCCCGTAGCGGCCCGCCAGGGCTCGGTCGACTTCCATCGACCATTCGATCCCCGGCAGGGGAAGCGCGTCTTCCTGGTCCATATAAACCGGGACTTCCTGGCCATTGACCACCATCGTTGCGGTATCGACAAACCCCCGCGCCCTTCTGGCGGCCTCGACCATGGCTTCGAAATTCGCCGATGTGATTTCCAGCTGAGCGTCCTTGCCGACGGGCGGACCGCCCTCGCGCTGGCGTACTTCGACGATGACGCCGGGAACGCCTTGCACAAGATCGCGCAATTCTTCGAGGATCACCCGTGAATGTTCGCGCTCGGAGTAAGTAATGAGGTCAACGCCCACCTGGCCAATGGTTTCGGCGGGCAACTGATTGTTACGGGAAAGCGCCGGTCCTGTCTGAATATAAATGTGCTCGATCGCGGGATGCCCTTCGACCTTTGCGGCGACCTCTTCGACGATGTCAATTTTTTGTTGAGCGGACAAATTCCCGCGCGCCAGCACAAGCACATTGACCTGTTCATTGTCAGTGCGAATGAAAAATTCCATATCCGGCGATGCAAGGGTGAAAACTTCAATACAAACCCACGCGACGCCCAGGGCGGCGGCAATGACCATCAACGGTCTCTTCACCAGGCCCGTCAGAAGTCGCGCATAGATGGCGACTGGCCCGTCAAGCGTTGTCGGGTCAATCTCGTCGACTTCATATCTTTTGGCGGGCCCTTCGGTTTTTCCTTTCAGATGGAATTTTCGTTTCATCCAGTCCGGCATGCCGAACAATGTGCCGATGACAGGCAGAAACACCAAAGCGACAACCAGCGACGCCAGCAGCACAAAGATCAGCGTCAGCGGCAGGTATTTCATGAACTCACCTGCGAGGTCCTGCCAGAACAGGAAGGGAATGAACGCGGCGAGCGTTGTTGCGGTCGATGTGATGACCGGCCAGAACATGCGTTTTGAGGCTTCCGTATAAGCGGTCTGGCGCGGCGCGCCCTCGGCCATGCGGCGGTCGGCGTATTCAACGATGACAATCGCGCCGTCAACGAGCATCCCGACCGATAGAATCAGCCCGAACATCACCATCATGTTGAGCGTGTAGCCAAAGACGGTCAGCAACAGGAAACCCATCAGGAAGGTGGTGGGGATCGCAATACCGACCATGATCGCCGACCGCAGCCCGAGCGCCGCGACGATGACCACCATCACGAGCAGCACAGCTGTCAGGACAGAAGCAGTCAGCCCACTGAGATTGTCTTTTACGACGACCGATTGATCGCTCAGGAATTCGTATTTGATCGCGGATGGCCAGAACTCGGCTTCCGCGATGACGGTTTCACGGGCTTCCTCAATTGTCTCGACGATATTCGCCCCGGCGCGCTTGGTGATTTCAACGCCAATCGCCGGTTGGCCGTTAAAGAGGGCATATCCGTCACGATCCTTAAAAGTGCGTCGCACTTCGGCAAGATCGCCAATAGTCACCACATTATCGCCATTGGCGCGCACCGGGACCGCCATCAGGTCAGTGGCGGTTTTAATGAGGCCCGGCGCCTTGATGGTGAAGCGGCCGTCTTCCAGATCAACGGACCCTGCCGTTACGAGCTGGTTATTGGTCAGAACCGCATTGGCGACTTCGAATTCCGTCAATTCATAGGATTCGAGCACATCCGGCTTGATGATGACTTCCAGCAACTCTTCGCGCGCGCCGGTAAGGCGCGCCTCCAGCACGCCGGAAATGCCGTCAAGCCGGTCTTCAAGCGCCTTCGCCGTCTGGTACATAGCGCGCTCAGGCGCATCGCCATATAATATGATGGTCAGTATCGGGAATTCATTCTGCAGGTTGAACTCGGTAACGACCGGCTCTTCGGCATTTGACGGATAATCAGCTTTGGCGCGATCCACCGCCTCGCGCACATCAAGGACCGCCTGATCCACGTCTATCGTTGTCTGGAATTCAAGAACGATTTGCGCCGCGCCGTCATAGGCGAGGGCGTCCATCTGTTTCAGCCCTTCGATGCTTTGCAGTTCAAGTTCTGTTGGGCGAACGAGCAGGCGCTCTCCGTCTTCGGGTGAAATGCCCGGCAAGGGCAGCGTGATAAGAACAAATGGCGCCGGAATGTCAGGTTCGGCTTCGCGCGGAATCGTATTGTAAGAGACAAGACCGAAAATGATGACGACCACAAAAGCCGTCATCACAACGCGCATGCGCGAGAAGGCGGCGTCGATGATCCGGGTCACAAGCCGACCCCTTCATTCTCCGCGCCGGGGTCTGCAACGTCGACAACCTGTCCGGCTTTTACATATTCCTGTCCGCGCGTAATGATGCGCGCCGAGCCATTGAGGCCTGCAACCCAAACGCCTTCCGGGTCTTCGCCAAGCAGCCGCACGGCGTTGAACTCCACAATGTCGCCCGACGCCAATGAGCGGACGCCGACATTGCCTTCCTCGCCAAGGGTGAGTGATGATCGCGGAATGCGGTGCGCTTCGCGCTCAGCGGCGAAAACGGTGAACTCTGCGGTGACGCCGTCGCGCAGCTTGCCGTCCGTGTTCGGTATTTCCAGCTCGACATCGAACGTACGGGTCGCGGGGTCGGCCGCAGATGCGACAAACCGGATGACGCCCTCGACTGTTTCACCTGTCGCGAGGCTTGCCGCGCCGCGATCGCCTTTTGAAATCTTCGCAACATCTTTTTCAGATACTGCGCCCGTAACCAGAAAGGGCGAGCGCTGAATAACGGTGCCGCACGGGTCGCCGATGCTGACAAAGTCACCCGCTTCCACATGGCGCTTGTCGAAAACGCCGTCAAACGGCGCAGCGACTTTTGTCTTGGCGAGTTCAAGCGATGCGCGCTCCGCGTTCGCTGCGGCGAGATCCAGCGACGCTTTGGCGGCGGCGACGCCGGTGTCCGCGCGAAACCCCTCCTGGTTCAATCGAACAGCCGCATCGTAATCGAGCTTTGCTTTCGCCAGCGCCGCGCGCGCTTCGGCGAGTTGCGCGCCTCGCGCATCGGTCGCGATCAGGCAGAGAACATCGCCAGTCTTGACTTCAGCGCCGAGAATGGCGGGCGTTTCCGCAACCACGCCTGCAGTTTCCGCACGGACAATGACTTTACGTTCGGCTTCTGTGCGTCCACGCACCATGATTTCCGCGCGCCAGGGCTGCGGTTCGATATCCTGGGCGATAACGGCGAAGCGGCTTTCAGGTGTTTCCGCGATCGTTTCGGGCGCGACCGCGAACATTCCGCGCAGCATAAAATAGATCACGACAAGAGCGACCAAAATGCCGGCGAGTTTTACTGACTGAGAGACATTCATGTCGCGCCATTCGATGTTTAGGGATTGGAGAGTAGCCGGTTATATTTGCAGAGTGAATAAATGCTTCATAATTCACTATACTGGTCAGTTTACCTCGCCAATCAAGTAGCCGTCTCAAGTTTCTACGAAATTTACGATAAACGGATGTGTAAATGCGGTAAGAAACGAGGTGCGACAGGGCGCCGCAGCCAGGCTAGTAATACTGGTTGGGCATCATCGACGCTGGCGATTTGTTGAGCACCGTTCCAAGGATCTTGGTGTCGCCCAGAATGCGACGCGCTTCTTTTAGTTCATGCACGCGGGTCTGGCCGCTGGCGGCGATCAGCAGGGCGCAGTCAACCTTAGGCAAAAAGGCGATGGAATCGTCACAACCGAGCGCCGGCGACATGTCAAAGATGACAATCTGCGATCCGTAGTCCTCGGTCGCCGTTTTGATCAGCTGGTCGGCCTTGTCGGATGTCAGATGTTCCGCGCCGCGCCGTGTGACCCGCTCATTGGCGATCAGCAACATGTCGGAAACGTCAGGGCGCATCGTCACTTCGTCGAGAGACCGTTTGCCCTCGAAGTAATCAAGCACTGACGGAAATTCCTTCAGCCCCAAATACCGCGCAACGCTGGGACGGTAAAAATCAAGGTCGACCAGCATCGGACGTAAGTGCGCCTTGGAGCCAATGGCGATCGCGAGATTAATTGCTGTGACGGTTTTGCCGGCGCCGGCGCCGGGGGAGACGACGGCGATGGTTTTCCACCCTTCCTGCTCCATTTTCTGAAGCACGCGCGTACGAAGAACGCGATAAGCCGTCAGCACCGGGTCCTGCTCATTGGAAATAATACAATGCTCGCCAAAGCGCTCGAAATCGCACGAGATTTTTGTAAACCGGTCCGTATCGCTCGCCGTCTGTGGCGCAAAACGCTGGGGAACCGGGCGCACAGCTGGTTTCTCTTCCGGCTGGACGGTGTCTTTGTGATCGCGCGCGCGCGTAATTGCTTGTCTAATTCTGTCCATAGTACTCGACCTGTGCTCTCCCCTTTACGCCGGTTTCGGCTCACCCGAACGCGCGCGATAGAGACGCCCGATAACAGGCAGATCGAACCGCCTCTTTTCTTCGGAAGGGATGTAGGGAATGACGGCGATTGGGTGACCGTCAATGATGTTTTTCAGATGGTTGCGACCGCGTACCGTCGATAAGGCAAGCTCTACGGCGAGCGCCGCGCCGCCGCCAGCACCCAGTGCGACGAACAGGGCGAGCACGATAAGCTTTGGCCGGTCAGGGCTTGATGGTTGTTCTGGTCTGAGGGCTGGCTCGAGAATTGAAAACTTTTCCGCCTGCTGATTTTCTTCCAGGTTTTCGGCGAGTTGGGCGTCCTGCTGTTTGGCGAGGACGTCCTGGTATTCTCGGAAAATATTCTCATGATCCCGGGTCAGCGCTGCAAGGCCGCGTTCGACTTCGGGCGTCTTTGCAATCCGCGCCTCGTAATTCGCGATCTGTTGATCAGCTTCATCGAGTTGGCGTTTCTGCATGCGGATCCGGTTATTGATAACCGCCATGCGACCCTCAAGCTGAACGCCGGCGATATCCGAAGAGCCTTTGCGCGATTCCTCTGAAATTTTGTCGCTCAAGGCTATCCGAGCGGTTTCAACATCACGTTCTGCGGCTTTGATCGCTTCGGGCGTTGTCGTCTCGTCACGCTCGATTCTTGTCAGCATCGCGTCGCTGTCCGCGAGCGCTTGGCGCAGGGCCTGGATCTCCTGACTTGGCGCCATCTGACGTTTGATGGCGGCGATCTCATCGCGCTTGGCGGCGACTTCAGGATAGGAGTCGCGGTACGTTGCTCGCAGCCGTGCAAGCTCGCTTTCAAGTCGAACCAGCTCCCGTGAAAGGCTGTCATCGGAGGTTGGCCCGGTAATCAGTTGCGTCTGTAAAAAGCGCTCTTCTTCTTCAAGCTGCGTAATCGTGCTCTGCGCTGTTGCAAAATCGCGATTTGCACGCTCCAGCATATCAAGATGCATATTCAGATGTTCCGGCAGCGAATTCGAATTCTCCGTTTTGTAGTTTGAAATGCGTTCTTCGATATCGGCGACAGCCTGGCGCAAGCGTCCCGCTTCGCGTTCGAAAAATTCCGTCGTGTTCGAGGCGCCGGCCGTTCGCGATCGAACGTCTTCGCTGAGAAATAGCGTCATGAACTCATTGGCGACCTGAAAAGCTTTATTGGCGTCACGGTCGGTATAGGCGACCGTGAAGGCGATAGTACCGTCGCGCGCGGAATTCCGGTTGAAGTCAGAGGTAATCAGAGAGACGTCCAGTCTTTCGCGCATAAGCTTCACGCGCTCTGTTTCAGACAGGCCAAGGGTTTTTGGAAAAAGGCTGTATTTATCCGCGACCTCCAGAAGGCGGTTGCGGGTCATGACCCGCTGACGGATCGTCTGGATGCGTTCCTGCGCATAGGCGTTAATCGTTGAGCGGATGAGTTCGGTCGGGATCTGCTGCGATTCAACCAGAATTGTACCTTGCGCCGTATATTTCGCCGGCAGCAGCATAACGGCGAGGACGCCAAGCGGGGCGAGGACCAGCACCGGGATCAGGAAATAGAAAAACCGACGCTTCAAAATAATGATGGCGTCTTCGATTGAAAACTCTTCACCCATGGCAGATTCCCTGACCGTCTTTCTTCCCGCCTCAGGCGGCTTCACTCAAATCACGCCGCCGCGTCGCCTGCGATTAACCGCGATCAATGCAAATGGCGCGCCGCTCCTCGCTGCGCCGCAACAAGGTGTATTCTCTACTACACTGGCGCGACAAGGGCGATTATTAACTGTTTGCGGTTAACGCCTTTATATATAAGCGCTAAATCGCCTGCAAAAAATAACAATGCTTTCTGGCGGAACTTTGACGCCAATTATCGGCGATGCGGGAATAGCGTGGCGGAACCGGATAACGGACCATGGAAGAGCGGAAATTGCGATCCTGCCGGCTCGGCGTCATCATTGTTAACTACCAGACGCCCGAATTGACGGAGCGATGTCTTGAAGCTTTAGCGCCAATGCTGGCTGAAGCGGACGCCTGTGCGGTCATTGTTGATAACGCCTCGCAGGACGGGTCTTTCGAGCGGCTCTCAGAGTATTGCGCACAGAGTGCTGCAAATGACCGTTTGAACGTCGTGGCGGCAGGCGCCAATGGCGGATTTTCCGCCGGCAACAATGTGGGTTTCAGTGCGCTTCAATCGGAATATGTGCTTTTGCTGAACAGCGACGCTATCCCACGACCGGGCGCGCTGAAAGCGATCGTGAAAGCCGCCGAGGCGGCGCCAAATGCCGGGATCATCACGCCGTCACTGGTCACATCGAAGGGCCAGGAACAGGTTTCGCGGTTCCGCAACCATTCGCCCTTGAGCGAGTTTGTTGACGGTGCGCAGACCGGACCGGTGACAAAAATGTTCCCGAACGCTGAAACGCCGATTTATCCTGACGATTGGCGAACGCCGCCGGACTGGGTGAGTTTTGCCGCCGTGCTGTTACGCCGTGACGCCGTCGAAGCAGCCGGCCTGATGGATGAGGGCTTTTTTCTATATTATGAGGATTGCGATTATTGCCGCCGCATCCGCGCCGAAGGCCTTGAAATCGGGTTCGCGCCAGAGGCGGTGTTCGTTCACGACCCAGGCGGCACAACCAGGCTGCGGGACAGCGAAAGCGCGCTGTCCAGGCTCCCATCCTATTACTACGCATCGCGGTCGCGTTATTTCAGAAAATATTATGGGCCGGCGGGGCCGCTATTGGCGAATGTCGCATGGCTGGCGGGGCGGGCGATTGCAAAGCTGCGTGGAATTTTCGGACGCGCCGCGCCAGCGGTATGCGCTGGGCGCGCCCGCGATTTATGGATCGGGTGGCGATCAAGGCTTGAGTCAGGCCCAAAAGCTTAGGCGTCCGGATCAAACTCGCGTGTGGCCGGCGCATCGGCTGGCGGAATGTAAGCCGGCAGTTTCGGTTCAAGTTCCCGCATGAAGCCAAGAAGGCGCGCATCAGCGTCTGACACGATTTCACCGGTCGCGATAGGCGTCATGATACGGATCATCGCGCCGTCAGTTCGGCGAAGGCGAACCGCATCAAAGATCAGCAGGGTTTTCATCACGAACTCGTTCGCAATTTTTCGCCCGCGCTGATCGTACCAGTAATACAGCAATTGCCTGGAACCGCGGTTTTCAATGATGATCCGGTTATAAGCGAATTCACGGCCGTCTTCCGTCGTTGTGGGAACGATGTCATGCCGGGTGATCTGCCAACCGCCGCCGGGAATGCATTGGCGCGGCGAATGCCAGCTGTGACCGTGACGCTGCATGTTCAGATAGGCGACATAAAGGTTAAACGCTTCACTGTCGGGGTTGACCAGATTGGTGATGAGATAATCATCCGCACCAAGAACTTCGAGCGTCTGTTTGTCGACTTCCTGCGTGTCGCTGGTCCAGCCAGTCAATTCATAAGGCAGCCGGTTAAGGTCTGCGCGATCAGGAACCCGCAAAACGTTTGAAATGCCGAAATGCACATAGGCGCCGGCGGCGAATAATATCGCAGCAATGATCAACCCGTTGCGGGTGAAGGTCTCAGCGCGCCAGGGAGCTTTAGCCTTTTTAGGCGCGATCTCCGGCAGGGCTAGTAAACCGGTAATTTCTTTGTTGCCGGAAAGCCGGGACATTAGCGCGATTACGCCAAACAGCATGATCATGCAGAGAAGAAAGACCACCCAGCCTTCAAAGAAATGCACCAGGCCTTCGGCGTGGGAGGCGCCATATTTTTGGACGAGTACGCCGGTCAGGGCGATCCGGAAACTGTTCATCAGGATCGTAATCGGGATCGTCGATAGAAACACAATGGCTCGTTGCCATAACGGCGCCTTGAACAGATAGGCGGCGAGAAAGCCAAGGCTCAAAAATGGAAACAGGTAACGCAGTCCGCTGCACGCCTCAGCGACCTGCAACTGGTAATCGCCAAGATCGATAATATTGCCGGACAAGAACACCGGGACGCCAAATCGCTCGATCATGAAGACGCCGAGCTGCGACGACCAGAACTGAAACTTTTGCGATAGAACCGTGATAACCCAATAGGGCGGCGGCACCATGAACAGCAGGAACGCCACCGGCAGCAGCGTCAGCCAGAAAAAACTTCGCCCGCCAAGAGCCAGCGCTACCGATCCGAACAGCAGGATCATCGCCATATGCTGGAAGATCATCAACGATGTCACCGTCATCTGGGAAAGGATCAAAATGACCGCAGATAGTGCGACGCCAACCAGTCCCAACAGGACCGGCCGGCCAAGACTGGCGGCCAGCGCGTCGCGTCTCGCCCAGATCATCCAGCCAGCGATTACCGGCAGGAAATAGCCATGGCTGAGCTCCTGTTGTTCTCCCCAGCGTTTGAAGAGATTCTCGATCCCGCTGAAAAAGGCGAAGGTGAAAGCCAGCGCCACGAGCGCCAGCACCAGATGGGAACGGCGCAGCGTAAACGATGGGAAGGCGTTTTTAACGTTAAGGTCGGTCGCGTCAGCCATAACACCCTGTCGGTTCGCACATCGCCCGGTGCGCAAGAGCAAGGGCGGATTACACGCTATTCATGAACTAATTGACAAGTGAGCAAAATTGGCGCCGCTGATCAATACGCGGTTTGGCGCATATCAAAAAACCCCGCGCTTTTGGCGCGGGGCTTTTTTATTTGTCGTCTAGTTGACTTGCTTAAGCGGCCTTACGGCGGCGTGAAGCAAATCCAAGACCTGCCAGTCCGGAAAGGAGCAGCGGGATCGCGCCAGGGATCGGCACATCTGAAATCGCGCCGATATAGAACTGGGTATCCACATAAGCGAACATAATCTCTGATGCGCTCGCAAAAGCGCCGGCGTTCGCCATGGCGATCGCGGTTGAGAACATCATGACCATAGCCGCGCCGCCATCCAGCGTGATCGAGATCATGCCGTCGGTACCGCCAATGCCGAGCGGATCGTGGGTTGCGTTATAAAATGTGATGTCGCGGATAGCGAACGGATCGCCGCTGAAGCCCAAAGTGATCGTTTCCTCAACAGTCACATTGTCATCGCTTGGCGGGTCGCAATCGTCGGACATGCCATCATCGCCCGGCGTTCCAACGCCGCCGAATGTCGCTTTACAGACGCCAAGGCCCGCTGGCTTGCCGCTGGAAAGGTCATCAAAATATGGAAACCAGTCTTGTGTGCCCGCGGTAAAGGTCACATCGACGCCGGTTCCCTGGAAGTTCGATATCGTGCTGCCGTTCTCGATCGCGCGCTCCGCGCCGGCCGCTTCTGCGACAAAATCAAGAACAATCGCGTGTGCAGACATTGACGCAAGCGAGGCTGCAACGGTCGTGGCAGCAAACGTCAGTATTTTTTTCATGGTCCAGGACCCCCAAGAGGTTACTATAATACTTAAGATTTTACGCAGGACGATTAACGTAGTCCCCGCCTGCGAATCTATCACCTAATCAATCTGCAAGTTCCGGGCAAAAGTCAACTTACCATTACGGGTAAAGAACGACTTTGATAGAAATTGGTGAAAATTCGTTCATATTTCTTCTCGCGATGGTTGAAAATTCATGGACGTCTGCGCGTAAAAGGGGATTATGGTAAATTATCCCCATTTTCAGGCTGGCGTGAATGGCCGATAATGAGACGTTCCTCGAATAATTAACCATAATTCTGGCGCCATGCTTGCTCATATGGCGCTAACACTGGGGGGCGAACAGGCCACCCTGCCTGATTGGTCTTCAAATGGGACTTTGGGTAATTCTTTAAGGTTAAGGATCGGCTGCTTGGCGATTGAAGCTGTAAATACGGAAAACCAGGGCGACGAGGCGGGCTTTCCGAGCGCGTCTGTGTCATCGCCGATTGGCGTCGAGGCGCACCCATTACGCAGAGATGACTTTGATCGGGATGTCTGGTGCATGCTCGGCATGCCCGTCGATATCGCCAATATCGATCAGGCGGTCGCGGCGATTGACGATGCGGTCCGGACTGGCCGCAGATTGTCTTTCGTAACGCCGAACGTAAACTGGCTCGCCCGCGCGGCGCGGGACAAGGTTGTGCGGCGGGAATTGATCAATGCGGATTTAAGTCTCGTTGATGGCGCGCCGCTGGCCGCCATGGCGAGACGGCTCGGTCTTCCCGTAAAATCGCGTGTCGCCGGTTCGGATCTCTTCGAGGCGCTGCGTCGCCGACCCGGCTATGGCGGTCGAAAGCTCAAGGTCTTTTTCTTTGGCGGCCGTGATGGCGCGGCTGAAGCGGCCGCAAAGACGATCAATGCGGAAAACGGCGGCGTTGAAGCGGTTGGCTGGCTCAATCCGGGATTTGGCGATGTTGAGGATATGAGCCGCTCAGAATTGTTGAATAAGATCAACGAAGCTGCGCCGGACTTTATCGTGGTCGCGCTCGGGGCCGGCAAAGGCCAGGCATGGATTGATCGAAATCAGGACGCCTTAACGGCGCCGGTGATCGCGCATCTGGGCGCCGTGGTCGATTTTACGGCGGGCGGCATTCAAAGGGCGCCGCGCATATTTCGGACCCTCGGATTAGAATGGGCATGGCGAATCAAGGAGGAGCCGGCGCTTTGGCGCAGATACGCGCAAGATTCTATCGCCATGGGGTCTATCGTTGCATCGAGAATGGTCCCGCAATGGGGGTTGAGTTCTCAAGAAGCCAGCGCTGAAGGCGCGGGCGTCAATGCGGAACAATCGGCAGGTTCGGTGCGTTTGTATCTTAATGGAGATTTGCGGCGTTCGGCGTTGCGCGACGTCCGCGCCGCGTTTCGGCAAGCCGCCGCGCAGGCGACGGACGTCATTCTCGACTTTGCCGATGTCCGGTCTTTTGATCAGGCTTTTCTTGGCCTTGTCCTGATGCTCGAAAAGCATGTCGCAAAGCGCGGAGTGAAATTGTACATTCGTGGTGTCAATAAACGTCAAATGAAGGTTTTGAAGGCTAACGACATGCGCTATCCGGAATATCCCGTCGGCGCGGCAAGCGAAGTGATGGATTCTGCGCAGCATTCGATGTCCAAGCATCCAGGCCAGGATGACAAATACGGGCAAGGCGACTCGCCTTTGCGGAAAGTGTAACAGAGGTGGTAGGAATGAAAGATCGGCGACAAACACAACGTGAACCAGGCGCGTCCGTCATCTTAAGGCGTGCGCCGCAGCGTCATCGCTTGAAGCTCGTTGGCGCAGCGTTTCTGCTGAGTGCGACCGCCGCGTGTTCTTCACCCGAAGAGCGGCTGGAAAACTATACAGAGAGCGGAGAGGAATTCCTCGAAGAAGGGGATCTCGGTCGCGCGAACATCCAGTTTCAAAATGCTCTGAAGATCAACGAAGAGTACGTGCCGGCGTTAAGCGGTCTTGTTGATATCGCTGAACAGAAAAACGACTTCAAGACAATGTACGGCGTCCTCCAGCGCATCATTCGGCTGGAGCCGGAAAATCTCGATGCGCAAATCATGATGGGCAAACTCTATCTCGTCGCCAGCGACGAGACCGCCGCCATCGAACATGCTGACAAGGCATTGGCGATTGACCCGAACAGTATTGACGCTATCGCTTTGAAATCAGCCATTCAATTAAAACTTGGAGACACAGCCGGCGCTGTTGAGCTCGCGCGCAAAGTGGTCGCTGAAGACCCGGCCAATCCGGAAGCCGTAACGGTATTGGCGACTGAGCGCACGCTTGCCGGCGAATATGAAGAGGCGCTCGCTGAACTCGATCGCGCCATCGCTATCAAACAGGATGTAGCGATCCTGCAGCTTCTGCGTATCAGCATCCTGACAAGGTTAGAACGCACCGATGAGGTTCGCGCCGCATATGCGGAACTGATCGAACTGTTCCCTGAACAATCAGCATATCGCCGCGTCTATGCAATCGATCTGATTGAGAACGAAGAGTATGATCGCGCACAGGTGCAACTTGAAAAGATCGCCGAACTCGAGCCCGAAAGTCTTGATGCAAAACTTGATGTGATCCGTATCGTCATGGAGCAGGAAGGCGAGGCGGCGGCGACCGCGCGGCTGAAAAGCTATGTTGATGCGGAGCCTGACAACACGGATCTGAAATTCTCATATGTGTCTTTCCTGCGTCAGACGGGCGATGCCGCTGGCGCGTCCGACCTGCTCGCCACGCTCGCGCAGTCCGACGACATGGATATCGTGTTGCGCGCTAAAAACGAGATTGCGGGCGACCACCTTCGCAATAAAGAGCTGGAGCAAGCCCAGGCGTTAATCGATGAAATTCTTGCCGCCGACGAGCGCAATACCGATGCGCTGATCAAGCGTGCAGGCCTGCTCATCGAAGATGGTGAATTTGACACCGCAATTCTCGACCTTCGCACTGCGCTCGATAACAGTCCTGATTCATCGGAAGCTATGGTGCTGATGGCCCTTGCTTTTGAAAGGCAGGGCAACCCAAGCTTTGCACGCGCCGAATTTGCTAAAGGGTTTGAAGCGAGCGATCAGAATGCGAATATCGGCAATGCATTTGCGAAATTTCATCTGCGTCAGGGGGACCCGGAACGCGCTGAAGCGGTCCTGACCGATTCACTGGCGTCTAACCCGGGAGATCTCGAAAATCTCAAATTGCTCGCCGGTGTTCGGCTGTCGCAACAGGACTGGCGCGGCGCCGAAGAAGTCGCTGAAATCATAGATCGCCTCGAAGACGAAAATGACCTGGCCGGACGGATCAAATCGGCCGCGTATGCCGGTCTTGGCGATTATGATCGCATGATTGAAAATCTGACAGCGCAAAATGAAAACTCGCCGCTTGCAAGTCGTCCCCTTTCGACGCTTGTCGGCGCTTATCTGCGCTCCAATCGCGCCGATGAAGCACAGGCGCTTTTGCAGCGTATTATTGACTCAGAAGAAGATGATTATGCGGCGCGGATCCTGCTGGCGCAGGTCTATGGCGCCAAGCAACAGCCACAGGATGCAGTGGATATTCTGATCGCTGCGACGAAAAAAGAACCCTCGCGTTCGCAAGCTTTTGAGCTCCTCTACCGCTATTATCAGCGTACGGGACAATCTGAAAAAGCGACGACGCTGATTGAAGAAGGGCTGGAAGCCGCCCCGGACAACACGGCGCTTCGGGTTTTTCAGGCGGACGGACTTTTGAGTGCCGGACGCGTGGAAGAAGCTTTCGAGCTTTACGCAGAGCTTGTTGAAGAACGACCGGAAAATCGGGTTGTGGCCAACAATTTTGTCAGCCTGTCCAGTGATTTGCGACAGGATGCGGCCAGTATCGCCCGGGCGCTTGAAGTCGCCCGCGTACTTGAGGATGTAGATAATCCCTATTTTCAGGACACAGTCGGTTGGGCTTACTACCGCGCCGGCGAGTTCGATAAGGCGCTTGAGTTTCTGACACAGGCGGCGGAAGGCGCAAGCCAGAACGCCGAAATCATCTATCACCTTGGCGCGGCGTATTATGCCGCGGGTGATATAGAAAACGCCAAGACAACGCTTGAGCGCGCACTGAGCACAGGCGGAGATAACTTCCGCTATACAGATGAGATAAACGATCTGCTGGCGCGAACTTGAACGCGGGTTGGCCGCATTGAAAGAATAGCGCGCCGGACCTGAGGTCCGGCGCGCGGAGTATAGAACGCATGTATGAACAGTTTTTCGGATTAACGGAAAAGCCGTTTACAATTCAGCCGGACCCGTCGTTCCTGTATTGGGGACGCACCCATCGGCTTGCTTATGCTATGCTGGAATATGGCGTTCTCAACCATGCGGGAATTTCTGTCATCACGGGCGAGGTTGGCTGCGGCAAGACAACGCTCGTCCACCGTCTTCTGGATCAGTTGTCGGACACGCACACGGTGTCGCTTTTGTCGAATGTGCAGGAAGGGCGCGGCGATCTTTTAAGCTGGGTGCTGATGAGCTTCGGCCAGGCATTCGCCGGCAAAACCCATGTGGAGTTATTCGCTCAACTGCAATCATTCTTTATCGGCGAATACGCGAAAGGCAAACGCGTTGTTCTGATTATTGACGAGGCGCAAAATTTATCGGCTGACATGCTGGAGGAACTGCGGCTCCTCTCTAATATCAACGCCGGTAAGGACCAGCTTCTGCAGCTTATTCTGGTTGGTCAGCCGCAACTCAAAGATCTTCTCAACCGGCCTGAATTATTGCAATTGGCCCAGCGCGTCGGTGCGGACTTTCACTTGACGCCATTGTCGAAAAAAGAGGTTCACGCTTACATTGAAACGCGGCTTTCAATCGCCGGATGCCGGCGCAGAATTTTCACTGAGCGGGCAATTGATCTGATTGCGGAGCAGTCACGCGGCGTTCCTCGTGTGATCAATATCGTTGCCGATACGGCGCTGGTTTATGCATTTTCCGCCGAAGACCTTGTTGTTGGCGTAGAGACAATCCGAAATGTCATTCGCGATAAAGTGCAATATGGCGTTTTTGGCCTTGCTTCGGATGATGTGGCCGCGCCGGCAAATGATGGTGAAGCGAACGGGCCGGACGCGTTTGTTCGTGAGGACAGGCCAGCCGAGGTTGCGCCGCCAGCCAGTGATGGCGGGCGCGCGCGTTCTTCGTCTGAAGAGAGCGACCGATCCTATTCTCAAACGCCGGACCGTGTTCACGAGCCAGAGGCGTTTGAGGACCCAGCGCCTGCGTCAACGGTCGCGCGAACCGTCGCCGATTTAAAAACTAATGTTCAAACTCAACTTGAGCCGAAGGCGCAGCCTGTCCAGGTTGTTGAGAAAACGGCGCCCCCTGAAGATACGGCGATCACCGGGGTGATTGTCATTGGCGCCGGAAAGAAAACTTCGCCGGAAGCCGCGATCCGTTCGGTTGGCGACGGGCGCGCTATTGTTTTTGTTTCAATGGGCGCGTCACAGGAAGCGAATGCGATAGCAAGACGAGCTGGCGCAATTGTCGTTGATGAGAACGAGCGTACATTGACTACGGGGGGGCGTGCGCGCAACGCCGCTTATCGTCAGCTCAAGAAAGTCGCGCCGCATATCAAATTTGTTCAGTTTCTGAATGCCGACAGCGTGCTCGACCCTGACTGGATCGCTACCGCTGAACGATTTATGTCCCGGCGTCCTGAAGTGGCGGTTGTTGATGGGCAGATCAAATCGGCGTCCGGCGCGCCGCTGGAATACGCGACTGTTGCTGACAGGAAGCGCCGCGAAACAGACGGCGAGATACAGACAATATGGGGCGGCTCGGCGCTGATGCGTACGGACAGGTTTGAATCGGTTGGCGGTTTTCGGGGGGATCTGTTGACGACGGAAACAACGGATCTTTGTATTCGCCTGCGACGGCGCGGCGGCCACATCTGGCGGCTTGAAGAGACCATGATGCTGTGTGACCCCAAGGTGCGGGCGCGCAAGAGCTGGTGGTCCCGCGCCATGCGCCGCGGTTATGAGAATGCTTACGGCGCCTCACTGCACGGCGGTCCGCCGGAACGCCTTGGCGTGATGGATGTAGCGCGAGCGGTGGTTTGGGGCTTTCTCTTTCCGGTCGCAACCATTGTTGCTGCCGTGCTTGGCGGTCTTGGCGCGGCGATGTTGTCACCGCTGACGCCGTGGCAGGTGATCTCCGGCCTGATTTTGGTCCTGGGCGTCGGTGTTTATGTGATCAAAATTTTCGCCTCAATCCTCCGGCATGGCGCTTTCAAACCGTCATCATGGCGGCGTGGTTATTGCGCGGTGATGGGCCGGTTTGCCGAATTTTTCGGGGTCATGCGGTTCTGGTTCGGGGCCAAACGTCCGTCGCGGGTGGCTTGACAGCGCAACGGTTTTTCAATGCGTGGGGCGTACAATCCGGCGCTTGAATGATTGACTGAAAGCGATTGAGCGCAAAAAGCATGATGCAGATTTTTGAGATTGCTGTTCTGATCGCAAGCCTTGCCGTTTTTATGCTGGCCGGCTTTTTGTTTCTTGAAATCATCGGCGCGATGGCGCCGCGTCGCCGCAGCGCGGCTGGCGATTACAAACCGGGTCCGATCGCTGTCGTGATTCCTGCGCATAACGAAGCCGCATCCATCAAGGCGACATTGTCATCCGTTTTATCGCAAGCCAGGAAGATTGATCGCGTCATCGTTGTTGCAGACAATTGTCACGATAATACAGCAGAACTTGCAGCGCAGTCAGGCGCGCAATGCTGGGAACGGGTCGACGAGCATCATCGCGGCAAAGGCTATGCGCTGCAATTTGCGCTCGATAAGCTTAAAGATGCGCCGCCGCAGACAGCCGTCTTTATTGACGCTGATTGCACACTCGCCGATGGGGCGTTGAACAAACTCGCAACTGCATCGGAACATGAAGACCGTCCGGTGCAGGCGCTTTATCTGATGCAGGCCCCGGAGGAAGCCAGTCCGCGATTGCGCGTTGCGGCCTTCGCGTGGGCGTTTCTCAATCATGCGCGCATGCGCGGTCTCGATCGGTTGTTCGGCGTGAGTCGCATCACCGGCGCCGGGATCGCCTTGCCATGGCGTATCGCGTCGTCGCTCAATGTAGGCTCTGGCGAAATTGTCGAAGATTTGGCGCTAACCTTGACGCTGACCGAGCAAAAGGCGCCGCCGCTATTGTTGCTGGATGCGCTGGTGACAAGTGAATTTCCGATGGCGGATGAAGCGCTCGCAAAACAGCGCGCACGGTGGGAGCATGGATCGCAAAATCTGGCGGTTCGCCGCGCGGCGCCATGTTTCGTAAAAGGCGTTTTATCAGGCAATTTACGTCTAAGTGCGATTGCGATGGATTTAATGATACCGCCGATTGTGAACTTGTTTGTGTTTATCCTTGCGGTGTTTGTCTTGAGCATAGCCGCTTTGTTCGCTGGCGCTGTGGCGCCGTTTGGCTTCTCTTTGGGCGCGCTGGTTCTCTTCTCAGCATCCGTGATTGCCGGTTGGTTCATGGTGGGCCGCCAGGCGGCGCCATTATCGAGCCTTGCTGGCCTGCTGCCGTTCCTTGCAGCAAAGGGCCGTATCTACGGCGCAGACGGGCGTACATCAGCAAAGCAATGGACCCCGACGAGAAGCGGCGGCGTTGACGGAAGCGCCGGTGAGTAGCGTGAACGCTGACATGAAAGCGCCGCAATCTGATATCGGATTTGTGGCGATCGGGCGGAATGAGGGCGAACGCCTTCAGCGATGCCTGATGTCATTGAAGCGTCAATCGGATCGTGTCTGTTATGTGGATTCCGGGTCTGTCGATGACAGCGTTGAATACGCTCGCGGCCTTGGCGTTTGCGTTGAACTGCTTTCAACCGATGAACCGTTTACGGCTGCGCGCGCGCGCAATGCAGGCTTTGCTGCGCTTTTGAAACAATGGCCGGAAACGAAACTTGTCATGTTCATCGATGGCGACTGCGAACTTGCCGAAGGCTTTCCCGGCGCCGCAGTGGGTGTCTTTTCAGAAAACTCTGACATCGGTATCGTGACGGGAAGGTGCCGGGAGCTTCGCCCGGAAGACACAATCTATAACCGGCTTTGCGATATGGAATGGAACGGACCGGTTGGCGAGATCGAAGCTTGCGGCGGCATCTTCATGACCCGTACGGAGGTTTTTCGTCGTGTAAACGGGTTTAATCCGGCGGTCATTGCGGCGGAAGATGATGAATTCAGCATTCGGGTGCGCGCGGGCGGCGCCCGGATTGTCCGGATCGACGACGATATGTGTTTCCATGACGCTGACATGCACCGCTTCGGACAATGGT
This sequence comes from Pseudomonadota bacterium, assembly GCA_039819405.1. Lineage (GTDB taxonomy): Bacteria > Pseudomonadota > Alphaproteobacteria > Caulobacterales > Parvularculaceae > Hyphococcus. The sequence continues at coordinate 181,222 of JBCBSB010000005.1, read as the reverse complement.
GGCGGCGGGCGGTTCGCGCCGGCTACGCCTATGCGCAGGTCGGGGAGATGCATTCCGGCTATTTTGCTGCGCCGCGCCGGCGCGCCTGGGCCTGGGGGCTCGCCCTGCCGGTGTTGATCCTGCTCGCCGCGCCGCTGACCGGAGGCTGGAGCCTTGTTTTGCTCCTGCTTTATCCGCTGTCATTTCTCAGAACGCGCAGCAGGCTGATCCGGGATGGCGCCAAACCGGCCCATGCGGGCCTCTTTGCGGGTTTTTTAACCCTTTCCAAATTTCCAAACCTGATAGGTATGTTGAACTACAGGCGAAAGCGCATGCTAGGGCGCGATGTCGCCATCGTTGAGTATAAGTGAGGCGGCGGGCCGCCGGGAAAAGATCGATGTCGTCACAGCCAGTTAAAGTTGCGCTTCTGGGCGCCGGATATATCGCCAAATGGCACGCGGACGCTTTGCGCCGGACGAAGGGCGTTGAAATCGCCGCGGTTTGCGATTTGTCCGGCGAGGCGGCGCTGCAGCTTGCGAGCAGCTATGGCGTGAAGAATGCGCACACGTCTCTTGATGAATTGCTGGCGTCCGGCGAAGCCGATTGCGTTCATGTTCTGACGCCGCCGCAGACCCATGCGGCTGCGACGCGCCAGATTCTGGAAGCGGGCTGCGCCGCCTTTGTCGAGAAGCCTTTTGCCTTAAGCGCTGACGATTGCAGCTCGCTTGGCGCGTTAGCGAAAAGCAAAGGCGTTGCGCTTGGCGTCAATCACAACTTTCTCATGCTGCCGTCCTATGACCGCTTGAAGCGCGATATTGACGCCGGCGTTATCGGACCCATCGACAGTATTGAAATCAATTGGCAGTTTCCGTTACCGCCTTTGCGGTCCGGTCCGTTCGGGCTTTGGATGTTGCAGCGTCCGGACAATATTCTGTTTGAACTTGGACCGCATTTATTCGCGTTCGTCGCCGACATCTTTGGCGGCCTCGACAATATCGATGTCAGTTTGCGCCACCCCGTCACCATTCCCGGCGGCGTTCGGCATTATCAGACCTGGCGGATATCCGGCGAGGCTGATGGGGCTGCCGTCACGATCAACCTGTCGCTGATCGAAGGCCACGATAATCGCAGCGTGCGCTTGCGTGGGCTTGGCGGGCTGGCGACATATGATTTCGCGCAAGACACGTATCTGCTGGAGCGCGCCGGTTTTCAGGACATCATCATCGGCCCCATGGCGGCGCAATTGTCCGTCGCCGGTCAGGCGTTGCGGTCCGGCGCTGTCAACGCCGCCCGTCAGCTTTCTTCTCTAAACGAATTATCGCCTTATGGCCTTTCGATCACAAAGGCTGTCGACAATTTCTACGGCGCGATGCAGGCGGGCAAGCCTGTCGATGACCGGCTCAGCGCTGAGCTTGCGTTCTGTACGACGGCGCTGATTGAGAAATCTCTGGATAAAGCGCGGCCTGAACTGGATGCGCCGGTTGCGCCCGAACCGTCACTGCGGGCGAAACCGGAGAACGGCAAGACAGCGCTGGTCATTGGCGGCACCGGTTTTATCGGCCGCGCGCTGGTCACGGCGCTGGCGAATGAGGGCTATGCGGTCCGTGTTTTTTCAAGAGGCTCCGGCGGCGGGCTTGAACGCGACGATGGACGCGTCAGCGTTGTCACCGGCAGTTTGAAATCCGAAGAAACGCTTGTGGACGCCATGAACGGTGTCGATACGGTTTTCCATCTGGCGAAAGCGACAGAGAGCAGCTGGCAGGGATATCTCGAGAACGATGTGAATGTAACGCGCCGGATTGGCGAAGCCTGCCTGAAAGCAGACGTTTCACGTCTTGTCTATACAGGTACGATCGATTCATATGACGCCTCGCAGGCAGATCGTCCTATTACAGAAGAAACGCCGTTCGATCACGATCTTGAACGGCGCAATCTATATGCGCGGTCCAAAGCGGCATGCGAAGATGCGCTGAAAACGCTGGAACGCGAGCAAGGCTTGCCGCTGACCATTGTTCGTCCCGGTATCGTGATCGGCAAGGGCGGCCCGCTTCAGCATTGGGGCATTGCGATGTGGCGCGGCGCCACTACATGCAAACTGTGGGGCGATGGGCGCAATATCATGCCGTTTGTGCTGGTTGATGATGTGGCTGACGGCCTGGTGCTGGCGGCGACCGCCACAGATGATGTTGCGCTTGGCAAATCCTATAATCTGATTGGCGATCCTGTGTTGTCGGGTCGTGATTATTTCGCAGAGGTCGGCAAAGCCAACGGCGTTGCAATGCGTGCGCGCCCGACGCCGATCTGGACATATTTCGTCGTTGACGTTGCGAAATACTGGGCGAAGCGTTTGTTGGCGAAGCGAAAAGGGCTCACCAAACCAAGTTTTCGCGACTGGAAATCACGGGCGCAATTATCGCCCTTCAAAAACGAAACAGCGAAAGCGGGTCTTGACTGGCGCCCGGAAGCCGATCGTCAACGTTTCATTCAGCGCGGCGTGGCTGAGGCAAATCTGTTCGGCATTGTGTCTCATGATGGAAGCGCCAGGGCAAAAGTAGGTTTGCAAAAAGGCGAGACTGCAGAAGAGCTAAACGCCCGGCAAGAATTCAAGGAATCAGCCTGACTTCGGAAAGCGACCCTTAAAGATGACCTATATCGATATCACTGATCCCAATTTCGGCTTCTTTGACGCAACGGCGCTCAAGGAAAAGGGCGTCGATCTTCATGATCAATATGTAAACGCAGATCCTTTTCCGCATATTGTAATGGACGACTTCGTCTCGCCGGAGATTCTGGATGCGTGCCTCGATTATTTCCCTGATGCGCCGGATCCGGACAGTCAGACATTTGACCGGGATCAGGAGCGTTTTAAAACCAGCTTTAACCCGGACTTTCTGCCGGCGCAGTTGCGGTCGTTTTTCTATGCGCTGAATTCACAGCCCTTTGTTTCTTTTCTGGAGAATATGACGGGCGTTAGCGGGCTTATCCCTGACCCTTATTTTCTGGGCGGCGGGTTTCACGAAACGCGGCAGGGCGGTCACTTGAGCGTTCATGCCGACTTCAACCTTCATCCGAAACTGAAACTGGAACGCCGCCTTAATCTGTTGATCTATCTCAACAAAGGTTGGGAGGAATCCTATGGCGGCGCCCTGGAGCTTTGGGACCAGGAGATGTCTGCTTGCGTACATCGTGTTGCACCAGTGTTTAATCGGTGCGTCGTGTTTTCCACTAACGCGACGAGTTATCATGGTCATCCTTCGTCAGTGAACCATCCGCAACAGCTGCCGCGGCGTTCGATCGCGCTTTATTACTATACGGCGACCTGGGATGGCACAGCCCGGGAATTTACCACGCAATTCAAGAAACGTCCGCAGTCCGAAGACAAAGTTGACTGGAGCGTCAAGCGTTACGAATTGATTAATGACCTTTTTCCACCAATCCTGGTGCGCAATTGGCGCCGGGTTACGCACCGGTTAAACCGGCGATCATAGCTGCGGGAAAATCTTCCGCGTTGACTGACTATTTCAAATTTTCAAAAGCGCCTTGCGTGGATATTCACGATTTTTATCAAGACGTAAATATTCAGCGGCGCGCCTCCTTTAATAATCCGTAAGCTGTCATTTTTTCCAGCCGATAGAAAAAATTCGAACTATCCGCGCAAGGGAATGTATTCCACGCTTCGTTACCTTACTCGCTGTTGCACAAAAGCATCGTGCAACAAAAAACGCAGTTGCTGGCATAAATCCTCTCGGATTTCACAAGCTGGCGTAATTGTAACGAGTGGGTTGTTATGAGTTTTAAATCTCGCGCCGGTCGTAATTTCATTCCAGCAAACACATTCGATTTCGACGCCTTGATCGAAGCTGCGAAAAAAGATCCGCTCAGTAAACTCAATTCTTCGGGCCGCAAACAGCGCAAAAGCGCAAAGCAAAAGCTTGCGAACGCCGGTCTGTTCGCGCCGCTTCTGCTGGCGGAAGGGTGTCTCAGTCTGGGAAAGCGCGATATTCCGGTCGCTGGCGGCGGTGACGATGATGGCGAGCCAGCGCTTCCGACTGCAGGCGGCGGACGCACGCCGGTCAATGTGCCGCCGGTGGACGCAGGGCCCGTGACGCCAGTGGAGCCAGTGGCAAGCGGCGCGCAGGACGACGTTAATTTTCAAACCAGCGCAGAATCCGCTTTGAATATAGCGGCGGCCGACTTGCTCGCTAACGATGCGCCGGCTGGCGATACGCCGCTTGAATTAGTGCGCGTCTTCGGCGCCAGCAACGGAACCGTTTCGCTTGAGGATGGCGTCATTACTTTCACGCCGAATGACGGTTTTGAAGGCATGGCGTCCTTCCGTTACGAAGCCAGAGACAGTAACGGCAATATCACCGAAGCGGGCGTCGAAATTCATGTAGGTGATCATGGCGACGATCATGGTGATGGTCACGGCGATGATCAGGGACACGGCGGTCATGATGACGGCGGACATGGAGATGATGGCCACGGTGGAGGCGGCCATGGCGGTCACGATGACGGCGGCCATGTTCATCCGGACGATCCGTCAAAGGCTGGCGAACATATGGCGCTTATGGCGTTGGCGCCGGTCGCCGACGCAACGCATATCGCTGTCAATAATGGTTCCTGGTTTGACCCCAACACATGGGCGAGCGGCGAAGTGCCCGGAGAGGGCGCACAGGTTGTCATTCCTGATGGCGTCACTGTCGACTATGACGGGCAAAGCCCGGTCTCTCTATTCACAGTGCGCGTCGATGGCGCGCTCGAATTTGCAACGGATGTCGATACGTTCATGGAAGTCGACACGCTGATTGTATCCCCGACCGGATCAATGACAGTCGGAACAATCGACAACCCGGTTGCGGCGAATGTCGAGGCGGTCATCCAGATTGCTGACAACGGTCCGATCGACGTCGCCTGGGATCCGATGCTGTTGTCGCGCGGTATTGTCAGCCATGGCGATTTTCAATCGCACGGTGCTGAAAAAGCGACATTCCTGAAAGTCGCGGCCGATCCGATGGCGGGCGACACGTCACTCACGCTTGAGGAGCCGCCGGAAGGCTGGGAGGTCGGAGACCGTCTGGTGCTGACTGGTACGAAACTTACATCAAACGGTAACCCTGCAGCGATCGGCGATCCAAATTCTGGCGTCACGGAAGATGAAGAACTGATCATTACGGCGATCAACGGCAATGTCATATCGTTCGATCGGGCATTGCAGTTTGACCACGACAGTCCGCGCGCTGACCTGAAGGCGTATGTCGCGAACTATACCCGCAATGTAAGGGTGGAAACCGAGAATGCGGACGGACTGCCGGTGCATCAGCGCGGTCACGTCATGCTGATGCATTCCGATGACATTGATGTGCGCTATTCGGAGTTTTCGGACCTTGGCCGCACCGATAAGTCAGAGCGGTCTTTTGATGTTGGCGATATTGCGAATATTGAGGCCGACTCCAACGTAAAGGGTCGTTACTCGCTCCACATTCACCGGGCTGGCGTCGATAATCTGGAAGACCCGGCCATGCTTGTCGGGAACGCCGTATGGGGATCGCCAGGCTGGGGCTTTGTTCATCACGATTCTAACGCGGTTATCTCGGATAATGCGGCTTATGATGTTTTTGGCGCCGCATTTGTTGCTGAAACGGGCAATGAGACCGGACGCTGGACGCATAACATCGCCATCAAGGGTACTGGCGTTAGCGGCGGTCCGAAATGGCATGAAGATGTCGCGGCGTTCGATCTCGGGCGTACCGGCGCCGGATTCTGGTTTCAGGGTCGTCTTGTTGATGCTGTCGACAACGTCGCCGCAGGCGTGCCTGGCGGCGAAGGTTTTGTGTACATGTCGCGCGGCAACGGTTCGATCAATGTGCTGCCGGAAAATCTGGACCAGCCTGAGGCGTTGCGATATCTCGACGACGCATTGATCAGCAAGCCCGCGATTTCAAGTTTTCTCGGCAATGAGTCGATCGCGACCCGGTCCGGCCTTGTCGTTATTAAGGGCGGTCCGGAACAGGCCCATGACATTCGTTCCGTGATTGAAGATTTCACCGCCTGGGAAACGCAGTATGGCGTTCACGTACAATATACCGGGCATTATACGTTCAAGGATATCGACGTTATCGGCACCGACGGTTCAGGCGGCGCCAAGCCGGCGGTCAACGGCATCGAGGTCGGCGTCAACACTTTTGACATGGTTTTCAACGGTATCAATATCGACGGATTTGAAAACGGATTTCTCTTCAAGAAAGAGACCGTTAACATGAACTTCCCGTTCGACGGCGATTTCCGGTATGTGATTGTCGATCCGACGATCACGAATGTATCGACGCAATATTTCAATGGCGATGGAAATGACTTGATCCTCACCGGCGACGATCTGGTCGCCGGGCGGCTGCTGTTTGACTCCGACCTCGGCGGATTTCCCGTTGCGCCGGATTTCCCTGGCAAAGCGGGACTTGAACTGTCGGGGACAAAAACTGACAGCATTGGCGCCGCGCCGGTATCGCCGGACTGGGACCCGGTTACGTATGACTGGTTCTCATTGCGCGGCGCGGTTGAACAGGAAGGTTACTGGACGCTCCCGGACGGGCGCCATGTCACAGCTTTTGATCAGTATGTTTCAGACCGTGCGACCGGCGAACTGATCAAGGTTGCCGTGTTCGTTGAAAATCCCGACATTGCAAACCTCAATGCGACGGGCGGGTTTACGCGCGTTGACCCGGTTTACCACGGCGTGCTTGATCTCGACAGTGCAGCGCCGGTTGCGCGCACGGACTTCGCCAGCGTTCTTGAAAACGGTTCTATCGATATCAACGTCCTGGCCAATGACTTTGACCCCGATGGCGATCCGGTCTCCATCGACGGACTTGTCCAGGCCGCGCATGGCCGTGTTCATGAGAATGAAAACGGGACGCTCACTTATACGCCTGATCCGAATTACGTCGGCACGGATGAATTCTGGTACTGGGTTGAGGACGATAACGGCAACTTCGCCAAGGCAAGCGTTCAAGTCACCGTCGAAATCTGATCGTGCGAAAAATTGCGCCATTCAGCCTTTACGCTCTCGTCGGTTTCGGCGGGAGCGTATTTTTTTGAAAGCGCCAGAAACTCGCGCTCGCTCGCTAACTGACCGACAGCCCAAACCGCCGCGCCACGCACCAGGGCATTATCGTCATCAAGAAGGCGAATGGCCGCCGGTAAGAGTGTCTGGTCTTCCGAGTTGCCGATTGCGACAAGCACATTGCGCACGAAACGATTACGGCCGGTGCGCTTTACCGGAGAGCCGGAGAAAAGCGCCCGAAAGGCCGTATCGTCAAGCGCGGCAAGTTCGTGAAGTGCTGGCGAGACCAATGCCTCGCGGGCGTGAAACGCGGCTTCCTGTGCGGTCGATGCGAATTTGTTCCAGGGACACACCGCCAGACAGTCGTCGCATCCGTAAATGCGGTTTCCCATCTCCTTTCGAAACGCCGTCGGAATCGGTCCTTTATGTTCAATCGTCAGATAGGAAATGCAACGGCGCGCATCCAGTTGATAAGGCGCTGGAAAGGCGTCCGTCGGACAGATATCGAGGCAGTTCTGACACGATCCGCAATGATCCGCCTCCGGCGCATCCGCCGGAATGGTTGCTGTGGTAAAAATCGCTCCTAAAAACAACCACGAGCCAAATTCGCGGGACACAAGGTTTGTGTGCTTGCCCTGCCAGCCGATCCCGCTTTGCGCGGCAAGCGGTTTTTCCATAACCGGCGCTGTATCGACAAACACTTTGACGTCGCCGCCACTTTGGTCAACGAGCCACTGGGCCAGACGCTTCAGGCGCTTCTTGACGACATCATGATAGTCTTTGTTTTGAGCGTATACTGATATCGTTCCCGATGATCTGGCGTTGAGCGCAGCCATTGGATCGGCGTCCGGTCCGTAATTGAAGCCGAGCATGATTACTGTGTTTGCATCAGCCCACAGGGCGCGCGGGTGTGTACGTTGCTCTGCGCGACCCGCCAGCCAGTCCATGTCGCCATGCCGGCCCGCCTCAAGAAATTGATCAAATTTTTTGCGTGCGCTTTCCGGTAACGCGGCGGTGGAAAAGCCCACTGCGTTAAAACCCAGCGAGCGCGCTTCCTGTCGAATTCGCTGTTTGAGATCGCCCGGGGCCATTTTTGAACGTCCGGCCACGGTCAAAAATCTGGATTGTCGAAATGCGCTGGCGGCGGCAACCCGTCGATTCTGTCGCGCAGGATGGGCCGCATGCTGGGGCGTGACTTTATCCGTGCGTACCAGTCCTGAACGTTCGGAAATTTGCCCCATGGCACGGCGTCAACATAGTCGAGTGATGACAGGTAAGCGGCGCCCGCGAGGTCCGCCGCAGTCATCTTTTCGCCCGCCAGCCAGGGACGCTGTTCAAGCAGCCAGCCCAGATAATCAAGATGCCAGGAAAGAGCGGCGGCCCCCTGTTTCAAAAGATCGTAGTCGGCCTGACCGCGTCTCATTAGGCGTTTGTCGATGCGCTCTCTGACGATCAGGTCTATGACATCGCGTTCGAACTTATCCGCGAACCACATGCAAAGCCGTCTGGTTTCCGCTCGCGCCGCGGATGTTGAGGGCAGTAAGGGTTCATTGGAATAGGCGTCTTCGAGATATTCGATGATTGTCATTGCCGGGGCTACCGAAAGCGCGCCGCCGGTTGGCGGCTCATCAATCAGTACAGGAATTGTACCGGCAGGATTGGCTTGCGCAATGGCGCCGTCATCATCCCAGGGATGACACGCAGACAACTGAGCCGGGAGTCCCTTTTCGGCAAGGATCACCCTGATCATCCGCGACCCAGGGTCCAGCGGCATATGTAACAAAGTACGCATTAACCTTCATCATAACAGTTCGCCGCTCAACGCAAACCTGCAAGGTGCTGATTTGCCGGCATTTTAAGGATTCTTTCGCCGCAACGGCAAAGCGCTTGCAAAATCCCTGTTAACGATTTCGCGAACGGGCCGAATTGAAACACTAAAGGGTTAGGGCGGGGCTCAATGAGCACAACCTGTGATGACGGGGAAGACGTCGAAGAGTTCGCCTGGCGGCGTGCGGCGCCACTGGCGCGTCGCGCTGCGATGGCGGCGTATGGATGGCAGAATCCGGGTTGGTCTTTTCTGGCGTCGATTGCCGCGGCCCTCCCATTTTTGATCGCCGCCTTGCTTGCCCCGGCGCTTCTCAGCCTGTCATCGACCGCCGATATGATTGCGCCGATTGCCGAAGCGCGTGCGGTCTCCGGCGGCGAAGCCTCTCTGTTGCAGAGTGATACGCCGTTTTATCTTCTGCTTTTGATGGGCGCTGATGTCTTCGCCGATGCGCCTGGTCGCATTCACCTGATCGCCAAAGCGCTTGGCGCATTATTTGTGATTTACCCTTTTGCATATTTCGCGTCTTCGCGTCTTCCGGCGGTTCAAGCGGCGCTCTTGTCCGGCGCGCTCGCCGCTGTTGTCGCGGCGCCGTTTGCAGGCCCTGCAGAGCTTGGGCTGTCGCTGTTTCTCACTTGCGCGTTTTGTTTTGTTGCGGCGTCGGCTGATAGCGGCGCCTGGCGGGCGCGGCTGGAAGGGCTGGTTGCGGGCGCCGTCCTGTTTACGCTTTGGCTGCTCAATCCGGTTTATTCGCTCGCTGGTTTTATGGCTTTGTCGGCATGCCCGTTTTTGTCAGGCCGCAGCGGCTTGTCGCGTTACGCGGCGACTTTGACGTCTTTTGCAGCGCTCGCAGCGCTGATGGAGTACCTGGCGCCTGGGATTAATCTTGCACGCGCGTCGGCGGCGTCCGGCGTATTGAACATCAACGCCGCTTTCGCAGGCGGTGAGGGCGCCATGGGGCTAAGCGGCGTCGCGGTAAGCGCCGGCGTTGTGTTGGCCACAGCGATCATTTTTGGGGGGCGTGAGCATTGGCGCGCCTGGGCGTCTGCATTGGGTCTTGGGCTGGTCGCCTTTGTGGCGGCGCGTATTGTCGGCGCAAATACAATGCTGGTTTTCGCGCTTGTCGCGGCGATTGCGTGCTTTTCCGTCGCATCGCCTTTCTATGATGGTCTGTTTCGCAATCATGATCGCGCCAGCGTTTCAGTCGCGCTGGCGGCTGCAACGCTGACCTTATTCTGGACCTGCGCGATTTCTGTGCATGCTGTCGGACAGTTTTCGCTCCAGCATCAGGTCGCGAAAACTGCGCCGGAAGACATTCGAACAGAGCTTGCGCTGGTTCAGCCCGGCGGGCCGACAATTGCGCGCTGGGTCGAAGAGGGGCGGTTTTCCACGCCGGAAGCGCGCGAATTTTTTGCGCTTGCTCCGGTGGATCAGTCGGCGATGTTGCTTGAGGCGGCGAGTCGCGCGCGTGTGATTACCGCGCAAGGGATGGATGTTGCAATCCTGACCGGCGCGGATACCGCCTGCGTCCTTGCTGGGCAGCGCCAATGCCACGCTGACGGCCCGGCCGCCGCAACGGCGGCAAGTGTTGTCTTTGTGCCGCGTCTTGATCTTGATCCGGCGACTGCAGCTGCTAAGGCCCGTGTCGAAGTTCTTCTTTATACAGAGTTTCGATTGGTGGACCAGACTGCTCTTTGGGAGATCTGGGTGCGGCGCGGCGCGGCGATGCCCGCCGGTCTTTCCGGCGCGGCAAGTAACGCTCTTTACCGATAATTCTGATTGCTATTCGGGCCTGACGCCCCAGGCGATGAAATGCGGGTTGTCAAAACCGCGATCGCTTTTGGCGTATCGCAGACATTCGCCGCCGGGATGCACCACGACAGAGCCGCCGGCGGCTTCAAGGACCGCCTGTCCCGCGCCGGTGTCCCACTCCATGGTGCGCCCAAAGCGCGGATAGATATGCGCTTTGCCTTCGGCCAATAAGCAGAATTTCAAAGATGAACCGGCGGCTTCGAAATCGGCGATATCAAGAGTTTCCAGATATGCGTCTGTCTCCGGCGAACGATGCGACCGGCTCGCGACAGCAATCAGGCCCGCACTCGGCGTGTGCGCCGCTGCAATTGACTGTCGCGGACCCAGCACACCCTTATCGCTGACGTCACAGCGCCATGCCCCCTGCGCCAGGTCGCCAGCGTAAAGGCGGTTGATCGCCGGCGCATAGACGACGCCGGCCACGGGGCGTCCGTCGCGGATAAGGGCGATGTTGACCGTGAATTCGCCGGTGCGGTTGATGAACTCTTTTGTGCCGTCCAGCGGATCGACGAGGAAGAATTGGTTACCCAGCGTCGGGATGCGCCCCTCGGAAGCCTGCTCCTCTGCGAGGACGGGAATGTCCGGCGCAAGATCTTTCAGGCCGGACAGGATGATCTCCTCCCCGATCCGGTCCGCTTCCGTCACAGGGGAGGCGTCATCTTTGCGGTCGATCTGAAAGTCAGTCGCATAAATTTCCAGGATCTTTGCGCCGGCTTTCATGGCGAGCGCGCTGATCTCCTCCGCAATTACCGCATCATCTGGTTGGTTTTTTGTCATGGATCTGCACATGGCGCAGGTTTGACAGGCTGGCAAGCCTTTTTGGCGCGCCTTGCAGCGGGCGCTCTAGCGGAACGCGATAATAGTGAACGCGGCGGTCTGCCGGGGCGTCAGGCCGGTTGCCGGGATGATGTCCTGAATGATCCACCCCTCGTCGGCGAGCTGGTTGAGACAGTCCTGGAGCGCTGAAGCTGCGGCTCGACCGTAGTCGCGTTCATTGGCCAAAATGCCAAGCGGGCGCCGTTCGGCATCCCGCCAGGTCACGTGAAATGAGGAAAACTGTTTCGACATGGCACAAAGTAACCTTTTTGACGCGTTTCTTGTCTATAATCTCTGCGGTAACAGGCAATCCCCGGGCCGCACAGCATATTGTGCGTTTTTCACAAGAGTTGATGCGCGCGATGGCTGATTCTTTGCTTAAGGGGGAGTATGATTGCCGGGTCAGAAGGATGTGTCGCGCAGATGGTTGAGTCGAGCGTTGACGATGCGAGTAGCTTTTCCAGCGATGGCGTTCGTCATCGCTCGCCTGTGGCGCGGGCGCTGTTCGGCGATGTCGTCCAGTTTGTGGATTTTATCCTGGTGATCGCAACCTCGGTGGCGGTCGCTTATGTCTATCACGTTTTTGCGCTGCGATCTGAATTTGATTTTCAAAACTACGCAGCCGCCGGGATTGTCGGGGCGACAGGTCTGACCGCGCTTTTGCGCCGCGACGGCTACTATGATTACGATCAGCTTTTGTCGTCGAGCCACTCGTTCCGGGCGATCTTGTCTCGCTGGGCGCTGGTCATCCTCAGCCTGCTGGCGTTTGGGTTCGCCCTTAAGATTTCCGAAAACTTCTCGCGTGTCTGGCTATTTTCCTGGTCCGCCAGCGTTGTGGCGTCGATCTCGGTATCCCGGGCGGCAAGCGCCATCTGGTTACGGGCCATGAGCCGGGACGGGGGCGCTTTTGCCCGGCGCATCGCGGTTGTTGGCGCAAATGAGCTCGGCGCGAAATTCGCGGAGCAGGCGGGGACGCTGGAAAAGGGCATCTCGATTGTGGGCGTCTATGACGCCGGTCTTGAAAATACGCGGGACGAATACTGCTCGACCATTACGGGCGACCTCAACGCGCTCGGCGCCGCTGCGCGCAATGGCGAAATTGACGACATCATCATCGCGATGCCGGGGGCCTCAAGCGCTGACATGGCCAGAATGGTCCGGCGACTGTCGATACTGCCGGTGTCGATTGCGATCAGCGCTAATCGACACTGGCTTGATCATATGGGCGGCGCCGTCACCAGGGTCGGCGGCGCATCGGTATTGTCTCTCTATCGCCGTCCCCTCGAGGGATGGGGCGGGGTCTGGAAAACGGTCGAGGACTATGTGCTTGGCCTGGCGTTTCTTTTAGCAGCGGCGCCAGCGCTGCTCATCATTGCCGCCGCGATCAAGCTGGAAGGAAAAGGGCCAATCTTTTTCGTTCAGCAGCGACATGGGTTTAACAATGCGGTTTTCCGGATCTACAAGTTCCGCACCATGACGGTCGCCGAGGATGGCGATGTTGTCACACAGGCCCAGGAAAACGATCCCCGGATCACACGCGTCGGCAAGTTTTTGCGTCGCTACAGCCTTGATGAGCTGCCGCAACTTCTCAATGTCATCAAGGGCGATATGTCTCTGGTGGGGCCGCGCCCTCATGCAATGGCGCATAATCACCAATACGCCCAGACGATCGAGAACTATTCCGGGCGACATAAGGTCAAACCCGGCATTACCGGCTGGGCGCAGGTCAACGGCTATCGGGGCGAGACCTCTGAAAACGAACAGATGGCCGAGCGGGTGCGTTATGACCTCGCCTATGTTGACAATTGGTCACTTTGGTTTGACTTCAAAATCCTGTTGATGACCGTTCGGGCTGTGGTGTTTCCCAAAAACGCCGTTTAAAGCCATATCTTTGAGAGTGCGCGGACTGAGGCGGTGCCTCTTCCGGGTGCGAACACAAAGGATTTGCTATGCGCGTCACGATGATTGGGACGGGGTATGTCGGACTCGTATCCGGCGCTTGTTTTGCGGATTTCGGGCATGATGTGGTCTGCGTCGACAAGGACGAGACCAAAATCCGAAAGTTGGAGCAGGGGGAAATCCCGATCTACGAGCCGGGGCTGGAGGCGCTGGTCGCCGAGAATGTGAAAGCCGGGCGGCTTTCTTTCAGCCTTGATCTCGCGGCTTCAACGCCCAAAGCGGATGCGGTTTTTATTGCGGTTGGCACGCCATCGCGGCGCGGCGACGGTTTTGCGGACCTTTCCTATGTTTACAAGGCTGCTGAAGAGATCGCCGAGGTGATGGACGGCTACACGGTTGTTGTCACAAAATCGACAGTGCCTGTAGGCACCGGCACTGAAGTGGAAAATATTATCCGAAAAGTTCGCCAGGACGCGGACTTTTCCGTTGTGTCCAATCCGGAGTTCTTGCGAGAGGGCGCCGCGATCAGGGATTTCAAGCGCCCGGACCGCGTTATTGTCGGGGCTGAGGATGAGCGGGCGGTCAAAGTGATGCGCGAGCTATACCGGCCGCTCTATCTGAACGAGACGCCCATTGTCGTAACCAACCGGGCTACGTCGGAGCTGATCAAATACGCAGCCAACGCGTTTCTCGCGACTAAGATCACGTTCATAAACGAGATGGCGGATCTTTGTGAGAAAGTCGGCGCGAATGTTCAGGAAGTCGCTAAAGGGATCGGCCTTGACGGGCGCATCGGCGCCAAATTTCTTCATGCGGGTCCCGGCTATGGCGGCTCTTGTTTTCCAAAGGATACGCTGGCGCTGGTGCGCACCGCACAAAGCAACGACGCGCCGACGAAAATCGTGGAAGCGGTTGTCGGCATCAATGATGAGCGGAAGAAGAAAATGGCTGATCGTGTGATCGCAGCCTGCGGCGGCTCAATCGCTGGCAAGACGATTGCGGTTCTTGGACTGACTTTTAAGCCAAACACGGATGATATGCGCGACTCGCCGTCACTGGATATTGTGCCGGCGCTGCAGGGCGCTGGCGCGCATATTCGCGCCTTCGATCCCGCCGGTATGGAAGAGGCGAAAACGTTACTGAGTGATGTTGAGTATACGGACGGACCCTATCCTGCGCTGGAAAACGCGGATGCCGTCATCATCGTGACGGAATGGGACGAGTTCCGGGCGCTTGATCTGGAGCGCGTCAAGGATCTTCTCAACGCCCCCGTCATGGTGGATATGCGCAATATCTATAATCCGGTGGAAATGGCGGAGAAGGGTTTTGCCTATCATTCGATCGGCCGGCCTTCATCCAGGGTGCAATAACCTTGCGTTTGATTTAAGCGGCGCGCAGTTTCTTTAGGACGGATGACTTCGCCGGACCGTCGCCCTTTGGCGGCGGGATATCGAGATGTGCGCGGCGGAGGATGTCAGCGGTAACCATCGGCGCCTCGCTGCGAAAACAGCTCTTTCCGGCGTCGTCCACATAGATAATGAAAAAACCGTGCTCGGCGTCCAGCGCATGCCGAAGCAGCGACGGGTCCAGCCATTCGACCTCTTCGCCGTTTTTGCGAGGGGTGTCATCGCCGTAAACTTCCATCACTGTCACGTCTTCGCGAATAAGCGCGGGGATCGCCGGCTTCAACAGACGGCGCTGCATTCTGCAGGCGCTATGATTCGCCGCCGGACCGATCAGAAAGAGCGTTTTGCGCGGCGAGAACTGTTTGACGGCTTCCGCCTGTCGCAGGTTCGCCCTGATTTCCGGAAACAGATTGGGCCGGAAGGACACAATGGCTGCGATAAAGCCGAAAATCAGGCAGGTCGCGATGATGAAAAATGACAGGCCCATAACCGTTAATAGTTACCGTTGTGATCTTGCCAGTGGGTTAATCGCCGTAATCAAGCAATTATCAAGTCAGAAGAGCAAATTTTACGCCAGGCAATCCTTAACAAGACCTTAACTGGTTATCCCGGACCGCCATTAAAACCCTAGCAGAAACGGCCTTTACTCGAAACCGGCGGGCAGGGCGCGGCGCCACTCGACAAATCTGGCGAGCCCTTCCGCCAGTGTGACTTTGGGTGCGTATCCAAGTTCTTTGCGGGCGCGGGAAATATCCGCCCAGGTTTGCTCGACGTCGCCGTCCTGCATCCCGAGCATTTGCTTTTCAGCTTTGACGCCGAGTTCATTTTCGAGAATTTCGACCAGCGTCATCAGTTTTTCCGGCCGGTCATTGCCGAGATTGTAGACCTGGTGAAAGCCTTCTTTTTTGCCAGGCGGCCGGTCAAGCGCCGCCAGCGTGCCGCTGACGATGTCGTCGATATAGGTGAAATCACGCCCCATCTCACCGTGATTGAAAATCTGGATCGGCTCACCCTTCAGCATTTTCTCTGTAAATATCCAGTACGCCATGTCTGGCCTGCCCCATGGGCCGTATACGGTAAAATAACGAAGTCCGGTTTGCGGCAAGTCATAAAGGCTTGCATAAGATGCGGACATTAGCTCGTCGGCTTTTTTTGTCGCGCCATAAAGCGATTGCGGCGCATCGGTTTTGTGGGACTCGCTGAAAGGGATTTCCTTGTTGGCGCCATAAATGGACGAAGATGACGCGTAGACCAGATGATTGACGCGTAAGGCGCGCGCCAGCTCTATGATGCTCAGATGTCCCATAAGGTTAGCGTGGCCATAAGTGAAAGGCGCCTCGATTGAGTAGCGCACGCCGGCCTGCGCAGCGAGATGAACGATTGCTGTAACACCTGCATTTTGAACCGCGTCTTTGAGTTTTTCAAAATCGGCGATGTCGATCTGATGAAATGTAAACGCGCTTTTCGCCTTTAGTCGTTCAA
The DNA here is from genome assembly GCA_039819405.1 of Pseudomonadota bacterium. Classification (GTDB taxonomy): domain Bacteria; phylum Pseudomonadota; class Alphaproteobacteria; order Caulobacterales; family Parvularculaceae; genus Hyphococcus. The sequence continues at coordinate 164,943 of JBCBSB010000005.1, read as the reverse complement.
GACGCGCTTCTTTCAAGGCGACAGGGTAGTAGCTGTTGAGATTGTCAATACCGATTACGCGCTCGCCCCGCGTGAGGAGAGCGTGAGCGACATAAGACCCGATAAAGCCGGCGGCGCCAGTGACAAGAATACTCATGAAGACAGTAACGTTGCTATTGGTTGTGTCGTCGATGATAGCCGCTATTGCACGACAAGTCCTTAATGGCTCGCAAGGGCGCCGCGAAAAGCCTCATCATAGTGGCCCTCCGGCAGCAGGCGCCGGCGCGTCAGCATAATGCCGGCGATCGTCAGCATGGCGGTTCCGACGGCTATGAAGGCGAGACGCGGATCCATGCCGGTCTGTGTGATGGCGAGAACCGACAGCGATCCCGGAATGGCGAAAGCGGCATTGGCGAAAACGCTGGCCGCCATAATGCGCGCACGAAATTGCGCGGGCGCTCTGCGCTGCACCGCCGCTTGCAGTGGCGCGATGTAAACGCCGGAGAACGCCGAAGTTCCGATAAATACGAAAACAAGAGCGAGCCCCGGGCCGGTCGAAAACAAGGCGCCAAGGCTGAGCGGCGCATCCGGCGAGCCCGCAACTAATGGCGTCAGGCCATAAACTGCAAAACTCATCAGACCCGCGGCGCCAATGGCGGCGGTGGAAAAGCCTAGACCGGACCGTCCTTTGGCGAGGCTTGCGGCGCCGATTGCGCCAATCCCTGCGCCAATCGCGAAAAGGCCGTTGAGCGCTGTCCACACCAGCGGGTCCGCATGAAGGGCGTCACGTCCATAAAGCGGTACGGTGACCGTAACTGCTGTTGAAAGCAGGTAAAATACGCCGACGCCAAGCACCGGCGGCGCCACGCCGCGCGATGTAAAGACATAGCGGAACATGGCGACCGTTTGCGCAAAACCGTTGAAGCTTATTTTCAGCGCCGGATCATTGGCGGCGGCGAAAGGGGTGCGCAGCGAGGCAAGCCACCCCCCGAGAGCGGCGCTGACTAGAACGGCCCCAACCGCGACGCCGCCATAATCCTGAATGATCAGGAAACCGCCAACGACATATCCCATCAAAATGAAGGTGAAGAGTCCTGCGTTACATAAACCATTGCCGCGCACCAGTTCTTCCGGCTTCAGATATTTCGGCATCGCCGAGACGCGAACAGGTGAGAAAAACGCCGATTGTGCGCCCATGGCGAACAGCATGGCGATCGCCAGCGCTCCCTGGCCTGAGATGAAAGCGATCGCCGCCACGCTCATCAGCACTATCTCCGCAAATTTGGTGCGGCGGAACATCACCGACGTTTCGTACTTATCGGCAAGTTGTCCGGAAACGGACGAAAAAATCAGTATCGCAATCGGCAACAGGGCGCCGATATAGGGGATGGCATTGTCCGGGTTAGTGAAATAGGGGACGGCGATCACGCCGGCAGGGATACCGATCAGCAGCGACTGCCGCAATACGTTGTCGGCGAATGTGCCAAGGGAGAGCGACGTCCACATCGGCCAGAAACGCCGTTGAAAAAACAGCGGCGTTGTTGTCGCTGGACAAGGTTCAGTGCTTGCGGTCATTTCATCAGCCCTGCGGTTCCGGCAGCACGGCGCCGATTTCAATACCATTCGGGCGTTCATCGCCCAGGAGTTCTATGGAGCGCCGTTCAATCGACGCCTCAAGCCTGGACATGAATGTTTTCTTGTCGAGACCGGGTTCAATCGGGTCAAGAAATTCAATCACGGCTTCGCCAGGCGTTAACCGCCAGCTTTGTTGCGGCCAGCGCAGACCGAGATTTGTTGCGACGGGCGTCACCGCGCAGCCATAGGCGGCGTAGATGTGATAAACGCCTTTTTTATATCGATGTTGCTGGCCGACTGGCGACAAGTGCCCCTCCGGATAAATCAAAACGCGCCGGTTTTCGGCTTTTGCTTTGTTAAGGTCTTTATCGACGAGCCGCGCCCGCGCATAGGCGCCGCCGCAGTTATTCACAACGATCGCGCCCATTTTGCGAAGAATGCCGCCAAGCAGCGGGAATTTTTCGAGATGATCGCCCGTGATAAAGGCGAGGTCATGCATCTGCGAAAACATGATAATGCCGTCGCCCCAGCTTTGGTGTTTGGCGGCGATAACACAGGGGCCATCGGGTAGCTTTTCCTTTCCGCGAACGGCAATTCTGATACCAGCGATCCAGCGCAGCCAGAAACACATGACGCGCGTGTAAACGAGTATCCAGGCCATGACAGGTTTGCGGCTGGGAATCAGCAGTAAGGGTGCTGCGAGAAGACCAAAGAAGATTGACGTCGCCCAATAGGCCAGACGAAAGATATTATTACACAGTACTCTGATCATGCGGGAACGTCTCCTGTCAGCTTATGATTTTAAAATGACGAGTACTGCTCGCAGCAGCGCGGGCTGATGTGCGGTAAGCGTTTCGGGAATGCGGCCATAGAATTTGTGCAGCGCCGGCTGCAACACCGCGCCAAGCGCCATCGCGGCTTTCAGGGCGACGTCGCCGGCAGGCAGTTCGCCGCGCGCCATGGCTTTTTCGATCAGGCTTTCAACCGCCGCAACGGGGCTGTCATTTTCACTTGTTTCCGGTCGGTCGGGTGAGGGCAGGTAGCGATGGGTTGTGATCAGGTGATAAGCAAACAGCGACCAGTCGTCATCCGCGATGTTGCAGTATGCGTTGACGACGGCTTCCGCCTGCTGGTCAATTTTATCATGTCGAGCGGCGGCGTCGCGAATATCCGTAGACAGCCTTTTGTGAATGGTCTCGAACAAGGTTTGCGCCAGCGCTTCCTTGCTTGAAAAATGGCGATAGATCGCGCCTTCGGAAATCCCGCTTTGCGCCGCGATTTCGCGCGTGGTTACCGCATCGACGCCACGTTCAGCGAAAAGGTTCAGCGCCGCGCGCTCAATCCGCGCCTTTGTCGTGCCGTCAGCGGCGGTGACGCCGCGCGTATTTTCGTGTTCATTCATAACGCCTTCGCCAGCTCATTAAAGTGCTTGCCCATTTTCCAGTCGGCGCCGTTAGTCGCCTTTTTGGCGACGCGCGACCGCCAAATCCGTCGCGTGAAAGGCCCGCCAATTAATTGAAATTCTTTTCTTCACGAGGCGCTCCTCAGATAGTTCAAAACTCAACCAAAAGTGAGTAAACGCTCACATATATATGTTGCGATAATTTGTCAAGTGAGCGCTTACTCACAAACCTGAACAGCCGTAAGTTCAACGCATGAGCCAGCTTGGCGATTTTTTTGTGTCGCCCAGAGGCTTTGGGGTTTGGGGAACATTGAGGGGTAAGGGGCTGTTGCGATTGCGTAGGCAGCAAGTCGCGTCTGGTTTCGATGTGAATTGGCGCCGCCCAGAATATTGTTACCGGGATGACGCTTTTGATCAGCTGGCGTCGTTCAGGACCCAAAACGTGATTTCGCGGCTGTGTCCGCAGGAGACCAGTGTGTCCAAGATGTAGCGCTTTCCGTCTCTATTGAAGAAAGCGTCCGGCAAAAAAACGCCCGCCAATTTCAGCCGCGCATTGCAACAGGGAATGCAGCCGTTATATATCCGCCATCTTGTCCAGGGGTGGGACGACTATTTGCGCCGGCGGCGCATCGCCATGCCGCCGGATCGACAATTCCCGAGGGAGACTGACTAAATGTGGATATCGCCCGCTTATGCGCAGGCCGCCGAAACCGCAGCGCCAAATCCGCTGATTCAGATGGCGCCGCTGATTTTCATTTTCGTGATTTTCTACTTTTTGCTGATCCGTCCTCAGAGTCAGGCGCGCAAGAAACATGCTGAGATGGTGTCGAATGTCCGCCGCGGCGATGTTGTGGTGACGGCCGGCGGCATTGTCGGCAAGGTCACGAAAGTCCTTGAAGGCGAAGAAATCATGGTCGAACTTGCTGACAATGTGTCGGTCAAAGTCGTCAAGGCGACCCTGAGCGATGTGCGCACCAAGCCGGAACCGGCCGCTAACGACAAATAATCGACAAGTGGGGCGGCGCATTTTGCGCCGGTGAATGAGGCGATGCTTCAGTTTTCGAAATTTCAAACAGCCGGCGTTTTAGGGCTCATCCTGTTGGGGGCGATCTTCGCGATCCCCAATTTCCTGAGCGATGAAACCCGCGACAGCCTGCCGGGCTTCCTGCCGAAGGGCACGATCAATCTGGGGCTTGATTTGCAAGGGGGCTCTTACCTCCTCCTTGGTGTCGATACCGAGAAAGTCATTGATGACCGGATGCGCGGCGTCATGTCGGATATCCGCCGGGAGATGCGCCCTAACCGTGCGGTCAACCGCGATCGGATTTCTATCGACAGCCTGGTCTATAACGAAGACACCAACACGGTTTCCCTGCGCGTACGCAATGCGGCGCAGACAGATGAAGCGGCGGAAAGAGTGCGCGATATCACGCGGGGCGGCGTCGGCGGCGCGCTTGGGCTGGGGCTTCGCGCTTATACAGTTTCAGTGAATGACGCGCGTCTGGATATCGCCATCACCACAGAGGCCGAGCGTTATTATGCGACAGAAGCCGTAAGGGATTCCATCGAGGTCGTCCGCCGACGGATTGATCCTGCCGGTAACAAGGAAGTCGCTATCCAGCCCCAGGGCGAAGATCGCATCGTGGTTCAGGTTCCCGGCGATGATGACCCGGAGGCTTTAAAAAGTATCATCAACCGCAGCGGTCAGCTCAGTTTTCACCGTCATGACCCGACCGTCAATCCCGCGGACGCCGCCGCAGGGCTCTTGCCGCCGGGTCGAATTCTGGTGCCGTTCTCGGAAAGCGAAGGCGCGGGACAATTGCCGCTTGTGCTTTTTGAAGAGGCGGAAGTCACCGGCGACATGGTGGAAACCGCCTCCGCCGGGCCCAGCACTGATGGCGGCGGGTTTCAGATCAACTTCTCGTTCGACAGTCGCGGCGCACGACGCTTTGCCGACTATACACGCAACAATATCGGCTCAGTGTTTGCGATCGTGCTTGATGGCGAAATCATTTCCGCACCGACAATACAGTCCGCCATCACCCAGGGATCGGGCCGCATCACAGGAAACTTCTCTGCGCTGGAGGCAGCCGAGACGGCGCTGCTTATTCGGTCTGGCGCTTTACCGGCGGAACTGACGACACTTGAACAGCGCTCGGTTGGACCGGATCTCGGTCAGGACTCCATTGAGGCCGGCGCTAAGGCGCTGATCATCGGCTTCATCGGCGTGATCATATACATGGTGGTCAGCTATGGCCGTTTCGGCGTTTACGCCGATATGGCGCTGATCGCGAATGTCATTTTAATCGCCGGCGTTCTGTCGCTTTTCGGCTCCACGCTGACCTTGCCAGGCATCGCAGGGATCGTTCTCACCATCGGTATGGCGGTTGACGCGAATGTGCTGATCTTCGAGCGCATCCGCGAAGAATTGCGGGGAAGCAAAACGCCGATCAACGCCGCCGAGATCGGTTATCAAAAAGCATGGTCGGCAATCCTTGACGCCAACGTTACGACCTTTCTTGCGGCGCTGATCATGTTCCAGCTCGGCGCCGGTCCGGTGCGCGGCTTTGCGATCACGCTGGCCGTCGGCGTCGTTACCTCAGTGTTCACCGCCTATGTGCTGACGCGCATGTTCGCAGGAGGCTATCTCCTGTCGAAACGGCCAAAAGCAATCGCGTTATAGGGGGCGGCAGATGATGTATCTCAAATTGGTTCCGGACGAAACGCATATCGCATTCACCAAAATGCGGATTATTGCGTTGATCTTTTCAGCGGCGTTGATTGTCGGGTCGATGGTCGCGCTTTTTACCCATGGTTTAAATTTCGGCATCGATTTTCGTGGCGGCGTGACCGTTGAGGTTGCTGACGATGAGCCTATCGATGTCGCTTCCGTGCGCGAAGCCGTTTCCGGTCTTGGGCTCGGCAATGTGAAGGTGCAGGAGATTCAGGACTTCGCCGGCGGCGACGAAGCCGTTGTTGTATTTGTAGAGCGCCAGGACGTTGACGTAAGCGACGGCGAAGCCGTTGACGACGATGCGGAGGAAAACGCGCAACAGGACGCGGCGCTTGAGGTGCAAAACGCGCTGCGCACTTTGCTCGGCGATGGCATCGAGTTTCGTAAAATCGAAGTGGTGGGGCCGACTGTCTCCGGCGAGCTTATTCAAAAGGGCGCTATCGCGGTCGCCCTCGCGATCGCCATGATGCTGATCTATATCTGGTTCCGGTTTGAATGGCAGTTCTCATTGGGCGCAATCGCCGCGCTTGTGCACGACGTTGCGATTACGCTCGGCATGTTTGCCGTCACGAGCCTCGAGTTCAATCTCTCGATCATCGCCGCGATCCTGACGATTGTCGGCTATTCCATGAACGATACGGTTGTCGTCTATGACCGCGTGCGTGAGAATCTGCGAAAGTATAAATCGAAATCGCTACCGGACGTTCTGGACCTGTCAATTAACGACACGCTCTCGCGCACCGTTATGACCTCGGTGACGACGCTGCTGGCGCTTGGCGCCCTTGTCTTGTTCGGCGGCGAGGTGTTGCGCGGTTTCACGCTTGCGATGATCTGGGGCATCGTGATCGGCACCTATTCATCGATCTTCGTCGCTTCGCCCTTCCTGATGGCGACCGGGGTCAAGCGCGACTGGTCGAAACAGCCCGCCACGGCGACACCATAACCATTCGAAACACTAAAGAACAAAAAAGGCTCCAGCGATTATCGCCGGAGCCTTTTGCTTATCAGCAATGAGTGAAGTTACGCCTTCGCGAGATTCTCGTTTGCGAAGTCCCAGTTCACCAGATGATCGAGAAACGCATCGATATAGGCGGGGCGCTTATTCTGGAAGTCGAGATAGTAGGCGTGCTCCCAGACATCCATGGTCAGGATTGGCGTGCAGGACTGATCGGTCAGCGGGGTTTCCGCGTTCAAGGTCTTGCGCACTTCCAGCTTGCCGCTTTTCGTGACCAGCCAGGCCCAGCCTGAACCGAATTGTGTCGCGCCAGCGTCGGCGAAGGCGTTCTTGAAACCTTCATAGTCGCCAAAAGCGTCATCGATAGCTTTGGCGATGTCGCCGCCCGGTGCGCCGCCGCCCTTGGGCGACATGGAATTCCAGTAAAATGTATGGTTCCAGACTTGCGCCGCATTGTTGAACAGACCCTGATCGTCTCCCGCCGCGTGGCGGACGATCTCTTCCAGGGAGCTGTTTTCCAGGTCAGTCCCTTTGATAGCGGCGTTGGTTTTGTCCACATAGGCCTGGTGATGTTTGCCGTAATGAAAATCGAGCGTCTGCTCAGAAATATGCGGCGCCAGGTCCGATTTGCCGTAAGGAAGGTCCGGCAAAGAAATCGTCATGAGGTAACCCCTTTCAAAGAATTGTTTTCTGATACGCGGTCACTTAAGGACCAGCAGGTGTGCGTTCAACAACGCTGAAAAAAGACATGTCTGACAAACTAACGCATGGCGACGAATATTGTTCCAATCTTGTACGCGCGCGCGACGAGGACCGATGGCTGGCGGCGCAATATGCGCCGGATGCGTTAAAACGTGCGCTGATTGCGCTTTATGCGTTTCATGGAGAACTGCGCCGCATCCCGGGCGCCGTCTCTGAGCCGCCGCTTGGAGAAATCAGGCTGCAATGGTGGCGCGAGGCGCTTGATGAAATCGTGAATGCAAAAGCCCATCGTGCGCATCCAGTGGTTGAGGAAATGGCGGCGACGGGGATTGTCAGAAAGCCGGTGATGGCCCGGTTCGAAGCCGCCATCGATGCGGCGGCGCGCCCTCTCTATGGCGAGGGCTTCGAGGACATAAATGACCTCTCTGACTGGCTCGAAAACGCGGAAGGGACTGTCGATGCGCTGGCGGTCGCGTTGGCGACGGACAATGATGCGACGATGCAGGCCGCACCAAAGGCGGGCGTTGCGTTTTCCCTGGCGCGGGAAGGGGCGAGCCTTGCGCCAAATCTGGCTGGCGAGATTCCGGTCAAGGCGAGAGGTCTATGGGAAGATGCGCGTGGCGGCTTGCGTGACGCGCCTGCGGAGGCTGCGCCCGCCATTTTGCATCTGTCGCTGACGCCGGCTTATCTGAAGCGTGACGCAGCGCCGTTTCCGGTCAGTAAGCGAATGCGGCTGTTTACCGCGATGGCGTTCGGGCGGTTTTGAGCGTTCAGGTATGATGCTCGATATTGTCGTCGATGAGCGCCTTGTTATAGGCGGCGAGCGCCTTAACGCGCGACAGATAACCGACGACTTCCTCCCCTTGCGCGTCGTTGACGACTGGTAGGCCGTGTTCTTCCGCTTCATTCAGGCTCGCCAAGGCTTCGCCAAGCGATTGCGATGACACCAGCCGATCCGCTTCTTTCGATAGAGGCGCGCCTGGCGGCATTTTTTCCATAACATCGCGCACACGGATGGTTTTCAGAATGACCCCTTGCGGACCTTCGGATAAATCATATCCGCGTCGCGATAACTGCCATTGGAAAAACGATCGCCCGCACAGCCACTGCGTGATCAGCGTGGCGATCGCGACGGCGACCATTAGGGAAATCGTGATCGTGTACTCCCCGGTCATTTCAAATATGACGAGCGTGGTGGAGATCGGTGCGCCAAGTATAGCGCCGGCGACGGCACCCATGCCGATCATTGCATAGTAAACAGGGCTGGCTGTCGCATCTGGAAAGAACTGCCCGAGCATGGCGCCGAAAGCGGCGCCGGCGAATGCGCCGATCACAAGTCCGGGCGAGAAAACACCGCCGCCAAACCGGCAAGACAGAGTAATCACGGTGGCGGCGCACTTCACAAACACCAGGACAATCAGTAGAAGGATGGTGTATTTTCCGGCAAGCGCGTTGGTTACGGCTTCATAGCCTACCCCGAAGACTTCCGGATAAAACGCGCCAATTAACCCGATGATGGCGCCGCCGATTGGTGGTAAAAAAAGATAGGATATGCCGCGGCGCTGCGCGAATTCACGCACGCCAGTCGTGAACTGCGAAGTGGAGAAGAGAAAGCCGGCGGAAATCAACCCGCAGATAACCCCAAGCGCCGCAGCGAGCGGCACGTCGATGGTCGCGACGGCGCCATAGTCCGGCGGCGCAAAGGCGGGGAAGTTGCCAAGGTGAATGCGGGTTACGATGGCCGAGGCGACGCTGGCGGCGGCGATAGGACCGAAGACGGACAACGCGTAATTGCCGAGGATGACTTCCAGAGCGAACAGCACGCCGGCGATAGGCGCATTAAAACTCGCAGACACTGCCGCCGCCGCCCCGCACCCTAAAAGCGCGCGGCGCTGTTGGGCGGTAAAGCCCATATGACGATCAAGGATGGAGGCGATCGTTGCGCCGAGATGGACAGCGGGCCCTTCTCGGCCGGCGCTGGCGCCGGAGCCCAGGGAAACGGCGGAAACTGTCGCCGCAGCGAGGCCCGCCCGGAGGGACAAGCGGCCATGGCCAACGGCCCGCGCCTCGATCACATCGGAAATGCCCTGGCCGCGACCGCCTTCCAGCCATTTCAGTTGATCCGCAACAAACAGGATGGCCGACACCGCAAGACCGCCGACCACTGGCGCCGCCCAGGCGCGCATAAAGCTTAATGAGGACGCCCCGCTAACGACGCCAGCCTCGGTTTCTCCGAACGCGACAACGGAAATGACGTCAATGAGGGCGCGAAATGCGATGATCCCATAGGCTGCGGCAACGCCGATGATAACGGCGAAAAGCCAGACCCTGAGGACGTCGAAACGCTGAAACCTGCGGCGAAGCTTCCGCAGAAATATCAAGATGCGCGCAACATTCCGGGTCATGATGAATCTTCGGAAGAGTTAAGAAAAATCGTTCATATCAGCATTCGAGGCCATGTCTAAATGTCACAATATGTTTAACGGCGAATTCATCCTGTTTTGACAATATCCTCCCGTTCAATTCGATAGCTATGGGATGGGAAGCATATGGCTGTTTCCGGCGCGCGAACGCCTCGTGATCAAGGCGACAAGATCGATCCATCGCGGGCAAGCGCCGCGGCGACGCGCTGGCGGCGCGCGGTTGCAGAAGCTATGGGTCAGGACCCTGGCGCAGCCCTTGATCAGCCGGACCGGCGCCTTTTGATGTTGCGGGTTTTCGGCGCGACCCGCCGGCTTTCCGAACTCTGCATGACCTATCCCGACGCCGCCGCGACGGCGTTGATTGAGGGCGCCTCTTCCGTGTTGGCGGAGACCGCACGGGACCTTGCCGCGCTAGATCGCGGCGTCGGCGGACCTGAAGCGCTTCATGCGGCGCTTGCCCCATTAAAAAACCGGGCGGACATTGCGATTGCGCTAGCGGAGCTTGGCGGACAATGGTCGGTATCGGAAGCGACCGCCTCCCGCGTCGATTTCGCCGAACGGCTGGTTGAAACCGGCCTGCAATGGCTGGTGCGCGCCGCTGTCAAACGCGGCGAACTGGCTGTCGAAGACGCTGACAACATCATGCAGGGCGTTTTTGTGCTTGCCGGGGGCGACTTCGCTCATGAAGATCTTTCGCCTTTTGGTCCGCTTGATTTGATCATCCTTTATGATGAGCAGGCGTTCTCGGCGGCCAAGGCGCGCGGGGCAGACCGCGTTTTTGTGCGCATCGGGGCGGAGTTGCGTGAAGCTTTTGAAGGCAAGCCCGGTGAATATCCGCTATTCGCCTTGCGCACGCCCTTGGGTTCCGGCGTTGGCGGCGCCGGCTACGCGGACAGCGTTGCGCGCGTGCGCGCGACCGCCGAAGGGCCGCAATCGCAGGTGTTGCGCGCCTGGCTTGCGACGGCGCGTCTTGTCGCCGGTGACCGGGTTTCCGGCGGGGCGTTTCTTGAAGACATTGAAGAGCTTGTCTGGGGCGATACGCCAATCCTCAATGATGATTTGCGCAAGACGCTTGAAAAAGAAAGCGATGATCCGCGTGCGGTTTTTCGCCGGGTCGCTGACCTTTGCCGTCTGGCGATTGGCGGCGCGCGACCGATTTTTCGCACAGCGTCCGCCAGTGAAACGTTTGAAACGGCGGCGCATTCGCGGCTGTTCTCAGAGGATGTTGCGCGTCGTCTGATTGCAGGCGAAGAGCTGGCGCATATCGCCGTGGCGCGCGCGCAGATGATGAAGGGCGCAGCGGCGATGGAGGTCAGCCGCGAAGACGAGCAGCGCGCGCTTGCGACGCTGTGCGGATTTTCGGCCTATGACGCTTTATCGGCAGTCCTCGATGGTTCGCGCATCGATGCGCGCAACAGCCTGCGTCGGATTATGAGCGGCCTGCAGGAAGAAGTCGCCTCCTACCACGCGGAAGGGGAAGAGTCCGAAGACGCTGACAAGCTGGAAGATCTCGGATTTTTCAATGGCGCGACGCTCTCTGATTCGGTCGATGACTGGGCGCGCAAAGCCAACACCAAAGGCGAAATGCGTTTCTCTTCGCATGCGCCGGGCCTCCTCACGGACTTTGGCGAAACGCAGGATCCGAACCGCGCCGTGCGGTTGTTCGATGCGCTGCTCGCTAACGCAGAAGAGCACAAGGACGTATTCTCTCTCGTGCGCGATGGCGCGTCCCAGCGTGACCCGCTGGTCGACGCTTTCGGTTGCTTTGGCGCGGCGGTCGCCCCGCTGACGATGACCACTGAGGGGACGGAAGCGTTTTTTGAAAAGCCGGGTGTCGAAACCCCGCAGGATGGTCGCGAATGGATGACGCGCTTCCCGCCGCCGCCTCTGAAAGGCGATGCCGCGTTTGAAGGTGTCGCGAACTGGCGACGGGAAATGATTGCGCGCATCGCTTTGAGCGCCGCCAGCGGCGCGACGCCGTTTGACGCCGCAGCGGATGCATTGAATGCTCTTCATATACGCATACTGACGGACCTCTTTGAACATGCGGTCAAAACACCGGCGTCGAACGAAAATGGCGCCGGCAAAAAGATCGCCCTGCATGTTTTCGACGGCGCCGGCGCCTGTTTGCCGGGGAATGCAACCTATCTTGGTTTTATCGCCAGCGAGCCATTGGACGAGGCGGGTGAGGCTTTTGCGCAGCGCTATCTCAAACTGCTTGACGGGCTGGGCGATGGTTTGTTTGCGGTAACGCCAGACCTTTCCTATCGTCCATCCGGTGGGGCAGGCGCGATCGCGCCCGATGTCGAATCATTCAAATCTTATGTGCTTTCAGAAGCCGTCGCTCATGAACAGATCATGTTGGCGCGCGCGCGCGTGATTGCTGGCGGAGAGAAGGCGGCGGAGATGGCCCGCGACGCCCTTCGCGGCGCCGTCTCAGGCGCCCGGCGCGCTGATGTTCTGTTCCGCGATCTTGATCGCGCCAGGGCTCAGCGCATGCGCCGTGAACGGCCCAGCTCGGATTGGGATATTGACCGGCTTGAGGGCGGGCGTCTCGATGTGGAGCTGGTCATCAGCACCTTGATCTATAAACATGCCGCCGCGCACCCGTTCGTACAGGAAACGGATGCTAGCGAAGCGCTCGACGCCATGGCGCGTTCGGGTCTGTTGCCTGAGGATGCGGCGCAGGCCTTAAAATCCGCCCGAGAATTCTGGGCGCGCATGCAGGTCGTGCGCTCGCTTGCGGAATGGAGCGACCCGATCCGCACGCCAGTGCGTCGCCGCTTCGGTAAGGTGATTGCGCGCGCCGCAGGCGTTGAAAAATACGAACAAGTGCGCCCGCTCATCCGCGGATACTCCGATGACATCACCCGGCTCTATGCGCAACTGGTGCTTGGCCGGCCGTCATTAAGTGTGGTGGCGCAAGCGGCCGGGTAGCGAAAAGCACAAGCCGTCACCATAGCCCATCCTGTTCGGACCTGACCTCCGTCTTCGCCAATCTGCGGGGCGCTTCCAGCTTGCCGGTCTGTGACAAGCATGCCTATGATGAAAGGCTGGAGCACACAGGCGGAAGGGGCGGGTGATGAAGCTTTTCAAGGTTCTCGGAGTATTGGCGGCTGTCGTAACGGGGCCCGCATGGGCGCAGGATGAGGCGGCGGCGGCGCAAGATGATCCCCGACTGACGGCGCTGAAAACAGAACTTGCCGAGAAAGTCGATGGCGGCGCCAAGCTGACCCAGGAAATCGTCGACAGTCTTTTTTCGTTTTCAGAACTTGGCTTTCAGGAAGTGGAAACTCAACGCTACCTTACTAATATTCTTGAGGCGAACGGTTTTGAAGTGGAGCAGGGCGTCTCCGGCATTCCAACCGCCTGGTGGGCGAAATGGGGTAGCGGCCATCCGGTCATTGCGCTGGGCAGTGACGTTGACGGCATTCCGAAGTCTTCGCAAAAGCCAGGCGTCGCCTATCGCGACCCGATTGTCGAAGGCGCGCCCGGACATGGCGAGGGACACAATTCCGGTCAGGCGGTGAACATCACCGCGGCGCTCGCGTTGAAAGAGATCATGGAGCGCGAAAACATCGAGGGCACAATCGTCTTGTGGCCGGGCGTCGCCGAAGAGCTTGTCGGAACCAAAGCGTATTTCGCCCGTGACGGCATGTTCGGAGATGTCGATGTCGTACTCTTCACCCATGTCAGCGATAATATGTCTGTTCGATGGGGCGACGCGCCGGGCACGGGACTTGTCTCTGTGGAATATACCTTTTCAGGAGAAGCGGCCCATGGCGCCGGGGCGCCGTGGCGCGGTCAGAGCGCGCTCGATGCGGTTGAGTTGATGAATGTCGCCTGGAATTTCCGGCGCGAACATTTACATCCGTTGCAGCGTTCTCATTACGTTGTCGTCGACGGCGGCGATCAGCCGAACGTCGTGCCGTCAACGGCGACGGTCTGGTATTTTATTCGCGAAATCACCGCGGAAAACATCCGCGAAAATTTCGAGAAGCTTGAAAAAACCGCGCAAGGCGCCGCGCTGATGACAGATACGACCTATGAACGCCGCATCATTGGCTCCGCGTGGCCGCGTCATTTCTCAAAAGTTGTCGCCGAAGCCATGGATAAAAATATTCAAACCGTCGGCTTGCCTGACTGGGATGAGAACGATCAAGCGCTTGCCCGTGCGGTGCAGGAATTGGCCGGCGCCGATGTCGACTCAGATGACGTGGAGGACGGGCTTGCGACGGAGCTGACCGGCCTTGAAGGACCGAGAGAAGAGCCAAAGAGCGGCGGCTCCGACGATATCGGCGATGTTTCGTGGAATGTGCCGACGGTGACGTTGCGGTTCCCTTCTAACATTGACGGGCTGCCGGGTCATAACTGGGTCAATGGCATCGCAATGGCGACGCCCATCGCCCATAAGGGCGCGACGGCGGGTGCGAAAGTCATTGGCATGACGGCGCTCGACTTTTTGCTGAAGCCTGAAGAGGTCGAGGCGGCGTGGAAATATTTCCGTGAAGAACAATCGAAAGACATTACCTACGAAGCGTTTGTCGGCCCCGACGATGAACCTGCGATTGAAAAGAACGCAGAGATCATGGAGCGCTACAAGCCGGAGCTTGAGCAATATTATTACGACCCGGAACAATACGACACCTATCTTGAGCAATTGGGCATTGATTATCCGACGCTGAAGAAAAAGCGGAAGTAGTCGCTATACCGGTCCTACATTTAATGAAAAGGCGGGCCGTTGGGTCCGCCTTTTTTGATCAGCAAAGGCGGCGCCGCGCTGAATTCATGATCGGTTTTTAAGCAGGACCGCAACCGGCGCCTGCGGGATCGCAAGTTTCGGGTGGCTTTTGAAACTTGAGGCGACTGCTATGGGGCGTCACTAAAACGCCATTATTTACTCAGGCATGCCTTTGAAACCAAAAGAGGAGAAAGCCAAATGAGTGAGGCCTCGTTACTGCAGCAAACAATGTCTTCGCCTGTGGGTTGGAATATGTCGCTGGCGGCCGCGCGTGATGCAATCACGCAGGCGCTCAACGCCGGCGACAGTCCGCTCGGCCTGCCGGAGGCGTTATTGCTCGAACGGGGAACGCTGAAGCTTTATTTCTATGAGCCGCGCGGGGAAGATAAGCAGACGCCGCACGATCAAGACGAAGTCTACGTCGTCATGCGCGGTTCGGGAATCTTTGCCATAGGGGAGAACAAAGACTCGCTCGACCGTTTTTCCGTTCAGCCTGGCGACGTCATCTTTACGCAGGCGCGCGCGCTTCATCGGTTCGAGGACTTTACGGATGACTTCGGAACCTACGTGATTATGTATGGGACCAAGGGCGGTGAGACTCGGCACGCCTAGCCGCCGGAATATAGTAGCTCGCCGAAAGGCCTGGATGCGTCACGTCGTGACGTCATTCCGCACCCGCCTCAAAACATAAACCCTCAATGCCGACGCCAGCCCCGGCGGCGGGGCCTGTTTCATCCGCGCCCGGTCGATATCGTATATGAGTTTCGGCAGCGACCGTTCGTCCGCTGCGGCTAAGGCGTCGAGGGTTTCCCAGAACTCATCCTCCAGCGAGATGCTGGTGCGGTGGCCTTTAAGGGTGATCGATCGCTTGCGCATAAAAAAACCGGCTTTCCTGAAAGCTCAGAAAAGCCGGATTGTACAAGTTAGTGCAAGTGCAGGGAGGGACGTTTAATTCTTGGCCCAGTTATCCAGGCCGTGGGTGCGGATCTTTGCCGTCGCCAGCGAAATTCCGTCAATGATCCCGGCCATGTGGGAAACAGCTTCGCTGTCGGCGCTGGAAAGATCCGCGCCAAGCGCCTTGTAAAGCGTTTCGATGTCTATGTTCTGTGCAAACAGGAACTGCGCCAGCGCGAGCCGTAACTGACTTTCTGACGGTGTATTCTGCGACATGGGTTTTTCCTTCGTTCACCAAACTCAATTCGCCCTTTTTCCGTTTTGGGGGCGGTGCTGGCCATAACACAGCAAGAACCGGTCCAAAGCGAAGGCAATATGAGACGGTGATTCCCGGCAGGTGGGAAAAATGGCGTCGCGGCTAGGGTTAGGCGGTTAACGCCGGCGCCTAGGTCGGGGAAATCATGTTTTCCGGGCGCACGATCCGGTCATAGTCTTCCTCGGAAACAAAGCCGAGCTTGACCGCTTCCTCGCGCAGGGTTGTCCCATTTTTGTGCGCCGTCTTGGCGATTTTTGTGGCGTTGTCATAGCCGATTTCCGGCGCGAGGGCCGTCACCAGCATCAGCGACTGCGCCATCAATTCAGCAATCCGGTCTTCATTGGCCTCAATGCCGACGACGCATTTGTCGGTGAAGGAATTCGCCGAATCCGCGAGCAGGCGAATGGACTGTAACGTGTTGTAAACGATGACGGGTTTGAAGACGTTGAGTTCGAAATGGCCCTGGCTGCCGGCAAAGCTGACGGTCGCGTTATTGCCAATGACCTGAGCGCAGACCATCGTCAGCGCTTCGCACTGGGTCGGGTTGACCTTGCCGGGCATGATAGATGAGCCCGGCTCGTTTTCGGGCAGGCTGATCTCGCCAAGACCGGAGCGCGGGCCAGATCCCATCAGGCGGATGTCGTTGGCGATCTTGAACAGGCTGACCGCGATGCTGTTAAGAGCGCCATGGGCTGCGACTAAAGCGTCATGGGTCGCTAAAGCTTCGAACTTATTGCGGGCCGTCACGAAAGGAAGGCTCGTATATGCAGCCGCTTCTTCGGCGAACTTTTCAGCAAAACCGACTTTTGCATTTAGTCCTGTGCCGACCGCTGTTCCCCCTTGAGCAAGTTCGTAAAGGCTCGGCAGTTCCGCCTCGACGCCCTGTATGCCGTATTCCACCATTTGCACATAGCCGGAAAATTCCTGACCAAGCGTCAAGGGGGTTGCGTCCTGCAAATGCGTGCGGCCGATCTTGATAATGTCTTTGAAGGCTTCGGCTTTGTCGTTGAGCGCGTTACGCAAAGTTTGCAGCGCCGGGATGAGGCGGTGGACGATTTCTTCCGCCGCCGCGATATGCATCGCCGTTGGGAACGTGTCGTTGGAGGACTGGCTGCGATTCACGTGATCATTTGGATGACAGGGATCTTTCGAGCCAATCTCGCCGCCAAGGATTTCGATGGCGCGGTTCGCGACGACCTCGTTGGTATTCATGTTTGACTGTGTGCCGGACCCTGTTTGCCAGACGGACAAGGGGAAATGGTCGTTGAGCTTGCCTTCCGCGACTTCTCCTGCAGCCTGAACGATGGCTTCGCCGATCTTCGGCTCGATATTATCAAGCGCGAGGTTCGCCTTCGCCGCACAGAGCTTGACGACGCCAAGCGCGCGAATGAGCGGGTCGGGCATGGTCTCGACGCCGATGGGGAAATTGATCAGCGAGCGGGCCGACTGCGCCCCGTAATATTTATCCGCTGGGACGGAAAGCTCGCCAAAACTGTCAGATTCTGTGCGGGTTTTGGTCATGGCGAGCCTCATATGTTGATCTTTTGTCGGTGGGTGGCGTTTAGCACGGGGAGAGGGGAGCGCAAGACGGACCCACAGACTTCATATAGATAATTTTATGGAAGCCGAAAGGGCGGTTAACGCTTGATGAACAGGTGCGGATGGGGCGGACGCAGTGCGATTAAACCTGTCGAAATCTTTAACGGCGACACTCTCGATCAAGTGAAACCGAGACTATTGCAGACATGGCCAACGTGCACCCGGCTCCTGCGTTACCAGGCAAACTGGCCTCGCTGGGCGCTCATTTCGAGACCGCCGATCCGGCGCAGCGCCTGCGCGCGCTTCTGGGCGTTATTGTCGTTGCGGCGATGGCTGTCGGGTTCGCGGCGGCGGGGCCGAAATTCCTCAACGATCCGGACACGCTCTGGCATATCGCGGTCGGTAAAGACATCTGGTTTACAAAGTCGTTCCCGCATGTGGACGCCTATTCCCATAGTTTTGGGGGGGAGCCATGGATCGCAAAAGAATGGCTTTCGCAACTTTTTCTCTACGCCGCTTTTGCGGCCGGCGGCTGGAACGGCGTCGCGCTCATGGCGATTGCCGTGATGTTAGTCGTGACATGGCAACTCTACTGGCCGCTCTCGGCGCGCCTGAAGCCGGTCATGGCGGGGGCGATCACGGTCGGGTGTTTGTCTGTCGCCAGTGACGTTTTCATCGCACGCCCTCACATCATCGCCTTGCCGTTGATCATACTATTTGTACAGAAATTATGGATTGCGGCGCAGGAAAAGCAGGCGCCGTCTTTCTGGATGCTCGGCGTCTTATGCGTTTGGTCCAATATGCATGCGAGTTTTACTTTTGGTTTTGTCGCCGCCTTCCTCGCGTTTTTGCTATACTTACATGAAACCCGCGATTTCAGATCGACGCGCACGCTGCACTGGGTTGCGTTTCTGGCATTATGTCCGGTCGCATCGATTGCGCATCCTTATGGTTTTGAATCGATCTGGTCGACCGTAACTATCGTTGAGAGTGAGGCGCTGCCCTATATTACTGAATGGCGAGCTTTCAGCTTGCCGCAGGATATGAAAGTAGAGATGGTGATGCTGGCGGCGTTGGTGATTGCACTTGTCAGTGGTTTTCGCACCAATATGGTCGCTGCGTTGTTTCTCTGCCTTCTCCTGCACATGTATCTGACGCATACCCGCTTTACCTATTTGTTGTTCACGCTGACGCCATTGCTGTTTGCACGCGATATTTCAGTGCAGTTCCCTTCGCTTTCCCTTGGGCGATGGGCGCGGGATATGGAGACGTCTGCGCTGGAAAAAACGCTTGCAAAAAGCGCTGGGGTCGCTGTTCCTGTGATCATTGCCCTTGTGGCGGCGGGGGGCGCCGCGATTGGCGCGGGCGCGCATTGGTTACCGCCGGGAACCAGCTATCCGGTTCAGGCGATCAAAGCCGCACGGGACTTCGGCGTCAGCGGCAACGTTCTCAATGAATATAACTTTGGCGGCGCGTTGATCTTTGAAGGCGAGAAAACCTTCGTTGACGGCCGCGCCGACCGATTGTTTCAGGACGGTTTCATTCCGCGGATATCAGACAGCATGAAAACCGACGGAGCGGAAGTCCTCCGCCGACAGATCAAATCTCATGATATTGGATGGTCGATCATCAAACCGAATGATGGGCGGGTCGCCCATTTCGATGTGATGCCCGGATGGCGGCGTATCTATGCGGACGAATTCGCTGTCGTTTATGCAGCGCAATCGACTGCGCGATAGCGTTTATTTTTTTCGAAACGCATCCAGGCTGACCACTTCGGCGCCATCGTCCGATTTTTCGGCGTCGTCCTTCGCAGCCGTTTCAACGCCGGCGTCGTTTTCGGCGGATTGGTTTTCTTCGCGGTTTGAAGCTGATGAGGCCTCATGGTCATTGCCGCTCTCGGTTTGCGGTTCAAAGCGCAAACCGAACTGCGTGCTGGGATCGGCGAAACTCGTGACCGCATCAAAGGGGACGACAAGTTTTGCTTCCTTTGACTTGAACCATAAGGTGACCTCGAAACCGTCATCGGAGACGATCAGCCCTTCGAACTGATGTTGCAGGACGATCGTCATGCGCTCGGGATACTGTTCCTTCAAATGATCGGGGATGGAAACGCCCGGCGCCTCGGTTAGAAACTCGATATAGAAGTGATGCTCCCCCGGCGCGTCTCCCAAATCGGCGACCATAGTCAGGACATCGCGCATCAGATATCGGAATGCGCGCTGCATCAAAAAATCATAATCGAGTTCGATTTCTTCACTCACTTTGGGCCGCCTTTTTCACTCTATCGCGGGTGTTTTAGCGATGTTATAAAATAATCGCTACTGTGCTTGAGGGATAAATGCTCAAAAAGACCGACCTAGCAATTGTTGTAGCGGCTATTTGGGCAGCTGTGGCGGCCATTCTCATCACGCATTTCCGTTTTTATTATGGTGTCGGTTGGCAGAATGCGATCAAATGGGGGGCCGGCGACGGATTCCTCTGGAGCGCTTTGTTATGCGCATATGTCTATACGGGTCTGCGCTATCACACATTATTAGCATCTTGGAAAACCGCGTCGCTTTTTGTCGGTCTAGCGGTGCTGGGTTCTGTTTGCCTGCACCCGACGGTAAGCACATTACTTTTTTGGGGCATTGACGGGTCGATCAGTCGCCCATTCCTCGATGATGTGACCCATTTGGCGATGAAGCGCTTACCCCAAGGTATCCTTGCGGGTCTAGTAATCGCAATGATTAGTATTGTGGCTGCCAGAATCAGACACGAAAAAGTGCAGCCTTTATCAACTACCCTAGATAACGATCTGCCTGACCCACAAGCATCAGTATGGTTATGCCTAAAGTCGGCTGATGGCGTACGAAGATTAAACAGCGGCGAAATACGTTATGCTGAGGCGGCAGGAAACTATGTTTCTTTGCATACCAAGTCTGGGGCGTATCTGGAAAGAATGACGCTTAAGGTGCTTGAAGCAAAACTTGCAGGCTTCGGATTCCAACGCATAAGTCGAAAACACCTTATCAACCTTGATTTCGTAAAAGCGCTGCAATCTAAAAAGCCGAAAGGGGGCCTCATTATCCTCGACGATGGCCTCTCGCTCTCTGTCAGTCGGCAGTATAAAACCACTACTCAGAAAGCCATTTCTGAACACCAATAGTTTCCGATGATCTCGCAATAAGCGAGTTAGGAGGACTGCCGGCCCCAATCTGGGGACGCTTTGTCCCAATTTGCTTGCACGTGTTATCGGCGCGCGGCTTTGCTGATTTCAATTAGATCAGCAAATTTAGGATTTTGGGCATGCACAGACGGAGTTTTTTAAACGCTGCGGGCTTTGCAGCGGCGGGAACTGTCTTGGGCGCCGGCACGCCGGCCACCGCCGTACGGAAGGCAACTTACCAAAGCTCTTCCACTTCTCGTCGGTTGCGTGTGTTGATGTTGGGCGGAACAGGCTTTCTCGGGCCAACGATTGTAGAAACCTTACTTGACCGCGGTCATGACGTCACTTTGTTCAATAGGGGCGTCACAAATCCCCATCTCTTCACTTATCTGGAAAAACTGAGGGGCGATCGCGAAGAGGAGAACGGTGGACCGGATCTTGGTGCGTTGCGCGGGCGGGACTGGGATGTGGTCATTGATACGTGGCAAAAAGGTCCGAAATGCGTTGAGGATACGGCTCGCCTTTTGAGTGGTCATGCTCGTATTTATTATTATATCTCCTCAATTTCAGTGTACCATAATACGGCGTTTCGACAGTTAGGTACGACTGAAACTGCACAATTATCTGATATTGAAGGCCATCCTATAAATCGAAAGCCTGATGAGCAGTCATACTTCTTGCGAAAGACGCTGGCGGAAAAAGTTTTGGCCGAAAACTTTGAAGGGGAGGTCGGCATTCTTAGATCTCACGGTATACGAGGCGCGAGAATAAATACGCCAGAAAGTGAGCATTACTGGCCCGTCAAAATTTGGCGGGGTGGTGATGTTTTAGCACCGGAAGATGGACAGACTTGGGGACAATTTACAGATACCGTCTCATTATGCCGGTTTTTGGCGCATTGCGCTGAAAATGATTTGGCCGGCCCTTACAATGTCCTCTCATCTCCTTTCAGGCTGAAAGAGTTTTTTGATGCGATACAAAACGTGTCTCATCGAAAAGCGAATCTCATATGGACGCCACGAGAAAAGTTAGCTGAATTTGATATTGAGCCTTATCGCGATCTTCCCATGTGGCGGCCCGAGCCCGTTGGATTTTATAGATTTAGCTCCGATAAAGCTGTGCAAGTTGGTTTTCGCCATCGCTCGCTTGAAGCCTGCGCCGCCTCGATGCTGCACGGTTATATTGAACGCCATCCTGAAGATGATTTTGTATTCGGTCGGCGCGGGCAAATTACTGATGAAAAAGAAGCTGAAGTGCTGACGGCTTTAGGGCGCTAGCTACAAAAGTGGGAGTAAAGTCCCGGCTTCTGGCGCCAGGCCGCCGACCCGTCCGCGAAGGCGGACAACAAATTTCTCCAGAAAAAGTGGGAGCTTCTGTTGCCAGGTGCTCCCGAACCCCGCCTAACCCTTGGATGGGGGCTAGGACTTCAATTTCGAGTTACTCGAACCGCTTACGCAGCCAAAGCGAACTCTTCCGAATTGTTGTCATTAGCAACTATTCAGTTTAGCCAAATAACGGAGGCAAACCGGGCGAAAACATCGTCTTTAGACGCTCGTCGATCCTATTTCGGCCCCGTCAAAGCCTCCCCGCCAGTGCGGAAGAGGGGTTTTGGTGGAGCCGCCGGGTACCGCCCCCGGGTCCGATACGGTTATTTCACGCGTCATTTATCGCCATAGCCCGCCGAAGCGAGCTCGCCTTATATAGGACATGGGCGTAAACAATTGAAGACTCTGCGAAACTTGAAAATCGTCAGAATTGTCAACATTTTGTAATAAGAGTGCATTAAGTGCGCGGGTGGGCGTATTTGTGCGTCATGCGGCGGGCTCCCATTATGGAACCAGGCGATTTCAAAAAGTGGCGTAAATCCCTTGGCTTGTCCCAAAAGGACGCCGCCCACTTTCTCGGCCTTAAACGGCGGATGATCCAGTATTACGAAAAGGGCGAACGCGACGGGGAAAAAGTGAGTATCCCAAGGGCAGTGCGGCTTGCCTGTTATGCGATTTCGCAAGGCGTCGCTGATTTTAACGGCGCTCACCGCAAAATCCACAAGATTCAAAAAGAAGAGAGTTAAAGCTTACTCTTCGTCGGGTGGCGCGTCAGAGGCCTCGTCAGGGTTGAGTTCCAGAGACATCGGGCCGTCCGTGGCGGCGTTTTCATCAGGCTCCGGGATTTCGGTCGGCAGATAAGCGTCAGGATTTTTGTATTCCCAATAGCTTTTCGCCGAGCGCGCGCGCTCGACGCCGCTACGGATGGCGGCAGCTTCCGGATGATCGTTGAGTGACAGCATGCGGTCCAGCGCTTTTTCCCCATGCTGGCCGAGTTCAAACCGCAAATAACCAAAGTCAAAATCTTCCGCCGCAACCGTTTGGTTGGCGATGCGGTTGAACTGGCTATTGGCGCTGATCGCCCACGGATTGATGAAGGGGGTCGCAAGGGCCGTGAGCGCGATGATCCAGGCAACCGCCATCAATGTGTTGAGCGACCCGACAAGCGGCATCCATTTTCGGCCGCGCCAGTTCACTTCGGTCAACAGCCCCGCGATGCAGACCAGCGAATAGGCCGCCGTCAGCCCGGTCACCGCAAGTCCGCCAATACGCGGCGGCGTCAGGCCATAATCGCCGATGCGAAGCGAAAATGCGTAAAACGCGAGCAGGGCGTAAACCGGAAACCCGATCAGGGTGATCAATGTCGGCAGGCGCAGCCAAAGCGGCGGCGCCCCGCCTTCGCCATTTTGATAAACCCCATTGAAAATCAGCATTCCGAGCAGAGCTAACCCAAGCATCCAGGCGCTTGGATAGGGACGCTCAAAAACAACATCGACCCCTTTGGTCGCCAGCACGATTAGTAGTGTGACGGTGAAAAGCGCGGTGATCATCATCAACATGCGCGCGAGCAGGAGGAGGATGAACCGCAGCGCCCCCAGCACTGATTGCTGGCCCCGCATCAGCGCGATCGACGCCCCGCCGATTGCGCCAAGGAATGGCAGCAGAAACCACGGTTCCTGAAACAGCTCATTGAAGAAGTTGACATCAAGCTCTTTAAGCAGGCGCGCCCACGCGAACAGCAACAACATCGCGAGCAGGGCGAACAGCTTCGCGCCGCCCGCGATCAGCGGCAATGTCAGACCGTGGAAAAACACGCGTTCGTAGCGAGGCGGCGCGCCGTCATCAAGGCTCGCCTTAACCAGCGTCAGCAACAGAAAAACCACCAGCCCCCGAGACGCCATAAACCAGAACATCGGCGGAAAGGATGAAAGGTTTTTCGTCTCGTCGCCAGCGGTGTTCGCCATGGCGTAGTCCGGTAAGACCAGCGCCGCGCCAATTAGAAGCGCGCCGCCAAGAGCCTTGCCCAGTTGATCGCGCTCGGCGAGGAGGAGATAGGACGCGGCGGCGGTGACAATGAACCCCAAAACCGCAATCGGCAGCGGCTTGTCGTCAACATCGTCAATCCAGAATTCGACAACGCCATAGACGAGGAGGCCGGTAATGAGGCCAATGACAAGGCCGGGCAAGACGAGCCCTTTCCCGGCCGTTTGCGCGCGATTGCCTGTCGTCATAGTTAACCCCTCAGTCCGCCCCTCTCGACCCTGATATTACCATTGACCGGGCTTGGGCAAAAGCGCTGGTTGGCGCTCGCCTCAGGATCGCTAAACTGGCCGTCAGACAGGAGATTCGCCAAGTATTATGCGTCAGTATCTGAAATTGCTGCAGCGCGCGCTGGACGAGGGCGATGCGCGACTTGACCGCACAGGGGTCGGCACGCGCGCCGTCTTCGGCCACCAGATGCGGTTTGACCTCGCTGAGGGGTTTCCGCTGGTCACGACCAAGAAGCTCCATACCAAATCCATCGTGCACGAACTTTTGTGGTTCCTGGCCGGCGATACAAATATCGCATATCTCAAAGAAAACGGCGTTTCGATCTGGGATGAATGGGCGGACGAGAACGGCGAGCTTGGACCCGTATACGGAAAGCAATGGCGGTCATGGGCTGCGCCGGACGGCGGAACCATCGATCAGATCGCGTGGATCGTTGATGAGATCAAACGAAATCCTTACTCGCGGCGGTTGATCGTATCCGCCTGGAACCCCGCGGAGATTGATAAGATGGCGCTGGCGCCATGTCATTGTCTGTTCCAGTTTTTTGTGGCTGACGGCCGGCTTTCATGCCAACTTTATCAGCGTTCCGGCGATATTTTTCTTGGCGTGCCTTTCAATATCGCCTCCTATGCCTTGCTGACGGAAATGATGGCGCAAGCCTGCGGATTAAAAGCGGGCGACTTCGTTCACACCCTCGGTGACGCGCATCTTTATTCCAATCACGAAGAACAAGCGCGCATTCAGTTGGCGAGAACGCCGGGTCCATTGCCAAAGCTCGCGCTCAACCCGGATGTAAAGCGCATTTTTGATTTTACTTATGATGACATTGCTTTCGAAGATTATGCGCCGCAACCTCATATTAAAGCGCCTGTCGCCGTATGACGATTACGGTCAGAAAAGCAAAGCCCGGCGATGAGCCGGTAATCCTCAATTTCATCACTGAGCTGGCGACCTATGAGAAGCTCGCCCATGAAGTTGTCGCCACGATGGACCATATCCGAAAAACGCTCTTTACAGAATATCCGAAAGCCTTTGCGTTGATAGCAGAGATCGACGATGCGCCTGTCGGGTTCGCGGTTTACTTTTTTAACTACTCGACTTTTCTCGGTCGTCACGGGCTTTATCTGGAAGACCTTTTTGTGCCCAAAGACCAGCGCGGTCTTGGAGTCGGCAAGGCGTTGCTGTCGCATCTCGCGCAGATTGCGGTTGCGCAAGATTGCGGCCGGATGGAGTGGTCAGTTCTCGACTGGAATGCGCCGGCGATTGAATTCTACAAATCGCTTGGCGCGCAAGCGATGGAAGGTTGGACGATCAATCGGCTCACCGGCGAGGCTTTATCAGCGCTTGCCGGTGAGGGTGCGTCATGAGCGTGCGTATAGCCCTCGTCGTTGCGGTGGCGCGCAACGGCGTGATCGGCGCCGGCGGCGATCTTATCTGGCGCATCTCGGATGATCTGAAATGGTTCAAGAAAACCACTCTCGGCAAGCCCGTGATCATGGGGCGCAAGACATTTGAATCCATCGGTAAACCTTTGCCGGGCCGGGACAATATTGTCATCAGCCGCCAGTCTGATTTTGCGCCGGAAGGCGTCATGGTTGCGCGGACGATTGACGAAGCCTTGCAGCTTGCGCGGGAATGGGCGCGCGCGAGCGACGCCGAAGAGATCTGTGTGATTGGCGGCGGCGAAATCTACGCACAGACCTTGCCGATCGCGGATCGCTTGTATCTGACGCGTGTCGATGCGGCGCCGGAGGGCGATGCCTACTTTCCTGATCTGGATATGAACGAATGGAGCGCGCGCTGCGAATCAACCGCAGCGGAAAATGAACGCAATCAGCACGCTTGCGAATTTTTCATTCTTGATCGTGTCCTGGGGAAAGACGACGAAGGCGTTGAAATTTAGCGTCTTTTGCAACCTTTGGTTCACCGTTTTTACGATACGATCATCAGCGCCGTTGTTTTTGCTCCAAAACCGGCGCGGGCTGCGTTAGAAGCAGCGTGCTGATCTATGCGGGCGCGGGCCGCATCAAGACGAATATGAGGAGGGGAGCAATGAAACATATAGTTTCTATGGCTGCTATTATGGCGGCGATGTCAGGCGTCGCGATGGCTGCTGATTATAATATGGCGTGCGCCAAACCGGGCGATGATCGCGTTATCGAAATCGTGTCGCCGGGACAGGTCGGGCAAGCCTGCGACGTTCGCTATACGCGTGAGGCGGGCGCGAATGTTTCCGTCCCCTACCATGCCGATAATGCGGAGGCGTTTTGCCTTGAGAAAGCTGCAGAGCTTGTCGCCAATTTACGCGATGCCGGTTATGCGTGCGCGCCTGTTGTCACGCCGATCGTCGCCGAAGCTGCGCCGGCGTTGGAGACGCCGCCTCAACCCGTCGCGCGCAATATAGATGAAGTGATGATTGAACAGCCGCCGGTAAGCGAGCCGGTGCTGGCTGAGGCGCCGGAAGACCCTGCGGCGCTTGAAGAAAAAATGAGCCTCATTCTTGGCGACGAACCGCAAACATCTGCTGCGGTCGCTGAACCGCAAGCGGTGCGCGGTCCGGCGCAGCTGACAACGCAGGCGCTTGAGCCGGTGACGCCGGCGCCTGCCGCCGCATCTTCCTCCTCAGTCGGACGAATGGTCGGCGCCGAGCCGCAGGAGCCTGCGGTGATAGCTGCCGGGCCATCTGGCGGCGTAACGCCCGTCACGCAGGCAGCGCTTCAAGAGAGCGAAGAGCCCGCCCCCGCGCCTCAGCCGGTTGAGGCCGCGCCTGTAAAAACGCAAGCGCCTGAGGCCGCCCCCGAGCCGCGCCCGGCCAAAAAGGCGGAAGCCCCTGCGCGTCCGCGCACGGCCGAAGAAATCATCCTTGCAAGTCTTAATGCGCAAGTTGCGGCGTGGAATGAAGGCAATCTCGACGCCTTTATGGAGACCTATTGGAAGAGTGACAAATTAAAGTTCGTGTCAGGCAATAAAGTCACGCAAGGCTGGTCGGCAACGCAAAAGAAATATCGTGAGCGGCATGGCGATAACGATGGTGATTTAGGCCGGCTCAGCCTCGACAAAACGGATTTCGTGCAAATCACCGACGACGTCGGCGTTGTGACCGGCCGGTTCAATCTTGTGAAAGACGGCGCCAGCAACGCCGGCGCATTCTCACTGGTGATGAAACGCGTCGACGGCATGTGGCGCATCGCCCATGATCATTCGACGGAAGACCCTAAGCCGGTTCAATAGGCGCGGCGATTTTTTCTGCAAGATCGGCGAATATGTCTGTAGCCGGATGGTCTGTTGCGCCAAGCGGCGCGCCTGCGTCTGACGCCTCACGCAATTCCGGATAAAGCGGGACTGCGCCGAGAAACGGCGCTTCCAGCGCTTTGGCCGCCTTTTCGGCGCCGCCTTGGCCGAAAAGATATTGACGCGCCCCGTCCGGCGTCTCCAGCCAGGCCATGTTTTCAATCACGCCGATGATCGGTGTTTGCGTCTTTCGGAAGAGCTGAACGCCGCGGCGCACATCCGCCAGCGCCATTTCCTGGGGCGTCGATACGATGACCACGCCGGACAGGCGTTTCGTCTGGATGAGCGATAAATGCGCGTCGCCCGTTCCCGGCGGCGTATCGATCAACAGAAAATCCAGCTCGCCCCAGTCGACGTCGCTCATCAGCTGCCTGAGCGCACCCATTACCATGGGGCCGCGCCAGGCCAGCGCCTGTTCGGGATCGACGATCAGACCGATCGACATCGCCCGCACCCCATGCGCTTCGAAGGGAACGACTTTGCCGTCTTTAACTTCCGACTTGCCTTTCAGCCCAAACAGGGTCGGTAGGGAGGGACCGTAAATGTCGGCGTCGAGGAGGCCGGTTTTATAGCCCTTTTTCGCAAGGGCAATCGCCAGATTAGCCGTCATTGTCGACTTGCCGACGCCGCCTTTGCCGGATGCGATGGCGATAATGCGTTTTACGCCGGAGAGTGTTTCCGCCGCTTCTTCAATGCGCGGCTTCTTTTTCATCCCCAGCGGATTGTCATGTCCGCCCGGCGCCGGTTGAGGGCGCGGCGGCGGGGGCGCCTGGTTATGCGCGGTTGCGACTGCCGAGACCGAGGTTACGCCGCCAATATTCGCTGCGGCGGCTTTTGCGGCCTCAAAGACACTCTGGTTCTGTTGCGGGGTCCCGCCAGCGAATTCCAGCGTAAAGTGCACCTTGCCGTCAGGGCTGGCGCTCAGTCCCTGAACCATGCCGTCAGCGATAATTGAGCGTCCCGTATCGGGATTGGCCACGGCGGCGAGGGCGTTACGGACCCTTATTGTCAGCGGTTCAGCCAAGTTTGCTCCTTATATCCTGTTTTCTGGCGGAAAAGACGTAAGGGCGCGTTGCACCTTGTCAATTCAGTGACATATATACGGGCGCGCCAGCGACCCTTCCAGCGGTTGGGTCCGGCGCAACCGTAAATGAGAGAGGCTGAATGCCCTGGCAAGATAATTCTGGGAATAAAGGGTCTGGTCGCGGACCGTGGGGCCAACCCCCGCGCAACGGATCCGGCAATAATGACGGCGGGAATCGCGGCGGACGCGGCGGCGGCGAGCCGCCCGATCTTGAGGAGCTTTTACAAGCCTCACGCCAACGGCTGAAACGAGCCTTTCCGGGTCGGGGCGGTCGCGGCGGTGGGGGCGGCGCGCAGTTGAGCAAGCCGATCATCGGCCTCGGCGCGGCGGTTGTTCTCGGTTTGTGGCTGTTCAGTGGAGTTTACCAGGTGGCGCCAGGCGAACTCGCAGTCGTAACGACCTTCGGCGATTATCAAAAAGTCAGCGGTCCGGGCCTGCATTGGCATGTCCCGGCGCCCGTTCAGGCGGTGAGAAAAGAACCGGTGCTGGATGTGCGGGATATGAACATTCCCTCTAATGACCGGCGGTCCGGTCAACTGTCGCCGGGCCTGATGCTGACTGGCGACAAGAACATCGTTGATATTGCTTTCACGGTACAATGGCGGATCAAGTCCGATGTTTCGGCGGTTGAGGGCCAGAGCATGCCTGGCGTTGCGCAGTATCTTTTCAATATAGACGAGCCGGAAGCGCTGGTGCGCATGATTGGCGAAGCGGCGATGCGTGAGATTGTGGGCCGCAATACGCTCGATTTCGTTCAGACCGATGGGCGCCTGCAAGTCGCAGAGCAGAGCGAAATTCTGATGCAGACGGCGCTCGATTCGTACAATTCTGGCATCCAGATTGAGCGTGTGAACATGACGCTCGCGGAACCGCCGACCAATGAAGTGAACGAGGCCTTCCGCGATGTTCAGGCTGCTGAACAAAATCAGGCGACGGTTATTCAGAACGCCCGCCAATACACAAACCAGGTCGTGCCGGAAGCGCGCGGCCAGGCGCAACGCATTTTAGAAGAAGCGCGCGCTTATGCTGCTGAGCGGACCGCTGATGCGCGCGGTCAGGCGGCGCGTTTCGATGAGATTTACACAGAGTATGCGCGGGCGCCGGAAGTCACGCGTCAGCGGATGTATCTGGAAACCGTAGAGCGCGTTCTTGGCGACATGGATAAGATTATCATTGATGAAGACGCGGGATCCGGCGTTGTGCCTTATCTTCCGTTGAACGAGCTGCGCGGCCAGCAGGGAGGGAACTGAGATGAGTAAGTTACCACTTCCTCTTTTAGGCGTTGCGATCGTTGCTGTCCTGATTGTTATCGTAAACTCTGCCTTTATCGTGCCGGAAACGCATTCGGCATTGGTGTTTCGGTTTGGTGAGCCTAAAAATCAGTACACTGACGCTGGTTTGAAATTTAAAGTTCCTTTTGCGGAAAGCGTCAATTTTATTGATAAACGAAATCGCAATCTTGAGCGCCCGCCGACGGAAATCATCGCCCGTAATCAGGAGCGTTTGATCGTTGACGCTTTTGCGCGTTACCGGATCACTGACCCGCTCTTGTTTTACCAATCAGCACGGACGGAAGATGTCGGTGAGAGCCGTCTCGGACCGCAGTTGGAGGATTCGATTCGAGCTGTTCTCGGCGCCGTGACCGTAGACGAAATCATCTCCGAGCGCCGCAGCGAGCTGATGTTGCGCATCCGGGATCTGATTACGCAATCCGCCCGGCCACTCGGCGTGGAAATTGTCGACGTCAAAATTCGCCGTGCTGACTTACCTCAGACAAACTCTGAAGCGGTGTTTCAGCGGATGATCGCTGAGCGCCGCCAGTTGGCGCAGCAATACCGGTCCGAGGGTAACGAACAGGCCAATCAGATTCGCGCGCAGGCCGATCGCCAGGTTATCGAGATCAAGGCGCAGGCTGAAGAAGAAGCGCAGAAGATTCGAGGCGCCGCCGATGGCGAGCGCAATGCCGTCTTTGCCGCCGCTTATGGCAAGGATCCTGAGTTTTTCGCCTTCTATCGCTCGCTTCTGGCCTATGAGGAAGCGCTGCAGAAGGGCGAGACCCGGATCCTGTTGTCGCCGGACAGTGAATTTTTCCGGTATTTCAATAACTTGGAAGGGCGCCGCCAGTAACATCAATGTGCGCCTCAACCGGCCGCAGCGTGCTTGCCGTTCTCCAGCTTTGCGTTAACCTGTAAAGTTTAGGGTTGGGCATATCAAAAGAGGCGAGCATGGTACGAGTGGGATTGGGGCGCGTTTTCATCGCCGTAATGGCAATGACGGTTGTGGCGACCAGCGGCGCCGAGGCGCAAAGACGCGGCGCGCCGGATAGTTTCGCGGATCTGGCCGAAAACCTGACCCCTGCGGTCGTCAACATTTCCTCCGCGCAACGCGTCAATGGCGGTCGCGCCTCAGGCGAGCTGCAACAGTTGCAGCGCAAATTCAGCCGGCCGGCGGTCTCGCTTGGTTCCGGCTTCATCATTGATGCGTCGGGCCTTGTCGTCACCAACAATCACGTCATTGATAACGCCGATGAAATTACCGTGACGCTGAGCGACGGACGCGAATTCACCGCAGAAGTGCGCGGGCGCGATCGCGAAACCGATCTTGCCGTATTACAGCTTGATGGCGGGTCGACGAAATTTCCTTTTGTATCGTTCGGTGATGATTCACGCGCTCGGGTCGGCGACTGGGTGGTTGCCATCGGCAATCCGTTTGGCCTCGGCGGATCTGTGACGGTCGGCATTGTTTCCGCCCGAAATCGTGACATTCAGTCCGGTCAATATGACGACTTCATCCAAACCGATGCCGCCATTAATCGAGGCAATTCCGGCGGGCCGTTGTTTGATATGACCGGCAAGGTCATTGGTGTGAACACGGCGATCTATTCCCAGACCGGCGGCTCCGTCGGTGTTGGTTTCGCAGTCCCGGCGGACCTTGCGGAAACGGTGGTCACTCAGCTTTTAAATTACGGCGAGACGCGGCGCGGCTGGCTTGGCGTGCAGATTGATGATGTTAACCCGCAGATCGCCTCGACGCTCGGTCTTTCGGCGCCGAACGGCGCCGTCGTAACGGTTGTCCGTCCAAACAGTCCGGCCTCCGATGCCGGCGTCGAGCCCAATGACGTGATCCTTGAATTCAATCGCCGCAAAGTCGCCAGCGTTCGTGATCTGACGCGTGCTGTTGCGGATACGCCCGTCGGGTCAACGGCGCCAATGGTTGTTCTTCGCGATGGCAATCGCGTGCGGCTGATGGTGAAAGTCGATCGTCGGGAAACGCGTCAACTGGCGGCGAATATTCCCCTGCCTGCGAATGCGGCGCAAGGTGCGGGCCTGACATTGCAGGAGCCCAGCGACGACATCAAACAGGCGTTTGGCCTGCCGCCCAATATTGAGGGTGTCGTTGTCACCGCAATTGATCCGGAAAGTCCCGCTGCGCTGGTTTTGCAGCCTGGCGACGTCATTCTGGAAATTGGCTGGGAGCGGATTACACGGCCAAGCGCGGCGGTTGATAAGCTGTCAAAGCTGCGCAATCTGAACAGCGGTCCGGTGCAGATTTACGTCCAGCGCGGCGACCTTCTGTTCTACGAGTCGCTGCGGCCTTAGGCGTTAATCTATAAATTCAGACTGCGGAATGCCCTGAAGGTACAAAAGCGCCGTCAGGTCGCCATGGTCGATGCGCGCATCTGCAACTTCTGCAACTGCCGGTTTGGCGTGAAAAGCAACGCCGAGCCCGGCCCGGCCCAGCATCGCGAGGTCATTGGCGCCGTCGCCGACGGCAAGTGTCTCTTTCAGGTCAATTTCATGCTCGCCTGCAATCTTCAGGAGCGCGTCCTGTTTTGCGGCCCGCCCGAGGATTGGCTTGGCGACTTTGCCGGACAGTTTTCCCTCTTCCAGCAATAACTCATTCGCCTGATTGTGGGCGAAACCTGCAATTTGCGCCACGCGGCTGGTGAAAAACGTAAAGCCGCCGGAGACGAGCGCTGTCACGGCGCCATGCGCATTCATCGTCTGCACGAGCGTGCGGGCGCCGGGGGTGAGGGAGATACAGGTTTCAAAAGTTTGCGCAAGAACGGACTGAGGCAGCCCCTTCAGCATGGCGACGCGTTCTTTCAGCGCCGCTTCAAAGTCAAGTTCGCCGCGCATGGCGCGTTCGGTAATGTTCGCGATTTCCGAGCGTTTGCCAGCGTATTCGGCGATTTCGTCGATACATTCCTGCTCGATAATGGTTGAATCCATATCCGCGATCAGCAGTTTTTTGCGCCGCCTTTCCGCCGGCAGAAGGTTAATATCGATTGGCAAATTCCGGCGCGCGTCGTTGGCCGCCTCAAGCGTTTCAGGATCGGCTTGCGCGAGGATCAGATCATAAGCAACGCCGTCCCTGAGTTCGTGTAAGTCGCTATCGGGAAAAAGCGCCGCTAGCCTGTCGCGCACGCTGCGATCAATGACCGGCGCTGCAGAGCTGGCGATGATAGACAGAACATAGGCCATTCGGGTACGGAAGACTCCCATGAAAGAGGCGCGCATCATCTTTATCGCAGGGCCGACCGCCAGCGGCAAGTCGTCGGCGGCGCTTGGCGTTGCTGCGGCGCTTGGCGGCGAAATCGTCAACGCCGATGCAATGCAAATCTATAAAGAATTGCGCATTGTGACGGCGAGGCCTTCACAAGATGATGAAGCGCGCACCCCGCATCATCTCTACGGCGCGCTTGATGGCGCGCAAGCCTGTTCCGCCGGGCGGTGGGCGCGGCTGGCGGCCGACTGCATTGAGGATATTCATCGGCGCGGCAAGGTCGCGGTCCTGGTCGGCGGGACGGGGCTTTATTTTAAGGCCTTGCTCGAAGGATTGTCGCCGATCCCCAATGTTCCAGTGGAGACTCGCGATGCGGCGCGGCTGCGCTATGACGCGCTTGGCGCGGCGGCATTCCGCGATGAAGTCATTTTGCGCGACCCGGCGATGGCGCGCTTGCCGGAGGGCGATACGCAACGCCTTTTGCGGGCGTGGGAGGTTTTTGAAGCGACGGGTGCGCCGTTATCATCTTTTCAGGATAGGCCTCGCGACCCGCTGCTGACCAAGCCGGTTGCGAAGGCCGTAATCCTGCCGGACCGCGAAACGCTTTACGCCGCGTGCGATGCTCGTGCGCATGAAATGCTTTCGAACGGTGCAATAGATGAAGTGAGGGCGCTGATCGCGCGTGATCTCGACCCAGCATTGCCGGTCATGAAAGCGCTGGGCGTGCCGGAAATCGCATCATTTCTGCGCGGCGAGCGCGAACGCGACGAAGCGCTTTCGTTGTTGCAACGCAATACCCGGCGTTTCGCAAAACGTCAGATGACATGGCTCCGCCATCAAACGCCTGACTGGCCGAAATATGAAACGCCGGCCGCCGCAGTCGCAGCCTTAACGGCCAGCGCTTGACGTTCGCCATTTTTCTTTTCGCCGGGCGCGCTACAATAAGCGGTCGGCGTTAATCCGGCCATAAGTGGGAGAGAACACATGATAAAAAAGACTTTAGTGGCGGGGTTCGCCGTCTTGTCGGCTGTTAATGCAAGCGCATGGGCCGGTCCCGTTGAAGAGATGATGGAAACCGACCGCGCTTTCGCAGCGATGGCCGCGCGCGACGGCGTGCCGGCGGCGTTTGCGGCCTATGCGGCGGAAGACGTGCGGATGTTTCCAGGGGGCAGTCAGCCCTATGCCGGCAGGGACACGTTGATCGAGCGCTATGCGGATTTTCCGAATGATGCGCGGCTGGAGTGGGATCCGGTAGAAGGCATGGCCTCGCCGGACGGTGATTTCGGGTTCACATGGGGGCGTTATGTCTACACGCCGCCCGCCAATGCGGAAGGCGCCTCAGTGGGACATGGAAAATACGTTTCCATATGGCGGCGTGAGGATAACGGCGACTGGAAGTTCGTCGCCGATATCGGCAACTCTAACCCTGATCCGGATGCGGAAGATTAAGCCGGAGCGTTGAACAGTGCGCGCTCTTGCTCGCGGCGGTGAGTCAGATGCGCATTGACCTTGCCGCCCGCGCGGTTGTGATTGAGAAAGTTATCCGCCGCCCGGTCATAATCCCCGGCGTTCAGCGCTTCGAGAACGGTCGACCGTCCAAAACCGCCAACCCCGAGATTATAGGCGAGGGAGACCATGGCGGAGAACTGGTTTTCATTGACCGGCACGAGAACGCGGGCGCGCACGCCATCCTCCGCATCGCGAACGTCTTCGCGCAATAACTGCTCCGCCTGCGCTTGCGTAATCGTCATGCCCGCACGTGCGGTGCGCGCATGGCCGTAACCGATCAGCCATTGGCCGCCGAGATTATACGCCTCAAGCCGCAAGCCTTCGCTCTCCTTGATGATCGCAAGCCCGGCGTCATTAATGCGCAAATCGGCGTTCGCTGCGTTACCAAGTCCGGCTGACGCCGGCGCTGCGTTGACGGGTGCGGCTGGCGCTTCATCCGCCGTCGTCGCAGTGGGTTCCGCATCTGGCGCTGTGTCGTTGTCCGCATCATCTTCAACTTCGTCACCGTCGGGGATTGTCTCGCTAACCTGTCCGAGCCAGCCTTCCGCCGTCTCGAAACCGCGGTCAGTGAGACCGGTGACAAAGCCCGGCAAGCCGTAACGTTCGCCCACAAGAACGCCGAGAAAAAACAGAATAAGCCAGAATAAAAGATGTGATCGCATGAGAAACGCCCCTACCAAAACCAATGCCGCGCTGGCGCGGCCCCAATTTTCCCCAACACGATCGTGACCGTTTTAGCCTTTGAGCGCAAGCTTCCCCTGGAGGCGTGGGAAATCATGCGGTTCCGCGCTGCGCCATTGCTTTTAACAAGCCTCAACGTTATTAAATCACGTTGATGGGGCGGGCCGATTGGGGATAAATTGGTCTGAAATGAACATTGGCGCGAAGCTCAGACTTAGCGCCGCCGGACGAGAAAACTGCGCCTTGGGGAAGTGCGCTGCGGCCGGATCAGAGAGGTCGGGACCAGAGTAGGCATGGTCGAGTTTTTGCGCCGACTGGGGCGCTTTTTGAATGCAATGGACGCCAAGGCGCTTACGTCGCTGGCGGTATCTGTCACACTCCTCATTTTCGTAGTTTTGATGTTCCTGTTCGGCCAGCAATGGCTGCATCTGGATAATGACAACGATCTGATGGAAATGATGGCTCGCGCGGCGGAGTCGCCCTGGGCCATTCTTGGTGTTGTCTCCGTTTATTCGCTGCTGGCGCTGACCGGGTTTCCCCAGATTTTTCTGATTACGGCGACGGTTATCGCCTTCGGGCCGGTGAACGGGGCGATTTACGCCTGGGTCGCTACTATGGCCAGCGCCACTCTGACATTTGGTCTCGGGCATTTTCTCGGCGGGCGCTGGGTGCGCCGGCTGGGCGGCGACCGGGTGCAGCGCACGATCAATTTTATCGGCCATCATGGCATTATCGCCAGCGGGCTCGTGCGGGTGGTGCCGTCGGCGCCGTTCATCGTTGTCAATGCGGCGGCTGGCTCAGCCCATATCCCCATGTGGAAATTCTGGGCCGGAACCGGGGTCGGCATCATCCCGAAGATCGCGCTGGTTGCGCTGCTCGGGGTTTTGGCGCCGGATGCGGATGTCTTGAGCGAAGGCATCAGCGGCGTGGTGGAGTTTTTCACCAGCCGTCAGCCCCGCGATATGGCGTTTATCGGCCTGATCATCGCCGGCTGGGTGGGTTTCCTCCTGTTGATGCGCTGGATTTACAAGGTCATGCGGCGACGCGAGAGCGCATACTGACGATCAAGTCATATTATTGGCCGTGGACAGGACGAGAATCTTGTTAATAGGTAAAAACCGATTTGTTGTTTTGAAACGCCGCATAATTCCAGCTTTGTTGACGATTTAGGAACGCATTAAGGATAAAAACGGCCCGACATTCAGTTTGGCGAATAGGACAATTACTCATGCTCTCCACTTTGTTCGGCATGCTTTCCGCAGACATGGCCATCGACCTCGGGACGGCCAATACGCTGGTCTACGTTAAGGGACGCGGCATCGTTTTGAACGAGCCTTCGGTGGTTGCCATCGAAACCCGCGCAGGGCGCAAGCTTGTGCGCGCGGTCGGCAACGAAGCCAAGGAAATGCTGGGTCGCACGCCCGGCGAGATCGAGGCGATCCGGCCGATGCGCGACGGCGTTATCGCCGACTTTGAAGTCGCGGAAGCGATGATCAAGCACTTCATTCGCAAGGTTCACAATCGCCGCTCCTTTGCGAGCCCGCGCATTGTGGTTTGCGTGCCTTCCGGTGCGACGGCGGTCGAGCGGCGCGCCATTCAGGAATCGGCGATCTCCGCCGGGGCCCGCAAGGTTGAACTTATTGAAGAACCAATGGCGGCGGCGATCGGCGCCGGCCTACCGGTGACGGACCCGACAGGCTCCATGGTTGTCGATATCGGCGGCGGCACGACGGAAGTCGCCGTTCTCTCGCTTGGCGGCATCGTCTATTCGCGCTCGGTGCGCGTTGGCGGCGACAAGATGGACGACGCGATCGTCGGCTATATCCGTCGTATGTATAATCTCCTGATCGGCGAGGCGTCCGCCGAGCGGATCAAAAAAGAAGTCGGATCTGCGATGATCCCGACCGAAGGCTCGGGCGTTACGATCCAGATCAAGGGCCGCGACCTGATGCATGGCGTGCCGAAAGAGGTGCGCATTGGCGAGGCGCAGGTTGCTGAGGCGCTGGCCGAACCGGTCAGCCAGATCATTGAAGCGGTCAAGGTGGCGCTGGAAGCGACGCCGCCGGAACTCGCTGCGGATATTGTCGATACGGGAATCATGTTGACTGGGGGCGGGGCGCTGCTCAAGAACCTTGATCAGGTTCTGCGTGACGAGACTGGCTTGCCGGTTTCGGTCGCAGACGATCCGCTCTCCTGCGTTGCGCTGGGTACTGGCGCGGCGCTTGAAAATACCAAAGCGATGCGCGGTGTGCTAACCTCCGCCATCTAACCCCTGGTGCGCGTGAGGCATGGAATTTTTAGGTCAGGACAGACGGGAAGGATTGGGCCGTAAAGCGCATTCCCGCTTTGTCCTGCTTCTCCTCATTCTTGTCTCCCTCCTGCTTCTCCTGTCCAGTCTTTATTCCGCGCAGGCGTCCGTCTTTCAAAAGGCGCGAGAAGGGGTCATTGACGCGGCCTCGCCGGTGCTGGAATTGTTTTCCGGGCCGATTTCCTATGTGAACGGCGTCGTCGGCAATGTGTCCGACTATTTCAATGTGCTCAAACAGAACGAGGCGCTGCGCGCGGAAAACGCGGAGCTGCGCCAGTGGATGGAAGAAGCGCTGGAGCTGCGAGAGGTTGTCGCCTCTTACGAGGGCCTCCAAACCTACGAGGCGCCGCCGGAAGCGCAGCCGGTTGACGCTTATGTGATCGGAGAATCAAACGACGCCTTTGCGCGCTCTATGCTCGTGAACGCTGGACGCGCGCGCAATATCGAGGTCGGCCAGGCCGTTGTCGATGAAAAAGGCCTGGTTGGCCGAATTGTCGACACGGGCGTCAATGCTTCGCGGGTTCTTCTCCTGACCGATATTCAAAGCCGGGTGCCGGTCTATGTTGAAGGCGCCGATGTGGAAGGCATCCTTGTCGGCAATACCCGTTCGCGGCCGACAATTTCTTTCACCGCCAGTTCAGAACCGGCGGAAGTGATCCCGGGTCAACGCGTGATGACGTCGGGTGCGGGCGGTGTTCTTCCCAGGGGTGTGCCGGTGGGCGTCATTGACGGTCAGGCGCGCAACGACATTGTTGTTCGTCTTTACGCCAATTATGTCAGGACGCGCCTTGTCAGGGTCATCAATTACGAATTTCCGACGATTGACGAAACGGCGGATGAGGGAACTCTTATCAGCGATGAAGCCGGTTCAGAACCAGCGCCGGCGGAAGGCTGATTGATGGGCTATCGTGCGGAAAACCTGATGCGGCTCTTAAAGGGGGCGGCGCCGACATTCCTTGGCCTGTTGGGTGTCATCATGCTCGCACTGCCGGTGCGGTTTTTTGAAGGCCTGATCCCCGCGCCGATCATTCCACTGGTGGTGGTTTTTTTCTGGTCGATTTACGGTCCGGATTACATGCCGCCTTTAAGCGTATTTTTTATCGGTGTTTTACAGGACCTGTTAACCGGCGGACCGCTTGGCCTGTGGCCGGCGGTTTACCTTATGGCGCAATTCGTCGTTCTGTCCCAGCGCGCCTACTTCCTCGGGCGTGAACAAAAAGTCGTCTGGATCGGTTTTGGAGTGGTCGCCGCCGGCGCAAGTGTTATATTGTGGCTTGTGATGAGTTTGATGGCAGGCGTGTTGTTGCCCATTCGCGGACTGTTGTACCAGATGTTTGCGACGGCGATGATCTATCCGCTCTTTGGCGCAGTGTTCGGTCAACTGCACCGGCGTGTGCTGGTGGAGGTCTAGATTATGCGCATCAACGCTCATGATCCGGAACGTCAGGAAACGGTTTCACGCCGCACAGTTTTGTTTGGCGGCGGCGTCAGCCTGCTGTTCGCCGGTATCGCCGGGCGCCTTTACCAATTGCAGATCGCGGATCATGAGAAGTATCTCGACCTCGCTCAGGAAAATCAGTTCAATCGTCGTATTCTGACGCCATTGCGCGGGGAGATTGTCGATCGCTTTGGCAATGTGCTGGCGTCTAACCGAAAAAACTTTCGCGTTCTCCTGATCCCGGAACAGGCGCGCGATGTCGATCAGGCGCTCGATCGGATTTCCGAAATCGTGGCTGTTCCGGATGAAAAGCGCGCGCGGATCATGCGCGAAATTCGACGCCGCGGCGCTTTCACGCCGGTTGAGATTGAAGACAATCTGTCCTGGGATGAATTTTCGAAGATCAATTTCGAATTGCCGCATCTCGGCGGCGTGCTGCCTGATGTGGGCGAGACACGCGATTACCCGTTCGGTGAGGCGTCAGCCTTTGTGATTGGTTATGTCGGCGCCGTGACGGAGCGTGACCTTGCTGCGGAGGACAGTGACGAGGACCGCATCTTGCTGCGCCAGCCTGGATTTAAGGTTGGACGTGACGGTCTTGAGCGCACCTATGAAGAAGAACTGCGCGGCGAAGCCGGCGAGATGGACGTCAAGATCAACGCTCATGGCCGTGTCATCGAAGAACTCAGCGATAATGCAAAGCCAGCCGAGCAGGGAAAGCCGCTCGCCCTGACGATTGATGCGGAGTTGCAGCAGCACGCGATGGAAGTTCTGGCGACCCCGGGCGAGCGGATGCCGGATGAGCCCCAGAGCGCCGCCGCCGTCGTGATGGATGTGGTGACTGGCGACATCCTTGTGATGGCCTCGACACCGGCGTTCAATCCGAATGACTTCAATGTCGGCATCGACCCTCAGCTCTGGAAAGATCTGAATGCGAGTCCGTACAAACCGCTCTTGAACAAGCCGCTGTCTGGCGTTTACCCGCCAGGCTCCACGTTCAAATTGATCAGCGCGATTGCCGCCCAGCAGTCGGGCGTCTCTCCACAGCAGACCGCCTATTGTCCGGGCCGCGTCTGGTACGGCAACCGGTATTTCCATTGCTGGAAGCGTGGCGGTCACGGCACCGTCGATATGAAGGGGGCGATCAAGCATTCCTGTGACGTTTATTTTTACGAAATCGCCAAAACGCTTGATGTGGACGTACTGGCGGATGTGGCGCGAAAGTTCGGGCTTGGGCAGACTTTTGAAATCGGCGTATCCGGTCAACAGCGCGGCGTTGTGCCTGACAGGGCCTGGAAACGCGCTTATTTCGCCGGACAGCCGGAAAACCAGCCATGGTTCCAGGGCGAAACCCTGTCGGTCATTATTGGTCAGGGTTACGTGACATCGACGCCGCTGCAGCTTGCGGTGATGGCGTCGCGCGTTGCGAGCGGACGGGCGGTGCGTCCGCGCCTTGTGCGCGCTGTCGGCGACATTGTTCTGCCGGCGGCGGAAGCGCCGTTGATCGATGTTGATCAGGATTACCTTCAGACCGTACGCGCCGGTATGAACGCTGTCACCAATGAATATGGAACGGCGGCGCGTTCGCGGCTGGAAGATCCCGAATGGCAGATGGCGGGCAAGACCGGCACCAGCCAAGTCTATCAGATTACCGCAGAAGATCGCGCCAGGGGACTTGCCGAACCGGAAGACCTTCCCTGGGCGCGCCGGGATCACGCGCTTTTTGTCTGTTATATGCCTTATGAAAATCCGCGCTATGCCTGTTCGGTGGTCGTTGAGCATGGCATTGGCGGTTCGCGCGCAGCGGGTCCGAAGGCGCGCGATATCATGCGCGCCGTGGCGGAAAAAAATCCTGCGGCGCTTGACCCTGTTGATCCGGGCAGTCTGGCGCAGCGGCGGGGCCAGGGCGTGAGGGCCGGATAGCAATGTCGTCCTTAATTCTTCCAGGTCGGCGGCGCGGTATTCGTGAAAAGTTTTCGCGTCTGCATTGGCCATTGATCATTTTACTGACGATGATAGCCGGCGCCGGCGTTGTCACGCTTTATTCGGTTGCAGAAGGCAATTGGCAGCCATGGGCGATGCGTCACGGTTTGCGGTTTCTGGTTGCTCTTGGCGTTTTGATCGCTATCGGTCTGGTGCCAGTGCGTTACTGGATGTCGCTTGCATATCCCGTTTATTTTGCAGCGCTCGCTGCCCTGATCGCCACGCCGTTTATTGGCGAAGTGCATATGGGCGCCCGGCGCTGGATTGAGCTGGGCGGCGTTCAGTTTCAACCCTCGGAAGCGATGAAGATCGGCCTCGTTCTGGGGCTGGCGCGATATTATCATGGGTTGCGCGCGGAACAGGTGTCGCACTTGCTCTATCTGATACCGCCGCTTTTGATGATTGGCGCGCCGGTGGGCCTTGTGTTCATTCAACCGGATCTCGG
Organism: Pseudomonadota bacterium; assembly: GCA_039819405.1. Lineage (GTDB taxonomy): Bacteria > Pseudomonadota > Alphaproteobacteria > Caulobacterales > Parvularculaceae > Hyphococcus. The sequence goes on along the minus strand of JBCBSB010000005.1, from coordinate 123,691 downwards.
GACGTCTCTGCTTTTGGGCGCGACGGGCGTTCTTATGGTATTTGTCGCAGGGCTGAGCTGGCGTCTCGGCATGATTGGCGTCGCGGGCGCTGTTACGGCGGCTTATGGCGCCTATCGGTTTGAGTTGCTGAAGCCTTATCAGGTTGAACGTATTCTGACTTTCCTCAATCCTGACCGCGACCCGCTGGGTCAGGGCTATCACCTTCTGCAGTCAAAGATCGCGCTGGGTTCAGGCGGCCTCGACGGAAAAGGCTTTATGGAGGGCACGCAAAGCCAGTTGAAATTCCTGCCGGAAATGCAGACCGACTTTATCTTCACCATCTTCGGTGAGGAGTTCGGTTTTGTGGGCGCGATGGTGCTGTTGTTGCTTTATCTCGCGGTGATCCTGACCGGCCTTTCCATTGCGATGTCATCGAAGTCGCATTTTTCGCGCATGACCGTTATTGGCGTCGTGGTCACGTTTTCGCTCTATATTCTTATCAACACCGGCATGGTGATGGGTCTTGCGCCTGTGGTCGGGGTGCCGCTGCCGCTGGTTTCCTATGGCGGTACGGTGATGCTGACCATCATGGCCGGATTTGGTTTCGTGATGAGCGCTCATGTCCACAAGGATCAGGACATGTTGCGAAGCTCGGAAATTTCCTGAAGCTGACTTACGCCTTGGACAAATGCTCGTCGAAGTGTTCTCGCACTGCAGCAAAATCCGCCCGGACCGCCTGTAGCGCATTTTCGACAGCATCCTGGTCGCCGGAGCGGCAGGCTTCTTCAAACGCCGCCGTCGTATTTGCGAGCCGCTGTGCGCCCACATTGGCCGCAGAACCCTTGACCGCATGCGCGGTCTGACCGGCAAGGTCCAGCGCGTTCTGGCGCACCTGGGCAGACAGGGTTTCCATCAGATCAGCGGTTGAGCGCCAGAAAGCATCAAGGATATCGCGCGCGCCGTCCACGCCCGCGGCCGCTACCAGTCCATCGACTTGCTCGATATGCAAATGGGCGTCTTGATGTTCCAACGGCTCGCTCAAAAGCTGCTCCTATTTCAGGATTACGCGATTCATACCGTGGTCCACCACGGTTTTCGGCTTTCTGACCCGTTCAGTTCAACAATATTTGCTAATAAACGTAAAAATTTGTCTAAAATGTCATTTCATGACATGCCGCAGGTAAAAGACGGCGAAAAATAGGGGATTAGGCATATGCAAGGCACCGCTGGCGAAGGCGTCCATTGGTCATCGAAAGCTGCGTTTATTCTGGCTGCAATCGGTTCTGCGGTGGGTTTGGGCAATTTATGGCGGTTTCCATATGTCGCGGGGGAGAATGGCGGCGGGGCGTTTGTCCTGTTTTACGTTATTTGCGTTTTGCTGATCGGCCTGCCGGTGCTGGTCGCCGAGCTTTTCATCGGCCGCCGGGGCGGGATGTCCGCAGTCGGCAGTGTCGTGAAAATCGCCGCCGCGGAGGGGCGTTCGCCGCTTTGGTCATTACAGTCCTGGTTCGGCATGATCGGCGCCTTTATAATCCTCACATTTTACTCCGTTATTGCCGGCTGGGTGCTGGCCTATGTGGTGATGATTGGCGGCGACCTTGTCGGCGCAATCGCCAGCGACGGGTTGGCGGGGCTGACGTCGGGCGCCTTTGCCGGTCAGACGCCGGAGCAGGTCAGCGCCAAGCTGACAGAACTTCTCAGCGACCCGACGCGCATGATTATCTATCACGGCGTCTTTGTCGTGCTGACGGTCGCGATTGTGGCGCGCGGCGTACAGGGCGGTATTGAAACCGCCGTCACGGTCCTGATGCCGGCGTTCTTTGTTTTGCTGCTGGTGTTGCTCGTTTTCGCTTTGGTCAGCGGCGATCGCGCACAAGGACTCGATTTCCTCCTGGGTGTCCGGCTGGGGGATACGACACTCGAAGACGGGACCGTCCGTCACGGGCTGTTCCACGGGATCGCCGATGGGTCTGTCGTTTCCGCCGCTCTGGGGCAGGCGTTCTTCTCCATCGGACTCGGGTCAGCATTGATGGCGACATATGGCGCCTATATGCGCGAAGATCAGGATTTGCCGCGCTCTGCGCGCCTTGTTGCGATCGCAGACACCGGCGTTGGCATTGTCGCCGGCCTTGCAATTTTTCCGATTGTTTTCGCTATGGGGCTTGCCGCCGGCGCGGGCCCCACATTGATGTTTCAGACCTTGCCGCTTGCTTTCCATGGCATGCCCGTGGGCGGTCTGTTCGGACTGATGTTCTTTATTCTCGCCTTCTTCGCGGCGATCACATCGTCCATCGCGCTATTGGAAACCTCCACCAAGTGGGTCGATGAGCAGACCAAGGCTGATCGCCGTCTGATTTCAGCGGCGTTCCTGGGGCTCGTGATTTTCGTGATCGGCGTATTGAACGCGCTCTCGCAGGTCCCACAAGTCGGCCCCAATGGCGAAGACCAGACATCCTTCTGGAACACCTGGACGCCGCTTGGCGATGTCGCCATTTTTGAAGGCATGGTGTTGCTCGACTTCCTGAGCGCCACAACGGACATAATCCTGCCGGTTTCGGGACTAATCGCGTCGATCTTTGCCGGCTGGGTTGTCTCCACATCGACGGCGCGCGAGGCCATTGGCTTTAAATCAGAAAAATGGTTCCAGCGCTGGCGCTTCCTGATCCGCTGGGTCTGCCCGATCGCGATTTTCATCGTGATCGTCTATTCAACGATCATTGCGCCGTATTTCCTGAACTAGCGACGCGCGAATTTATCAGTGGCGCGCAGCAGCGCATCGATAATGCCGGGCTCGCTGGCGGCGTGTCCGGCGTCCTGTATGATTTGAAGGTCCGCTTCCGGCCATGCCCGGCGCATTTCCCATGCGGTCTGCATCGGCGTCACCACGTCATACCTGCCCTGAACAATCACCGCCGGGATGTGTCGCACTTTGTCGAGATTGGCGATCAGCTGGTCGTCGCGTTCAAAAAAACCGGCATTGTAAAAATAATGGCATTCGATCCGTGCGAAGGCGAGGGCGAAGGCGTCCGATGAAAAACTCTGCATACGTTCTTCTGACGGGAACAGACTGACCGCACCGCCTTCCCACAGGCTCCACGCTTTCGCCGCCCGCATTTGCTCGGTCTGGTCGTCGCCGGTGAGGCGACGATAGTATGCTGCGATCATGTCGCCCCGTTCGGCTTCCGGGATCGGCGCCAGATAGGCTTCCCAGGAGTCGGGAAATATCCAGCTTGCGCCTTCCTGATAGAACCACAAAAGCTCGCTGCGGCGCAGGGTGAATATCCCGCGCAGGACCAGTTCGCTAACCCGATCGGGGTGGCTTTGCGCATAAGCGAGCGCCAGCGTTGATCCCCACGAACCGCCAAACACTTGCCATTGATCGATCTGGAGATGGTCGCGAAGCTTCTCCATATCCTCAACCAGCGTCCAGGTGGTGTTGTCCCGAAGCTCCGCATGCGGCGTCGAGCGCCCACAGCCGCGCTGATCGAAGACGATGATTTTGTACTTTGCAGGATCAAAATAACGCCGCATGGACGGTGTTGAGCCGCCGCCCGGACCGCCATGACAGACCACAACAGGCTTGCCGCTGGCCGCGCCAGAGACTTCGTAATAGATTTCGTGAAGGTCCGAGACCTGCAGCATGCCGCTGATATGCGGCTCCAGCGGCGGATACAATTTTAGGCGTTCTGTCATTTCCCGGCTGACTTTTCGTTGCTAGTGATGTATGGACTTAGAGGGTGCTGGGGAGAGTAACAAGTTAGTTGGGAGTTTGCGTTTCGTGTTCAGGGACTCAAAGGGCGTTCGTCTTATCAGTGTAATAGGAATAACGCTTATTCTTGGCGCATGCGCCGTCATTCCGAACCAATCCCAAACCTCATTCAGAACATCTCCTGTCGCTGAACGTGATTATCTGAGGCAGGCAGTGGCCGATGTGAAGGCTGCGCCCTGGCCCAAACCGCAACAGGTGTCTTTTATCTCCCGCATGACCGGCGGCGGCGGTGAAGACCGCGTGACCCGGTCAGATGCGGTTGAAGCTTATGTCGCCGATATACAGCATGCGGTTGATCCCGTTCAGAAGCTGAAAAATGATGCGAGCGCCAACCTTATCGCTGCGGATCGTCTTCAGGATGCGGCGATCAATGCGCTGGCGTCTTCGCGGCACGCCATGAATGATGTGGCGCTGGTTGAGGAAGCGATTATCGCCCTTCGTGAGAATGGCCAGATTTATGTCGCAGCTGCAAAGTCCTTGAAAAAGTCCGGTGCGCTGACCGATGAAGCAACTATAGATGTCTTGCGGGATGAATATCGCAGCGCCGTGCGCCGGCTTGGCGAGACGGCGGATATTCTGGCCGAGCAGCTTGAACATGATCAGTCGCAAACCTTCGCAACGCCGAAAAATTTCGCCGATCTTTAATTCGCTAAGCCGCTCAAAAGCTGAATATTCTTCTGTTGCAGGGCGCGCGCCCCTCGACCGTCATGCGCGCGCGCTGTAGACCGCGCCAATGGTGGCGCCGGATTTCCTGAAGCATCGCGTATCGATCCTCTATTCGCTGTTTTACAGCGGACAGTTCGTGCTGCTCGGCGTGCAGTTGCCGTTTTTCGCCGGCTGGCTCGCGATGCGGGGCTTTGCGGCATCCGAGATCGGGTTGATCACCGGCGCCGCGCTGATCGCAAGGCTCGCCTTCGGACCGCTGGTCGCGTTCTGGGCTGATCATCAGGATGATGAGCGGAAATCCTTACGTCTTGTATCGTTTCTGTTTGCGCTCGGGGCGGCGGCGCTCATCATCGCGCCTGGCAAATGGCTGATCGCCGCCGCTGCGGTCGTTGTGATCTGGACCTTCGGTCTGCTGGTGCCGCTCACTGACACGGCTGTCCTGCGTGCTGACCGAAATGGCCACCTTCACTATGGCCAGACGCGGGCGATAGGCTCAGGCGCCTTTCTGTCGACGACAATTATCGGCGGCGCGGTGCTGACCGGCTTCGGGATCGGCGCATCGGTCTGGGTGATGGCGATAGCGGCGGCTTGCGCCTTTGGGGTGTCACTGATTTTGCCAGCGGGCGCGGGCGGGCGCGGCGGGGTTAAGCCGGTTTCCTGGCGCGAGGCGCCAAAGCTCCTGGCGAATCCGGTGTTCCTTGCCGTTCTCTTCGCCGCCGGACTGACGCAAGGCGCACACGCCGTCTATTATGCTTTTTCCTATCTGAGGTGGGAGGCGCTCGGCTATTCCGCGCAGGTGATTGGGCTGTTATGGGCGACGGGCGTCATTGCGGAGATATTTTTACTGACGCGTGCGCGGGGCCTTGCGCGTCGGTTCGGGCCGGCGACGCTGCTGGCGCTTGGCGGCGCCGGGGCGGCGTTTCGCTGGACCGTGATCGCGATGGAGCCGGCGATATGGATTTTATTCCTTGTACAGATATTACATGCTTTGACCTTCGCAGCGACCTATCTCGGGACGATTGAGTTTCTGGACCGCGCGGCGCCAACGCGCCTCGTCAATACTGCAATGACCCTGATGTCGACGACAGGCGTCGGCGCGATGACCGGCCTCGCCACCGTTATCGCCGGCTTTGTCTGGCAGGCTCATGGTCCGGCGAGCGCCTATCTGATGATGGCGGCGATGGGGGCCGGGGCGTTTGTTATCGCTTTTCTGGTGGCCCGGATATGGGATGGCGAGCGGCTGTTTGAGTGAGGGTTATTTTTGATCTCGCTAAAAACGCGTACGCAAGGCTTATACGCCGGCGGCATGCACGCCGTCCCAGCCTTCCGGGACGCCTTTGTCGCCGAGGGTTTGGATTCGTTCTTCATAGATGTCGAAGAGGGCGATTTTAGCGCCCGGGGACTCTTTCGCCTTATCCAGCATCTGGCGCGCGGCGGCGATATCGCCAGCGCGATAGGAGGTGAGCAACTGACGGTGGGCGTCGTCGAGGGCGCGGAACCCTTTGGACGATTTGATGAAAGGGTTGCCAATCAGTGCGTAGATAGAGAACGGCCGCTCGGCGCTGCGCATGCGCAGCTTGTCGAGTTCGAGAAATGCGAAATGGTGGTGCGTGCCGCGATAAACCGCCTCGTCGCAGATCATCGCGGGCCCATAGATTTCAGACTGGTTGCGAAGGAACGCCGCGCGGTCAATCGCAGGACCAATTGCGGAATACCGGTTGTTGCGGCCGTGCCCCATGGGCCCGATAAAACATTCGCCGGTCGCAACGCCTATCGCGAGATTGATCTGCAGCCCCCTTGTGCGGCTGGAGGCGTCAAGATCGGCGTTGATTTTGTCCATGCTTTCAACAAGACGCAGCGCCGCCGCACATCCCGCCTGCAGATGATCAGCCATTAGCAGCGGCGCGTTGTAGTACGCAAAGATGCGCCCGCCCTCGGCCTGATCAGCCGTCCCGCCGGTTTCGATAATCGTCTGGCGCAGATCGAGGCTTGCAGCGGCCAAAAGTTTTGTCACGTCGTCAGGCAGGTTCTCCATCTTTCGCAGGTCTTCGTCCATGATCCGCAAATCGCAGGCGAGCACCGTGATATCGCGATGGGCCCCCTCCAGCACCTCGCCGGCGCCATCCTCGCGCAGTTTTTTCATTGCCGGCTCAGGCAGCGTATCATGAAATGATCCGCGCACGGAATCATCAATCAGCGCGCCGCCGATGGACTTGCCGCCGGCGACTGAAAGCGCGCCGACGAACAGCGCCAGCGATGGCGCCAGCGGATTGATCAGTAGATTGGTCGCCGCAAACGCGACAAAGGCGCCAAGGAACAGGATTGTCGATAAAAGCGCGGCGACCCCGACGGTTTGCCAGAAATCCATCCGCTGCGCCGCCATGATTGCGGCGGCGCCGAACAGCATAACCGCGATCGCCTCAATATAGCCGGTCCAGCCGGGCCGACGCGGCGCATGTCCGGCGTCGATCTGTGCGGCGATGATGGCATGAAGCGCGACCGGCGCAATTTCGCCCCGCGCCGTCGTCGCGCTGTCGCCAAGCTCCGTATCCAGACCGATCAGCACAACGGCGTCTGAGAGTTGAGAATTGGCGTTCTGCGGATTGAGAAGCCGCGCCGCCGATGTCGTTGGCGTCGCCAGTCGTTTCGGCAGGTGAAGGCGCATGGCGCCCGTTGGCGACAGTTTGATTGTATTGCCCGCAACATCGATCCCGTTGATCGGTCGGCCTTGCGCGGTTGTGGACGTTGAATCGGCGTGCGCGATGATGGTCTTTTCGCTCTGTGCGAGGCGCGCGGCTTCCAGCGCAAGTGACGGCGCGGGGACGCCCGTCAGCGACCAGATCAGCGGGGCGCGCCGGATGACGCCATCGCTGTCCGGCGTTAAAGCTGCAACCGCCGGGCTCGCTGATGCGGCCAGCGCATCGTTCAGATCGTAAAAATACTGAGCCGTGGGAAGCGCCGCGTAGTCGCCGCCGCCGTCGAAAGAAACCCATGGCGCGCCAGTGGTTGTCGTCCGGCGAAAACCGCTCGCGCGTCCAGGATCGCCGGAAGGGGTTAGAGCCACGCCAAAGGCGCCCTCGACCTCGCGAAAGGCGTTCGCCAGCGCTTCGTCGGTCTTTGGCAGGCGGGCAAGTTGCTGGGCCAGCGCTTCGTCGCTGGCGCCGGCAAGCCAGAACTCCCCAATAGTCTCCGGGGACAGGGGATCGGGAGCGTCAACGGCCTCCGTCAGCACCACGGCCTTCGCGCCAGCCTCGCCAGCCGCCGTCACAAGCTCGGCCAGGACAGTGCGCGGCCACGGCCAGGGGCCGACTGCATCCACACTTTCCCGGTCGATCATGACAAGATGGTAGTTTTCTCCGGGGTCATAAGATGCCGGCGCAAGGCGCTGGAAATAGCCGAAAAGGACCTCCCGGGAACGCGCATCAGGGGACTGTGCGCCGGTCAGCGCGCCAAGTGCGATGACCGCCATCGCGCCGGTCACCAGTAAGAGCGGCAGCGCCGACAGCCACTCAAATCGTCCTCTAAACATCCGTTTGGCCACGCCAGCCCGCTCCCAAAAAACACACAAGACGCAAATCTGTACCCGATGCCGCCCGAAATTGTGGCATTCCGGCAAATTTCAGCATCATTTTAACACCCTCGCCCCCATATAACACTGCAAGCCTTGCGCCGTGACCGGCGCTGAAACACAAAGGCCCGTTAACAAAGCGTTACCTATGACGGATTCGGCGGCTCAATTCGATATCGATATGGATGGCGGCGTTTTAAAGCTGATCGCCAGAGGGGATTGGCGCGCGCGGTTCCTGAGATCGATTGATTCGCGGCTGCGCGATTTTTCCGATGATTCGGTCGGGCGCGAACTGGTCATTGACATGTCGGCCGTAGAGCGCCTCGATACGACCGGGGCGATGATGCTGCAGCGGACATTTTTCGCCTGCGACAGCCGTACTGACGCCTCCAAAATTATTGGCGCGAAGGATGCGCATGAGGCCCTCCTGATCCAGATTCAGGATCACCTTGCCCCCTGTCACGTAACGCCGTTTCACCCCAACGCCTTCAAGGCGATGCTCAATCGCCTGGGACAGGGGGTTGTCGATACCTATAACGCCACTGTCGAACTGATGAACTTTGTCGGCTACACGCTGGCGAGCGCTTTCGGCGTTATCATTCGCCCAAACCGCATTCGCTGGACGTCGACCTTTCATCACATGGAAGAAGCCGGTCTCGACGCGGTTCCCATTATTGGATTGATGTCTTTTTTGATTGGCGCTGTCGTTGCGTTTATGGGCGCAAAAATCCTGCAGCTTTTCAACGCGGATATTTTCACGGTTGAACTGGTCGGTATTTCCGTGCTGCGGGAGTTTGGCGTGTTGCTGGCGGCGATCCTGATCGCCGGGCGCTCAGGCAGTGCGTTTACTGCGCAAATCGGCTCCATGAAGATCCGTGAGGAAATTGACGCCTTGCGCGTCCTCGGACTTGAGCCCATGGAGGTTCTTGTCCTGCCACGCGTTTTCGCGCTGGTGCTGATGCTTCCTGTGCTGGCGTTTATTTCCGCAATGCTGGGCATGCTCGGCGGGCTTCTGGTGGCGTGGGGCGCAATGGATATTTCGCCTGCGCTGTTTATCGCCCGTACGCAGGAAACCATCATCCTCAATCATTTCTGGGCGGGACTGATCAAGGCGCCGTTTTTTGCTTTTGTCATCGCTGTGATCGGCTGTTTTCAGGGCATGAAAGTGGAAGGAAGCGCTGAGTCGCTCGGTCGGCGTACAACGCTTTCCGTCGTTCAGGCGCTGTTTCTGGTGATCGTGATCGATGCGTTCTTCGCGATGTTTTATCTGGAGATCGACTTTTGACCGGTCCTGATGAGAGCGCAAAGAATATCATTGAGGTGCGCGGGTTACGCACCCAGTTCGATGATTTTGTCGTTCACGAAAATCTCGACCTTGATGTGCACGAGGGGGAGATACTCGGTGTCGTCGGCGGCTCAGGCACCGGTAAGTCTGTTTTGATGCGCGCCATTATCGGACTGAAACGTCCGAGCGCGGGGGACGTGCGAATTTTCGGCGAGGACTTTTATAAAGTTGGCGAGAAAACGCGTCTGTCCATTGAACAGCGCTGGGGCGTTCTCTTTCAGGGCGGGGCGCTGTTCTCTTCATTGACGGTTGCGCAAAATGTCATGGCGCCGATCCGTGAGCACCTTCATATTGAAGGCGACCTGGCGAAGGATATCGCGGCGCTTAAAATATCGATGTCGGGCTTGCCGGCGGAGGCGGGGGCGAAATACCCGGCGGAGCTGTCGGGCGGCATGAAAAAGCGCGCCGGGATCGCCCGGGCGCTGGCGCTGGACCCGGAACTTCTCTTCCTGGACGAGCCAACGGCGGGGCTCGATCCCATCGGCGCTGCGCAATTCGACGAATTGATCGTTAATCTCAAGGAATCTTTAGGGTTAACGGTGTTTATGGTTACTCATGATTTGGATACCCTGCACGCCGCCTGTGACCGGGTGGCGGTGCTGGCGGAGAAACATGTGATTGCTTGCGGTCCGCTCGAGGATGTTCGGCGGACGGATCATCCATGGATACAAGAGTATTTTGCAGGGCCGCGGGGAAGGGCGGCGCTGGCCGCAAAAGCGGGATAGGGGACGCGAGAGTAGAGTTTCATGGAAACACGCGCGCATTATGTTTTGATTGGCGCCATCGTCCTCAGTGCGGTGGCCGCGGGGTTTTTGTTCATCCTCTGGCTTGGGCAGACGCAGCGGGAATTTGACGAATACGACATTATATTCACCGAGCGCGTCTCCGGCTTGTCGGTTGGCGCGCAGGTGCGTTTCAACGGTATTCAGAAAGGCGAAGTCGATACGCTGACGATCGATCCTGATGATCCGTCAATCGTCATCGCACGCATTCGCGTCGATAAGGATACGCCGGTGAAGACAGATACGCGGGCCGAGCTTGAACCGGTTGGCTTTACCGGACTTTTGATTATTCAGCTTGTTGGCGGCGATGCTGAAAAACCACTGCTTAAAGACGCGAGCGACCAGCGTGTGCCTCAGATCACTGCAGGGGCGTCCAGTCTCGGTCAGTTTCTCGCCGGCTCAGGCGATGTGCTGGCGCAGGCGCAACGGCTTCTTTCCGACGAGAATATCGAAAGCGTAACCGGCATCTTGAACAATGTGGAGGCGCTGACCGCCGCGTTTGCTGAAAATGATGACGATATCGTTGCGATCTTGGAAAACGCCAACGCCATCACGACGGACCTTGCTGAAGTCACCGCCAAACTCGACGCAGCGGCGGCGGGTTTGCAGTCTTTTCTGGAAGAGGATGCGCCAGCGACGATCGAAGAGGTTGACGCCTTGCTCAAGGAATCACGCGGGCTTGTTCACGACCTTCGCGATATCGCCGGTGAAAACCGTGCTTCCCTGCGGGTCTTTGCCGATCAGGGGCTTGCTCAGGTCGCGCCGGCATTGGCCGAAGCGCGCCGGTTGATGCGCACGTTAGATTACATGCTGCGGGAAATTGATCGTGATCCGCAGGCTTATTTCCTCGGCGACAATGCGCCGGAATATGGATCAGAATCGGAATCGGAATGATGAACCATATACATCGTTTACTGCTTATTGCCGCTGCATTTGCTGCGAGCGGCTGCGTGTCGCTTCTCCCTGAAACGGCTCCGCCAAAGCCGCGATATAATATCACCACGCCTGATACAGCGGCGCTTGAGGGTGATCTATTGAACTGGTCGCTGGTCATTGACGACCCGCGTACGACCCGCGCTTATGACAGCGTGCGCGTCGCCGTGACGCCAGCGCCCGGCAAGATCGAATATTTCGCCGGCGCGGAATGGGCGGACCGTGCGCCGCGGTTGTTCCAGACGGCGCTTGTACAGACTTTTGAAGACGCCGGACGGATTATAGCGGTTGGTGATCGCGGCGCGGTGCCGGTTGGGGATGTCATATTACAGACGGACATTCGCCGGATGCATTATGACGTGCGCAATCGTTCAGGTCAGGCGGACGTCGCAATCTACGCGCGCCTTGGCGATGGCAAGGGCGGCGTTTACGCCGTGAGGCGCTTTATGGCGTCGACACCTGCGAACGGCGACAATGCTGATGCTGTTATTGCAGCATTCAACGCTTCATTTGAAAGCCTGATTCCAGAGATTGTCGCCTGGACTTATGAGCAGGGCGAAGCAGCGCTCAGTGCTCGCACTAATTAATCTGCTTACCCCGTTTTGCGAGTTACGCGTTACTTGTCCTCTTCGCTTTCATTTTTGAATTCGTCAGCGATGCGGTCCAGCGTCGCCGCCAGGTCGGCGGTGTCGGCGCCGCCAAGCGCCTGATTGAGACGCTTGTTGATCTCGTCAAAAGGTCCCGACATGTTGGCGAGCGCATGCTCGCCTTTTTTCGTTACCCGTAACAGCCAGACGCGCGCATCCGCCGGGCTGCGCTGACGCTCCACATAGCCCAGCCCCCGCAACCGCGCGATCATCGCGGTAACGGCGGATTCATTTTGTCCAAGCAGGCCGGCGATATGGCTCTGTGTGACGCCGGCGCCATCAGCGCCGTCCGCCACAATCGCAAGCACTGACGCCTGCGCCGTCGTGACCTCAGCGGCCGCAATCAGCCGCCTGTCGGCGGCCTTTTTTAACAGGTGTGTTGCGCGTTGCAGGCGAAAATAGAGGCGGTGACGGTGAGCTGACATGGCGCTGACTGCTAAACCAAGTTGCGTGACAATACATCACCATATAAGCTTCACTAGTGAAGTAAGTGGAGGTCGCCATGACCGTTGTTGATGTCTGGTCGCAGATAACCACGCCCCGCTTCGCCGCTGCGCCATGGCTTGAAACGCTGCGGCGCTGGACCGGGCAGTCGGATGAGGCGCTGACGCCGACAGTTGAAACGACGGTTGCCGCGATGGATGAGGCGGGCGTCGAAATCGCGCTGCTGTCCGCCTGGCATGGGCCTGAAGGACCTTTGATTACGAATATGGAAGTTGCGGCGCAAATCGAGGAAGCGCCGGATCGCTTTCGCGGGTTGGCGAGCGTCAATCTTAACGATCCTGCCGGCGCGGCGCGAGAAATCCGCGACTGGGTTGATGGCGAACGTTTTGTCGGCGTGCGTGTGGTTCCCTGGCTATGGGATCTGCCGCCAAATGACCGGCGCTATTACCCCGTTTATGTCGCCTGCATTGAGGCCGGCGTGCCTTTTTGTACGCAGATTGGCCATACAGGGCCACTAAAGCGCTCGGAAACCGGGCGCCTTATTCCGTATATGGAAGATGTGCTGCTGGACTTCCCGGAGCTTGTCGTTGTCGGCGGACATGTTGGGTATCCCTGGATTGATGAGCTGACATCGCTGACGCTGAAATTTCCCAATCTCTATGTGGATACCTCGGCTTATGCGCTGCGCCGCCTGCCTGAAAGTTTTTTACAATACATGAAAGGACCGGGACGGGGCCGTGTGATGTTCGGCACCAACTGGCCGATGCTGTCACCGTCGCGTTGCCTTGCCGGGCTTGATCATCTTGAACTGACCGATAAGGAGCGCGAAGCGTTTCTGTCGGGAACGGCGCGAAAAGTGTTTTCGCTAAGCGGTTAGCAAAGATTGTGAGGATATGATGCCGAGCCGGGAACGTGTTGACGACTTTGTGGACGCCGTTGTGAGTGGCGATCATGCGGATGCAATCCGCAACTTTTACCACGAAGATGCATCCATGCAGGAAAATGAAACGCCGCCGCGGATCGGACGCGACCATCTTGTCGCCCATGAAGAGGCGGCGCTGGCGCGGGTTCAGGCGATGGAAACCCATCCGCCGCGCGCCGTGCTCGTCGATGGCGATCAGGTCATGATCGCCTGGACGTTTGATATGACAGACGGCAAGGGCGTTCGTCGAAGGCTGCGGGAAATCGCGCTTCAGGAATGGCGCGATGATCGCATTTTACGCGAACAGTTTGTCTATGACACGGCGACCGCCTGGAAGCCGATCGAAGGCGAGGCTTAGTCCAGCGTGCGTTTATAGCGCAGCATGGCGGCGAGAACCGCGACGGTTGTAAAGGCGCCAAGCGCCAGGATTTCCCCTTGCAGATCGACGAATTCAGCGCCTTTCAGCATGACGCCGCGCACGATGCGCAGGAAATGGGTGAGGGGCAGAACCTCACCGATCGCCTGCGCCCAGCCTGGCATGCCGCGAAACGGAAACATAAACCCGGAGAGCAGCAAGGACGGCAGAAAAAAGAAAAAGGTGAGCTGCATCGCCTGCATCTGCGATTCTGCAATCGTGGAGAACGTAAATCCAAGCGCCAGGTTGGCGAGAACAAAAACCGTTACGCCCAGAAGCAAAAGCCATAAGGCGCCGGCAAAAGGCACGTTGAAAAGAAAACGCGCAGTGACGAGAACGACAAGAGTCTGTACGCCGCCGACCGCGATATAGGGTGTGATCTTGCCCAGCATCACTTCTATCGGTTGCGCCGGCATGGCGAGGAGGTTTTCGATCGTGCCGCGTTCGGTCTCGCGCGTCATCGCCATGGAGGTGATCATCACCAGCGTCATGGTCAGGATAACGCCAAGCAATCCGGGCACGATGTTATATTGCGTGATGCCTTCCGGGTTGTAGCGCGGGTGAATAACCAGTTCGTAAGGCGCGGCGCCGGGCGCCAGCGTTGCGAGCGTTCCGGTCAGATCGTGACGCAGCGCGCGAGAGAAGATCGCTTCAGCGCGGGCAATGGCGTTGGAGGATGCCGACGGATCGGATGCGTCCGCCTCAATCAGAATTTGCGGGCGCTCCCCGCGTACAAAGCGCTCGGTAAACCCGGCGGGGATCGAGACGACAAAGGCGACCTCTCCGCGGGCGAGCAGGCGCGCGCTTTCGCGAGGGTCGTCGCTTGTCATCACCAGCTCATAATATTCGGACGTTTCCAGCGCCTGCAGCAAGGTCCTGACAATCGGCGATTGATCTTCCACATGAACAGCGGTCGGCAGCGCTTTCGGATCGGTGTTGATCGCGAACCCGAACAAAACGAGCTGCATAATCGGGATTGCGAACATCATGCCGAAGGTGAGGCGGTCGCGCCGCATCTGGATCAGCTCTTTCATGAAGACGGCGGCGATACGCGCGAATGTTCCTGGCATACCCATCACGCATGCTCGCGGTCATCGGCGCCGGCGCGCGCCATCAGCGCGATAAAGGCGTCTTCGAGGCTGGGTCGAACTTCCCGCCATTGCCCATGCGCGGCATTGGTTTTTTTAATCGCCGCCGTCAGGCTGTCTCTGTCTTTGCCGCTGACATGAAGCGCCGCGCCGAAATAGGCGACGTGCTCAACGCCAGGCTGGCCTTTGAGGGTCGCAGCGAAACGGCGAACGCCATCGCCTTCAGCGCGAAAGGTGACCAGTCCCGATTGTTCGATGATGTCGTTGACGCGCCCTTTCGTGATCAGCTTGCCATTGGCGAGATAAACGATCCGGTCGCAGCGTTCGGCCTCATCCATGTAATGCGTCGATACAAGGACAGTCATACCGTCTGTCGTCAGACGATGGATCTCATCCCAGAATTCACGGCGCGCCTGCGGGTCTACGCCAGCGGTCGGTTCATCTAACAACAGAAGCTTCGGCGAATGCATGGAGACGGCGGCGAGCGCAAGGCGTTGTTTCCAGCCGCCCGACAACGCGCCCGCCAGCTGATGCTGGCGTTTGGTGAGGCCAAGCGTTTCAAGCGTTTCGTCTACGCGTTGTCGTGACCGTGGCATCTGATAGAGACGCGCGACAAATTCCAGGTTTTCGCGGATCGTAAGATCGCTCCAGAACGAAAACTTCTGGGTCATGTAACCGGTGCGGCGGCGGATTTCGCCGGCGTTTTCGGTGATGTCATAGCCGAGACACCGCCCTTCGCCCTCGCTGATTTTCAACAGGCCGCAGATCATTCGGATCGTCGTTGTCTTTCCTGAGCCGTTTGGCCCGAGGAAGCCCCAGACCTCGCCTTTCGGCATTTGAATGTTGACGCCGTTTACAGCCGTCTTATCGCCAAAGCGTTTGACGAGGCCGCGCACATCGATGGCGAGATCGCTCATGGCAGGGTGACGTCCACCGGCAGACCGGGGCGCAGGCGCGCCGATCCGTCAAGACGCGCTTCTATGAGAAAAACCAGCTTTTCGCGTGACCCGGCGCTGTAGATGACCGGCGGCGTAAATTCCGCCTCCGATGCGATATAGGATATTCTCGCAGATATGGGTTCGTCATTGCCGTCGGCGACCACCCGAACGCTTTCGCCGATCGCGAATTCCGGGAGCATCGCCTGCGGTGCGAAGAACCGCACCTTCATCGCATCGTCAGGCAGGATGGCGGCGACCGGCGCCCCGGCGCGTACAAACTCGCCCTCGCGCTGGAAGACATCTTCAATTCGTCCACTGACTTTTGCGGTGACTGAGCGCTCGTTCAAGCGCCACTCGGCTTGCGCGAGAGCGGAGCGAGCCGCGGTTTCCGCAGCGCTTGCCGCTTCCTGCGCCGCATCGCGTGACGCAAGATTTGCCACTCGGATTGACTCGCGCGCCGCTTGCGCCCGCGCCTGTGCGGCCTGGTAATCAGCCGTTACCTGGTCACCTCGCGCTTTGGTCGCATAGTCCTCGTTGACCAGCGGTATCCAGCGATCACGCTGGGACCGCGCTTCCACCAGGCGCGCCTCGGCTTCTTTCAATTGCGCTTCGAGCGCCGCGATTTCCGCCGGACGGGCGCCGGTCGACATGTCGCGCGCTTCCGCGTCGGCTTGCGTTGCGCGGCTCGCAGCCTCCGCAACGATGGCGCTTTGCTGGTCTTTGTCGAGATCGAAAAGAACGTCGCCTGCGTTGACGATATCGCCTTCGCGCACCAGAAGCGCTTCCAGCCACCCGGCCTCGACCGGCGCGACATAGACATATTCCGCCTCCACATAGCCGACAAAACTGCGTGCGTCGTTGCGTTCGGAACAGGAGGCGAGGCCGGTGACCGTCAGCAAGGACAATGCAATATGATGTAAACTGTTCATGCGGCGCCGCCTGACGAAAGCGCCGTCAACAGCATTTTTTCGTGTAGAGCGAACAGCGCCTTAATATCAAGGCGGGCGTCCGCGTCATGTTCGAATGCAATTTTCCATATTGCCGAAAAGATCATCGGCGCCACCACTAGCCGCGCCGTCAGCTCCGGATTGGCGATCTTAAATTCTCCGTTGTCGGAAGCTTTACGTAACGTGGCGGTGATAAGACCAAGGCCGCGTTCAATAACATTCTTGCGATAGGCGGTAACGGTTTTGGGGAAGGCGGGGGCGTCGGCGATCAGCACTTTCATGATTTTCGGCACGACCGTTTCGCGCACGAGAACCGGTGCGAACCCCAGAAGCATTCGGATCGCGCCGGTTGCGCTATCAGCCTGGCCCGCCATTGCTTCCAGCCGCTCCACATTGGGCAGGGCGTATTCTTTCACAAGTTCCGTAAACAGAGTGTCCTTGGAATCGAAATATAAATAGACTGAGCCTTTGGATAGTCCGGCGCGCCGGGCGATGTCGTCCATACGCGCCGCTGTGAACCCACGATCATAAAATTCATCAAGGGCGGCGGTCAGCAGCGCCTTGCGGCGTTGGTCCTTGGCTTCCTGGGTGCGGGCGCGTTGCATGAATTTTATATAACTGACCAGTCAGTTATTTGTCAACATGGGCGCGCCCAAACCTCAAGATATTGATTTAAATAGGGTTTTCGCCTTTGATATATGTGGTCTCAGATGCCCACAGCGTCGCCCAAGTCGTGAGAACGAAGGATTTGGTGAGGAATTTCTGGTTCAATAGGGTCAGGAGTTCGATATGGCATCAAGAACTTTGACCGCTTTGTCTTCCATCGCCGCGCTCGTCCTGTCAGCCGGATGCGATGGCATTGGCGAAATCTCCAGCACAAAAATGACTATTCTGGATGCGGCGGAAGTCTATGCCGCCAATCAGGAAGCTTTCGCGTCCATTCGCGGAACATATCCGGGGCCGTTTCGCGACTTCGCAAGGACGCCAGCCAGAAACCCCGCCGACCAGACACGCGAAGAGGATGTTTTCCTAAAGGGCCTGCGCCAGCAATTTCCGGTCGAGTATATCGATTTCTTTCCGCTCGCGGACACGGGCAAAGACGAGATCGATGTCGTGCTGACAAGATACGGCGCTAATGCGCGATGGACATTGGTCAGTCTTGTGTACTCAGAGGTGCCGTTACCGCAGCCGCCTGACGAACAGGCCGACCTGGCGGTCTTTGGCGAGTGTGAGCCGCAGGTCCTCAGCTGGCTGGAGTTTCAAAGCAAAAAAGGCCGCGCCGCTGCGTTCTGCAGGATCAATCAGTACTGGTACGCATATCAACGTATTGAGTAGGGCGTAGCCTGAGTGCGCTTTGAGGCATCCTGATTTTTATACGGATCAGAACGACTTCATCCTGAGGGCTCATATTCCCTTTGTCCTTCGAGACGCCGCTTTGCGGCCCTCAGGATGAAGGGAATATGAGGTGATTTGAATTCAAATCACCGAAGGATGGGCGAGATGAACCATATCATCTGCAAAACGCCTAGGCGAAGTAGCCGACCGTCGCGCCAATCAGCAAATAAACCCGCCCGAGCGGAGAGCTGAGATATTCCTCCAGCTCTTCGTCAGCTGTTTCTGAGGTCGTTGCGTCTTCCAGAAGGCGCTCAAACCCTTGCAGAAAATCGTGAATGCCGCGTTCAAAATCGCGGTCTCGTCCTGACTCTGTCCGTATGCGGCGCTTCACGTCAGCTTCGTTAAGGCGTAAAAGCCGGTTGGCGAAGACGTTACGGTCACCGCGGTCGAAACGTTCCTGCAAGGCAGGCGGCGGATCGCCGTAAAGGCGCGTTTCCAGATCATAGGTGAAATGCTGAAGGCGGGAGATTGTCTTGATCGCATTTTCCGCATCATCGCGCGGCGATGCGGTGGGGCCGTTCTTGGCGACTTCGCCAAGCTCCAGCGGTTCGGCGTCGTCGGCGGCGTCGAGAATTTCGCGCCAGGAGACATCCGCCTTGCCGCGCTTGGCGGGCGCTTCAGCCGCGTTTGATGCAAGACTGAGCGGCGGCTCGGTGCGGCGAGGGCCGCTTTTTTGCGGCTTGCGCGCGGCGATGTCTCTGGCGATCTCTTCGAGGCGTGCGGCGCCGTTTGTTTGAGCGTCCGCCGGCGGTTCCTTGCGTTTGCGGCGCGGGGCGCTTTTCGCTTTGGCCGCT
This sequence comes from Pseudomonadota bacterium, assembly GCA_039819405.1. Taxonomy (GTDB): domain Bacteria; phylum Pseudomonadota; class Alphaproteobacteria; order Caulobacterales; family Parvularculaceae; genus Hyphococcus. Next base: position 105,058 of record JBCBSB010000005.1, on the reverse strand, counting down.
TCTTCCTCGGCGCGCTTTTTGTCTGCCGCCTTGCGGGCGGCTTCTTGGGCCGCTTCGGCTTTTGCTTTTTGCTCTGCTTCCTTCTTCGCTTTCTCTTCGGCTTCCTGTGCAGCGCGCGCTTCCGCCTCCTGCTGCGCTTCAGCAAGTTTCGCTGCGGCTTCCTGTTCTTGCAGTTGCGCCTCCGCGAGGCGGCTTAACCGTTCCGTCTGCGAAGAAATGGCGTCTGCAAGACGATCGGCGCGGCTGCGCTGTTCTTCGATCAGTGTCTCAAGGCGCGCATTTTCTTTTTCAAGGGCCGCCCGTGCGTCTGCGAGCGCCTTGTTGCGATCATCGATATGAGTTTTAGCGGTCTTCGTATATTCGATGGCTTCTTCGGATGTCTTGCGCGCCTGTTCGCTGGCGGCTGTGACGTCAGCTGCAGCTTTTCCCGCGGCTTCGCTGGTTTTCTGAGCGGCTTCGGAAGCCTCTGCGGCGGCCTTGGTGGCTTTGGCGATGTCTTCGGCGGCGGCGTCGATGGATTCCCTTGATGCTGAGAAAAGATCGCCGAGGGTTTCTTTTGTTGCTTCCTGAACCTTCTCGCCTTCGCGTTTGGCGGCGTCGACAGCCTCACGCGTCATGCGTTCGGCTTCCCGTGTCGCGGTTTCGATGGCTGCGTCCGCAGCCTCTTTCGCCGCTTGCGAGGCGCGGCTTGCGGAGGCGGCGACATTGGCGGCGTTGAGCGCGGCGGACTCTGCGGCAGCGTTTGATGCGGCTTTCGCCTGCTCGGTTGCTTTCAGCGTGTGTTGCGCCGCTTCGTCGATCGACTGTGCTGTCTCTCGCATGGTCCCGTCGCTGTCGCGTAAAGCATCGCGCAGGGATTCAAAGCTCGTCAGTGCGCGCGCCGCCGCATCTTCTAGACGCGACAGGCGTTCGTCGAATTCGTTTTCCGCGCGCACGGATATCGTGTCAGCCGATTGCAAGGCTTCGATGCTCGAATTCGCGCGCTCAGCGATTGCGGCGGCGAAGGAATCCGCGTGGGCGTTTAAACTCTCGGTGAGATCCATCAATCGGGACCGCTCATCCGCGACGCGTTCCACGGCGCCCGTCGCCTTGTGCTCTATCGCCTCGCCGGCGATCTCGATCGCCTCCACATGCTGACGGATCATCGCCTCCACAGACGCAAGGCGCGTCAGCGCGCCGTCGAGCCCTTCGTTCAGCGCCGTCATATGACCGCGCATGACTTCGCCAACGGTGTCGGCGTTTTTGACAGCGGTGACGTCGGGCGTCGTGAATTGCTGCGCGGCGGCGGCGATCGATTCCGCAGCGTTCATCATCGTCAGCGCCTTCGAGAGAATGTAACCGGCGAGCATCGCCAGCACCGGAATGATCACCGAAAGCAGCAGGAGGTTTGCGCTATAGGCCTTGAACGGGTTCCACCCGTCCATCGATCCGTAAATTTCGATATGTGCAAAGTAATTGCCGAGCGGCGTGCCGACGACAATGGAGAAAAAAACGAACAGGGCGGTGAGCCACGAAACCAGCCAGACCTGCCGGCTCATGGCGTTCCAGCGCCGCTCGTCGCGAGGCGGGGCGACCAGGCCGAAATCGCCGCTCTCCAGCGTCGCCTCACGGCTGCCAGCCTCGACAATACCCTGAAACCGGACGCGAGGCTTAGCGCCGTCATCGCTTTTTGATGCGTCATCTTCTGGCGCATCGATATCGTTGCGTTCTTCGCTCACGCCGCTCCTCAGACCCGAAAGGCCACCGCATAGCGGATTTTATAAGCTACGCCAATCGATTAGGCGTCCCTTTTATCGCCATCCAAACCTTATTTTTCGCAATGTTCGGGCGGTGGCGGCAACCCCCGCCATTCATACGGGAAAGAATCCGGCTAGGAATAGAAATTCGCATCTCTTAAGTGGTCTCAAACCCATGAAAACCTCAAAAGCCAGGATCGCCGCGCTGATTGACAGCGCCTGGTTTCAGACAGGCGTACTGGTTCTGGTGATCGCCAATGCGGTCATTCTAGGGGCGGAAACCTTTCCCGGCGTGAAGGCGGTGGCGGGGCCGGCTCTGATGATTGCCGACCGGGTCATCGTTTATGCGTTTGTCGCCGAGATTTCCCTGCGCATTTACGCAGAGGGGACAGACTATGTGAAAAAGGGCTGGAATGTCTTTGATTTCCTGATTGTGACGATTTCTCTAATGGCGGCGACGAGCGGGTTGGCGGCGTTGCGCGCTTTCCGAGTGTTGCGGGTTCTGCGCGTGATTACGGTGATCCCGCGTATGCGGGTCGTGGTCTCGGCGCTTCTCGATTCGATACCGGGGATCGCGTCCGTCGGGATCGTTCTGGCGCTCATCATCTATGTGTTCGCGGTGATCGCCGCCAATCTTTACGGCGGCGCCCATCCAAAGCTTTTCGGCGATGTCTTCGCCGCCATGTACACGCTCTTTCAGGTCATGACTCTTGAGGGTTGGCCCGATATCGCGGCGCAAGTTGGCGAGACCCACAAGCGGTCCTGGGTGTTCTTTCTGACATTTGTCATGATCGCCACCTTCACCATGCTGAACCTTTTCGTCGCCATCGTGGTTCGCGTCATTGAGGAAGACTCCGACGAGCTAATGACCACCCAAACTGACCTCTTGCGGGATGAAATAAGGGTCGTGCGCGAGGATATCGCTGGTATAAGACACGAAATCGGCAATATTGCGCGGCAAATCGGCGACAGACGCTAGAATCGCGCTGCGCTTGAAGTGGCGCAGGCGGCGGCGTAATTGTCGTGTAAAATCAACGCGCAATATTTACGGGAGGCGCCGCCCATGCGGTCCAACAGCCAGGCATTCATGAAATTCGACCTTGATCCAATGATTGAGGAAATGCGCGACGTGGTCGCCCGCTGGGTTGAAGACAATCTTGCCCCCCGCGCCGCCGAGATCGATGCGTCGAACCAGTTTCCACGCGATCTGTGGCCGCAGCTTGGAGAACTGGGCGTCCTGGGCATCACCGCGGAGGAAGAATACGGAGGCTCCGCTCTTGGCTATGTCGCCCATGTCGTTGTGATGGAGGAAATCTCGCGCGGCTCCGGCGCAGTAGGGCTATCTTATGGCGCGCATTCAAACCTTTGCGTCAATCAGCTCAGCATCAACGGCAACAAGGAACAGAAAGCAAAATATCTGCCGAAGCTCTGCTCGGGCGAACATCTCGGCGCGCTCGCCATGTCTGAACCGGGCTCTGGTTCCGACGTCGTGTCGATGAAAACCCGCGCCGAGAAAAAGGGCGACCGTTACATTCTCAACGGTAACAAGATGTGGATCACCAATGGTCCGACAGCCGACACCCTTGTTGTCTACGCCAAGACAGAGCCGGAAAAGCATTCGCGCGGCATCACCGCTTTCATCATTGAAAAAGGCATGAAGGGTTTTTCAACGGCGCAAAAGCTCGACAAGCTTGGCATGCGCGGGAGCGACACTTGCGAGTTGGTGTTCGAAGACTGCGAAGTGCCGGAAGATAACGTGCTTGGCGACGTCAATGACGGCGTGCGCGTGTTGATGTCGGGACTTGATTACGAACGCGCGGTTCTCGCCGCCGGGTCGCTTGGCATCATGCAGGCTTGTCTGGATACAGTGATCCCTTACGTCCATGACCGCGAACAGTTCGGCAAACCCATTGGCTCTTTCCAACTGGTGCAGGGCAAGCTTGCGGACATGTATGTGACCACCAATGCCGCCAAGTCTTATGTCTATCAGGTGGCGAAAGCCTGTGATCGCGGCGAGACAACGCGCCAGGATGCGGCGGGCTGTATTCTTTTTGCAGCAGAGAAAGCCACACAGGTAGCGCTCGACGCGATCCAGCTTCTCGGCGGTAATGGTTACATCAACGAATACCCGACAGGACGTCTTTTGCGCGATGCGAAGCTTTACGAGATTGGCGCCGGCACGTCGGAAATTCGTCGCATGTTGATCGGCCGGGAGCTGTTTGAGAAGACCGTGTGATAAGCGCCGGCGCTCAAGCGCCAATGACTGAATTTGAAAAATAGGCGCGACCGGTATGTACGACATCGTCTCGAAAGCTGAATATTGGCAATGGTTGGATGAAAAAGTTAACCTTGCGCCTGCACGGGGCGTTGGGCTTCTCAAGCACATTCAAGACACCTTCATCTTGTCCGCGCTCAAACAGACGCGCGGCCAAAGGATTCTGGAATTTGGGGGCGGGGACTCCCGCGTTCTTAAAAAATTATCGAAGTCAAACGAATGCTGGAATGCTGATAAGTTTGAAGGCGCTGGCGCGGGCCCAACTCGAGTATTTCGCCAACGTGGCGTCAAAACGGTGAAAGCCTTTTTAGGGGACTTCGATGAGGCGATTCCGGCAGACTATTTTGATTATGTGATTTCAATTTCTGTGGTCGAGCATGTGCCGTCGGATGAAGTGAACCGCGTTTTTCAGGATTGCGCTCGCATCCTCAAGCCAGGAGGAAGTCTCCTTCAGGCGATTGATCTCTACCTTCCTGACTTTGCCGACAAGGACGATCCCGAGTTTCAGTTTAACAGGTCGCGCGTCGCACTATATTTGCGCGCCGCCGAAAAGGCGGGGCTCGTCCTTAAAGAGCCGGCAACGCTGGAGGACGATGTCTGTTTCAGAGGCTTTCACGCTTCGAATTCCGACGCGACATTATACTCCTGGAACAGTGTTGCGCCAAATCTGCGTCGCGTTCGTGAGCGCGCGCAATCTGTCTGTCTCAAAGCCTGGTGGGTTAAGCCCGCCTGTAAAGTCGACACCATGCGCGGTGTTGAGGTTGACGCAGTGAAAAAAGACAACGGTGATAGATCTGTTGTGGCGCAAAGCCCGGAAGACAATGCGGACGCGATCAGCCCCGGTGAAAAGGGGCATTGAAATGATTGCTTGCGCTCTTCGCCGTATGACGCCCGACGATGCGGGCGATCTGATCGCAGCATTCGACGCCATGCTTCCTGATGACTGGCGTGACGGGCCGCTGCCGGATGCGGCGCGCATGACCGAAGTTCTGAGTGATGAGTGCGTTATCGTCATTACGGCGTTTGATAAGAAAGCGCCTGCCGGATATGTCTCGGGTTTTATCCTTCCAGCGCTTAATCGCAATGGATCGGTTGTGATGCTTGACGATCTACTGGTCGCTGAAGGTTACCGCAATCAGGGATTAGGCCGGCGACTTGTCGAAGCGTTCAAGGATGCAGCAAAAGGCGTCGCTACGGCCCCAATTGCCATGTGGTCTGGAACAGGCGTCGACAATATCGCCTGTCAAAAAGCGTTTATTGGCGCCGGCGGCAAGGCCGTTGATGAAGCCTATACGGAGTTCGAGTGGAAGCGGCTCGATTGAACCGCGTCACGCGTCCGCAAACATCCGGCGCTTTTTCGCCAGCGCCGTTTCTTTCAACAGTGACGAGATGTGGTAGCCCGACGACGCCTCCGAAGGGGGCAGACCCAGATATCGGGCGATTTACGAATTTTCCTCCCGAAACCAAAAACCTGATTTGAAAAATCACGGCCTACGATTTTGTACTGTTGTAGGCTTTTAAATAAATTTCAGAAGTACGGCGCTTCGTTTTCGTTTATCATTTCATTCTCAAGACCCGGTTGCATCTTGAATATGAAGACTTCCTTGACTTTGAAATTTCACAAATACGGAGAGTCATGCATGCATAAGAAACCTTCCCGACTGACGCGTCACGATTTGCTAAAGGGCGGCCTTGCGGTTGGCGGCGCCGCCGCTGCGTTATCGCTTGCAGGAGCGGCGCAAGCCAGCACCTCGATTGAAGTTGTTGATACCATTACTGATTTGAAAAACCTTGACCCAGCAACCGCGGCGAACAATCAATTTGTCTTTGTGAGCGGTTTTGATCAGGCGGGTGACGGCTGCGGCGGCGCTTTCTATTGGAGATCGGGGAGCAGGTTGCCCACGTCGCCAGGGAACACGCTCAATGGCGTCGCCATGAATAGCAATGATGGGTCGTTAAACGGGCATTGGTTACGCCATCATGAGGGACCGTTGCATACCCGCTGGGCGGGTATAAAGCCTGCTGACAATCCATCGGGTTTCAATCTGGAGGGCTACGGAGCCAACAATCGAGCGCGCTGGAATGCTCTGAATGCTTTTTGCGCGCGCCAGCTATGGGATGTCCTTGTTAGCGGTAAAGCGGATGTTGTCGCCAATGCAATATATGTTGATCCGGGCATTCATGACTTTGCAAATGGGACGTTGAACAAGTCGCAAGGCGTTCCAATTATCGGCGCCGGCCCGCTGGTTTCAGTATTGCGCACCAATCAAGGTGCTGGTGTGTTTGTCCAGGCCGGCGACCCGGGCGATAGACTTGCCGATTCTACATTGGAATCCGCCGGGGATGAAGTCATTGCAATCGGCATCATCCATTTTTCAAAGGCCTCGACGCTCGGGACAGGCATCGCTTTCGACAACACAATACGGCAATCCTCTTTACGACGGTGTTGGATCGAAGGGTTTGAAACTAATGTGGACATTAACGCGTTTGGCTTTGAAGTAGAAGACTGTTCAATTATCCAAGGTTATAATTTCAACTTAAAGGTGGGGCCATCCACCAATTCCCTCAATATTGAAGGTAACAGGATAGATAGAGCAATATCGAGTTCTGTTGGCCGTTTGGTGCAAATTGAAGGCGGCGGTGGTGCTGTGAATATTCGTATTGTCAGGAATGAGTTACAGAGCGCGGAGAGAATAGCACTGCTCATAAAAGATGTAGCGACATTGGAAATCCGCGCAAACCAATTTGAGGCCAATAATAAGGATGGGGCTTATCACCCGGATATCTGGTTGGAAGGTGTTAGCCTACGAAATGCTATTATCGATGGAAACTATTTCACTGCAACTGGCAGGAATGGCACGACTACGAGTCGCGCCATTAGCATTCGAAGTAATGTTACAGCGAATGCTCGGTGCCAGATATCAAATAATAACGTGTTTGGTGATTTTGATAGGTTTATTGACGTGAACTCTAATGTAGCTATGGAAATTGTTGAATATAATAATGTTCACAACTCAACGAGTGCGTTTCCTCCTAATGTAGTTGTAAAAACATTCCCATAGGCAAGCGGGATAATCTGAACTAACTCGCAAACATCCGGCGCTTTTTCGCCAGCGCCGTTTCTTTCAACAGTGACTTGATCAACGGGCGCGAGGTCAGGCGCGCGGCGAAGACCCCGAAGGTGACCGCAAGGGCGCCGACGGTCAGCACCGCATCCTGCGCGATGATCGACGGCGCATCGAACAGGGAGATCAGGAAAAGAGCCGACGCGGCCCCTGGCGCGCCGCCGAACCAGGCGAGGAACATCTGGCTTTCCTTCGGCAGGGTCGTCTTGCGCAGGGCCGCAAGGCGGGGCCCAGCCCGCATGATGGAAATCGCTGCGAGGGCGAAAACAATCGACAGCAGATCCGCCTGCAGAATGCGCGGCGCCAGCAAGGCCCCGAAGGCGAGATAGGCGGCCGGCGCCACAGCGCGCTCGACCCGGCGGCGCAGACGCACGCGCGGGGTCACTAATGCGGTGGTTTGTTCGCCCCAGAGAAGACCGGCGGCGGCGGCGGCGATCACCGGTTGCGCGCCGATGAGGCCGGCGATGCAGAACGAAGCGATTGCAGCTATCGTCGCAAGAAGAATATTTTTATCTTTGAATTTCAGCCTGTTGCCGAGAATTGCTGCGCCAAGACCTAAGCCGCCGCCGATAGCGAAAGAGATCATCAGGGCGATGCTTGCGTCGAATAACGGGGTAATCGCGGGCATGCCCTCTGGCGCGGCTGACGCCGCCGCTTCCAGCAAAAAGACGACGAATATGCCCAGCGCCAGCGCCGCCGCGCTTTCAAGGCGCACCGCAGCCTTGATCACCGCAGGGGTCGGCGCATCAGCGACCGCCCGTCTGTCAAAAGCGGCGCCGTTCAGGACGAGCGCGCCGCTGACGAGCATGGCTGCGCCAAGGGTCAGCTGGGGGACGAGAATAAAGGCGGCGAGGCCGCAGAAGATCAAAAACAGGGGCGCGCCGCCAATCGTCAGTTTGAACGAGGCCGGACACACATTGGCGAGGCGTGAGACGCGAAACTGTGTCGCCGCCGCGAACGCCAGAGCCGCCAACATAACGTCTGCGCCCGCCGCCACCCATTCCGACGGCATGAAAGGCCCGCCAAAGCCGCGATAAACGAGCGAGACGCATGCGCCCGCCGCCAGCAACAAGGCTGGCGCGCGCGACGCAGCGTCGAAGGCTTTGGCCCGTGACAGAATCCATAATGAGCCGGCGACCAGGACCGCCGAGGCTGCATACGCCATAATTTCTTTGACCGCCGTTGCCGATGGGCCCTTTTAACAGGCGCCGAATCACTTATTGGCGACCATGAATTGATCCGGGCGCCAATGCAAATTGAATTTTTGGAAAGAATTGACCGCATGCGGCCTATTTTCGGTGTTGGCCTATCAAAACCATGCTGCGTTATTGATCGAACTTATTGGCGCAGGTTTCTTGCGTCCTGAATGTAACGCGCGGCGCAACATGGTTCAATCGCGAGTTGTTTGCATCGCGTTTATTTCGCGCAACAAAGCCTGTGCTTACGCCTGAAATGCAAGCGCTTTTTTTCGCTGCGTTTCGTTTTTACCGAAGCTGACATTCCGTTGAGATACCGCACTTATCCCCGCAACGAAAAACCGCATTAGAGTATGGCGCCAAAACTATTTTAAGAGATGCCGGAGCGACGCAAATGGACGAGACAAAAAATAAATCGCGTGGAAAAATAAAACGCGTTATCGCGAAAGCGGCGCCGACACTGGCGCATGCGCTTGGCGGTCCGCTTGCGGGCGCCGCTGTCGCGCAAATTTCAAAAGCGATTTTTGGTGCGCCGAACGCCGATGAACATGCTTTGAGCGACGCGCTTGCCAATGCGTCACCGGAACATTGGTTGGCGCTGCGCAAAGCGGAACAGGAATTTGCGATTGCGTTACGGGAAGCAAATGTCGAGGAGCAGCGTATTGACGCCGATGACCGGGCGAATGCGCGCCAACGGCAAATCCAGATGAAGGACTGGACGCCATCGGCGCTTGGCGCACTCATCATCCTGGGGTTTTTCATCGTGCTGGCGGCGATGGTGTCCAGAAAACTGCCCGCAGGCGCCGAGACGGAATTCTCGATTATGCTCGGCGCGCTTGCGACGATGACGGCGGCGGTGGTCAATTACTTTTTCGGATCGTCCGCCGGGTCGAAGGAAAAGACACGGTTGATGGCGTTCCCTGGTCACGCCGGCGACTCAGATGAAGAGCGCGACGCCGCGCCGTAAATGTACGAAGCCTTGCGTTGCAACAGCGCCGCGCCCATGGTCGCCTGCGACGGCAAAGTATGAAGGTTATGCGCAACGGGTTTGACATTGCGATTATCGGCGGCGGCGTGATTGGCCTTGCGCTGGCGCGCGCGCTCGTCATGCGCGGCGCCGCTGTCGCCGTTGCCGATGCGGGCGCCCAGATTCCCGCCGCGACGAATGCTGCGGCGGGCATGCTGGCGCCGTCCTTTGAATGCGGCGAGACATGCGCCGAGGCGCTTTATGCATTCAGTGCGGCGAGCCTCGCCGCCTGGCCCGCGTTCGCCGGTGCTCTTGAAGAGGAAACCGGTTGCGATATTGATTTTCGCGGCGACGGCATCCTCGGCGTCGTCTACGACGACAAGGAATTGCGGAAATCGCAAAAAGCCTGCGAAAACCTCAAAGCAAGAGGCGCCGAGGTCGAGATGCTGACCGGCGACGAAGCGCGCCGCCTTGAGCCCGCACTGTCGCCAGAGGTGATCGGCGGGCTTCATGCGCCGCGCGATGCGCAGGTTGATCCGCGAAAAGCGCTGATCGCCCTTCGCGCATCATTCGAAAAGAAGGGCGGCGCGTTTATCGCTGCGCGCATAACTCATGCACAACAGTCTGCGTCTGGCGTCATGCTACACGATGAGCGCGGCGCGCGCTTAGAAGCAAAGACTCTTGTGCTGGCGAGCGGCGCCGCTGCTTCCGCTGGGATAATAGATGACTTGCCGCTGCCGCCGATCTTCGCGGTGAAGGGCGATGCGGTTGCGCTCGGCGATTGCAGCCATCTTTTGCGGAAGGTTGTCCGCGCGCCAGGCGCTTATCTTTGCCCGAAAGCGGGCGGGCGCCTTGTTATCGGCGCCAGTGAGGCGCGTGAGTACGACGACTTGCTGGTTGACCCTGTTGCAGTCGAGGCATTGGTGCGCAATGGCGCGCGCGCCGCGCCGGACATTGCGCACGCCAATGAAACAGAACGATGGGCGGGACTGCGTCCGGCGACGCCGGACGGCGCGCCGATCCTGGGGCGCGACCCGGACGGACCGGGAAATGTTTTTCTTGCGCTCGGCCATTACCGCAATGGCGTGCTGCTGGCCCCGGCGAGCGCAGAGGCGCTTGCGGATGAGATTTCAGCAAGCAGGCCGTCGGTCGATCTGTCAGCTTTTCAGCCGGATCGTTTCCGCGATTCCGTACTGCGTCGTCACGGGTGACCGTAAGAGACGACGCGCCGATCTGATTGCTGAGGTCAGCAGCGCGGTGCGGCGAGCCCTTCGGGAAGCTTTGTCGTCTGGTCGGCGCAGGCGTCGGCGAGTTGTTCCGCCGTCAGGTTCAATGCGCCGGAAAGGTCGGCGCCATGTAATCGAGCGCCTTTCAGTTGGGCGAGCTTCAGATTAGCGCCGGCGAAGGTGGCCTTTTCGAGCGAGGCGCCGTCAAAGCGCACGCCCGTGAGATCGGCGCTGGTAAAATCGGCTTGCGTCATGTCCGTCGTGACGAAAATAGCGCCGGCCGCATAGGTGTTTGTCAGCGTTGTCTGACGCATTTTTGCGCCGGAGAAAGATGCGAAGGAAATATCGCCATCGGTAAAGTCAGCGCCGTTGAAATTGCCCGCGCGCGCAATCGCTTCGCGAAGCTCCGCACCGGCAAAGTCGGCCCCGGCGAGCGCGCTTGCGTTCAAATTCGCTTTCGCCATTCGCGCGCCATTGAAGTTTGCGTTGGCCCCGGTGGCGCCTTCGAAGATTGCGCCGTCCAGAAGAGCGCCGTCGAATTGCGTATCGCCTACAACGGAGCTGGCGAAGTTAGCCCGTGGCAGGTCCATGTTAGAGAAAGCCGCACCGGAGTGGTCAGTCAGCGCCTGCATGGCGCCGCCTTGCTTATTGGCGTTAGACAGGCCCGGCAGTTTCACATCGACGCGGTCAAGCACATGGGAGAGTTCAGGTGCGATTTCATCCACCTTCGCAAGCGGCTTGGTGATTTCCTTGCCCAACTCGGCGACAGGGTTGGTATTCGTGTAGCCTCGCTGGTTCGGCACGATCGACGTGACGAGCGAGAAAACCATGATCATGAAGACAATAATAACCGCGACGATTTTCATCGCCATAACACTCCGCTTTTCTACGCGGAGCACTCTTACAAGAGGGCGTCAATGATCAATTAAGGATAACCGGAAAAATTATCACACAATTGCTTGACATTGGCGCGAGCGCATCAGTCAAGTTCGTTAACGGAAGATTAAGAACATCCCGTCGATGCGCCGCAACTTTCGCATTTGAGACAAGCGCCGTTGCGTACCAGCGTGAACTGGCCGCAATCGGGGCAGGCGTCGCCTTCATAGCCTTTGATGCGCGCTTCCTGCCTGGCGCCGCCGGGTGTGGCGAGCACGCCGCGCGGCGCCTTCTGGTTAAGCGCATCGGCGAGCTTGGCGACCTGCGCTTCGATTTCCGGCGGGCTTTCAGCCTTGGCGACAGGTTCTTCGACAATCTCGACGACTTCTTCCTCAGCGTCGCCGCTTTGCGTATCTTCATTGGCGGAATCGCGCAGGCGGTCGAAATCGCCACCGCGCAGGATTACCAGATTGTCGGTAACCGTGGAGCGGCTAAAGCCTTTGGAGATCAGTTTCGTCGCATCGGCTTGCGTCTTTTCTTCATCGACGCCGCGTCCAATGGCGTCAACCGCGGACTCATCCGGGTTGACATGAGCAAGGTCGCTTCGGCCGAGATAGGAAATCGCCAGCTCCCGGAAAATGTAATCGAGGATCGAAGTCGCGTGCTTGATCTGGTCGTTGCCCTGTACCGGACCTGACGGATCAAAGCGAGTGAAGACATAGGCGTCCACATATTCATCCAGCGGCACGCCGTATTGCAGGCCGAGGGAAACCGCAATGGCGAAATTGTTCATCAGACTGCGGAAGGCCGCGCCTTCCTTGTGCATGTCGATAAAGACTTCGCCAAGTTCGCCATCATCAAACTCGCCGGTATGGAGATAGACTTTGTGTCCGCCGACCTTTGCCTTCTGGATATAGCCCTTGCGCCGGTCGGGAAGGCGCCGGCGCCCTGGCGTGCGTTCAATGATGCGCTCGACAATGCGTTCGGCGACGATCTTTGATTTCTGCGCCGATGGCGCTGCGGCGAGCGCGTCGTCAGCGTCAAGGCCATCCTCTTCCATGTCGCTCGCCAGCAATGCGGAGGCGAGAGGTTGTGAGAGCTTTGAACCGTCACGGTAAAGCGCGATGGATTTAAGACCCAACTGCCAGGCCAGCCGATAGGCGCGGGCGCAATCGCCGATCTTCGCGCGCGCCGGCAGGTTCACGGTTTTTGAAATCGCGCCGGATACAAAAGGCTGGCAAGCCGCCATCATCGTCAGATGCGCGTCAACCGAAAGCGAGCGCGTCCCGATGCGCCCGCATGGCGTCGCGCAATCAAATACCGGATAGTGCTCTTCTTTCAGATGCGGCGCGCCCTCAACTGTCATCGCTCCGCAACAATAGAGATTGGCCTGATGGATTTCTTCGTCGGAAAACCCCAGATCGCGAAGCACCTCATAACCGGTTGACGACAGCTGGCTCTCGCGCATGCCGAGAATGTTAAGGCAGAAATCTTCGCCAAGCGCCGCAGGCGTGAAAGCGTAAGTCAAGTCAAACGCCGTCTTCAGGCGTTCCTGCAACGCCTTGATATGCCTGTCTTCAAATCCTTCGCCGCGAAGCTCCGCCAGATTGATGCCAGGGGCGTCTTCAAGCGTGCGCCGGCCGATGGCGTATGCGGTGATGTCGTCAATTTCTTCCTGCATGTAGCCAAGCGCTTCCAACGCCGCAGGCACCGCCTGGTTGATAATTTTCAGATTGCCGCCGCCGGCGAGCTTTTTGAATTTCACCAGCGCGAAGTCGGGTTCAACGCCTGTCGTATCGCAATCCATGACGAGACCAATGGTGCCTGTCGGCGCGATCGCTGAAACCTGCGCATTGCGAAAACCATTGATGGCGCCAAGTTCGTAGGCTTCGTTCCATACGGTCTTCACGCGCTCGGCTATTTCCGGCCAGCGACACGCTGCGTCATCGAATTGCGACGGCTCGACATTCAGTCCTTCGAACAAACCCGCTTCTGCAGTGCCTAATGCGGCGCGCCGATGATTGCGCATCACGCGCAGCATCGCGTCGCGATTGTTCTTGAACTTTTCAAACGGGCCGACAGCGGCGGCGATTTCCGCAGATGCGCGATAGGCGGCCCCGGTCATCAGCGCCGATACGCCAGCAGCGACAGCGCGCCCGTCGTCGCTGTCGTAAGCCATGCCCGACGCCATCAGCAATCCGCCAAGATTGGCGAAACCAAGCCCTAATGTGCGGTATTCGAAAGACTGTCGCGCAATGTTCGCTGACGGAAACTGCGCCATCATGACGGAGATCTCCAGCGTCAACGTCCACAAGCGGCAGGCGTGTTCGAATAAATCGACATCAAACCCGTCGTCGGTCTTGAATTGCAGGAGATTGAGAGACGCCAGGTTGCACGCCGTATCATCGAGAAACATGTATTCCGAGCACGGATTGGACGCGCGAATGTCGCCGCCTGCGGGGCAGGTGTGCCAGGCGTTGATGGTGTTGTGAAACTGAATGCCCGGATCGGCGCAGGCCCATGCGGCGGCGCAAATCTCTTCCCATAATTCTCTGGCCGATACGGTTTTTGCAGGACCGCCATCGGTGCGGCGGATCAATGTCCAGTCGTTATCTTCTGCGACAGCTTTCAAAAAGCCGTCAGTAACCCGCACTGAATTATTGGAGTTTTGACCGGAGACTGTGCGGTAGGCTTCTGAATCCCAGTCGAGATCGTAGATATCGAATTCAATCGTGCGATAGCCCTCGCGAGCATAGTCAATTACACGCTTTATGGATGTGTCGGGAATGCAGGCTCTTTTCGCCTCGCGGATTGCAGATTTCAGCGCGCTGTTTCTCTTTGGATCGCAACGCGTTTCATCGTCATCGCTTTCCCAACAGGCGTCGAGAACCGCCGGCAACCGTTTCGCCATGGCGCGCGAGCCAGTGACAAGCGCTGCAACCTTTTCTTCTTCGCGCACCTTCCAGCGAACGAAGTCCTCGATGTCCGGGTGATCAATATCAACGACGACCATCTTTGCGGCGCGCCGCGTGGTGCCGCCTGATTTAACCGCTCCGGCCGCCGCGTCGCCGACTTTTAGAAAGCTCATCAGGCCGGAGCTTTTGCCGCCGCTCGACAAGGGCTCGCCGGCAGCCCGAATGTCAGAAAAGTTCGCCCCGGCGCCGGAGCCATATTTGAACAGGAGCGCCTCGCGCCGCCACAAATCCATGATGCCGCCGTCGCCGGCCAGATTGTCATCCAAGGATTGAATGAAACAGGCGTGAGGTTGCGGACGCTCATAGGCGCTGCTTGATTCGGTCAGGCTTTCGGTTTCGTGGTCCACATAATAGTGACCCTGACCGGCGCCCTCGATGCCGTAAGCCCAATGGAGGCCGGTATTGAACCATTGCGGGCTGTTGGGCGCGCCGATCTGCAGCGCCAGCATTGCGCGCATTTCATCCATGAACGCCGCGGCTGCGTCTTCATCGTCGAAATAGCCGCCTTTCCAGCCCCAATAGGCCCATGCGCCGGCCATACGGTCGAAAATCTGTTTTGCGGAAGTTTCCGGGCCGTAGCGCTGATCGGCGGGCAGTTTGGCGAGCGCGGCGACATTCGGCATCGATCGCTGCAGGAATTTTGGGACCCCTTTTTCAGGGACTTTACGGGTGACGGCGGGGACGCCGGCCTTGCGGAGGTATTTCTGGGCCAGAATGTCGATTGCGGTCTGGCTCCAGCCCTTTGGGACCTCCAGATCGCGCATCTCGAAGATGATGTCGCCGTTGAACGAGCGGATTTCCGAATCAGCGCGAACGAACGTAGTCACGCCATAAGGCGCATCTGATCCTGTCGAAAAAAGGCGTTCAACCTGCATATTTGGCCTTATTCTAGAGCATTCATAGATATAGTATGCTGGCGCCTCTCGCTCCACCAGTTTGAGCGTAAATTCAAGGAGTACGACCCCATGATCGTCTATTGCCGCGAGGCGTGACGGGCGCCATATTTCGGCCAACTGGGACCGTATGTATTGGCGGGTATTTTAGGACAAAATCATCGATGCTTTCAAAGTTATTCACATGGTGGAATTCGGCCACTTTCGGCACATCATTCACCCTTTGGCGTAAAAATGCGCGCCTCGTCGGGTCGGATGAGCAGGGTAACCGCTATTTCGAGGAAAAAGACCCCAGCCTGCCAGGCGGCGGGGGCAAACGCCGCCGGCGGTGGGTGATCTATCACGGGGTCGCCGAGGCGTCGCGCATTCCGCCGGACTGGCATGGATGGCTTCATCACACTTTTGAGGAAGCGCCGACCGTCGCCCCGCTGACCCGCCAGTCCTGGGAAAAAGAGCACCTGCCGAATATGACCGGTACGCCGCTCGCCTATCATCCCAAAGGCAGCCTTTCGCGCGCAGGCGGCCCGGTTGACGTCAACGACGATTATGAAGCCTGGGACCCTGACGCTCCCGGCGAAGCTGCATAAGACCGGGAGAAGCTAAGCCATGAACCGATCCGGAGCTTTTGAGACGATTGTCGGCGTTTTTGTCATCATCGTGGCGGCGGCGTTCATGATTTACGCCTATGACGCCAGCGGTAAGGATCTGGGTCGCGACAGCTATCGCATCGACGCCGTTTTCGGCCGCGTTGATGGAATCACCGTCGGCTCCGACGTCAGGATCGCCGGCGTCAAGGTTGGGTCGGTCGCCGAGAACGCGCTCGATCTTGCAACTTATGAAGCCGATCTGCAGCTGTCGATTGAAGACAGCATTCAGATACCGGACGATTCCGTCGCAAAGATTGTTTCAGATGGATTGTTAGGCGGCGCGCATGTTTCGATTGAGCCTGGCGCATCGGAAGAAATGTTGCGCAACGGCGACAAGATAACGATTACGCAAGGGTCCGTGGACCTGCTCGGTCTGGCGGTTCAATCGTTCACGAACCAGGCGGCGACAAAATCGCCGGACAGTGACGACAACCGTACGGAACTTGATCCGCTTGGAGATTTGTAATGCGGCGTTTTTTGGTTTGCCTGACGCTCAGTGTTTTTGCTGGGCCGGCGATAGCGCAGGAGTTGCGTGAAGGACCGGGGCGGGAAGATGCGCCGGACAATGAGCTTAGTGAACTGGAGCGTCTGTCGCGCACAGGAGATGATCCTTTTGCAGGTGTGATCGCATCTCAACAGCGCGCACCCGTCACCGTAACGCTTCGCGCCCTGAACAAGACAACCGCCAGGTTTAAAGACATCGAAATTGAGATGAACCAGATTGCGCAATTTGGTTCGCTGGAAATTCAACCGCGCATGTGTGACACGCGGCCGCCTGAAGAGGTCCCGGAGACGACAGCCTTCGTGGAAATCTTCGATACGGAATACGGCAATCGCGAAAGCGACCTGAAGGTGGCGTTGCCGCCGCCCGTTGAAAGGGAACTGCCGGAGGTTGAAAACGAGACCGAAGAATTTGAGGTCCTTGAGATCGCCCCCGCGCCGTTCGGCGAGACTGAGGGGGTCGTTGACTTAACGCCAGTCGATACGGACTATGAGCCAAGTTTTGGCGAACAGCCGACGCCGGAAGTGCTGGAAGGGCCGCAGGCGGAAGGCACCAATATTTTTCGCGGCTGGATGTTCGCGTCAAGTCCGGCGCTTAATCCGTTAGAGCACCCTGTTTACGATGTCTGGGTGATCAGCTGCAAAACGCGGGTTGTCGATAACTGATCCGGCGCTGCGAAAAAGTCTGCGCTGTGGGTCAACGCTTCCGCTAACATTTTCTGGTATTCAGCGTCAGGCACGGCCACAAGGCCGAACTGCGTGAGGTGATCGTTATGAAATTGCGCGTCGATAAACTGAAAGCCGCCAATCTTCAGTCGCGCGATTAAATGCAGCATCGCGACTTTGCTGGCGCCTGTCTCGCGCGAAAACATGCTTTCGCCGCAAAACGCCGATCCGAGTGCGACGCCGTATAATCCGCCGACAAGAGCGCCGTCCCGCCAGCATTCTACGGAATGGGCGCGTCGCTGAAAGTGAAGCTCCGTATAGGCCTCAATAATAGCGTCGTTGATCCATGTATCCGGCCGCGCAGCTGTTTTCTGCGCACAGGCGGTAATCACGCTGGAAAAAGCGGTATTGATGCGAATATCGAAAGGCTCTGTCTTCAAAAATCGTTTCAGTCGCCGCGGCGCCCGCGCATCCTTCAGGGAGATCACGCCGCGCTCGTCGGGAAGCACCCAGACGACTTGCGCGTCGTCCTGTGAGCGGGCCATGGGAAAATAGCCAAGCGTATAAGCCTTTAAGAGCTCGTCCGTTGAAATGGCGGTCGATGAATCGCGGGGCATACTGGAAATATGCGCTTCATCGCGACAGCCGTCCAATGAAATCTGAAGCCATTGCCGCAAGCGAAGGCGTATATGGCGTCAGCTTTTCGCCAGCCATTCCTCAAGCCAGTGGATATGATACTCGCCTTTTTGGAATTCAGGATTATTAACCAGATCCATAAATAGCGGGATGGTGGTGTCGATACCGATAAGGGCCATTTCTGAGAGCGCGCGTTTCAGGCGGGCAATGCAGAGTTCGCGTGTATCACCCCAGACGATCAGCTTGCCGATCATTGAGTCGTAATAGGGCGGAATCCTGTAGCCGGTATAAACGGCGGAATCGAATCTGACACCGGGCCCCCCGGGCGCATGGAAATGCGTGATTGTGCCTGGCGACGGACGAAAGGTCTTTGGATCTTCCGCATTGATGCGGCATTCAATGGCGTGGCCTTTGAATTTTACATCGTCTTGCGTGAAGCTCAGCTTTGCACCAGTGGCGACGTTAATCTGCTCACGCACAATGTCGATATCCGTCACTTGTTCGGTGATCGGGTGTTCCACCTGCAGGCGGGTATTCATTTCAATGAAATAAAATTCGCCATTCTCATACAGAAATTCGATCGTGCCTGCGCCGAGATAGCCAAGCGCGCCAATGGCCTTTCGGACAGTCTCGCCAATTCTGACGCGATGCTCATCGGTGAGGGCCGGGGAAAGGGCTTCTTCCAGAACTTTCTGGTGCCGCCGCTGCAGCGAGCAATCGCGTTCGCCAAGTTGCACGACGTTTCCGTGGGAGTCCGCGATAATCTGGATTTCGATATGTCTTGGAATTTGAAGATATTTCTCAAGATAGACGGCGTCATCGCCAAATGCGGCCTTTGATTCGGCTTTTGCGGTCGACAGGGCTTCGGAAAGGTCCGCCGCCGTCGGGGCGACCTTCATGCCGCGGCCGCCACCGCCGGCAGCGGCTTTGACGAGCACCGGATATCCGATCTCTTCCGCCGCAACGCGCGCTTCTTCAAAGGAATTGATGGCGCCTTTTGAGCCTGGCACCAGTGGAATGCCGGCATTGCCGACCGCTTCCTTTGCGGCGATCTTGTCCCCCATAACCCGGATGTGGTCCGCACTGGGACCAATAAAGGTAATGTTGTGGGCGGCGACGATTTCAGAAAACCGCGCATTCTCTGATAAAAAACCATAACCGGGATGGATCGCGTCCGCGCCGGTGATCTCGGCTGCGGAAATAATTGCAGGAATATTGAGATAGCTGTCTTTTGGAGACGGCGGTCCAATACACACGCTTTCATCCGCCAGGCGAACATGCATGGCGTTGTCATCCGCCGTTGAATGAATGGCCACCGTTGAAATACCAAGTTCTTTGCAGGCCCGGTGAATGCGAAGCGCGATTTCACCCCGGTTGGCGATAAGGACCTTCTTGAACATGTTGTTTCCGTTATTTTCCGGCCGGGAATTGCGCGGCGTCGCTATATTCTATTCGATAATGACCAGCGGCTCATCAAACTCTACGGGCTGTGAGTCACTGACGAAAATTTTCGTAATCGTTCCTGACCGCGGCGCGGCAATCGGGTTCATCGTTTTCATGGCCTCGACAATCATGATTGTCTGTCCTTCGCTGACGCTCCCGCCTTCCTTGATAAACTGATCGGCGCCTGGGGAGGGCGAAAGATAGGCTGTGCCAACCATCGGGGAGCGTACAGCGCCAGGATGATCTGCGCCCGGCGCCGGCGCCGGGGCTGGGCTCGCGGCGGCGGTAGGCGCTGGCGCGGCGACTGGCGCCGGCATCGCGACGGTTGGGGCTATGCCGCCTTGTCGCGATACGCGAAGCCGCACCGTATCTTTTTCGATTTCAATTTCAGTGAGGCCGGTCTCTTCCAGAATGCCCGCCAGCTCGCGAATCCATGCCGCGTCCAGTCCGTGATCCTGATTGCCTTTTTTATCAGACATGCGTTTCCCGCTTTGTTTTTTGTTCCGCCGCAGTTTGAATAGCCCCTTAATCAGGTTGCGCGGCTTTCTACAAGACTCTTAAGGGCTTCCAGCGCCAAACGATAGCCCGCAGCGCCAAACCCGGCGATAATTCCGTCGACCCCGCTAGCGGTCACCGAGCGCTGCCGGAACGCTTCGCGCGTGTGAATATTGGACAAATGCAACTCGATCTTCGGCAAGGACGCGGCTGTGAGCGCATCCAGAAGAGCGATTGACGTATGGGTATAGGCGCCGGGATTGATGATCAGCCCTGCCGCCTTGGCGTCAGCCTCCTGAACCCAGTCAACCAGCGTTCCTTCTGAATTTGACTGGCGAAAATCGAGCGCGAAACCCAAATCTTCAGCGCGTTTGCGGGCCTCCGTCTCAATATCAGCGAGCGTCGCGCGCCCATAAATCTCTGGCTCGCGCTGACCGAGCAGGTTCAAATTCGGCCCGTTGAGGAGGAAAACCGGTTTTGCCGCCATAAACTTTTCGCACGCCTGTTCTTGCGGGGGCTGAAGCGCCTACATATAGGAGGCTTTCAAAGCCCCAAGCAATACGCGAAGAGACTGAAATTCCTATGAATATCATCGTCAACGGAGAAACCACCGAAGTGACGCCGGAGATCAGCGTCGCCGGATTGCTGGCGGCGCTGGAGCTGGAGCCGAAAAAAATCGCGGTCGAGCGTAATCTGGAGATCGTGCCGAAGTCGCTTTATGGCGCAACGGCGCTCTGCGATGGCGACCGGATTGAGATTGTACAATTTGTTGGCGGAGGATGAGCGGTGAGTGAGAAGCTTGAAATAGCGGGGCGGACATTTTCATCGCGCCTGATTATCGGCACCGGTAAATACGAGACCTATGCGCAGAATGCTGAAGCCGCCGAGGCTGCGGGCGCCGAGATGGTGACGGTCGCGGTGCGCCGGGTGAACCTTACCGACAAGGACAAGCCGATGCTGGTCGATTATCTCGACCCGGAAAAATACGTCTATCTGCCGAACACCGCCGGGTGTTTCACGGCGGAAGACGCAATCCGCACGCTGCGCCTGGCGCGAGAGGCGGGCGGCTGGGAACTCGTCAAGCTCGAAGTCCTCGCCGACCAGAAAACGCTCTATCCGGAAATGGAGGAAACGCTCCGTGCTGCAAAGCTCCTCATTAAAGAGGGCTTCGACGTCATGGTCTATTGCTCCGACGATCCGGTTTACGCCCGCAAGCTTGAGGATGCGGGCTGTTGCGCAATCATGCCATTGGGTTCGCTGATCGGATCTGGTCTCGGGATCATGAACCCGGTGAACATTCGCCTGATTGTCGAACAGTCATCCGTACCCGTCATTGTCGATGCAGGCGTCGGCACGGCGTCGGACGCGACCGCTGCGATGGAGTTAGGTTGCGATGGCGTTCTGATGAATACCGCGATCGCCGAAGCGCGCGATCCGATCCTGATGGCGTCAGCGATGAAGCATGCCGTCATCGCAGGGCGCGAAGCCTATCTTGCAGGCCGCATGCCGAAGAAACGCTACGCTGATCCGTCGTCTCCGCTGGCGGGTTTGATTTAACTGTTTGAAAATCTCTCGCAAAACCTTGCGGGCGGTCGTTTCACGCCTATCTATGACCAAGATAAAGCGTCGCCTTCTGGGGCGCTTTTTAACCTTTTGACGCTCAACTGAGGTCGATATGCAATTTGAGAATTATACTGACCGCGCCCGCGGTTTGATACAGGCCGCACAGACCATTGCGCTGCGCGAAAACCATCAGCAATTCACCCCCGAACATGTCCTTAAGGCGCTTCTTGACGATCAGGAAGGGCTTGCCGCGAACCTTATTCGCGCCGCCGGCGGCAAGCCGGAAGTGGCGCTTCAACTGACCGACGAAGCGCTCGGCAAGCTGCCTCAGGTTGAGGGTGGCGGCGGCCAGATTTATATGGCTGGGCCGACTGCAAAGGTGCTCGCCGCCGCAGAAGACATCGGCAAAAAAGCCGGCGATAAATTCGTCACGGCGGAACGCCTGCTCACCGCGCTGGCGGTTGAGGCCGGCGCCGGCACGGCGAAAATTCTGAAAGAGGCTGGCGTCACCGCCGTCAAGCTGAACGAAGCGATCAATGACATTCGCAAAGGCCGTACCGCGGACACCGCGTCCGCGGAACAGGCCTATGACGCCTTGAAGCGTTACGCGCGCGATCTCACCGAAGCGGCGCGCGACGGCAAGCTCGATCCCGTCATCGGCCGCGATGAAGAAATCCGCCGCACCATGCAGGTTTTGTCGCGGCGCACCAAGAATAATCCGGTCCTTATTGGCGAACCGGGCGTCGGCAAGACCGCCATCGCCGAAGGGCTGGCGCTGCGCATTATCAATGGCGACGTCCCCGAAAGCCTCAAAGACAAAAGCCTTCTCGCCCTCGACATGGGCGCGCTTATCGCCGGCGCGAAATATCGCGGCGAGTTTGAAGAGCGCCTGAAAGCGGTGTTGCAGGAAGTGACCAGCGCTGACGGCCAGATCATTTTGTTCATCGACGAGATGCACACGCTGGTCGGCGCCGGCAAATCCGATGGCGCCATGGATGCGTCGAACCTGTTGAAGCCGGCGCTGGCGCGCGGCGAACTGCACTGCGTCGGCGCGACAACCCTCGATGAATATCGCAAATATGTCGAAAAAGACGCGGCGCTGGCGCGCCGTTTCCAGGCTGTCTTTGTCGATGAGCCGACGGTTGAAGATACGGTTTCGATCCTGCGCGGCCTGAAAGAAAAGTACGAGCTGCACCATGGGGTGCGCATTTCCGACAGCGCTATTGTCGCAGCCGCGACATTATCCAACCGTTACATCACGGATCGCTTCCTGCCGGATAAGGCGATCGACCTTGTCGATGAGGCCGCATCGCGATTGCGGATGGAAGTTGATTCCAAGCCGGAAGAACTTGATGAACTTGATCGGCGCATCATTCAGATGAAGATCGAGCGCGAAGCGCTCAAAAAAGAAGACGACCGCGCATCGAAAGACCGCCTTGAAAATCTCGATAAAGAGCTTTCCGAGCTGGAGCAAAAATCGGCTGACCTGACTGCGCGGTGGCGTTCGGAAAAGGAAAGTCTCGCTTCCGCTACAAAAGTCAAGGAAACACTCGACCAGGCGCGTCAGCAATTGGCCGACGCAGAACGTCGAGGCGACCTCGGGCGTGCCTCAGAGCTAAAATATGGCGAGATCCCCGCGCTGGAAAAACAATTGGCGGCGTCAGAAGACGACAGCGCCAATGATGCGAAATCGCTGGTGCATGAAGTTGTCGATGATGAAAATATTGCCAGTATTGTTTCGCGCTGGACCGGGGTGCCGGTCGACAAAATGCTGGAAGGCGAGCGTGAAAAGCTGCTCTCCATGGAAGACGCCATTGGGGGCCGCGTTATCGGTCAGCGTGAAGCGGTGACGGCGGTGTCCGCCGCCGTGCGCCGCGCGCGGGCGGGCCTCAAAGATCCGAACCGGCCCATGGGTTCGTTTCTGTTCCTGGGTCCGACCGGTGTCGGCAAAACGGAACTGACCAAGGCGCTGGCGGAATTCCTTTTTGATGACGAAACCGCGATCGCGCGCATCGACATGTCGGAGTTCATGGAAAAGCATTCTGTTGCACGCCTGATCGGCGCGCCGCCGGGATATGTCGGATATGAAGAAGGCGGCGTTCTGACGGAACGCGTGCGCCGCCGGCCCTATCAGGTTGTGCTTTTCGATGAGATCGAAAAAGCGCATCCGGATGTTTTCAACGTGCTCTTGCAGGTGCTCGACGATGGCCGGCTGACCGACGGACAGGGCCATACGGTCGATTTCAAAAACACGCTGATCATCATGACGTCCAATCTGGGCGCTGAGTATCTCGCAGCGCAGGCCGATGGCGAAGATTCAGACGCCGTGCGTCCGCAAGTGATGGAGGCGGTGCGCGCGAAATTCCGTCCTGAGTTCCTGAACCGTCTTGACGAACTTATTCTGTTCCACCGCCTGACGCGCGGAAATATGGACGCGATTGTCGACATACAGATTGAGCGATTGCAGCAGCTTCTGGTGGAGCGTAAGATTACGCTTGATCTCGATGACAAGGCGCGCGCCTGGCTTGGCGACAGCGGCTATGATCCGGTTTATGGCGCACGGCCCTTGAAGCGTGTGATCCAGAAAAAGCTGCAGGATCCGCTGGCGGAGCTGTTGCTGGCCGGTGACATTATCGATGGTGAAACCCTCAACATTTCTACTGACGAAGAGGGCCTGACCATCAACGGGAAATCTGTGGGCGGAAGGGATGTTTACTCATTCGGCGCCAAACCCGACGCGCCGCCCGCTGGCGCGCTCTTGAATTAGGAAAGAGGTCGGAGGCCGTCATGGCTGACAAAAAAAACGAGTGGAAACCGGATGATGAAGAGGCTTTGAAAAGCCTCATTCGCGAAACGATCCTCGCGGCGGGGCCCGGCGACCCCAGCGCGCTTCCGCACAAGGTCAAGGAGCGTTTGCGTGGCCGCGCCACCGGCGATCTTGATGTCGACGCCTGTATCAGGGAGGTGCTGGCGGAGATGAAGAAGGGGTAAAGCCTGTCGCTGGTCAGGCGTGCTGAGGTCTTTCCAGTGGCCGCTTCAACTGCGCTTTTGCGGCTGAAAGCAGCGCCCGCGAATAAAGTTTGTGAAACCCCAGCAAGGCGTGAAACGCAAACCCCATTGACGGCTTTTCTCTTTCTGCCGCACTCTCAGGGACGACCGCAGAGCCAAAATACAGCCGCGTGGCGTTTTGGCCCTGCTTTGAAATTGGGGCTGTCATGAACCATGACCGTGTTCGCCCTGACATGTCGCACATCAATAGCTGGCGGGCCGCGCGTTCCTCGACGCGCCAGGCCGCAAAGCGATCGATCTGTTGATCAGCTACCTGGCGGGCTTGTTCATCGGTGGATGGTTTCGAAGCCATGTATTCGAGCACGAAACGCTCGAGCTTGAAAAGCCACGTAACATAAAACGCAGCGACGAAATCGGGCAGGCTGAGTGCGCGATCAATGTCCGTGAAATAACAGTCCGTGTAACACCCTTCCATTTCGGAATAGCGTCGTAGGACCGAACCTGCTGGAAGCTCACTTTTTTCTATGTGAAACATATTGCCTGTGCTTTTCGCATGGGCGGATGCGATTATTTTTTCTCTTCGATATATAAAACCGCCCGCCGTGTTCTTAAAGCGGCAAAGGCGCACACCGGTGCGTGAAAATGAACAAATGACAGAGCAATGAGACAGCTTGCGAAAGAAATATTCCGGCTGGTCGCTAAAGCGCGTTCCTGGCGGCCCGGTCATCCTTGGCGAGCAGGTCCGGCTCGTCCTCAGGGGGCTCGCGCATGGCGTTGATCATATCCCGGTGCGCTTTGAAGCGGTCGAGGTCTGCGCCTTTGAGATTCTTGCCTGTCGCTGCGATCTTTAACCGTTGCGGATTAACCGCTGTACCATTCAGGTGAACTTCGTAATGAAGGTGTGGGCCGGTCGAACGGCCGGTGGTGCCGACATATCCGATAATGTCGCCCTGGTCGACGCGCCTGCCCGAACGGATACCGCGTGCAAAACCATTGAGGTGTGCGTAGGCGGTTTTGTATCCATTGGCGTGGCGTATACGAATGTAGTTCCCGAAACTGCCATAACGGTTGGCGCGCTCAACAACGCCGTCGCCGGCGGCTTTGATTGGCGTTCCGCGTCGGGCAGCGAAATCAACCCCCTTGTGGGCGCGCCGATAGCCAAGGATCGGATGTTTGCGTGTGCCAAAACCTGACGACAATCGGGCGCCGTCAATAGGCGTCTTCATCAAAAGACGTTTGGCGCTTTGTCCGGTTACGTCGTAATAATCCGCGCGTCCGCCATCGGCGTTGGCCGTGAACCGGTAATAGCCTTTTTCCTTGGCGCGGCCACGCCAGCTGAGGCGTGCGAAAAGAATATCGCCGGTTGATACCAACTCACCCCGGTCATCATATTGCACTTCAAAAATCGCCTCGAACTCGTCGCCGCCGCGAATCTCACGCTGAAAATCGACGTCGTAGGAAAACGCATCCGCAAGATCGGCGATGATCTGATCAGGCGCCCCCACGGATTTTGCAGATAAGTAAAGACTGCCATCAATGCGCCCGGCGACCGCTACGGTGCGTGTTGTAAGCGCAATCGGCGCTTTTTCCGCTTCCAATGTCCCGCTTTCGGAACGGCGCATGACAATGCGGTTTTCCGGATCGCTGCGGAATTCCAGACCGAGAAGGCGCGCTTCCGGTTGGCGCGTCGCGGACGCCAGCTGGAAAAGCGTTTGATTTGGCCAGCTGAGTTTCAACACAAACTCCTGACCCACTTGAAGACGGCGCAAGTTGTAATGTTTGCCAAAAGCATAGGCGGCTTCGTTGCGGTCATCGGCGCTGATCCCCACACGTTTCAGTGCGTCGACAAAGGTCTCGCCGCGGGTGATGCGGATGTGCGCTTCGCCGATGTCGCGTGCGATGTCGCTGACATAGGCAAGCGCTACCGGCTGACGCGCCATCTTGACCGGGTTGAGATCGCTTTCAAAAAAGAAGGGGGGCGGCGCATTGCTGGCGGACGCCAAAGTCACGCCGCCAAGGCGCATTGGGCGCGCCGCAATAACAGTTGTCGCAGCGGCAGCTGGCGCGGCGGGTTTCAGCCTTGGCAAAAGCCCGTCGGGTTTTTTCTGTTTGGCGGCGACGGTGACGGGTTTGACCCTTGGCATGGGTCCGGCGGGGGCATTCTGCGATATCGTGGTTGGACCGGCTGGCGCGATTGTCAGATCGCTTTGCGACGCTGGTTCGTTTTCGCTGATTGTTCCTGTCGGCGCCGTTGAAGCCTGCACTGGAATAACGATGCGGCTCGCGGCCCGATCCGCTGTCGGCGCTGGTGTGGAAAAGACCGAAAGGGTTAAAAATCCGGTCCCGGCGAACATCACGGCCATGGATGCGAGAAGCGCGGCCGGGCCGCGCCGCTTGCGCTCGATCGGGCAATAGGCGGCGCCGTCCGGTGTAAATCCTGGCTTTGTTCTGACGAATTGTGCGGTCATCGCTCTGTGCGCTGCTTTCTCAATCCGCCGGATCCAACGGAAATTACTCGGTTTTTTCCAGCCTGACGGCTAATTTCGACCCCACGCCCGCCGTTACATGACATGCCTCGCAAAATCCCGCAATTTTTTGCATGCTGTTGCCGGGCGACGCTGCTGATTAGACAAAATCTACCTTAATCAATGGCGAATGGGGACGGTCATGTTTGAGGGATATGGGTAACATGCGGGCGGCGCGGTTTTTACTGGGGGTGATCGGGCTGCTGGCGATTATCGCAGCGGCGGCATATGCGCTGCGCCTGCCGCTCGCCGGTTTCGCCGTCAGGTCCGCTATGGCTGGCGCGGGTCTGGAAAATCCTCGCGCGCAGGTGACGGCCCTTTCCATGAACCATGTCGTGCTTCGCGACGTCGCCGCAGGTCCCGCCGGGGGCGAAGGCTTTGCTATCGAGGAAATAGAAGCCAGTTATGACTGGCGTTCGGTGCTTGCCGAGCGCGCGGCGGATGAAGTTCGCATTGGCCCCGGCGTCCTGCGCATAGCGGTCTCGCCCGCCGGCGAAGTTTCGCTGCCAGGGTTTTCCTTCGAAGAACGCGGCGGCGGCAGCGACATGTCATTGCCGTTTTCAAAGCTGACGATTGCGGACCTGGCGTTCATCGTGAATACGCCGGAAGGCGCCGCGCGCGGGACAATGAGCGCCGATTATGACGAAGCGGCGGGCGGGTCTGCAAAGCTTAGCCTTGCGACAGACATCGCCGGTTTTCAGGCAATGCGGATGGAGCGCGGCGCCGTTGAAGTTGGCATTGATCTTGGTACTGATGACTCAGTCATGGCGCACGGCATGTTCACAGGCGAGGCGTTTACTTCCTATGGCGCCATTCGTGATGTTGAGATTGCTTTTGAGACTGCCTTGCAGTCATGGCGAGACGCCGCTGGCGATGGTCTGAAAAAAATGGTTGGTGACGCCCGCGTCGAGGTGACGTCTGCGACCGTGAACCTGGCGGAGGTTCCTTCAACATCGGCGATGAACAGCGATCAGTCAGCGGTTTTGTTTGGCGGGCCGGTATCGTCTCTGCAGTTGTCTGGCGCGCTTGATTTGACAGCTGCTGGCGGTGAAATTTCAGCAGGCCTTGGCGGCCAACCGCTGATCGTTCGGGCCGATAATGGCGCTCAGCTTTCAGTCACCGAGCTCGATGGCGAGCGCCTCTATCGCCGGTCAGACAGCGGGCAGGAAGCATCCCTGTCTTTCGATGTGAGCGGCGCTGGCATAGCCATCAATGGAACGATAGATGCGGAGACAATACAGGATGGGTGGTTTATCCTCGCCCCCATTCGCGTTGGCGATTATCGCTCTGACAGGGTTTCCTTTGAAGATGCGTCGGCGGTTGTGCGCCTGACAACCCAGCCAAATGGCGTGTCCGCCGATATCACGACCACGTCGGCGCTGCGTGCGCTTTCGATCGGACGCATGAGCGTTTTTGATGCGCCGGTCGAGACAAACTTTCTGATTGAAACAAATCACGCGGCGAAGACGGCGACGGTATCGCTGCCCCGCGGAGGGTGCGTGACGCTGCAAAGCGCGCGCATCACGATTGATCAGCAGGATACGGAAGCTGCGCTGAAAGACGCCCGGCTATGCGAAAGCGAAGGTCCGCTCGGCGTTGTCGATTGGTCCGGGGCGCTGCAAAGTCGATTTGCCGGTAATTTGTCTACAGACCGGCTGCAATACCGCCTTGGCCAGACCACAATTGCAGGGCGTTCGCCGGTCATTGAATTTGCTGGCCTTTATCAGCCTGCGCTACACCTGACGACCATTGACGGCGACATTACCGGCGGCGCCTTGCTCCTCAATGACATGCTGATTTTTTCAGAGGCTGACGGTGACTTCGATTTTGAGTTGAATCAGCAATTGATGAGTTCGTCTGTGCGCGCTGATGCCGTTCGCATCGCGCAAAACTTAAAAACCCCAATGGTTGCGCCGGTTATTGGGGCGGGAGCCTTACAGCTTACCGGTAAAGACGTGGATTTTGACTATGTGCTGAAAACACCGGCAGGCGAGCAACTTGGTGCGGGCTCGGGCGAGCACAATGTTGCAACAGCGCGGGGGCGGTCAACATTTACGTTTGACCGAATTGAGTATCAGCCCGAGGGCATTCAACCCGATCAGCTTGCGCCGGTTCTGCAAGGCGTGATCGGCCAGACCAGCGGCGCGACAACCGGCGAGGCTCTTTTTGAGTGGGCGCCGGACCCCGTGGGGCTTTCCTCGTCCGCGAGTCTCTCGTTTGAAGACATCACATTTGCCGGTCCGACCCGTGTCGTCACGCAGACCATTGGCGTTAATGGCCGCCTGAACCTTGCAAGCCTGTGGCCGGTAAAAACAGATGGCGTACAGACGATTACAGTTTCGGGTGTCGATTTTGGCGCATTACAGATCGACGAAGAGGGTGAAATCAGATTCGACATGCCGGGGGATGAGACGCTGCTCATTGAACGAGCCGAGTTTCCCTGGTTTGGAGGGCTGCTTGGGGTCTATGGCGCAAGCGCGTCGATTTCAGGCGGTGAGGCGGTTGCGCCGTTGCGCGCGGAAAACATCGATCTGTCGCTTATCCTTGACTATGTCGATATGGACGGCCTTTCCGGCGAAGGAATTTTGAGCGGCGTGTTGCCGCTTGTGGTCAAGGACGGAAAAGCCAGTATCGAGAACGGTATGTTGCAGTCGGACGGTCCCGGCGCCATCCGTTACCAAGGACAAGCCGGAGAGGAGGCCGCCGCGGTAGGCGAACAAGCGCAGATTGCGTTCGATCTTCTTCGTGATCTTCGCTATGCGGATTTAGGCGTGACGATTGACGGCCCGCTTGATGGGCGTCTTCAATTTCAGTTGAAGTTTGAAGGCACCGGCGAGGTCGCGCTCAACCAGCAAAATGTCCGTGTGCCGGTTATTTATCGCATCAGTCTTGATGCGGCGCTTCTGGAGCTTCTTAATCAGGCCAACCTGTCCCAGAGCATCCAGCTTCAGATTGAGGAGGGTCTGCAGGATCGTGAATAAGGCCAATCGTGACGGCCGCTCTTAAATTGGTCAATTTTTGGCCCCAACCGCCCTATAAAAGGGTGGACAGTAAGGAGTAAACACGATTCATTGAACAGACGGTTAGGTAATAAGGGCGAACATGATGGTCCAAATCGCGCGGAATGAACTGACGGTATTGATCCCGCTATTTGCGGTCATGGCGCTATCAGCCTGTACGACGGTGAAACTTGAAGGCGGCGACAAGCCGATTGAGGTCAATCTCAACGTAAAGATCGACCAGGAAGTGCGCGTAAAACTTGATCGCGAGATTGAAGACCTGATTGCCGATAATCCGGACATATTCTAGCGGGACGCCGGAATGGAGAATTCAATGAAGCAATTTTTTCTTGGGGCGGCGGCGACGGGCGTTCTGGCCTGTGCGTCTCTTGCGCCCATGTCTGTAGCGGCGGCGAGCGCTATCGTCGAGCAGGCGAAGAACGAGTGTGTTGTCGGCGAACAGGCTGACGGTTATCTGGGCTTTGTGCCCGGGGCGTCTGTGAGCAGCGCCCTGCGCAGGGAAGTTCGCGACATCAATCAGCAGCGCAAGACGGCCTATGCCCGGCTCGCCCGCCAAAACGGCGTGTCGATTGAAGTGACGGCGGCGCTGACAGCCGAAAAGCTGTTCAAACAGGCGAGATCAGGCCAGTGTGTGCGCGACCAGAACGGCGCCTGGATCGAATTATAATTTTAATGCCCGAGGGGCCGGATTTCGAAACGAATCTGCGATAATCGCCGTTTCGAAAGTGGAGAGTCCCAAGGCCATGTTAGAAGCGCGCGAAACCGAACACCCAGCCGAGCCATCCGACGATGACGCTGATCTGGAGGCGATCGCCCTTTCGGCGTTGTTGTCCTCGCGTATCTGTCACGATCTTATCAATCCGGTCGGCGCGATCGGTTCCGGCCTTGAGGTGCTCGACGATCCGGACATGGACGGCTCGATGCGTGAAGCGGCGCTCGACCTTGTGCGCTCCGGCGCCGGCAAGGCTATTGCGCTGCTCTCCTATGCGCGACTTGCTTACGGCGCCGCCGGCGGTTATGGCGCGCAGATCAGCCTTGATGACGCAAAGAAGGTGCTGGCTGACCTGTTTGAGACGGTGAAGCCCGATCTCAACTGGCGCCTCGGCGGCGGCCTGGCGGACAAGGAAAAAGTCAAAGTCCTGCTCATCCTCGCCTATGCGGCGGCGGATTGCGCGCCGCGCGGCGGCAGCGTCGAAATCACCGGCGAGATCGACGATTTCACGATTACCGCGACTGGCAAGAAAATCATTCTGCAGGACGACTTCGTGAACGCCTTGGGAGGGGATGCCGGTGAGATGATGCCAAAACACACCCCGGCTTTGATTGCGCAAAAACTGGCCGGTGAGCGTGGCGGCAAGATTTCGGCGATAAAAGACGATGAAAAAGTCGTGCTCAAGGCCGCTTTTGCCCGCTGACGGGCGCGCCGGATCGAAAATTGTTAACGCTCGGATAACGCTAACGGGGCACAATTGGCGCTACGCCGATTGACGCCAGCGCTTTTCGCACTGTGTGAAGCGATCTGGCCGAAGGAATCTGGAATGAGCGCCAAAAAAAAATGCCTTGTCGTTGACGATTCGAGCGTTATCCGTGAGATCGCTGTACGGATCATTACTGA
This sequence comes from Pseudomonadota bacterium, assembly GCA_039819405.1. Lineage (GTDB taxonomy): Bacteria > Pseudomonadota > Alphaproteobacteria > Caulobacterales > Parvularculaceae > Hyphococcus. Next base: position 73,669 of record JBCBSB010000005.1, on the reverse strand, counting down.
TCTTGGACTTGATACAGGGGAGGCAGAGAACGCGGGAACCGCGATTGAGTATTGCCGCGAGCATAAGCCTGCGGTCGTAATGCTGGACTGGGACCTGCCTTCCATGGGCGCGCTTGATTTTCTGCGCGGGGCGGCGACGCTCAATCCTGAAGAAAAGCCGGAAATCATTTTGTGCGCGACGGAAAATGACCCCCAGCAGTTCACACTCGCGAAAGCGGCGGGCGCCGGTCATTATATCCTCAAGCCGTTTGACCGCGATGTGCTTTCACAAAAGCTCAGCGAAATCGGATTGATCGATATCGACGCGCCCCGGACGGTCGCCAATCAATAAGGCGGGCGGCCCCGCGAATTGGTCTTTCATTCGTCCAAAAACAGGCTTAGGCCGGTTTTTTTAATCGTCCCGTGAGACGACGAGCATGCCGCTAATTCAACTTATCGTACTGGCGATTATTCAAGGCATTACCGAGTTCTTGCCGATTTCGTCATCCGCTCATCTCATTCTTGCGCCGCTTGCGGTCGATAGCTGGGCGGATCAGGGTCCGCTGATTGACGTTGCGGCGCATGTCGGATCTCTTGGCGCCGTGCTGCTCTATTTTCGACGCGAAACAGGCATGCTTTTTCGCGGTGGTGTGGATACGTTGCGCTTTCGGCCCAGCGACGACCGCAAGCTCTTCCTTTATATCGCCAGCGCCACCGTTCCGATTTTGGCGCTCGCCGGTGTTTTTGTGGCGTTCGACCTGACCTCGGCGTTGCGCTCGCCGGTCGTGATCGGCTGGGTCAGCATCATTTTCGGCGTGTTGCTTTGGCATGCTGACCGGGCGCCGGCGGCGAAGGAAGGGCTTGACCGTATCGGCTTGCGCGAAGCCCTGACAATCGGCGCGTCGCAAATGCTGGCGCTTATTCCCGGCGTGTCACGGTCCGGGATCACCATGACAACGGCGCGTTATCTCGGTTGGACGCGGCCTGAAGCCGCGCGGTTTTCCATGCTGCTTGCGATCCCGACCATCCTAGCGCTGGGGTTTTTCGCCGGCATTTCGCTGGTGCGGGAAGGCGCTGAAGCGGACATGATCAGCGCCGCCATCGTCGCCTTCCTGTCTTTCCTGTCGGCATTTGCCGCGATCGCCTTTCTGATGCAACTTACGCAACGGATCAGTTTCACCCCCTTCGTTGTGTATCGGGTCATTTTCGGCATCGTGCTATTGGTCTTTGCCGGTGAACTTATGGAAGGATAATCCAATGTCCCATGTAACCGGAATTGGCGGCGTCTTTTTTCGGGCGGCTGATACGAAAGCGGTGGTTGCTTGGTATAAGGAACATCTCGACATGGAGATTGGCGGCGAGAATTTCTGGAGCCAGGAAGCCGGGCCAACGGTTTATGCGCCGTTTAAAGCCGATACCGATTATTTTGGCGATAAAGGGCAGCAATGGATGGTCAATCTGAGGGTGAACGACATGGATGCGCTCGTCGCCAAGTTGAAGGCCAAGGGGATTGACGTGGAAATGCGCGACGAATGGCAAACCCCCGAGCTTGGCAAATTCGCGCGCATCCACGATCCCGCCGGCACTCCCATTGAGTTATGGGAACCGGCGGAAGGGTGCGCTTAAAGACAATTTCGCCCTTTCGCGGCTATTGAATCGCCTCAGTTTTCAGGCAGACAATCCAGATCTCAGCCTTCGCCAAAGAACTCAATAATGGAATACCCTGATGCCGAATAATGACGACGCGCGGCCGGTCACAGCTGACGGCGTACGCCGCGCGGCGGAGCGGATTAAAGGTTATGCAGTCCGAACGCCGCTGATTGAGAACAAATTCCTGAATGACGCGGCGGGCGGGCGCGTGCTTGTCAAAGCGGAGCCATTGCAGCATGGCGGGTCATTCAAATTTCGCGGCGCATTCAATCGTGTTTCCCAGTTGACAGCGGAGCAACGCAAGCGCGGCGTCCTTGCCTGGTCGTCCGGCAATCACGCACAGGGGATCGCCAGGGCGGCGCGTCATTTTAAGACGCCGGCGACAATCATCATGCCCGAGGATGCGCCAAAGCTGAAGGCTGAACAGGTACGCGCTTTCGGCGCCGAGATCATCACTTATGATCGTTACTCGGAGGATCGGGAGGCGATCGCCAATAAGATTATTGAAAAAACCGGTATGGCGCTGGCGCCGTCTTTTGATCACCCTGACATCATTGAAGGGCAGGGGACGCTGGCGCTGGAAACCGTGGAAGACGCGCGCGCGCGCGGGCTCGAACTTGATGCATTCATCGTCTGTTGCGGCGGCGGGGGCCTGACCAGCGGCTGCGCGACAATCGTTGAAGATATTTCGCCGGACACGCAAATGTGGATCGCCGAACCGGAAGGGTTTGATGATACATGGCTGTCTATCCAGAAAGGCGAGCGGGTCTCAGTGGACGTCACGCAGCGGACAATCTGCGATGCGATCGCGACGCCAACACCGGGACGGCTGACTTTTCCGATCATGCAGCGGCTCGTGCGCGGCGGCGTCGCCATCACCGAGGAAGAGGTCGGAAAAGCCATGGTTTTCGCCTTTAAATACCTCAAAATTGTCGTTGAACCTGGCGGTGCGGTGGCTCTGGCGGCGATTTTGTCCGGCAAATTCGACGGCAAGGGTAAAACGACGGCGATCACAATTTCCGGAGGCAATGTCGATCCGCCGCTATTTGCCGACATGCTGGCGCGGTATCCCTAGCGAACACCTCATAATTCTTTGAAATTAATACAAAATTTCTTGAAATAGTTGGTTTTCCAGTTGGGTATAATCCATCATTGAATTGTTATATTGTATCCTTACATCTTACCCGTAAGGCGGCCATCATGGAGACCGGCTGAACCGGTTTAAGATTTCAGGATGCGACGCCGATAACGTTCACGGTTTGCTAGCCAATATGAGGCAAGGTGAGCGAATGACGGATAAGAACAGAGGAAAGCGAACGCAAATGGCGTCCCCAAAGGGAATAAGCATGGATTTTGGCGCGGCGGATGAGGCGATCAGTGTCCGGGAGCTCGCTGAACTCGGCGGTCGGAAACTGGTCTATATTCGCACTGTTGTCGCTCGCGATGTGATGCATGACATCACTGACGAGTTTGGCGACGCTGAACTCGACATTGAGGAAGACGCCACGCTGTACTCGGTCCATGCCGCCAGCGGCGAGCGCATCGCGCTTGTCGGCGATCGCGACCTTGCCTTTGCAGCTGCGCGCCAGCACGAGATGAACCCTGTCAGCGTTCACTGACGAAACGCTGAAAACTCCTTTTAATTTACAGAACTTTCGTGCGCCCTATCAGGCCGCGTAATTCTTCTGATCCGCAGCGGCGATAGCGAACAGGGCTTCTGCTGAGTCTGCGCCGCGTAAAGCCGCGCAGGAGTCGACGTCCTTCAGCAGTCGCGCAACCCTTGCGAGCGCTTTCAAATGGGCGGCGGTTGCGTTTTCCGGCGCCAGCAGCAGGAAGATCAAATCAACCGGTTGATCATCGAGGGCGTCGAAATTGACTGGCGTTTCCAGTTGGGCGAGGAGGCCGGTGATTTTGTTCAGCCCCTTTATCTTGCCATGGGGAATTGCAGCGCCATCGCCAACGCCCGTAGAGCCGAGCTGTTCGCGCTCAAGCAGCGTCGCGAGAATATCGGACGCCGGTTCGCTGACAATTTGCTCAGCCCGTTCGGCAAGCGCCTGTAACGCTTCTCGCTTACACCGGGCCTTCAAATTGTGGATAACGCCCCTCGGGCTCAGAAGATCATCTAGTCCCATCACACTCACATAACTCTTACAATTGCCGGCATGCCTATATTCCAATCGGCCAGCTTCCAGGCGACCATTCTAATCGGCGCTGCTTGCCGTAGTCTTACCAAAGCCCGGCCAAAACCGGCTGTTCCAGTCTGATACAGTTTATTCGTTGTCAGGCGGCTGCTGGATCAATCCAGCCTATATGGCCGTCCCGGCGGCGATACACAATATTGATTCGACCATGTGCGGCGTTTTTAAATACAATTGCAGGTTGTTCGGCCAGATCGAGCTGCATAACCGCCGCGCCTACTGTCATTTCACGTAGAGATGTCTGGCTTTCAGCGATCACGACAGGGCTCGGGTCTTCATTTTCCGGTGCGCTGTCCTGATCGTCGGATTCGTCCTTGAGCGGCTCCAGCAGGTAGTAGGAAGCCGTTTCGGCGGGCAGGGGCTCTTTGCCGTTGGCGTGGTGGTTTTTCAGGCGCCGTTTATAGCGCCGGATACGCTTTTCAAGCTTCTCCAGGCTTTCATCAAAGGCGCCGTAAGCGTCGCCGCCTTCGCCATGAGCCGCCAGAAAAACACCCGACGCAAGGTGAGCCGTGACGTCGCATTCCACCAAGTGGCGCTCGCGCGCGAAGGTGACCGACGCCTCAGCGCCACGATCAAAATATTTGCGCACGCCATCTGACAGTTTTTCCGTGACATGGACCTGCAGGGCATCGCCGAGCTCCATGTTCTTGCCGCTGACCTGAATGTCCATTGAGCCTCCTCACGCCGCAATCCGTACGCTGCCCGTCCGCATTCTTTAATATTGGCAGCAGGCGCGCGGATTAAAGGGTTATATCGCGCTTTGCAACATTGTGCGGCGACGCTGCACGGAAGACGGAATATTCAACGTTTCCCGATACTTAGCAACTGTACGCCGAGCAATGTCAATGCCTTCGCTCTGCAAGGTTTCCACAATCTTGTCGTCAGACAGGACGGTGTCCTTGGTTTCCGCCTCGACCAGCTCGCGAATACGGTGGCGGACGGCCTCTGCGGAATGGGCTTCGCCGCCGCTTGAAGATGCGATTGAGGCGGTGAAAAAATATTTCAGCTCAAACAACCCGCGCGGGGTCGCCATATATTTGTTCGACGTTACGCGAGAGACGGTGGATTCATGCATCTCGATGGCGTCGGCGATAACTTTCAAATTGAGCGGGCGCAAATGTTTGACCCCATGAACCAGAAACGCGTCCTGCTGGCGCACGATCTCGCTGGCCACTTTCAGGATGGTGCGGGCGCGTTGATCGAGACTTTTGACCAGCCAGTTGGCGCTGGTGAATTGTTCGGTAACGTAGGTCTTGTCTTTCTCGTCGGCGCTCGCGCTTGATATCTCGGCGTAATAGGTCTGATTAACCAGAACGCGCGGCAAGGTTTCGCTGTTGAGTTCGACTTTCCAGCCGCCGTCCTGTGATTTGCGCACAAATACATCCGGCGCCACGGCCTGCACCGCGCCGCCGCCAAACGCGTAACCGGGTTTGGGCGTCAGGGCGCGCACTTCCGCAATCATGTCGCGCACGTCTTCTTCGGTCGCTTGCGTCGCGCGCAGGAGACCTTTCAGATCGCTTTTCGCCAGGAGCTCTATGTTGTCGATGAACGCCTGCATCGTCGGGTCGAAGCGGTCCGCCTCAACAAGCTGCAGCGTCAGACATTCTTTCAAGTCGCGCGCGCCAACGCCAATCGGCTCAAACGATGTGATCAGCTTGTGGGTCTTTTCAACGTCTGAAAGATCAGCGCCAAGACGGTCCGCAACAACATCCAATGGTTCTCGCAAATAGCCCGCCTCGTCGATGAGATCGATGAGATAGGAGCCAATGAGCAGTTGAACCGGGTCGCGTGTCGCGACCTGTAACTGTTCGGTCAGATGTTCGCCAAGCGAGATCTCTTTGCTCAGCGTTGCGCCGAATTCGCGGTCCCCGCCTTCGAAGCTGCCGCCGGAACTGGCGCCGGCCCAGTCATTGGTCCGGTAATCGCCAGGCGCAGTGTCGCTGCCGGAATCGCCAGGATTGACGTCTTCGTACTCAACATCGAGCGAATCCCGCGCGTCGCGGTTGCTGGCGTTGTCAGTGAGGTCGACTTCCTTGCGCGGGCCGCTGGCTTCTTCGGCGGCGGGCTCCTTTTCGCCGCGCCGTTCCGCCGGCCCGTCGGGCGCCGCCTCGTTGCGCTCCAGGAAAGGGTTCTGCTCAAGCTGTTCGTCGACAAATTCAGCAAGTTCGAGATTAGACAGTTGCAGCAGTTTGATCGCCTGCTGCAGCTGCGGCGTCATTACCAGCTGCTGGGATTGTCTGAATTCAAGTTTTGGAGCTAACGCCACATTTCCCCCTACGCACGCTACATCTGGAACCGGTCGCCGAGATAAACGCGGCGGACGTCCTTGTCGCCGACAATATCTCCCGGCGCGCCTTCCAGCAGCACTTCGCCTTCATGAATGATGTAGGCGCGGTCGATGATATCGAGCGTTTCACGCACATTATGATCGGTGATCAAAACGCCGAGGCCGCGTTCTTTGAGATGCGCGACAAGCTCTCGAATTTCCGCGATCGCAAGCGGATCAATGCCGGCGAACGGTTCATCGAGCAGCATGAAGGACGGCGCCGTCGCCAGCGCGCGCGCAATCTCGACACGGCGACGCTCGCCGCCTGACAGCGCCAGCGCCGGCGCGCCGCGCAAATGGGTAATGTGAAATTCATTAAGCAGGTCGTCGATGATGGCCTGCTGTTTGTCCTTGTTCTTTTCGACAAGTTCGACAACGGCGCGTAAATTTTGTTCGACCGAAAGACCGCGGAAAATCGACGCTTCCTGCGGCAGGTACCCAACGCCAAGGCGCGCGCGCTGATACATCGGCAGATCGGTCACATCATGGCCGTCGATTGAGATCTTGCCGCGATCGGCAGGGATCAGTCCGGTGATCATGTAAAAACAGGTGGTCTTGCCGGCGCCGTTAGGGCCGAGAAGGCCGACGACTTCGCCGCGCTTGACGCTCATGGAAACGCCTCGAACCACCGGACGCCGCTTGAAAGATTTGCCCAGATTCTCAGCCACAAGCGCGCCGCCGCCCTCGACGACTGTCGCCTTGAGCCGCTTCGGCGCCGCTGTATTCGCGGGCGCTTTCATGTCCGGGGTCGCTTCCATATCGCTACTCATTAAGGGCGCCTCTCTTTAACTTTCAGTGAAATTAAAACTTTAAACTTCAGGTCTGTTCTTCGTTTGATCCGGTATAGAAAATACCGCGGATGCGCTTGCCCGGTTCCGGCAGGAATTTAACCTTTCCGGTGTCGATCCAATAAGTTACGGCGCCCGCAGACATAACCTGTTTACCTTGTGTGACAATGACGTTTTCGGTGATCGTAATGGTGCGTGCGATATTATCGAAAAGCGCCCGCTCGCCGGTGATAGCCTCATTGCCGTTGGAATAGCGCACCGACCCGATGGCGCGAATATTATCGAAATCGCCTTCTTCGGAGATATCGGCCTCCAGCCGGTCCGTGGTCAGGATGCCTTCCCCCTGCAGGACGCGAACATTGCCGGTCCAGACCGCAAGGTTGTCCTGAAATTCAGCCGTATCGCCGGTGATATCGATGGGTTGATCGCTCTCGGCGACAAGTTGGGCGAACGAAGGGGTGGCGGTTACGCCGATGATCGTCAGGGCGAGGGGGATAAGCTTGTTCTTCATTGCTGTTCGTTCGTGTCCTCGTCATTTGCCTCAGCGTCCGCATCGTCTGAAGTCTGCGCGCCGGTCTGTTTCGATTTCGGATAGATACGCATACGGACATTGCCTTCGAAGACAACGCGGCCTTCGCCATTATAGGCTTTCATGCGATCTGCGCGCAGCGCCCCGCCGTCATTGCTCTCGCCGCCGACGCCGGAATCGCTGGTGACGATCTCGTCCTTGATGGCAACGGTCGCCGAAGGCGTCCGCAGGACATAAGTATCGGCGCCGATTTCATGGGCCAGCGTAACGTTTTCCTCAAGGTCGAGGATATTGGTTTCCGACTGGTAGAGCCCCTTGTCGGCGGTGACGACCGAAACCGCATCGCCGTCCCCTTGTACGGCGCGAGGCTGGTCAAGCTCGACGAAGTTGCGGTCATTCGACGTTTGCATCGCCGACTCTGCGGTGATCTCGAACGGGCGGCCTTTGTCATCGACACCGGCAAAACGCGGATTGGCCATGCGCAACTCGTCAGCGCTTGCCGAAATATCCTCAAAATCCTTCAAAAACGCATCGTCCGGTTTGTTGGAGCGGGTGTTAAAGAAAAACACGAGCACCAGCACCAACCCCAGGGTTGGTAAAATCAGGCGCAGACGTCTGACCAGGCGAGACCGCGCCATCGCCTGTTCGCCGGTTGTGCGCGACCCCGTGGGAAGGCTGTCGAGCGCCCGACTGCCCCGGACCGACTGGCCCCGTGCCGGTTTTCCCTCGTCATGATCTGTGACGGCGGCGCTCATTCAGTCCTGTTTTCCTCTGGTCATTAATGGATATATCCAAACCGGCCCCCGAGCCGGCTTGCGCCCCTTTTCCCCATATAGTGTCGCGCTCCGGACGCCATGTTTCAAGGGGCGCCGAGGCTTTGGCGGGTGTTGCGGCAGGCGCAGCGTCAGGAATGGGCGAAAATATCCGTTTCCGGCCAGCCCTTAAGGTCGAGGGTGGCCCTGGTGGGGAGGAATTCGAAGCAGCGCTGCGCCAGGTCGGCGCGGCCCTCGCGCGCCAGCATGTCTTCGAGCTTTTCTCTGAGCGCGTGGAGGTGAAGCACGTCCGAGGCGGCGTAATCGATCTGGGCCGGCGAAAGCGCCGCCGCGCCCCAGTCTGACGACTGCTGCTGTTTGGACATGTCGACGCCGAGGAGTTCGCGCGACAGATCTTTCAGGCCATGCCGGTCGGTGTAGGTCCGGCAGAGCTTAGAGGCGATCTTGGTGCAGTAAACCGGGGCTGTGCGAACACCCAGCCATTGCTCAAAAGCGGCGATGTCGAACCGGGCGAAGTGGAAGATCTTCAGAACTTTCGGGTCCTGCAACAAAGCCTTGAGGCGCGGCGCGTCATAAGTCGCGCGGTCGAGCTGAACGAGATGGGCGTCGCCGTTGCCGGCGGAGAGTTGCACGACGCATAAGGCGTCGCGATGTGAATTAAGGCCCATGGTCTCGCTGTCGATCGCCACGATCTTGCCGAGATCCAGACCTTCGGGAAGGTCGCCCTTGTGCAGGTGATTAGTCATTGGCCCTCTTTCACCGTTGTTGGTTTTCGCACCGCCTTAACACTGCAGGCATATTTGTGAAGCCGGGTTGGTTCCGGGACCGCTAGGCCGCACGGCGGACAATCACAGAGCCTGCGGAGTATCCGGCGCCGAAACCGCAAATCACGCCGGTCTCGCCGACGGCGATATCGGCGCGATGCTTATGGAAAGCGATAATAGACCCCGCCGAAGACGTATTGGCGTATTCGTCTAGGACAACCGGCGCTTCTTCGCGTGTCGCGTCCCGGCCCAGCACCTTGCGGGCGATGAATTCGTTCATCGACAGGTTCGCCTGATGCAGCCAGAAGCGCTTCACCGCGCCGGGCTCAATGCTGACAGAGTCGAGATGGCTGGAAATCAGCTCCCCAACCATCGGGACGACTTCCTTGAAGACCTTGCGGCCCTCCTGAATGAAGAGCTTATCCGTAAAGGGATCGCGCTGTGCGTCTGCTTCATCGCCGGTCTCGCGCTCGCAGTGATTGAGGAAGCCGAAATTATTGCGGATGTTGTTGGAGAACTTCGTTTTCAGTCGCGTGCCGAGAATATCCCAGGCTTCGCCGGTCGGCGCGTCCTCGGCGCGTTCAAGAATAACGGCGGTTGCGACATCGCCGAAAATAAAATGGCTGTCGCGATCGCGGAAATTCAAATGCGCCGTGCAGATTTCCGGGTTGACCATCAGGATGCGGCTTGCGCCTGCGCGAATAAGACCAAGACCTGTCTCGATGCCAAACGCGGCGGATGCGCAAGCGACATTCATGTCAAAACCGAAGCCGTCGATCCCGAGCGCATCCTGAATTTCAACCGCGACCGCCGGATAGCCGCGCTGCATGTTGGAGGCGGCGCAGATCACGCCGTCAATGTCACCCGGCCCAAGATCTGCGGCGCGCATCGCGTCGCGCGCCGCATTGACAGCGATTTCGGCGAGCACGGACAATTCTTCGTTCGGGCGCGCCGCGATATGCGGCGCCATGCGGGCGGTATCGAGGATACCCGCTTTGTCGAGGACGTAACGCGATTTAATCCCGGAAGCTTTTTCCACAAATTCCGCTGAGGATTTTTGTAACGGTTCGATCTCGCCGGCATCGATCCGGGCGGCGTTCTCATTGTTGAACCGGTCAACATAATCGTTGAAGGCGGAGACCAGTTCGTCGTTTGAAATCGACTGAGAGGGCGTGAACAGCCCGGTGGCGACGATACGGACGTCTGCGGCGGAAGTGTCTGTCATGTCAGTTGCTTTCAGGAACAATTCTTTTCTTATCGTCTATTTGCGCCGATCTTTTCTCCGGCGCAACTATCGGGGTGTTAACGCGCGTATTTTTGAACGGCTTTCCAGCGCGGGCAGGCGTGTTCGTGGTCATTGACCATCCCGACGGCCTGCATGAAGGCGTAGACGATCACCGGCCCGCAGAACTTGAAGCCCCGGGCCTTGAGCTCTTTCGCCATCGCCTCGCTTTGAGGAGATTTCACCGCGTGATCCTTGTAATTCCTGATTCTGTTGACGACCGGTGCGCCGTCCACAAAGTCCCAGAGAAAGTCGGAAAAAGCGGTGTCGCCGCCCTCCATGATGTCCAGATATGCTTTGGCGTTGCCGATGGTCGCGTCGATCTTTGTTTTTGACCTGATGATCCCCGTATCGTTCATCAGCCGATCAATCTTTTTTGGCGTATAGCGGACAATTTTTTCCGGCTTGAAACCGTCAAAGGCCTTTCGGAAATTATCGCGCTTGTACAAAATGGTGCGCCAGGAAAGCCCTGCCTGAAATCCGTCAAGGATCAGCTTTTCGAAAAGGGCCCGATCGTTATATTCCGGCACGCCCCATTCTTCGTCATGATACTGACGGTAAGTTTCGTCGCCTTCCGGGGCCCACAGACAATGGAGTTTTTTCGCCGCCATCAGATATATTGAAACAGTTTAAGCAGCCAGAAAACCAGGATGCCGATCTGCACCAGAAAAAATCCAAACCGAATGAACACGAAAGTTCGGCTTGTCGAAATGATGTGGGTGACGGATTGCGCGATGCGTGCGCCGAGAACCACAAAGGCGAGGCCATCGGTTACAGCTGTCTGTCCAGTGGCGATCGCATAAAGAAAGACAATGCCGATAATCGGCAGGCTTTCATAGCAGTTGGCGTGGGCGCGGGTCAGGCGTTTGCCAAATCCGTCGAGGTCTTCGCCGGTCGCGTTGAACGAGTTTGCGGCCCTGGCGCCGCCTAACACTAGCGCGCTTCGATAGACGCCGAGGCTCAACAGCAATGCTACGGTCCACGCAACAAGCGAAAGCAGCGTAAAAGCGGTGGGGCTCATTGGTCTCTCCTCCAATATTCCTGATTGGCGGGGACCCTAGACCGGTTCGAGATAGGCGGGAATGGAAAGGCGCAGCGGTCGGCGATCACATTCCGGCGCGTCGCCAGCCTCCTGAGATTTTTTCCACCGATCAAGGCGAACGAGCGCCAGCGCCTGGCCGTCAACGCCGGAGAGAATTTCCCCCAATGTCGATGCGCCGGCTGTGATGCTCGCGCCGCGGGCAGGGGCGGGGCCGTCAAATTCGGCGACCAGGGTCCGGCGGCGCGCCTCACCCTTGCGCTTCATGCGGCTCGTAACTTCCTGACCCACAAAGCAGCCCTTTTTATAGCTCACCCCGTTGAGGGCGTCATAATTGACGTCAAGCAGAAAAATTTCGTCTGAACTGAAATCCTTGCCGAACTCGGGAACGCCGAGGGCGATGCGGCGGCGGTCATAATCATCACCGCCGTCGCTCGCAGCGTCTGACGTGATCGCCCGCCAGCCAAGCGCCGGCAGGCGGGGATCGGCGAAGCCGCCGCCATCATGACCGGAAAGGTCCTTTGAAGATGCGATGACCTTGAGCGTGTCATCAATCTCAATCGTTACTTTCGCGCGAAGTTTATAAAGGGTCAGTCGCCTGGCGAGCGCTGGCGCCGTCTCCCGGTCACAGTCGATCAGATAAGCGTCGCCCATATCGACAACGCAAAAGTCGAACAGAATCTTGCCCTGCGGCGTCAGCAGGGTCGTGAAGATGGCGTTCTCCGGCGTGAGGCGCGCAATGTCCTGGGTGATCAGCCCCTGCAGGAAGTCATGGCGCTCGTCGCCGCTGATGCGAATAACGGCGCGGTTTGCGAGATGTTCGATGTTTTCCATAGGCGCGGCATGTAAGCGGCTTTTCCTATATTGCAAATGGCTGGAAGCCTGATCTGGACGGGGCGGCGGGGGCTGGCCTAGAAGGAGCCATGACCCGAATTGATGATAACCAAATCGTATTACGCCGGCCCGATGACTGGCATGTGCATTTGCGCGACGGCGCCATGCTTGAAACTGTCGCGAATTACACCGCGCGTCAGTTTGCGCGCGCGATTGTCATGCCCAATCTGGCCCAGCCCGTCACGACAGTGGAAGCGGGCGAGGCCTATCGCAGGCGCATCATAGCGGCGACGGCGAAGGATCTGGACTTCACGCCGCTGATGACCTGTTATCTGACGGACACGCTTGATGCGGCGGAAGTCGAACGAGGCCATGCGTCAGGCGTTTTCACCGCCTGCAAACTCTATCCGGCGAACGCGACCACAAATTCAAGTTTCGGCGTCACTGACATTAAAAATATCTATTCGGTGTTGGAAGCCATGCAGCGCATCGGCATGCCCTTGCTGGTGCATGGAGAGGTGACCGACAGCGATATCGACATCTTCGATCGCGAGGCGGTGTTCATAGAGCGTATCTTGTCCCGGGTGATAAACGACTTTCCCGAACTGAAGGTTGTCTTCGAGCACATTACGACAGCGGACGCCGTTGAGTTTGTGAATGCGAGCGGCGCCAATGTCGCCGCGACGGTTACGCCCCATCATTTGCACTTTAATCGTAACGCTATGTTCGAAGGCGGCATCCGGCCGCATTACTATTGCCTACCTGTTGCAAAGCGCGAACAGCATCGGCTGGCGTTGCGCCGCGCTGCAACGTCAGGGTCGCCCAAATTCTTTCTGGGTACGGACTCTGCGCCTCACACGACAGACGCAAAAGAGGCGGCGTGCGGATGCGCCGGCATCTTCAACGCGCCATTTGCGCTTGAAAGTTATGCGGCCGTTTTTGAAGAAGAAGGTGCGCTCGACAGACTTGAGGGTTTCGCGTCCGAGTACGGGCCCCGCTTTTATGGCCTGCCGCTCAATACTGATCAAATCACGCTTGAGCGAAAAGACGTCGACGTACCGGAGTTTCTGGAGACGAACGGTGTGCGCGTTACGCCGTTTCATGCGGGGCGACGGCTCAACTGGCGAATGGCGAAGCCGCGCTCCTGATCGCGCGCTTTATCCTTTTGATCGGGTCCGTTTATGCGCCGCACAGTTTGAGGAAGAAGCCAACTCTTTCCGGGCGCCGCCTTCCGGCATGCCCGACGCGCAGGCCTTCGTTCCAGTGGCGCCGCATCATATCGCTCGCAGCGGGTTCAGCCTGCAGGGTATTGTTAATCTCGTTTGTGACGGGCCCAGCCGGATTTTTGGAATCACCGGCAAGGGGCGTCTCGCCGTTGGAGGCGATGCCGACTTTACGGTTATCGATCTTGGGACCTGTCGCGCCATCATCCAGGATCGCTTCGTTTCGAAACCCGGCTGGACGCCCATCGATGGCGTGCAGCTCAATGGTCGGCTGGTCGGGACTGTCATTCGTGGGCTGCGTGAATTGTGGGATGATGAAATCGTCGGCGACGCCGCCTGTGAACCGAGGCGTTTCCTGAAAACTTTCCTTAACGCGGCTGTGCGGTTTTTGCGCAATCTCCGGCTTTGACAGGAAGCTCGTAAGAAATGATTTCAGGATCAGGTTTTTTTGCGCCGCCCTGAACTGTGGGGATTCCTGAAACGCGCTGAGAGTCATGAAGTCATTTTGCTCTTGCGGCGCCAGTGTCGAAGCCACCGCGCAGGAGAGCGCCCAGTCCTCGAAATATCGCTCTGTCGCATGCTCTTCGAGAATCTTTGTGCAGCCGCTGTGGCGTTGATCCGCCTGGATGCGGGCATAGCAATTGCGGACAGCCTCTTCAGGGCCTTCGAGAACCTGCGCAAAGCTTCCGTCATTATAGAGAAGAACGCCCGAAATATTGTCCGCAAGGTTGCGCTCACGGGAAACCGCGAGGATTTCGCTGAGCTCGCGTGCGGTGGAGAACCGCTTCGCAGCGCTGATATAAAAAATGCGCAACATCTTTTTGGCCGCTTTTGGCGATGTCGCGATTATTTTATTAAAATCTTAAGGGCGCCTTTTAAGGGTTGCTTAATATCGGTTTACGTTAAGCGCCGTTAACGATCCTGCGGGTCAAAACGGGCTTCGTCGACAAAGCCTTCCTCTTGTGCTGCGCGTTCGGCGGCGGCGGCTTCGATAAGCGGCTCGGTCAGACGCTCGACAATCAACTCCCCTTGCGCGGCGCGGGCTGCGGCGTGATCGCGGGCGTTGCGGTTGCATGATGAAAACCGCTGCTGCGCGGCGCGATAGCCCTTGTTGAAGGCGGCGACCATCTCCTCACGCGCCGCCGTTTGCGGTTCTTCCAGTTCGACCAGCGTCTTCATCCGTTCGCGCCAGATGTCCCCTTCAAGACGCGGCTCGCAATAACGGCGAATATGATGCAGCTCGCCAAACAGCGCCGACAGGGCGACGAGATCGCTCTGGCGCTGCTGATAATCGTCGAATGTCTGCGCGTTCGCAGCGTTAAGCCCGATGAGCAGCAAAGCGGCGGCGGCGATGGGGGTTCGCAGTTTCATGTTATGCCTTTCAAGCATCGAACTATAGCCGGATTATGGCGCAGCGTAAAAACGGGCCCGGATCGCCGCCGCCTGGGCGATGGCCTGGCGCGTCACATCCCACGAAAGCCGCGAAATCGCTTCTTCGATGCTGACGAATTCCGCCGCCGCTGCGTCATCGGCGGCGACCGGCTCGCCAGACACCCAGTCGGCGACATAATCGATAATCACCATCTGCGACGCATATCGCCCGCTTTTGTCGCCGGACGGCGCATCGAAGACGTCGAGGAGCGCGAGAATGTTGATCTCTATGCCGGTCTCTTCGCGCACTTCGCGCGTCACGGCGTCTTTCACCCGCTCGTCCGGCTCAATCTTGCCGCCGGGGATCGACCACTGACCTTTGAACGGCGCCTTGCCGCGCTTGATGATCAGGACGTCGTCTCCGCGAAAAACGACGGCGCCGACGCCGACGGCAATGCTCTGGTCTCTGGTCATGAATCGCCTTTATCTCGCGCGCCATGTGCGGACGCTATTATCTGAAATCGACGCCACAGCAGCTAGCCGGGTTTTTTGGTTGCGATGTGCGCGACAACTTCCCGCCGCGATACAATATTGCGCCGACCCAGCCAATCGCGCTTGTCAGGCAAAGCGAGCAGCGCAAGCGGGAATATGCGCTGGCGCGCTGGGGCTTTATCCCCAGCTGGGCGCGAAAAGTCGAAGGCAAGCCGCTGATCAATGCGCGCTCGGAGACGGCGGCGGAAAAGCCGAGCTTCCGCTCCGCCTATAAGCGCCGGCGCTGCCTGATCCCCGCGGACGGGTTCTATGAATGGAAAGCGCTGCCCGGCGGCGGCAAGCAACCCTTCGCGATTGAGCGCCGGGACGGGGCGATGTTCGCCTTCGCCGGGATCTGGGAGACGGCCTGCGACCCCGATGGCGGGGAGGTCGACACGGCGGCGATCCTGACAGCCGATGCTGGGAGCGATCTGCGCGGGCTTTATCACCGCGAGCCGGTAGTCATCGCGCCGGAACATTTTGCATTTTGGCTGGAAGGCGACGAGCGCGACCTCAACTTGCTGGCGCCGCTGCTCGCGCCGGCGCCGAAAGCGACCTGGGCGCATCATGAAGTCTCAAGCGCGGTCAACGCCGTGCGCAATGACGGCCCGCAGCTGATCGAACCGGATCAGCCCTTGCCGCTGTTTGCGTGACATTAAATTTGTGTACGCAGTACCGGGGTGTTGGATAGTATTCAGGCATGACTGAACTTGTCACCATCACACGACGGGGCGTGGAACTGACCGGAGAGGCAAAAGGCGAAGGTCCGGAGATACTGCTTCTCCATGCGGGGGGAGAATCTCGCCATGTCTGGCGTCCGGTCATGTCGACACTTGCGAAACGGGGCTTTCGTTCAATCGCGTTTGATCAACGCGGTCATGGCGACAGCGGCGGCGGCGCGGCGGACGGCGTTCTCGCCTATGGCGATGATGCAAAGGCCATGATCGGCCTCCTGCACAAGCCTGTTGTGGTTGGCGGCTCGCTGGGTGGATTTGCCCTGATCCTTGCTTTGGAGGCGCTGCAAGCGGACATTGCCGGCCTTGTGCTGGTGGATGTGACGCCCGCGCCGAATCCGGAAATCACGCGTGCATATCTTTCGCCGCGAGGCGGTTTGGGCGCGTCGCCGCTGGTTGATGACATCCTCTCACGCTCAGATCAGCTTTCACATATCGTGTCTGGTCTGGACCTTCCAATTCTGTTGGTCTGCGGGGGCGCCCGCTCGCCGATCGACGATGATGCGCGCGCCAGCTTTTTGTCTGTTGCGCCGCAAGCGCTGATTGAAACCGTTGAAAGCGCCGGTCACTTGGTGGCCCGCGACGCGCCGGCTGAACTCTCGCGACTCATAGGCGACTTTGCGAACAGGCCGGAAGTCGCAGCCAGGCGATGAGATAAAAACCTGCCGATATAAAAAGAGCTATGACGAAACAGATCGCGCCTGCCTGATCTGGTCCAGATAAGATTCGGGGAAATTTAATCCGGTCGCGACGGCCAACAGCGCTTGTGCATAGTCTTTGTTGGTCCCGGTCACTTTATCGCCAGGCAAATTGTAACAGGTCGCCTCAACCCGCGCGCCATCCATCAGTTCGACAGTCACCGTCTCCGGCAAGTAATCCGCGACGCTTTCATCCGTATAGAGTGTTGTCGCTTCGTGCGACGCGATATCCATCATGACGCCATAGGCGCGGTTGTCCGGGCGGCGAACCAATGTCGCCCGCTCGCCGATGCGCAGCGCATAACCGTCCACAAAGCCTGAATTCACTTCGGATGGCTTTATTCCCTTCGCGGCGAGCAAATGCTCGTCCATGAAAAGGCCGTAAAAGAAGACTTTCAACGATCCGGCCTCCCGTGCTTAGACCCGCCCAATGCAGGACGTATTCGATCCTTCCGGCGACAGGCGGTTTGGATCGAAAACAAAAGTCTGGGCGCGGGTCCATGCGGAGTCAACAAATGGCGAAACGCTGACGTCCGGTTTCAAACCGCGACTGTACCTGCGACGCACAGCCTGGGGCCGAACCGCCGCAAAAATTTTACAATGTCAAAGAGCCGGCCCCGGCCGAACGCGTGAACGCCGCCGAAGCGTGACGCCGATGCGGCCTATGTGAATGTTCGCGCGGGAGAATGCGTTTCGCGATTTCCTTACGCGCCTTTTGTCGGTCAGGCCGCTCGACATGGCATGCATCATAAGGGCGCCGGCGGGGGGCGGGGATAAGTCCGCACCAAATATGGGTTTTATGAAAGAATGCCCTCTCTGGGTTGTAAAACCGGGTGGGCGATTCAACCGCTGACGTCGCGCATGCCAACCAACATGTTTGTCATCCCCGGATTGATTCCGGGGATCCAGAATTGACCCTTATTCAAGGGGTGCTGGATTGGAAGTAAGCCACAGCCCATCAATGGTTCAGCGTTTCATAAAGATCGCGCCAGTCGGGATTGTCTTTCTCGATCAGATTTAGCTTCCACTGGCGCGGCCATTTCTTGATGGTCTTCTCGCGCTGGATTGCGTCGAAGATATAGGGGAAGGTTTCGTACCAGACGAGCATGTGAACGCCATATGTCTTGGTGAAACCGTCGTGGACGTCGGTTTTGTGCTCCCAGATGCGCCGGGCCAGGTCGCCTGTCACGCCGACATAAAGCGTGCCGTTGCGTGCGCTCGCCATCAGATAGGTAAAGTAAGTTTTTTCCATTGCGTATAGTCTGGATTGCCGGAACAAGTCCGGCAATGACAAAGAGGAGGCTTGGGGGCGGTTTTTAAAGCGTGGGTCTTGGCGGCGCAAAGGCTGACTTTTCGGGCGCGGCGCTCAGCCCTAAGAGCCATCCCACCGCTTGTCATGCTCGGCTTTATGCCGGGCATCCAGACCCCATCTCACCGCGCGATAAACTCTTCAATCCACATGCGGGCGAACTCTTCGGAGACGTCGGCGGCCTCCAGCTTCGCGCCTTCGTCGCGGAAACAAATAAACGATAATCGTCTACGAGAAGAATAACGGCATGATAGCGTTTGACGTTTGAATTAGTACAAACGGTTCGCACGCCATGAATTCGATTACCCCTTCTGCCGCACCGATCAGAGTTGAACGTCAAAACACCGGCCAGGACCCTCGACTGACGATTGGCGACAATGTCAGAAAAATTCGCAGAGCGCGTAACCTGTCTCAGGAATCGCTGGCTTTAGAAGCGGGTATGGATCAGGCCTATGTGAGCAGAGTGGAAAGCGGCGCCTGCAACGCAACGATCCTGATCGTCGAACGTCTCGCCAATGCTTTGAACGTGCCGCCGGATTATTTGCTGAAGGCGCGTGAGTAATAACTACTCAACATGCTGCCGCTGAATCCCTATCGGTCTCAGCAAACCCACCCCGCGTCATCCCGGACGCAATGCAGCGTGAAACGCTGCTTTGCAGATCCGGGATCCAGTAAGCGGTGAGTCTACGGTCTGCCGCTTTTTTTATATAAGGAAGCGCATTCAATAATCTGGATCCCGGCTTTCGCCGGGATGAGCGGTGAGAGTTGGGCGAATACTTTTCAACCGTTCATTCCAGCAGTTGATGGACAGGAACCATCGAGCCAGGCCCGGAATGAGTAACTTTGGTTTGCCGCCGCTTCCCTGTGCGCGCGAAGGCGCGCATTAAAAGCCGCGCCTGTCGGGGCGGGCCGCAGATCAGTTAAAACTGAACCTTAGGCCGGCGGATACGCTTGGCTGTGACACCCTTAGTGACGTTGGCGCCAGCCCGGCAAGGGACGTTGCGGCTTCATCTTCGCCGCGTCCGGTTCGGCTATAGCGGCCTTCAACAAATAGTTCGATATCCTGCGTTACGGCGGCCGAGACGCCGGCAATCGCCTGCCATTGAAAGGCGCTCGTATTGAATGATGCGTCATTTACCACGCCGATGAGGCGCGTGCTTGAGATGAAAACGCTACTTGCAAGGCGTGTGTTCTGGTTGATCCAGGCAAAGCCTGCGCCGCCGCCAGCATAAAATGAAACGCTTTGACCCAGGCGAGGCGTCTCATAAAGCACATTGGCCATGACGGAGGTTGTTCTGAGGAGATCGCCTCGCTGCTCGTCGAAAGGCGCATCCGGCGTGAAAATAGCAATGCCGTTTGAGTCCAGGGGGCCGTCAAATTCGAAGAAGTCGCCGCGCCGCGTTTCCCGGCGTGCGCCTTCGGCCTCTATGCGCAACCGTCCTGCTATTGGCAATTCAAAACGATAACCGACGGCGCCGCCAAAGAGATAACCGGCGCCGGGTCCGTCTTTGACGTTAAATTCGTCGTCCAGAATATTTCCGGTCGGGCCATTCGGGGGTGACAGATTGAAATCGGATTCAACAGTGGGAAACGTCACGCCGCCGAAGGCGGAGACATAGGGCTCGGCTTTCGCTGTTGTCATGACGCCAAGCAGGATTGCAGGTACAATTACGCAGCGCATCGGCCCACCCCTCACATATACAAGTTCAGGCTAACAGAGGCGACGACGTTGGTCTAACCCGCCGTGGTTGAATCTAGCCTATTTCCGCCAGCGCCGCGCGGTGGGCTTTGGCTTCCTCGACATAGTGACCGGCGCCCATCAGGCCGAACTTGTCTTCGCCTTCGCGCAGGTCGCGGAATTTTTTCGCCGGCATTCCCGCCCACATCTCTCCGGCGGGGACAATCTTCTTTGGACTGAGGAACGCCCCGGCGGCGAGCATCGCGCCGGTCTTCACCACCGAGCCGTCGAGCATCGTCGCGCACATGCCGACAAAGCCGCCATCCTCGACCGTCGCGCCGTGCAGCATGCATTTGTGACCGATCAGCGCGTTCTCGCCGATGATCGTCGGCAGCCCGCCCCATTGCGGATCGTCCACATGAATGATGGTGCCGTCCTGCACGTTCGATCCCTTGCCGACGACGATCTTGTGGGTGTCGCCGCGTAAGACCGAGCCGTACCAGACGGAGGCGTTTTCATGCACCTCGACGTCGCCGGCGATAACAACGCCCGGCGCAATGAAAGCGGTTTCGTGAATGACGGGTTTTTTGTCGCCAATGGCGAAGATCAAAGGTTCCATGAGGAGGGAATATGAGGCGGCGACCCGCCGCGTCAATTGCGAGGCGCAGTTGACGCGCGTTCGCGCGCACCGGAAAGCCCGTCACACACCGCCGTCGTCAATCCACTTTCTTCGCGACAACAAAGACGGCTTTGCCTTCGCCCGGCTGCCATTGATAATCGATCTGGAAACCGGCGTCGGTGATGCTGTCGAGCAGTTCCTGTTTTGTGAACACTTTCACCAGGGGAATAAGCCCGAAGAATTTTCCAACCGGTCCGATGATCTTGAAGAACTTCATCTTGTCGCCGAGGCAAACCGTGCTGCTGACAAAAACACCGCCCGGTTTCAACATGCGTTTGATCTTGGCGATGGCGGCTTGTCGGCTTTCCAACAAATGCAAAACGCTGAGCGCCAGGACGGCGTCATAGGACTCATTCGCGGCCTGAAGCTCAGCGACCGTCGCCCGCTCGAACGTCACATTGTCGACGTTCTGGTCCGCCGCTTTCTTGCGCGCGATGTCGAGCATCTTCGCCGAGATGTCGACGGCGTGAATATGTTTCACATAAGGCGCGTGGGCGATGGCGGTTGAGCCGGTGCCGCAGCCGAGCTCCAGCACCTCCATATCGGCGCGGAAATAGTCGCGGGTGACGCCGAGCTTTTTCTGGTAAGCCGCTTCGTCGGCGACAGGTGATTTGGCGTATTTCTCTGCGACACGGTCCCAGAATTTCGGTGATTCAGACATTTTATTGCTTTCATAAAGGCGAGCCCGGGCGGCCGCGATGGCCCGCCTTGCTCCGTTCGGGCTCACCTATACATACGGAAATCGAAAATAAATTGCCGAAAACCGTCTTTTCTATATACAAAAATGCATGAATTGGCAGTCCGTATCCTTTGACTGGAACCAGGCGCGCGCTTTCCTTGCGACCGCGGAGGAGGGGTCGTTGTCCGCCGCCGCCCGCGCGCTTGGACAGACCCAGCCGACGCTCAGCCGGCAGGTCGCGGCGCTTGAGAAAAATCTCGGCGTCGCGCTTTTCGAACGGATCGGCCGGTCGCTGGCGTTGACGCAGACCGGGCTCGACCTCCTCGATCATTTCCGCACCATGGGCGAGGCGGCGGGACGCATTTCGCTTACCGCCTCGGGTCAGTCCCAGGCGGTTGAGGGTCGTGTCAGCATCACCGCCAGCGACCTCATGGCGACCTATTACCTGCCGGAGATTGTCAAAAAGCTGCGCGTTCAGGCGCCCGGCGTCGAAATCGAGTTGAAAGCCGCCAATGAGTTGCAGAACTTGCAGCGACGGGAGGCTGACATCGCCATCCGTCATGTGCGCCCTGAGCAACCGGACCTGATTGCGAAGCTTGTCAGCGAAGCGCGTGCGCATCTTTACGCCTCAACGGAATTTCTGGACAGGGTCGGCCGCCCCAAAACCAAGGCCGACGTGTCAGCGCTCGACTTTGTCGGCGTCAATGATAATTCCGAACGGCTGCTGGCCGAGATGAACAGTCGCGGCATTGCGCTGACAAAGCGCAACGTCAAGGTTATGTCCGCAAGCGGAACGGTTATCCTGGCGCTGGTGAAAGAGGGCTTAGGCGTCAGTGCGCTGCCGAGAGACGTTGCGCGGCTCTTCCCGAACCTTGAGGTTGTGCTGCCCGAACTCGGGCCGATGCTGTTTCCCGTCTGGCTGGTGACGCACCGGGAGCTTCACACCAGCCGCCGCATCCGCATCGTCTATGATCTGCTTGCGGAGGAGCTTGGGAAATACTGAATATAGTACAGGCGAACATCAGCGCAGTGCTGGGAATTTTGCGTAACAGGGCGCGCCGTCACTTTTTCCACGGCGCCATGGCGCCTCGTTGAGGTCCGTGATAAGCCGAGACATATCGGGATTTTCAGTCGGCCTATCAAAAACGTTTCCCGCACTGCCTATCGGCGGTTCGGATTCTCAACCAGCAAGCGGCTGTCGGTTCCGGCCCGCGACACCACAGGAGTCACCATGGCGACCCAACGCGAAATAGAATTCACCTATGGTCTTGTAGACAAGATTTTTCGTCTCAGCATGGGCGAGAGCGGGGACTTCAGCGGCGCCAAATATGATGGCGATTTCTCATTGACCCTTGAGGAAGCTCAGCGCCGCAAGCACGACTTCATTTTCGAACAACTCAACCTCCAGCCCGGGCAACGCGTACTTGATATGGGCTGCGGCTGGGGGCCGGTCCTGCGCTATCTGAAGGGGCGCGGGGTTGAGGCGGTGGGCGTGACGCTGTCAAAGGCGCAGGCCGCCGCCTGTCAGCGCAACGGGCTGGATGCGCGGGTGATCGATTGCCGGCAAATCACGCCGGATACGTTTGGTTCGTTTGATGCGGTCACCAGCCTTGGCGCCTTCGAACATTTTTGTTCCCGTGAGCAGTTTGAGGCGGGGCGGCAGGATGCGGTCTATAAAGATCTGTTCCGCGTTGCGCATGATTTGATCCCGACAGGAGGACGCTTTTTTCTGCAGACGATGGTGTTCGGCCCGAATATGATCGCTCCCGAAGAAATCGACATCGATGCGCCGCCCGATTCCGTAGAGCACGCGCTGGCGCTGATGGAAAAACAGTTTCCGGGCTCCTGGCTTCCTTATGGGTCGGAGCAGATTGAAAAAAACGCGGCGTCGTATTTTGATCTCATCCATAAACATAGCGGGCGGCTTGATTACATTGAAACGATCGGGCAATGGCGCAAGCGTTTCCGCACGCCCACGATCAAGAAAACGTTGTTTAAAGCGTCCCTCATTCCGCGATATCTGTTTGACCGCAATTTCCGGCAGGCTTTTGCGACTAGTGTCAGCTATAACAGGATTTGTTTTGAAACGCTCGCCATGGATCATTTTCGAATGGTGTTTGAGCGGACGGATTAGGTCTGCTTTTGCTGTTGTGCGTTACTTTTGAGCGGCAATGGCGGAAATTGGCCCGAAGCGGACATTCGCATTGCCGCCACGAATTTAACAATCCCTCTAATGCTCTTTTCGAAAATGAGCGAGATTCAGGCGGCGCTTGACACAGGTCCATTTATACAATTTATTGCGAAATAAGTTGTATAAATGGACCTGTGTCAAAATTTCAGTTTCTTGATAGCCAGGCCGCCTTCGCTTTGAGGGTTAAACAGCTGCACGATCGTCTCTATGAACAAATGGACGACGCACTTGTGCAATCTGGGCTGAAGCTGCACGCGAAGACCACCGGTATCGTGCAGCTATTATATCAAGAAGGACCTTGTTCGGTCGGTCAGATCGCCGAGAGGTTGCGTTATTCACACCAGCTTGCAACGCAGCGTTTATCCTGGCTCCTGGATCGTCACTATGCGGAATCTGAACGCGATCCAGATGATCTCCGTCGTCGCCGCGTTGTACTGACAAAGACCGGCGTCCGCGAAGCAAAGAAGCTGCAGGATTTCTTGCCGCGACTGAGCGCATCCTACTCCGATCTTTTTACCGAAACAGGGCTCAATTTGGACGCAGCAATAAGCGCTGCTGATGAGGCTTTAAAAACTACCCCATTAATCAAACGATTTCCTGATGAGGCGCACTAACCAATGCAAGACAGAACCGATATATCTCGACTGAATAGCCGCTGGCTTGCACTTGCAGAAGTGACCGTCTTTGTCGTCATCGCCCTTGTTTCACGCAGAGTGCTCGACCCATTCATCTGGAAATTCGCCGGACCGATTTCACTTGTCGGAACACTTATTCTGTTGACCGTTTATATGCGATTTCGCGGACTAAAATGGTCGCAAATGGGTCTACGGAAACTGCCGGGACTTAGGTCAAAGCTGTTGCTTATCCCACAGATGTTGTTGGTCTTTGTGCTATTTGCATCAGCGGTCGCGCTGATCACAATTGGCGGTCCAGCCGTAGGCCTGGAGTTCTTGGGCGAAAGACCAGCAGGCGCCGATGATAGATGGGGTGCGATTGAAGGAAATCTTCCGCTTTACTTGATCTGGGTAGGAATTGTCTGGGTATCGGCCGCATTCGGAGAGGAAATGTTCTTTCGTGGATTTTTAATCACCAGACTAAAGGTTGGCTTTGCTGAGATACCTTTTGCGACAGTGCTTGCCGTTTTTCTTCCTGCACTCATATTTGGATACGGGCATATGTACTATCAGGGTTTGCGTGGATTGGTGATGACAGGCGTCATCGCGCTGATCTTTGGCAGTCTGTTCTTGGCCTTTCGTAGGAACCTTTGGCCGATCATACTGTTTCACGGTATATTTGATACGCTTGTGATGACGGCGATCTATTTGAACTGGGATGCATAAAAAGCTTTATGCCATTGAGAGCCTTAGTCTTTCTCGCAATTTTTGTCCCGGTTGAATTCATCCTGACTGCGCTGGTTTTCGCGATAGTTCAGGCGCCAATATGAGCTCCATGTGTTTTTTCCTGAACATTTGCAACATATCACGAATCGTAAATTTCCGCTTTCGGCAACCGGCGGTCCGCGGCAATCACTGCGCGGGCGCATCCGGCTGATTCAACGGATATGATAAAGGCGGTTTCATGAGAGACGGTTTTCCCATTGCCGATGGCAAAGATAAGGGGTTGCAAAGGCAAACATGCTTTCTGTTTGCTCAGAGTTAATGGCAAGGCAGATATTTATCGTCACGCTTGCGCAGCGGTAAAACGCCATCCGAGCGTGCGTAGTCAAAAGCCCGTCCGACCTCGGACGTTCGCGAAAAACTTCTTTCGACGTCAGCAAACTTTATGGCGCTGGTGAACAGCTCACCACGCACGTGTTCATGTTGCTCCATCGCCATCATCTCATGAAGCAGGTTTGCTGTTTTGTAGGTGCGAACTCTCCCGATGATAATTGCGATACGTTCGCGCTCCTCTTTGGAACCGCATGCTAGATTGAGAACCTGTTTTGGTTTTTCACCACGATAGGCTGCGAGAAGTAACTTAACCGGCAAATCCCACTGTCGATCCCGAGGCGAAACGCCGTCAGCTTTCAGGCGATCGATTTCACGGTTTGCCCAATCTTGAACAGCTTCGTTTCGAGCAGAAGTTAAAAGGAGTTTTTCGTTAGCAATTGGATTAGCCAATAATTCATCCGCATCCAGCTTATGGAAACTGCAGTTCGTGGGCGCACTCTGATGAAGCAGGCACGATGCAAAATTTTGTCGATCCCACCAAGCGCCAAACTCCGCGGACACGGTTCGGCGCTCACCATAGCCGACGGTGTTGCTTATGACAGACCAAAACCCCGGCCCTGCGCCCGGTCCGGTAACGCCCTCGATCCAAAGGATGTGTTTGCCAAATGCCTGTTGTACCTGCGCGTAATCCCCGCTTTTGATAAGAAATGCGAACGCAGCGCCCAGTTCAGTCGGTCTTGGAGCTTCCTGATTTATGATTTCGCGAAATAACGGTTCAGCTTGAGGGTGATCGCCTTCAGCGAGGGCGCGCACAACCATGCTCTTTGCATCTTCGGGCTGACGTAACCGACCATAGACTAGAGACACAAGCGAACCGACTCTTTCCTCTTCGGTTCCTGCGATCACTTCGTCAAAGCCTCGGTAGGCAAAGTCTGGATCCTCATAAACGCTCATCAGCCATTGCGTCGGCTTGTCCGGATGAATCGTCATCAGGTGGCGCATCGCATCTTCGCCAATTTTTTGCTCGAACGGTGTTGCATCTTCGCGCATGCCGCGAAGCGCAAGCTCGCGCATAGCATCGAGCTGCGCCATACGGTCCGGGTTTTTCTGAATCTCAAGATAGGTTTCGATCGCTTTCCGCCACAGCGAATCCGGACCGAAGTCATCTTCATTCATGCGTGAGAAGGCATCTCCAGCAACTACAAACCCATCGAACTCATCCCTGCGTAGCATCAGTACATAGCTGTCGCCGCGACGATAGGTTCCACGAACGCAAGGTCCCATATATGCTTCAGAATTTGCTGTACTGATGTCGTTTGGATCGCTCGGCGTGGGATCACCGAAATATCCGCTTTGATCAACTACAGTCTGGCCAGGACTACCCTTTAGGGTAGTCGTAACCTCAAAGAATATTTTGTCCCGAAACTTACCCTTGGCCTTACGCGCCGCCTTACCAACGACGATGGCGCCGGACGCATCGATCAACTCGAAGTTTGACTGTAGAAAAGCGCCTTCGATAAGCGAACATGCAATCGAGGGCGGCGCCAACGCGCAGAAAATCGCAACAAGCAATGCAAATCTGCTCATGTATTCCTTCCCAAACTTGATTGTATACACCTTATGCATCATGCAGGGTCGAGTCTAATTGGTTTCTACCCTTTCACCGCATCCGGCTGATTCAACGGATGCGCCTTTTCAAATGCGGGATGTTTCTGGCAGCGCTCGTAGATATCGTTCATCTTCGCAAAGCCTGACGTCTCAATGCCGAAACGTTGCGCGGCGAACATCTGCGGGACAAGACAACAATCGGCCATGGTGGGAACGTCGCCAATGCAAAAATCACCAGCAGTGCGCGCCAGCGTTTTCTCAACCGCGGCCATGGCGTTTGCGGGCCACGCGTTCAGCCAGTCTTTCACGGCGGCGTCATCGAAGCCGCCGTCATTTTTCAGATATTGCTGGATGCGCAAGTTCATCAAGGGCTGCGCTTCGCAAGCAATGGTTGCGGCGATGGCGCGGGCGTTGGCTTTGGCCACCGCATTGCCCGGCAGGATCGTCGGCTCCGGATGCGCTTCTTCCAGATACTCCATGATCGCCAGCGATTGGTTCAGGAATGCGCCGTCACTGGTGGCGAGCGTCGGGACCAGCCCGGTCGGATTTTTCGCGATATATGCGTCGGTCTTTTGCTCGCTCTTCAGCAAGTTCACGGGCTCGTAGTCATAATCGAGGCCTTTCAGCGCCATCGCGATTCTTACCCGATAGGTTGCGCTTGAGCGCCAATAACCGAACAATTTCATGAGCCTGTCCTTTGTTCCTGAGACGGTGAAAATCCATGGTTGCCGAGAATTAGTAACATATGTTACTTTTTGTGGGCGAGATCACCTAACATTCATTGAGGCATAAATCATGGCAGACCTTTTCGAAAACCCTATCGGGACCGACGGTTTCGAATTTGTCGAATATACCAGCGGTAACCCGGATGAACTGGCGAAGCTGTTCGAACAGCTTGGCTTCACCGCCGTCGGCAAGCACCGGTCAAAAGACGTCATTCACTATAAACAGGGCGACATCAATTTTCTCCTGAACCGGGAAAAGGCCGGCCAGCCGGAAATCTTCCGCAACCAACATGGCGCCGGCGCCAACGCCATGGCGTTTCGCGTGAAGGACGCGCAGCATGCATTCAATGAAGCCGTTAAGCGCGGCGCCAGGCCGATTGAAGCAAAAGCCGGTCCGATGGAATTGAACATTCCCGGGATCGAAGGGATTGGCGGCTTGAACGTCTATCTTGTTGACCGCTATGGCGCGCAATCGATCTACGATGTCGACTTCGAACCGATTGAAGGCGCGAGCGCATCGCAAAATGATATGGGCCTTACCTATATCGATCACCTGACTCACAATCTGCATCGCGGCAATATGGATAAGTGGGCGGCTTATTATGAAGACATCTTCAATTTCCGCGAAATCCGTTATTTCGACATTGAAGGCAAACTGACCGGTCTTGTTTCAAAAGCGATGACAAGCCCATGCGGCAGGATTCGCATCCCGCTTAACGAAAGCCAGGATGAGAAATCCCAGATTGAAGAGTTTCTGGCGCGTTACAATGGCGAAGGCATTCAGCACATTGCGCTTGGTACGAACGATATCTACGAAACGGTGGAGGCGCTGGCGAAACGCGGCGTGCCGTTCCAAGAAACGCCGGACACCTATTTCGACAAGGTTGACGAACGCGTCAAAGGCCATGGCGAAGACGTAGCCCGCTTACGCAAGAACAACATTCTTATTGACGGCGCGCCGACGGACGATCAGGGCCTGCTTCTGCAGATTTTCACGCAGGATGCGATTGGTCCGATCTTCTTTGAAATCATTCAGCGCAAGGGCAATGAGGGCTTCGGCGAAGGAAACTTCAAAGCTCTCTTCGAATCGATTGAGGAAGATCAAATTCGCCGCGGCGTTCTGAAAGAGACAGCGTAAGGATTAATCGTCGATGACAGTTGCTTGCGTCGCGCGCAAACCAAGGGACGGCAAGGCGCGTCCCTTCATCCTTGAAGAGTTCGCGCCTTATCGGATCGTCGCGCTTGGCCACGCGATCAGCGGACGCCTTGCGCAGGCCTATCGCGACGAGAACCTCACCATTCCCGAATGGCGTGTGCTGGCGGTGATCAGTCAGGCGGAAGAAGTTGCGGCGCGCGACGTCGTCTCCCGCACGCCCATGGATAAAATGACCGTCAGCCGGGCGGTGGCGAGCCTTGAAGCAAAAGGTTTCGTCGCCCGCGCGGTAAGCGAAACCGACCGGCGCGTTTCCATGGTCTCCCTGTCGAAAGAGGGGCGGGCGCTCTTCGACCGCGTCGCCGCTTTGGCGGTGGAGTTTGAAGACGAGATGCTATCTGCGCTGGCGCCCGATGAGCGCGTTGCATTGATTGACACCCTGAAGAAGCTTGAAAACGCCGCCGTTGAGTGACGATGCTTAAGATCTGCCACAGGCCGGTGTTTCAACCGGCCTGTGGTTCTTTTAGCTTAACGGTTTGTCCAAACGCCGTTGCGAAACTCGAATTTCAAATCCGTCGTTTCATCAATTGTCGGCTCGACAAATCGATATGAATTTGGCCCTAATCTGAAGCCGATTTTGGCGCCGTTTACAGGCATTGAGAAAGGCGAAACTTGCCCATAGTTAAAAATCAAGTCGAAATCATCACCCGGCTGATCAATGATAATCATCTGGATATAACACCGAACGCCTTCCGTACCGCCAGGGCGGGTCACACCGAACCAATCAACGCGGAAGCCTTTCTGGCCATCATGCCAAGTTACTGGTGAAGTATCATTGGAGGGATCGGGGTCTTCAGCCGGGTCGATGCGTCCTGGCGCCCACCAGATTTCACCGACTTCATCTTCAACTTCGGCATTAGAGATAAGATCAGTATAGAATGGCGCTATGACTGGCGTGGTGAGCTGTCCAGCAGTAAGGCTTCCATCATCCCCATCTGGCAGCGCTGCTCCGAAAGAGACAATGCCGTTTTCACTTAGATAAAGTGTATCAACCGGTCCAAGACCGAAGTCGATTGAAAAACCAATCGGAATTTCACATGGGCCCCCGGCGCGGTCGCACTGGGCATTATTTGTCAAATCAACGTCCTGATAAATCCAGCCGCTTCCTGTCACCGGCATGGCGGCAGGACGAAAATCTATAACTGATAGTCCCGCTAATGCACTGGTTGTCACGAAAGCAAGCGTCGTTGTAGCCAACCCAGCAAATACGCCCTTGATTGGATGTATCACAAAATCTCCTTTTCTGATTTAAGGCAGCGAATGCTGCAATTTTAAATTGTCCTAAGAATGGAGTTTCGCGCAACACAAGAATAATTAATTTTCCATGACGCATTTACGGCGTAGGTTCATGGGATTACTGTGGAAAACTATCGGGTAAGTAATCTGTCGCGTGGGGGACTACATGCAAAAGTCTAAGACGTTTTCTGTTTTGGGCGCCGCTTTTTTGGCGCTATCCGTAACGCCAGTGATGGCTGGACAGGCTGTCATCGATGGCACGATTGAAGCGTGTACGGTTCAGCAGACATTTGGGCCAATACCGGCGGATGGGTCGATTGAAATTCCTATCACGGACTGGAATCTCGGCGATTTTCCCGATTGCGGCGATGTCGCCAATCCGGCCAACCGGGACCCTTTTTCGATCAACTATTTCGGCACGACCTACAGCTCTTTTTATCTCAATGAAAATGGCGTCCTGACTTTTGGCGCGCCGATCACCGATAGTCCGTCAACGCCGCTGTTGATGCTCGATACGCCGGCGATTGCGCCCTTCTTTGGCGATATCGCAAACGACCCGAGCGTGCGGGTTGGGTTCGAACTTGGCGGGCCGGGCGCCATGTGGCTTTCCTGGAATGTCGCAGAGGAAGGCGGCGATGGGTCAACCAACCGTTTTCAGCTTTCGTTCCAGCAGGTGGGGACCGAGGGCGATTTCGATCTCATCATGAATTACATCAATGTTGACTGGGACCCGGGCCAGGTTGGTTTTACTGATGGTGCGGGCAGCGGTTTCGTCTTTGACGGCTCTGGCATTGATGGCGGGCTCCTTGGCGACGACAACGACAACAATCCGATGTGCGGACCGACCTCGATTGCCTGCAATGTGGGCTTTGGCGGCATGAACCCCAGCGAACCAAGCGCAACTGGTTTTTATGTGTTTCAATTCCGCGATGGCGCGCCCGTCAATGTCGATCTGCAGGCGGTGCCATTGCCGGCGGCCGTCTGGCTTTTTGCGGCGGGCGCGATTGGACTTGGCAGTGCGGCGCGCCGGCGGAAAAGAAAAGTCGTCTAACGCGCTGTTAGCCTCTTTCCAAGCTTTCCATCCATGCTTTTGCACGACGAGTGAAGTGATGTTCATCGCCACGCGCTGTTTGCAAAAGTTTATATCCGGATAGCGCTTTCGAAAGTGCTAGGCTCCTTGCACCGTTTTTAGCGTGACAAAAGCTTTCGAACTCATCAGCAGCGCCATATCGCCAGTCACCAGCTGAATAGAATTCGTCAAGCTGCGGTTGGGCTGTACTTAACATTTCCAGCCCGTCTTCAGTTTTTCCTTGGCCACACAAAGCGCGACCAAGTTCAAGCTTGAGAGGCCCTTTCAGTCGGTGAGGTGTGCTCCCCAATAGATCAATGGCCTGCTCGAAGTAGCTTTGAGATGATTCAAAATGATCCTGTTCAGTTTCTAGTGAGCCCAAAGTGTAGAGAAAGAAAGCAAAATCGACGTGGCTGTCACGATCGCTGTTTTTTTGAATTTCAACTGCTTCGGTAATCAGCTCATGTGCCCGACCAATGTTACCGAGCTCATAGTGAATTCGCCCCAAATTATTAAGCCCAACCGCTAGTTCAGGATGCGTTGCTGACAAGTTTTTCCGACTTATTACTAATGCATTCTCAAAATGGTTTTTGCTGTTCTCCAAATCACCTGCAAAATAATAAGCGGTTCCTAACGCGGCTTCTACGTTTCCGACTTCAAAGTGCTCATTTCCTTTTCGCGCTGCAGTAAGGTCAACTGCTTTAAGCAACGTAGACACAGCTGGGTCATACTTATCCTGATACATGAGAGCATAACCAAGTCCGATCATCGCAGTTGAGTATTCATCCGTGTCGGTCATGCGATTAGTTTCTAAATGGGTAACAGCAGATCGAAAGTTCTTTTCCGCTTCTTCATATTCCATCTCTCGATTCTTGACGTCTCCCATGCCTGACAATGCATTCGCCATCACTGGTCGCCACTCGGCATTGTCTGTGGATTCAGCTTGCGCTGAGAGGCGTGCATAGATTTCGCCGGCGCGGTCAAACTCACCGACTTCGTAAAGCGCTGAGGCGAGCGCGGCGTCGGTCTCAAAAATCTCCATTTTGGGTGCATCAATCAAGCGGCGGCGTTCCCCCGCGTTCTCCAACAGCCCTGCGGCGTCCTGATAGAGTCCTAGCCCCGTATAAACACGCCCCATGGTGTGCATGAGATCAGCCTGGACTTTTGGCTCGCCTTCAAGGCTGGTCTCGATGGAGGCGACGCCCTTGTCCAGAATCTCTTTCGCGGTGATCTCGCGTCCCCGGGCCTCGCTGGGGTCGGCGACTTCGAAGAGATCAATCATGAACTCCGCCGTGCGCGTCGCCGTCATTGCTTCAGTCTCGGCCCGCGCGCGCTGGCGTACGGCTTCCTGCCGCGAGAGGAGGGCGACGGCGGCCAGCCCCGCGGCGAACACCATGCCTGTGAGCGATGCTGCGGTCACCGCCATCATCCGTTTGCGCGCGCGCGCATCCTCGCGCCGGGCGAGATCGTCGAGCCCGACACCCATCAGGCCGGCGGCGAGTTTCAATTTCGCCAGCGGCTTGCCGTCCTTACCCGGACGGATATCAGCGGCGAGGGGTTCGCGCGGTTCCGGCAGGATGGCGCCATCCTGCCCGATTTTTTCCAGAAGCGCAGGCGGGAAGCAGGAGATTTCGTCCGCCGGGTCGCCTTCGACGATCAGTGCGAAGATTCTGTCATCGCCGTGCATATCGCGAAACGCGCGGATCTCCTGATTGACCCATTGCGATTGCGCCGAGCGAGGCGAGCACAACACGATCAGCGCGCCGGACGCCTCCAGCGCTGTCGTAATCAGGCTGGGAAGATCGGCGCCGGAGGCTAGCTCCTCCCGATCACGAAACACCGGCGCCAGCTTGTCAGTGCGGGGCAGGGCGTCTTTCGCCGGGATTGCAAGTCCTTCAGGCGGCTTGAACCCTTCAAGCGCAAGGTGCAGCCAGCCCGCCGCCGCCTCATCGGCGTGGCTGTAGCTGATGAAAGCGGCGTAGCGGAACGGGTGGGTATGCGTATCGGTCATGGCCCTCTCTTTAGCATAGGCGCGTCTAAATGCGCACTGGCGCCATGACATTGGCGCGCGGGCGTGCTTTAGAAACCGGATGATCCGTTGCCCGGTGAAACCTGCGGTCCTGTCCGCCTTTGCGGCGCTGGTTAGCGCCTGCGTGTCGTTTCCCGATGCGCCAGTTCCGGTGGCGCCGCCGGTGATGGCGGCGAATGTCGTGCAAAGCGTCGATGGCGCTTTGCTGGGGCTGCAGAAATGGCCCGCCGAACAGCCGCGTGCGATCATCATCGCGGTTCACGGCATGAATGATTATTCGAATAACTTCGCGTTACCCGGCGCGTGGTGGGCGAAGAATGCGCGGCTTACAACCTATGCGTACGATCAGCGCGGTTTTGGCCGCTCGCCCGGATTTGGCTATTGGGCCGGGCATGAAACCATGATGGCGGATTTGCGCGCGGTGGTGACTGCGGCGCGGACCGCCAATCCGGGGCTGCCGGTTTATGTGCTTGGCCATTCCATGGGCGCGGCGGTGGCGCTTGCCGCAGACGCCGAAGAACCGCTTGACGCAGATGGGCTTATCCTGGCGGCGCCAGGCGTCTGGGGCGGGAGCGCGTTGCCGATCCCCTATCGTTTGACGCTGAACATGGCCGCCACTATCGCACCAGGCAAAACCCTGACCGGCGAACGCGCCGGCCGTCAGGCGACGGACAATATCGATGTCTTGCGCCAGATGTACCGTGATCCATTGGTCATCAAGGAAACAAGAATGGACGCCATTCTCGGTGTCGTGCGCGTGATGGGCAAGGCCTATGGCGCCGCGGAAGAGATTGAAGGCGACATTCTGTTCCTTATCGGCGAGAAGGATGAAATCATTCCCTTGAAGGCCATGGAGAAAACTGCGGATCGACTCGATGGAGAGATTGATGTCCGCCGTTATCCTGACGGATGGCACCTTCTTTTCCGCGACTTACAGGCCGAAACCGTATGGCGCGATGTAGCTGACTGGGTGACAACGCGCACCAGGACAATTGTTGCGAACGAAGCCCCCGAATAGAAGACTCTCCAGAGGCTTCGATAAACGCATCTGGCTTTACCGGTACTGAATGCGCGCAACGCCTAAGTGAAAAAAAGTTAGGTATATAACTTAGTATATTGCAATTCCGATATTTATCAAATAAGTTAGGTATATGCCTAACCAAGAAACTGTTCTCGACGATGTTTTTCGCGCGCTTGCCGATCCAACGCGGCGCGCGGTTGTTCAACGCCTCAATAAGGGGCCAGCCTCAGTGAAGGAGCTGGCGGCGCCATTTGAAATGGCGCTGCCGTCTTTCATGCAGCATCTGCAGGTGCTTGAAGACAGCGGTCTGGTGAAATCCAAAAAGACCGGCCGCGTGCGAACCTGCTCGATCAAGCAGAAGGAGCTGGCGAAAGCCGAACGATGGCTGTCGAAACAGCGCGCTATGTGGGAGGCGCGTTTTGACCGTCTCGACGCCTATCTCGATGATTTGCAAAGCAAAAGGAAAGAGAAATGACGGCGACTTTCTCAGATGATCTGGACTTGAGAATTACGCGCACAGTGAAGGCGCCGCGTGAAATGGTGTGGCGCGCCTGGGCCGATCCGAGGCAGCTTGAAAAATGGTGGTGTCCGAAACCGTGGCGCGCGGAAGTGCAGGGTTTTGACCTGAGGCCCGGCGGCGCCTTCGATACGATGATGCGGGGGCCGAATGGCGAAGAGAGCGGCGGCCGCGGCGTCTTTCTGGAAGTTGCAGAGCGCGAACGAATTGTATTTTCATCATTGCTGATGGCGGGCTGGCGCCCGGCGCCCAGCCCCGAACTGCCGATGACGGTGATTATTACGATGGCCGATGAAGACGACGGGACTCTCTATGATGCGCATGTGATGCACGCTGACAGCAGCGCACGTGAACGGCATGAAGGTTTCGGCTTTTTTGACGGGTGGAATACCGGCGTTGACCAGCTCGAAGCCATTGCGATCGCTTTACAGAGCGGAAAAGGCTGATGGACCACAACGGCTGTTCCCTGGCGATGACGCGTTTCTACAAGGCGCCGCGAGAACTGGTCTGGGAAGTCTGGACCGACCCGAACCATGTCGCAGCGTGGTGGGGACCGTTCGGGCCGGAGGAAACGCGATGCGAGATCGACGCCGTTGTCGGCGGCGTTTTCTATGTGGCGATGACAGCGCCGGACGGATCGCAGCATCCGAGCCGCGGCGTCATCAAAGAGATCATTCCGCCGAAAAGGCTGGTGATCGAAGGCGACCCGAATGCGCCGGACGCCTGCGGCGCAGGCTTGCCGCCGGGCGCTGTCATTACCGTGTTATTTGAACAGGACGGCAAGGGAACAAGGCTAACGCTCGATGCGGTGTTTCCGTCCGCCAAAGCGCGCGAAGAGGCACAAGCGAGCGGCTATGAAACAAGCTGGACGACGACGCTCGATGACCTTGAAGGTTATTTTGACCGTTACATGGGAGAGAAAGCATGAAATTCACAGCGAAGGTGCGCACATGCCTGTGGTTTGACTGCAAAGGAGAGGAGGCTGCGCGATTCTATACGTCATTGTTGCCGGACAGTGAAATCGAAAAGGTCTACAAACCGGACCCGACTGGACCGCCGCTTGTCGTTGAGTTTACGCTTGCCGGCGCGCCCTATATGATTCTGAATGGCGGGCCGCATTATAAGCAAACGCCCGCCGCATCGATCTCAGTACTGACGAAAGATCAGAAAGAAACGGATCGGCTGTGGGCGGCGCTCACCGCTGACGGCGGGGAGGAAAGCATGTGCGCCTGGCTGACCGATAAATATGGCGTCTCCTGGCAGATTGTGCCCGAGCGTTTGGTTGACCTGATCAATGATGATGACAGAACTGCGGCGGGCCGCGCGCAGGAAGCGATGATGAAAATGCGGAAAATCGATACCGCCGCGCTGGAAGCGGCGTTTAACGGCGAACAGGGAGATTGAAAATGACCTATGTAGACGGATTTGTAGGCGCGGCGCCGACGGCCAACCGCGAAAAATATATCAAACATGCTGCGGACGCCGCGGAAGTCTTCAAAGAGTTTGGCGCGCTGAAAGTCGTCGAATGCTGGGGCGATGACGTTCCCGACGGCGAGGTGACATCCTTTCCCATGGCCGTGAAAAAGAAGCCGGACGAGACGGTGTTCTTTTCCTGGATTGTGTGGCCGTCAAAAGAGGCGCGCAACGAAGCGATGCCAAAGATCATGGCTGACCCTCGCCTGCAGCCGGACCAAAACCCAATGCCGTTTGACGGCAAGCGGATGATTTTCGGCGGTTTTGAAATGATCGTGGACGCGTAAGTCGTCACCGCAATCTCCGGGAGAATTGTATGGAGAACGAACCCGTCCATGCGCTCATGCATGGATCATTCGTGATTGAACGCCGGTTTCAGGCGCCGCCCGAGACCGTGTTCGAGGCCTGGGCTGATCCTGAAGCGAAAGCGCAATGGTTTATTGGTCCGGAAAGCTGGAAGCTGGTTGAAAGAACGCTTGATTTGCGTTCGGGCGGCGAGGAAAGGCTGGAGGGACTATTCGAAAACGGAACCCGAACGGTATACGCCGCAAGATTTCATGAAATCATCGTCGGCAAGCGTCTTGTCTATGTCTACGATATGTACATCAACGATGCGCGTCTCTCCGTGTCGCTGGCGTCAGTAGAATTCGGCCCCGATGATGGCGGAACAGCGATGACTTACACCGAGCAGGCGGTCTATCTCGATGGGAAAGACGACACTGAATCCCGCCGTCATGGCGTTGGAGCGCATTTTGAAAAATTGGCGGTCGCGCTCCAACGGAATGTACCCACTTAGTGTATCGCGCAGGCGCCGCCGCCGTTTTTCTCAAGATAGCGCTGGTGATATTCTTCCGCCTTCCACCAGACGCCTGCGGGCTCTATCTTCGTAGCGATAGGCCCTGCATGTCTGCCTGACGCATCCTCTGCTTCCAGCGATGCTTTTGCCGCCGCTGATTGAGCATCGGAATGGGTGAAGATCGCCGTGCGATACTGGTCGCCCACGTCGGGTCCCTGACGGTTCACTTGCGTCGGGTTATGAATGCTCCAGAACAGCGCCAGCAAATCGTCGTAAGAAACAACAGCCGGGTCGAAGGTTACGCGCACCGCCTCTGCATGTCCGGTGTTTTTGCGGCAGACGGCTTCGTAAGTCGGGTTGTCCACATGACCGCCCGTATACCCGGACTCCGCGTCGATGACGCCGGTCATTTCGCGAAACGCCTGTTCCACGCCCCAGAAGCAGCCGGCGGCGAAGGTTGCGATTTCATGTGTCATCCGAGGTCTCCCGATTGCGTTTACAAGATAAAGGCAGGCGCCCGTGTCTTTGCAAGTCTCATCACGGTTTTGTGGCCGCTTCGATCCAGTCCAGAAAGCTACGATTGGACCCTTTTCTTTGGATCGGCAGGGCGGCGACGCAAGGCTCGTCATATGGGTGGAGCGCGATGATCCGGTCGCGGGCGTCATCGGCTCTGGCGGCTGTGGTTTTCACAAACAGCGGCGTTTCGAGTTTGAGTTCGACCTGGCCGTCCCATTCATAAATTGAGCGCATCTCACCGTGAATATTGACGCAGGCTGCGAGTTTTTCCTCGACCAGCGTTCGGGCGATCCGCGCCGCCGTTTCGGCGTTGGGCGCTGTGACGTAAAGGAAGACGATGTCGGACACGTTGCGGCCTCCGTTAGCGAGGCGTATGGACTAGCACAGATTTGGAGCGTGCGGGACACTTCCCGCCATTGGCGCATATGCGAAAACTCGATCATAAAAAGGCGCTGGTTCTGTTCTCGGGCGGACAGGATTCGTCGATCGCGCTGGCCTGGGCGCTTGATCGGTATGAGGCTGTCGAAACCATCGGCGTCGACTATGGCCAGCGCCATGCGGTTGAGCTTGAAGCGCGCGACAACATTCGCAATACGATCAGCGAGGCGTTCCCGGATTGGGCCGCAAGGCTCAGGTCCGACACGCTGATCGGCGCGACCGGTTTCAAGGACCTTGGCGAGACCGCCATGACCCACGAAACGGAAATCGCCATCGCGGACAATGGTCTGCCGACAACATTCGTGCCCGGTCGAAACCTGTTCTTTCTGGTGATGGCGGGGGCTTTTGCTTATCGCCGTGATATCGGCGTTATCGTTGCGGGCATGTGCGAGGCGGATTTTTCCGGCTATCCGGATTGCCGCGAGAAAACCCTCAGTATTCAGATGGAAACTATTCGGCTTGGTATGGAAACGGACGCGCATCTTGAAACGCCGCTGATGCATATCACCAAGGCGGAGAGCTGGCGTCTCGCCGAAGCGCTTGGCGGGGAGAAGCTGGTCGCCATGATTAACGAGCATAGTCATACCTGCTATCGCGGCGATCGCGGCGTGCGTCATGACTGGGGCTATGGCTGCGGTGACTGTCCGGCATGCGACTTGCGGGCGAAAGGCTGGGCGGCCTATCGCGCTGGAGACTGATGATTGACCTACGCTGCTAAAGAACTTTTTTACACGCTGCAGGGCGAGGGCGCGCAGGCGGGGCGCCCGGCGGTGTTTTTGCGCTTTACCGGTTGCAATCTGTGGTCGGGCCTGGAGCGTGACCGCGCCGATGCGGTGTGTAATTTCTGCGATACGGATTTTGTCGGCGTCGATGGTCCGGGTGGCGGCAAGTTTGCCGATGCGTCGTCGCTGGCCGACGCCGTTGCGCAAGCCTGGCCTGAGACCAAAGGCGGGCGGCGTTTCGTGGTATGCACTGGCGGCGAGCCGCTGTTGCAGCTTGATACGCCACTGATCGAGGCTCTTCATGCTGAAGGTTTTGAGATTGCCGTTGAGACCAACGGCACGATCGCCGCGCCTGACGGGCTCGACTGGATCTGCGTTTCACCGAAAGCGGACGCGCCGCTGGTCCAGCGCATGGGGCATGAGCTGAAACTTGTTTACCCGCAGGAAAAAGCGGTCCCTGAGGCGTTTACCAATCTCGCATTTGACTTTTTCTATTTGCAGCCTATGGACGGCCCCTCGCTAGCGGCGAATACCGCCGCTGCGATTGAGTATTGCAAACACCATCCGCAATGGCGCCTGAGCACCCAGACGCACAAGATGCTTGGCATCCCATAAGCGGACGGCGGAAACGGGATTGAGCGCCATGCGCATTGTAAAGTCGATGAGTTTCGACGCCGCGCACTTTTTAAGTCATGACCCTGAGGCGCGGCCCTATGCGCGCTTGCACGGGCATTCGTTTTCCATGGACGTGGAAATCGAAGGCGAGCCTGATGCCGAGTCCGGCTGGGTGGTCGACTTTGGCGATGTCGCCGAGGCGCTGGAACGCTTGCGCGAGGCGCTCGATCATCGTCTCTTGAATGAGATCGAAGGGCTGGAGCGCCCGACGCTTGAAAATATCTGCGTCTGGGCCGCAGAGCGATTGAAAAAAGATTTTCCAGGCCTTGTTCGCGTTCGCGTCTCGCGGCCGTCTAATGGCGAGACTTGCATCTACGACGTGGCTGATTGAGCCTATCTTAAATAAGACCCGGTCAACGCGACTTCATCCTGAGGAGCGCTAATTCCTTCGTCCCTCGAGACGCTCCCCCGGTCAAATCCGGGGTCGCCCTCAGGATGAAGGAATTAGGGCGTCTCGAAGGATGGGCTGGGAGTGAATCAAGACGGATTCAATTTGCTCCAGGACAGCTCTAATCCTCGAATTCACCCTTCATACGGGCGATCAGGTATTGCGCGTCACGGCAATAGCCGGCGGCGGCGCGGTCAGCGCGGCCAAGCGCAGCGTCCAGTTCTTCCAGCGCTTCGTCGATTTCTTCAAAAGTCGAAAATGCGTCGCGCGGAGGCGATACGTTAAGGCCGCGCTCGCTCACATCCAGCCGGGTCGATGAGACCGAGTATCGCGCCTTGCCGCCAAGCACGACATCAAGATGGCGCGCAGACGGACCGATCAATTGCGTGGCGCGGGGGTCGGCGCTTTCAATCGCTTCGTTAATCGAGAGCCGCAATTCGTCATAGCGTTCGGCGAGCAGGGCGCGCCCGCCGACATCTTCGACGCTCTTTGCGGAGAGGGCGACTTCGCAGGCCTGTTCGATCGTGTCGCGTATGCCGTCGATGGCGTAGAGCGCGGCTTCGATGGCGCCGAGCGCCTGGCGAACGCGTTCCTCCTTATCGTCCGCCGGCGAGCGCTGCTGCGGGACTTTTGGACCGCGCAAAGCCCGATCGACACCGGCCGCGATGTCAGCCTCCTGGAGGTCGCCACCGTCTTCGGCGTTCTGACGGCGTCCCAGCCAGCTGGTGAAGGAATTCTTCTTCGCCGCCTTTTCTTCCTCAGACGATTTGTTCAATGCAAACGCCACGCGCATTGCTCCTCTATACGAAACAGACGTGAAGCCTAGCGGTCCTGTTTTTAGACGGTGTTAAGCAATTGATTAAATTTGATCGACTTTACGCAGGAACGGACGGCGTTATCCGACGGTCCGCCGGCGTTTTCCCGCCTCGACAAGCCACGCAGCTAAAAGGCATGCGCCAATCAGGAAGAGCCACGCTAATGGCGGCGCGAGCGGCGTATCCTTAACGCTTTCAATACGCGCGCCGCCGCGTTCCACAATTCCGGCCCAGCCGGACCCGGCCCGCGCCGAAGCGCCGCCGCGTAATTTACGGATCCCGGGCAGCGCGGCGTCGTCGCGGCGCTGGATACGGAATGCGCCGCCGCCGGTATTTTCGGCGAGCGGCGCGAGTTTTTCCTGGCTCGACAAGACGTCCTGAAATTCCGGCGCGGCGGTGAGGCCAATGGCGCCGATGGCGAAGAGGTCGCCGGCGACTGCCCGATAAAGCCCGCGCGGCAGATTCTCAATTCTGGTTTCAAAGCGTCCGGGCTCGGTTTCGATGACTTCATGTTCGGATGTCTCGCCATCGGGCCTGGTGATAATAACGGGCGGCGGCGTTTGCGCGATTGAGCGCCGCTCGACAATGAGCGCATCGCCATCGGCGCGTAAGGATAGCGCCTCTTCCTCAAGTTCAGGTTCTTTCATCAGCCAGTGCGCGATGCGGCGCAAAAGTTCTGCATGCGGACCGCCGCCGTCAAAACCGCGCGCCCAAAGCCAGGGATGATCGGAAAGGAACAGCCCGACACGGCCCTCGCCAACGCGATCAAGGATCAGAAGCGGCGCCTCTTCGGGGCCCGCCATCAGGGACTGGCCGCGTGTCTTGGCGACCGGCATGATGCGCAGCCACCGGCCCCAGAAATCCTGTTCAGGCAGGCCGGCGGTCACCGGGTGGCGCTTGCCGAGTTCGGTTACGACGGGCCGGAACGGTTCTTCAACAGCGGCGCCCATCGGAAGGGCCGGGAGGATGAAGGAGAGGTTTCTGCGCGAGGCGAGACTGAGCGCGCCGTTATATTCCGGCCCTGACGCGATCAGAACCGCGCCGCCTTCGTCGACAAAACGCGCAATGTTGTCGAAATGAAATGACGACAGAACCCCGCGATAGGTATAGCGGTCAAAGATCAGCAGATCGAATTCGCTGAGTTTGTCGATAAAGAGTTCGTCCTGGGGAAACGGGATGAGCGCCAGTTCGGAAATTGGCGTGCCGTCATTTTTATCGATGGGCCTGAGGATCGTGAAATGAACGAGATCCACCGCCGGGTCCGACTTCAACAGATTTCGCCATACGCGTTCGCCGGGGTGAGGCTCGCCTGAAATTAAAAGCACCCGCAGGCGGTCACGGATCGCGGTGATCGGCAATACCGCAATATTATTGCGTTCTGTCAGCTCGCCGTCACGCGGTTCCACTTCCAGTTCGATGACCGTTCTGCCGGGGCGATTGAGCGGCGCGTCAAAGCCGACCTCCGTGCCGATCGGGACCGGCTGGCGCAGGATTTCCTCGCCATCGACGCGAAGCGCGACCATCGGAGAGGCGTCTGACTCGAGCGGTTTTTCGTCAACGCCGAGGTCGTCAATGCGAAATGATACCCGTACGGATTGCCGGACAATCCCATAGCGCGGGGCGTTGGTCAGGGTGATCTTGCGGTCGGTTTCGCGTTCGTCGCCAGTGACCAGCAGATGAACCGGCGCTTCAAGTCCAAGCTGTGTCGCCGCGTCATCAGCGTCAACCGCCTGGCCGTCGGTAATGATGAAAACGCCGCCGAGCCGGGCGCGCGGCACATCCGCAAGAGCGGTGCGCAGCGCTTCGATGGTGCGGGTTTCTTCCGCCCCGTCAAACTCGGCGACTTGGATTTCTACATTATTAAGCGCCTCGATATCGCGCGTCAGCTTTTCAACAGCCGCGTCCGTGACCGCGTCGCGTCCATCCAGGGTCTGGCTGAGGCTTTTATCGACCAGCACCAGTGCAATGTCGTCGAGCGGGGTTTTTTCCGCCTCGCGTAATTGCGGATTGAAAAGCAGGCCGATGAGCCCTGCGATCGCGAGCAACCGGAAGGCGCCGCTCCGCCAGTTGCGCCAGATGCTGAGCGCCGCCAGCAACGCGCCAAAGGCGGCGATAACGATCAGCGCCCAATAGGGAGCGAAAGGATCAAAAGCGAGCGTCACTGACCAAGGCGCTCCAGCAGGATCGGCGTGTGCACCTGGTCGGATTTATAATTTCCGGTGAAGGCGACCATGACCATATTGACGCCTGCGCGGTAGGCGAGTTCGCGGGCGCGCTCGCCGCCGCGGGGCATCGGGCGTAAAGGACGGCCGAGATCGTCGGTCGCCCAGGCGCCGGCCCAGTCCCGCCCGCCGATGATCAAAGGCGTCACGCCGTCAGCTGCGGCGCTCGCATCCGCCTGCACCCAGACGGGCGTATTGCGAAGGCGCCCCTGCAGATCGCCCATCAGGTAAAAAGAACGCAGCAACACATGCTCGCCCTCAACGCGTGTGAGCGGGGGAATGTCCAGTTGCGTGAGGATACGCTGCAGGGCTTGCGCCTCCGGCGTCGATCCCGCGCCGACCGCGCGCTCATCGTCGCGCGTATCGAACAGGATCAGACCGCCAAAGCGCATGAAATTTTCGACATTGGCGAG
The DNA here is from genome assembly GCA_039819405.1 of Pseudomonadota bacterium. GTDB lineage: Bacteria > Pseudomonadota > Alphaproteobacteria > Caulobacterales > Parvularculaceae > Hyphococcus. The sequence continues at coordinate 30,868 of JBCBSB010000005.1, read as the reverse complement.
GGTTTCGTCCGATGGGGCTTCGGCGCCGGGGACGATCGGCCAGTAGAGGAAAGGGTAGAGCGATAAATCATCCGTTTCCAGATTAACCATCGTTGGCGGCGCCGGCTCAATGGAAGTGCGTCGGTAAAGCTCGCGGCTCAGCGCCGTCAGCGCCTGCGCGGAGAGGTCGTCCACCGCCGGATCGCCGGTTTTGACAAAAGCCAGCCGCGTTTCAAGGGCGGCGTCAATGGCTGTCGCGTCAATTTCAGCATCAAGGGGTTGAGCGACCGCATCATTTGGAAGGGTGAGCGCCGCGGTTATTATCGTTGCTATAATTGCAGCGGCGGCCAATGCGCCGCGCAACCGTAAGCGCCCGCTGATCCATAGCGTCACAAGGCCATCAAGGAGCAGCATCGCCAGCGCAATGGCGAAGAGCGGCGCGCTGAGGCGCTGCGGCGGTTCGGCTGTGTAGGGCAAGACAAGGGCGCCGGGAACCTTCAAGGGTTCAAACTTTGTTTGCGCATTGACGGCGTTGAGCGCCAGCGGCGCATCGCCAGCGCCATACAAGCCAGGTCGACGGTGCGGACCGGGGGCTTCGTCAAGCTCGGCAGCCGTGAGCGCCGGATCGTCATCGGCGGGCGGGCGCAATCGTCCATAACCGTCCATCAGGCGTAACGGTGCGAAGCGGGTTTCCACCGAAGCGTCGGCGGTCTCAGGACCGAGGGCGGAAAGAAATGTCAGCCGGCGCAGCATCTGAATAAACATCTCCGATACGGGAAGATCTGACCATTGCGGTGTGGCGGTAATGTGGAAGAGCGCGATCGCGCCATTACCGCGGCGCTCGCCGGTAACCAGCGGAGTGCCGTCCTGAAGTCGCGCCCATGTACGTTCCGTTGTCTCACCGCCGGGTTGCGCCAGCACTTGCCGGCGAATGAGCACATCGCGAGGCGCGATAAGCCCGCCGAACGGTCCTTCCGCGGGAAACTCATCCAGCCGTTGCGGCGTGTCCCAGGTGAGCGCGCCGCCAAAGGCCCGACCGCCGCCGCGTAACGGAACGGGTAAGAGGGCTGGCGTACGGTCCTGTGCGGCTTCAGCGAGAATGGGGCCGGCGAAGCGAATCAAAACGCCGCCGCGTTCGACCCAGGTCGTGAGCGCCTCGTCGTCGCTAACCCGTAAGGTGCCCACATCATCAAGAACAACCACTGAAACATCTGACCGTAATAATTCATCAAGCGGCCCGGTTAGGATTTCCGCATAAGGATTAAGCGCCTCGCGCAGATAATGAGTGCCGGACAACAAGCTATCGCGGCTCTGGTCGGTATTGGAGACAAGACCGACAAGGGCGCGCCGGTCGCGCGCGTCAATAAGATGAACGCCGCCGGCGGAGAGTGCGTTTTCAATCCGCACGGCGGATAGCTCGTTTCGCAGGGCAAGAGGTAACGAGAGCGTTGCGTTTATGGTCCGCTCGCCATCTTTCATGGCGACGGGAAGCCGCGCGATTTCCCGCCCGTCGCGCGCCGTTGCGACCAGGTCGCCTTCCCAGACGCCAACGCCGGAAAGGCGTTCGATATTATAGGCGGGACCTTCCTCCTGCGGTTCTGCATGTCGCAGCATGGCGACATGCGCGCGCGGGTCGGCGTAAACTGTCACGGCGCCGATTTCTTTCAGGGCCTCGAAAAAAGCAGCGTCCGCAGATGACGCCACGCCGTCGCTCAACCAGCGCACTTCCAGGTTAGCGCCAGGCAAGGTCTCCTGAAACGAAGCCAGCCGCTCAATAGCGCTTGCGCGATCTGCGGCCAGCGGCGCCGGCGCAAGATTGGCTGCGACACCGCGCATCTCTTCGCCTGTAATCGGCGCGATTTCCGGAGGTACGCGCTCCGGCGCGGTGGTCACGACAAAAATTTCACGATCATTTTGCGCAGCTTCCGCCGCCGTCGTTTCCATCATATCGCGCCGGACGCGCCAATGCGCCGCCGCGGCCCATGTGTCGTCAATGACGAGCATGATCGGCCCGGCGCCGGGGGCAGGCGGCGGCGCATTCAGGATTGGCCCGGCAAGCCCCAGAATCACGAAAGCCGCCAATAACAGGCGTAACAACAACAGCCACCATGGCGTGCGGTCGGGTGTTTCGTCCGATGTCTTCAACTGGCGCAGAATGATGAACGCTGGAAAGCGCACGGTTTTTGGCGATGGCGGCGTTGCGCGCAAGAGCCACCATATCGCCGGCAGCGCCGCCAGCGCTGCTAAAATAAGAGGGGAGGTGAATGACAAAGCGCTCAGCATCGTTCAGGTCCACAGACGCGCATCGCCGAGCGCAGTGTAAAGCGCAAGCAGCGCTGTCTGTACCGGATTGTCCGTGCGGTGCGTAATAAGGGTCCAGCCGGCGGTTCGCGCAACATTGGCGAGCGCGTCGCGATGGGCGGCGAATTTTTTCCGGTAATCGCGCTCCAGCGATCCCGTTTCGCCAAAGATCAGCCGGTCCCTGCTTTCCAGGTCCTTGAACTCGACGCGCCCTTCATAAGGAAAATCCTCTTCCGCCGGATCGCAGACCTGTACAAGCGCGCCGGTGGCGCCGGCGGCGGCCAGGGCGCTGACCGATTTCCCCAGCGCATCAATGTCGGCGAAAAAATCACTGATCATCACAACGCGCCCGCCCGGCGGCAGATGCGCCGGCGGCGGCGTTGACGCAGTGTCCCGGTAGGCGTCGATATGCAGCGCTTCCAAAAGGCGCGTGGGCGCGCCGCGACCGTGAAAGGGACGGCGCTCTTCGCCAAGAACGCCGATCCGTTCGCCTGCCTGGGATAAAAGGATTGCAAGCGCGAGGGTCAGAACATCTGCGCGGCGGCGTTTGCTCGGCAGTGTCTTTAATGAAGCAAAATCAAGCGAGCGCGACGGGTCGCGCCACACATATACGGCCGCCGCCGCTTCCCATTCGTTCTGGCGGATATAAAGCCGGTCGACGGCGCGGGCGGACTGGCGCCAGTCAATGGCGTTGACGGGATCGCCAAACGCATAGGGGCGATGCTGCCAGAAGGTTTCCCCGGGTCCTGCGCGGCGGCGTCCGTGAAGGCCGGCGGCCACGGTTTGCGCGATCCGTTCAGCCTCAACCAGCAGCGCCGGAAAAAGCGCCGCCGCTTCTTCCGCGTCATGCCGAATAATATTGTGATCGCTTGGCGCCATATCAGCGGCTTTGCGTCCTCTTACAAACTAGTCCGCCCCGGCCAGAAGTTCGTCGATAAATTGATCCGTATCCAGTCCTTCAGATCTCGCTGCGAAATTCAACGCCATGCGATGGCGCAGAACCGGTTTTGCGAGACGTCGAATATCGTCGACCGATGGCGCATGGCGGCCGTCGATCAGCGCCATGGCGCGCGCCACCAGCGAGAACGCCTGACTGGCGCGCGGTCCTGGCCCCCAGGCGACAAGGGACTGGACGCGCTCGCTTGCTGTCTCGCCGGGTCGTGCGGCGCGCACGAGTTTCAAAATCATCTCGACAATCTGTTCGCCGATCGGCATCTGACGCACCAGCTGTTGCGCCGCCATCAGATCGGCGCTGGTCATCACCGGCTCCACTTGCGAGAGGGTTGCGCCGGTGGTTTCCGCCAGCATGCGCCGTTCCGAATCAAGATCCGGATAACTCACATTAATCTGCAGCAGGAAACGGTCGAGTTGCGCTTCGGGCAGGGGATAGGTGCCCTCCTGTTCGATCGGGTTCTGTGTCGCCAGAACGTGAAAGGGCTCAGGCAGGTCGTGTCGCGCGCCTGCGACTGTCACGTGACGCTCCTGCATCGCCTGCAAGAGCGCGGACTGAGTGCGCGGGCTGGCGCGGTTAATCTCGTCCGCCATCAGGAGCTGGCAGAAGACCGGTCCCGGAATGAAACGGAATTCGCGTTTCCCGTCGGCGGTTTCTTCCAGCACCTCAGAGCCGAGAACGTCGCCAGGCATCAGATCCGGCGTGAATTGAACCCGCTTTTCAGACAGGCCCAAAAGGTCCGCAACAGACGTGACCAGCAGCGTTTTCGCCAGCCCTGGCGCACCGACGAGCAGCCCGTGGCCGCCTGCGGCCAGGGTCGCCAGCGTCAATTCGATGACATCGCGCTGACCAAACACAATTTTGCCCAATCCCTCGCGAGCGCGGGCGAATTTCGCTGAAATCTCGTCAAATTGTTGAATTAAGTCCTGATCGGGCGTCGCGTCTGTCATAGGGCTCAAGTGTTTCTTTTTTGGATGGAAATTCAGATAGCACGGGTGAATGCCGGTTACGGAACCGCTTGGCAAGGAATCAACACGTATTGTCGCAAAAGTCTTGCCCCTTGCGGTCCAGGCCCCATTTTCTTTACGATGCCGTCATGTCCATGGCGCATAATGTACCAATCTGCGCCTGGCGCTGAGGGGTCAGAAAGACAAATGGATTATCCATACGGCCGATACAATGGCGGTCGCAGTTTTGTAAGAAAAGGGGCGTTTCGTGTCTGAAAGCGAATCACACTTCACGGTTTGGGGATTCATCAAGGGCTTCGGCAAGTTGATGATCGGTCTGTTGCTCCTGTTGCAGGGGCTGATCGGACTGGTCGTCATGCTTCTTTTTGTCGGCGTTCTGGTCAGCGTCAGTAATGGCGTCGCCGGCAGTAAAGATAAAGTTCAGATTACGGTGCCGGACGGGGCCGCGCTTGTTCTCAATCCGAATGGCGTGCTCGTCGAGCAGGCCGAAGAGGTCGATGCTTTCCAGGTCCTGATCGAGGAAGCTTATGGCGTCGACGAACCCAAAGAAATCGAAGTTCACGATATTGTTCAGGTGATCCGCAAAGCCAAAGACGACAAGCGTATTAAAGGCCTGGTTCTCGACCTTGGCAGCCTGCAGGTTCCGTCCAGCGGCGCCAGCAAACTGCACTACATCGCTGACGAAATTCGCGCCTTCAAGGAAAGCGGCAAGCCGGTGACGGCGATTGGCGACTATTACAGTCAGGACCAGTATTTGCTCGCGGCGAATGCTGACCAGATCTATATGAACGACTATGGCAATGTCGTCATTTACGGTTACGGCCGCTATTCGACATTTGTAAAATCGTTGCTGGAGAAATTGAAAGTCACCAGCCATGTGTTCCGCGTCGGGACATTCAAGTCGGCGGTTGAACCTTTCCTTCGCGATGACATGTCGCCGGAAGCGAAAGAGGCGAACCTCGCTTATCTCAATGTTTTGTGGGACCGCTACGCAGCCTCTGTGGAAGCGGCGCGCGGTATGCAGCCCGGTTCCATCGAACAATATGCAAACAATTTCAGCCAGGTCATGGAGAGCGTCGATGGCGATTTCGCCAAGGCGGCGCTTAACTCCGGTCTTATCGACGAATTGAAATCGCGCGCGGAACAAAACGAATATCTGGTCAGCGTCTATGGCGACAACGGCGACGGCAAAACATTCAAAAAAGTTGGCTTCCGCCGTTATCTGACGGCGATCGATGATGACAAGGACGGCAGTGCGCCAAATGTCGCTATTGTTACGGCAGCCGGCACGATTATCGACGGCGAAGCGCCTGCGGGTCAGGCTGCTGGCGGCGACACCATCGCTGCGTACCTTAGAAAAGCCCGCGAAGATGATGACGTGAAAGCGGTTGTCCTGCGCATCGACAGTCCAGGCGGATCGGCCTTTGCATCGGATATCATGCGTGACGAAATCATCGCGCTGAAAGCCGCCGGCAAACCGGTTGTCGCCTCGATGGGCTCGCTCGCGGCGTCCGGCGGTTACTGGATCGCAGCGCCGGCGGATGAAATCTGGGCTGCGCCGACAACGATCACCGGCTCCATTGGTATTTTCGGCTACTTCAATACGTTCGAGAATACAGCCGCTGAAGTCGGTCTTTATGTGGACGGCGTCGGCACGACGACCCTGTCGCCGATCCTCGCCACCGGCATCGGGCCATTGCCTGATGTTGCGGCGGACATTATTCAGCAGTCGATTGAAAACGGTTATGACCGCTTCCTGAAAGTTGTCGGCGAAGGCCGGGGACTTGAGCCGTCCTATGTCGATTCTGTCGGCCAGGGCCGGGTCTGGATTGGCGGCCGCGCGCAGGAACTGCGCCTTGTCGATAAGCTTGGCGACATTGACGACGCCATCGCATCGGCGGCGACGCTCGCTGGTCTTGAAGAATATGACGTCGTTGACATGACGGAAAAGCGTACGCCGTTTGAAATGTTGTTTGGCGGCATGTCCTCGAAAATGATGGCGATGAGCGGTCTTGACAGATCGATCCGCGCACACCGCAATTCGCCTGCGGGCGCGCTGATAAACCAGGCGGAAAAGCAGATTGAATTCTTTTCTCAATTCAACGATCCGAATGCCGCTTATGCGCGGTGCCTTGCTTGCCAGTAAATTCCAGCGCCTTGGCGCTAATTGAAAAAGGGACCGGCGCCGCGTTACTGCGGCGCCGGTTTTGTTTATGAAAGACCTGATGCGATATGCGGCGGAGCTGGAGGGAGCGGGCGGCAAATCCCTGCCGCCGGTTCATTTGTGGAATCCGGATTTCTGCGGCGATATCGACATGGTGATCAAAAGCGACGGCGTCTGGTTCCATGAAGGAACGCCGATCAGGCGTGCGCGTCTGGTGCGATTATTTTCAACGGTTCTGAAACGCGAAGGCGACGAGTTTTTTCTCGTAACGCCAGTGGAAAAAATGCGCATTACCGTCAAGGACGCCCCGTTCATCGCCGTCCTGATGCGTGTTGAAGGTGAGGGACGTGACCGGCGGCTGATCTTCACATCCAATGTCGGCGATGAGGCTGTCGCCGGTTCGGAACACAAACTTGTGTTCCGAAAGAGCGGCGTAAACGGAGAGGGCGCGCCCTATATCGACATGCGCGCCGGGCTTGAGGCGCGGGTCGCGCGTGCGGTATTTTATGACCTTGTGACCTTGGGCGAAACCCACCAAGTAGAGGGCGTCGAAAAGTTCGGCGTCTGGTCGCAAGGAATGTTTTTTCCTTTTGGGCCCGCGGATGAGGTTTTTGCCTGAAGTGTTTTGTGTTTGAGGCCTATAATGTCAGCGATAACCCAAATGTTGAAAACAGATAAGTTGAAAGCGGACGAGATGGATTGGCGCGCGCGTATTGAAGCGAATTTAAATCGCGCCTCTGCGCAGCGCGTGCGGGCGATGTTCAGCGAGATCAACCCGCATCTTGTGGGCGATAAACTGTTTGAAAGCCGGTGGAGCGATATCCGCAAGGACGCCGCCGTCCTGGTGCCGTTGATCCCGCGACCGCAAGGGTTGAAAGTTGTGCTGACGGTGCGCTCTTCCGATATGCCCTCCCATGCGGGGCAGATCAGCTTTCCTGGCGGCAAGGCGCATCCGGAAGACAAAAACTCTGTAGCGACCGCGCTTCGCGAGGCCCATGAGGAAGTCAACATTGCGCCAGACAGCGTGGACGTCGTCGGCGCGCTTGGCGTGCACAAGGGTGGGCTCGGTTTTTCCGTAACGCCCATTGTCGGTATTGTTGATCCGCAGGCGGACCTTACGCCTTGCCCGCGCGAGGTTGCGGAAATCTTTGAGGTGCCCATCGATTTTGTGGCGGACCTCAATAACCATGTGACCGAACAGCGTGAGCATAAAGGCGTCAAATACAATATGTTCGCCGCGCCCTATGGCCGCTTTCACATTTGGGGCCTGACCGCAGGCATCTTGCGCACGCTTGCGGAAACCCTGCAGGACAGTGAGACGATCAAATGACCGCCGCGGCGTCGCTGACGGCGTTGAGCCCTGAGCAGCGCCGTCATTTTGCATGGCTGGATGCGCCGCATCTTAAAAAAGTTGTTTCAGCGCTGGAAAAGGCTGAGGCGGATGCTTCGCGTTTTGTCGGCGGCTGCGTTCGCGACAGTCTGTTTGGCGAGGCGCCCAAGGATTTTGATATCGCCACATCGCTCACGCCCGATGCGGTGATCGAGGCGCTGAAGGCTGCGGGGCTGGCGGCGGCGCCGACCGGGATCGATCACGGTACGGTCACGGCGATCGCCGATCATCAGGGCGTTGAGGTCACAACCTTGCGCGCCGACGTGGCGACTGATGGCCGCCGCGCGGTTGTCGCCTTTACGCGCGACTGGGCGGAGGACGCCGGCAGGCGCGACTTTCGCCTGAACGCGATCTATTTAACGCCTGATGGTCACCTTTTCGATCCGGTGGGCGGCCTTGATGACATTGCCGCCCGGCGCGTGCGCTTTATTGGCGAGCCGGATCAACGCATCCGGGAAGATTATCTGCGTATCCTGCGCTTCTTCCGCTTCACGGCGCGGTTTTCCGATGACTTCGACGCAGACGGCCTTGGCGCGTGCAATCGCCTTAAAACCGGGATCGATGTTCTGTCTGCGGAGCGCATTGGCGCCGAGATGATGGCGATCCTGTCATTGCCGCGCGCCGCCGCCGCCTTGCAGGCGATGCGCGATATAGGTGTCCTGGACCATATCTGGGAAACGTCAGCGGACATCGAAAGCATTAAGCGCTTGAAAAAAATAGCGCCTGATGCGGCGGCGCCGGTTGCGCTTGGCGTTCTGTTTGGCGAGGCGGGAGATGGAATCGGCGCGCGGCTGCGCCTGTCCAATGCTGAAAAATCAATCCGCTCCAACGCCCTGAAAGGCGCCGATGCGATTGTTCCGGGCTTGAGCGAACCGCAGGCGCGTATCCTTATCTACCGGCTTGGCAAAGACGTTTTTCAGGATGCAACCGCTGTGACTGCCGCCCAAGGCGATATCAGTCAGAGCGACTATGACCGACTGATCAGTCTTGTCGATCGGTGGACGCCGCCGGTCTTGCCGGTGTCCGGACGTCACATCGTGGACAAGGGTGTCAAGCCGGGGCCCGCGGTTGCGGATATTCTGGCGCGCGTCGAGCAGCAATGGATCGATGAAGGCTTCCCGGATGAGCCGCGCGTCCTGGAAATTCTCGAACTTCAGGTCAAAGCGCACTGATCGCTGGCCGATTATGGCGCTTAATCATCAAATCCTATCATATTTTTGCGTTTGAGGCGCGTTTCCTGTTTGACCCGGAGGCGCGCAGACGATTTTATGGCGCAAAACAACAAGCGTCAGGGAGACTTCCAGTATGATGGGATTAATGATGGATCGGCCGTTGCTGACGACCGATATCCTCAATCACGCGGTTCGTAATTTTCGCAAGACGGAAATCGTCACGCGAACGGTGGAAGGTCCCATTCATCGCTATACGATCGGCGACGCGGACAGGCGCATCCGCCAGCTTGCAAATGCTTTGCGCGCCATGGGCGTCAAACAGGGCGACCGCATTGGCGTCATTGGCTGGAACACCTATCGCCAGTTTGAAATGTATTATGCGGTTGGCGGGATCGGCGCTGTCCTACACACCGTGAATCCGCGTCTCGGGCCCGAAAATGCGGCCTTCGTCATCAATCACGCCGAAGACGATTTTTTATTTTACGACACAACTTTCGCGCCGCTGGTTGCGGCGTTGCGCCCGCATCTGAAGAAGGTGAAGCAGTTTATTCTGATGACTGACGCGGATTACGCTGGCGAAGCGGGCGAGGGCGCTGTTATTTATGAAGATCTGATCTCCGGTGAGAGCGAGACGTTCGAGTGGCCGGAGTTCGACGAGAATACCGCCGTCACCATGTGTTACACGTCTGGGACAACGGGCAATCCCAAGGGCGTGCTCTATTCCCATCGCGCGTTGGTTTTGCAGACTTTCGCCTCATGCCTGCCGACGGCGCTTGGCGTTCAGGAGGGCGACGTGTTGTTGCCGGTGGTGCCGATGTTCCATGTGAACGCGTGGAACACGCCTTACTCCTGCCTGATGGTTGGCATCAAACAAGTGTTTCCTGGTCCCCGTCTTGATGGCGAAGGTCTCTATGAAATGCTTGAGACTGAGAAAGTCACGTATTCCGCAGGCGTTCCAACGGTGTGGCTCGGGCTGCTGCAATATTTGCGGGAGTCGGGAAAGACGCTCACGCATTTGAAAAAGGGCATGAGCGGCGGTTCGGCGTTGCCGGAAGCGCTCATCCGCGGCTTTCTTGATTACGGCGTTGAGTTGCAGCAGGGCTGGGGCATGACGGAGATGTCGCCTATCGGCACCGTCAATGTTCTGCCGCCGGCGATCGCGGCGTTGCCGACGGATGAAAAAATTCCTTATCAGATCAAGGCCGGGCGGGCGCTTCCCTTTGTCGATATGCGGATCACCGACGCGCAAGGCCATGTTCTGGACTGTGACGGTGTCTGCGAAGGTCACCTTCAGGTGCGTGGCCCCTGGATCATCGGGGAGTATTACAAAGCCGATGAGGAAACCCTGACGGTGGACGGCTGGTTTGACACCGGCGATGTCGCCACCATCGATCCCGACGGCTTCCTGACCATCACGGATCGCTCTAAGGATGTCATCAAAACCGGCGGCGAATGGGTGTCGTCCATCGATATTGAGAATGCGGCGCTGATGCATCCGGGCGTCGCTCAGGCCGGGGTCATTGGCGTTTATCATCCGAAATGGCAGGAGCGTCCGCTGCTGATCGTCGTCAAGACCAAGGGCGAAGATCCGTCAGCGGATGAGATCAAAGAGTTCCTGCAGGATAAGCTGGACAAGATCGCCTGGCCGGATGCTGTCGAGTTTGTCGATGCGATTCCGCTTGGCGCGACGGGCAAAGTTTTGAAAACCGAGCTTCGAAAAATGTTCAAAGATTATGAATTGCCGGCATAAGCGGGAGCCAGTATACGCAAGACCCCCGCTAAAGGCGTTCAAGGATTAATAAGCCTTTTTAGCGTCGTCGTTCGAGGCAAGTCGGGCGGACAGCGCCCCAATCTCGGTCGTTGTATAGCCGTCGATGATCGCAACGGCGTTTGATATGGCTGCGTCTGTTTGCTCTTCGCCTTTCGAAACGGCGTCAGCGATGGCAAGCAGTTTCATATAAAGTTCTTCAGGCTCGCCCTGAATGGTAAGGCCGAATTCGGTGTTTGCAGTTTCCAGCGCAGTCCATTTTTCCCGCACGCCGGCCCAGTAGTCAGTGGTTTTCGCCCAGTAAGCGTCAGCGATGGAGGCGTCATATTCATCCGAATGCAGATAGCTGTTGACGCCGATCTCGCGCGCCAGAATTTGCGGCTCGCCTGAAAGGATGAGTTTTGAGTTGTCCTGTTCATGCACCCATCCGTCGGGCGTAATGGCGTGGCGGTTGACCGCCTTGATGGCGTGATAGTCATCGCGCTTGGTGGCGTCGCGGCGGGGCAGGGGCCGCCATTCCGCTGGCGGCGTCCAGGCCGATGCGCCATTTTCATGAGACCAGGCGGCGAGGGCGCCATAGCGCGGCGCATCGTCAACCTGGTAGACGACCTGCGACCACTTTCCTTTTCGTTCCGCAGCGCTCACGGCTTTCCGGCGCCATGCATTGCCGCCGACGAAAGTAAGAACGCTCGCCGGCTCATAGCGCCAGTCCTGGCGCCAGTGTTTGATGGGAAACCCTTCCTCGCCGCCAACGACCAGAATATGCTGCAGGCTGATGAAGTCACCGGTGTCCTCAATAACGCGGACGCTTTCATAACCGCCGGTCGTGTAGCGGTCTTTCAGCTTATAGCCTTCGACGAAGGCGACCGTTTCGGTGAAGTCGAAAGTGACGCGATAGTCCCCGGCCATCGCCAGAATGGCGGCCCGGTCCTGTTCGAATGACTGTTGCTCGTCGCCTGCCATGGCGGCGACAGCGCTCTGTGCGTTCTGGGCGGCGGGCGTAACGCAGCCGGTGAGGAGAATGGCGGCGGCGGCAAATGCGCCAATTGTGCGGGTGAAAGCCATTTAAGGCCTCCTTTCATGTTTCGCGGCGAATAATTTCATATTGCGAACGATTCTGAATTGCAATCTTAAAAACACCGGTCTATAGAAATTTGTAATTGATAATCATTCGCATATCTGGAGACGACATGAAAGATCTTATGGTTGGGTGCGCTGTCGGGGCGCTTATGATCGGAACGGCCGGCGCCCAGGAAGCAAGCGGCGACAGTGAGCCCATTCAACTGGCGCAGCTTGACCAGATTACGGTTTACGCCACGCGCAACCCGATTGAAGCGTTCGATTATGCTGGTCAGGTGACGGTCATCGACCGCGACATGATCCTTGATTTCAACCCTTCGACCTTAAGCGATGTCTTCGCCGCCATTCCGGGTGCGCAGTTCGACTCAGGGCCACGCCGGACAGGGGATGCGCCAACGGTTCGCGGCCTTAGCGGCAATGGGGTCCTTATCTTTCTGGATGGCGCACGGCAGAGTTTCCTCTCCGGTCATGACGGGCGGTTTTTTGTCGATCCTGAACTGGTGCAGGCGGTGGAAGTTGTGCGCGGGCCGACGTCAGCGCTTTACGGCTCCGGGGCGCTTGGCGGGGTGATCGCCACACGGACGATTACCGCACGCGATATCCTGGACGATGACGAGACATTCGGCTTCAGACTGAACTCCGGATTTCAGTCCGTGAATGATGAATACCGGATCGGCGGCACGGGCGTCTGGCAGTCGGAAGACGGCATCGTCGATGTCGTCGGGCATCTGACCTATCGCAATTCGGGCAGCATTGAACTTGGTAATGGCGCAACATTACCTGCGGACGATGAAATCTATTCCTCTCTGGCAAAGATCACGGTCCGCCCTTCGGATGAGCTGGAGCTTTTTGGCTCTTACATACGCTACACGGCGGATTCGACCGACCCGCAAAACCCGCAGGGCGCAAATGTCGCGGGACCAGGGAACGACCTGGTTTTCCGCGACGCGGTAAACTCAACCTTTCAGGGCGGCTTTAAATGGAATCCGGCCAGCCCCTATATCAACCTGAATTTTGTCGGTTATTACAGTGAGAATTCTGTAGAAGAAGATGAAGTCGAAAACCCTCGCACGACGGACCGCGCCGTTGAAACGCTGGGCTTTACGCTTGATAACCGGTCGACTTTTACGCTTGGGCGGAGCACATCCCTCACATTCACTTATGGCGGGGAATATTACAGCGACGAACAGACCGGTCTCGACACGAATACGGCGGATGGTTCGCGCGGCGGCGTTCCGAATGCGACGACGGATTTTTACGGCGCCTTTATTCAGGCCGATCTGGCTTTAAGCGATCTTGGCTTTTTACCAGGAGAAGCCAACATCATTCCTGGTTTTCGCTGGGATCGATTTGAATCGTCAGCAGAAGGAGAGGCGTTCAATATTGCGGAAGGCGAGATATCGCCAAAGATCGGCGTTTCTTACAAACCTGTCCCGCAGCTTTTAATTTTCGGCAATTACGCCGAGGGGTTCCGGGCGCCGACGTTCAATGAAGCTTTCGCCGACGGCGTTCATTTTGTCATTCCCAATTTGACGGCGCCGCCAGGACCGTTCGGGCCGCAACTTGTGTCCAATCTATTTATCGGCAATCCGGATATTCGGCCGGAAGAGTCGACGACCTGGGAGGTGGGGCTTGGCGTTGATTTTGATAGCGTTCTTTTTGACGGCGATACGTTCACAGCGAAAGCGTCCTATTACAATTCTGAAGTCGACGGTCTTATCGGTCTGGATGTCAGCACGCCGGTCGGCTGTTTCGTTCCGACGCTGGCGCCAGTTTTCCCCTGCGGCTCCGGGCCGGAATTCGGTAATTTCAGTCAGAACGTCAACATTGCGAACGCTGAAATCGAAGGCGTGGAAATGGAATTTTATTACGATTCTGAGTATTTTTACACGCGCGGCAATATCACCACGATCAACGGCGTTGATGTCGATTCGGGTGAGTTTCTGGAAGGCGTCCTGTCGCCCAACACGTTGTTTGTCGACAGCGGCGTCAAATACCAGCCATGGGGAATGCGCGTCGGCGCGCGCCTGACGCTTGCTGAAGATTTTATTGAAGTGAACGAACCGACAGATGCACGCGACAGCTACGCGGTGGGAGATATCTACGCCGTATGGCAGCCGAAATTCGCCGGTCTCGAAGGGCTGCGTCTCGACCTTGGCGTCGATAACGTAACGGACACGGATTACGAAGTGGTCTTCGCCGGCGTCAGTCAGCCGGGGAGAAACTACAAAGCGACAATCAGCTGGCAGCAAACTTTTTAATTGTGGGGCGCTGACAAATAGAGAGAAGGAGAGGGTCAATGCATATTGAGCAAGGCGAATGCCGCACGATCGTTCCATGGCTGATGAGCCAGGAAAAAATCATTCGCCTGTGGATTGATGAAGTCATAACGTCGCCCGGTCGCAATGATGAGATGATTGCGGTGCTGGAAAAGCACCGATGCTGGCTGTCTGAACGTATCCATGAAATCAATGAGCGTTTTGCGGCGTGAGTAGCGACAGTCGATCCGCCCCGTCTCGAATCGTGTCGGTTCTAGTAATTCTGTTTGGATTATCCATCATTGGCTGGGTTTATCTTACAGGTCACGCTATCGACACCGGCGCCGAACGCAGCGTTCTCATCGCAGCTATCTGGCGGCATGTGGGACATGGCGTTGTTTTTACGCCGTTGCTGATTGTCTATCTGTTGTGGCGTTTTACAGGTCCGAAGACGTTCAGTGAAAAAACCTTTATAGTTTCCGTTTCACGCTGGCTTCTGGGGCTGGCTGTAGTTTTTCTGATCATTACCGGGCCGATCGTCGTATGGAGTTACGGCATTCCGCTGAAAGTTTTTGACTGGTTCGCGATTCCCAACATCATCGGGAAGATGCCGCAACTGCATACGCAAATGGAAGCGGCTCATATTCAAGTCGCGAAGGCGACGCCATGGCTGGCGGCGGTGGATGCGGCGATTGTTTTCTACGCTTACAGGAAAGCGCCTTCCTGACCATTATGCGCCGTAAGGGGGGGGCTTATTCCCCCGTTAATCCATGTTTGACCGCATAAAGCGCGGCCTGGGTACGGTCATCGACACCGAGCTTTGACAACACAACGCTCACATATCCTTTAACCGTGCCCTCGGTGAGGTTGAGGTTAAACGCGATGGCTTTATTGCTTTTCCCGTCGGCGATTTCTTTCAGGATGTCCAGTTCGCGCGGCGTCAGTTGTTCATGCGGCATGCGCTCGCCGGAAGCGCGTCGCAGCAATTGTTTTTGAACCGCGGGGTGAAACACCGGTGCGCCGCGATGGGCGCTGTGAATCGACCAGATCAACTCGCCCTTGGAAACATCTTTCAACAGATAGCCCATGACCTCTGCATCAATCGCTTCCTGCAGACATATATCATCGCCGAGGGTGCTTGTGAGCAGAACGATTTTTGATGGACAGCCTGCTTCACGAAGCGCAATGGTGGCGTCGATGCCATTGAGGGCGCCCGGCAAGGCTACATCCATCAGGACAACATCGGGATTTAATTCCTGGATCAGCGCAACGGCGTCTTCGCCTGTTCCCGCATCGCCAATAATTTCAACCGTCGGGTCGTCGCCAAGCAGCGTGTGCAACCCTTCGCGCACCATCGCGTGGTCATCCACAATAACAATTGTGACTGGCTCTTCATCGCTCATAAATTCTCTCCCAGCGCTGGTTAGACCAGCGGCAGCCTGACCGAAACGCAAACGCCTCCGTCTGCCCGGTTCGTAATCACAAACTTACCGCCGACGCCGATGGCGCGCGCGCGCATGCTTTCCTTGCCGATATGCGTTGAGCCATGGGCTCCGTTTGAGTGACGCCCAAGGCCCTGGCCGTCGTCTTCAATAAAAAAGCATCGCTCATTTCCGTCACGCTTTAATGTCACATGGACGGTTTTCGCCTCTCCATGGCGAAACGCGTTAGCAAGCGCTTCCTGAGCGATACGCAAAAACGCTTCACTCATATCTCCATCCAACTCCATTGTCTCATCAAAATTGAAATGCACAACGGCGTCTTCCGGCGCGGTCAAATCACAGTGGCGTTGCAGTCCTTTCAAGAGGCCATTGCGCCGGACAAACGCCGCCATTGATCCGTCATCGTCAAGGCCGCTCAACTCAGCCAGCAACGCTTTCATTTCCTTCTGTGCGATACCGGCGATTTCCATGACGCGCCGAACACGGGTTTCACCTTCTTCGCGGCTTTTTTCGTAGCCGGGGCCAATAGACTGCGCGACGAGTGTCATGGAAAAAATCAATTGGCTGACATTGTCATGAAGATTGCGGGCGAGACGTTGCCGTTCTTTGACGGCGGCGTAATTCTTCTCTCGTTCATAAGAACGCGCATTATGAATAGCGATTGCTGCGTGGCGGGCAAAGACTTCGAGCATGTGTATGTCGTTGTCGCCAAACCGTTTTGGCGGTGCGGCGCCTATGCCAAAAGTGCCGATGATGTCGCTGCGCCATAAAATCGGCATGCCGACGACACTGTCTTCATCCATGCCGCTGCGCAAAGGTCCCTGCAGTTCCGCATAACGATCAATCAGGACAGGCGCGCGGTCACGATAGACTTTACCGGCAAGGCCGTCGCCCGGATATGCTATTGATCCGAGCTCCTCAGCAGGCATTTTGTAGACGGCTTCAATTTTTACGGCGTTTTCCCGCGGCAGCACAAGTCCGATGGACCCACGATCGGCGCGCAGTAATTCGCAAGCCTTTTGAACAATCGTCGTCAGCAGGGGACGCAATTCAAGCTCCCCGCTGATGACCTCGATCATCTCGCGCAAGTGATCTTGATCTATCATAGCCTCGTGAGCGTCCGGCATCCGTACTCCGTATACAATTTCGTAAGGTTAGTTGCGCGCCCCTGACTAAAGACAGGTGCATTACTGACGAATTGCAGCACCGATAGGCGCCATTCGCAAGCTGTAATCCGTGTTTACGCACACCATGTCAGGCGCGTCAACGGTGAATTGGTCACTGTCAGTCAGTAAGGAGACCCCCATGGAAACGATCATCAGCATCATTGGCGGCGCCCTTGTGATGATCTGCATCACATTGGGTCTGGCGCATGTGTTCAGCGGCGCGCCATTCATCATTTGAAGCGCGTCTATATAACATTATTGAAAAACTGATTTGACGAGCGTCATTCGAATTTGGAAACCTGTCAACTCAGCCCTGTCAAAAGTTAGCATGAAGCTGGCGCCAATTACAGGATTGAAGGTTACGCCCCACAAACACTACATCCGTCGTGCGTATTGATCTCTTAAAGCGCTGACCTGTCCCTGAGGCGACTTTCCCGGTCGCCGGCGCAAAAGGAGAGATCATATGGAAGACGCAATGAATGTGAGCGGCGGCGTGATTATCATGACCGGCGTTATCATATGCATCGCAGACGTATTTTTCGGTCTGGCGATGATTGTCTGAAAGATCCGGTTCAGTGGCCCGCTGAACCGGATTTTTTCTTTCAGGAGATCGCCGGCGCGCCGTCGCCCGCCGGGGTTGCTTTTTGTTCAGTCAACGCTTCATCAAAGTTCGGCTGTTTGACGCCTTTGATGAGGTAGATAAAGAAGCGGCGGATGTCTGCGCCAATTGCATAAAGGGCGGGGACGAAGAACAGCGTTACAAACAGCGCGAAGAGAACGCCGAAGGATAAACCAACGCCAACCGGCACCAGATATTTCGCCTGGATTGAGCGCTCCATCATCAATGGCAGCAATCCGACAAACGTGGTGAGCGATGTCAGCAGGATCGGACGGAAGCGTTTCGTTCCGGCTTCGACGAGCGCCTCAGCGCCATCCATGCCTTTCTCACGCAACTTGTTGATGTAATCGATCAGCACAAGGTTGTCGTTCACCGCGACGCCGGCGGCGGCCATAATGCCGAGATAGGAAAATAGCGACAGCGATAACCCGAGGAACAGATGCCCGATCATCGCGCCGGTAAAACAGAACGGGATGGCGGCGAAGAGAATCAAAATCGGCTCGAAATAGGATTTAAACGCAACCGCGACGAGGAAATAGGCGACGCCGATCGCGATCAGGCCGAGTGTCAGGATTTCCGCCATGAACTCCGCTTCGCCCTGGGCGCGGCCGATATTGCCGCGTTTGACGGTCGCGTGACGCGCGTCGAATTCTTCAAAGAAGTCATCCGAGAGGGCGGTGCGGATTTCCTCTATGCGCTCGGAGGCGACTTCCGCGCTGACGATGACGGCGCGCTGACGCTCGCGGCGCAAGATGCGCGTTATGCCGTCGGCGAATTCGATATCGGCGACAGTATAAAGCGGCAGCTCGCGGCCATCAGCGGTGCGCACGCGCATGTTACGCAGGTGATCGAGGGACTCGCGATCCGAACGGGGATAGCGGACAAACACGCGCACATCCTGTCCGTCACGGGGGAGGCGCTGAACTTCCTCGCCGTAATAGCCCTGGCGCACCTGACGCGCGACGTCGGCAATCGTGACGCCCAGCGCCTCGGCGCCGGGTTTTAAATCGAACCGGATTTCGTCGGTTGACGACTGCGTATCGTTGACGACGTTGTAGACGCCGTCAAAGCTGCGCAGCTTGTCCATCAGATCTTCGGCGGCGACGTTCAGATCTTCAAGACTCTTGGAGTTCAACACATACTGAATTGGCGGATCGTTATCGGCGTTTTGATAATGAACCGAAATTGTTTCCGCATCAGGAACCTCGCCGATCAGCGCGCGCAGGCGTTCCGCTGTTTCTTTCGCTGTCAGTGTGCGGGTTTCCGGCGGCACAAGTTTGACCAGCGCCAGCACCTGATTGTCGCGCGAGCGCGTGTACCAGTTTTCAATCAGTTCGCCTTCGCCACCCGTTGATTCATTGACTTCATCTACAAGCTTTTTCTCCGCGACCTGTATTTGTTTCAGTACTTCCAGCGTACGGGCGTATGGCGTGCCCTGCGGCAGGTTGACGGTGATTTCAATCTGATCGGATTCCACTTCAGGCAGGAACGAAGTACGCACGATGCCATTGGTCAAAAGACCGATCGACAGGATCATGGCGCCGATGAAACACGCGGCTGTCAGGTACCGTCGCTTGATCGCCGACGCGATGGCCGGGTGATAGACGTTGCGCGCAAACCACACGACCGAATCGGCAATCTTCGCCTGAAAGCGAGCGATCTTGCTGGTCGGACTGGTTGGCTTTAAATGCGACAGGTGCGCCGGCAGGATGAGAAGGGACTCAACCAGGGAAAATGTCAGCGCCAGCACAACGACCAGCGAGATTGCGCGGGTGAATTCGGCCGTACCGCCGCCGACAAACATCCATGGCGCGAAAAAGATCATGGTTGTCAGAACAGCAAAAATCACCGGCATGATGACCATCTTCGTTCCATTGATCGCGGCGTCAACGCCGGTTTCGCCGTCCTCGATCTTGGTGTGGATGGCTTCGCCGACAATGATCGCATCATCGACGATGACGCCAATCACCAGCAGAAAGGCGAAGCTTGAAATCATGTTGAACGAAACGTCGACCATCGGCATGAACGCAACGCCCCCGGCGAAGGCGACGCCGATGCCGATCGCCACCCAGAGCGCAACGATCGGACGCAAGAACAGCATCAGGGTAATCAGCACCAGGATGAGCCCGGTCAGGAAGTTCGACATGATCGTGCCGATACGGCCGGAATAGGCTTCTTCCTGATTATCCCAGACCGTCAGCGATATGCCTTCAGGGGCGTTCGGACGTTCATTTTCAAGATATTCCTCAACCTCGCGGGAAATACTGACGACGTCCATTTCCGGTCCGCTCATCACCTGTACGAGGATCGTGTGCTCCCCATTAACGGTGGCGAGAAGGTTCACCTCTTCGAACCCGTCCTTGACGGTGGCGATATCGCCGACGCGCACGACAGCGCCGCTCGCCAACTGGCGAACAATGATATCTTCAAAGTCGGCCTGAGAGTCGGCGAGTTTGCGTGTGCGCAATTGCATGTCGCCAAGGCCGGTTCGCACTAACCCTGCGGAGAGGTTTACCGATGATCCGCGCACCGCCTCAACCACATCGTTGATGGTTAGGCCATAGCGGCGCAGGGCTTCTTCAGAGACTTCAATGGAGACTTCCTCTTCGCGCACGCCGAAGAGATCAACCGACGGCACGCTCGGTAAGAGCGCGATGTCGCGCCGTATCTTGTCGGCGTAGCGTTTCAATATGCGTTCATCGACTTCGCCGCGCACGGCGATGCGCACGATTTCGTTCTGACTTCTGAAGAGTCGCATTTGCGCCGGCTCCGCTGCAGCGGGGAACGTGTTGACGGAATCGATTTCGCGTTTCAGGTCCTGCAGGAACTTCGCTTCATCAAGATCATCGTCGCCGATCGCCCAGACGGTGCCCTGGCCCTCGCTGGCTTCCGACCACATCTGATCGATGCCGTTGACGCGACTGACAGCCTCTTCGAGACGCACGACAATCTGTTCTTCAACGTCTTGTGGCGAGGCGCCGAGCCATTGCACCGTGATAACGGCGCCCGGCAATTCCACATAAGGATCAAGTTCGCGCTCGATGCGCATGAAACTGACCGTTCCCGCGATCAAAATGCCGAACATTAAAAGATTGGCCGCGACCTTGTTTTTCGCCCACCAGGAAATGACGCCGTCCATGGGTTTTCTCCTAGTTTGTCGCTGTCGCGAGGGTTGTGCTTTCGCTAGCCGGCGAACCGGCGACAGCGATTTCAATGCCGTCAGCGGCGCCGCGGACAGGGGAGGTGATAACCCTTTCTCCCGGTTCTACGCCGCCGATAAGAATGGCGCGATTGCGATCGGAACTGGCGACGGCGACTTTTCTTATTTCAAGCGTGTCATCATCACGCGCAACAAACACTTGGTCATTGCCGCGCAGCGCGGCGCGCGGCACCACAACGCTGTTGTCGATTTCGCGTCCCTGAATTTTCGCTGTTACGAAAAGCCCAGCAGCGAGCGGCGCGCCATTATCGGCGCCGGCGCCATAAGGGTCGTCAACTTCCGCATAAGCAAACAGCACGCGCGTCTGACGGTCGTAACCGCTATCGGTGTGGGCGATGCGTCCGCGCCAGATGCGGGGTTCGCCGGCGACAAGCGCCGTCAGCACGACATCCGGGCCCGGATTATTCGTGTCATCGCGAAAACCGATCGTCAGTCCTAATTCTCCAAGCTCTGAGTCCGTCAGCGGCAGAGCCACCTCCATCACATCGGTGGAAAAAATCTCTCCGAGGTTGTCGCCGGGGATTACAAACTGGCCAAGATTGGCAAGCTGTGTCTGAACGCGCCCTTTGAATGGCGCGCGGATTGTCGTGCGTTCCAGCTGCAACTCCGCTTCGTGCAACCTTGCGCGCGCTGACGCCAAGGCGGCTTCCGCTTCGGCCATTTGCGGCTCGCGCAGGGCGAGGGCGGAACCTTCGCCTTGCCCGAGCTCTTCCCAGTCCTTGCGGGCGATGCGCGCTTCGGCTTCTTCGCTGGCGAAGCGGTTTCGCGCCTGGGCTACATTGGCGCGAGCCTGTACTACGCGGAATTCAAATTCCGCGGGCTCGATCCGCACCAGCACTTCGCCTTCTTCAAAGGCGCCGCCTTCGATAAATTGTGGCGCAACGTAATTGATTTTGCCGCTGACCTGCGATGTCAGATTAATCTGCGTGCGCGGTCTTGCTTCGCCTTGCGCGCTGACGGAGAGACGAACGCGTTCTGCTTGCGCTTCCGCGACGACAACAGGCGTCGCCTTGATCACCTCTTCTTTTTCTTCCGGCTTGGGAGAGAAGATGCTCATCGCCATATTGGCGCCGATCGCACCGACAAGCACGACGGCGGGCAAAGCAAAAACGAGCAGCCGCTTTACTGCAAGGCCAATATCCTTTGGCTTCTTGATCCTGAAAAAACGAGCACCCATTACCTTAACTCCTTTGCGCAGTCGCAATTCGACGCAGTTTCCGCATAGCGCGGAAAAAGTTTCCGGCGTGAATTTTTGTGGTCTCGTTAATCCCGTCTTCTGGCGCGCTTGTTACAGCGCTGGTTTCGCGTTCTCACTCATGCACTTCCGGTGTCTTTAATCTCCGAAATTGCGGCTGTGTTTTCCAGAGGGAAAAGGCCTGCGTTTCAGCGCCTTACCGACCCTTGCGCACGTCCTGTCTATTCGGTGGGGGAGTTCTTTTGAGAGGACAGAAAAAGAGCCTCGGCAAGCTATCTATTCAGTATACTTCGAAGGCGTCAATTCACCCTCTGCATCTCTCGTTTCACCGCATGAGAATATATGGTTCTAAATGAGAAAATGGTGCCAGGAGAAGACTCGAACCCAAGCGC
This sequence comes from Pseudomonadota bacterium, assembly GCA_039819405.1. GTDB lineage: Bacteria > Pseudomonadota > Alphaproteobacteria > Caulobacterales > Parvularculaceae > Hyphococcus. The sequence continues at coordinate 8,802 of JBCBSB010000005.1, read as the reverse complement.
CAGTCGTAAGGAATTCAATGCTTTAGCATTGATTTACGGGCAGATGTATAACCGCATCTCAACCAGTTGCGATAACCAAAATATTCTACGAAAAATTGGCTGTTTTGCAAGAAGTGAAATTCTTCGAGGCTCGATCATAATGGAGCTTTTCCGGGCGTTCGACCCTAATTTGGTTAAGCTTCCTCATCTTAGCCTGATATCCAAAAGTACTGTTCGGTTTCGCCTTTGTGATGTCTGTTCTGCGCGCAAAACCGGACATTAGGGTCTCGCGGCGTAATGGATGTAAATAGCTCTACATATGTTACTCGATACGGCCGCGCCAACGCGCCTTAGCTCAGTGCAAATGATTGTACTTGGGAATCTCTGATCAGCGACAATTCCTACAAAATGGGCCTGCGCAGTTTGGAACGCCCTCGCCATCATCTATTAGGCAACCAGGCCCAGTTACCGGAGGGCGTACTAACAAGGATAAACGTGGCAAGTATCGTCCCGATCCTCACCTTGTGCGCTTATCAATAGAATTGAGACATCCAGATACATATGGAGGCGGGTTCCCGTCACGGTCCTATTACGGAGATGGCCTTCTTAAAAAATTAACGGTGCGCCCACGATAGCAAAGCTGCTAACTCACTAACCGCATGGAAGGCGAACCGCGGTCGATATTGAGCTGTGGAGATTCTAAACTGCATTAGTGAACTAATTTCGCGTTTTATTGTGCAAAGAACGCCGTCAGGTTTTGTGCTAAATATTCTCCGCAAAGTATGTTCTAATTGGTCTATATAGCGAGAGTTTAACATACATTTTCAAGTAAGAGTTCTATTTTGCAACTTTTGGCCAATTTTGTTGGGCAAGTCATCCGCAATATCCAATATCTACCCAAGCGCAGGCAGGAAAATACAAACTGCCTACGCTCTTCGTTGCATATCAATTAAGCAAGTTGCTACCACCAGTGATGAATATAAAGCCAAAAGCCGCCTGAGTTGTCACCGTAGCGGCTTCGACCGTCATTGACTGCTACTTGTACGTTTGTAGGAGTGCTGCCTGAAGAACGAGCTGGAGATCTGCACGCCATCGCAATAATACCGCCAACCGCCACGAGGACACAATGCTCGTAAGCCCGTGGAACAAGAAATTGGCTTCCCGCAATTACCGAACGCGGACATCCTGTGCGATATATTGGCCAGCCGCCACCGGCGCGCCAATGGATGCTTGTTGAATAAGAAATGCCACGAGCAGTAAATGGACGTCCATTTACGTACAAATTGTGAACCTGATTTGCAGCACAGTACCACCGTAGTGATTGTATGCCGAACTCCTCTACAATTTCCGGTTCCGTGTCGCTTGCCAGTCCCTTATTGCTTTTTTGAAAATTGGTAAGTGAATTGACGTCTTCACCAATTGCAGGGTTTTTGAGGTCCGAAGCTCCGCCGATAATACTAGCGGCTGGATCATTGGCTTTTAAGCTCTGAAGCACTTTTTCTAAATCGCTCATACATCAGTGTCCTTCTAATTTCTGTGACCGGAATAAATGGTCGCATGTTGGATAATGAAAAGGGACATTTGAGATAATGAGTATCTTTGTATGTGACATGCATCACATATAAAAATCAAAATGGCGTAGAAGCAAACGGCATCTCTGGAGAAGAAAATGCATTTTATACTGATTGCAGCATGGAAGAAACTTATTTTTTGAGTGTGACAGACGTCACTGAAAGCTGCGATTCATTAGTTAATAGTTCCGTATGAGAGCTGCTGAGTATCGCGACAAAAAGTGTGCCGCAAAGCAGCACACTCTCTGAAAGAAAAGAGGTAACGCTATGATTTCTATGAGCTGTAATCATCACGAACGCAGAGTCGACTCGAGAGTGTAAAGACGGTCGATCGCGGCGATGGGACAATTCTGACTGTAATAATCCTTGTGGAAAATAACTGACGATTGTTCATTGCCATTCCTGTCCGGCAAAAGAAGATCATTGCCGTCCTCGTTTAAGTCCAATAAAAACTATATAAGACCAACTCGCTCAATTGTTGGTCGTTTACTTTTTGCGGGCTTGATATGCGATCCGATCACTTGTCAAATGACAGAGCGATTAAAGTAGATAATCTGCGATGGAATTTCGCAGTCAGTATCAATCGTATATTTGGAAATTTGTCAAAAAAGAAAGGAACTATCATGGGACAAATTACAGCAAAATTGTTCGAAGATCTTGCTGAGGACGCCGATGTTCATGATCGGCAGCCATCGCGGGAACCGACAAATAAAAATTGGCCGCCGGAAGCTATGGGACGTAACGATAGGTTCAAAGATAAAGTATTCGAGTTGCTAATGCTTCGGGCCCGAGACTTTTACAATGATATGAAAATGGACGAAAGGCCGGCAGACGAGCGTTACGCCGTCACTGAAATAAAACTCGCCATTTGGGAAAAAGTTGTTCATCCCGGCAATGAGAACCCACCTGAAATCAAGTTCAAAGATCGTAATGGGACAGTGTTGTTTGAGGATAACAAAGTTGTGACACACAGCAGTTATGCGCGCATTCAAATTGAAGACTATGATCACAATCATGAGAAAACGATCGGCTTTATTATCGGGATTCCAGAACTTGAACTCGGATGTGGAAACCAAGACTAGCGTTTTCTTAACATGCAATTGATGCGATTGTAGAAACCATCCGCTGGGATTTTCTTTTCGTTTTCGGAAAAGCGGTTAGCGCTTCGGAGATATGCTTGCATGCTGCGGGTTTATCTCCAAGCGCTTGGTCGATTGAAGCAAGCCCCATGAGCAAGTCGCTGTATTCGCTCATCATATCGTTTTCCATCGCCAGAAATGCGCCTTCCACAAAACGTCCTTCTGCGTCGGCGTACTTTCCCTGTTTGAATGCAAGGCTTCCAAGGGTATCGAGCACGTCAATCTTTGCGAGAATCCCATGATCGCCTTTTTGAAATTCTATAACTTTCGATAGATACTCTTCGGCAAGCGTATAGTCGCCCTCGTATTCAGCAATTTCTGCCAGTTCCTGAAACGACGAGGTTTGATGGTCCCGTAGTTCTAATCGATTTTGAATTGGCACAATTCGCAGCAAGTTCGCTTTGGCTTTATCGTATTCTCCAACGCGTTGTTGGGCAATTGCTAGGCGATTGGTGGAACTGGAAAATACGAGTTCATTACCAGCGCTTTCTGCTTCGTTGCTAACCTTTTGTAGCCATGTCTCAGCTGCCGGGTAGTCTCGAGATGCCAGAATGACGGCCCCAATGCGATCAGCCGCCCGTAAGCGCTGGTCCTGACTTGCTTCCTGATCATTATACACACGCTCGACATGAGCTCTAGCCTTCTTGAGTTGATCTAGATTTACATAGATACGACTTATCCGGATGTTTGCCTCTACATCATCCGGATCAATCGCTAGAATCTGATTAAAAACTGAAAGCGCCTTTCGTGGATCACTTGCAAATACGGGAATTCCTACCTGGTGGAGCAATTCTATCCTTCTTTTTGGAGAGAGTTGTTGATAATTTTTATTGTATTCCGCGTACAATAAATCAACTGCATCCATAGGGCTGCCGGTTTGAGCAAGAGCAACGACAAAGTCTTCGGAAGCCAAATCCGCTCGAGCCAATTGTTGTAATATATGCCGAATAGTCGCTTCTTGGCTTTCCGCGCGCGCTGCGGTGCGTTCCGCGTCAGACATTTCTGTTAGCCGCGCTTCGATAGTCTCAAATTGCGACGAAAGCTTTTCGGTTGAGAGGTCCGGACGTGTGAGTAATAATAAAATTCCAATTATTACGCTCACCGCGATGGCGATCATCCCCAGGCGCGCGCGGCGCAGTTTGTTGACGGTCGTCGTGAAATTGAAAACCGGGTTCCGATGCGTATCGACTTCGAGAGCGACCACCAGCTCATTGATGTTCTTTAGCGCGATGGGTCCGCGGCGGCGGAAATCCGCGTCAACGACGTTTCTTACGAGATTGACAGCATGCAGTGACGCCAGAACGCCATTTGGCTCCGCCTCGCTTTGAAGGCGCACCGCGACGTTGACGCCGTGTCCTAACAGGTCGCCATTCGATTGACCAACAACATCGCCGACATGCACGCCAACGCGCACTTTTGCGGCCGGCGCATTAGGTGACAACGTATCGCGCGCTTTGATATCATCGACAAATGCGATCGCCGCGCGCACGCCGTCTGCAGCGCTGGGAAACTCGGCGAGAAACCCGTCGCCGGCGCGATTGAATACCCGGCCCTGATGGCGCGTTACGACCTGTTCAAACGCGGCAAAAACGAGTGCAACGGTTTTAACGGCGGCATCTTCGTTCGTTTCAGCTAGCCGCGAAAAACCGCAGATGTCAGCCGCAACCACAGTAGTCAGCCGTCGTTTCGTCAGCATTTGCTCCTGAACGGGCTGGTCTGTCAATGCTCATCCCTCGGGGCGTATGGACGCAAGATGGACATAAAGTATAGCAATAAGTTTCGCGCTGGTGAAGCGTCACCGCCGCTCTTGCGTGACGAGGATTACAGACCTGGCTTGGCGGCGCGTCTAATCTTCACAATTTTCTACGAGCAAACGCACAGAATAGATGAAGCTTAATCCGTTTCATGACCTCCATGCATTTGGCGCCGCCGGTGCCGCAGCTGCAACATTCATCGAATTGATTGCATCGGGCGAGGCGTCATTGTTGATCGCCGTATCGGGGTTTTTCCTCTGGTCATTGGGGCTGTCCGACGAACCAAATTTAATTGTCATCGCGGTATTTTTAATATTAAGCCTGATTGGCGTGGGGTCGATTTACTATTTTCGGCCGCTCACCAGGAAGGGCGCTTTGGCCAGCGGCTTTGCTGCGATTGCGGTGCTTGCCATTTTCGTCCCTTGAGAAAGTGGTGGCGGCCACCGAAATATCAAATATTTGCGATCTCATCCAACAGCGCATCGCGATCAATAATTTCAATGCGGCCGCGCGATAAAAGAATGCTGCCGGTACGATGAAGTGCTCTCAAATGCTGGTTCACTTTTTCCCGCGTCGCCGACAATCGATCGGCAAGTTCGCTTTGGGTTACTCGCATGATTGCCTGGTCTTCGGTTTCGACAAAGTTGATCAGCAGAGAGGCAAGCCGGGCACGGAGCGATAAGGTGGCGAGGCATTCGATCTGTATATTGCTAGAGCTAATACGTGCTACGAGAACAGAAATTATAGACTGGGCAAAGCTTTCATCTTTGCTAATCATGCTGCGAAACACCGCAGCGTCAATCCGCAACAGCACGCAATCTGAAATTGCGCGGGCGTCTGCTGTGCGTTTAATGTCGCCAAGCACCGCAAGTTCCCCCAATAAATCGCCGGGCCCCAATGTGGCGATCCGAGCCGCATGTCCAGCATTTGAAATACACTCAACCGCTATTTCGCCGTGTAATACCAAAAAAGCCGCCCTCGGTGTATCGCCTTTTGAAAAAATTACGGCGCCTTTTTTGGAAGAAACCTCCCGCGTCGCCGATGCGAGTGAGTCTAGCGTTTTTGGTGCCAATGCTGAAAAAATATTCACCCTACGAAGTTTTTGAAAATCTTTCGGCATCTAAATTTGCCTCCTTCGTTGCGCCCATGAGAATTTCATGACCCGGAATACGTCGCGTTAGAATTTCTATCCTTGCTGAATCAAAATAAATTATAAGCGACATGTACATATTGCAAAGGTAATAATTCAGGGTGACAAACCCAACATGCATATTATGGAAAAATCACGCACTTTAGCTGTCAAATGCCTACATTAGACACCAGTAAAGTTGCTGTTAAAAATATTGTAGGTAGATAGAAGACCACTGCCTTGACGCTCGGGACGATCAGAAAGGTCAAAACAATTCGACAAAATCACGTAAGCAGTTTGTTCAATATTTAATTGTGGCGCTACTGAATGAACCAATGCCGCAGCTCCAGTAACAATTGCGGTCGCCATAGACGTACCTTCCCATTTTGCATAGCCCCCATTCATAGTGCACGAGGTCACATTAACTCCCGGCGCAACCAAATTAGGCTTTGAAAATGCTCCAAGTTCGTCCTTAAACCAACCTCCACTCCCGTGCTGATATACTGTAAATTCTCTTGTTGTCGCACCCACAGATAGGCTTCGGCGGAAACTTCCTGGGCTTATCGAATATCCCTGACCTGTATTTCCTATTGCTGCGACAGCAAGAACTCCATGCGCATACAGGCTTCTAAACCCGTGCCTCATATCCTCATGCCAACCATCTAATCCGGCAGAAATGTTTACAATCGGTATGTTGCGCTGACTAATAATGAAATTGAATGCACTCAAATAATTTGAGTGCCACCCTGGGTTTCCTCCAGGAAGCATCAATACATCTACTATTGCTGCAGCGGGAGCAATACCGGTTGTCGCCCCACATATTAGACCCGTTACAAAAGTCCCATGACCGTAGGTATCACCTATTCCTGGATTTTCGACAATTTGTTTAGAAATGTCATCGTAGCGTACCGCTCCCACTATATTAGTGCTTAATTCCGGTACTAAGGAAATTCCTGTGTCGAGTACCGCAATCAATGCACCGGCACCGGTAATGTTCGGATTAGACTGTCTTACCTGGTTCAACCCGATAGCTTCTAAGTGCCATAAGTCCAAATTTGTGGGCGAGCTAACAAATTCACTTCCAGTTTCAGTCGGCTCTACTAGGCTCACCTGTTTATCTTCGACAACCGACATTTCCTTAAAAATCGATTGCAATTCCGCCTTGTCATTATCGCCAGCATCGATAATTGCAACGCCTAATGCGGGTAGGTCCTCGGTAGGAGATGCAATCAGGTCGCTAAAGTCTTTCGACTTTTCCAATGCATCGATAACATCTCCCGAGACTTCGTCGGATTTCCGTGCTGACAGTACTTCATCAGCTCGTTCAACCCTGGACTGTTCGGTCATTCCGGATGGTTCAACCTCAAGCCGTTCAAGTGCTCGGTCATTTTTCGGGATTATGATATAGCGGGTCACAGCCTAAGCTCCAAAATTACACCGTCATCAGAATGATTACGGATCAAGCTCATCAGTCGCTGAAGTATCTGCCTCTAATAAGTCCAATCGCTGTTGTTGTTCAATCAGGTCAGCTTTTGCTTTTGTCAAAGCTAGCTCAGCATTCAATTTATTTATGTCGGAAGACCGCGAGGTTTCGACACCAGACGCAGCCGCATCAACGCCTTTTGAAAGAGAGCCGGCAAGAGCTTCCAGGGCAGCACTGCCGCCTGCTGTAAATGAAATTAACCTGCCCGCACTAGAAAAGTTCGCAGCAACGTTGCGATCTTGGAAAGGCTTGCTTTTCAAGGACAGGTTCCGCCAATCGCCGAATTGTGCAAGCTGTACACTTTTGGCGCCAATGATATTGGAACCATTCGCGTCGCATTTTTCGTCACAAATCACCACGAGGGCATTATATGGATCGCGATAGGCTAGCCCGGCCTCTTTTGGGCGTTCACCAACGTCGACTTTCAAGGCTTTGCTGCAAATTTTGGGTTGGGCTCCCAATGTATCCCCGCCATCAACTCCGACGCGTATACACAGCGCCGTTTCGTTGAGTTTTTTTACATCAGCGTTGTTGGCAGCATTTGCAAACCATTTATTGAATTTGTTGAGCCCTGTCCTGTTATCATCCAGTTTAGATACTCTATTCGCCTGAGGCGCAGCCGTTGGATTAGGTGAGAAAGAAAAGATGCGCTTAATTTTTAAGAACTCTTGCATTCTGTTATAGGCGTCAACAGCTGCGGTTCTCTCGTGTTCATCAGCGTACAATGCCGGGTCCATCAGTTCACGTCGCAACTCGTTTCGTTTGCTAACGGTTTTGCGAGCCTGATCCGTACAAGTCAGCGATGCCGCTACGCCACCTAGAGCAAGCCTGGCAACTTTTCCTGCCGTCTCGAACGTTGAACCAATTATTTCAGATGTTCGATCATCAATTTTTGCACCAACGGACTTAATTGTTCCATTTTCATAAGTCGATATTGTTAGCTCGGTGGATTTATTCCCAGAAGATAGGCTTTTGTGCGCCAAAACAAATCGGGCTTCAGCATCAAGCACATTTGTGGCCGTTACTATTGCGGTCTTTTTAACAACCGCGTCTAGTTGAGGAGGAGAGCTTCCAGGAGGTACGCGCGCAGGTGGTGTGGGACATTCTCGAAGCTCATATGTTATTTCTATTTTTAGCGATTGTTTTGGCAGGTAATAACTAGCACCTTCAGTGCTTGGCGCAAACCCTTTTGCAATATGCACCGTTTCTAGCTGAGTGGTGCAGCCAATTAACACTATCGGCGCACACAAAAAGCTTACGTTTTTTCGAAAACTCATATTCTCCTCCAGAAATTGTGTAATCGATAGATGACACCAATCATTTTCAGATAGAAAATCCCGCGTGCTAAAAGTATTATTACAAAAGTTAGATTCACTATTATGTAACTGCAGTCACGTTTTCCAAGAAATCTTCGTAAGATAATTAGGCGTATACGGAAATACTTTCGAATTGGCGAAGTTCAATTTGGAAGCTGGTATGCCACTAGGGCGATGGATTTTGCGAAGGTCGAAGAGGAAAAGGCAGCTCTGATTAAGAATGGGTTTATTTCCGAGATAAACCGATATCGTTCATATTCGTTCGATTCTAACGATATTTGCAGTAATCGTGACGTTTCCGTGATCACTATCTAGCGGCCTAATGACCGGATTGTTTTGTGACCTCAACTGGTAGCCGCAACACACTGACTGAATCTCTCCGCTGGCGTCTCAAATTGCAATGTCTTTCTTGGGCGCTCATTCAACTGCCG
>JBCBSB010000004.1:2500-610554 GCA_039819405.1 Pseudomonadota bacterium | reverse complement strand
CTGACCGGCTTCGGAACGGCGTTTGATAGTTTTGCGGACGTGCTGGCGGCGGCGTCGGACGACGGAAGCGATACGACGATCGACTTCGGCGGCGGCGACATGATTATCATCGAGAACACGACAGTCGGCGATCTCCATCAGGATGACTTTGTGTTTGGGTAATTATTTTTGTGACAATGTGTACTGAATAATTAGAGGTTAATGATTTCAGCGGCGGCCACGCTAGACGCGCAATCGACCGGCATTCCCCCCCGGCATTCTACTATGATGGCTGCGACCGTGCTTCCCAAAATCGCGTAGGAGACCTCTCAGGCTATTTGGTTTTAATGGCGAAAGCCTGTGACAGCGGTTGTGTTTCTGGAGCGGTTTTCAACATACGAGCGAAGCTCGAAGAACAAAACAGAAACAGAAATGAAGGTGTCAATTTATACGGGCAGGCATTGAGCTCACCGCAGCTTCCGTTGTCTGTATATAATACCGATCTGTCGGACCGAACGGAGCAAAACGATGCCCAACTCTCCGAGCCTTGCGCAAGTAAGCGTTCTCGACGCCCCCAGTCTAATCAGCCAGAGAAATGGCATCGGCATAACGGATCAGGCCGGAATCATTGGCTTTAACCGCGTGCCGCCGGATCACAATGGGGCAGTGGGGCCGGACCATGTCATTTCCTTGCTTAATCATGTAATGCAGATCTATGATAAGAACGGCTCATTAATCAGCACACAGACATTAGAAGGGCTCTTCGGCGTGCTTGGCGGCGTCGCGACGCAGCCGGTTGATCCAAATATATTGTATGACGCGGAGTCCGGTCGTTTTGTTTATGTATCCTTTGAAGTCGCGGGAACAACCGGCGGGCCGATCAATGCCGCCGATGATCAGATATCTCTAAATGTTGCTGTTTCAAAAACCAGTGATCCGACAGATGGATGGCATGTCGCGTCTATCGATGCAAAGACATTTATCGACGGACAAAATACGTGGAGCGATTATCCCGGTATCGCCGTGGATGACGACGCAATCTATATAACAGCCAATATGTTCGAATTCGATGCGGGGCCAGATGGGTCACGGGATTTTAAAGGCAACAGGCTTTGGATTATCGATAAGGGCGAGGGAACGGGCGGCATCTATGATGGCGGCGCAATCGGTTTTTCTGTACATGATCCAGTAGCTGCGGCAACGGACTTGTCCGGGCTTGGCGTCGCGAACGCCACTTTAATGCCGGCCCGCCTTGCGAGCCCGCAGGCAGGAGGGGCCGGGATCTACCTTGTTACGGCGAGCGGACTTTCCAGCGGCGCAAGCGAAATCGCGCAGATAATCCGCGTGACTGATCCTTTGGGAACGCCAGATTTCACGGCTCAATCTATCTTGCTCGGCGATGTCAGTAATGAAAACGCCGGCTTTCTTCCGCAGGCGTCGCAACCAGGAACGTCGCAGACGCTTGCGTCTGGCGACCCCCGCGTAAACAGTGGCGCGGCCGTTTGGTTTGAAGATAAGCTCTATTTCACGTTTTCTGTGTCGCCGAAAGCGGGCCCGAACGCGGGTCAGACAACAACGCATTGGGTGGAATTAGACGCCAGCAATCCGAACGCGCTTTCACTGATTCAACAAGGTGATATTGGCGGTGAGGATATCGCACCCGGCACGCACACATTTGAATCATCAATCAATGTAAACAAAGATGGGTCCGTCCTGATAAACTTCTCCGCATCCGGTCCGGCCCTGTTTCCCGGCGCATATTACGCATTGCGCGCTGCAGATGACCCGTCTGGTCAGTTCGGTCCCGCTCAAACGCTCAGCCCAGGATTGGATTGGTATTTCAGAAACCGGGCGGGCGAAGGCATCAGCCCGCAAACGCTCAACCGTTGGGGTGATTTTTCAGGTGTCGCAGTTGACCCTGCCGACAATACGACATTCTGGTTCTTCAACCAGTTTGCGGATACGCGGGGGTCGCCGAATTCCGCAGGGCAAGACGGTCGATGGCGCGTGACGCTTGGCTCCGCTCGTCCGACTATCGACAGTTTTCAATACAAAAGTGGTGATGCTCCGGAAGCTTTCTACGGCGGTCTTGGGAGAGACGGCCTTCGCATCGAAGGGCTTGCCGCTGCACCGAACACGCTGACGCTTGTTAAAGATATTGATGATTCCGTTAAAGCGACGCTTGGCGGGGCAGCCACCGGCGAAGCCAATGCTCATTTTATTGAGCGGATTGAATTTCAGGGCGGGAGCGCAGCTGACACGCTTACGGTGTCGGGCTCGTTCGCGGGAACCGATTTCGCCAAAGGCGGCGTGCGCGCGTTTGGTGAAGCGGGCGACGACACTTTGATGGGAGGCGCCGGAAAGGATACGCTTAACGGCGGTGGCGACGCAGATTTCATCGTTGCCGGCGCCGGCGCGGACACGGTTTTTGGCGGTGCGGGGAATGACCAGATCGATTCGGGAACGCAGCGCGATTTCATAGACGCTGGCGGCAATCACGACAGTGCATTCGGCGGCAACGGACGTGACACGCTGTTTGGCAACAACGGCAATGACACGTTGTCTGGCGGACGTGGCAAAGACGTGCTGGATGGCGGCAAAGGCTTTGACTATCTGCTCGGCGGCGATGATGGCGACAGCCTGACGGGCGGGGTGCTGGACGACACGCTGGTGGGGGGCGCCGGCAACGACAATCTTGACGGCGGCGAGGATGATGACCGCATTCTTGGCGGTTCGGGCCGCGATGTGATCGCTGGCGGGTCGGGCGACGATCTGGTCGATGCGGCGGCGGGCGCGGACATCATTTCAGGCGGTACTGGTCGGGACGATATGTTTGGCGGGACGGGCGCTGACGTGATGTCGGGCCAGGGCGGCAATGACACGCTGTCCGGCGGCGGCGACAATGACACGATCACCGGCGGCAATGGGTTTGACGTGCTGCTGGGCGGCGATGGCGATGACGTGCTTGAAGGCGGCAATCTGAACGACATTCTGCTGGGCAATGGCGGGAACGACACATTCGTGTTTTCGCCGGGGGATGACACCGACACGCTGCGGGACTTTGTTGCCGGCGCCGCAACGGACGACGTCATCAGGCTGACCGGCTTCGGAACGGCGTTTGATAGTTTTGCGGACGTGCTGGCGGCGGCGTCGGACGACGGAAGCGATACGACAATCGACTTCGGCGGCGGCGACATGATTATCATTCAGAACGCCACGATCTCCGACTTCAATGCAGATGACTTTGTGTTCGGGTGAATAAGGCTGCTCGAAGTTTTGCAGGCCTTGTTTGCCTATTTCCACTCAGCGCTGTGCAGGTATGGTGCTTTATGTTCGTTTGTCGAGAAACAAAGCTCCAGCGTTGTTGCTGGCGTGACAGGTTCTTCAAATTGCAAACTGATTGTGTCGTCAGACCTTGTCACTGACGAGACAGTAGCGCCAACGGCTGACACATTGTCAATCGATGCGGGGTTATCAAGTTTGATCAGCGCGCTGCGCGCCGGCTTTTGTTCATAGTGAACCAGCTTAAGAAAGGCGCCATCCTGTATCATTCCATCGCCGCTTATCCCGTTAATGGCGTTGCGGCCGCGCACAAGCTGGCGGCTGATGAAGCGTCTCAGCGGTTTCGGGCGTATTTTCTCCAGAACATGATGTACGGCGAATGAACGAAATACGCGCCGCGAAGAGCGTTCATCGAGATTGCTGCGAATGATTGCATTTATCTCGTCGCGCCTTTGTTGGTTGAATGATGAGGTTTTCGTGTCGTCTGACCACAACACCAACGAGAGAACATCTTCAATGAATTCAAATTGTGCGCCGGACTTGAACAGTTTTATCCACAATTCCCAATCCATTGTATAATGGAGGTCACAGTCCAGCCCGCCGGCGCGTTCATATGCGGATCGTCTGAAGAAGCAGGATGGTTGAGAGATGATGCCAGCCTCTAACAAGCGCGGGCCAGGCGGCTCTACAGCCCAATGATATCCAGTCGCCCTGAAATCATCGTCGATGATGATGCTATGCCCGTAAACAACATCAATAGCGGGATTTGCTGAAAATGCTGCTGCGGCTTTCGAAAGCGCACCTGGAAATAAAATATCATCTGCGTTCAGCCAGCCCAGAATGTCGCCTGGGCAATTATTCCAGCCTTCGACGATGGCGTCTGATTGGCCGCCATCTGGTCCATGCCGGCGATAGGCCAGCATGGAGTCAAACTCGTCGGCGATTTCCCTGACGCGGTTGTCGCCTGAAGCGTCGAGAAAGGCGATCGCCAGTTCTACGCCATTGGCGTCGGTAATCTGTGCGGCAAGGCTGGCCAGGTTGTGCCGCAAAAACGGATGATAGGCGCCGATCGGAACGGAGATGCTGAAAGTCATGGTCATAATCAGCTAGATATATATGTCTTTAGATCGGGGCAATGCCATGTTCGTGGGGGAATTCGCCTCAGATTATAATGGTGCTTGCCATGCTGGAATTCTGAAATAAAACAACGAAGACCCAATATTATCGGTCATGGATCGGAGCCGGAGCAATATGAGCAAGAAAACAGCTCTCATAACGGGAGTTACTGGGCAGGACGGCTCTTATCTGGCCCGTCTATTGCTGGATAAGGGATACGTTGTGCATGGCGTAAAGCGGCGCTCGTCTTCCTTTAATACAGCCCGTGTTGATGATCTTTACGTTGACCCTCATGAAAGCAAAGCGCAGTTTTTTCTTCATTATGGAGACATGACGGATTCGACAAACCTGATCCGCATTATACAAGAGACGCAGCCGACGGAAATCTATAACCTCGCAGCTCAGAGCCATGTTCAGGTCAGTTTTGAGACGCCTGAGTATACTGCTAATGCAGATGCTGTCGGCGCTTTACGCATTCTTGAAGCGCTACGGATTTTGGGTGTTGAGAAAGATGTTCGGTTTTATCAGGCGTCAACGTCAGAGCTGTACGGTGAAGCCAGAACGATCCCGCAAAATGAAGATACGCCGTTTTATCCGCGCAGCCCCTATGCGGCGGCTAAGCTCTACGCCTATTGGATAACGGTCAATTATCGCGAGGCCTACGGTGTCCATGCGTCAAACGGAATCCTGTTCAATCATGAAAGCCCGACCCGGGGCGAAACGTTTGTAACCAGAAAGATCACGCGCGCGGTAGCCGCCATCGAGAAAGGTCTCCAGCAAACACTATATCTTGGCAATCTCGAAGCGAAGCGTGATTGGGGGCATGCCCGCGATTTTGTGGAGGGAATGTGGCGTATCGTACAGCATGACGAGCCTGATGACTGGGTATTGGCGACAGGCGAAACTCATTCGGTTCGAGAATTTGTCGAAACGGCCTTTGAGGAGATTGGGTGTAAGATTGATTGGAAAGGTCAGGGTGTTGATGAGACCGGTATTGACGATAAAACCGGAAAAGTCCTGGTGCGTATTGATCCACGATATTTCAGGCCGACCGAGGTTGATCTCTTGATGGGTGATGCGACAAAAGCCAGCACGAAACTTGGCTGGAAACCGAAAGTGAAATTCAAAGAGCTTGTAAAGGAGATGGTCGCCGCCGACCTTGTTGAGGTTGAAAAGGAACATTGGCGCCGCGACAGGAGTGCAAAGTAATCGTGGCGCAGTCGCCATATGAGATTGAAGGTAAGCGTGTTTTTGTCGCCGGGCATGGAGGCATGGTTGGCGCCGCGATCTGCAGACGCCTTGATCAGGAAAACTGCGAAATCCAGACGGCGACACGTTCACAGCTTGACTTGCGTGACCAGACTGCAGTGCGTGATTATCTTGCTGAAACGAAACCGCATACGGTCATTTTGGCGGCGGCGAGGGTGGGGGGTATCTGGGCTAATGACGCATACCCTGCAGATTTTTTATATGACAATCTGGTTATTGAGACGAATGTTGTTGAAGGCGCCTTTCGGGTCGGCGTCGAAAAATTATTGTTTTTAGGGTCGTCGTGCATCTATCCAAAATTCGCACCCCAGCCGATCCCGGAAGAGGCCCTGCTGACGGGGCCTTTAGAGCCAACCAATGAATGGTACGCAATTGCCAAGATTGCCGGATTAAAGCTCTGCGAAGCCTATCGTAAGCAACATGGCTGTGACTTTATCTCTGCAATGCCAACGAATTTGTACGGTCCGGGCGATAATTTTCATTTGGAGAACTCACATGTGATTCCCGGCCTTTTGCGCAAGGCGCATGAAGCCAAGCTGCGTGATGAGCAGAACCTGGCGATCTGGGGAACCGGGGCCGCGCGCCGCGAGTTTCTGCATGTCGATGATTGCGCTGACGCCCTTCTCTTCCTGCTTAAGAACTATTCGGATGCGATGCATGTTAATGTTGGAGCCGGTTCGGATATCTCGATAGCCGATCTCGCGCGGCAGATTATGGACGTTGTCGGGCTCAAAGGAAAGCTTGAGCTTGACCCGACGAAGCCTGACGGGACTCCGCGGAAACTGATGGATGGAGAGAAGCTTGCCTCATTTGGGTGGCTGCCGGCGATTACGCTTCAAAACGGGCTTGCTGACACCTATAGATGGTTTCTTGAGCATCAAGCCGATGCGAGATTGGGGTAGTTTGTAATTGCCGGCATCAGCAAATATGCGATAATGACTTTGCGTATTCTCAGATGTTGGGATATGCCCGTGGGCGCAGTTCCCGTAACGCATTTTCGCCACTACGCCAGTTGAAGCGCCAGCATGTCTCAGACCAGTTCACAGCCCAAAGTCAGTATCGTTTTCCGCGCCCTGAACGAAGAAAAATGGTTCGGGGACGCGCTGAAGGCTTGTCATGAACAAGTTTGCGACGGGTTTGATATGGAAATCGTACTCGTCGATTCCGGATCTACCGACCGGACTTTGGAAATCGCTGACGAGCATGATGTTCGCGTGTTCCACATCAAAAAATCTGATTTCACATTTGGCCGATCGCTGAATATGGGTTGTGAGGCGGCAACCGGTGATTATCTCATTTTTATTTCAGCACACTGCATTCCTGCGCATGACCGCTGGCTTGGCAACCTTATTCAGCCCCTGCGTGAGAACAGAGCTGATTATGTGAGTGGAAAGCAAATTGGCCATGATGTAACCCGTTATTCCGAACACCAGGTTTTTGCGCAATATTTTGGCCCCGTGGACAAAGTTCCGCGAGCGGATATTTTTTGCAATAATGCGAACGCTGCAATATCAAAGCAATTGTGGGCGAGGTATCGTTTTGACGAGGCGGTCACGGGCCTTGAAGATTTGGTCTTGGCGAAAAAAATCGCAGAAGACGGCGGCGCTCTTGGCTATGTTGCGGATGCGCCGGTTTATCATATTCATGAAGAGACGTTGACACAGGTTCGGCGCCGATATTATCGGGAAGCTTTGACGCTTCGGGAGATTTTCCCGGCCGTTCATTTTAACTTTGGAGATTTCGTTCGGTATTTCCTCGTGGGCGTGCTGCATGATTTTTCAGAAAGCCTGAACGATCGGAAATTTTTAGAAACGGCGCCCGGCATCATTGCGTTTCGATTAATGCAGTATTGGGGCGCCTATCGTGGTCATAATGAGCATCGCGTTCTGTCACGTGCTCAAAAAGAACAATACTACTATCCGCGACCGGAAGAGTCACGTGGCCGTTCAGACTTAGATCGGTTACAGCGCGCGCCTGTTGCGACGGGTGGCGCGAGCAAAACCGAACACTAAGTGTGATTTATTGAAGGGGCTTCTCGGGTATGATTGAAAACAAGCGCCTGACAGCATTGTTGCCGATGAAGGCGCACAGTGCGCGCGTGAAATCCAAAAATTTCAGAATGATCGCGGGTAAGCCGCTGTTTCGGTGGGTGCTCGACACGCTTATGGCGTCTTCTCTGATTGATAATGTTGTAATTAATACAGATGCGCGGGCAATCCTTGCCGATAACGGTCTTAAAGATGGCGACTATGACGGCAAGGTTGTAATCCGTGACCGTAAGGAAGAGATTTGTGGAGACTTTGTTTCTATGAATCTGGTTATCGGTGACGATGTCAATAATACGCAGTCTGATTATTACTTGATGACGCACACGACGAACCCGCTGCTGGCTGTGCAGTCTGTCGACAGTATGCTTGAGAAGTTTCATGCCGCAGTGGCGGCTGGCGAGGCGGATTCGCTGTTCACGGTAACACGCCATCAAACGAGGTTTTATTCCCCTGACGGCAAGGCGATTAATCACGATCCGACTAATTTGATCAGAACTCAGGATTTGCCGCCTTATTTGGAAGAAAACTCTGTTTGCTATCTCTTCACGCCTCAGAGTTTTGCAGCGACGAAAGCCCGGATCGGTGAAAGGCCGATATTGTTCGAAACGCCGCCGCTCGAATCAATCGACATTGATGAGCCGTCGGACTGGTTTATTGCCGAATCATTGCTTCAGCGTGTCGCCGCCGGCGAACCGTTGCCGAAAGACTGATCCATGACGACACCAAACATCCTCGTCACCTGTCCGCCGATGTTGGGCATTGTTGATGAATTTGCGAGTGCGTTCGAAGCGCACGGGCTCGACTGCACGCCTGCGAAAGTCGTGCAGGTTCTAAGTGAAGAGGAACTGATTGATCTGGTTCCGCAATTTGATGGCTGGATTATTGGCGACGACCCGGCTTCGCGTGCGGTTGTTGAGGCGGGGGTTTCCGGAAAGCTTCGCGCGGCGGTGAAATGGGGCGTCGGTGTCGACAATGTTGACTTCGATGCGTTCAAGGCCGCTGGCGTGCCCGTGGTCAACACGCCGCGCGTGTTCGGCGGCGAAGTTGCGGATGTGGCTTTGACCTATGTGCTTGGACTGGCCCGTGAGACCTATTTTATCGATCGGGACATTCGTCTTAACAATGGCTGGCCGAAGCCGAGCGGCATCAGCGTCGCCGGGCGAACTGTGGCGATTGTCGGTTTCGGCGATATCGGCTCACAGACGGCAAAGCGGATCATCGCCTGTGGCGGCAAACCCGTCGTTTACGATCCAGCTTTTCAACCTCTTGATGATATTCCAGTAGAACAGGCGGCCTGGCCAGACAGGGTTGGCGAAGCCGATTTTTTGATTTTCACATGTCCTTTGAATGATCATACCCGAGGCATGTTTAATCATGATCTGATCTCGAAATTAAAACCGGGCGTGCGGGTTGTGAACGTCGCGCGCGGGCCGGTTATTGTTGAGGCCGCGTTGATAGAGGCGCTTGAAGGCGGTGTCGTACATTCCGCCGCGCTTGACGTCTTTGAAGTTGAGCCGCTGCCGGACGCGTCACCTTTACGTACATTTGATCGTTGTATCTTCGGCTCGCACAATGGATCGAATTCGATCGATGCGGTCCGGCGCGTTAGTCATCTCGCCATTGAAAAGATTGCCGGCCTGCTTGCTGGCGCAGGTGTGCAGTGAAGTCTGTTCTGGTCACAGGCTGTGATGGCGGTATTGGCGCCAGGATTTGTGAAGCGCTCGGCGCGGCGGGGTGGCGTGTCATTGGTGTTGATAAAGAGCCAGGGCTGTCGACAGAACCCTGCCGCATTACTGCTGATATCGGGGCCTTCGCCGCTGAGCCTTCGGGTTTGGCGGCGTTCGCCGAAAACGTGCGCGCCCATACGGATGGCGCGCCGCTTGGCGCTATTGTAAATAATGCTGCGGTTCAACGACTGGCGCCGCTTGAAGCGCTGGCTGCAGAAGCCATTATCGAGACGATGAATGTCAATCTGGTTGCGCCGTTTTTACTGATAAAGGCGTTCCTGCCCGAGCTTCAGCAGAGTAAAGGCGTCGTGTTGAACATCGGCTCGGTTCATGCGCAGGCGACCAAGCCTGAATTTTCCGCTTATGCAGCTTCCAAGGCTGGGCTGCATGGCTTGACGCGCGCGCTGGCGGTCGATCTTGGGCCTGAAGTGCGTGTGAATACGCTTGCGCCCGCCGCGACAGCAACGCCGATGCTACTTGCTGGTTTTGAAGGGCGGAAGGAAGCGTTCAAAGCTCTTAAAGACGTTCACCCTTTACAGCGTATCGCGACGCCAGAGGAAATCGCAAAGATTGCGGGATTCTTGTTATCGGAAGATGCAGCCTTTGTTTCAGGCGAAACAATCTATGCTGATGGCGGTGTTCTTTCCCGGTTGTACGATCCAGCATGACTGCGGCTCGCGAACTGAAGACCAGCCCTGCAAAGTGTGTTGCGCCGATGTCTGCAATCCTGGGTGAGGGACCCGTTTGGGACCCGCGCGACAAACGCCTCTACTGGCTCGACATTAAAGGCGAAATGCTATTCCGTTTTAATCCGCAGACGAAGCAATGTGAAAAATTCCCTGTAGAAGGCATGGTCAGTGCGCTCGGTCTGGCGCGGTCGGGCGGGTTTGTCTGCGCCACGCGTGATGGTTTTGCGCAGCTTCATTTTGAGGGGCGCGCACCGGTCATTCGAAAGACCGCCAACCCGGAAGCGGACATGCCGGGTAACAGATTTAATGATGGCAAGGTCGACCCCGCCGGCGGCTTCTGGGCCGGGACAATGGACGATAACGAAGCGATCATTTCCGGTTCGTGGTGGCGTCTTTGTCCTGATGGCGATGTTGTTCGTATCGACGGCGACTACAAGGTGACCAACGGGCCGGCCTTCGATCCTGAGCGCAATCGCGTTTATCTGACCGATTCCGCTGCGCAGTGTGTTTACGTTGCACAATCCGGGGGCGCGACTTTTAACGGTCGGCAAGTGTTTCTCCAGTTCGGGAAAAGTGAAGGGTATCCGGATGGCATGGAGGTCGATCGTGAGGGCTTTTTGTGGATTGCGTTCTGGGATGCTGGCGTTATCCGGCGCTTTTCACCTGGAGGCGACAAGGTGATGGAGATCAGCATTCCTGCGCTACGCCCGACAAGTCTCGCGATTGTGGAAGACCGGATTTTCGTGACGTCGGCGTCCATTGGGCTCAATGAGGACGCTCTGCGAAAATATCCGGATTCCGGCGGCCTGTTTGAGATTGTCGCATCGGCGCCGCTTGGGCGGCAAGAGACGCGTTATTTCAACGGCTCTCAATCTGGTGCGCTGCGCTGATCTTCCACAGGCAGTTGGAAAAATTTGGAGCTACAACATCTTGCGGCAATAGCTCTTTTGGTCGCAATATGGAGTGGTGAAGCGCCGATTCGCGGCGATAATTCTCGTTGTAAGAAATAGGACCTCCAAAATGCCAGACGCCTCTAGTTCTGTTGGCGAAACAATCCCTGTCGCGCCAGGCCTGTTGACCCCGTCCTTCGCCTATAAGCCGTTCCGGTACCCGTGGGCGTATGATTTCTGGAAGCGCCAGCAGCAGGTCCACTGGATGCCGGAGGAGGTGCCGCTTGGTGAGGACTGCAAGGACTGGGCGAATAATATTTCAGATGCTGAGCGCAATCTTCTGACCCAGATTTTCCGGTTTTTCACTCAGTCCGACATTGAGGTGAACGACAATTACATGGAGCGCTATGCGCGCGTCTTCAAGCCGACCGAAGTCAAGATGATGTTGTCGGCGTTCTCCAATATGGAGACGATCCATGTGGCGGCTTATGCGCTCCTGCTGGAAACGATCGGGATGCCTGAATCGGAGTTTTCTGCGTTTCTCGAATATGAGGCGATGCGCGACAAGCATGATTTCATGCACAAGTTTGGCGTTGATACCAATGAAGACATTGCGCGTACGCTCGCCATGTTTGGCGCCTTTACGGAAGGGTTACAGCTGTTTGCCTCCTTCGCGATGCTGATGAACTTCCCGCGTTTCAACAAGATGAAAGGCATGGGCCAGATCGTGACCTGGTCCATTCGTGATGAGTCGCTGCACTGCGAAGGCATGATTCAGCTCTATCACGCCTTTGCAAAGGAGACAGGGTGCGTGACCAAGACGGTCGCCGATGACATCGTTGATTGCTGTAAGACTGTTGTCGGGCTTGAGGATAAGTTCATCGATCTGGCTTTCGAGATGGGGCCAGTCGAAGGCATGACGGCTGACGATATCAAGCAATATATTCGCTATATCGCTGATTGGCGCCTTAGCCAGCTTGATTTACCGAAGCTCTATGGCGTTGAAAAACACCCGCTTCCATGGTTGACGGAGATCCTGAACGGTGTTGAGCACGCAAACTTTTTTGAGGCTCGCGCGACGGAATACTCTAAAGGCGCGACACAAGGCGAGTGGCATGGCGACGAAGGCGTGTGGTCGAATTTTGACGCCCTGCAGGCGAAACGGCGCGAGACGGTTGCGCCGGCGGAGTAGTCATATCCTATAATAACTGCCGGCCTGATTGCGTCCTTCATACGCTATGCGCCGATTTATTTTTGCCGCGCCTAACTTGCGGATGCGCCATCATAAACTGGCGCCAAGTGTCTTGCGAGAGCCTGTAGCTGTGGCCGCATTTCTTCAACCATCTCAACGGCCCCGCGTGTCAGGCGTTGAATGTTTTTCCGGGATGCGTCATCCAGCTTGTCTGAGCCGCGTCCCTTGTCGAGGCGATAGTCGAACCGCGTATAGTCGTCGCCCAGCAGATAGTGGAGCTGGGTATGGACGGCGCGGGCCTGGCCGTCCTGGATTGCGGAAAGCAATGGCGTGCGAAACCTGCCTGTCGGTGAGATCCATTCAGAAAACCCCCAGCGCCGGGACTTTTCAAACGGATAATTTCGCGTCTGGCGACCGGTGCCGATGGAGACAACGCGCAAATTCTCACCGGGGAAGAGCCGCATCGCTTCCGCGACTGCGGCCATCGCCGGGTCATTCAGGAAAACGCCCCCGTCAATAGCGGTCCAGCTTTGGCCTTGATTGGGGTTTTCCACGCGATGGGGCGGAAAAAATGTTGGCGCCGCGCTTGATCCCATAACCGCGTCCCGCACGCGGACCATGTTGAAAGCGCCGCCTTCATCGCTGTTGGCGTAGGCGGGCCCGCCCCTGAACAGAACAATGTCGCGCGGGTCAATCGAATAGGCCGGAATCATGACATTCCGGCGCGCACTGGCGAACACCATGTCGCCGAACTGGCTTGAGAGAATCTCTGAAAGCGGCGCCGGGTCATGCAAAGGTCCGAATAGCTGAGGCAGGCGGCCAATCAGCGGAATATTGCAGAACGGACGCGGCGGGAAAATTTTGCGGGCCTTTGTTTCGAAAAAACGCCTTAAATCGCCGGGGTTTGGGCCGGGTCCGCCATCGGGCGTCGGTAGCGAAAGGGCGGCGGCCATAGTGGCGCCGCTCGAAGTCCCTGCAATCAGATCAAAGCAGTCAGCGACCGCGCAGGTCTTGCCGGCGGCCTTGAATTCCCCGTCAAGGGCGTCAAGCACGATAGCGGCGACGACGCCTCTGACCCCGCCGCCGTCGATGGATAGGATATTTCGCATGGGCGCCTCGCCGCGTTGGAATCGCTATGGTCGCTGATACTGAGATCGGCCGCGCCATCATCGCTTATGGACAAGTCCGGCGCTCGCCTTCATATTCCGCCCAAATTATGTGACAAATCAAATCACGAACTAGCAAAAGGTCCGATATGTCCACCGATCCAGAGCGCATCACCATTCTTGCCCGTGAATTCACCGCCGCCGCCCTTGAGTTTCATCGCGGCAAAATGGCGGAAAAGGGCTATCGCATGGAAGGATCGATTACGCCCCGCGCCTTTAAGATGATCGAAGGCGTTGAGCCGCCAAAAGACATGTTTGATGGCGAAACGCTGTTCGCGGTGACATTCATTCGAAAAGACTAAGATCGCTTCTGCGTTCGCTAGTTGCGCCCCCCGCCATCTCATCGATAGCGGGTGGTTTTCTCTAATTCGACAATCAGTATGCCATCGGCTAAAGGAAAGGACTTCCTCTGGCTGCAATGCGCCGTGTACGGCGAAAATTACTGTGAGATCTAATGATCGCCTGGCTTGATAATTTTCTTTGGGGTTCTGTCCTCATTTATGTGCTTTTGCCCGTTGGTCTTTTCTTCACAATTCGCTCCCGTTTCATTCAGTTCAGAAATTTCGGCGCGATGTTCTCCATACTGGGAGGCGCATTCCATCACGAAGGCGATAAGCCGACATCGTTTCAAGCGCTTGCCCTGTCAGTGGCGGGCCGCGTCGGTGCGGGAAACATCGCTGGTGTCGCCGTTGCGATTACGCTAGGCGGTCCTGGCGCCATCTTCTGGATGTGGCTGGTCGGTCTGCTTGGGATGGCGACCAGTTTTTTTGAGTGCTCGATTGCGCAGCTTTTTAAGCGCCTGGAGCATGACGGTAATTTTCGCGGCGGACCGGCGTTTTATATTCAATATGGATTGAAAAAACGTCTCGGCTCCGGGGCGCCGATCCTCGCCGGTATTTATTCTGTTCTGCTGCTGGTGACGTTTGGCGTCGCGTTCAACGTTTTGCAAAGCTATGCGGTTGCGACGTCTGTTGAGAGCGCTTTTGGGGTTGCTCCGATTATCACCGGCGGCGTGCTTGCGGTGTTTGTCGGTTTTGTGATTTTTGGCGGCATTGGCCGCATTACAAAAGTTGTTGAGATTGTCGTGCCAGTGATGGCGGCGAGTTATATTTTACTGGCGCTCTTTATACTGATCACGCGCGCTGGCGACCTCCCCGCGGTTTTGTCGACCATCGTTACTAGTGCGTTTGGAGTGAATCAGGCTTTCGCTGGCGGTATTGGCGCGGCATTGACCATGGGCATTCAGCGCGGGCTCTTCTCTAATGAGGCTGGTCTTGGCTCCGCGCCGAATGTCGCCGCGGTCGCTTACGTGCCGCACCCGGCGCATCAGGGTATTGTGCAGGCGCTTTCGGTATTCATCGATACGATCATCATTTGCACCTGCACTGCGTCGATCATTTTGTTGTCGGGCGTTGACCTGTCTAACTCCGCGACGGACGGCGTACTGCTGACCCAGACAGCGTTAACCTCCCTGGTCGGCGGCTGGGCGGATGAGTTTGTGGCGACAGCGCTGATGCTCTTCGTTTTCAGTTCCATCATGTACAACTATTTTCTTGGCGAGAACGCGCTTGATTATTTTGCGCGTGAGAACCATCTCACGTTCAATATTTTTCGTGCTGTTTCGTTGGGTTTCATTCTGCTCGGCTCACAGCTTAATCTTGCCAGCGCATTTGGCTTCGCCAATCTCACGATGGGCGTATTGGCGCTCGTCAATCTCTTTGCGCTGGTGTTGTTGATCCCGGTCGGATTGCGGATCATGCGTGACTTTGACGGGCAGCGCGCCAAGGGTGAGAGCCCGGTCTTTGACCCGGCGGACTTTGCAGACCTTGATATTGATGAGGCCGCCTGGGCCTTATTGCCTAGCGATCAGGAGCGCCTTGATCAGAAGCGCGCCGAGAGGGCGAACGGATAATCCTCAACCAGGCTTTTTACCGGTGAGTGGGCCATATAGTTCCGGCCGCCGGTCTCGGAAAAATCCCCAACCGGCGCGCTGTTCGGCGATCTCTTCGAGATCAAGATTGACGCATTCAAAGCCTTCTTCCGTGCGGGACATATCGACGAGCAATTCGCCGCCATCATCGGTGACAAAGGATGAACCATAAAAAATTTGTCCTGCTTCGTCGCCAATCCGGTTGGCGGCGGCGACCGGGACGACATTCGAAACTGCATGGCCGATCATGGCGCGCCGCCAGCGAGCTTGCGTGTCCAGGCTGGCGTTTTCCGGCTCTGAGCCGATGGCTGTCGGGTAGAGAAGAAGTTCCGCGCCCATCAACATCATGGCGCGCGCGGCTTCCGGGAACCATTGATCCCAGCAGACGCCGACGCCAAGGCGACCGAAACGCGTATCCCAGACCTTAAAGCCGGTGTCGCCGGGCCTGAAATAGAATTTCTCCTCATAGCCGGGGCCGTCCGGGATATGGCTCTTGCGATAGACGCCCGCCAGTGATCCATCGGCGTCGACCATGACAAGACTGTTGTAATACTCCTGCCCCTCGCGTTCAAAAATAGACAGGGGAAGAGCAACTCCCAATTCGCTGGCCAGCGGCGCCAGCTTTTGCACTACCGGGTGGTCCTTATACGGATAAGCCGTTGCGAAATGGCGGGTTTCTTCCGTCTTGCAAAAATAGGGGCCCTGAAAGAGTTCGGGCGTCAGGATAATGTTGGCCCCATCTTTTGCGGCGGCGCGGACCAGTCGGTCGATTTTGGCGATATTCGCCTTCATATCTTCCCCGAAACCGGCTTGTATAACCCCGAGGCGAATTATGCGTCCCACATCAGTATCCTTTGGCGCCACTCAACAGGCGATGATTGACGCTTAGCTTCCAGGGTTTAAAGTTTCAACGCTTGGAGTACCGAAATTGACAGATCAAGTTGCCCCTGTGCTGGAAATCTACTGGTCCTTCCGCAGCCCATATTCTTATCTCGCGACGGACCGCCTTGTGGCGATTGGCCGGGATTATGAAGTGGCGGTGGATTTTCGCCCGGTGCGCCCGTTAGCGTTACGCGAGCCGGATTTTTTCGAGCGCGGGCGCAAACAGTTTCTGCCGTATCTGTTCAAGGATGTCCCGCGCGAGGCGCAACAACTTGGCGTCCCCTTTGGCCTGCCGAATCCCGACCCTGTGGCGATGGATTTTGAAACCGGCAAAGTTGCGCCGGAGCAACCCGTCATGACCATGATCATGGACCTTGCCTTCGCCGCTGTGGCGGAGGGGCGGGGGCTGGAATTTGCGCAAGTCGTCAGCCGCTCCGTCTGGGGCGGCGTGGCAGACTGGTGCGAGAACGATGTTCTGTCGAATACGCTTGCTAAGGCCGGATTTGACCTTGATGCGCTGTCGGCATGGGCGGCGGATAATCAGAATGTGATTGCGCAGCAGCTGGCCCGCAACGAACAGGCGCAGTTGGAACATCATTGGGGCGTGCCGCTTATGGTGTTGAATGGAGAGCCGTTTTTCGGGCAGGACCGCATTGAGGCCCTTACCTGGCGGCTGGATCAATCTGGCCTGCGTCGTGATTGACCGGCGTGGACTTGCCGAGGCGCCGGGCGTAGTCTTGCCGCCGAAAAACGAATAAGGGGAAGAAGATGAGACGTATCGCTGTTTTAGCCGGGGTGGTGTTGCTGGTTGCCGCATGTGCGACGCTGTCGCCGCGCATTCGCATCGAAAACCGTCTTCAAGAATTGGGAATGTCTGAAAACCGCGCTGAGTGCCTGGCGTCTGAACTTGATGAGCGGCTGGATCGCGGGGATATGGAAGCGGTGGCGGAGTTTGTCGGTGAATTAAACGAGGCTTCGTCTGCGGGTGAAACGCTCGACGCGCTGCTCAGCATAGACAATCCAAACGCCGCCAGCGCGATTGCCCGCGCCGGCCTTGCCTGCGCATTCGGCAACTGACCGGTCGGATTCATTATTGGCTATGTGGTCTCACGCGCGCGTTCCAAATGCATCAGGAGTATTACCGTCCACATTTGATTCGGTCGGAGACGCTTTCGCCGCCAATTTTGAGGATGGGTTAGAGCTTGGCGCTTCTTTCGCGGCGGTTATTGACGGTGAACTTGTCGTCGACATTCGCGGCGGCTTTAGCGATCGGGCGAAGGAAGAGCCGTGGACGGAAGATACGCTGGCGTGCGTCTATTCAAGCGGCAAGGCGGTTTTAACATTGCTGATCGCGCGCGAAGTCAGCAATGGGCGTCTCGATTATGATGCGCCTGTCGCGCGATACTGGCCCGAATTCGCGGAGAACGGCAAAGAAAAGATTATGATCGCGCAGGCGTTGTCGCATCAGGCGGGGCTGTGCGGCATTCCCGATGAAATGGACCCGGCCACATGGCTTGACTGGGGTGCAATTACGGACCGTCTCGCCGCGATGGCGCCGCTGTGGGCGCCGGGAACAGCCAATGGCTATCACCCGCAGACATTTGGCTATATCGCCGGTGAGCTGTTGCGGCGTGCGAGCGGGCAAAGCGTGGGCGAGTTACTGCGCGCCTTTACGGCGTCGGAAGGGCTGCAAATTTTTTGCGGCATGAACGCGGACGAAATCGCCCGCGCCGCTTATATGCCGAAGCCGCCAAAGGCGCCGGACCTCGGCGAGCTGAACGAATTTACCAAACTTGCGTTTCTTAAAAAGTGGTCATCTACCGCGCGGGTCAGTCGCGATGAGTGGATGGCGGCGGAAATTCCCGCATCGAACATGCATGCGGATGCGCGATCGCTTGCGATGATGGTCCATCCGTTAGCGAATAACGGGCGTGCGGTGTCAGGCGGTCAAAGTCTGGACCCGTCCGTTATTGAGGCGGCGCTCGCCGAACGTATTCGCGGCGACGATATGGTGCTGCCGTTTCACCTGTCCTGGTCGGCGGGCCTGATGGGCAACATCAATCGCCACTTTGGGCCAAGTGAAAAGGCCTTCGGGCATGCCGGATTCGGCGGTTCCTGCGTGATCGTTGACCCCGACAACAACCTGACCGCGGCTTATGTCATGTCAAAGATGTCGCCTTATCTTGTGGGTGACCCAAGAGCGTTGCGCCTGTTGGATGCGCTCTATGATTGCCTTTGATGATTAAAATTTTAAGCGAATGTCGAAACTGACAAAGGCCGGCTGCGGATAGCCCGGAAAGACCTTTCCCATGGCCCGGCTTTCTTCCATATAGGCGCGGCGTAACACCGTATCCGCGCGCTTGCGCCGGGTGACAGCAGAGATTTCAACCGCCTGATCGTGAATTTTAAACGCCGCAATGGCGCGCTGTTTAGACTTCAGATGGGTGAACTCATCCAATGCCGCCGCCGGCGCCGTCTGTGCGAAAACCGCCGCGACCAATATCGCTGTTTTGCTTCGCATATTATCCTCCGCCCCTGATCTGTGGCGAAAGTGTGGCGACGCGAAGTAAGCGAATTTTTAGGCTGTCCTTCGGATTTTATTTCAAATCGCTGAGTGAAACTGCGTCAAATTAAGTTGAAATTCGCCGCTTTAACCAGTCGATCAACAGAGCGTTTAATTCCTGCGGCTTTTCCCACATGACCCAGTGGCCGGAATCATCGATAAGATGTTTTTCAAGGTCGGGAACGAGCTGTTCCATACCGTCAGCGGATTCGGGCGGTAAAAACATATCGAGATTAGCGCCAATCCAAAGCGATGGCGCAAGCACTGTCTCATCACGCCCGTCCATCAGCTCCCAGTTTCGGTTGACATTACGGTAGAGGTTGATCCCGCCATGAAACCCGCTTCGCTGAAATGCATCGATATAAACCTGAATGATATCTTCTGAAACGATCAGCTTGTCCGAATCTACAGGCCGACCGGATTTAAATCGTCCGGGTAAATCATAAACTGCCGGGATCAGCGACGCCCATCGCTCTCGCGGGGCCGGTTTTTGGAACATCATGCGCACGAACCGGTCAATATCAGTTTCGAATAACGCTTCCGGTATTTTCTCTTCCTGGAACTGGGCGAAATAGTGCGCCTCGCCAAAGCGGCGTTTGAGAATGTCAATCGGCGGCGCAGGCGGACGCGGATGCAAAGGCGTGCAAAGGCTAATCACGCCGGCAACCCGTTCGGGGCGCCATTGCGCCATGCTCCACACAATCGAGCCGCCCCAGTCGTGACCGCAGAATATGGCTTTTTCAATTTCCAGTGCGTCAAGCAAGGCGGCAAGATCGTTCGTCACATGTTCAATGTCATAGAGCGTCTTGTCGTGCGGGGCGTCTGATCCGCCAAATCCTTTTAGATCCAGGGCGACCACGCGATATCCCGCATCAGCAAGCGCATGTATCTGGTTGCGCCAGGAATAGGCGATTTCCGGCCAGCCATGGACGAGAATAATTGGCGGGTTGGCGCGATCAGGATCGCCATCGGCTTCGTAGACGGCCAGCTTCACGCCATCAGCATCAATAATCTGCGGTTCAGGGAAGGGCTTGGGCATGGTCTCAAAGTGCCGCTCACCTTATGGCTTGGCAACACGTTTTGGCGCCCGTTGTGCGATTTGTTGTTTGCAACTTGCGCAGGGCCGGGTAGAGGCGAAGCATGGACAACAATGATCAGTCAATGCGTGAACCGCCGCCGGGCTGGGTGCTGCAATCCCACCCGCAAACATTCAGCGCCCATGCCGGCCCGTTTTATTTTCGCGAAAAAGGCGAAGGTCCGGGCGTCGGATTTTTTTCCGAACCTCGTCACGCTAATCTTGGCGGGATTGTTCATGGCGGCGCCTTGATGACGCTGGCGGATATGTCCCTGTGGGATATCTGCCGGCGCAGCGAAGGTAATTTTAAAGCCGTCACTGTGACTATGAATGCGGAATTTATCGGTCCCGGCCCGGTCGGTGCTTTTATCGAGGCGGCAGGCGAAATGACCAAAGCCGGGCGCAGTCTTTTGTTTGCGCGCGGGTTGGTGACGGCGAACGGAAAATCTCTGCTGAGCTTTTCCGGCAGTCTTAAGCGGTTTTCATAAGTTTCTCGGCGCGGCTGGCGCGCGCGGCGTCAAAACTGAAAACCGCAAGTCCGGTCCATATGAGGCCAAAGCATACGCCATGGGCCCAGGTAAACGGCTCTCCGTAATAAAGGCCCAGGACAAACTGCAATGTCGGACCGATATATTGAAGAAATCCCAGCGTCGACAGGCGCAGCCGCCTCGCCGATAAAGCAAACAGAACGAGCGGAACGACGGTCACAGGTCCGGCCAGCACCAGAAGCGTATCCATCGTGATGGAGCTCTGCAAAAACACGGCTGTACCGGAATTCATCAGCCACAGAAGATAAATCAGCGCCAGCGGCGACAGCAAAGTTGTTTCCACAAACAACCCCGGCATGGCCCCGACGGGGGTTGTCTTGCGGATGTAGCCGTAGACCGTGAATAAGACCGCCAGCGTCAATGACACCCACGGGAACACGCCGGCCCCGAATGTCAGCACCAGAACGCCGATGGTTGCAAGACACACGGCGACAATCTGCGCCGGCCGCAAACGCTCGCCAAGAATGAAAACGCCCGCCGCAACATACATCAGCGGATTGATGTAATAGCCAAGGCTTGCCTCCAGAATGCGATCATTGACGACGGACCAGACATAGATCAGCCAGTTAAATGAAATTGCAAGCGCGCTGACGCCAAGCAAGACCAACACGCGCGGCGTTGTGAGCGCCTTTCTCACCTCACCCCATTGTTTACGTAATGCGATCAAAACCGCGCCAAATGGCACGGACCATAAAATGCGATGCGCGAGGATTTCCAGCGCCGACGCTTCGCCGACGGCTTTCAGGTAAATCGGGAACAGCCCCCACAAGGTGTAAGCGATGACGCCGAACAAGAGGCCATCGCGCACAGCGCTTGATGAGTCTTTAGCTGAAATGTTTGTCATAGATCGGCGCCAGATGCTTTTCGTAGCGCCGCCATGCCCCGACACCTTTTGTATTCAGTGGTTCTCGAACTTGTGCGAGGCTCGCTGTCGCAACAGGATTACTGCTTTTGTAAAAATCGCTCCATGCGTCAGGGCGCTCGACCCCTACATGATCGAAGAGCCGCTTTGAGGTCGCTTCTCCGTCGCTGACCAGTTTTTCGAAGTCGAGGGTCAATAATTGATCGCCGAAGAGTTCCGCCCAATAAGCGCACATTTCATGATGCGCATTGAGGAAGCCGCACGCCGTATCTATGCTTTCCGCCCATTGATTGGCGTTGATGCGTGAACGGAAACACGACCAGGCGACATCGCGCGCATCGCGGCGCAGCCAGATAACTTTCGCCGCCGGAAAAAGAATGCGGATCAGCCCGGCGTAGTAAAAATTGATGAGCGTCTTGTCCGTGTAGACTTTGCTTGTACTAAACCGCCGCCGTAATCCGTCAAAATAGCCTTGCGCGATTTTATTCCAGTCACTTTGCTTATAGTCGGCCGTCTGCGCCATCTCCTGCGGCTCCATATTGCCAAGCTCAAGGGCCG
Source organism: Pseudomonadota bacterium (assembly GCA_039819405.1). Lineage (GTDB taxonomy): Bacteria > Pseudomonadota > Alphaproteobacteria > Caulobacterales > Parvularculaceae > Hyphococcus. The sequence goes on along the minus strand of JBCBSB010000004.1, from coordinate 588,778 downwards.
CGTTGCGCAGGATTACGTGCTCGCTGGTTGCGGTGACGGACGGGGCTGTGGTGAGAATTTGCTCGATCAGGGTGGAGCCGGAACGAGGCGTGCTGAGAATAAAGATGGCGCCGGCGCCAGCATCGCCATTCTCATGTTGCTTGACGAACGCCGGAGTAAAAGTTGTGCGCAGGCGGCCTAAATATGCGTGCAATGGCGCGAGGTCGAATGGTCTTGGACCGGTGCGCAAACCGGCGCCTTTTGAGATATAGGCGAAGGCCTTGTCAGTATCGTCGGCATGATCAAAGGCGCGGCCAAGCGCGTAGTAAAGAGCGATCAGTTGCTCGCGATCACTGATGCGTTTTTCAACTTCGAGCATTGACGCAATATCGGCGTCGCGGTCTTCATAACCGTTCAGAAGCGCAATCTGCTCCCAGGCGGTCGCATGGTTTGGGTTAAGCTCAATCGCCTTCCTGCACAGCGCCAGCGCTTTATCCCTGTTCGCGAAACGCGCCTGATAAAAACCTTCGAGATAATACCCATCCGTCGCTGACCGCTCATTTTTTTGCAACTCGCGCGAAAGGAGCGCCGCTTCCTTGTGTTTTGCAACAGCGCCGAGAGCATTGATTTCAGCAACAAGTCTTTGAGGATCGCTTGGCGCCTGCGCGCGCCAGTTCTGGGCGGCGGCAAGCACCGTTTCCTGATCGCCGATTTGACCGGCAAAGTTCATGGCGGTTGGCCAATCGATCCCAGGTTTGCTTTTCTGGCGCACCAATTTGCGCAGGGCCGCGCCTGCTGCCCCTAATTGGCGTTGGCCGATGAGGTCGGAGATTTGTTGGAGTGACGCCATGAAATTATCCTCGCGACCCTTCGATTACTTTCCAGTTCAGAAGCGTTTCGGCAATCTGGACTGCGTTCAAAGCTGCGCCTTTACGCAAATTGTCGGAAACGCACCAGAAAGCGAGACCGTTATCAACAGTTGGATCAACGCGAATGCGGCTGACGAAGGTCGCCATGTCACCGACGCACTCAACCGGGGTCACGTAACCGCCATCTTCGTGTTTATCGACGACAAGCAGGCCGGGCGCTTCGCGCAGAATTTCGCGCGCCTCATCGTCAGATAGGGGCTTCTCGAATTCTACATTGACGGCTTCTGCGTGTCCGACAAAAGTCGGGACGCGCACGCATGTTGCGGTCAGTTTGATCTTACGGTCGAGGATTTTTTTCGTTTCCGCCGTCATCTTCCATTCCTCTTTGGTGAAACCGTCTTCCATAAAGACGTCGATATGGGGAATGACGTTAAACGCGATCTGTTTTGTGAAAGCGTCCGGCGTTGGCGTATCGTTGACGAAAATGCCCTTGGTCTGATTGAACAATTCGTCCATCGCCGCTCTGCCCGCCCCCGATGTTGACTGATAAGTGGAAACGACGACGCGCTTGATGGTTGCGGCGTCATGCAACGGTTTCAATGCAACGACCAACTGGGCGGTTGAACAGTTCGGGTTGGCGATGATGTTTTTCTTGCGCGCGTTGCTGACGGCGTCGGCATTGACTTCGGGCACGATCAGCGGAACGTCCGGGTCCATGCGAAAATGCGATGAGTTGTCGATGACGATCGTGCCGGCTTTCGCCGCTTTCGGCGCCCACTCTTTTGCAATAGCGCCGCCGGCGGCAAAAAGCGCGATGTCAACATTGCTGAAATCAAACGTTTCAAGGTCCTGGCATTTCAGCGTCTTGTCGCCAAAGGACACCTCGCGACCGATAGATTGGCGTGACGCCAGTGCATATACGGTGTGCACGGGGAAAAGGCGCTCCTCCAGGACCGCCAGTATTTCCTGACCAACATTTCCAGTAGCGCCGACAATGGCGACATTGACTTGCATCTTGCGAACTCCGGTTGACGATTGCCTAAGACGCTGTTGCTGCGCGTCTGTCAAGCCGGGGGCCGGGATTGCCGAAAAAACAGAGATATTACAGTCGCGACGACGAGAAAATATCTGTTTCAGTGTAGCATCGCTACAAATCCTTGCGCCATATTCAATGGATCCGGCGGAGTGGGTGCGGCAAGCAATGTCAGATATGATCGATGCACAATCAGTAGTGGATATACGCAATCTTGCGGTTGCGCTCGGTATCGGCTTTCTCGTTGGTTTTGAGCGGGAATGGACTAAAGCTGCTGAGGCGCACGCCCATACATTCGCTGGCGCCCGCACATTTGCCCTGGTTGCACTGACTGGCGGTCTCGCAGGGCTGATCGATGCCGGCGCTATTTTTGTATCAGTATCCCTTTTAGCAGTTTCTGGGCTGACGATCACCGCCTATTGGGCGGTGGCGAAGGAAAAGCCCGGTACCGGCGGTACGACGGAAATCGCCATTATCGCCACTTTTCTGCTGGGCGTTGCTGCGACACGCGGTTTCTTGCTCACAGCATCGATTGGCGGTGTGACTGTCGCGATTGTCCTCAGCATTAAGCATAGTGTCGAGCAATGGGCGGGAGCGCTGTCGCATAAGGAGATTCAGGCTGCGCTGCGATTGCTTGTGATTTCCGTCATCGTGCTGCCGATCCTGCCCGCTCAAGGCTACGGGCCGTATCAGGCGCTTAATCCTCGCGAGCTCTGGCTCATGGTCGTTTTGATCAGCGGCCTTTCATTTCTTGGTTACTGGTCGATCAAATTTATGGGCGCCGGGCGCGGCGTGCTGTTGACAGGGCTCGCCGGCGGGCTCGCTTCGTCGACAGCGACAACCTTGTCCCTGGCGGGACTCGCGCGCAAAGGCGCCGCAACGCCATCAGTGGCGGCTGGAATTATCGCCGCTAATGTGGTCATGTTGTTACGCGTCGGGCTTTTGTTATTGGCCGTCTCTAGAGGTGTCCTGGCCGTGATCTGGCCGACGCTTCTTACGGGGGTGATCATTGGCGCTGTCGCAGCGGCCTTTTTATGGCGGAACGCGACACAAGACAGCGATCATGAGCACACGCTCCTACTCGATAATCCCCTCGCCTTAAAGTCCGCATTGCTCTTTGCCGGTCTGCTGGCGGTGGTTGTCCTGGCCTCCAGTTTCGGAATTGATGTGTTTGGAGAAAGCGGATTGCTGCTTGTCGCTCTGTTGACAGGGGTTGTTGATGTTGACGCGCTGACGCTGACTGCCGGACGTCAGGCTGTTGTCAGCAATGTCAGCGAATACGCTGCCGGGGCAGCCGTTCTGGCTGCGGTCGCGGCCAATATTATTTTTAAGGCCGGGGCGGCGGGAAGCGTCGGCGGCAAGCCGGTCGGGCTCATCGTCGGCGGCGTATTCCTGGCCATTATCGCCGGTGGCGCATTTGTCTACATGGTTTTCTGATTCATGCCGCCGTTACATGCAGCTCCAATCAGGCCGATGATTGGCGTACTGGCCATGCGCCAAATGGAACGACCTTGTTGTCAGCGTCATGGCCGATATCGGCGCGCCCAAGATAGGGGACGTTGCTGCGTTCACACCAGTCCTGAACGATTTCTTCCGCCGTCTGACCGAAGGGGCGGTCATTTTCCGGTACATCACTGATGCGCCCGAGCCTGACGCCTGCTGCTTTCTTCATTTTGGAGCTGGACATGATCGTGAACATCGACCGGTCGATACTATAAAGATATTCCGAGACATCTTCGAGCATTACGATGTGACCGGCAAGGTCCGGCGCCCAGTCGGTGTCGATCATATGACTGAGGACGGTGATATTGAAGGCGACGGTTTTGTTGCCGGAAGCAATTGTCTTCTCCAGTGTATTGGTATCGCTCTGGATCAGATAGTCTAATGCGCGCCCAATCGCATATTCGCCGTCTTTGCGCGCCATATCCGTCGGCATAGGCCCATGTACCGGCTTGCCAATCCCGTCTTTGTAAAGCCGCGCGAGAATCATGCCGGCGTCGGAATAGCCGAGATAGGTTTTCCGGCGCGCACGATCGTTCAGCTTATCGAAAAGCGTTTCGTTCAGGCGGCACGCGCCATAGCCGCCGCGGGCGAACCAGACGGCGTCATATTTGGGATCATTGGCGACGTCGAGAAACGCAGCGCTCCGTTCGTCGTCATTCCCGGCGAAATGCCCGGCGGTTAAAAAGCATTGGTCATGAAAATGCAGCTGGCCTTGCTCGCCGCAATGAGCCGCCGCAATCTCGACGACTTTATCGGCGAGATCTCTGGTAACCGGCCCGCCGGGGCAGACCAGGGCGACATGTTTCTTGGCGTCTGTCATCGAACAATGCTTACGACTTATTGGTTAATTCCGGTTATAGCGACCCAATGATGATGAAAACAAAAGACTTTTTCTTCTGCGGGATTGGCGGATCAGGCATGTTGCCCCTCGCCATGATCGTCAAGGCGGCGGGCCATCATGTGGAGGGCTCCGACCGGGCGCTCGATCAGGGCCGAACAGGCGCGAAGTTTGACTATCTGCGCTCCCTCGGGATCAAGCTCCACCGCCAGGATGGCTCCGGCGTGCGGCGGTCTGAGCAAGTTCTCGTGGCGTCCGCCGCTGTTGAGGATACCGTACCCGACATTGTCGCGGGCAAAAAGGTCGGCGCGGCGCGCCTGTCGCGCGCGCAATTGCTGGCTGAGCTTTTTAACGCTGCGCCGCGCCCGATCGGCGTCGCCGGCACGAGCGGCAAATCGACGACAACGGCGATGATCGGCTGGATCCTCCATCACGAGGGAAAACGCCCGACCGTCATGAATGGCGCCGTCATGAAAAATTTCGTATCGCCTGATGCGCTTTTCGCCAGCGCGCTGATTGGTGACGGCGAGGCTTTTGTCTCGGAAGTTGATGAGAGCGATGGCTCCATCGCCATGTTCAATCCAAAAATCGCGGTACTAAACAATATCGCGCTGGACCATAAGTCGATGGATGAACTGCGTTCGTTGTTTGGCGGTTTTATCGGTAAAGCTGAGGCGGCTGTTCTCAACCTCGACAATGAAGAAACGGCGCGTCTTGCGAGTGCGCATGACGGAAAAACGATAACTTACTCAATTACTGACGCCTCCGGCGACCTTCACGCAGAGAATATCAAGCCGCAACCTTTTGGCGTCTCTTTTGATGTTGTCGATCATCGCAGTGATGAGCGAGCGACGGTTAATCTGAAAATGCCAGGCCGTCACAATGTGTCGAATGCGCTGGCGGCGATTGCGGCAACTTCCGCTGCAGGCGTCAGCCTTACGCAATCGGCCAAAGCGTTAGGTGAATTCGAAGGGGTCAAGCGCCGCCTTGAATATGTGGGCGAGGCCGGCGGCGTTACCGTCATTGATGATTTCGGACACAACCCTGACAAGATCACCGCAAGCCTGAAAACGCTTCATGATTTTCCGGGGCGTTTGCTGGTGATGTTTCAGCCCCATGGCTTTGGGCCGCTGAAGAAGATGAAGAACGAGTTTATCGAAACCTTCGCCGACCATCTGTCAGCGGATGATATATTGCTGATGCCGGAGCCGGTCTATTATGGCGGCACCACGGATAAGTCAGTGTCAAGCAGCGACATTGCCGCCGGCGTTGCGGCGGCGGGGCGACAGACGGAAGCTTTGCCGGATCGTGAAGCTTGCGGGGCGCGGCTTTTGGAAATCGCTCAGCCTGGTGACCGGATTGTCGTGATGGGCGCCCGCGACGATACGTTATCGGTTTTTGCGGCGAATTTGCTGGATAAGCTTTAGCCTTTTTTGCCGAGTGGAAATTTTTCTTCGCCGGCTTCGATAAATCTCAGATTTCTGGAAACCATTCCGGCTGCGCTCAGCGCTTTGCCCCATACCGCCATATGCGGCTGGGCGCCGTGTGCTTGCAGAGTTTCCCAGCTTTCCCAATATTCAAGGATAATGATCGTGTCCGGGTCGAGCACGTCAACGCCATAAGAGTAATAAATGCAGCCTTCTTCGTCTCGGGTGGCGCGAATATTTGCTTCCATTTCATTGCGTACTTTATCCAGCGCGCCGGGCTCGACTTTTAGGGTTCCAGAAACAATGATCATGGTTTTCTCCTTTTGCCGTTAGCATGGGCTGCGGAGGAGTAAGCGTCGAGCAAAAAGGGCAGTCAGAGCTGTGAGTGATAGGCTGGAAAACTGGACAGAGTGCGCAGAGCCGAACTTACGATATGTGAAAGGCCGCCATGTGATTATTGAACCGGCGGATTTTACGCACGACGCGGAAGCAGTATTCAATGCTGTTGGCGGCAAAGCGAACGCAGATCTGTGGAGATATATTCCCATCGGTCCTTTTGATGATGCAGATGATATGAGCGCTGTGTTCAAGCGCTTTGCTGAGAAGGAAAACTGGCGCACGCATGTTATTCGCAGCCTCAGCGGCGATGTCCTGGGCATGGCGAGTTATATGCGGCTGCGTCCTGCGGCCGGCTCGATAGAAGTTGGCTGCATAGTTTATTCAAAACAGTTGCAACGCACGCCAGCGTCGACAGAGGTTATGTATCTGATGGCGAGTCATATCTTCGATGATCTTGGCTATCGTCGTTATGAGTGGAAGTGCAATAATGCTAATGATGGCTCGAAGCGTGCGGCCTTGCGCCTGGGGTTCGTCCCTGAGGGGGTCTTTCGTCAGGATATGGTGATGAAGGGTGAGAACCGCGACACCGCCTGGTTCTCAATGCTGGACAAGGAATGGCCTCAAGCGAAGGCCGCATTCGAGGCGTGGCTCGCGCCGGAGAACTTTGACGCGAATGGCCAGCAGAGGCGCTCGCTCACGGATATTCGCGCCGCGCTCTAGCGCTTTCCCCGGTTGTGCCCGATGACGGCGCGGTTATAACGCGCCTATCTGTCCATTTCCGACGCGGGAGCCCCCATGAACATCCACGAATATCAGGCCAAGCAGTTATTGAAGCAATTTGGCGCGCCGGTCTCCGAAGGCCGCGCGGTCCTTCGTGGCGATAACGCCGAAGAGGCGGCGAAGTCTCTCCCAGGGCCGCTTTACGTGGTGAAGGCGCAGATCCACGCGGGCGGACGCGGCAAGGGCAAGTTTAAAGAGGCAAGCGCCGGTGAGGCTGGCGGCGTTCGTCTTGCCAAGTCGCCGGCGGAAGCGGCGGAATTCGCCAAACAGATGCTCGGTGCGACGCTGGTCACGAAACAGACGGGCGAAGCGGGCAAACAGGTAAACCGCATCTATATCGAGGACGGCTCGGATATCGAGACCGAACTTTACCTCTCCGCGCTGGTCGATCGCGGCACGGGGCGCATCGCTTTCATCGCCTCAACCGAAGGCGGCATGAACATCGAGGAAGTGGCGGAAGAAACGCCGGAGAAAATCATTACGGTCGAGATCGATCCGGCCACCGGCTATATGCCCCATCACGGGCGCCGCATTGCGCAGGCGCTTGGCCTTTCCGGCGCGACCGCAAAACAGTGCGGGCAATTGATCCCGATCCTCTACAAAGCCTTTGTCGAAAAAGACATGTCGATGCTTGAGATCAATCCGCTGATCGTCACCAAAGGCGGCGATGTGAAGGTGCTCGACGCGAAAGTCGGGTTCGACCCCAACGCCATGTTCCGTCACCCGGATATTATGGCGCTGCGCGACGAAACCGAAGAAGATCCGATGGAGCTGAAAGCATCCGAATATGATCTGTCCTATGTAAAGCTCGACGGCAATATCGGTTGCATGGTCAATGGCGCGGGCCTCGCCATGTCCACCATGGACATCATTAAACACTATGGCGCGGAGCCGGCGAACTTCCTCGACGTTGGCGGCGGCGCCACGAAAGAGAAAGTCACCGAAGCGTTCAAGATCATTACCACCGACCCGGGCGTCAAAGGCATCCTCGTCAATATCTTCGGCGGCATCATGCGCTGTGACATCATCGCCGAAGGCATCGTCGCGGCGGTGAAAGAGGTCGGCCTTGAAGACCCGCTGGTCGTGCGCCTTGAAGGCACCAATGTTAAAAAAGGCAAGGAGATCCTCGCCAACTCCGGCTTGAAAATTACGCCTGCGGACGATCTGGAAGACGCGGCGCAAAAGGTGGTCGTGGCGGTTCAGGGGTAGACTGATGTTTAAGAGGCGGTTTTCTGTTGCGTTAGTCGCGATTGCTTGCTTGCCGGCGATACAAGAAACGAAAGCAGCACCTGCGGGTTTAGAGCAATCTGTGGGCTGGGTATTTATTAATAGCTGCATTGATTCACGCGACCGCGACAAATGGAACGACGGTAAGGCGATGCGCGATGCTTTCAGGAGAAGGCAGGTTGGCGCTACCGAATCTATTAGCGGCTTTGATGTCTTTGAGGATGAAGGTTTTCGCGAATATTCGCTCGACGGTAGAATTCACATATCATCGCCTGGAACAAGCGGTGGCCGCGCCAATGTTTATGGAGGAATACGTACGAATGAATTGCATCAATATTGCTACATGAATACGGAGGGTGCGGATAAAGAGAAAATTACTGAGGCACTGAACGATCAAAAGATTAGGCCCAGACAAAAGCTTGAAAGTGAAGAACGAAGCCAGACTTACTGTTCCCGCAGCCTAAAAAATGCTGCAGTATCGCATGAAATATTCGTATTTTCAGGCTCGCTATTGGCAAACGATGATTTGGTTTCGCGCGGTGAAGTTCTTATTCGATATGACCTTGCTGAAACAGCGATGTCCTGCTTGTAGGTTATATGCAGAGTCGTTTCGATTTCACCTTCCTCCACCCCCTTCGAGTGCGCTGGGCGGAGTGCGATGCGCAGGGCATCGTTTTCAACGTCAATTACTTTCTCTATTTCGACGTGGCGATGACGGAGTGGATGCGTGCGCTCGATATCGCCTTCAGCGGCGACAATGCGGTTGAGTTTTTAACCGCGCGCGCCGAGGCGAATTTCAGAGCGCCGGCGGTTTTCGATGACATGCTTGATATCGGCGCGCGCTGCGCGCGCATCGGTACGAAATCGATAACGGTGGAACTGGCGATCTTTCGCGGCGAGGAACTCCTCAATGAGGGCGCGATGACCTATGTGCATGTCAATCGCGGCACGAAGGACACGTCGCCCTTGCCGGAGGATTTCATCGAGCGTGTGACCGCGTTTGAAAAAACACCGCCGGTGCGGGGCGCCGCCTGATGGATATCAAGCAGGGCGCGCGCGTTGCTCTCGATCGCGCGGGGCTCATGGGCCTTTATTTCAAACTGGTGGAATGGCGGATTGCGCGTGGCAAAGAGCAACCGCCCGCGACTGATGACAATGGCGTGCCGATCCCGCCGCTTGAATTGATGGCGCGGGTTGTCGCTCATGCGGACTGGCGCGCGTTTTTGAAAACCGGCGAGACGACCGCGAAAGCGCTTGATGGCCATGCGCGCGCCGCCGGTCTTGGTTTTGGCGATGTGTACCGCATTCTCGATTTCGGCTGCGGTTCCGGTCGCGTCATCCGCCATCTGCCGCAAATGACAAAGGCGTCGCTTTTTGGCGTCGATTACAATTCGTCACTGGTTGACTGGTGCGCCGACAACCTGCCCGGTGACTATCGCCAGAATCAGTTGCACCCGCCGCTCGACTTTGCAGATGCGCAATTCGATATCGTTTATCTTTTGTCGGTGTTCACGCATCTGCGCATCCCGACCCAGCGCGAATGGCTGGCGGAACTCGCCCGCGTCATTCGCCCCGGCGGACTGGCGATGATTTCGTTTCACGACGAGGTGCAGCCGCGGTTCCCGGATGGCGACGCCGCGCGCGCGGCGCTTGCCGAGCATGGGTATTATATCAGCAAGGACCTCGCGGAAGGGTCCAATCTGATTGCGTCTTTTCAGACTCAAGCCTTCACAGAACAAGTGTTCGACGAGTATTTTGACGTTGTAAAAATTATGTCGCGAGACGAAAGCCAGGTCGGCCAGGCGCTTGGCGTGCTGAAGCGGCGTTAATCCTGACCGGCTACATCGCTCTGGGCAGCGGCTTTGTTTCAGCAACGGCGACAACATAGTTTTTGCCGTAATGCTTGGCGCATTTTGGGCATGTTGTATAAAAGAAATACATTTTGTCCGCCTTTTCGCCGAGCGTTTTCAGATCGCCTTCAAAAGACTCCATCCATTTCGGCGCGTCTTTATAGGGGCCTTCATACACCCTGGTGCGGTAATCGCCAGAAAGCTGCACGACTTCCTGACCGGGCACGTCGGCAGTGACGGCGAAGAAATGCTCCGCCGCCCAGGGAGAAAGCTCACGACTGAGGATGATGGATTGCTCTTCATTCAGAGCGTTCGCCTTTTCGATCGCCTCAAAGGTTTTTTCAAAGACCGATCCCATGTTCAGCGGGATATGCATGGCGCTTCTGGTTTTCGCCTTGACGAAAGGTTTATCCTTGAAATGCAGTTCCTGATTATCCCAGCCGTCTGGATTGAAGCGCGGACAGCACCCTGTCGGATTATCGCTTGCGTCGTAAACGGGCGATGCATTTACGTCCATATCGTATTCCTTCGCGACGTCGACGCAGTCTGCACACATGGCGGGCCGGATAGTTATGACGTATATCAATTTGCGCTGCGAAGCGGTCACAAGAAAGGTGGGTTTTATGGGCGCGCAACAGGACGAGAAAATCAACATCCCTGCCGCGTTTGACAGGATACCAGAGCAGTGGTCCCCGCATATCGCTGCGAAGGTCAATGGGCAGGAAGTCAGGCTGGCGAAGATCGAAGGCGCGTTTGAATGGCACCATCATGACGGCGTCGATGAAGCCTTCTTTGTTGTCAAAGGCGCGTTCAAGATGCGGTTTCGCGATAAAGAGGTTGAGATGGGCGAGGGCGATCTTATTGTCGTCCCCGCCGGGATCGAGCATATGCCCGTTGCAGATGAAGAATGCTGGATCATGATGATCGAGAATGCGGGGACGTTGAACACTGGCGATAACGAATCCGATCGAACGAAACACGACTTGCCGCTTCTTTAGCGCCGGCCAGTTTTCCCGGGTCGCCCAAAAAAAGACCGCGCCCATTTTGTGAAACCGGGCGCGGCCTGAAGTCGGGAGGGTTTAAATCGGAGGCAAATCTCCGCGGCGGCTTTTCCCAACCAAATGTTTCGTCGTGACGACTGTTTCGTGACATATTCGCGACGTCTGAGAACGCCGCGAAATCCTCCCTAAAACCTGCTTCCCGCCGCGCTTGATGGTTGCCCCTGACAGACGGCGCGGTTAAGACCCATTCCAATCCTTCCCTAGCCGCCGCCGGAGATCCGATGTCCATCCTCATTGACAAGAACACCAAGGTTATCTGCCAGGGCCTGACCGGCAAGACCGGCACCTTCCACACGGAACAGGCGATCGCCTATAGCACCACCATGGTGGGCGGCGTGACGCCGGGGAAGGGCGGCCAGACCTGGGAGGCCGGCGAGCCGGCAAAAGGCGCAACGCTGCCGGTATTCGATACGGTCGCCGAGGCGAGAGAGAAGACCGGCGCGGACGCCACGGTCATCTATGTGCCGCCGCCCTTTGCCGCTGATTCCATTCTTGAAGCCGTGGCCGCTGAAATTCCGCTGGCGATCTGCATCACCGAAGGCATCCCGGTGCAGGACATGGTCAAGGTCAAGCGCGCCCTCGACGGCTCCAGCACACGCCTTGTCGGCCCGAATTGTCCGGGGGTCATCACGCCGGACGAATGCAAGATCGGCATTATGCCGGGCCACATCCATCGCAAGGGGCATGTGGGGGTTATTTCGCGCTCCGGGACGCTCACCTATGAGGCGGTGCATCAGACGACGGTCGCAGGCCTTGGCCAGTCGACCTGCGTCGGCATTGGCGGCGATCCGGTCAAGGGAACTGATTTCATCGAAATTCTGGATATGTTCCTGCACGATGACGAGACCCATTCGATCATCATGATCGGCGAAATTGGCGGCTCGGCTGAGGCGGATGCGGCCAAGTTTCTGGCGGGCCACAAGGTCAAAAAGCCGACGGTTGGGTTTATTGCGGGCGTGACGGCCCCGCCGGGCCGCCGCATGGGCCATGCCGGAGCGCTCGTTTCGGGGGCGGACGATACGGCGGAGGCCAAAATTGAGGCCATGAAGACCGCCGGGATCGCCGTCTCGCCGACGCCGGCGGCGATGGGGCGAACGCTCCTCGAAATTTTACAAAAATAAACGACTCTATGGTTAATCTGGCGACGATTAGTCATTGAAACGTTTCGCAGTTGGCGTATCTACATAAGTCAACCCGCGACGGTAAAAATTTGGAATGCGTTATGGCCAAAAATGGAGCGGCGCTGCAAGCCAGCGACAGCGCCCCCGACAGCACGATCTTCTCAGGTTCGAACGCTCTCTATCTTGAACATATGTATGCGCAGTACGCCGCTGATCCGGCTTCGGTGAGCGAAGACTGGCGGCTGTTCTTTGAGCGCGAAACCGACGGCGCCTCGGATGTGTCCGAGCCGACGCCGAGCTGGGCCCGTGAGGACTGGCCGCCAAAAGTCAATGGTGAGCTGACGGCCGCTCTTGATGGCGACTGGGGCGCGCTGGAGCCTGAATTAAAAACCAAAATCGAGACCCGCATGTCGGCGGCGTCAACCGATGATGTGCGTCAGGCGACGAAGGACTCTTTGCGTGCGTTGATGCTGATCCGGGCGTATCGCATTCGCGGTCATCTGATCGCGGATCTCGACCCGCTGGGTCTGCAAAAACAGACCGTTCATCCGGAGCTCGATCCAACCTCGCTCGGCTTCACCGAAGCGGATATGGATCGTCCGATCTTTATTGATCACGTGCTCGGCCTTGAAACGGCGACCTTGCGTGAAATCCTAAGCATTTTGAAACGCACCTATTGCGGAACATTTGCTGTTGAGTTCATGCATATCACGGACCCGGAACAGAAAGCCTGGCTGCAACAACGTATTGAAGGGCCGGACAAGGACATCAGCTTTACCGACCAGGGAAAGAAAGCGATCCTCAACAAGCTGGTTGAGGCGGAAGGGTTCGAGAACTTTCTCAATGTCAAATATACCGGCACGAAGCGCTTTGGCCTTGATGGCGCAGAAGCGATGGTGCCGGCGCTTGAACAGATTATCAAACGCGGCGGCGCGCTCGGCGTTAAAGAAATCGTTATCGGCATGCCCCATCGCGGGCGATTGAATGTTCTCGCTGCGGTGATGGGAAAACCCTATCACCATATCTTTCATGAGTTCCATGGCGGTTCGGTGACCCCTGACGATGTCGGCGGGTCCGGCGACGTGAAATACCATCTCGGCGCTTCGTCGGACCGTGAATTCGACGGCAATAAGGTTCACCTGTCGCTGACCGCGAACCCTTCCCATCTGGAAGCGGTGAACCCGGTGGTGCTTGGCAAGGCGCGGTCCAAACAGGACCGGATCGAAGCGCCGGACCTCGATACGCCGCGCACTCATGTGCTGCCGCTTTTGTTGCACGGGGACGCTGCATTCGCCGGCCAGGGCATTATCGCGGAAGGTTTCGGTCTTTCGGGCCTGCGCGGCTACCAGACCGGCGGGACCATTCACTTCATCGTCAACAACCAGATCGGGTTTACCACCAGCCCGAAATTCGCGCGCTCATCGCCATACCCGTCTGACGTTGCGAAAATGGTCGAGGCGCCGATTTTCCATACCAATGGCGACGATCCGGAAGCGGTTGTCTACGCCGCGAAGATCGCGACGGAATTCCGTCAGAAGTTCGGCGCAGACGCGGTGATCGATATGTTCTGCTATCGCCGGTTTGGCCATAATGAAGGTGATGAGCCGAGCTTCACGCAGCCGCGGATGTACAAGAAAATTCGGTCGCTGCCGTCAACGCGCTCGATTTATTCCGATCGTCTCGAGAAAGAGAGCGTCATCGGCGCCGGTGAAACGGACAGCGAGCGGGAAAACTTCCGCAAGTTTCTCGATGATGAATTTGAGGCCGCCACCGCTTTCAAACCGAACAAGGCCGACTGGCTTGACGGTCAGTGGTCCGGTTTCGTGCCGCCGGTTGATGATGACCGGCGCGGCGATACCGCCGTTGAGATGGAGAACCTGAATAAAATCGGGCGGGCGCTGACGCATTATCCAGACGATTTCAAGATGCACAAAACCCTCGCCAGGATTATTGCGCAGAAAAAGAAAACGCTGGACGAGGGCGCCGGGATCGACTGGGCGACAGCCGAGGCGATGGCGTTCGGCTCTTTGCTGCAGGACGGGTTCGGGGTCCGGCTCTCCGGGCAGGACTCGCGTCGCGGCACATTTTCCCAGCGCCATGCGGTGTTTATCGATCAGGAAACGGAAAAAACCTACACGCCCTTGCGCCACCTTGATGGTGCCAACGCAACATTTGAAGTGCACGATTCGAACCTGTCCGAATTCGCCGTGATGGGTTTTGAGTATGGCTATTCCCTCGCCAATCCGAAATTTCTTGTTTTGTGGGAAGGTCAGTTCGGTGACTTCGCCAATGGCGCGCAGGTCATCATCGATCAGTTTATTTCTTCCGGTGAGCGCAAATGGCTGCGTCTTTGCGGTCTTGTTCTGTTGCTGCCTCATGGGTACGAAGGTCAGGGTCCTGAACACTCGTCAGCGCGTCTGGAGCGGTTCCTGCAGCTATGCGCGCAGGACAATATGCAGGTTGCGAATTGCACGACGCCAGCGAATTATTTCCATATTCTGCGCCGTCAGATGCGCCGTAATTTCCGAAAGCCGCTGATCCTGATGACGCCGAAATCCTTGCTGCGTCACAAGCGGTGTGTTTCTACGCTGGAAGAGATGGGGCCGGGCTCGTCATTCCATCGCGTCTTATGGGATGATGCGGAATATCGGCCGGGTTCCACGGTCAAGCTCGTCTCGGACGCAAAGATCAAGCGCGTCGTGCTTTGTTCAGGAAAAGTCTATTACGATTTGCTGGAAGAGCGCGAAAAGCGCGGAATCGATAATGTATATCTCCTGCGTGTCGAGCAGTTTTATCCCTTCCCGGCGCATTCGCTGATTGAGGAGTTACAGCGCTTCAAAAACGCCGAGATGATCTGGTGTCAGGAAGAGCCTAAAAACATGGGCGCATGGTTCTTCATGGAGCCCAATATTGAATGGACGCTGGACCAGATCGGCGCCAAGCATAAGCGCGCCAGTTATGTTGGCCGACCGGCCGCCGCGTCACCGGCGACGGGGTTGGCGAGTCGTCACAAGCAAGAGTTAGACAGTTTCTTGGATGAAGCGTTGACCGTTTAACGCTTCCCATACGGAGAATTATAAAATGGCTACCGAAATTCGTGTCCCGACGCTCGGTGAATCCGTAACCGAGGCGACCATCGGACGATGGATGAAGAAAGAGGGCGAGGCCGTCAGTGCTGATGAGCCAGTGGTTGAGCTTGAAACCGACAAGGTTTCGGTCGAGGTTCCTGCGCCTGCCGCGGGTGTGCTCACCAACATCGCCGCAGCTGAAGGCGACACGGTTGAGGTCAATGCGCTGCTCGGCGCCATTGATGCGGCGGCGGCCGGCGCCAAACCGAAAGACGCACCCAAGGCTGAGGCGGCTCCTGCTGAGGCGTCGGCGGCGGGCGGTGAAGAGGTCGAGGTCCGCGTCCCTGCCGCGGGCGAGTCTGTCACCGAAGCGGATATTGGCGAATGGTTGAAGAACGAGGGCGATACAGTCGCTCTTGATGAGCCGATTGTCAGCCTGGAAACCGATAAGGCGGCGATGGATGTTCCGGCGCCAGCAGCGGGCGTTCTAAAAAAACTGTCGGCCAAGCAAGGCGATACGGTTGAAGTGGGCGCATTGCTTGCGGTGATTGAAACCGGCGCCGCGCCAAAGGCGAACGGCGCTGGTGCTGCCGTAAGCGATAACCGGCCCTCGCCGCGCGAAGAAGCGGCGGCCGGTCAGAGTGTAATGGAAAGCAACGATCAGCCGTTGTCGCCGGCGCCGCGCCGGGTTGTGGCTGAGCGCGGGCTTGACCCATCAACGATTAAAGGCACCGGCAAGGATGGCCGTGTCACGAAAGGCGATGCGTTGTCGGCAAAAGCGAGTGCGCCGAAACAAACGCGCGCGCCTTCAGCGCCACGTGAAACCGGACCGCGCGAAGAGCGGGTGAAGATGTCCCGCCTGCGACAGACCATCGCCCGGCGCCTGAAAGAAGCGCAGGATTCCGCCGCCATGCTGACGACATTCAACGATGTCGACATGACGGCGGTGATGGATCTGCGTAAGCAGTACAAAGAGCTTTTCGACAAGAAGCACGGCATTAAGCTTGGCTTCATGTCATTTTTCGTGAAGGCGGCGGTGCACGCCCTCAAGGAAGTGCCGGACGTCAATGCGGAGATCGACGGAACGGACATCATTTATAAAAACCATTACGACATTGGCGTCGCGGTGGGCTCCGACAAAGGTCTCGTGGTGCCGGTGGTGCGTGACGCGGACCAGAAATCCATGGCCGACATCGAGCTTGAGATTGCCGAGCTTGGCCGCCGTGCGCGCTCGGGCGAGTTGACGATTGAAGAGATGCAGGGCGGCACCTTCACCATCTCCAATGGCGGGATTTACGGCTCGCTTCTGTCCACGCCGATCCTCAACCAGCCGCAGTCCGGCATACTGGGCATGCACCGTATTGAGGAGCGTCCCATTGCGCGCAATGGCGAAGTGGTCATCCGCCCGATGATGTATCTGGCGCTGTCTTACGATCACCGGATTGTTGACGGCAAGGGCGCTGTGACATTCCTTGTGCGCATGAAGGAAAACCTTGAAGACCCGCAACGGTTATTGCTGGATCTTTAGGCTGCTGTTGACGTCAACGCATATTACCAAAAAACGAGAAATGAAATGAGCGAACAATACGACGTCGTCATCATCGGCGCCGGACCCGGCGGTTACAACGCGGCGATCCGCGCTGGCCAGCTCGGCCTGAAAGTCGCGATCATCGAAAAGCGCGACAATAAAAAACTTGGCGGCACATGTCTCAATGTCGGCTGTATTCCGTCGAAGGCGCTTCTTCACGCGTCGGAACTTTATGAGGCGGCGGAAAAGAATTTCGAGGGGCTTGGAATCAAGACGGGCAAGGTCTCCCTCGACCTGGCGCAGATGCTGAAACAGAAAGACGATGCGGTTGACGGTCTGACCAAGGGCGTCGAATTTCTGATGAAAAAAAACAAGGTCGAGACGTTTTTTGGCGCCGGTGAAATTATCGCGCCGGGCAAAGTTCGCGTAACCGGCGACGAAACGGTTGAACTTGAAACCAAAAATATCGTTATCGCCACCGGGTCGGAAGTAACGCCGTTGCCCGGCGTGGAAATCGACGAAAAACAAATTGTTTCTTCCACCGGCGCCTTGGAGTTTTCGTCGGTGCCAAAACACCTCGTTGTCATTGGCGGCGGCGTCATTGGGCTCGAGCTTGGTTCGGTCTGGCGACGCCTTGGCGCGCAGGTCACGATCGTCGAATTTCTCGACAAGATCCTGCCGACTATGGACGGTGAGGTTTCAAAGCAATTCCAGCGCATCCTGAAAAAACAGGGCGTCGCGTTTAAGTTATCGTCCAAGGTGACAGGCGCGGAAAAGCTCAAGACAAAAGTGAAGTTGTCGGTTGAGCCGGCGGCTGGCGGTGACGCCGAGACAATCGATGCTGACGCGGTGTTGGTCGCGATCGGGCGCCGCCCGCATGTGGCGGGGCTGGGCCTTGAAAGTGCTGGCGTTGAAACCGACAAGCGCGGCTTCATCGTCACCAATCACTTCAAGACGACTACTGACGGTATCTGGGCGATCGGCGATTGCATCACCGGCCCGATGCTGGCGCATAAAGCTGAAGACGACGGCACGGCTTGCATTGAATTGATTGCGGGCAAGGCGGGGCATGTGAATTATGAAACCGTCCCGAATGTCGTTTACACCTATCCGGAAGTGGCGAGCGTCGGAAAGACAGAAGAAGAACTGAAAGATGCTGGCGTTGAATATAAGACCGGCAAGTTTCCGTTCGCCGCCAACAGCCGCGCCAAGACCAATCATGAGACGGATGGATTCGTCAAAATCCTTGCGGATGCAGAAACCGATCGCGTGCTTGGCGCTCACATCGTCGGTGTCGGCGCAGGCGAACTGATCGCGGAGGTTGTCAGTGTTATGGAATTCGGCGGCGCGTCTGAAGATATCGCGCGCACTTGCCATGCGCATCCGACGCGGTCCGAGGCGGTGCGTCAGGCGGCCATGGGCGTTGAAGGCTGGACGATGCAGGCGTGAGCGAGGCGCCCGAACGCGCCGTTATTATTCGCCCGGTTGAGCGAAGTGACATGCAGGGGCTTCATCAGTTGATGTGTTCGCTTGCGGATAATGAAAGTCAACGCGAGCATTTGACTGTGACGCCGGACCGCCTGGCGCAAACCGGCGTTGGCGAAAATCGGCAATGGCGCGGTTTTGTTGCAGAGGCCGATGGCGTCCTTGTCGGCTACGCCACCTACACGCAGGACTTTCACATCTGGAGCGGCAGCCCGCGTTTCTCGCTTGACGATATTTACGTCCGTCCGGAAAACAGAAGCGGCGGTCTTGGCGAGAAGCTGATGCGCCGTGTTTTTGACGAGGCTCAAGAGGCTGGCGCTTATGTCAGCTGGACGGTTCTGCCGGATAATGAACGCGCCATCGCATTTTATCAGCGTCTTGGCGCCAGCTATGCGACGATTGGCAAATGCGGCTGGCGGCCGGAAAAGTAGGGCGCCGTTCGTCTTTCCTATTCCCGCGGTCGCGGCTATATCCCGCCAATGGAACTGCATGCATATGATTTTGTCGGCCTGATCGGCGTTTCGTTCGTGGTCGGGACTTACTTTTTCTCACAGGTGGGGCGGATGAACGTGAACCGTCCGCTCTATCCCGCCCTGAACGGCGTCGGGGCGTTACTGATTTTGTATTCGCTTTCTCACACCTTTAACGCGGCATCCTTCGTGATCGAAGTGTTCTGGTTGGGGATCAGTATTGTCGGACTGGCGCGGGCCCTTCTGAAGCGCAATCAGCCAAAGCCTTAGGCGGCAAATTCCGGTCGCGCCCCGTTTTCGCCGTAAATATCGCGTTGTTTGACGCCGGTCTCGTCCGCAAAGCGGCGCTGACCGCACCTAAAGGCTGGATTTTTCAGGATAATCTAGCCTAGAGTGCGCGCTAATTTGCGCGGCAGGGCGCGCACAGGGGTCAATAGGGCGGCGAGAAAGCATGCCCGAATAGGGAGTCATCTATGAGCGAATCAATCGCTGCCGGAAAAGACCGCGGCTTTTTCGGCCACCCGCGCGGGTTGGCGATCCTCTTCTTCACGGAAATGTGGGAGCGGTTTTCCTATTACGGCATGCGCGGCCTGTTGATTTTGTATCTGACGCAACATTTTCTTTTCTCGGACCAACGCTCGGCGGTCATGTATGGCGCGTACACGGCGCTGGTTTATGTAATGACGATTATCGGCGGTACGCTCGCCGACCGCTATCTGGGCCAGCGCAAGGCGGTGACTTTTGGCGCCATATTATTGGTGCTCGGACATTTCGGCATGGCGTTTGAGGGATCGGGCTCAAAAGAGATTCTCACGTACCAGGGTGGCGAATATCAGGTCACGCTTGATGCGCGTGGCGGTGACGCCACCCAGTTGATTGTTTCTGACAGTGGAGAATCACTGATTTCATTCAATGATGGCGCAACGGAAATGATCATTGATGATCCCGCCGCCGTTGGCTTGCCTGCAACGATCGCTACGGCTGACTATACAACGCGAATTGAGCAGGAGCCGTTGTTCGTCAATATTCTCTATCTTTCTCTGGCGTTTATTATCGCCGGCGTCGGATACCTGAAGGCGAATATTTCAACCATTGTCGGCGCTCTATACGGGCTTGGCGATCCGCGCCGCGATTCCGGTTTCACGCTCTTCTATATGGGGATCAATCTAGGTTCGTTCCTGTCATCGATCTTTTGCGGTTATCTCGGCATTGTTTATGGGTGGAAATATGGGTTTGGTCTCGCCGGTTTCGGGATGTTACTCGGGCTTGTTGTCTTTGTCTCGGGCCAGAAATTCCTCGATGGTCATGCTGAGCCGCCTGATGCGGAAAAACTGAAAAAGTCTGCTTTCGGGCCCATTAATGTTGAGATGGCGTGCTATCTCGCCGGCCTTGGCATTATTGCGTTTTCGATGCTGGTAGTGATGAACTCGCACCTTGTGCCCGACTGGTTTGTTTTGTCGTTGGGTATTGGCGTCTTCCTGTTCATGGTTGGATATGCGGTGACGAAGCTTGCCGGCGTTGAGCGCAGCCGGATGTTTGCGGCGATTTACTTTGTGCTGGCTCAAATCCCGTTCTGGGCGTTGTTCGAACAGGCTGGCTCATCCTTAAACCTGTTCACGGCGAGATTGGTTGATCGAACGATGTTTGGCTGGTCTGTGCCGGCGCCAGTATTTCAGTCTTTGAACGCTGGTTTCATCTTTCTCTTTGCGCCGATCATCGCCTGGATGTGGATCGCCTTGGCGAAACGCAAAATGGAGCCTTCAACGCCGGTGAAGTTTTCATTCGGCGTCTTCGGCGTTGGGCTTGGCTTTTTGGCGCTGGTGGCGGGCATCAAAGCGAGCGGCGCAGGGCTGACGGCGGTTTATTTCATCTTTCTGATTTACTGGATCCATACGATGTCGGAGCTCATGCTGTCGCCGGTCGGTCTTTCCGCGGTGACAAAGATGGCGCCAGCCCGCGTTGTCGGTATGACCATGGGCGCCTGGTTCCTTTATTCAGGTCTTTCAAACTATCTCGCCGGCGTGATCGCGCGCGGTACGGGCGCGGAAACCATTGGCGGACAGCTGACCGATGTGGCTGCGGCGAAAGCAACTTACGCGTCCGTTTATACGAATGTTGGATGGGTCGCGATGGGCATTGGCGTCGTGATGCTGGCGATCTCGCCCTTGATCAAGAAACTCATGCGGCTTGATCTGATGGCGGCCGATCCATCGCACGGTTTGGCGGGAGAGGCCGAGCTTGGCCAGCCGGATGCGCCGGGCGTGCACCCGCCGCAAAAGGGTCAGCCAGCGGAATAGCAACCCGCTGTTCTGGTAAATGATCGGGCCCGGCGCTAGAACTGGCGCCGGGCTTTTTAGTTGAGGTGATGCGATGCCAAACCGACTGACGACAATTGTGACGCGTGGCGGCGACAAAGGCGAGACGTCGCTTGGCGATGGAACGCGCATCGCCAAGGATGACCCGCGGGTCGGGCTGCTTGGCGATGTTGACGAACTGAACAGCGCAGTCGGCGTAGCGCTCGCGCATCTGGACGCCGGCGATGTCGCTGACACGCTTGAAGCCGTGCAGCATGATTTGTTCGATCTCGGCGGCGGTTTGTGTTTTCCCGGCGCGCCGTTGTTGTCTGAGCGCCATGTGGCGCGCCTTGATGATGCGGCTGGCGCTTTGAATGCGGATCTCGCGCCATTGAAGGATTTTATCCTGCCGGGCGGTGCGCCCGTGCTCGCATTTTTGCATGTAGCGCGCACCGTTTGCCGCCGGGTGGAGCGCGCCATGGCGGCGTTTTTGCGCGATGCGCCTGAGGCGGCTCACGCCCTTCAATATCTCAATCGCCTTTCGGATTATTTGTTTATCGCTGCGCGGTCAGAGGCGAAGCGCCTTGGCGTTCAGGAAACCCTGTGGCGCAAGGAAAAAAGCCTTTCGAGTAGCGGTTAGGGCGCCGCCGGGTCCAAAGCGAAATCGCTTCTTTCGGAATTGGCGGTTTGTCTGCGCACGACGCCAAAGACACTGCGCAACAACTCCGTTGTCAGAATATCGTTTGGCGCGCCGTCCGCTGCGATAGATCCCCGGTCCAGAACGATAAGGCGCGTGCAGTATCGTATGGCGAGCGATAATTCATGAAGCGCCGCGATCACAGTGCGTCCTGACTCTGCTTTCTCGCGCAACAGTCCCATCACGCTTAGCTGGTGAGCCGGGTCCAGTGCGGCGATTGGTTCGTCCGCAAGGATGATGGGCGTTTCGCCGGCGAGGGTTCTGGCGAGGTGAATGCGCGCCAGCTCGCCGCCAGACAAAGTTGCAATGGGCCGGTCAGCCAGATGATCGGCTTCGGCGTCTGTGAGCGCGCGCGTGACCGCCGCATCGTCAGCTTCATTTGGCGCCGTGGCGCCGCCAAAAGCAAAGCGACCCAACGTGACGATGGTGCGGGCCGGCATCGACCAGAAAATCGGGCGCGCTTGCGGCAGATAAGAAAGGCGGCGTGCGCGCTCGATAGGCGCCAGCGCATCGACCGGGTCGCCGTTGATTAAAATCGTGCCGCCGTCGATAGGGAGAAGGCCGGCGCTCGCACGAAGCAACGTTGACTTGCCGGCGCCGTTTGGGCCGATAAGGCCGATAAACTCGCCAGCATTTGCTGTAAATGAAACATTGTTGAGGACGCGCCGCCGATCAAGAAGGGCGGAAACGTTTTCAAGGTCGATCAGCGTCGTCATGCCGCGATCCTTTTCGTTGTCGCGGCAACCCAGATAAAGCCAGGCGCGCCGATCAGCGCCGCCGCGACGCCCAGCCTTAACTCATAATCGAACGGTGCGAGGCGGATCACCAAATCCGCAATAGCCAGTATCGCGCCGCCAATCAGCGCAGCAGGGATGATGGTGCGCCCCGGATCGTGCCGCGCGAAAGGGCGCGCAAGATGCGGTGCGACAATGCCGACAAATCCGATGGCGCCGGCGAGGGCGACACTGGCGCCGGCCATCAGCGACGCGCCGGCGATAACGAATGTCCGGATGCGCGCGACATTAACGCCAAGCGTAAACGCGGTTTCTTCGCCAAGCGTCAGCGCGGTGAGTCCGTTCCGGGTCAAGAGCACCAGCGCCAATCCCGCCGCCATGAATGGCGTCGTTAACGCCAGATCGTCGAAACTGCGATTGGCTGCAGACCCGAACAGCCAGTTCACGAGGTCGCTGAGAATGAACGGGTTGGGCGCGAGGTTCATAACGAGCGCGATGAGCGCGGCGGTGAAAGACGACATGCCCACTCCGACCAGAATAAGACGGGTCGTTGAGATGCGCCCGGCGCCGAGAATATAGAAAACCGTTGTCGCGCCGAGCGCGAAGACGATTGCCGCGAGTGGCGTCACCCATGAGCCATAGGCGGAAAGATTGAAATAGATCGCAATCACTGCGCCAAGCGCGGCGGCGGTCGACACCCCGAGGATGCCGGGATCGGCGAGCGGGTTGCGCAACAAGCCCTGCATCGCAGCGCCGCTCGCGCCGAGCGCCGCCCCGACGGCCCAGGCGGCGAGCGCCCGGGGAAGGCGAATATCGCGCACAATAATTTGCGCATTTTCCGAGCCGGCCCCGAACAGCGCGGCAAGGCTTTGCGGTAGAGAAAGGCCCGCCGGCCCAATAAGGCACGCTGTGAGTATGGCGCCAAAGCTCGCCGCGCCGACGGCGAGGGTAAGCGGCGATCGCCAGACAGCAGGTTGCATTTTATTCTGCATCGTCGTCCCTGATTGCGGATGCAATCATCTCTGCGGCGTCTACCGAATACCATGCCGGGCAGCTGAGAACATCAGTCGGCAGATGAATGCTCGGCGTTTGATCGAAGACCTTTCTGAAAGCCGGGTGGCGCGCCGCTGACCAATGACTGACGCGTTCGCTGTTCGCTGAGAAAAAGCCGGCGACGATCAGCGACGGCGGTGCGGCGACAACAGCCTCCGCAGGCAGGGGCGGCCAGAATGACAGGCCTTGCTCGGCTGCAATGTTACGCACGCCGGCAGCGTTCAGGATGGCGTCGATCATCGTGCCTTTCCCGGCGGTGACGCCTCCGGGCGTAACATACAATGCTTCGGGGCTGGTATGCGCCGCGCTTGCAAGCGCGGCCAGACGGGCGCGCATATCGGCGATCAGGGCGTCTCCCTGCTCGTTCTTTTCGAGGGCCGCCGACGCGGTGCGGATATTTTCGATGACGTCTTCAAAATTGTTGGCGAATTTCAAGGTTACGACATGAAGGCCAAGCGCGCGCAGCCGCGCCTCATCGCCCCCCCAGAAACGAAGAATGACGTCCGGCGCGTATGCGACAACTGATTCGGCATCAGGCCTCGTGCGGGGTAGGCCAGTTGCTTCGCGACGAAGATACGAGAAATCATTGTCGGCGTCGGGCGACAATGCTGCGATTTGTTCCCGGTCGGCCAGTTTCAGAAGAAACTGATCCGCGCAGAAGTCCGTCGACATAACCCGCGGCCCAGCCTCGGCAGAGGCCGTCGCCGCGAGAAATATGAAAATAGCGAAGCGTATCACAGCCGCACTCGAATGCCGCCATAAGAGGCGACGCCGGGCTCGCCGAAGCCTGATACATCCTGATAGTCCGTATCGGTTGCATTCTCGACGCGCCCATAAAGTTCAAGCCGATCAGACAGAGCGTAGCTTGCGCGAAAATCGACCCGCACAAAAGAATCATTCGGGGCCGGCGTGTCGTTTTCCTCGCCATTTACAGTCACTGTCGTTGACAATGACAGACTTTCTATCGGTGATATGGAAACGATCGCAGTACCGCTATGTTTTGGCTGACGTATGAGTTGTAAGCCGGTCTGGCGGTCAATGGCGTCGATCAGATTATAATTGAGTTGCGCTGAAAACCAGTCGCTGGGCCGCCAGGCGCCTTCCAGCTCGAGGCCGCGCAACCGGGTTTCGGCAATGTTGAAATATCCGTTGCCAGCGGAATCGAATGCGATCTGGTCATTCACCCGCGTATGAAAGAAGGTTGCGCGCAAGGAAATATCCTGATCATTGGCGGTCACGAATCGTTTTTCCAGCCCGATATCAAAACCGTTCGCCCGTTCGGGTTGAAGATCGGGATTGGGCATGACTCCAAACTGATCGAAATTCAATTCAAACAATGTCGGCGCGCGAAAGCCCTGTCCCCAGCTCCCGCGCAAGATAATGTCTCCCGGTGCGGTCCATGCGGCGGCGACCCGCGCGGTTGTCGCGCCGTCAAAATTTGAGAACTCATCGCGGCGCCCGCCGGCTGACAAGGTGAGGTTGGGCGTCGGCGACAATTCGATCATGCCGAAGACGGCGCCGTTATCAGCAGACTCATCGACGCCTGAGACAACCACAGAGGTCCGTTCGACTTCGCCGCCGCCAATAAAGCGAAGCGCGTCGCTGATCTCGATGGCGCCCAGATAATCGGCGGAAACGCGATCGCTGTCGGCGGTAAATGTTTCGAAACCGCCATCGAGGTTTCGGCGCTCGATAGCGTTGTACGAAACCGTCAACGCGCCGTCGAAGTTTGCGTAATTCTGCAACAGGCGGCCGGCAATGGCGTAGTCCGTCGTGTCTTCGGTTTCTTGCGTATCGCCGAGGGTGAAGGTCGGCGGCGGAAAGCCGTCGATTTCAGCGCGGGCGTCGCCATAACGCGCTGTTATCTCGGTCCGCCAGTTTGCATTGAGCGAGAGGCCGCCCTTCAACGACCCGGCGATTGACCGAAAACCATCGTCTTCCGTGCCGGCGGCGGCTCGTGACACCCCGTCCGTTGTGATGCCGGAAATGGTGATGCGTCCGAACGCATCATCGCCGCCGGCGCTCAATGAAGCGCCCCCACGCAGGGTTGAAAACGAACCGCCTTCAAGAAAGGCTTGTGTCGACGACTGGCCAGTCTTTGTGGTGATTGAGATCACGCCGCCAATGGCGTCCGCTCCGTAAAGAATGCTTTGCGGGCCGCGCAGGATTTCGATGCGGTCAATATCGACGACATCCAGATTGGCGAAATTGAACCCGCCCTGGGGCGCCGCTGGGTCATTGATGACAATGCCGTCTATGACGACAAGCGTTTGCCCGCTGGATGCGCCGCGAATACGTGCGCTGGCGACACCGCCGAAGGCGCCGTTGCGGGCGATGGTGACGCCGGGGGCGTCACGCAACGCATCGGCCGTGAACGCGTATTGGCGGGCGGCGATTTCTTCCGCAAGAATAACGGTTACGGATGATCCGACCTCGTCCAGCCGATTAGGCGTGCGCGTAGCGGAGACGATGAGTTCGTCTCGCGCAATGGCGACACCGGATTGCGCAAATGCTGATGCGACAGGATTGATGGCGCATGATGCACCGCAGGTTAAGGCTAGTCTTAGATATAGTTGTCTCGTCACAAGGCGACTCCTTTAAGTGTTGGATGTCGCCTCAACGGGTCTACCGCTCATCCTGGCTGACCCGGCCGGGTGAGGGACGACGTTGACGGCAGGTCTCCTGGCTTTGCAGATCACCGACATTGTCGCCGCCTTCCCGAATTGCTTCAGTGGCTTTTATGGCGAAACGTCTAACTGCTCACAGTTGCGGGCACAGCCGCGGATTAACACCGCGTTCCCTATTCTCCTCCGTTAAGGAGGCACCGTCGTAGACATGCTAACGCACGCTCATGCGCGCTTCAAGCGCGATGAACGTGCGTCCTGCAATGTAAGATATTTTTGAAGCGCCGACTTATTCGGCGATGTCAGCCTGCTTTGAGACTTCGATCATTGGCACGTCATAGACGCCTGTATAGTCGACAATCGACGCAACGCCGACCGCAGCCAACACCAACAGAATCAACCAGATTAAAGCTTGCATTGTAGTATCCCACCCTTGTTACAAGTTCCCGAGGGGGACTTTAGCCGAAAAATTTGCACAGTGATAGCGTCAAGCGCGCATGGCGCGACAGTCTTCGGCGAGCCCCTCAACCCCGCATGTTTCCTCAGTCTCCAAAGCTTCCAGCAGGACCCGGAAAGACAACGGGACTTTCGGCCCCGTCCTTGGAAACCGATGCGACGCCAAAAAGGAAGTTATCGATCACGATGTTTTCCAGGGTTGTTTCGGTAACATCGCCAACATAACGGGAATATGTCCATTGCGGCGCATCCGTCAGGCGCCAATAGACGCGATACCCGGCCAGGTTGCGTGCGGCACGTCCTTCGGGGCGGTCCCATTTCAGTGTTGTCGATGGTTGTACGGCGCCGTCAATTTCCACACCGGAGGGAATGGGCGGCGCGGATGCAAGCGACGCCAACGCCACAACATTCAGGGACGTCAGTTTTCTTGCATAGTCGAAATTTACGCCCTCGATTACATCGCCATAGGCAATGCCGTCTTCCTCGCGTAAATCCTGATGCTGACGATTATACTGTTCGTGGGTTTCCATGATCCGGACGCCCGGGATGCCGACCTCGTTAAAGGGGCGATGATGACCCCCGCGCCGGAAACGGTCGAGACGATAAACCATCATGATATCGAGATTGGGAATATAATTGTCGGCAAGCCGGTCAATGTAACGCGCAAGATTTCGCGAGGGCGAATCGACTTCTCCGCCCGTAAACCGTCGCAGGCGCGCTTCCTCTTCGGTTTCGACAAAGCGCGTGCCCTCCGAAAAGACGCGGGCGGTGGAATTGTCGATGACGCCGTCGATGCCTTCGATATTGCCGATCATATCGTTGTTGAGGACGGCTTTAATGCGCCAGCCCTCTTCAAGAGCGTGCGCGGCGACAATCTTGCCGCCGAACAATCCCTGTTCTTCGCCGGACAGTGCGGCATAGACAATCGTGTCGGCGAATTCTTCCTTGGAGAGCACGCGTGCGGCTTCCAGAACCCCAGCGACGCCGGAGGCGTTGTCATTGGCGCCGGGACTGTCGGACGTTCCATCCAGGGGGTCGGAAACGCGCGAATCGATGTCGCCGGACATCAGCGCCATGCGGTCCGGATCAAGGCGGCCGCGCTGAATAGCGACCACGCTGACAACTTCGGTTCGTTCGGGGATGCGCGGTTCGCCCTCGACAAAGTCGGAGACATAGATGACTTCCAGGCAACCGCCGCAATCTGTGGAAATTCTCTCGAACTCAGCTTTCACCCAGCGCCGCGCGGCGCCGATGCCGCGGGTCTCCGATTGGGTTTCGGACAGCGTGTGGCGGGTTCCGAAGCCGACAAGAGTCTTGATATCCGCTTCGATGCGCTCAGCTGATACCTTGCCCTGCAATGCGTGCAGACGGGTGTCAATTTCCGAGGCGAAGACCGGCGCGCTCAGCGACAAAATGACAAATCCGGCAAAAATCAGGCGCATTAACAACTCCTTAATGTTTCGGGCGAAATGCAGGATTGTGTTGCTGTGCGGCAACCATTCTGCAGGATTGTGACAAGACTCTTGCAGCTTGCGATGCGTTGATGCAACATTGTTAACGGGATATTATTAAAACGGGCGAAATTGCAGTAAAAGTCTTTGTACTTGGCGGGCTGATGCCGGTAGGACAGGATTGCAGATTAATCGAGCCGAGCGATGAGCCGGCGGTAACTTGATTCACCTGAGGAGGGGAAACCATGAAGCTTAAGACGACATTGCTTGCCGCCGCCGCGACAATCGCGATTGCACCGGCAGCGAATGCATATGAAGGTCTTTACGGCGCGATCGGCGCTGGCCTGAACTATATGGATCCGGATCGCGATATCAGTAATGATGGGCCGGACGGCTCCGGCGCTTTCATTTTTGATTCCGACGCTGATTACGATAGCGGCATCGGCGTTTACACAGCGATTGGTTACGACTGGGGCAACAATCTCCGCACCGAGTTTGAATTCGCTTACCGCAATAATGACATGCGTCATATTTCGCCTGACGGCGCTGGCTTCAGCGGTTGGTCGGAAGGTTCGATTTCCGGCGACATCGATTCCCGCTCGATCATGTTCAACATTCTTTATGATCTCGATTATGTTGGCGGCGACTCAGGGTTTACGCCATATATCGGCGGCGGCTTCGGCTTTGCGAATATTGATCCCGACATCAACGGTTCTACGGCGTTCGGCGCGCCAGGACCGAACCCGATGACGATAGCCTATGGCGGCTCAAAGAGCCTTTTCGCCTATCAGGGTATTCTGGGTGTCGCTGTTGACCTCGCAGAGCAACTCGCTCTCGATGTTTCGTACCGTTATTTTGCGACCCAAAAAGGCAATTATACGGGTACGCTGAATGGCGCCCCTGCCAACTTTGATATCGCTTACAACACGCACAGCCTCTTTGCCGGTCTGCGCTGGAACTTCAGCGCCCCGCCTGCGCCGCCAGTTCAGTACAAAGACTGCTGGGATGGTTCAAGCGTGCCGATGACATCCGAGTGTCCGCCGCAACTGGTTGAAGAGGCGGATGCGGATCTCGATCCTGTGAACTTCACCGTCTATTTCGACTATGACAAGTCGAACCTGACATCACAGGCGTCTTCCCTGATCCAGGAAGCTGCGGCCCGTGCGCTTGAAAATGACATTGAAACGGTCGTTGTATCAGGCAATACGGATACGTCTGGTTCTTCCGCTTATAACCAGGCTCTGTCGGAGCGTCGCGCTCGCGTTGTTCGTGATGCGCTTATCGCCAACGGCGTTGCCGCTGACCGTATCCGTACGGAAGCTTATGGTGAGACGAATCCAGCCACACCAACGCCGGATGGCGTTCGTGAGCCGCTGAACCGACGCACCGAGGTTACAATCGCATTCTTTTGATTGAAGCGATGATTTAAATGAAAACCGGCGCAACTTTGTTGCGCCGGTTTTTTTATGCAAAGACTTTTCGCATTTCGCGCTCGTTAAATCAAAGAAGGGTCAGGGTGCGTGGAGTTTAAAAAACGCTGCGACCCCGTTTTTAACCTGATCATCAATCGCTTTTTTCAGATCACGCGGTGATGCGCCAAGCAGCAGTTGCGTGTGGAGCGGCTCCGTAATCAGGGCGCCCAGTCGCCATAGCGCCGCGCGCGGATCCTCAACTTTTAATGCGCCTCTTGCGGCAAGCCGCTGGATAATTGGCGCGCATTGTTCAACCATCCATTCAGGACCATGCTTGAGGTAGCACCGCCCGATTTCCGGCGTTCGCCCGGCCTCGAATGCCGCGATGCGGCGCAACGCCAGCGCCTCCGGCTGCAATATCCCCTCAACGAACTGTCGGCTCAGCTGCAGAATCAATTCCGCCGGCGGCAGGCTGGCTTCGATTTCCTCAACATTGACGGGCAGCAAGTTCCTGCAGGTGTCTTCAATGGCGGCGCCGAATAATTCTTCCTTGGAGCGGAAGCGATTATAAACGGTCCGCTTCGAGACGCCGGCGGTCAGCGCAATCTGATCCATGCTGGCGCTGTCATAGCCCAGGGACAGAAAGGTTGTGCGGGCGCCCTGAACGATCGCGTCGGTTTTTTCATCGATTAGCGCAAGGCTCTGGGTTGCGTCTGCCATCATGGAATTTGTCCCGCCCCGATAGTCTCCGACGGTTTTCGGAGAACGAACGATCATAGGCATTTTGTGCGCCGATGCACGCCTAAACCATGAGAATATAGACTGGATTCGACATTCTGTTTCAGGACCTGGTTTCGCGGGGCGTTTCGGTTGTAAGCGGCCTGTTTTATAGCCAATTCCGCCCGTTCGCTCTGATCGTCTCGGGCGTTGTCGCGCCGAATGTTTACCCGGCGTTAACCATGGTCTTCGAAGCATGGGCGATGGCCAGGAAACGCAAAGCAAAGCGCTCGGCGGCATCGCGTGCGCGGCGCCGCAAAACGGCGCGCGGCAAGACCTATATGGGGCTCGTCGCCGATGCGGGCGTGTTTTGTTTGAGCATGCTGATTGGACTGGCGGCGCTATTTGTCTATTTCGCGCGGGATCTGCCGGACACAAACGCCCTGTGGCGCGACAGCGGCGCGCCGAAGATAACCCTGCTCGCGGCGGACGGCTCGCCCATCCGCATTCATGGCCCCAGTATGGGGGCGCCCGTGCGTCTCGCTGAATTGCCGCGTTATGTGCCGGAAGCGATTCTCGCCGTTGAGGATCGTAATTTCTATCATCATTTCGGCGTCAATCCAGTGTCGGTCGTGCGTGCACTGATCGTCAACGCGAGGCAAGGGGGGGTGGTTCAGGGCGGCTCCACAATCACCCAGCAACTGGCCAAAAACGTTTTTTTGAGTGCGGACCGAACGGTCAAAAGAAAAGCCCAGGAATTTTTGCTCGCCCTTTGGCTGGAGCAAAAATTCACTAAAGAAGAAATTCTGACGCTTTATCTCAACCGCGTTTATTTCGGCGCGGGCGCCTATGGCATTGATGCGGCGAGTTACCGGTATTTCGCCAAACCTGCGCGCCAGCTGGACGTTGGCGAAGCCGCGGTGCTGGCGGGCTTGCTGAAAGCGCCGTCGCGTTTTGCGCCGACGACGAATCCGGAAGATGCCGGCCGGCGCGGCCGGCTTGTGATTGATCAAATGGTGGTCGCCGGTTTTCTGGAGCCTTCAGCCGCGGCGGCGGTTGTTCAGCAACCGATCATCCTCTCGTCGCCGCGGTTTTCGGCAGCGCCCTATTTCGTTGACCACGCGTCACGCGAAGCGCGCCTTCTTGCCGGCGATATAGATGCTGACCTGATGGTCTGGACGACGTTTGATCCGGCAGCGCAGGCGGCGGCGGAAATGGGACTGATCGCCGGCGTGGCGAGTGCGCAGAGCGATCTGTCAGAAACTCAAAGCGCGGTTGTCATCATGGATGGCGAGGGCGCCGTGCGGGCGATGATTGGCGGTCGTGACTATCAGGAAAGCCAGTTTAATCGCGCAGTACAGGCGCAGCGCCAGCCTGGTTCAGTGTTTAAACCATTCGTTTTTCTGGCCGCCATGGAGCAGGGCTACCGCGCTGATGATATCGTACTTGATGCGCCGGTCAGCATCGGGAAATGGTCCCCTGACAATTATGACAGCAAATATTACGGCGAGGTGTCGCTGCGTGAAGCGCTGGCGCGATCGCTGAACAGTGCGACGATAAGGGTGCAGGAAACCGCTGGCCGCGGGGCCGTCAGACAGATGGCGCAATCCATGGGCTGGCCTGAAGGGTTGGGGCCGGGGCCGTCTCTTGCGCTTGGCGTTGACGATGTCTCACCGCTGGCCTTGGCAGGCGCCTATGCGCCATTCGCCAATGGCGGGTTTCGCGTGCAGACCCGCGTGATCGATCGGATCGAAACGGCCGATGGCGATCTTATTTATCGGCGTCCAGGTTCTGTTCCGGACCAGGCGGCTTCGTCTTCTGCGGTCAGGGAGGTCAATCAGATGATGCGCGCGGTTGTCGATTGGGGGACGGGGCGCGCCGCGTCAGTCGCCGGATACGATGTTGCAGGGAAAACAGGTACGTCCCAGGACAGTCGCGATGGCTGGTTCGCCGGTCATGCCGGCGGGCTTGTATGCGTTGTCTGGGTTGGGCGCGATGATAATGCGCCCATGGCGGGCGTCACGGGCGGGCGGGCGCCGGCGATTATCTGGCGCGAGATTATGGCGCGCGCATTACCGCCCAGATATGTCGCGCCGATGATCGCGCCGATCATTGATCAAGGGGCGGCGCCAGCGCAAAATGACCCGATTGCCGAACTTTTAGACGCGACTGGCTGAATGTTCCGGCGCCGCCGCGACCCCATAGGCGAATAGTTCGCCGCCTTTATCATCGAACCAGTTTGCGGCCTGGCGCGCATTAACGCCAAGCGTCGCGAGCCGGCGCCAGAACGCTGGCGAATGATCCATGTGAATGAGATGAACGCACTCATGGGCGGCGACATAGTTGAGCATGTCCGGCGGCGCTAATATCAAGCGCCAGGAAAAAGACAGAACGCCGTCCGAAGAGCATGATCCCCAGCGGGTGCGAGTGTCGCGAATGCGAATGGCGCGGCGGTTTTTTTCCAAACGCGCGCAATAATAGTCAACGCGTTTGGTCAGTGTCGTTCGCGCTTCGCGTTTCATCCAGTCCACCAGACGCCGGTTCAAATGGGCGGCGTCGCCACCGACGCGAATGACCAGAGGCCCGCCATTATCGATCTGCACCGGCGAACGCGGCCCGCCTTCGCGGACAATTGTATAATTTTCGCCCTGAAAAGGGATCGTCATGCCCTCCACAAATTCGCGGGCCAACAGCCGATCGTCGAGCTGAGTCTCGATCCAGTCACGCCGGTCACAGGCGAATCGAATCGCTTCCGGGACGCTTTTTTTTGATGGGGCGGTCACCAGGATTTCCCCAGCCACCGGGTCAACTTTGACGATAAGCCGCTTGGCGCGCCGGTTTACGCGGGCGACCAGCGGTACCGAGCGCGCGCCAATATTGATTTGTGTTCTGGTAATGTGATTTACGGACATGAAGCCAAGCATTGATGATATAGCCTATCCTCGCGGGTTTTTTGAAAAGATCAATTCGTTATTTAGAATAATATCGAGGATTGTTTTGCATCGCAGTTTTTCGGAGTGACATTTTTTAAATGACCAACCTTCGGTCTGACGTAAAAAAGACTGCGCATGTCGGCGGCAAAAAAACGCCGCCGCCAACGCCGATGATGGCGCAGTATTTTTCCATTAAAGAAAATGCGCCTGACGCATTGCTGTTTTATCGCATGGGCGATTTCTATGAGTTGTTTTTTGACGATGCGGTAACAGCGGCGGGCGTGCTCGACATTACGCTTACAAAGCGCGGCCAGCACGGGGGCGATGACATCCCGATGTGCGGCGTGCCGTTTCACTCTTATGAATCTTATTTAGCAAAACTGATCCGCGCCGGCTTTAAGGTTGCGATCTGCGAGCAGATGGAAAATCCGGCGGAAGCGAAAAAACGCGGCGCCAAATCGGTTGTTCGGCGGGAGATTGTTCGCACCATCACACCCGGCACGATTATCGAAGATGCGTTGCTCGACTCACGGTCGAATAATTTTCTGAGCGCGCTTAGCGTTTTGCGTGGCGGCGAAGAAGCTGCAATCGCATGGATCGACGTGTCGACCGGCGAGCTATCCGTACGCGACACGAATGAGACCGCCATCGCTTCGGATCTGGCGGTGATCTCGCCCAAAGAACTGATCGCTCCGGATGGTATCGATACGCCAGGCTGGTCTGCGGCGATTGACGCATTTTCGGAGGCGGGCGCGCTGACCCTCTGGCCGTCGCAGCAATTCGATTCCGCGAGCGGCCAACGGCGCGTTATGGAGGCGTTCAAGGTTGCGTCGCTGGACGGGTTTGGCGATTTTTCCCGTGCGGAATGCGCCGCGCTTGGCGCGCTCCTCTCCTATGTTGAGTTAACCCAGGCTGGCAGGATGCCGGCGTTGCATGCGCCGCGCCGCGTATCGGCGTCTTCAGCCATGGCGATTGACGCTGCGACACGGGCCTCGCTGGAATTGACTCAGGTTCAGGGCGGCGGGCGCAAGGGATCGCTCCTCTGGGCGATCGACAAGACCGTCACCGGCGCTGGGGCGCGGCTCCTGGCGGCGAGGCTGGCGGCGCCGTTAACGGACCCCAAGTCGATCAACGCCCGATATGATGCGGTTGATTTTTTTCGTCATTCCGATGACTTGCGCGGCGTCGCGCGCGAGGTGCTGAAACAGACGCCTGATGTTGTGCGTTCCATTTCGCGTCTGTCGCTCGATCGCGGCGGGCCGCGCGATCTGACGGCAATCAGGGATGCGCTGGTCAATGCGCGCAAAATGGCGGGCGAAATTTCAGACGCAAAACATCTGGATAAAGCGCCGGCATCTCTTTCCGAAACGATTGCAGCACTGGAAGATCAGGATGGCGAAGGTTTTTCAGCGCTGATCACGATGCTGAAAGAGGCGTTGAGTGCAGACCCGCCTTTTCTCGCCCGGGATGGCGGGTTTATCGCCAAAGGCTATGACCCCGGACTTGATTCCGTCCGTACGCTGCGTGATGAGTCGCGGCGCGTCATCGCCGGTCTAGAGGCGCAGTA
This sequence comes from Pseudomonadota bacterium, assembly GCA_039819405.1. Classification (GTDB taxonomy): domain Bacteria; phylum Pseudomonadota; class Alphaproteobacteria; order Caulobacterales; family Parvularculaceae; genus Hyphococcus. The sequence continues at coordinate 554,262 of JBCBSB010000004.1, read as the reverse complement.
TCGCGATCTCACCGGCGTTAAGGCGCTGAAGATCAAGCACAATAACGTCCTTGGCTATTTTGTTGAAACGCCGCCATCGCACGGCGATAAATTGATGGCGCCGCCTTCCAGCGGCACCTTTATTCATCGCCAGACACTGGCCAGCGCAGTGCGTTTCACAACCGGCGAGCTTGCCGATCTTGATGCAAAAATCTCGCGCGCCAGAGATGAGGCGCTCGCCCGCGAGCTTGAGCTGTTCGAAGAGATAGTGACCGCAGTATTGGCCCGCCGGGGCGCAGTATCGGCTGCGGGCGCCGCGCTGGCGGAGATCGACGTTTATGCGGGGCTCGCCGAACTTGCTTTGGAAGAAAACTACGTACGCCCGGTAGTGGATGAGAGCACTGGTTTCGACATAGTCGGCGGGCGTCACCCGGTTGTAGAGCGGGCGCTTCGAACGGCTGGCGATCCCGCCTTTGTCGCCAATGACTGCTCGCTGAGCGATGATGGAGCAGCACAGCTCTGGCTCATCACTGGGCCGAATATGGCGGGCAAGTCGACCTTTCTCAGGCAAAACGCATTGATCGCGATTCTGGCGCAGGCAGGTTCCTTCGCACCCGCGGTGTCGGCCCATATCGGCATTGTCGATCGCGTGTTCTCCCGCGTCGGCGCCGCCGACGAACTCGCTCGCGGCCGCTCTACTTTCATGGTGGAGATGGTGGAGACCGCGGCGATCCTGCATCAGGCGACCGAGCGTTCGCTGGTCATCCTTGATGAAATCGGGCGCGGCACGTCCACCTTTGACGGGCTGTCGATTGCCTGGGCGGCGATTGAACATCTGCATGACGCCAGCCGGTGCCGGGGGCTCTTCGCGACCCATTACCATGAGCTGACAGCGCTCTCGGAACGTCTCGGGCGGCTCGTCAACATGTCGATGAAAGTGCGCGAGTGGAAAGGCGACGTTGTTTTCCTTCATGAGGTCGGGACGGGGCCCGCAGATCGCTCCTACGGGGTTGCGGTGGCGCGCCTTGCCGGACTGCCGCAGCCGGTGATCGAGCGGGCGGAGGCCATTCTCGCCCTCCTGGAGGAGCAGCGCCAGACCGGCGGCGCGGTTGAGGAGTTGCCCCTCTTTGCCGCCGCCGCCCCGCCGCCAAAGCCTTCGCCGGGCGCCGAGGACGCGCCGAATCAGCTGCAAGAAGCGCTGAACGAGGTTAACCCGGACAGCCTCAGCCCCCGTGAAGCGCTGGATACGCTTTATCGCTTGAAATCCATTTCAAAGTCGGCATAAGGACTGCGCGCCCAGCGGGCGGATCAACGGGAATTAAGTCTTGCTGAAACTCATCCTTGCCGCCATTGCACTGGGATTAGCTGGTCCGGCCTTCGCCGGGGACAGCCAGTCGAACAGCGTGCGTAACGGCATTGCCGCTTACAAATCCGGCGATTTTCATCAGGCGCAAGAGTTACTGACCCCGATTGCGATGGCTGGCGATCTCCGCGCCAAACGCTATGTCGCCTATATTCTGCTGGATCATGATGCGAAAGACGCGTTCGATCCTGATCGCGCCGTCGGATTATTGAGCGACGCGGCGAAGCAGGGTGATTACGCCGCGTTGATCAAGCTGGAAGAGCTGCGCCAGGAGGGGTTGGCTTTTTCCCCCTCGCTTGATGACATTATCGAGGTTGAAACCCATCGCGCATCCATGGGCGATCCGGTTCTCGCCTGGCGTCTGGCGAAACGGTACGAATATGGCGATGGCGTCGTTCCTTCGAACGAGGAGGCGATGCGCTGGCTGAAAGTCGCCGCCGCTGCGCCCGCCGCCGAGTTTCCGAAATCCGGCGAAGCGGCGTACAAGTTGTGCATGATGCACGCGGGCATGGGCGCTTCCGCTGACATGCGGGCAGCTAAGACATGGTGCGCCGAGGCGGCTGAGCGCGGCGAGGCGGCGGCGGCGGTTATGCTGGGTCGTTTGGCGCCCTAGCGCGGTTGAATTGAGCGCCGCTGCACGCGACAATACCAGCTTATCAGATTGGCGGCGCTAAGGGGCCGGTCCCGCGTGACGATTCGCACAACTTCTAAAGCCAGCAGGATCACGCCTGAAGCCGCCGCGTTTCGGCGTGAATTGAAAGCAGCTGTCGCCGCTGAGAAGGCGGGGCAAAGTCATGGCGCTGTCGGCAAGCTCCTGCGTGAACGCCTTCCCAAAATCCGTAAGGACGCCTTCGCGAATGCGATGAGGGGCGACCGGCTCGCCCGTCACCTCGCCAAATCTGTTGACGATCTGGTCACGACGCTTTTTGCGATGGCGCCTGTCACGAGCGGTCAGGGCGGCAATGTGGCGGTCTGTGCGGTCGGGGGCTACGGGCGGGGCATGCTGGCCCCGTTTTCGGACATTGACTTGTTGTTTCTTTATTCATTGGACGATGAACAAGCGATCCGCCCACTGATTGATTTTTTGCTTTATCCTTTATGGGATAGCGGTATGAAAATCGGCCATGGCGTTCATACGCCCAAAAGTGCGGTCGGTTTTGCTAAGGAGGATATGGTTGCGCGCACTGCTTATCTGGATATGCGTTTCTTGTGTGGGGCAAAGCCGTTATTTGAGGAATTTCAAGGCCATTTCGACAAGCTTCGTAAACGGACGGCAAGCGAGTTTGTAGCCGCCAAGTTGAAAGAGCAGGAAGAGCGTCAGATCAGGGCCGGCGAGACGCGCTACCTCGTGGAGCCGGATATCAAGGAAGGAAAGGGCGGCTTACGCGACCTGCAGATGCTGCGCTGGCTTTATAAATACGTATTCGGCGGGGAGATTGGCGCCAATGCGGTCGTCGATAAAATCATGGACCCGCTGGAGCGGCGGGCGCTGGTCAAGGCGGAGCGGTTTTTGTGGTCCGTTCGGGCGCATCTTCACGACTTGCGCGGCAGGGCGGACGAAAAACTGACTTTTGACGCACAGCCCGAGATCGCTGAGCGCCTCGGCTATGCTGATCGATCGGACATGACAGCCGCCGAACGGCTGATGAAGCACTATTTCCTCAATACTGTGGAGATCGGGCGCCTGACGCGAATTTTGTGCGCCCGGCTGGAAGAGGAGCGCACCAAACGGTTGCCGCATCTGCCGAAATTGCTGCCTAAATATATGCAAAAGGATGAAGCGCCGGGCAAACCCAATCTTCGTATCCGGAATGGCCGCCTTGATTTTGAAAGCGCCGCTAAAGTGCGGCGGCAGCCGCGGGATATGTTCCGGTTGTTCCGCGCTTTTTCAAAGAAACCGCAGATTGATTTCCACCCCGATGCGCTGGCGATTGTTTCCGAACAGGCGCCCAGCGTTACATCGGCGGTGCGCAAGGACCCGGTCATTGCAAGCCTGTTTGCAGGAATTCTGGCCAATACGGTCGATCCTGTGCGTGTGTTGCGCGTGATGACTGAGACGGGCCTGCTTAGCAAATACATTCCCGCTTATGGCTCGATTGTCGGGCGTATCGATTACGGTCTCTACCGGCGGTTTACCCTCGATGAGCATGTGTTGCGCTGCGTTGGCATGCTGGCGAGAATCCGTAATGGCGAACTGAAAGACGATCATCCGGTTGCGTCAAAAATCATGGCTGACGCAAAACAGCCGCTGGTCTTTTTTATCGCCATGCTGCTGCACGAATCTGTCTGGACGGTAAAGAAAAAGTCCGTCCCTGACTGCGAGAAACTGATTACGCGCGTTTCGAAAAGACTGGGACTTGATGACGAAGACGCGAGGCTCGCCGGGTGGGCGGCGGCGCGTCACCTGCTTCTTGTCCGGACAGCGGAGCGGCGCAACCTGACCGAAGCGCATGCGATTTCGACTTTCGCCAGAGAAGTGGAAAACCGCCAACGGCTTGATCTCATTCTGGTGCTCAGCGTGTGTCATTTGCGCATTGTCAGCGACCACTCCTGGGATGAGGTGACCCGCCGGCAGATCACCGAGCTCTATGAGGCGACGCTTGCCTGGTTCGATGACGGCGAGGATGCGTTGGATCAACGGTTGTCGGAGCGCGCCACATTGGCGCGTTCAACGACGAAATCGCGTCTTGGAGACTGGTCGGACGAAGACAAGGAAAGTTTTCTGTCTCGCCTGACCGAGCACATGCTGCGATGCGTTGATCCCGATATTCTGGTGCGGTTCGCCTATCTGGCGCGCGCGGCGGAAAACGACCGTGCGGATGCGGCGGTGACCGTGACGCCCCGCGACGGCGATCTGGAAGCGATTGTCTATGCCGATGACCGAACCGGCCTTCTCGCCGATCTGGCGGGCGCGGTCGCCGCCACCGGCATGAGCGTGCGGTCGGTGCAGGCGCTGACAACGCAGGACGGCAAGGCGCTGGATATCTTCGCGGTGCAGTCATCGGACGGCGCGCCGCTGGATGATCAGGAACAAGCCCGGCGTCTGCATAGCGTGCTCATATCGGCGGCGCGCGAAACGCCGGTAAAAGCGCCGCAACCCAGCCGCCTTTTCGGTGACCGCCGAAATATATTCTCCGTTGACCCGGCCGTTCGTATTGAGCTTGAGGCGTCTGAAGACGCCAGCGTAGTCGAGGCGGAGGGGCTCGACCGGCCGGGTCTTCTTTATGAACTATCGAAAGCGCTGTCTGATCTTGATGTCACAATTGCTTCGGCACATGTCGCCACTTATGGCGAGCGGGCCGTCGATGCGTTTTATCTGTGCGACCGTCAGCGCCGAAAAATCACTGATCTCAAGACCTTGCGCCGAATCGAGAAAAAGCTGTTAGAGGTTCTTTCTGCTGGTTCACAAGCGTGAACCCCATTAACGCTTTTCGCCGTAATTCAAGATTATACGGACGTTGATGAGCGGCAATCTGTTCAAATCTCTCGCGACGGTCAGCGGCATGACGATGGTCAGCCGCGTCCTCGGTTTTGCGCGCCAGATCCTGATTGCCGGTGTCATCGGCGCCGGCGGCAACCCGGTTGCGGATGCGTTCTGGGCGGCTTTTCGCCTGCCGAACATGTTTCGCCGCCTGTTTGCCGAGGGCGCTTTTCACGCTGCGTTTATTCCCCTGTTTCAGGGAAAGCAGGTCAGTGATGGACATGCGGCGGCCAGGCGGTTTGCCGAAGAAGTGCTGGCCTCGCTCGTTTTTATTCTCACGCTGCTGACGGCGCTCGTTGAAATCGCGGCGCCTTTATTTGTCTATTTGCTGGCCTCCGGTTTTGAAGACGATCCGGCGAAGTTCGATCTTGCAACGCTCTATACACGGATCATGTTTCCCTATCTGATTATGATGTCCCTGGTCGGATTGATGAGCGGCATTTTGAATTCATTGGGCCGGTTCGCGGCCGCCGCCTCAGCGCCGCTGGCGCTGAATGTCTGTCTCATTGCGGCGATCCTGCTTTATGCGAATGCCGAGACTGAGATTACCGGACAGGCTGCTGCGTGGGCGGTGTTTGCCGGCGGTCTTGTGCAGCTTGCGATGCTGGTTATCGGCGCCGCCAGACAAGGTTATCTGTTGCGGCTGCGGCTGCCGAAACTGACGCCGGACGTCAAACGCCTGTTTGCGCTTGGCGCGCCCGGTTTCATCAGCGCCGGAGCGGTGCAGATCAATCTTATCATCGGCACCAACATCGCCAGCCGTGAACCGGGCGCTGTTTCGTGGCTGATGAATGCCGATCAGCTCTATCAGTTGCCGTTGGCGATTATCGGCATTGCATTGGGCATCGTCTTATTGCCGATGTTATCGCGCCGGGTGAAGGAAGGCGACGAAGTCGGCGCCGCGCGGGCCATCAATCGCTCGCTGGAGCTTTCCGCGCTGCTTTGTTTTCCGGCAGCCATCGCATTCGTGATTATGGGCGCGCCGATTTGCGATGCGCTGTTCCGGGGCGTTGCCTCCGATGCGCTGTCATTTTTCGGGGCCCGCGAGTCAAAGTTCACCGAGCATGATGTGGCGATGACTGGGGCGGCGCTTGCCATCTTTGGGTTAGGGCTGCCGGCCTTTGTCTGGCACAAGATTTTCTCGCCGGCCTTTTTCGCCCGGGAAGATACGAAGACGCCGATGAACTACGCGCTGGTTGCCATCGGGTTGAATACGGTCCTGGCGCTGGCGCTGTTTCCAGAATTTGGATTTATCAGTGTTCCGATAGCAACGGCGGTCGCCGCCTGGGTGCAGGTCGGTTTGCTGGCGCAGAAACTCTACCGCCGCCGGCAGTTTCAGCCAGGCGGTAGGCTCGCCGAGCGGCTTATCCGCATAATTGCCGCGACCGGCGGGCTCGCCATCTTGCTGCATTTCTCGCTGCCGTACACGGATGAAATTGCGACGATATTCTGGGGCCGGGACTGGATCGCCATCGTCATGATCTCAGGGGCGGGGGCTGCTGCTTACGGCCTGCTTGCATTCCTGCTTGGCGCCGCGAAGGCTTCTGACTACAAAGCCATCGCGGGCAAGGCCTAAATCGGCCAGTCAGGCCCGGCGCAGAACAGAAAGACCAGAGTCATGAGTGGATATCAGGGCCCTATGCGGGTGTTGTCAGGCATTCAACCGTCAGGCGACATGCACCTCGGCAATTATCTCGGGGCGATCCGAAAGTTCGTTGAACTTCAGCATCAATATGACTGCAATTTTTGCGTCGTCGATATGCATGCGATCACGGTCTGGCAGGATCCGGTAAAGCTGCGCGAGCAGACATTTCACATTGCGGCGGCTTATATCGCCGCAGGCGTTGATCCTAAAAAAGCGGTGATTTTCCATCAATCGGGCGTGCACGCCCATGCGGAACTCACGTGGATTTTCAACTGCGTTGCGCGCCTCGGTTGGCTCGATCGAATGACACAGTTCAAGGATAAGGTTGGCAAGGACAAACAGCGGGCTTCCGTGGGGCTGTACACGTATCCGGTGCTGCAGGCGGCGGATATTCTCGTATACAAAGCGACCCATGTACCTGTGGGCGAGGACCAGAAACAGCATCTGGAGCTTTCCCGGGATATTGCGGGCAAGTTTAATCACGATTTCAACACGCCTGATTTCTTCCCGTTGCCGGAACCGCTGATCAAGGGGCCGGGGGCGAGGGTCATGTCCCTGCGCGACGGCAAGGCGAAAATGTCAAAGTCGGACCCGTCGGAAAACGCCTGTATCTATCTGACCGATGAAACCGATCTCATCGCGAAGAAAATCAAGAAGGCCAAGACGGACCCCGAACCCCTGCCATCCGAAGTTGAAGGGCTGGAAGACCGGCCGGAGGCGCGCAATCTTGTCGGCATTTATGGCGCGCTTGCGGGCAAGTCCGACGAGGCGGTTCTTGCTGAATATGGCGGGCAGGGCTTTGGCGTTTTCAAACCTGCGCTGGCGGATCTTGTCGTTGAAAAAATCGCGCCAATTGGCGCCGAGTTGCGCAAGCTTGAGGGTGATCCGGGATTCTTGTCCGGCGTGTTGTCACAGGGTGCTGAGAAGGCGTCGGCGATTGCCGATCCGATTGTTCGTGAGGTCAAGGAAATTGTCGGGTTTCTGGTGTAATCAGGCGTTTCAGGCGTCGATGAACGCCTGACGCCGGGTCCCTGGTATTAGAGTCAACCGTTTCTTAATTGTTAACGCTTCGCCGCGAAAATTCGCATGAGTTTTAAACGGCGAGGACGTAAGACGTGACCACCGTCGCCCGCGATATTGAAAGCGCCGCCATCCTGCCGCCGGCGCGCCCGGCGCATCCGCTGATTTCTATTGTCGCGCCCTGCTACAATGAAGCGGAAAGCGTTGCGCTGTTTGTTGACACCATCAAACAGACAGTTGCTGGTGGCGATTATGCTTGTGAACTGGTTTTCGTTGATGATGGCAGCACCGACGGAACCGGTGAAAAGCTGCTGGCGTTGGCTGACAGTCACCCTGAGATTCGAGTTGTCGCGTTTTCGCGCAACTTTGGCAAAGAGGCTGCGTTGACGGCGGGGCTGGATTACTCGCGTGGCGATGCCGTCATCGTCATGGATGTCGATCTTCAGGACCCTCCGGAGCTGATTGAGGCGTTCATTACGAAATGGCGCGATGGTTTTGACGTGGTTTATGGATCGCGTGTTGACCGAACCAGCGACGCCTATGCAAAACGATTTACAGCCGAAGGATTCTACCGGCTGTTCAACAAAATATCGGGCGTGAAGATTCCGGAAAATACCGGCGACTATCGGCTGATGGATCGTCGTGTTGTCGAGACCATCAAATCCCTGCCGGAACGCTCGCGATTCATGAAGGGGCTGTTCGCCTGGGTTGGATTCAAGTCGATTGGCGTTCCTTATGCGCGGCCCGAACGCGCAGCGGGGGAAAGCAAGTTCAATTTCTGGCGCTTGTGGAATTTCGCCCTGGACGGATTTGTCAGTTTCTCTACGGTGCCTTTGCGCATGTGGAGCTATCTCGGCGGCATTGTCGCGTTCCTTTCATTTCTCTACGCCACAGCGATTATTTTGCGCACCCTGATCACTGGCAGCGACGTGCCTGGTTATGCATCGCTGCTCGTTTTCATTCTGTTTTTCGGAAGTATACAGATTATATCGGTGGGCGTTCTCGGTGAATATATCTCACGACTTTTTACTGAGGTTAAAAGGCGCCCGATTTATATCGTCGATGACGTCTATTCCCGCGTTGAAAACACCGCGGCGGCAAGCGGCAACCGCGCTGAGGCCGCTGAATAAAGCTTTTTGGCGTAAATCCCTGACAAATAAGAATATTTTTCCATTGAACCGGTTGGCGACCTGGCGCGACTTACTGGTCATAGCGAAGCTGATCCGAAAGGGCGCGGGGCATGCGTCGGAACAAAGAGCGGGTTCTGGATGAATATCTGGCGGCGTCTGCGCGCAGCGGCGACCGCGCCGCTTTTGACCGTCTTGCGGAGCGCTGGCATGGAAAGCTCTACGCTCATGCCTGCAGGCTGACCGGCGATAAAGAACTTGCCCGTGATGTTGCACAGGAAGGGTGGGGCGATATCGCCAGGGGGTTGGGGCGTCTCAATGACGCCGCCATGTTTCCTGCATGGGCTTATCGGATCGTGACCCGGCGCGCGGCGGACGCAATCCGCCGGGCGCAACGCAGTCGCCGACTGAATACGGCATACGCGGCTGAACCGAAAGCTGAAGCGGAGAGCGCCGTCGGCGTCGAGGCGCATGCGGATGGTGCGCCACTGCGAAAAGCCATGGCGGCGTTGTCTGCCGATCAACGGGCGGCCATCGCGCTTTTTTATCGAGAAGACTTTAGTGTTGCGGAAATCGCCGCAGCGCTTGGGGTTCCCGCGGGCACCGTCAAGACCCGCCTTATGCATGCGCGGCGCAAGTTACGGGCGTCGCTGGAAGGAGGAGCGTCGGATGAATGACATTGATAATAGAATTCAGGAAGCGCTGGATGCGGAAGATCGTGATCTTCTGGATCAGTTCGGTGAACAGGGACTGATTGCGCAAAGCCTTTCTGTATTTCAAGGACGTCAGGGTTGGATTGCCGGTATCGCAATGATTGCGAGCATCGTGCTTTTTGCCGGCGCTGTTTATGCCGGATGGCGTTTTTTTACTGCGCCTGTTGCACTGGAATCTACTCGATGGGCCGCTGTCGCCTGGTTTCTGATGACCATGGTGGCTTTTATGAAAGTCTGGTTCTGGATGCGCATGGAATCCAATCGTGTGATCCGCGAGGTGAAACGCGTCGAGCTGCAGGTCGCGCGCCTTCAGAACAAATCCGCGATCTAGAACGTGGCGGCGAATAAATCCTGGCTTGGGCCGAAACCGGCGCGTTTCATGCCGTCTGAGTTCCAGGCAAAAGCGACATCGCCGTCCCTGGAGACGGCGATGACGCCGCCATCGCCGCCAAGGCGCGCCACATCCTTGATCAGATGCGCTGTCGCCTGGTGAAGATCGGCGCCCTGATAGCGCACGCGGCTCGCAACATCCTGAGCGCCGCCAGCGAGGATGAAATATTCGCCAAGGCCGGTGCAGGACGCAGCGACCTGTTCATCGGCCCAGCTTCCCGATCCGATCAGCGGCGTGTCGCCGACCCGGCCCTCAAATTTTCCGAAGACGCCGCCGGTTGAGGTGGCGGCGGCGAGACGCCCGGCGGCGTCAAGCGCAACCGCGCCGACGGTGCCGTGCCCCAACTCGGCTTGCGTCATTTCCTCAGGCATGACGCCGACAGGGACAACGTAATAATTTTCAGGGTCCTGAATGAATTCAAAGCCATGTTCACGGCAGAAATTTTCGGCGCCGCGCCCGGCCAGCATCACATGGGGCGTTTCATCCATAACCGCGCGGGCCGCTTTGACTGGGCTTTTCAAATGCCGGACGGCGGCGATTGAACCGGCTTTGCGCACAAAGTCGCCGTCCGATATTTCCGTCGGACCGCTAGCCATGATCGACGCATCAAGCTCCGCGTAACCGGCTTTGTTCGGCGGCGCGCCCTTGCCGGCGATGTAAAGCCCTGAGACCTCCATCTCCTCGACAAGGTGCTCCACAATGTCGAGCGCCGGGGCGCCGTCTTCCAGCATGGCTTTTCCGCGCGTTGTCAGTTCCAGCAAATGCGCTTCGGCTTTGGAATAGTCGCGGCCGGCGCGCGCGCCGGCGCCGCCATGAAGCGCCAGGGCGATCTTTGCGGCTTTCGACATGATGAATTCCTTTCGGCGGTTTTTTGGCAATCTAGCGATTTTCGCCGCCTAGCCAACTGACGTTCGACCGCTTATGAGGGCGCAAAGTGTAACATTCAGGAGATAAGCGATGACGCGCCTTGCACTCATCCGTCATGGGCAAAGTCAATGGAACCTCGAAAACAGGTTCACCGGCTGGGTCGATGTCGATCTCACCGATCAGGGCCGAGCAGAGGCGAAAAAGGCTGGGACTTTGCTGACAGCGACCGGGTCTGAATTTGCGGCCTGTTATACTTCCGTCCAGAAGCGCGCAATCAGAACGCTGTGGATCGTGCTTGATGAGATGGACCGCATGTGGCTGCCGGTGACGCGCGCGTGGCAATTGAACGAACGTCATTATGGCGGCCTGACCGGGCTCAACAAAGCCGAAACCGCTGAGAAGCACGGGGCCGATCAGGTGAAAATCTGGCGCCGCAGCTATGACACGCCGCCGCCGCCCATGGATGCGGACAGCGAGCACAATATGGCGGACGATCCGCGCTACAGGGCGCTTGGCGTCGATGTGCCGGATTCGGAATCGCTGAAACTGACGTTAGACAGGGTTGAGCCGTATTTCCGTAAGGAGATTGAGCCGCGCCTGAAAGCCGGCGAGTCGCTGGTCATTTCCGCCCACGGCAATTCGTTGCGCGCATTGGTGAAGTTGCTGCTCAACGTAGCGGATGACGACATCGTCAATCTCGAAATCCCGACAGGCAATCCGCTGCTGTTTGATTTCGATGAAGGCTCAATCAAGCCGACATCGGTGCGTTATCTCGATGATGAGCGGGCGCAAGCCTTACCCGCGCTGCCGTGATCAGCGATCATCCACGCGCGCAACGATCTCGTTGACCCGCGCTGTCGCCGCTTCAATCGCGCGGCTTGCAGCGCCGATCGTGCCGGGCTCCAGCGCGTCGGCCGCGCCTTCAAGGTCGCTCGCCCGCTCGCGGGCTTCGAAAAGCTCGTCGCATACGGTCAGCGCGGACAAGAGCATCAGGCGCGAATCGCCAATCTGGCCCAATTCGTCGGAGAGTTGCGTTACATGGCGATCAAAATGGGCGGCGAGCTGTTGCAGCCGCTGCTCCTGCCCGTCGTCACAGGTCACCTTATAATCGCGGCCATTTACGCGGATTTCGACTTGCGCCATCGGTTTCAGCCTTTCGAAACAGTGTCATCGTCATCGAGCAGAGATTTCAGATCGCCGATCGCGCCGGAAAGCTCTCGGCTGACCGTCGCTGCGTGATTGCGGGCGGCGCGGGCCTGTCCGCGAGCCGCCTCAATCGCTTCCCCATCGGCGGATTGATCGTCGAGGCGGCCCTCAAGCTTTGTTTCCAGGTTTTCGAGGGCGTCGGCGAGATCGAGAACGGCTTTTTCCAGAACAGTCATGGCTCAATGCTCTTTCATGTACTTTCAGGCCAATGTGAAGGCGCTGGGTGATTCTGTCCAGCACGCTGGGTTATGCGTATTGGCGTTGTTTCGCCGCCCTTGACCCTGGCATCGCTGGGATGCATGTAGCGCGCATTGATTTTCCCGTGTTTTTTGCTTTTGCGGATTGAGGTTTATTAATGTCAGAAAGCGCGCCGGCCGCCGCTGATTTTCCACAGATGGCGAACGCCATCCGCGCGCTTTCCATGGATGCCGTCGAAAAGGCGAAATCCGGCCATCCGGGCATGCCTATGGGCATGGCCGATGTGGCGACCGTCTTGTTTACACAGTTTCTGAAATTCGACGCCGCCAATCCCGACTGGCCCGACCGCGACCGATTTGTCCTGTCCGCTGGACATGGCTCGATGCTGATTTATTCGCTGGCCTATCTCCTTGGTTATGAAGGCATGACGATTGAGGAGTTGAAAAACTTCCGCCAGCTTGGCGCTAAAACCGCGGGCCATCCTGAATACGGCCACGCCCCGGCGGTGGAAACGACAACCGGTCCGTTGGGCCAGGGCCTTGGCAATGCGGTCGGCATGGCGCTCGCCGAAGCGCATTTGAACGCACGGTTCGGCGACGACCTGGTTGATCATTTCACCTATGTCATCGCCGGTGACGGCTGCCTTATGGAGGGGATCAGTCAGGAGTCGCTTTCGCTTGCCGGACATTTAAAACTCCGTAAGCTGATTGTTCTCTGGGATGACAACAATATCTCCATTGACGGACCGCTTTCCTTATCGGATTCCACAAACCAGCTGGACCGGTTTGCCGCGTCCGGCTGGGCGACGGCGCGTGTCGACGGTCATGATCCGGCGGCCATCGCATCGGCGATTGCAACAGCGCAAAAGTCTGATCGCCCGACATTGATCGCCTGCAAGACGATTATCGGCCTTGGCGCGCCGACCAAGGCGGGCACGGCGGCGACCCATGGGGCTCCATTGGGCGCGGACGAAGTCGCCGGCGCGCGTGAAGCGCTGCACTGGCCACATGCGCCTTTTGAGGTGCCGTCGGATATTTTATCCGCCTGGCGCGACGCCGGAAGCCGTGGCGGCGCCGCTTATGGCGCCTGGGAGGCGCGGCTTAAGGCGGATCCGCAATGCGAGGCCTTCCGCACGGCGCTTTCCGGCGATTATGCGGGCGCGCTCGCGCCGGCGATGCGCGATTACAAAAAATCGCTGTCCGATGATCCGCAAAAGGTTGCGACCCGCAAAGCGTCGGAGATGGCGCTTGGCGTTGTAAATGACGTCATAGATGAAACGATTGGCGGCTCCGCCGACCTCACCGGATCCAACAATACGAAAACAAAACAACTAAGTCCGCTGACGTCGGAAGATTACGCCGGGCGTTATGTTTATTACGGCATCCGCGAGCATGGCATGGCGGCGGCCATGAACGGCATGGCCCTTCATGGCGGCGTCGTGCCTTATGGCGGCACGTTTCTGGTGTTTACGGATTATTGCCGGCCATCCATTCGCCTTGCGGCCTTGATGGGGCTTCGCGTTGTTTACGTGATGACGCATGACTCGATCGGTCTTGGCGAGGATGGGCCGACCCATCAGCCGGTGGAGCATGTGGCGGCGCTGCGCGCGATCCCTAATCTCAATGTTTACCGGCCCTGTGACGCCGTAGAGACTGCGGAATGCTGGGAGCTGGCGCTCACCAACATCGCGACGCCTTCCGTTATTGCGCTGACGCGGCAGAGGCTTGAGCCTATGCGCGTAACGCATGAAGATGAAAGTCTCTGCGCGCGCGGGGCGTATGTTCTCGCTGGCGGCGATGATTACGGCGCAACGATTATCGCTTCCGGGTCAGAGGTCAGCCTGGCGATGGCGGCGCGCGCCAGGCTTGCGGATGAGGGCGTCAAGGCGCGCGTCGTTTCCGCGCCGTCATTTGAACTCTTCGCTATGCAGCCGGAAGCCTATCGTCTTGAGGTTCTCGGCGACCGCCCGCGGGTCGGCGTGGAGGCTGGCATTCGTCAGGGCTGGGATCAATTCCTGCGGTTGAAAGACGGCTTTGTCGGCATGACAGGGTTTGGCGCGTCCGCGCCGGCAAGCGATTTGTTTGAGAATTTTGGCGTGACGCCAGCGGCGGTCGCCAGTGAAGTGAAACGATTGATTGGTTAGGAGGAAGACATGGCGTTGAAAATTGCCATTAACGGATTTGGAAGGATCGGGCGCCTCGCGCTTCGCTCAATCATGGAAACGGGCCGCGAAGGGGTTGAGGTCGTTGCGATCAACGATCTCGGGCCGGTGGAAACCAACGCGCATCTCGTACAGTACGATTCAGTGCATGGCCGTTTCCCGAATGAAGTGAAGTCGACAAGCGACACCATTGATGTGGGCGCCGGACCGATCAAGGTCTTTGCCGAGCGCGACCCGTCGAAATTGCCGTGGGGCGATCTGGGTGTGGACATTGTTTACGAGTGCACCGGAATTTTTGCAGCGCGCGACAAGGCGGCGATGCATCTGGATGCGGGCGCAAAGCGTGTTCTGGTCTCCGCCCCGGCGTCGGGCGCCGATAAGACGATCGTCTTTGGCGTCAACCATGACAGCCTGACGGCGGAAGATACGGTTGTTTCAAACGCCTCCTGCACCACAAATTGCCTCGCCCCGGTCGCGAAGGTGCTGCACGATGCGGTTGGCATTGAACGCGGCTATATGACGACAATTCACTCTTATACCGGTGATCAGCCGACGCTGGATACGCTGCATAAGGATCTTTATCGCGCGCGCGGCGCCGCGACTAATATGATCCCGACATCAACCGGGGCTGCGAAAGCGGTGGGCCTCGTGTTGCCGGATCTTAATGGAAAACTTGACGGCTCGTCGATCCGGGTGCCGACGGCGAACGTTTCCGTGGTTGACCTTGTGTTTACACCACAAAAGGATACGAGCGTTGAAGAAATAAACAACGCCGTGATCGAGGCGGCCAGCAAAGGGCCGCTAAAGGGTGTTCTCGGTTGCACGGACAAGCCGCTGGTCTCATCCGATTTCAATCATGATCCGCATTCGTCAACCTTTGCGCTGAACCAGACGCAAATTCTGGAAGGAAAACTGGTGCGCGTGCTTTCATGGTATGACAATGAATGGGGCTTCTCGACCCGCATGACCGATACGGCGCTCGAACTGGCGAAGCATATTTAGGACGGTCGCAGTGACGGGCTATCGAACACTTGATGATCTTGATGTCGCCGGCAAACGCGTTCTGGTGCGCGTTGATTTCAACGTGCCGATGAGGGATGGTGAAGTTACCGACGCCACGCGCATTGATCGCGCCTTGCCGACGATACACGATCTGTCGAAGAAAGGCGCAAAGGTATTGCTGGCGTCGCATTTCGGGCGCCCAAAAGGTAAGGTTGATCCGGAATTTACGCTGACGCCTGTGGCGAAGGTGCTGGGTGACAAGCTTGGCGGTCCGGTTGAGTTTGCTGAGGACTGCGTTGGCGATCCTGTTCGAAAGCTTGTGAAGACCATGCTTGATGGCGATGTCGCCCTGCTTGAGAATACGCGGTTTCATCCCGGCGAAGAAGCGAACGATCCGGAATTTGCAAAAGCGCTTGCGGAAAATGCTGACATTTATGTCAATGACGCATTCTCGGCGGCGCACCGCGCCCACGCCTCAACCGAAGGCGTTGCGCGGATACTGCCGTCTGCGGCGGGGCGCGCCATGGAGCGCGAGCTTGATTATCTGAAAGCGGCGCTTTCCGAACCCGTCCGCCCGCTGATGGCGATTGTCGGCGGCGCAAAAGTGTCCACCAAGATTGAGCTTCTCCTTAATCTCGTCGGCAAGGCTGATATTCTTGCTGTCGGCGGCGCCATGGCGAATACGTTTCTTTTTGCGAAGGGACAGAGCGTCGGGCAATCCCTCAGCGAGCCTGATCTCGCAGACACTGCGCGGGAAATAATAGCGCAGGCTAAAGCTCGCGGCTGCGATTTGGTTCTGCCGATCGACGTCGTTGTCGCGAAAGAATTCAAGGAAGATGCGGATCGTGAAGTCGTCAGCGCAGACGCCGTCGGCGCCGATGACATGATCCTCGATCTCGGGCCGGAAACCGTTGACCTGATCGCCCAGAGAATTGAAAGCGCAAAAACATTAGTTTGGAACGGCCCGCTCGGCGCGTTTGAGACCCGGCCTTTTGATACGGCGACCGTGGAAGCGGCGCGTTTCGCGGCCAAACAGGTCGACGAGGCTGGCCTCGTCGCTGTCGCAGGCGGTGGTGACACCGTTGCGGCGTTGAAGCACGCGCAGGTCGCCAAAGAATTCACCTATGTCTCGACCGCTGGCGGCGCATTCCTTGAATGGCTTGAAGGCAAAACGCTGCCCGGCGTGGCGGCGCTGGAAGCATCCGCACGCGGCGAATAATTATTAAGGGGTAGATTTATGGATCTCGTAGCTCTCAACAAAATCGCCAATGCGATGGTTGCGCCCGGCAAGGGTATTCTGGCGGCGGATGAATCATCCGGCACTATCAAGAAACGCTTTGACGCGATCAATGTGGAATCGACGGAAGACAATCGCCGCGATTATCGCGAAACACTGTTTCGCACCCGCGAGGCGATGGAAAACCACATCTCCGGCGTGATCCTATTCGACGAAACCATTCGCCAGAAAGCGGCGGACGGAACGCCGCTTGTTAAACTGATCGAAGAGGCCGGTTCCATTCCGGGCATTAAAGTCGATAAAGGCGCGAAGGATCTTGCCGGCGCGCCGGGTGAAAAAGTCACCGAAGGCCTTGATGGTCTGCGTGAGCGTCTGGCGGAGTATTACGATCTCGGCGCGCGCTTTGCGAAATGGCGTGCGGTTATTGATATCGCCGGGAATGAGATTCCGTCAGGGTACTGCATTGCGACCAATGTTCATGCATTGGCGCGATACGCAGCCTTGTGTCAGGAAGCGAACATCGTGCCGATTGTTGAGCCGGAAGTTTTAATGGATGGTGATCACGATATCGACCGTTGTTATGACGTAACCGAATACACGCTGAAATCGCTGTTTGACGAACTCTATGCGCAGGACGTCGCGCTTGAAGGAACGATCCTGAAACCGAATATGGTGATTTCGGGCAAGAAGTGCCCGACCCAGGCGGGTGTCGCCGAGATTGCGGAAAAAACGGTCAAATGCTTCCGCGAAACGGTGCCGGCGGCGTTGCCGGGCATTGTTTTCCTGTCGGGCGGCCAGTCCGATGAAGAAGCAACGGCGAATCTCAACGCGATGAATGCAGAGTATGCGGATAAAATGCCATGGGCGCTGTCGTTCTCTTACGGCCGTGCGCTTCAGGCGGCGCCGCAAAAGGCGTGGGCCGGTAAAGCCGAGAATGTTCCCGCCGCGCAAGCCGCGTTTGCGCATCGTGCGAAAATGAATTCGCTGGCGACGCTGGGCGAGTGGTCGGACGGCTTGGAAAACGCAGCCTGATGCATACATAGTGTTTCGCTATCGGGTTTTGTGATCCAGCGAGGTTTGAATGAAGCATGAGGCGGGGCAGGCCAGTGTGGATGAAATCCCACCGGAGCAGATCGATTGGATCAACGGCTTTGCAACGCCGCCATCGCCGCCGGTTCGGCCTTTCCATGCATTAGCGTCTGTTTTCCGTTTGGTCAGGAACAAGGAAGACACGCGGCAGGTTTTTGAAATCGTTCAGGCGCTTTCCGGGCTATCCGGCAAGAAGCTGTTCAGACGATTTAGCGCGGCTGACTATGGGCGCCGCGTTCTCGCTGAACCCGTCAAGCTTGAAAATATCCTTGGCGACCGCGAGGGGCTACGACAGTTGCCCGAGGGCAGTCTGGGCCGCGTCTATCTCGACTTCATGGAAGGTGAGAATCTGACACCTGACGGTTTGATCGACGCGGCGGAAGAAGCAGGCATTGATTTTCGCGGCGACACCCAATTCGAAGACTATCGCCGTCTCTTCCTGCATCTCGATGTCAGCCATGATCTCTGGCATGTGCTGACAGGCTATGGCCGTGACGCGCTGGGCGAGCTTTGTAACCTCGTGTACACACGCGCACAGACCGGGAACGCCGGGTTCAAGCTCATCGTCATGATCGGTTTCGCAGCGCAGAAGCTGGAAGCGCCGCGTGCGAAAATCCAGAAATCTCTGGCGGAGGCCCGGCGCAACAGCCAAAACGCCGCCTGGGTGCTGGAATATGACGTCGAAGAGTTGTTGCCGCTACAGTTGGGCGAAGTGCGCCGCAGACTGAATATCGCCGAACCCGCCATCTACAATTCAGTACCTGACGATATCAAACAAAATCTCCTGAAACCAAAAGTCAGACAGACCCAGTCGGAACGCGAGCGTATCCGTGAACAGCAAGCTCATGCCTGATCGCCGGCGCTGTGCGCCTGTTGGTTTGCGTGCAGGTCGATTATAAACGCGGCCATATGAAAACGGATTGCCAACTTTATCTCATCACGCCGCCGCAGATCGATGATCTTGACCGTTTCGTTGAGACGTTAAAAGCTGCGCTCGGCGCCGGTGATGTCGCCTGTCTGCAATTGCGGCTGAAAAAAACTGACGGCGAACCTGCGCCTGACGGTGATATCCTTACGGCGGCGGAAGCGATGGCGCCGATTGCGCTCGCCCATGACGCTGCGTTCCTGATCAATGACCGCCCCGACCTGGCGGTTAAAACCGGCGCCGATGGCGTTCATATCGGTCAGTCCGATGCGTCTTATGCTCGGGCGCGCGCAATGCTTGGGGATGACGCGACGATTGGCGTGACCTGTCACAATTCGAAACATCTGGGACTCGTCGCGGGTGAGGCGGGGGCGGATTATGTCGCCTTTGGCGCTTTTTTTCCGACCGAAACGAAAGCCGCCCCGACCGTGGCCGATCCGGACCTGATTGACTGGTGGGCGGATGTGACGACCGTGCCTTGCGTCGCCATTGGCGGCATCACCCCCGCCAATTGCGGGCCGCTGGTGCGGGCGGGCGCAAACTTCCTCGCGGTGTCGTCGTCGGTCTGGTCTCACCCTGGCGGCCCTGCGGCGGCCGTTAAGGCTTTTGAGGCGGCAATCGCCACCGCATGAAATAGCGCCGATATAAACCTTTCTGGAACGGCTCTTGCAGCACAAGCGGCATGTTCACGTTGCTTGGTCCCAATGGGGCCGGGAAGGTTGTCATGAGACCGAACTGGGTTGCCGTCGTTTGCGGGGTCGTCTTGGTCGCCGCGTCTTTTTCCATCGCTTTCATAGAGGGCGCGACCGCAGCGCGTGACGCCGCCCCAAGTCCAACAGGGCTCGCTCAGGCCCGCTAGGCAATTTTTGCTGGACAAAGCGGCCCCGCCATTAACGATTTTCCCCTTTTGTTCCGGCCCAAAGCAAGACATGCTGCGGGCATGACCAAACTGATTCGAGTGTTCGGTATCGATCCGGGCTCGGCCGCGACCGGCTGGGGCGTGATCGATTGCGCCGGGTCGCGGCTTTCCTATGTGGCGTCCGGCGTCATCCGCCCGAAGCGAGGGCAAGTCCACGCGCAAAAACTGGCCGAGATTTTCTCCGCCCTTCAGGACTTGATTGCATGTCATGCGCCTCATGAGGCGGCGGTGGAGGAGACATTTGTCAACGCAAGCCCACGTGATGCGCTGGTCCTGGGTCAGGCGCGGGGCGTTGCGCTGCTGGCGCCGGCGCTTGGCGGGCTGCCCGTCGCGGAATACGCCGCGAATTCGGTGAAAAAGTCCGTGGTTGGACGAGGGCATGCGGATAAACCCCAGGTGCAGGCGATGATCAAGGTATTGCTGCCGCAATGTTCGGCGCCGAAGCCGGATGAGGCGGATGCGCTCGCGGTTGCGATCTGTCATGCGCATCATATGGATTTCAGAGCATTGGAGGCGGCGTCATGATCGGACGGCTGAAAGGAACGGTGGCGGCGCTGGGCGCTGATACTGTGCTGATCGATGTGATGGGCGTCGGCTATGAGGCCTATGCCGCGCCGCGCCTTTTACAAAAGCTTGCCGTGGGTGAGGCGGCGACGCTGTCGATTGAAACTTACGTCCGCGAAGATGTGATCCGGCTCTATGGCTTCGAAAGCGAACATGAGCGCCAGTGCTTTCGCCTGTTGCAAACGGTGCAAGGCGTCGGCGCGAAGCACGGGCTCGCCATTCTGCAGGTTTTGTCGCCGTCGGAACTTTACGATGCGGTGGCTGCTGAAGACGTAACGGCCCTGTCGCGCGCCCATGGCGTCGGCAAGCGGCTGGCTCAGCGCATTGCGACCGAGCTGCAATCGAAAGTCGGCTCCCTGGCGGAGCAGACTGGCGAAGTGATCACGATCGCCGCGCGCAAAAAGGTTGCCGGCGCCGCTGATGACCCTGCATTGACGGCGCGCGCCGACGCGGTCTCGGCGCTCGCCAATCTCGGCTATGACGGGGGGGAGGCGCGCCGCGCCGTTGCGCTTGCGGCCGAAGCGATGGATGAGCCCGGCGTCGAAGCGCTGATCAAAGCGGCGCTCAAGGATCTGGCGGCGTGAGGAGAGAATGTCGATGAAATTGCTAGTTAGCGCCGCGATATTCTTATTTTTCCCGGTTATGATTGCGAAAGCTGATGAGGCAACTGAGATTTCGTACTCAACTTTGAGAGCATTGATAGATGACGGAAAAGTTGAGACTGCAATAATGACTGATTATGGTTGGCGAGCAGACGTTACAACAAGCAACGGTACTGCTTATTTCGCATTTGTTTCTCCAAATGTTTCTTTGGCTGATTACCTGGTCAACGCTGGCGTAGAGACTAGTTTTTCAAACCCAAATTTTGTTGATGACTATGACCCTGCCGATTCAGAAAATGATACGCCGCTGTTATTAGAGCTTTTTTTTAATATCCTCCCTTTACTGATTTTTATAGCGTTCTTAATTTTTGTTCTTTGGTTTTCACAAAAGCGTGGAAGAAAGGTGCAAGACGAGTGTCTTGATCGGGCTAAAGCGATAAATGATGAGTTTTTAGACAGGCAGCAGAAGCAGTTTGAAACTTTCATCGGGGACTTCTCATCCTTGCTGGAGAAAAAAGAATCTAATGGCTGAACCCGCTTATAATGATGACCGCCTGATCGATGGCGACAGAAAACCGGAAGACGCGGACGCGGCGCTTCGGCCAAAAAGCCTGGATGATTTTGTCGGTCAGCGTCAGGCGAAGGATAATTTGCGCGTTTTCGTGCAGGCTGCCCGCCAGCGAAGCGAGGCGCTGGACCATGTTCTCTTTCACGGACCGCCGGGGCTCGGCAAGACAACGCTGGCGCAGATTGTCGCCAATGAACTTGGCGTCAATTTTCGCTCGACGTCGGGACCTGTTATCACCAAGCCCGGCGATCTCGCCGCGCTCCTCACCAATCTCGAAAAAGGCGACGTTCTGTTCATTGATGAAATTCATCGCCTGACGCCGGCGGTGGAGGAGGTGCTCTATCCCGCGATGGAGGATTACGCCCTCGATCTGATGATCGGCGAAGGGCCGTCGGCGCGCTCGGTGAAGATTGATCTGCCGCGCTTTACGTTGATCGGCGCGACCACGCGGTCGGGCCTGCTGGCGAAGCCGTTGCTTGATCGCTTCGGCATTCCTGTGCGCCTTGAATTTTATGACGCCGACGATCTGATGCGCATTGTCGCGCGCGGCGCGGCGAAACTGGATGCGACAATGTCGGAGGACGGCGCCATGGAAGTCGCGCGCCGCTCGCGCGGGACGCCCCGCGTCGCCGGACGGCTGTTGCGGCGCGTGCGCGATGTGGCGACCGTCGAGGGTGCGGCCGTCATAGACGCCCCGGTTGCTGACAAGGCGCTGAAGCGTCTGGAGATTGACGCCCTCGGTCTCGACCCCCTCGACCGGCGCTATCTTCGTCTGATTGCGGAGCATTTTGGCGGCGGCCCGGTCGGCGTTGAAACGCTCGCCGCCTCCCTCGCCGAAGCGCGCGACGCTGTTGAGGACGTGGTTGAGCCGTTCCTTCTCCAGTGCGGACTGATTCAGCGCACGCCCAGAGGCCGCGTGTTGTCGACAAGCGCCTGGAAGCATCTTGGGCTCGCTGCACCAAAAAACACTGCATCGGAATTGTTTGGCGAAAAGTAACGATTGTTGCGCTGCACCTGTGAAAACGAATGCTGTTATTGCCGGGCTTGTTCCGGCAATCCAGCGTCCTGATTTGAATCTGGATCGCCCGAACAAGCCCGGTGATGACACAGTCGAATGTTCGGCTTGTGTTATCGCCGCCAAGAGAACATTAGGATTTGTTGGCTACGATTGCCGGCGCGCATTGGTCTTAAATGGGAGGCGTGCGATGGGCGGATCCATATTCCTGACATTATTCTTTGGGCTTTTTCTTGCGGTCGGCGTCGGCATTCTCGGTTTCGGCTTGCGCGCTTTGCACATGTCGAAACAGGCGGAGCACTGGCCGACCGTGTCAGGCACCGTCATGAGTTCCGATTTCGAGGTCAGCCATGATGATGACGGCACCACATACCGAACGAAACTTTCTTATGCGTACAACGTCATGGGTCGCGAGCTGACAGGCAAGAAAATCGCTTTTGGGTATTCTGGATCAAGCAGCGAAAAATTTCACCGGGATATTTATAACGCGCTGCCGGTGAACTCACAGGTCGCCGTGCGTTATGACCCGAATAAGCCGGAACGCGCCGTGCTTTCTTTCGGCACTAACCAGTCGATCAAGTTTCTGATGATCTTCGGCGCCGTCTGGACGATGTTTACGCTGGGCATGATGGCGATGTTCTGGATGAACGGGCAGGGCGCAACGACCCTGTTGCAGAACATGATTGTTTATTCGAAGGGCTAGAAGCGGCGGTTGATGAACCTACCCAAATAAGAAACCCGCTCATTCCGGCGAAACCCGGAATCTCAGTAGGAATTCGCAGCACCTGCGGAACGAGATTCCGGGTTTCGCCGGAATGAGCGGAAGGTTTCATTTTAAGCGAGCGCCGAACTCTTTCAGATGCCCTTCAATCCGCTGGCGAAGCATCGCTTCGTCTTTGCCGTAGATGTGAATGACGGCGTAGTTTTTAACGCCTGCCCCGTTTGCGATAAAAAGATTGGCGTTGTGCCACCAGTCATCCTCAGCAAGCTCGATGACATTCTTTGTCTGGCTGTGCATGACGCCGAATAAAGCAGAGCCCTGATCGGCGATGACGGTTTCCATTTGCGGCGCGATTTCATTGAATTTTTCCGGCGAGGCGTGGCGCGTATCGAACACAGCGCCGCCAAGCGATTCCACGATGCGCGCGACGTCCTTTGACGGGTATTGGCGCTGGGCGGCTTCGCTTTTCGTATCGAACCGCGCGAGGTAGATCAGCGATCCAGGCTTTGCCGGCGGCGGCGTTACGTCGAATGCTTTTTGATAGGCGCTGACGTCGTCCGGTCCCCAGTAATAACTCGGTATGCGTTTGCGGATGATGCGCGCCCTGGCGATGCGTAAAGGCCGTTCGGCGACGCGGTAATCCAGACCCAGCGCCTCGACGTCGCGAATAACATATGACTTACGCGCCAGAACGGCCGGCAGGATTAACGGCGCCACGATGTCGTTTGTTGTGACCAGCGACAACACATAATCCGCAACCCAGTCGCCATAGGTGTAAGGCGTTTCGGTCTCGACCAGTGTGCCGCGTTCAATCTGTTCGGCGTCTTTGCCGGACTGGGTTTTCAATATTTCCGCGGTCGAGGGTGGGCGGATGGAGTAGCGCGCCACATAGCGCCCATCCTTCGCCGCGAGACCTTCGGACGTATAAAGAACATCGTCGACATCGAGATACGCCTCGCGCGGCGTTGAATAGACAAGACGTTCCTGTGTTGTGCGGTCGCCGGAAACCGGGATCGCATCGGTCTGGCGCATGTCCGTCTCATCGGCGCTCAGCGCCTCCCATCGACCGGCGGCGGCCAGCGCCTTTTGCAGCGGCGCCGCCAGTTTAACGCGGGCCCGCACAAGGGGATGTCGCCAGTCGAGATTGCCGCGAATTTTCATGGACCGAGCGATACTGTGCTTGGCGGGCCAAGAGCAAGCGGACGAAAATGTCGAAGCGAGGCCCACGCTCCCGTCATTGTTCCGAAAAGCCGGCAAAAAGCTGACTGAGAAAGGGAGAGTGCAATGAAACTGTTGAGCATTGGGTTAATCGCCGCGCTGCTGTCGGGTGAAAGCGCGCTGGCGTCAGACGATATTGAAGTGCGCTCGTTGGAAGCGGGCGCGCCAAGAGCCACAGGAAACATCGAACAGCTTGGCTGGCTGATCGGCTATTGGGAGGGCGAAGGCCTTGGCGGCAAAGCAGTTGAAATGATTGCGCCGGCTGAGGGCGTGCAGATGATGGGCGCGTTCCGTCATGATGGCGGCGATGGGGCCGCAAAATTTTACGAGTTTTATCTGTTTGCGGAGATTGAAGGCTCGCTGGTGTTGCGCATCAAACATTTCACGCCGGACCTCATCGGCTGGGAGGAGAAGGCGGAATTTGTCGAGTTTCCGCTCGTAGCGGTCGAAAAAGAGGCGGTCTATTTCGATGGCGTTTCTTTCGTGTTGACCGGAGAAGGCGAGATGCAGTCTGCGGTGAAGATCGACGGGCAGGGCGTTTTTCAGTTTCGCTATCGCGCCGTCGCGCTTGAATGACACGGCTGTCAGAGCCGCTTCAGCAGCGCGCAAACCATGTTAAACGATCACTCATGAATGACTCTGCTGAACGCGACGCCATCTTTCGATTGCCAATCAGAATCTATTACGAGGATACTGATTTTTCCGGCGTCGTTTATCACGCCGCCTATCTAAAGTTTTTTGAACGCGGACGCACCGAGGCGCTGCGGACTTGCGGCGTCCATCACAGCGAGATGCTGGAGCGCGAAGAACCGCTCGCCTTTGCCGTGCGCAAAATGACCACGGAATGGATAGCGCCCGCCCGGATCGACGATCTTCTGGAAGTGCGGACGATCTTCGCCGCGTTCAAAGGCGCGCGCATGTTCCTCGATCAGGAGATCTGGCGGGGCGAGACGCTTCTGGCCCGCGCCGGCGTGGAGGCCGCCTGCATGTCTCTCGAAGGCCGGCCCCGGCGGCTGCCCAAGGATATCGCCCGGCGGCTTTCTGGCGGAAAATGACGTTAATCTTTCATTAACCGGGATTAAAGTTTGGAAATCGCCTCGCCGAAGGCTTCCCTTAGCCGCTGATTTGCCCAATTTCCGCGCGATGAGGGATTAAACAGCGCGTCTATCGGTGTTAACCATAGATCAGCTTCGCGCGGGCATAAGACGCGCGCCCGATAACTTGCGCTCAAATGGCGGGAAAGCCATGCGTGGGTTTTAGTTTCGCTTACCGCCCGCGCCGCGGGCCTATCAGGGGATACAATATCCATGGAAACAGAAGTCGCAGCCGCAGCGATTGGAACCGAGTTCAGCCTCTGGGGACTGTTCCTGAGCGCCGATCCGATCGTGAAATCGGTGATGGGCCTTCTCGCGATCTCGTCTGTCTGGTCCTGGGCGGTGATTATCGACAAATCGCTGACTTTTGGCCGATTGAAACGCAAATCGAGCCGTTTTGAAGACCAGTTCTGGTCCGGCAAGCCGCTTGACGATCTCTACCGAAAGATGGGCGACAAACAGGATCACCCAATGGCCCGGGTTTTTTCCGCCGCCATGCAGGAATGGTCACGGTCCAAGGAAACCGGCAGGTCAGAGGCCCTTGTCGCCGGCGCCAAGGAGCGCATCGACAAGGTTCTGAACGTCTCCGTGGCGCGGGAGCTTGAAACCGCGGAACGCAATCTTGGCGTGCTCGCGACCGTCGGGTCGGCGGCGCCGTTTGTCGGTCTTCTGGGCACCGTCTGGGGCATCATGAATGCGTTCCAGGCGATCGCGGTCACCAAGGACACGAACCTGGCGGTCGTGGCGCCGGGTATCGCCGAAGCGTTGTTCGCGACGGCGCTCGGTCTTCTCGCGGCGATCCCGGCGGTTGTCGGCTATAACCGTTATTCCTCCGCGCTTAATTCTTATGCTGTGCGTCTGCAGGGGTTCGCTGATGAGTTCTCTGCGATCCTGTCGCGCCAGCTTGATGAAAGGGCGCGCTGATGGGCGTTAATCTCAATCCTGGCGGCGGGCGCCATCGCCCGGGCCGCACGCGGCCCATGGCGGAAATCAATGTGACGCCGCTGGTCGATGTCATGCTGGTGCTGTTGATCGTGTTCATGGTCGCGGCGCCGCTTTTGACGGTTGGCGTTGCGGTGGATCTGCCGGAGACATCGGCCAATCCGATCCAGGATCAGGGCGAACCACTGACGGTAACCGTGTCGGCGGATGGCACGATCTACGTGCAGGAAACCCCGGTCGACTATGACAATCTTGTCCCGCGGCTGGAGGCGATTGCAACCGCCGGTTACGACCAGCGAATTTTCATCCGCGGCGATCAGAACCGCGCTTATGGCGATGTTGTGAAAGTCATGGGGCGCATCAACGCCGCCGGCTTTACCCGGATTGGTCTCGTGACCGAGCAGGAAACCGAGTGACCGTTACGCGTCGCTGGTAGAGAAAGGCCGCCACTTGTCATGCGTTTCGGCGTTGTCGCATCGATCCTCTTTCACCTCGCCATTATCGGCGCGGCGTTTTTATCGCCGCTCGCGAACTGGCGTCCCGATGTGCAGTCCGAACCTTACATTCCACTGGAACTGATCGCCGAAGCCGAACTTGATCTCACCACCAGCGTGCCGGCGGCCAGGCCCGAACCCGAGCCGGTTGAAGAAGAGCGTGAGCCCGATCTTCCCGAGCCGGTGATCGAGGAAGAACCGGAACCTGAGCCGGTTGAGCCGGAACCGGAGCCTGAGCCCGAACCTGTCGAGCCGGAACCAGAGCCCGAGCCTGAACCCGTTGAGGAAGAACCGGAGCCTGAAGAAACGCCGCCGGAACCAAAACGCGACGAGCTTGATCTCGATGCGCTTTCAAAGCTTGTCGATCTCGAAAAAGAAAACGAACGCTCGGAAACGCCTGTTGAAACGCCGTCTGAAACAGCGGAGGTCGCCGACACGGCGCGCGCGGCGGTTGGCGCCGGCGATCGTTTGACGGCAAGCGATGAAGCCAAAATGCGCGCCGCTGTTGAGCGATGCTGGAATGCGGGCGCGATTATCGGCGCACCCAATCCAGAAAACCTGGTTGTCACGCTGGATATCGATCTCAATCGTGACGGAACGTTAAGTGGCGCGCCGCGGGTGGCGAATGCATTGCAAATCAATCTATCCGGGAATCGCTTCTGGAAGGTTGCGGAACAGACGGCGGTCCGAGCTGTTGTGACTTGTGCGCCCTATGACTTTTTGCCGCCCGACCGTTATGACACATGGAAAGAATTCACACTGAATTTCGACCCAAGCGTGATGGTTGGCAGATAATTTTTTCAGGGGGCCTGAAAGAGAGTGAGATGATGAAACGATTTGTTGCGATCCTTCTGACGATTTTTATCGCCGCAGCGCCGGCGGCTTATGCGCGTGTGACGATTGACATCACGCAAGGCAATGTTGATCCGATGCCGGTTGCGGCGCCGGATTTCCTTGGCGCGAGCGATGATGCGACGAATCTCGGGCGCGACATTACCGGTGTCCTGATGAGCGATCTCGATCGCTCCGGTCTGTTCCAGGTGATCGATCAGCGCGCCTATATCGAAAAACCGGAAAGCGTGAACGTGCGCCCGCGCTTTGCGGACTGGCGCATTATCAATGCGCAGGTGCTGATTATCGGCGAAGTGGAGGAACTGCCTGACGGCCGCATTCAGGTCGCAACACGCGTCTGGGACGTTTACGCCGACGAACAGCTTGGCGCCGTGGCGTTTAAGACGCCTGCGGACAACTGGCGGCGCGCGGCGCACAAGGTCGCCGACTTTGTCTATAAAACGCTGACCGGCGAAGAAGGGTATTTCGATACCCGGCTTGTGTTTGTGCATGAGACAGGCCCGAAAGAAAAACGCGTCAAGCGATTGATGATTATGGACCAGGACGGCGCTAATCCTGTTCCGTTGACGGACGGTCTCAACTATCAGGTGCTGACGCCGCGCTTCTCGCCGACCCAGCAACAGATCACCTATATGGCGTTGTTCGATAACCGTCCGGGACAGGTCTATCTTTTCAATATTGAGACCGGCGAGCAGGAACAGCTCGGTACGTTTCGCGGCATGACCTTTGCGCCGCGCTTTTCGCCGGATGGACGCCAGGTTCTGATGTCGATGGAGCGCACCGGCAATTCCGATATTTTCAAAATGGATCTGGCGACGCGGCGGCTGACCCGGCTGACGGACAATACCGCGATCGATGTGTCGCCGACGATGGAGCCGAATGGGCGGCGCATCGCCTTTACGTCCGATCGCGGCGGCTCCCAGCAGATCTATGTCATGGACGCCAGCGGTGCGAACCAGAAGCGCATCACCTTCGGCGAGGGGCGCTATATGACACCGGTCTGGAGCCCTCGCGGCGATTTGGTCGCCTTCACCCGACAATATAAAGGCCGCTTTTACATCGGCGTCGTCCGCCCGGACGGCACCGGTGAGCGCCTTTTGACAGAAAGTTTCCTGGATGAGGGGCCGACCTGGTCACCGAATGGCCGAGTTTTAATGTTCTATCGTCAAACGCCGACCCGCCGGGACGGCTCCGGCGGCGGCTCAGCGCTCTGGTCTGTGGATTTGACCGGGCGAAACCTCCGTCGCGTAAGGACTCCGGGGGATGCATCTGACCCGGCGTGGTCGCCATTGCTCCCCTAGAAAGGGAAAATTGCTTATATTCGTAACCGAAAATTCATTCTTGCGCCGGAACAGCCGTTCTTGATCGGGCGCGCGGACACCGCTACCGTCGCCACGTTGGTTAAATTTTAGGATTTGACTGACACAGATTTGAAAGGCGGGGAATCTATAAGTTCCAGCGCTGCCCGAATTACGCTCGATGGCGAGAGCCTGACAGCAAGGACTGTGTTGAGTATCATAAGAGGGGCTTTTTCGCGGGGGCGCGCTCGCAAGGCCCGTGTTAGAATCGCCCAGAGACTTGAGGCCGGAAGAAATTGAGCCGCAAGCAACCGGGAAAAGTGGAGCAAAAGAGGACTATGAAAAACTTTCTGAAAATCGCCGGAGTGGCGGCCGCATTGGCGCTGATCTCGGCATGTGCGAGCACTGGCCCTGATGTTGTTAGTGGTGACACAGGCGCGACAACTGAAGCGGCTGGTCCAACGGGCCCTGTTCCCGGCAGCCAGTCGGATCTTGAAGAATCAGCGGGCCACCGTGTTTTCTTCGGCTTTGATCAGTACACGCTGACGCCGCAAGCTCAACAGACCCTCGCCCGTCAGGCGGCATGGCTGCAGGAGTATCCTGAAACCCGCATTCTCCTCGCAGGCAACTGCGACGAGCGCGGCACTCGTGAATATAACCTCGCGCTCGGCGCGCGCCGCGCTGAAGCGGCTCGCGCATATCTCGCAAGCCTCGGCGTTGACCCTGCGCGCATCACCACCGTTTCTTACGGCAAAGAGCGTCCGCTTGATCCGCGTTCAACGGAAGAAGCATGGTCGCTGAACCGGAATGCAACGACGACAATTCAGACGGTTGGTTCTTAATCAACCCTGTCTGGCAGATTGAAATGGGAGCGCGCCCGCGTCGATTGCGGCGCGCTCTTTTTTGTTCGCCATGATTTGGCCGCGTGAGCGTCCTATCTTGTGGTGAAAATAGCGTGATTGAGAAACTGCGCTGGTATAGGCTTTCGACCAGATTGCCGCGTTTATCGAAGGAAGACACCGATGACATTGATCCGATCCATGATTGCGAACCGCCCCATGATTGCATTGATTGGCGCCGTATCGGTGGCGATCGCATCGAGCCCCGCCAGCGCCGGCACCAAGGACGACGTTCGCGCGCTGCAGGAACGCATGGCGCTTGTTGAGCAGAGCATTGCCGGACAAAGCGCACAGATGGTGCGGGTCAGCGAACTTGAAGCCCAGATCCAGAGCATGACCGGGCTTATTGAGGAACTTACCTACCAGCTTGATATGGCCAATCAGCGATTGGACGCGGTCAGCGCCGCGCTTGCCGGCGACAGTCTCGGCGCAGAGGCGTCAGCGCAAGGCTTCCCTGCGGGGCGCGGTCCGTCGAGCGGCCCTGTCGATCTGACGGCCGGCGATCCGATTGCTGAGCAATTGCGCAATGACGGCGCTGCGCAAGCGCCTGTCCCCGCGCCGGGTGGAGGCGCCGTCAGCGACATCGCGCTGCCGCTTAATCCTGATGCTGCTTACGACTATGCGTCGGCGTTTCTTTTGAAGGGTGACTATCAGCGAGCGAAGTCCGCGTTCGAGCTTTACGTTGAAGCGTTCCCGCGTCATTCGCGCACGCCGGATGCGAAATTCCGTCTTGGTGAAATCTATCTGGCGCTTGGCGAAAACGCTTCTGCGGCGGATCTCTTCATCGGGCATATTCGCAGCTATCCGAATGATCCGCGTGCAGCAGAGGCGTATCTGAAGCTTGGCACGGCGTTCGCGCGCCTTGAAAAGCCGGATGAAGCCTGCACGGTCTTCAAGACCATGAAGACCAAATATCCGGACGCCGGCGCTGCGGTGACACAGCGGGCTAATCTGGAAATGGCCCGCATCAGCTGCCAGTGACCCGCGTTGCCCCTCGGGTCAGAAGCCGCGCCGGTCACTCCTGAATTTTTTGCCGCACGCATGGAAGCGCTGGGCGTTCGTAAGGGTTTTGCGATCGCTGTATCGGGCGGGCGCGATTCCATGGCGCTCGCGCGTCTCTCGGCGGCATACGCAAACAGCAATAACGTTTCGGTGCTGGCGCTGACCGTCGATCATGGGTTGCGGCCTGAATCAGCGCGTGAAGCGGTGCAGGTCGCAGCCTGGTGCGCAGCCGCAGGGCTGCGCCATCGCGCGCTTGCCTGGGATGGTGAGAAACCGGCGACAGGCGTTCAGGAGGCTGCGCGCAACGCTCGCTATGGTCTGCTTGTGCGTGCTGCCCAGGCGGCGGGACATGATGTAATTCTTGCAGCGCACAGCGCCGATGATCAGTCGGAAACGGTATTCATGCGATTGGCGCGGGGGAGTGGTCCTCGTGGGTTGTCGGTCATGAGCGAGGCTGCATGGATCGCCGCGGGCGCTGATGATCCGATCCGTTTATTGCGTCCGCTTTTGTCAGTGTCGAGAGCGAATCTGACGGCGACGGTTGAGGCGTTCAATCAGCCGTTTGTTGACGATCCCAGCAATGAAGATCCCGCCTATGAGCGGATCAGAACGCGCGCTTTGCTCGCAGCGCTGGAAGAGCAGGGACTACTCACCCAAAAGGCGATGTCGCGCACGGCCGCGCGCATGCGGAACGCGTCGCGATTGCTGCGCTCATATGAGGAGGCGTTGTTTCAATCGCTGAGCGGTTGTTTTTATCAATGGGGCGGCGCGTCCCTCGACGTTCGCGCCTGCCGGGGAAAAAACGCCGATGATGTCGCCGGCCTTTGCCAAAGACTGATTTTCTCCGTCAGCGGGGAGGCCCGTCCGCCGGATGCTGACGCGGCGGGCGCAGCCTTTGTTACGGCCCTGGCGAAGAAAGCGGCGACCCTCGGCGGCGCATTGCTGAAATCCGATGGCGATCGCCTTTGGTTCCTGCGTGAGCCGGCGGCGGTCCTTGGCCGCGCCGGGACAGCGCCGCTGAAGCCTCAAAAGCTCGTGAGCGGGGCAAGGCGGCTCTGGGATGGACGCTTTATTGTGGAGACGCCGCCAGAGCTTGCGGACCTTGAAGTTGCCCCTCTGGGCGCGCAAGGGTTCGACGACAGCGGCGGAAAACCGCCATTCCCGGGGCCGGAAGAGGCTCTCCGCGCCATGCCGGGCGTTTACCGCGACGGCGCATTGATTGGCGCTCCTTTCGCCCTATCTACTACTACGCCCGGCTTGCGGCTGATGTCGCTTTGCCGGGAACGATTCGACGGTGAAATTATTAGATTTTCGTAGAATGGGCGGAATTGGCTGGCTCTGGCCATGGCGCTGAGCTTTCTTAACGCCTATCTAGTAACGTAAAGCGTTTCTGCGCGAATAACTCTGTTTAGGAAAACCGCATGAATAACGGACGAAATATTCTCATCTGGGGACTGGTAGTCGTCTTTTTCCTTGTTGCGCTGCAACTTTTTGAGTTTTCGCCGCCAGGACCGTCTCCGGAAGAATTGACCTATTCCGATTTTGTCAGTCGCATTGAAGGCGGCGAGGTGCGGTCAGCGGCCGTCTCAAAGACAGAGGTAACCGGCAAGCTCGAAAACGGCTCGGACTATGTGACGACCATTCCGGAAGATGGTCAGACCACGATCGCCGACCGTCTCGATGGCGCAGGCGTGCAGACCCAGATTAAGAAGGAAGAAGAGCTGCCGCTCATCCTGTCCTTACTGTTCAATATTCTGCCGCTTCTTATTTTTCTCGCGTTTTTCTTTTTCGTTATGCGCCAGATGCAGGGCGCCGGCGGCAAGGCCATGGGCTTTGGCAAGTCGCGCGCGAAACTGCTGACCGAGCGTCAGGGGCGCGTCACCTTTGACGACGTCGCAGGCATTGACGAGGCGAAAGAAGAACTCGAAGAGATTGTCGAGTATCTGAAAGATCCGATGAAGTTTCAGCGTCTCGGCGGCAAGATCCCGAAAGGCGCGCTTCTGGTGGGCCCTCCGGGCACCGGTAAGACGCTTCTTGCGCGCGCGATCGCGGGCGAAGCGAATGTGCCGTTCTTTACGATTTCCGGTTCTGATTTTGTCGAAATGTTTGTCGGCGTCGGCGCAAGCCGCGTGCGCGACATGTTCGAGCAGGCCAAAAAGAACGCGCCATGCATTATCTTCATCGACGAGATTGATGCGGTGGGCCGTCATCGCGGCGCCGGACTTGGCGGCGGCAATGACGAGCGCGAGCAAACGCTGAACCAGCTTCTGGTTGAGATGGATGGCTTTGAAGCGAATGAGGGCATTATCCTGATCGCGGCGACCAACCGGCCCGACGTTCTCGATCCGGCGCTGTTGCGCCCCGGTCGCTTTGATCGTCAGGTGGTTGTTCCGAACCCGGACGTTGTCGGGCGTGAGAAAATTCTGAAAGTCCACGTCAAGAAAGTGCCGCTCGCGCCGGATGTGAATGTGCGCACGGTGGCCCGCGGCACGCCCGGTTTCTCCGGCGCCGATCTCGCCAATCTGGTGAATGAAGCGGCGTTGCTTGCGGCGCGGCGCGGGAAACGGTTTGTCACGGCGAAAGAGTTTGATGACGCCAAGGACAAAGTCCTCATGGGTGCGGAGCGCCGCTCTATGGTGATGACCGAAGATGAAAAAATGCTGACCGCTTATCATGAGGCCGGTCATGCGATTGTCGGCCTGACGATGCCGGGCAGCGATCCCGTTCACAAAGCGACAATCATCCCGCGCGGACGCGCGCTTGGCATGGTTCAGTATTTGCCTGAACGCGACAAGCTTTCCTTCTCGCTGGAGCAGATGAAGGCCCGCATTGCGATGGCGATGGGCGGCCGCGTCGCCGAAGAGATGAAGTTCGGCAAGGAGAAAGTCACCTCCGGCGCCCAGTCCGACATTGAGCATGCAACGAAAATCGCACGCGCCATGGTCACACAATATGGGCTGTCGGAAAAGCTTGGCCCCATCGCTTATTCTGAAGATGAAGGCGAGGTGTTCCTTGGGCAGAGCATTGCGCGCTCCAAGTCTATTTCTGGCGATACGGCGAAGACAATTGAAGATGAGATTCGCCGCTTCGTGACCGACGGTTACGAAAAGGCGCGCCATATCCTGACTGAACGCAACGACGACTGGGAGGCGCTGTCCCAGGCGCTGCTCGAATTCGAAACCCTGACCGGCGACGAGATTGACCGCCTGTTGAAGGGCGAAAAAATCGTTCGTGAAGACCCGTCGGATTCCGAAGACCACACGCCGCCATCTTCAGTGCCATCCGCTGGCGCGCCCGTCGGCGGCAAGAAGAAAGGCGGCCCGACCGGCGGCATGGCCCCGCAAGGCGCCTAGACGATCAACTGCTTCCGTCAGGAGGCGTTATTGACGACTCGAAACGGCGCACTTCCGTGCGTCGTTTCTCTTTTGGAGATGTGTAGTGAATGTCATCGCGAAGATCGTTCTCAAGCCTGAGTTTCAGCCTGAATTCGAAAGCCGCCTTAGGGCTCTGACGCCGCTAACCCTGACTGAAGACGGCTGCCTGCGATTCGAAGCTTATAGAGATCAAGACATGAGTAATGTATTTTGGCTTGTCGAAGAATGGCGAAGCGAAGCTGATTTGGAAAAGCATTATAAGCAGGCATATGTTCGCGCGCTCATTGACCATTATGATGAATGGTTGCAAGAGCCCTTGTCGGTGACGAAGCTATCGCCCTTTTGAATTTGACCCGTGTTTTGTTTTCACTCCGGTATTTTGCGCTCAAGGTCCAAACGAATATCACTCGGGCCTTAAATTCTGAGCTGAAATAATTGTGACCCTAATTCTCAATTTCGATTCCTGAACGGTCTTCAATGGCGCCGGCCCAGGCCCAGCCGCCGAATGTTTCTGAAATAGCGACAAGCAGTTCATTGTCGCCGCGTTTTAGATCCAGTCCGACGCTGTCAAAAAAACCGACGGTACCAAGAAACCTGTAGTCGCGCACCCGCCAACCGGCGTTACCATGATAGACACGCTTACCGTTTAAATAAATCCGTACACGATCAGAGTAACCAAAGCGCAGTTCTTTCATTTGTGCTTCACCGGCATCGATCTTCATTCGTACGAAAACCGTATCGTTCTCATCCTGTCTGCCGCTTAGTTTCGCAAGGTTTGCGATTCCATTGGTCTCAACATTCAGCGTTGACCATTGCATATTCGCGGCAATCTTGTCAGGTAACGCCAAAGTGTTTTCGACTTGCGCTTCAGGGAAAGGGGCGGAGACCTCCCAGGTTGATATCAGTCCGTCCGGAAGCGCTGGAACGTCTTTTGGCGTTCCAATAACACGCTCACTATCGCGTAGCGCACGCACTTTAATATTGGAAAACCGCGTTTCTGCGCCGCCGCGACCGCTTGCGCGCAGGCCGACGCGCCCGGACGGAATGTCCGTTTTCAGGTCAGGGACGTGCAATTGCGGCGTATCGCTATTGAAGTAAAAATCAGCCGCGTCGCCCCGCACGACAACTTTTACGTGGTTCCACCCATCGTAATTGAGATCAATGGGTGCGATTGCGTTTTCATCGGAGAAAATTTGCCAGGCGGAAAGCCCGTTCTCAACCGGCGTATATTGAACGGCATCCGGTTTGCCGGAGAGATGCGTTCGGAAGTAAATTTCTTCAAAGCGCGCATCGCTCTCAGCGCGCCACATAGGGCCGATGAAGCCCTGGCGTTCATCAAAGGCGACATCGAATTCGATAACACCGTTAGTGAATTGAGCATCATCCAGCCACACGCGGCCGCCTTGCAGGATGAGCGCCTCTCGTCCGAGATAGTCGTCAACCCGCGCCCCTTGGGCTGTCACGCGCCAGTCGCGGCCCTCAAACGCAAGCCTCTCGGTGGCGCTGTCGGACTGCGCCATGGCGATGGCTGGCGCGGCCAGTGCGATAAGAAAAATGACTATTTTTCGCATAAGCAACTCCCTGACCGGCGGACAGGGTCGCCAGTGAATGATCAAAAGGATGCTTTTTGACTATTGCGCTGTCGGCGTATTGGAAAAAGCGGACAACGCAGTGCGCTCGGCATGGAATTGTTGCGGCGTGAGGTGCGCCATTGACTGAAACTCGTTGATCATATGCGCCTGATCATGAAACCCGGTTGCAGCGGCGATCTGCGCCCATGCAGGCGTCGGCGACGCCTCCGCCATCAGCGCCGCTACAGTAAGTCTTAGCTGCCGGGCGTAGAATTTCGGACTGCACCCGAGATGGTCACGGAATCGCCGGCGCAAATGGCGCTCACTGATTTCCAAGCGCTTGGCCAGGTCAGCGCAGTGCGCGCGCCCCTCTAATTTGCGCAACATTGCTGCGGCGGCGATCTCGGGCGTTTGTCGGGTTTCGTGTGACGACGCCCAACGGCAAAGGTCGCCGGCCAGTCGCTCAGCGATTTCAAGCGGGCTTCCCGTTTCCGCCAGTCGCAGGGTCCCGGCGCAACCGGCGGTGAGCGCCGCCGGAGCGAAGGCGGGCGACTGGTCGAAATAATCGACAGGCGCCACGCCGTAGATATGCGCCGCCATCTCCGGCTTTAAACGAATGGCGATCAGCTCTTCTCTGGCTTCAGGATGGTACCACATGGCCTTGCGGAGCGGCCCGCAGACAGTTAGGGAAATTGCTTTGACATCGCCGTCCCTGTCGCGCCGCCTGCGGATCGCGATGCTCGGTTCGCCATGGGGCAGCACCCGGTGGGCCATTGGCGTGTCCGCCCGGGCGATGCTGACCCAGATCAGATCAAATGGCGTCGTCGGATGATCGTACAGCCTCCAGGCATTGTATTGCCCAAGGCGGTGGCTAGGGCATTGATCGTCATAGGCGATGATCTCATCAACAGGCATGGCCGCAGACTAGGTCATTCGCTATGAGGATGCATCAAAGGCGCGACAAACCGGTCTTGTGGCGCGATTTGCAGATTCGAAGAGGCATTAATGGCGACGGCGGCGCATCACGGTTCTTACCGGATTATGGGCGTCGTCAATGTGACGCCGGATTCCTTTTCCGACGGCGGGCGCTTTTTGAGCGCTGAGGCGGCGATTGCGCATGGGCTGGCGCTTGTCCGCGAGGGCGCTGACATATTGGATATCGGCGGAGAGTCGACGCGTCCCGGCGCGGATGAGGTTCCTGCTGATGAGGAACGCGCGCGCGTGATCCCGGTCGTGGAAGCGTTGAAAGCCAAAACCGATGCGGCGCTTTCCATCGATACGCGAAAGCCGGAAGTCGCCGCGGACGCGATGGCGGCCGGCGCTTCAATCTGGAATGACGTTTCGGCGTTGACCTATTCTCCTGACAGTCTCCGCGTCGCCGCTGACCTTGATTGCGACATTGTGCTGATGCACGCGCAGGGCGATCCCAGGACCATGCAGGATAATCCGCATTATGGCGATGTGGTCGAGGAGGTGTATGATTTCCTCGCTGACCGGGTCGATGCGTGTTTGCGCGCTGGTGTCGATCCATCGAGACTGGTCGTTGATCCGGGCGTCGGTTTCGGCAAAAAACTCGAACACAATCTCGCCCTGATCGCCAATCTGAAGCGGTTTTCCGAAATTGGCAGGCCAGTTTTGCTTGGCGCATCGCGAAAGCGGTTTATCTCGGCGCTTGATCGCGAAGGACCGGCCGATCAGCGCCTCGGCGGCTCGCTGGCGGCGGCGCTGGCTGGGCTTCAGGGTGGTGCTGGAATTTTTCGCGTTCATGACGTGGCGGCCACGCGCCAGGCGCTCAGCGTGGCCGCCGCCATCCATAACGCCTTGGAAAAGCCGTGATTTTGGCGTTAAGGCATTACTTGCGCCATTATGGTATGGCAATTGCTGGAAAGGTTAACAGGAGACCTTTTGTATATGCGTGGCGACGATCAGATGACGGGCAAACGAGAAATATTCGGAACAGACGGGGTGCGTGGGCTCGCCAATGCCGGCGCGATGACGCCGGACAATATCCTGCGTCTTGGCATGGCGGTGGGCCGCGTCTTCAAGAATGGCGCACACCGCCACCGTGTCGTGATCGGCAAGGATACGCGCCTTTCGGGCTACATGATCGAACCGGCGCTCACCGCCGGGTTCGCTGCTTCGGGAATGGATGTCTTTCTTCTTGGCCCGTTGCCGACGCCGGCGATGGCGATGCTGACGCGAAGCTTGCGCGCTGACCTGGGCGTTATGATTTCCGCCTCCCATAATCCGTATCATGATAATGGCGTTAAATTTTTCGGCCCGGACGGCTACAAACTTTCCGACGAGACGGAGCTCGAAATTGAACGCCTGATGAAAGAGGGTCCGAATGTCGGGCTCGCTGAACCATCAGAGCTTGGGCGTGTAAAGCGCATCGACGATGCGGGCGCGCGCTATATTGAGTTCGCGAAGGCGGCGTTTTCCCGCCGACAATCCCTTGAAGGCATGCGTGTCGTCATCGATTGCGCCAACGGCGCCGGTTACAAGGTTGCGCCGACAGTCCTCTGGGAACTCGGCGCTGAGGTGAAGGAAATCGGCGTTGAGCCAAACGGCTTCAACATCAATCGCGGGGTTGGTTCGACCTCAACGAAACAGTTGCAGGACGCCGTCCTGGAATATCGTGCGGATATCGGCGTTGCGCTTGATGGCGATGCTGACCGCGTCATCATCTGCGACGAAAAGGGACGCATTATCGATGGCGATCAGATTCTCGCGGTCATTGCTCAATCATGGAAAACCGCCGGCGCGCTGAAGGGCGCAGGGGTTGTTTCCACCGTGATGGCGAATATGGGACTTGGCAAATTCCTGGAATCAGAAGGCCTGGCGCTGGAACGGACGAAAGTTGGCGATCGTTACGTGGTTGAGGCGATGCGGGCCAAGGGCATGAATGTCGGCGGCGAACCTTCCGGTCATGTGATCCTCAGCGATTACGCCACAACCGGCGATGGGCTGGTGACGGCGTTGCAGGTCCTGGCCGTCGTCGCCTCAGAAGGCCGAAAGGTCAGCGATGTCTGTCACAAGTTTGATCCGTTCCCGCAGCTTTTACAGAATGTACGGTATTGCGGCGGCAACCCTCTTGATGCGGAAAGCGTCAAAGCGGCGATCAAGGCCGGCGAAGGCAAGCTTGGGAAGTCCGGGCGCCTCGTCATTCGAAAATCGGGCACAGAGCCGCTGATCCGGGTCATGGGTGAAGCTGAAAACTCAAGCCTCGTAAACAGCGTTGTTGGCGATATCTGCGCGGCGGTTGAAAAGGTCGCCTAAGCTATAAACCGCGATAGGTCAGCCCCGTTCTCTCGCTACGAGATTTCAAATAAACCGAATTGCGCGCCCGTTGGGTCTTTCAACATTATGGCCTGTTGTTCTGTGTGAGCGCGCGTTGCGCCGAGGGATAAAGCTTTCTCGGCCACCGCTTTTGTGTTCTGCGTTCCAAGCAATGGCGTCCAGGCGGCAGATATTTGTGAGTTTACCTTATGCCCGCTGACACTCACGCCGCCTTCATCGCCGTCATTCCACCAGTCAAAAAGGTCTCGATAAAACTGCTTTGACGCCTCAACTTCCGGCGTCAGAAGGTGTTCTTGAACAAAGACGCCCGAAGGCGGCGGGTAATCGTGTGAAGGGACAAAAGGACAAATTTGCGCGCCTTGCGGGTCTTCGAGCACCGAGCATCGTCCGACGCCGGGTATGTCAAATGGCTCGCGGATAATATTCGCCTTAAGGCCTTTGGCGCGCTTGGTTGCGTCATCGACATTGTCGACAGTCACGAAAGCCAACCAGCGCGGTTGCTCGCTGTTCCCGGCATCGACAAACCCGCCATGGGCTTCGCCCTT
The DNA here is from genome assembly GCA_039819405.1 of Pseudomonadota bacterium. GTDB lineage: Bacteria > Pseudomonadota > Alphaproteobacteria > Caulobacterales > Parvularculaceae > Hyphococcus. The sequence continues at coordinate 514,880 of JBCBSB010000004.1, read as the reverse complement.
GGCCATAATCAGCGGATAATCAGCTTCGCCTTGCGTCCATACAAAATCGGTCGCGTGCTCAATGACGTAGTCCCAACCGAAAAGATCAGCATAGAATTTTTTGGCCGCGCTGACATCGCCAGTCATGAGGTCGTGCCAGACGATTTGTCCAAGTTTTCGTATTGCGCCCATAACCTTTCCTTTGTTTGTCAGTCTCTATTCAGTGCTTGTGATAACCGTCTCGACGGGCCGACGCATGGACATTGGCAGCGCCGGCGCATAGCCGAACCGGATAACAAGATCGGGCCGGCTGCCGGGCGCGCCAAGCCAGCTTGCAAACTCCGGCCGAACCGAAGGGACTTCAATCGGCTGGTTAATATGCGAATTGCGAATCCCGAGCGCGGTCGCCTGCAGCGCGAAACGCTGGAAGCTGCGCCCGACCTTTATCCAGTGATTGCGGTCTTCTTTAGCGCCTGTAAAAACAGCGACGCCTGCTGATGACCGAAGTTGGGCGGCGTATTTCTTGTTTTCCGCATCTTTTTTGAAAAACTGGCCGAACATCATGTTGCCAAACCATGTTGGAATGGTCGGGTTGCCGGAACAGGCGCTGAAAAGACCGTCCGATGTGCGCAAGGCTTCGGACGGATTAAAACGTATCCAGTCTTTGAGTTCCTTTACAAAAGCCGGGTCTTCCATTTGTGCGCTGTTGCCGGCGACAACAAAGTCGAGCACCTGCTCAAGGTCGTTTTCTTCGGTGAAGAATTGCACATCGACCCCATCGATTGCGGCTGCGGCTTTCAGCTTTTCTAAATCGGTGACCGGGACCTTGCGCCCATCATACTCCGACCGTGTTGATTGGCGCATCGGAATGGCCTGGTAGAGATCGCCTGCATCCGCCGGTCCATTAGCGAGATCCACGTCAATAACGCCATCGCCATTTGGATCGAAGTTTATTGCTGTCGCCCTCCCTCTCGCGGCTGCTGCGATGGCGAAGTTTTCGGCGGCGCAGCCGAGGCTGACAAACAGGTGATGATCATCCGGGTCCACGACTTCAGTGCGCCCTGCAAAATCCGGCGCGATGGCGACTCTCTCCGCAGCGATCTTGAACAGCCAAGGCTGCGTGTTGTGCCCGTTCGCGGCCAGCGTCGCGTAACGGATGAATTCTCGAAGCGGCGGGTCCGCCGCCAATGCGGCGCGTATTTCAGCCGCTGATTGCTGATAGTCCAACATGGTTGCGTTGGAGCAGCCCGTCAGACTGGAGGCGGCAAGTGTTGCCGCGGAGGTTTTAAGGAAAGCTCTGCGCGAGACCATGGAGCGCCTCCTTGGCTACAAATCCTGCCGGCCAAGGAGGCCACAATTATCGGCCTGGAATATTGATTAAAGTCAAAGAGAGCGTCGTTATTTACCGATGGCGTAGCATGTAGAAATTAGATTTTAGCGCTTTTTCGGGCCAGGCGCATATTGCCTGACCCGATGGCAGTATTTGCTGGCGTTTACGCCGCTTGTGCGTTGACGACCGGAAAATCGATATCGGTTTGTGCAATATGATTGACGTAGTTGGTCAAAATGTTGGCGACGACATTCACTGTCGTTTCGACAATCTCGCCGTCATCAAGGCCGGCGTCGCGCGCCGCTTTCAGGTCCGCGTCATCGGTAAAGCCGCGTTTTTCAACGATCGCGTTGGCGAGCGTCAGGATCGCGTTCAGTTTGGCGTCATCCGACTGACCGCGAAGCCGCTTGGCGATTTCGCCATCATCGACTTTCAGGCTTTTTGAAATCGCCGTGTGGGCTGACGCACAGTAGTCACAATTGTTGGCGCCGGCGGTCGTAAGCGCAATCGCTTCGCGGGTTTTCGGATCGAAACTGCCGTTTCCAAGTTCTTCATTGAATTTCAGCGTGGCGGCCAGGGCGGCGGGTTGGTTGGCGAGAACCCGGTACAGGTTGGGCACCATGCCGATTTTTGATTTGAGGGCGCCGAAGATTTCTGTTGCTGCGGAGGAGGCGTCTGCGTCGGAGAGTTGTGTTAGTCTGCTCATTGTCTTGTTCCTTATGTTGCCAGGCCCTTTGTTGGGCGGTGTATTTCGTGGTTGGCGCGGCTTGATTTTCGTCGCGACGGGGTACATATGGAATTACGGACCGAATGGTCAACAATATATTTCGGACCAATCGGTAACATATATGTGAGGAGGCGAGAAAATGGCCCGGCCCCGCGAATTCGAACCAGAGACAGCGTTGTCGAACATCACAGAGGTCTTTTGGAAACAAGGTTTCGAAGGAACTTCAATGCATGACATTGAGGCCGCAACGGGACTGAAAAAGCAAAGTCTCTATCGCGCTTTTGGCGATAAGCGGGGAATGTATCTGGCGGCGCTGCGCCATTACGAAGAAACCGAGGTTTATGGCGCACTCGACCTGCTTGCAGCGCCGGGCTCGGCGCGCGCCAAGGTCGAGCGATTGTTCAGGGGACTTTTAGACGCCGTCGAAAAGAATGACCGGCGCGGATGCTTTCTTTGCAACGCCAGCACCGATCAGGCGCAACTGGACCCACAGACAAAAGCCTGGGTGACCGAAACGCTTGGCAGACTTGAGCGGGGATTTCGAAGCGCGCTTGCCGTATCTGCGCCTTATGATAAAAATGTATCGGTACGGAATAAAGCCGCTGCAAGAGTGCTTGCAACCTATCTTGGGCTAAGAGTTCTGGTCAAGGCGGGAACGCCGCTGGCTTCATTGAAATCAACGGCGCGTCAGACGCTTGTCGACATATAAAAAACCGCCGACAAAAAACGCATGCCGGCGGTTTTCTGTCCATGACGGACAAGACTGTTTATGCGAACACGCGAACGCGTGCGCGCGGTGAACAATAATTGCGTGCGATCCGGTGCATACGGCGTCCTGAGACATAACGGGCTTCCGGACCGCGGGCCTGTACAGTGCAGACCAGGCGGGGTCCGCGGCGCGTGCGCACAGCCTCTTCGACCAGCACGATGCGGGCGCGGAAACGGGTATCGAAGACTTCGCGGTTGATGACCCGGCCGGCGCGGCCGCGATAACCGTTGCGAAGGCCGCGGTCATAACGCCCCCGGCGGTCATAATAACCATCGCCGACGGAGACCGAGAGGCGGACGCCCTGATCGCGATAAGGTCCGGCCCGGTAATATTGGTCCGCTGGGTAATCGTTATAGTGGGTGGCGGCGTGACTGCCGCGATCGTGGTCGATCGCTTGATAGCCAGGCGCATTGGAGGCGAAGGCTGCGGCGGCGCCAAATGCGGCTACACCGGTTACCCCCGCAAAAAACAACTTGAAAAACCGATTCATTACAGATCTCCGTGCTTGCCCCAGCTGGATTTCCATGACTGACAAGGTGGCCGTTGATTAAGGCAGGATTGGCGCGGATTTAGGCCGAGAACGCGTCACATTGAACAGGCTGAACACATCGTCGTGATCAGGCGTTTGTTCGAAATCCCAATATCAAGCCATTAAATCCATTTTTCAGACTGAGTTGCGTTAACGCGCCAAATCAGCCTACCTGAATCTGCATGGCGTATGCAGATGATGGTTCCACAGTGTCCAGGCAACAAAAGGCAGTCGTGCCCCTTGCGGAATGCGGGATGGCGCGGGCCGCCGATCTTATTGGCGATCGATGGACATTGCTGATCGTCCGCGAGGCGCTTTATGGCGTCACGCGCTTTGACGCGATGCAGGCTGACCTCGGCGCTCCCCGATCAGTCTTGTCAGCAAGACTCAAACATTTGTGCGACATCGGCGTGATGACGAAACGCCCTTACAAAAAACCGGGTGAGCGTCAGCGCCATCAATATGTGTTGACGTCCAGGGGGGTCGATCTCGCGCTGCCGTTGACGGCCTTGATGCAATGGGGCGACAAGCATTTGCGCGATGACGCGCCACCCGCGCAGATCGTTGAACGTGTGTCCGGCGCGCCGTGTCGCGTCGGTCTGATCTCCGAACAGGGCGCGCCGGTAGAAATTGGAAAAACGACCTTCAAGATTGCGTGATTGAACGCGGCCCGCGACCTGTCAAGCTTCACCGATAACCATCTGCGGCACGCCGTCGGAAGTTTTCTCTGTGCTTTCGCCATACTTATCGACAACGCAGGAGACGCGCTGACGGAAAGCGGAAAAGCTGTCAAAGCGAACGACATCAACCGCCTCGTCAAAAGCAATCGTCAACCGGAGGCGGTCCTTCGCGTAACGGGAAACGCCGATAATTTCGCCGGCAAAGGGCTGCGACAGATAGCGGCCAGTGACCCGGGCGCCCGGTGTCAGCGCCGGCGCCTCTGGACGGTTGCCAACAGCGGCGTAAAGCGTGTTCCAGTCCCTTTGCCCATGTTGATGGGCAATGAGTTCCAGCGCTTCACTGTGAGAAATAAAATCGCCATCCTGCGCGAGGCGTTCACGCAGGCGTTTCGCCTGTTGTTTTAGTTCCTTAACAGGGGGAAGTCGGTGTTGATTGGTCATGCCAATGTGCCTTTCGCAACATCGCATGCAGGTTTTTAAATGGGGCTCGCATTGCCATTTGTCCTGCATGCTGAGAATTGCAGCGCATCGGATCAGGAAAAGAAGGACTTCACCAAAGCTGTCGCTTGCGAGCGGCGGGGGCCTTCACCCGTCGCGTCACGTAGTCGCCGGGGCATTTGATGTCAACTCCCGCCACGCCGTCCGGTTCCGCTGGCGAAGGTCGCGATGACAATCAGAAACAGGCCGAACCCGAAGACCAGCCACGAGGCTTTCACATCGGCGCCCATTCGAAAAGCGGCTTCGGGAAAAACCTGGATCGTCAACGCCGCCAGGCAACAGGCGAGCCCCACCCAGATCAGTTTGTTCACCGCCATGTTTCTCTCCCTCGGCGCGTGCTAATAAATACGCATAACGGTTATTGCGCAATCATGTCCCTTGTTTGAAAAGAGTGAGGCGATTATCCGTTGATTGCGGCGCGATTGCCGCGCGACAGGCGAGCAGGCGATGCAAGGCCGCGTTCTTATTATTGCAGGATCGGATCCGTCCGGCGGCGCCGGCATTCAGGCTGACATCAAGACCGTGACAGCGCTTGGCGGCTATGCGGCGACGGCGATCACCGCGATTACGGTACAGAATACGAAAGGCGTTGCCGCCGTGCATCCGGTGGCGCCGGATGCGATTGCAGCGCAGATCGATGCCGTGATGGATGATATCGGCGCCGATGCGATCAAGATCGGCATGATCGGTGATGTAGAAACAGCTGAGATTATTTTATCCGCCCTTCACGCCCATCCGGATATTCCTGTCGTGCTCGACCCTGTACTGGTCGCGACCAGTGGGGACGCTCTGGCGAAAGACGGCGTGGCCGCAGCGATAAAGGAAAAGCTTACGCCCCTCAGCGCTGTCATTACGCCGAATACGGAGGAAGCAGCGGCCCTGACCGGTATTGCAGTGACGGACCGCGATACGAAGATCGCCGCTGGCGAAGCGCTGGTCGCCGCCGGCGCCGGCGCGGCGCTTGTAAAAGGCGGGCACATGCAGGGGGATACAGTTGAGGATGCGCTGATCACGTCGGCGGGCGCGCGGATTTTTTCAAACCCGCGGATTGAAACAACATCGACTCACGGAACCGGCTGCACGCTTGCTTCCGCTATCGCCACAGGACTCGCGCAAGACATGGCGTTGCAGTCCGCGGTCAAGCGGGCCATCGGCTATGTGCAGACGGCAATCAAAACCGCGCCAGGCTATGGCGGCGGCTGTGGTCCGCTTAATCATGGGCATACGGTGCAAACGGACTAGGCGACTTCTGTCAGAGAAGCTATCGGGGCGGCGAGTTTAATTCACTTGCACAGGCCTGTTTATGGGCCGATATAAGCTGCGAAAATTAAACCGGCCAGTCTTCGGAGCAGTTGATGCGCGCATATGATTTTGAAACCTATGATGTTTTCACAGATAAGCGCTTTGCAGGTAATCCGTTGGCTGTCGTTATGGATGCGCGCGGGCTGTCTGGCGAGCAAATGCAAACCGTCACGCGGGAGTTTAATCTTGCGGAGACGTCATTTGTCCTGCCGCCTGAGGACCCGGCGAACACGGCGCGTATTCGGATTTTTACACCCGGATATGAAATGCCATTTGCCGGACATCCGACGGTGGGGACAGCGATTGCGGTTGCGCGCGCGCGCAATCTCTCCGGCGAGTTGAGGTTTGAGTTAAATGCGGGGCTGTTCCCGGTCACTGTTGAGACCAATGAAGATGGCGGGTTTTCGGAGTTTAAAAACCCTAATCTGCCGGTTGAGACTGGCGCGCCGCCATCGACGGAGTTAATTGAGGCGGCGTTGTCGCTGCCCGGCGGTTCAATTGATCGCGGCGCAGCCAAACCTCGCCGTGTCGGCGCTGGCGTCGATTACATCTATTGCCGGACATCCATGGAGACGGTGCGTATGGCTAAGGTCAACAGCGCCGCATGGGAGGCGCTTGATCTCGATAATATTGTTGGAATCCATCTTTATACAGAAGGTGGCGAAGCGCCGGACGCCGCCTATCACGCTCGAATGTTCGCCCCTGACGTCGGCGTCATTGAGGACCCAGCGACAGGGTCGGCGGCGGCGGCGCTGCCCGGCCATATTGCGCTCAGTGATAATCTGACCGATGGCGAGCATCACTGGATTATTGAGCAGGGATTTGAGATGGGGCGGCCCAGCCGCATTCATGCGCGCATTGAAACAGGCGGCGGCAAGATTCAATCGGTGCGCATTGGCGGTAACGCGATCAAGATGCAACAGGGTCAGATTTTTGTCTGAGCGATTGTATCTTTGGCCGCGGATTCAGTCGAGTTGATTGCCGGCGCATTGCGTTTCTTTTGAAATGGCGAGCGCTGGCTGATGGCGACGCCCACCAGAATAACGGCCAGCGCAATGAACGCATTGGGTTCAAGGCGTTCGTGAAACAGAACGGCGCCGACCGCCACAGCCCACAGGGGAATTATGTAATTGGCGAGCGACATGAACCCGGCGCCGGCGCGGCGGATCATGATGATAATTAGGACCGCCGCGAGCCCCGTCGGGCCTACGCCGAGCGCAATGACGCTCAAGATAGCGGTGATGGACCACTGAGCAGGGGCCATGTCGACAAAAAACAGCGCTGGCGTTGCGATTACGGCGCCGCTCAAGACAACGCCTGCTGCAAAGACACGAGGGCGAATAGGCGCCGCTCGGCGCGCATAGATTGTCGATGCCGCATATAGAAACGTCGCCAGTAAAAGTCCGCCTTGCGCGCGCATGTCACTGGTCGCCAGTCCTTTTAAAACGTCCGGCCCCATCAGGATGATAACGCCGACAAAGCCCATGGCGAAACCGAAGAGTTTGCGTGCGTTGATCGTCTCGCCGGCGAACAGAAAAGCCAGCGCCAGCGTCCAGATCGGCATGAATGTCATATAGACGCCGGCAAGTCCGCTATCGACATATTGCTGTGCCCACGGAAAAAGAAAAAACGGGAGCAAGTAACCGGACGCGCCCACAGCAATCATTGAGCCCCAGCTGCGGCGTAATCGTAATCGTCCGTGAACGGTTTGAAAAAGCGGCGGGAATCGCCGCCCGGCCATGCGCATGACGATATAGAGAACGATCGCCCCAACCCATAAACGGCCGATGGCGATCGCGGCGGGCGGCATCGTTTCAACCGCCGCGCGAATCATCGCGAAAGAAGACCCGCCGATGGCGACAACTGCGGCAAGCAACGTCCAGTCGAACAACGTCGCGTCCGCGGGAGACTTCAGATTCGCTTTCATAACTGTTGCGCTATCGGTCTTGGCGGCGTCGCACAACCCGGAAATTGCGGGTCCGGTGATTAGAATTTCTGGTCGTCGTCAAAAAGTCATTTGACGCGGCGCTGACAATTGTGCGATGCGGGATGCGGGCCACGTCCCCCCAACGGGGCGCGAGCCATCTGGAAGGATGGAGTAACATGACTGAAACCAAGCCATCGGTGCGCCCGGCGCGCCCAAATTTTTCCTCTGGACCGTGCGCAAAGCGTCCGGGCTGGTCTCTCAAAAATCTCGAAAATGCATCCCTCGGCCGGTCTCACCGGTCCAAGGTCGGAAAAGTGCGCCTGAAGGAAGCGATTGACCGCACGCGGGCCCTGCTTGGCCTGCCCGATGATTATCGCATAGGCATTGTACCGGCGTCGGACACGGGCGCGGTGGAAATGGCCATGTGGTCAATGCTGGGTGACCGTCCCGTGGACATGCTGGCCTGGGAGAGTTTCGGGCAGGGATGGGTTACAGACGCCGTTAAACAACTCGGCCTCGACGCCCGCATCCTTGATGCGTCTTATGGCGAGATCGCTGATCTTGGCGCCGTTGATCCAGGCCATGACGTTGTTTTCACGTGGAACGGCACAACCTCCGGCGTTCGCGTTCCCAACGCGGACTGGATCAGCGACAGGCGCGAAGGCGTTACGATTTGCGATGCGACGTCGGCAATTTTTGCACAGCCGCTCAACTGGTCAAAACTCGATGTCGTCACCTATTCCTGGCAGAAAGTGCTGGGCGGCGAGGGCGCGCACGGTGTTTTAATCCTCAGTCCCCGCGCTGTGGAGCGGCTTGAGACATATTCACCGCCACGGCCTTTGCCAAAGCTGTTCCGGCTGACAAAGGGCGGCAAACTGATCGAGGGCGTTTTCGAAGGCGCGACGATTAACACGCCGTCCATGCTGTGTGTCGAGGACTATCTCGATACGTTGAAGTGGGGCGCGCAACTGGGCGGGCTTGATTTTTTGCATGCGCGCGCAGACGCCAATGCTGCGGCGCTCTCGGCCTGGGTCGAGAAGACTCCGTGGGTTGATTTTCTGTGCGCCGATCCGGCGCTTCGCTCGAATACGTCCGTATGCCTCAAAATCGTTGATGAGAACGTCACCGCGCTCGACGACGCGGCCCAGCGCGCTTTCGTCAAATCAATGGAGAAGCGCCTGGAGGCGGAAGAAGCCGCCTTTGACATCGGCGGCTATCGCGACGCGCCGCCTGGTTTGCGCATCTGGTGCGGGGCGACAGTCGATACGGACGATATCGAAGCGCTTGGTCCGTGGCTCGACTGGGCGTTCGCTGAGTCTAAGAAATCAATCTGGTAATAATCCATGCCGCTCATCCCGGCGTAGGCCGGGATCTCATCACGTAAACCAACGAGATTCCGGCGTTCGCCGGAATGAGCGGAGAAAAAAGATAAAAGGAAGTTCTCATGCCGAAAGTACTTGTCTCTGACGCTTTGAGCGAAACCGCCGTTAATATTTTTAAAGAGCGCGGCGTCGATGTCGACTACGAGCCAACGCTTGGAAAAGACAAAGAAAAGCTTCTGTCCGTTATCGGCGAATATGACGGCCTCGCGGTGCGCTCCGCCACCAAAGCGATGGCGCCGGTAATTGCTGCAGGTAAGAACCTGAAAGTGATAGGCCGCGCTGGCATCGGCGTTGACAATATCGATATTCCGGCGGCGACGGCGGCGGGCGTTGTCGTGATGAATACGCCTTATGGCAATGCGATTACGACGGCCGAACACGCCATCGCCATGATCTTCTCCCTGGTCCGGAAAATCCCGCAGGCGAACCAGTCAACTCATGCAGGCAAATGGGAGAAATCCGCATTCATGGGTGCGGAAGTTTACGGTAAAACGCTGGGCGTTATCGGTTGCGGGAATATCGGATCGATTGTCGCCGACCGCGCTATCGGGCTGAAAATGCGCGTTGTCGCTTTTGATCCGTTCCTGACGGAAGAGCGAGCCATCGAACTCGGCGTTGAAAAGGCTGATCTCGATACATTACTGGCGCGCGCTGACATCATCACGTTGCACACGCCGCTCACCGATCAGACCCGCAATATTTTAAGCGAAGAAAATATCGCCAAGCTGAAACCCGGCGCCTTTGTCGTTAATTGCGCGCGCGGCGGGCTGCTTGACGAGGCGGCCCTGAAGGCCGCGCTCGATGAAGACCGTATCGCGGGGGCGGCGCTTGATGTTTATGAGAGTGAACCAGCAACGGAGCATCCGCTTTTCGGCCATCCTCGCGTTGTCGCCACACCGCATCTCGGCGCGTCGACACGTGAGGCGCAGGAGAATGTCGCTATCCAGGTTGCGGAACAGATGGCCGATTATCTGGTGCGCGGCGCGGTATCCAATTCCCTGAATTCTCCGTCGGTCACCGCGGAAGAGGCGCCGCGCCTGAAGCCTTTTATTGCGCTTGCGGACAAGCTTGGGGCCTTCGCCGGTCAATTAACCGAGTCCGGCATTAAAGACATTGAAATCGCCTATGAAGGGGAAGTCGCGTCCCTCAATTTGAAACCATTGACAGCGGCGATCGTCGCGGGGGTTTTGAAGCCCATGCTTGCCGATATTAATGTCGTAAACGCGCCGGTCATCGCGAAAGAACGCGGCGTCTCCGTCGCGGAAACATCCCGCGACGATGCGGACAGCTATGACAGCATCATTCGCCTGCGCATTATTACCGAGCAGCAGGATCGAACGGTTTCCGGCACCATATTCGGGTCGGCGCCGCGCATTGTGGAGATCAAGGGTGTCGATATGGAGGCGTCTTTCGCGCCCTATATGCTGTATACAACCAACGAAGATAAGCCCGGCTATATCGGCGCCCTGGGTAAGACGCTTGGCGAAGCGGGCCTTAACATCGCGACGTTCAACCTTGGCCGCTCAGCCCCCGGCGAGGGCGCAATTGCGCTCGTTGCGGTCGATGAGCCCATCACAGAGGATGTGCTGGAGAAAGTGCGCGCCTTGCCGCATGTCATTCAGGCGAAGGCGCTGGCGTTTTAGAGTCTTATCTTTCGTTTACGCCTCGTGCTCTTCGACAGCAAAGTTCATGCTGAAGGAACGCCGTTCACCCGGTGTGTTGAACGGGTAAACGCAATGAAACATATAAGACGGGAAGATATAGAAATCGCCGACGCGCGGTTTCGCCATGAAATTTGAAAAAGAATAATGCGTGTCAGTTCCATGGGCGAACTGAATATGACCATGGGACGGATGATGATCTTTGTAATCTTCCTCCCATTCAGCTTCGATGCCTTCAGGTAGTTTCAGATAGCCAGCACAAGATAAAGTGCACCCCGTATGCATGTGCAGCGGATTATATTCGTGTTCAAACTGGCGCACGAACCAGCCAGACACAATCTGCAGCTCATACTGCTTTGTAGACGGATCATAGTCGCCGAGCCCGTTCCGCCTTTTCGCCCAGGCGTGATATTCAATCATCGTTTGGCCAAGCCCCGAGGCGGCGAGATTGATAATATTCTGGTCAAAGGCGAGTTCCTGGCTGACCTTGCCGACAAGATGATCGGAATGGTCCCGCAACTGTTCGGACATGACGGCGTTGAGCTGCTCAACGAGGCTGTCGGGCATCCTGAAATATCCCATTACAGGCCCGAAGGGGGCGAAGAATTCCTTGTCTTTCGTGGGTTTGAATATCGGGGCCGCCATGGGTCTGTCTCCTGAGCTTAACGCCGCAAAAATGCGCTTTGTGCGTTGATAGCGCTTGTGAGCCGGGATTTGGAGGCCATTCGTCGAACAAATGGCCGCATGGCGCCGGCGCGCCCCTTTCAAAAGGCGAGGAATGCGATATCAAGGGGTTAAAGAGCCGATTTGCAACTTCTAACATTTCACGTCTTCCGGCTACGGGCGGCGTTATGATTGACGGAACTCCAGGAGAGATTGATGGCGGATGTCGCGGTGATTGGCGCGCAGTGGGGCGATGAGGGGAAGGGCAAGATTGTCGACTGGCTGTCGGCGCGCGCTGACGTTGTGGTGCGTTATCAGGGAGGGCATAACGCCGGCCACACGCTGGTGATCGACGGCGCGGTCTACAAGCTTTCTCTCTTGCCATCCGGCGTCGTCAGGCCTGGCTGCAAGGGCGTGATCGGTTCCGGCGTTGTCATTGATCCATTCGCCTTACTGGCGGAGATTGCGCGCCTTGAAGGTCAGGGCGTCAAGATCAACCAGAACAATCTCTCCATTGCTGAAAACGCAACGCTCATTCTGCCGCTGCATCAGGAACTGGACGCCATGCGCGAAGGCGCCGCTGACGGCGTCAAAATCGGCACGACGAAGCGCGGGATTGGTCCGGCTTATGAGGATAAGGCCGGACGGCGCGGGTTGCGCGTCGCCGACCTTGCGAATTTTGACGCGTTACCTGCAAAAATCGAAAACCTTCTTGTCCACCACAATGCGATCCGGCGCGGTCTTGGCGCAGAAGAGGTCAATGGCGATGCGGTTCTGGAGACGCTGCGTGAGGTTGCGCCAAAGATTACGGCCTTTGCAAAACCGGTATGGCGCGATCTCGATGAAGCGCGAAAAGCCGGCAAACGGATTTTATTTGAAGGCGCGCAGGGCGTTCTTCTCGATGTCGATCACGGCACTTACCCTTACGTGACGTCATCGAACACAGTCGCAGGTCAGGCCGCTACGGGCTCTGGTCTCGGGCCGCGCGCGGTTGGTTATGTGCTGGGGATCGTGAAGGCCTACACGACCCGCGTTGGGGAGGGGCCTTTCCCGACAGAGCTTGGCGATGACACCGGCAAGCGGTTGGGCGAGCGCGGCCATGAATTCGGGACCGTGACCGGACGCCAGCGCCGTTGCGGATGGTTTGACGCCGCGCTTGTGCGCCAGTCACTGAAGATCGCCGGTGTGGATGGCATTGCGCTGACAAAGCTTGATGTGCTGGACGGTTTTGATGAGCTGAAAGTGTGCGTCGGTTACCGTATCGATGGTCGCGATTACGACTACCTGCCGGCCGGCGCCGACCGGCAGGCGGCTGCGGAACCCGTTTATGAGACGATGAAAGGCTGGGGTGACGTTACCGAGCGGGCGCGGTCGTGGGCGGATCTGCCAGCGGAAGCAGTTAAATATGTCCGCCGCATTGAAGAGCTTATTGAATGCCCGGTGGCGCTGGTCTCCACAAGTCCTGAACGTGACGACGTGATTTTGATGCGCGATCCCTTTCAGGATTAGGAGAGCAGGGCTGGTGAAATCGCTGAATTGTGACCAACCGGCGCTGGGCCGCACCGTCCAAACAATATAGGATCAACTTCATGTCAAAGCGCATAAAAAGTCTTATTTTTCCTGTTGTTTTGGTCGCAGGTCTCGCGGTCTTCGCCCTGACAGGGCGAAATACCGCCACAGGCGCGGAATACACCTATGACGGCGAGCCTGAAATTGTCGCCGCGACGTTTTCTTCAGCCTGGTGTTCGACTTGCAAAATTCTGAAGCCACGACTGGCGAAGATTATTCCAGAATTTACGGATAAGCCGATAAAGTTTGTCGAGCTTGATTTTACGCTCGGTCAGCGTACGGATATTGCCGATCAGGCGGCAGCTGAAGGGTTAGGCGACATCTATCCGCGTTTCGAAGGCGCCACGGGATTCACGCTGCTTGTTGATAAAGATACCGGCAAAATTGTTGATATGCTAACGATCAATCATAACGAACGTGCGATGCGCGCCGCGATTGCGCAATCAATCGCGGTTGCGTCGCGGACTGGCACGGCGCCGTCCGAATAGCGCTTAGCCCGCCTTGCGCTCACAGTCCGTTGAAGAAGCGTTATTCGACTCCATCCTTTTCGGTGCGTACCTTCCCCCAAGTAAGTTTGGAGGAAGACGGCATATGTCCGAATTGATAATGAACCGGCGCACGGTGATTGCCGGCGTTGCGCTGACAGCGATAGGCGTCACGTCTGCGCAGGCAAAAGCGCCTGAAATCTATCTGGATAAAGGCGGAGTGTTTCGTGCTGGCTGGAGCCATGCCGTCGGCGGCTATGACGTTGTCGCCTATTTCGATCTGGCGGAAGGCGCAGCGCCTGTCGCTGGTCAGGACGATTTCGCCACCGACTATAAAGGCGTCCGCTGGCGCTTCGCCTCGCGGGAAAATCTTGAGACGTTCGTTGCCGATCCAGACCGCTACCGCCCGCAATATGGCGGCTATTGCGCCTGGGCGATGGCGCGAGACAAGCTGGCGCGGGGCGCGCCGGATGTTTGGTACGTACACGATGGAAAGCTTTATCTGAATGTCAGTCCTCGGTATCAACGCGAGTGGCTTGAGAACATTGAACGGGATATTGCTCGTGCAAACACTCACTGGCCGGGCATTCTTGACCGCAATTAACATCGCCGTATGAACGCTGATCCGGCGACTATGCTCAATTGAAAATAACGCCGATTTCACTTGCGAAACTCAATCTTTCGAGTCACTATATTTCTGTTCCGAGGGGCGTCCCGCCTGTCGACTTTGTTTGACAGCTCGCGCGACGCGCAACTCGCCGCCGGTTCCGCCGCAAGGCCTCGGCAGGGAGCAATGTGCGTCATACTGACATGGTTAGAGCGAGTTAAGGGCATATGGGACTGAGACGAACCCTTTGAACCTGATCCGGGTCATGCCGGCGCAGGGACGGGGCGAAAGCCGTTTTCCTCATCGCAGGACGTCATGGCAATTGCAGGCGGTGAGGGGAACGGAAATATGGTTGCGTTTCGGAATTTGGGTATTCGCTTTCATTCGCGTCAGGTGATATTTTGAAAATCCGTACACGACTATATTTTGTCGTGCGTTTACCCTTTTTTGTGTTTGCGTTACCCGCCACTATCTTGGCGGGCGGGTTTTTGTCCGGGGCAGCGTTTGCCGAGATCGATAAGGCGGACAAAGTCAAGGATGAAGCATTGGCTTCCGAAGAGACTGTGATCCAGCCGGTCGATCTTCCAAATTCACCGCGACAGAAAATCAACGGCGCTTCTTTGTCCATGTCGGATTTGAAGGCGCAGACGCAGCTGGCCGCTCCCGGCTGGCTTCGCGCTTATGCGACAACGGCTTTGCCCCCGGATTTGCGCCTGGCGGTGCCTGAATATTACGAGACGGCTCTCGAAGGTGACATGCGCGCTGCAATCAACGATGCGCTGGCTAGCCGCGACGTGGATGTCGTTGACGATCCTGATATGGCGCCATTTCGGCTCACCTATTCAGCTGAAGTGCGAACGCCTGGCCTGTCCAGGCCGCGTCAGTCGCGTTTTCGCCTCGACTCCGATGCGGCCGACCTTCAGAACTTCGGGTCGCAGCGCTTGCTGGCGCCGGGTAATGGCGTGCGGCCGGGGCTCGCGCTTGGGCCTCGCGGCAATCAGCCGCAGCGCGGGCCGGCCTTGCGCGTATCGATCATCGTTCTGGACGGTGATCAACGCATCTGGAGCGGTTTTGCGGAGGCCGAGCTTGGCGACTATCGTCGTTCCGACCTGACCCGCGTTCTGGTCAGCGCGCTGATGCGCCACTGGGGTGAAAATGCTGAGCTCGACGATACGCATTTTTCCACCGGTCCCGGCGCAGGCCTGGCGTTAGGGGCGATTGGCGAAAGCGATTTTGATTAAGCTGAAATGCGCCTTATTGTGGCGACATATATACCGCCAGATAGTTTCGTGTTGACGGTGTGAGGCGCTATTGCTGATCTCTCTTTTTTTCTTGCTGGCGAGTATTGCGCCCGTCGATGCTGCCGATGCCGCACACGGGTGCGGCAACGATCACGCGCAAGGCGTCGATTATGTGGTTTGCAGATTTAACCGGCGCGAGGATATCCGCCTGTTTCTGAATGACGAGAACGGAGAGCCGTTTCGCCATTTCAGTCGCGTCAACGACGCGCTCGACGCAAATGATGAGGCCCTTGTCTTCGCCATGAATGCCGGCATGTATCACGAGAGCCGAGCGCCAGTGGGGCTCTATGTTGAGGATCGAGTTGAAGAGACGTCGTTAAATACGAATGACGGGCCGGGGAATTTTCACCTGAAGCCCAACGGCGTTTTCTGGATCCGGGCGGAGGATGGTTCTCGCGGCGCGCATGTGGCGCGCACGGAAACTTATCTGAAAGCGGCGCATGACGTTGTTCAATACGCCACCCAATCCGGCCCGATGCTGGTGATCGACGGCGATATTCATCCGCGGTTCTTACCCGACTCAGAGTCACGCAAGCGCCGCAACGGCGTTGGCGTAACCGAAGACGGCGACGCTATTTTCGTACTAGCCGACACACCCGTCAATTTCTACGACTTCGCTACTTACTTTCGCGAGGTGTTGAAGACCCCTAATGCGCTCTACCTTGATGGAACGATTTCGCGGGTCCATGCGCCAGAGCTTGACCGCGACGATCCAGGCGTCGCCATGGGGCCGATAGTTGGTGTGGTGAAAAAACATGACTGACGTCATCATCGACAAACGCTTCTGCGGTCCGAAAACCTCCGGCAATGGCGGCTATTCCGCCGGGCTGTTTGCGCGAGCGATCGACGGTCCCGCTGCTGTAATGCTGAAAACCCCGCCGCCCCTCAACACGCCGATTGAATTACGTCCCGGCGCCGACGGCGCCTATGAGGCTGTCTGCGGCGAAACGGTGGTTGCGCAAATTGCGCCTGCCGATGTGTCCGTTGAGGCGCCGGATGTGCTTGACGAAGCGGCTGTCGCGGCCGCCCGGGAAAATTTCCTTATCGATGCGGGCGGTGAGCATTTATTACCCTATTGCTTCGTATGCGGAAACAAGCGTGACGAGGGCGATGGCCTGCGCATTTTCGCGGGGCCTGCGCCAGACAGCGATGTTAACGCCGATTTCTGGACGCCGTCACCAGACCTCGCCGGCGAGGATGGCCTCGTGAAACCGGAATTCCTTTGGGCGGCGCTTGATTGCCCCAGCGCCTTCGCACTGCGCAATGGTCTTGGTCTTGCGTTGCTCGGGCGATTGGCGGTGGATATCCGGCGGCGCCCGAAAGCGGGCGAGGCGCTGATCGCCGCCGCCTGGCGCACAGGCAAGGACGGGCGCAAGCACTATTCATCGTCAGCGCTTTATGACGAGGCGGGGGAGGTGATCGCCGCCGCGAACGCTGTGTGGATCGAGTTGAATGATCCGGCGTTTCTGGAAAAACTGAGGTTGGAGAACGCGTGAGCGCACGATATGCCTGCCTATACGTCGTTTTCCTGTTTGGATTTGTCTGGCCGGCGCTTGCCGGGAACGAGGATGCGCTTGACGCGTTGATCGACGATGCGCTTTCGCAAGAGATCCCCGGTGTGGTGCTGTTGGTTGAAGGACCCGAAGTCAGCTTTTTTAAAGCGCGCGGCGTGGCGGATCGTAAGACGAAAGCACCGGTCAGAGAGGACAACCTCATTCGCGCAGCCAGCGTCACGAAGACCTATGTGGCGGCGCTTGCCGTCATGGCGTCGCAAGAGGGCGTTATTGATCTTGACGTTTCTATTGACGCATATCTGTCGAATGAAACGTTGGCGCAATTGCCGCCAGCGCCGCATCCGACAATGCGCCAGCTTTTGAACCACACCTCGGGCGCGCCGGAATATTACGGCACAGCCGCGTATCTTTCTTGGGACAGGGAAGAGCCCATCTCCACTGCGCGCGTGCTTGCGACCGTTACGGAATGGCCGCCGGCGAACGCGCCCGGCGAAGCGTTTTCCTATTCAAATACGAATTACCATCTGGTTGCGCTCGTTCTTGAAGCTGTTTACGCCAAAACATTGTCGTCATTGTTGCAGGAGCACCTTTTTGAGCCCCTGGGGTTGGCGTCGACATTTTACAATCAGCATCGCGCGCCCGGCGACGGCATTCACGGCTATGGATCGCTCGACGACGAATGGCGGGACACGTTCGAATGGCGCGACAATTCCGGACCGAGCAGCGGCGTCAAAGCCAGCGCGGCGGATCTGGCGACATGGATGAGAGCGCTATTCGCTAAAGACGGTGTGCTTTCCCAAGTCGGCGCTGCGATGGCGGAAAATCCGATCAGAGATGACGCGCATTGGCTATATGGCCTTGGCGCCGAGGTTTACGTTTCCCAATACGGCGACCGATATTACGGCCACACTGGCGACATCTTCGGGTATCTGACAGCGGTTTTCTATGCGCCGGCGCACGATACGGTCATTGTCCTACACATGAACCGCTGGAATAGGGACGTGTTCGAGGAAACGCTGGAGCGGGTGTTGCGCGAGGTGGGACGGAACCGGCGCTAATTATGACGCATCCTCCTGCGCCGCTGGTTCAGGCATGGCGGCGTCTTGCATCGCGAAATCCGCACCGAGAAAATACGGCCAGATCAACAGCGCCAGCACGCCCTTCCAGAAGCCGAGCTTTAAAAAGCCGATGGTGAAGAGCCAGCCGATAAACCATAAAACGCCCAATCCGCCATGCTGTTCAATTTTTATAGGCTTGCCCATCATAAGTCCTCGCATTGCTTGTTGAGAATGGGGCTGCATTGTAATGGCCGTGTGAAGAGCCTCGCATGATTCAGATCAAAATCGCAGGCGCGGGCTATCGCCCCTGTCCTTGCCCGCAGCCCGGCCATTTGCTAAGTCATGTTCCATAATTCCGAGGGGCGCCGGCGGACCGGCTGAGATCGCGTTCTTTCCCCCGAAAGACCGAAGCGTGAGCACCCTTTGAACCTGATCGGTTAAGACCGGCGTAGGGACGGGAAAATGATGCTCGAAGACTACAATTCATTTTGCGGCGCTCTCCCTCACAGCACCCATGTTGTTCAATGGGGCGGCGCCCATGTCTGGAAAATCGGCGGCAAGATTTACGCCGTTGCCGGGTGGGGCGACGACGAAGAGCTGGCGGTGACGTTCAAATGTTCGGACATGGCGTTTGAGGTGATGCAGACGGCGGAGGGCGTTCGCCCGGCGCCGTATCTTGCATCCCGCGGCATGAAATGGCTCCAGCGCACCCATGAAGCCGCCATCTCCGACACTGAGCTGAAATCCTACATTCAGGATTCTTACAACATCGTCGCCGCCGGCCTCACAAAAAAGCTGCAACGCGAACTTGGTTTCCTCTCTAACTGAACATTCGTCCTTTTACGGAAAGAAAACACTCATGAACAAACATATCCCTCAGTCTGAATTCAAAACGCCGGAAGTCACCACCGGGCCGCTCCCGTCGAGCCGCAAGACTTACGTGAAGGGCGAGATGTTCCCGGATTTGCGCGTGCCGGTGCGCGAGATCGACCTGCATCCGAGCGCCAATGAGCCGGCCGTCCCGGTCTATGACGCGTCCGGTCCTTACACCGATCCGGATGTGACCATCGATGTTGAAAAGGGGCTTAGTCGCACGCGCACCGAGTGGGTAACCGAACGCGGCGGCGTTGAGGAATATGAAGGCCGGCATGTGAAGCCGGAGGATAATGGCGGCGCATCGGGCAAGCACCTGGCGCGCGAGTTCCCCGTGCGCAACCGGCCTTTACGCGGCGCGCTCACCGGCCCCCTTTCTGACAAAGACAAAGCGCCGGTCACGCAATATGAATTCGCAAAAGCCGGGATCATCACCCGTGAGATGGAATATGTGGCGATCCGCGAAAACCTCGGCCGCAAGAAAATGCTGGAAGGCGCAGAAGAAAAAGTCGCGCAAGGCACGGACTTCGGCGCGGAGATCCCGGCCTTCGTTACGCCGGAATTTGTCCGCGACGAAATCGCCCGGGGCCGCGCGATCATCCCGGCGAACATCAACCATCCGGAATCCGAACCGATGATCATCGGGCGAAACTTCCTGGTCAAGATCAACGCCAATATCGGCAACTCGGCGGTCGCCTCCTCCGTTGAGGAGGAAGTCGACAAGATGGTCTGGGCGACCCGCTGGGGCGCCGACAACGTGATGGACCTCTCGACGGGCCGCAACATTCACAACACCCGCGAATGGATCATCCGCAACAGCCCCGCGCCCATCGGCACGGTGCCGATCTATCAGGCGCTGGAGAAGGTGAACGGCGTCGCCGAGGATTTAACGTGGGAGGTTTACCGCGACACGCTGATCGAACAGGCGGAGCAGGGCGTTGACTATTTCACCATCCACGCCGGCGTGCGGCTGCCTTACATTCACCTGACCGCCGATCGCGTCACGGGGATTGTCAGCCGCGGCGGGTCGATCATGGCGAAATGGTGCCTCGCCCATCACCGGGAAAGCTTTCTCTATACGAACTTTGAAGAGATTTGCGATATCATGCGCGCCTATGACGTCTCGTTCTCGCTCGGCGACGGGTTGCGTCCGGGCTCCATCGCCGACGCTAATGACCGCGCGCAATTCGCGGAGCTGGAAACCCTGGGCGAATTAACCCAGATCGCCTGGAAGAAAGGCTGTCAGGTGATGATCGAGGGGCCGGGTCATGTCCCGATGCACAAGATCAAGATCAATATGGAAAAACAGCTGAAAGAATGCGGCGAGGCGCCGTTCTATACGCTGGGCCCCTTAACGACCGACATTGCGCCCGGTTACGACCACATCACGTCCGGCATTGGCGCGGCGATGATCGGCTGGTTCGGCACGGCGATGCTTTGCTATGTGACGCCCAAGGAGCATTTGGGCCTTCCCGACCGCGACGACGTGAAAGTCGGCGTCATCACCTATAAGCTGGCGGCCCATGCGGCGGACCTCGCCAAGGGCCACCCGGCGGCGCAGGTGAGGGACGACGCGCTGTCGCGCGCGCGTTTCGAGTTCCGGTGGGAGGATCAGTTTAATCTGTCGCTGGACCCGGAAACCGCCCGCGATTTCCACGACCAGACCCTGCCGAAGGAAGCGCACAAGGTCGCCCATTTCTGCTCCATGTGCGGGCCGAAATTCTGCTCCATGAAAATCACGGCTGACGTGCGCGAATATGCCGAAGGCCTGAGCGACAACGAGAAGCAGATGTTGTATCCGGACCGCGATCATCCTTCGAGACACTCCCTTCACCCTGAGGGCGCGCCAAAGGCGCGCGTCTCGAAGGGCGAAGGGAGCCCTCAGGATGAAGGCGCTCTGACACCGGACGAAGCCGAACGCGGCATGGCCGAGATGAGCGAGAAATATAAAGAGATGGGCTCTGAGCTTTATCTCGAAGCCGACGCCGTGAAGAAAGCGAATGAGGGGTTGTAAAAGCTCTTATTTCAGGCATGGAAAATTCAAGAGTCTGGCAAACCAAGATCGGTCAAACACAAACAAGCGTTGCAGATGGTTCCGTTATAGAGCTCATCGTTTGTCGTCCACTGCCGCGCGATCCTGATCAAACAGGGTTGACCCAGGAGGATGATCTTTCGGCTTTACGCGGACTAGCACTTCAATTGGTTGCTATGGATGGCGATTGGAATCACCCATGGGGAAATGGAATTCTCCTTGCGCCCGGTATCGGCCTTACGGCTAAACACGTAATTGACGACTTCAAAACAAAGCTTGCGGTGCACGAGCTTGGTGGAGCCAGCATCGTCGCCATTGGTGCAGCGGAAGGGGCAGCTTGGCTCTGGGCAGTACATCAAGTTCTCTCGATCGACGGTACTGATTTGGCGTTGCTTGTTCTCGACCATAAAACGCCCTGGAATAATAACTTAAGACTCCATCTTCCCGAGGTGCATATTTGCTTACCGAAAGTTGGCGATAGAGTTCAGGCTTTTGGGTTTCGAGCAGCTGAAGAGAAATTTGCGCGTGTCGAAGGTCGAAACGAGCTTGGCATTATCGGCATTTCCGTAATTGGCCAGGTAAACGCTACTTATCCTGAAGGCCGAGATTCATCAGGGTTGCCGGGACCTTGTTTCGAAATTGAGATGCCGACGGTGAGTGGAATGAGCGGTGGCCCAGTTTTCGATGTTTCCGGACGTCTCATCGGAATAATATCTAGGTCGTTTCACTGGGGGGCGGACGACGGCGTAACGTTTGCGTCGCTTGTATGGACTGCGGCTTTTCGAAACATCAATCCGATTTGGCCAAAAGGAATGTATAGCGGACCGACAAATCTGGAAAATATTTCTGGGGCTTCCAATCGCCGCTGCTTTCTTTCTTACGCCGACAACATGCGGTGGGAATACGGTAAGCTTCATTGTGATTCGCATTCATAGCCATCCCGTGTGTGCAGAGTGGCATTTCATGCCTCACGGCGAATGGGATTACGTTTTGCTTTCTTCGTTTTTTCTCTCGCCGCCTGCCCGATGTCATCACCGGGTTTAGCCCGGTGATCCAGTGCATGAAACATGACGAGCGAAGCTCGGCTTTATTTTGGACTGGATTGCCGGAACAAGTCCGGCAATGACAGTGTAGGTCGTTCTTGTTCATTCCGGCGAACAAAACTACGGCTTAATTAACTAATCAAAAGGACCCCACTCATGGCCATTGCGCTTCTTTCCGTCGGCTTGCTTGGCCTTCTGGTGTTTTTGCTCGGGTTTAACGTCTCGCGTGAGCGCGGGTCGGTGCTGAAGACCCAGCATGAGGCGGAGGCGGACCCGAAGAGTTCCTTGCGCAAGGCGATCCGCGCCCATGGCAACTGCATTGAATATGCGCCCACGCTGTCCCTGATGATCCTGGCGATTGGTCTTGCGATCCCCATGCTGATGTCCTGGCAGGTCGGGGCGCTGATGCTCGCCGCGGTCGCGTCGCGCTATATCCACGCCATCGGCGTGCTCAGCGGCGGGAGCATTCACACCGCGAACCCGATGAAGTTTATCGGCGCCGCCGGCACCTATGTGACCGGCCTTGTCCTCTCCGTCATTCTGGTGGTGCGCGCCGCCGCGCTGTTTTAGACCCCCTCCGTCAGCTTCGCTGACACGTTGAGCTGGGCCCGTTGGTTGTGCTGCCTAGCCTAACCAACCCCGCTCATCCCCGCGCAGGCGGGGATCCAGCAAAAGAAAAATGACGAGCGAAGCTCGACTTTATATATCATTGGATTCCCGCCTGCGCGGGAATGAACGGGGATAAGATTCATTCCATCCGCAATCCGGTCTAAGCGCGGCTGCCCCCGACCTTCGGCGGGTGGACTGTATCACGCACGGCGATGATATCATTGATCTGCTTACTGAGGATCATGTAGAACCCGAAGCGCTGGCGGTCATCGATATTCAGACTGTTGATGGCGGTATCGACAATGGCGAGTTCCGCGACGATCTCGTTCAGACGGTCAGCGATATCGACGGTCTTCAATTCCTTCCGCCGCCTGAAGACAGGGACTTTCAGCGCAAGCACGGTTTTCCAGCGTTTGGACACGATGGTTCCCCTTTGGTCTGCTATGTGATACTAAAGATATCACCGATGATCTTTAATGTCAAACTATTTATATCATGAAAGAGCCAAAAAGTATCAGTGATTGAATCAAGTCAAATCAAAGCGGCGCGGGCAATGCTGGATTGGTCTCAACAGGTGCTGGCGGAAAAATCCGGCGTGTCGCTGCCAACCATTAAGCGAATAGAGAATGCGGGACCGGGCCGTAGCTCACTTGATACCATCAACGCGATCATGGCTGCGCTGGAAGCTGCAGGTGTTGAATTCATACCCGAAAACGGAGGCGGCCCCGGCGTGCGCCTGCGCAAGAGCGGCGCTCCGACGTAATCGCGACAGATACCCCCTCCGTCTCGCTTTCGCTCGACACCTCCCCCATTAGCATGGGGGAGGAATAGCGTTGTGTTTGCCGCAAGCTCATTCTTCCCCCGCCTGCGGGGGAAGTGTCAGCGAAGCTGACGAAGGGGGTTTATGATTACTAGAGACCAATGCAGGGCCGCAAGGGCTTTAATTGAATGGTCCCGCGCGGAATTGGCGGAGGCCGCACAAGTCTCGGAGCGGACGATCACCGACTTCGAGCGCGGCGCCCGCTCGCCGATCAATGCGAGCTTGGCCGCTTTAACTCGCGCGCTCGAATCCGCCGGAGTCGAATTCATCCCCGAAAACGGCGGCGGGCCGGGCGTGCGCCTGCGCAAGAGTTAGGCAAGCGAGGAGAACGTGACGGCCCCCAGAATATCGATCGTCAATCAAAGCATCGTCACGCTGGAGTTGGACGCTATCGTCAACGCCGCCAATAAATCGCTTCTTGGCGGTGGCGGTGTGGACGGGGTTATCCATCGTGCGGCGGGGCCTTTGCTGCTTGAAGAATGCAAAACGCTCGGGGGATGCGAAACTGGCGACGCCAAGATCACTGGGGGATACGACCTGCCGGTAAGATACGTGATCCACACCGTCGGACCAATCTGGCGTGGCGGCGAGGCGGGCGAGTCTGAGTTGCTCGCCAGCTGTTATCGCCGTTCGCTTGAGGTCGCGGTTGAAAATGACATTCAAACGATTGCGTTTCCGGCAATCTCAACTGGCGCTTACAGCTATCCGAAAGACAAAGCCGCGACGACCGCTGTTGCTTCAGTCATGTCTTTCCTCGGCGGGGATCAAAATATCAAAGAAGTTGTCTTTTGTTGCATGAGCGTGAGTGATAAAAAGCTTTACCGGCGCGTGTTGCAGTCATTGGCGTAAGGCTGCGCAAGGACTGAAAGCCGACAGCGCCGGCGAGGCTTGCCATTCGCGCCGGGCCGGGGCACCATTTCGTCATAGCGCTTGATCCGGGGGAGGGGACATTGCGCATCATCACGATACTGATCGGTTTGATCGCCGCCTTGCCGCTCGCCGGCTTCGGGGGCGTTTACATTCTCAGCGAGGCGAAGCTGCGCGATGTGACGCGCGGGCCCGCTTTCGATCATCCGTTGCCGGAGGATGTTGCCGCCATAGCGCATGGCCGCCATATCGCCCGCACGCGCGGCTGCTTCGGTTGTCACGGGCAACAACTTGAAGGCAAGGACTTCGACGAGCAGTGGGACTGGCCGGAGCGCGCCGTCGCCCCCAATCTCGCGGCCTATGCGCGCGAGCATGACGCGGCGACGATCGCTGCGGCGGTCCGCCAGGGGATCGGCGCCGACGGCAAATCGCTCACCTCCATGCCGTCCTATAATTTCGCCCGGCTGTCGCATGGCGACACCGCCGCTTTGATCGCGTTTTTAAAATCCGCGCCGGTTGTCGAGACCGACCTGCCAGAACCGAAACTCGGCTGGAGCGTGCGCTGGACCTATATTACTGGTGAGGAAAAACACATCGCCTATTGGGCGGATCATGTGCCGCCCCTGCGCGTTGATAGCGCATTCGCGCCGCAGCGCGCCCGCGGCGAATATCTGGCGATGACCATGTGCAATGAATGCCACGGGTTGGACGTACGCGGACAAACCCTGTTCCCGCCGCCGACGCCGGACCTTGCGATGGTCGCATCGATCACCCGCGAGGATTTTGAAACCCTGATCACGACCGGCGTCGGGCTTGGCGGGCGCAAGCTTGGCCTGATGGGGCTGGTGGCGCCGGACCGCTTTCCGTTCTTAAGCGATGAGGAAGTGGACGATCTTTACGCGTATCTGACGTCGCTTGCAGACGAACCCGCTGCCGAAGACGTCTTCTGGCGGCCCTGAACGCTTCTACCTGTCGGCGGCTGCCTGCTTGACCGGCGCATCCGGCCATACCGGGTCCGGCAAACTCGCCAGCGCGGGTTTTGCAAAGAGATAGCCCTGCATCAGCGCGACCCCGAGCTCGCGTAAGACGTCAAGTTCGCCGACGGTCTCGATGCCCTCGCAGATCGGCGTGACGCCGAGATCGTTTAGCATGTTCAGCGTATTGGCGACGATCGACCGTTTGACCAAAGACCGGTCAATGTCCCTGATGAGGTCCATGTCCAGCTTCACGAAATCCGGCTGAAAATGACAAAGCAGGCCCAGCCCAGCATAGCCCGCGCCGAAATCGTCAATAGCGGTTTTAAAGCCCAGCGACCGATAGGTGCGCAGAATATTCAGGACATGAACGGGATCGAGCCGTTCGGCCTCGGTAAACTCGAAGATGATACGGTCCACTGGAAAGCCGGTCTTGATCGCCGCCTCAAGCGTCAGGCGGATGCAGGCTTTTGGTTCGTATACGGCGTTCGGCAGGAAATTGATCGAAAGGTTTGCGCCGTCCTGTGTCGGATCGAGCGCGGACGCCAGTTCAATGGCGGTGACCCGGCATTTTTGATCAAAGCCGTAGCGGTTGGTCTCCGACACATGCGCCAAAACCTCGCCGGCGCCTTCGCCATTGACGCCGCGCACCAGCGCCTCATGCGCAAAGACGCTCCGCGTCTCCACATCGACGATCGGCTGGAACGCCATCGAAATGGGCAGGTCGAAACCAGCCCCGTCGCGGCAGCCCTGGCATTTCTGTCTGGAATCCATGCGAAACCCCGAGATGAATGACCTCGTTGTGTAGCAATTTCTCATGAAAAAACCGTTACTTGCCGGGTGGGGGAGAAAAACGCGCCGCCGGCATGGGGGTGTTTTCTACAACGGCGCGACGATGCTCAACGACACATTATGGTTTGACTGGTCGCCGGCGTTGATGTGGTTGAAGAGATAGCCGCCTTCGAGGCTGATACGTTCGCTGGCGCGCCAGCGTGCGCCGATAAAAGTACGGTTCTGGTCGTAACCGGCGTTCGCCCCGAAATCCGTATCGTTCAGGGCAATGAAGGTTTCGTTCCAGGCGGTGGCGCTCCAGCGTGGGGCGACCGGCTTGATCCAGCGGAAGAACTGGCGTGCGCGATGGCCAGTGTCGCCGCCGGTTTCGAAAAAGCGTTGTTCCAGCCGCGTGCGGCCTGACAGCGTTCCCCAGTCGCCGTCAGCGATGCGGTAGGTCGCCTGCTGCCAGATCCGGTGCTCTGTGATTGAGCTCCGCCCGTCGGCGCGGGAGACGACCCAGGCGTAGCCCGCCCAGAGCGAGACGCGATCATTCGCGCGGTAGCCAACGGCGGGCCGGATGATCGACACGCCAAGGCGCGATACGTCTTCCGAAAAACGCGCATGGCCGTCAAACCAGAGAAGGAGACGGCTGTCTTCCTTGATGGGACCATTGGCGAAAAGCGCCGTCCATGCCTGTGTGTCCTGGGCTGCGGCGGGGGCGGCGAGGGAGGCGGCGAGAAAAACGCAACAGGCGAGACGCAGCATGAAATACATCCGTTACAGCGATTGAGGGGCGACAGCGTGTTTATAAATGCCCTAAACCGGGGCGGTGTTGCAATCGCCGACGCATGGAACGGTTTCAAAACTATAGATGGTTGAAATATGTCCATAGATGTTCGCCTCCTCACCTCCGCCGATCTCGCCGTCCTTTCCCATGTCGCGGAAGACGTGTTCGACGATCCAATTAATGAGCGTTCCGCAAAAGCGTTCCTGGAAGACCCGCATCACATGCTGGTTGTCGCGATCCTTCGTGACGCCCATTCCCTTCATTCTGAGGGCGAGCGCAGCGAGCGTCTCGAAGGGCGAAGGGATTGGGCTCCTCAGGATGAAGCCGGGAAGGGGCTCGTCGTCGGTTTCGCCAGCGGCGTCAAAACACTCCATCCCGACAAAGAGGTCCCGGAGCTTTTTATCAATGAGCTTGGCGTTGCGCCCCAATATCAACGGCGAGGCATTGCGACCGCGATCATGAAAACGCTTTTCGCTGAGGCGAAAAAAGCGCGCTGCCGCATCGGCTGGGTGCCGGTGGATGTGGATAACGGCGTGGCGCTCGCCTTTTACAAAGCGATCGGCGGCAAGCCGCCGGAACGCCAGATCCATATTGATTTCGATCTGGGTTGAACGCTTTGTCTTGCGTGACGCTCGGTTTGTCGACCGGCGCTGTGATTTCCTCACGGGCCGTCGCAGGTTGACGGCGTTTCTATAGGGGAGCGCTCATGATGATCCGCGATTTTTTGCTTGCCGGCGGTTTCGTCGTCGCGCTCTTCGCCGCGGCGCAGGCCGCACCCGCAGCGCCCGTGCTCGCCGTCGAGGTGTCGGATCAATATCCGGTTTTGTCGCCTGACGGTGAATGGATCGCTTTTGAATCGCGCCGCGCGGATGGCGTCGATCATATCTTTATTGTCCGCCGCGATGGAACTGGTCTTCGTCAACTGACCCATGGCGAGGAAGACGATGAGACGCCCGTGTTTTCTCCGGACGGCGCGACCATCCTGTTTGCGCGCAGGCTGGGGGAGGGACGGCTTGCGCATCTCGATATTTTTTCAATCGACCTTAATGGCGAGAACCTCCGCAATCTGAGCAATGATGCGCGCGGGCAGGACGATCACCACAAATTCAGCGCCGACGGCAAACGCATCGTTTTCAACTCCAGCCGCTCGACGCCGTTCGCGACCATGAGTGACGAAGACTTCGAAAACTATGCGTGGAATTACGACATCTGGGTGATGAACGCTGACGGATCGGCGCCGCGCGCCCTTGTTGAGCTGCCCGGCTGGGACACGTATCCTTCTTTTTCTCCGGATGATAAATCATTGCTATGGCGGCGGGTTTTGCCTGATGGCGGCGCGTCGTCATCGGGCCGCAATTCCGAGATTTTCATTGCGGATGCGGATGGGGGGAATATGCGCAACATTTCCAGCCACCCTGCCTTTGACGGGTATCCGGCTTTTTCACCCGACGGGGATTGGGTCCTTTTTGCCTCGAACCGCGATGGTGACGATGTTCGGGCGGCGTTCGCGCTTTTTGTGATGCGCCCTGACGGCGCCAATATCGTGCGCCTGACCGATCCGCCGGAAGGGGCGGAGGATGTGCGCCCGGCCTGGGGCGCGGACGGACGCACGATCATATTCAATCGCGATGTCGGCGCCGACTCGCGGATCATGACGCTTGATGTTGAGGGCGTGTTGAACGAGCGGGATTAGCACCCCGACAGCTGTGCGGCGCCCTTGCATTCGTTGCGCGTCCACGCCTAGCGTTTATTGAGCCGTCAACAGGAGCGCCGCCCCATGCTCACCCTCTATGATAATGCATTCAGCCCCTTCGCCCGGAAAGTCCGTATGGTGATGGAGTATAAAGGGCTGGAGGCGCGTTATCTTGACGGGCTTCGCCGTGAAAACCACGATAAGCTGAAAGCGGTTAATGATCGCGTTGAAGTCCCCGCACTCACCGATGGCGATCTTACTGTGATCAACTCAGCCGACATTGTCGCCTATCTCGACCATCACTATCCCGATAAGCCGGTCCTGCCGCAGGACCCGGCGACGCGGGCGCGGGCCCGCGCCTGGGAGCGTGCGGCGGACAGCGCCATCGATCCGATCCTGGTTGATATTTCCTACTGGATGTGGGCCGAGCGCCCGGACGCCATGCCCGATGGCCTGCTCGACACGGCGCGCGCGGATCTGGACGAGTTTTACGCCGCCCTAGAATCGGAACTGGGGGAAGACAGCTTTATCTATGGCGACATCTCAATTGCAGACATTGCGCTTTTCCCGCACCTGATGTCCGCGAAAGCGCTGCAGGCGCCGATTGACAAGGCGCGCTTCCCGAAGCTCGCCGCCTGGTTGAAACGCATGCTGATGACTGAGATCGGCCGGGCCGACGTCGCTCGCGCCCGTGAATTCGTCAAAAATTTCGAGGCGCAGGACGGCGAACGGGTCAAAATTTTCTGGCGCGGTGATCGCATCGAATGGGTGCTGGCGCGGGGCTATCATGACTGGTTCATGAAGGAAATCGCTGAAGGTCGCGTCCTCTGGCCGGGTCTGGGGCTGCCGCCGCGGCCCGCGGGTTAAGCCAAATCAGGGCGCAGGCTGATATTACAAATGATCAACCCTCGCCATAGCGCTCAATTTTTGCCTATGATGCGGCCCGGCGAATCAATCGCCGTGAGCCGTAACGGGGCGGCGGACAAAGAAGGGCAAGACGATGAGAAACAAGTTTTTGACGATGTTGGCGCTGGCGTTTGGCGCGAGCGCGCTGGCCGCCTGCGGCGGCGACAACGTGGCTGAGGAAGCCGAGGAAGCGACTGAAGAGGCGGCGGACTCCGTTGACGACGCCATGGACGAGGCCGGCGACGCTATGGAAGAGGCTGCCGAAAACGCAGGCGACGCCATGCATGACGCCGGTGAGGCCATGGAAGAAGCGGCTGAAGATGCGGTGGACGCGGCCGAAGGCGCTGGCGAAGAGGTTGGCGAGGCCATGGAGGAAATGGGTGATGAGGTCGAGGAAGCGGTTGAAGACGCTGAAGACCCGCCCAACAACTAGACGAACCCTTATCGATCTGGAACAGCCGCCCTTCGGGGCGGCTTTTTCATGCCCGCACCATCACAGGTTAGAGGCGAAGATGTGTCTTTCGATGCTTGGTTTTGGTGAAATTCTTTCACAAGATCAGACGGTTGGAATTTTTCGTTGAACGCGCGCCGCGCAGGCGAAAAAAGTTATCCCCGCCCTCTGGGGATGCCGTATAATGCAGTCTCTGACTGAATCCGTTTTGG
Organism: Pseudomonadota bacterium; assembly: GCA_039819405.1. Taxonomy (GTDB): domain Bacteria; phylum Pseudomonadota; class Alphaproteobacteria; order Caulobacterales; family Parvularculaceae; genus Hyphococcus. Next base: position 484,858 of record JBCBSB010000004.1, on the reverse strand, counting down.
AGAAACGACCCTATGACCGTCCGCGCCTTTACCGTTCGTGGAAAGCTTGATCATATCGTGCTGCTCGCCTCGGATATTGGGCGAAGCGCCCGCTGGTATGACGCCTTCACGCCGCTTCTCGGCTTTGAGAAAACGGGCGGCCATATTTATCTGCACCCTGACGGGTGGGCGATTGACCTTCGGGCGGCGGATGGAAATGGCGCTTCTTACGGGCGTTTCAATCCTGGCCTCAACCATATCGGCTTGCGGGTTGGGAATGCTGATGAGGTTCTTGCGTTTCGTGACGCGTTCGCTGCAAAAGGCTTTGCCGTTCCGGAACCGCAAGTTTTCGACGAAGTGGAAACAGTCGTGTTTTTTGCGGACCCGGACGGCGTGCGCTGGGAAATCGGCCACGAAATCGGGTCTGAAGCATGAGCGAGCAGCCGCTGAACAAGGTCTTTTCTGATCGGCCGCAATCGATTTTTCCAACCATGTCGCGCCTGGCGCGAGAGGCCGGCGCCATCAATCTTGGACAGGGGTTTCCCGATGAGGATGGTCCGGCGGAAATCTTGCGTCTTGCCGCCGACGCAATCATGGAAGGGCCAAACCAGTACGCGCCGGTTGAAGGCGTCTCGCAACTGCGCGACGCTGTAGCGCGCGACAACAAGCGTTTCTATGGCCTTGATATCGATCCGAATAAAGAGACGCTGGTGGTGTCAGGGGCGACGGAGGGACTGGCCGCGGCATTTTTCGGCTTCCTTTCGCCCGGTGACGAGGCGGTTTTGCTGGCGCCGTTTTATGAATGTTACGCCCCGCAGATTGAAGCGACCGGCGCGGCGATCCGTTTCGTAGATCTTGAGCCGCCGCAATGGCGCCTGAACGCCGGTGCGCTGGAAAAAGCGATTACGGCGAAAACAAAACTCATCGTTATCAACACGCCGCATAATCCGCTCGGCAAAGTGATGACCGCCGATGAACTTGCCATCGTAGCGGACGCTGCGCGGCGTCATGATTTGATTGTTGTTTGCGACGAGGTTTATGAACATCTCATTTTTGACGGGCGCCCGCACATTCCCCTGATGACGCTGCCGGATATGCGCGAGCGCTGCATTCGCATCGGCTCGGCGGGAAAAACATTTTCGCTTACCGGTTTCCGCATCGGTTATGTGACGGGGCCGGCGCATCTTGTCACCGGCGTGATGAAAGCGCACCAACACTTGGCTTATACAAGTCCTGCGCCGTTGCAGCTGGCGGTGGCGAAAGGGCTCGCCATGGGAGATGAGTATTATCGAGAATTCCGCGCCGACATGCAGGAAAAGCGTGATCTTTTACGGGCGGGACTGGAGCATGCAGGGTTTGACGTCATGCCCTGCGAAGGGACCTATTTCATAACTGTGGATATTCGGTCGGTGGGCGCCAGTGACGACGCGGCGTTTTGCCGGGAGATTACGAAGGAGGCGAAAGTCGCGGCGGTGCCGCTGTCGGCGTTTTACCATCCGTCACAAACCGGCGCGCCGCGGTCCTATGCGCGATTTTGTTTCTGCAAGAAAAAGCATGTGCTCGAAGACGCGTCTGCGCAGTTGAAAGGGTATTTGTCGTGATGCGGTCCTTGTTCTCCGCTGTCGCCGGGTTCGTTTTGATAGGCTTTGTGCAAGGCGCGTCAGCACAATTGAGCGCAGCAAAAAAAGCGGCGTTGGGCCGCGCGCTTGAAAGTGCGGTCGCGGGTGACGCAGCGTCCCCGGCGCTCGCCGGCGTTGCTGTGGCGGTCGCAGTGGGTGACGAGCTTGTCTATGAAGGCGCCGCCGGGTGCGCTTTGTTCGATGACAAGACCGCTCGGCGTTGTGACCGGGAAATGAAGCCGGAAACGAAACTGCGTGTGGCGTCCGTTTCGAAAATGGCGTTATCCTTCGCCTTGCACGACATGGCCGACGATGGATTGATTGATCTTGATCGCGATGTTTCCGATTATCTCGGCTGGACTTTGCGTAATCCGCATTTCCCTGATCGCGCGATTACAGCGCGTCAGCTTTTGTCCCATACATCTTCTATTCGCGATCCCGAGGCGTACTGGGTTGCGGCGCCCGGCCGGTTTCGAACGCTTTTTGAAGGCGAAGCGTCGCCGTTCGCTGTTGCAGACCATGAAACCGATACAGGTCCCGGCGCCTTTTTCACCTATGCAAACCTGAACTATGGCGTGCTCGCGACGGTGATGGAAGAAGCGGGCGGTGAGCGATTTGATCTGATCATGCGTGAGCGCCTTTTCGATCCTCAGGAATTAGATATTGGATTTAACTGGTCCGGCGTTTCCAGAAAGGCGCGCCGGCGCGGCGCGTCGCTATACCGTATCGAAGATGGCGGTTGGGCTGCGCAGGTCGATAGCGTGGAAATGCTCAGCGCCCGCGACCCTGTCTTTCTGAAGTCTGATGGACTGGATGCGGATGAATATCTTGGGAGCTATGCTCCCGGCGACAACGCCACGCTGTTTTCGCCACAGGGCGGTTTGCGCGCCAGCGTGATTGATCTCGTTTCGTTATTGTCCGTATTGCGCGAAGATGACGCCCTTGACGATGCCGAATGGCGTTACGCGCCTATGGAGCCCAATGGCGATACCCAAGAGCGGTTCTTTGAAGCTTTTGGCCGTGGGGTGCAGATTGTAAAAGGCAATGAGGCATTCGCAACAGACCTGACGCTCGTCGGCCATTCCGGCGAGGCTTACGGTTTGCATAGCGGCGCCTGGCTTATTCGCGCGGACCGCGCCGCGGGGCGAGACGAAGATATCCGCCTTGCCTTCGCCATTACCGGCGCTATGGACGAAATCTCCAAAGGCGCTCACCCGACATTCAACGCCGCGGAAGAAAAGCTGATGCGACTTGCGTTGGGCGCCGCCGGCGCCGGCGACAATCCGGATACGCATCATGCGCACTCCCATGATGCAGATGAGCCCCGGCCTTTCGACGCATCGAGTAACGCCATGATGGATGTAAATGCTGCGCTGTCTGCGGCGGCGATCAGCGGCAAGCGTCCGCTGTTGGTGCTGGGCGGCAACTGGTGTCACGACAGTCGCGGACTGGCGGCCAAGTTTTTGCGACCTGAAATGGAAACTCTATTGTCCGAAAACTACGAGCTCGTCTGGGTCGACGTTGGGCGCCGGGATCGCAACCTTGATGTCGCCGAACGCTTCGGCGTCTCAAAATTGCTTGGCACCCCGACGGTGTTGATCCTGTCGGCATCGGGTGAATTATTGAACGCCGACAGCGTTCATGACTGGCGCCGCGCCGATTCGACGCCCTATGATGAGGTCGTCGATTATTTCCAGAAATACGCCGGCGAAAGCGAATAGGAGAGGCTCTCTTGAAATCCATAAAAGCCGCCGTTGTGCAAGCGGGCGCACCCTTGTTTGACGCCAACGCAGCGCTTGAAAAGTTTGAAACTTTTGCAAGCCAGGCGGCGAGCCAGGGCGCCAGGCTGATCGTTTTTCCGGAAGCGTTTATCGGCGGCTACCCAAAGGGGCATCATTTCGGCGCTCCGGTCGGGTCGCGCTCACCGGAAGGCCGCGACTGGTTCCGGCGGTATCACAAGGCGGCGATATTGACGCCAGGGCCGGAAACAGAGCGCATGGCGGCGCTTGCGGGGGAATTGAAAACCGACATCGTTGCCGGCGTAATCGAACGGGACGGCGGCACGCTTTATTGTACGGCGCTTTGTTTTTCCGCAGGCGGACGGCTGCTGGGAAAGCGACGCAAACTGATGCCGACAGCAGCGGAACGGGTCGTCTGGGGGATGGGCGATGGATCGACGCTCGATTGTTTTGACGGGGGTGCGGGAAGGATCGGCGCTGTAATCTGCTGGGAGAATTTCATGCCCGCCTTGCGCATGAGTCAGTATGCGCAAAATGTTGAACTCTATTGCGCGCCGACCGTCGACGACCGCGAAAACTGGTCGTCATTGATGCGAACCATTGCTCTGGAAGGGCGCTGTTTCGTTTTATCCGCCAATCAATTCATGCAACGCCGCGATGCGCCGGAAGACTTTCACCCTGTTCAGGGTGATGAGCCTGAGACGGTGCTGATCAACGGCGGCAGCATGATTGTCTCGCCCCTGGGCGAGTTATTGGCCGGCCCGATCTTCGGCGAAGAGACGATACTGTACGCCGACCTTGATGCGGGCGACATCGCGCGCGGAAAAATGGACTTCGACGTCGCCGGTCACTATGCGCGCTCGGATGTTTTCCAACTTGATATTGACCGGAAAAAGCAAAGCCCGGTGAAATAAGAAAATACGCTATGCGTGTGATTGGCGTTCAGGCGTCCAGTAAGATACGCATGGAATTTTCGTCTTGTCGCAGCGGTGAGCGTATTTTTTCGCGATCTCCGTGACTTCCTCGAGAAGACCTTCCTCCAGCGTAATCGGGTTAAGGCCCAGGCCAAGAAGGCGCTTGTTTTCTACGTGAAGGTCGTTTTCAGCATCTTCCTTGCGCGGATTATTTACGTTCTCGATTTTCGCGCCGGTCTTGTCGGCGATGAGCTTGGCGAGATCGCGTACGCGGTGGGTTTCGGTCATCTGGTTGAGAATACGAACTCTCTCGCCGCGTTGCGGCGGAGTTTCAATCGCCAGCTCAATACATTTAACCGTGTCCTGAATATGAATGAAGGCGCGCGTCTGGCCGCCAGTGCCGTGTACTGTCATCGGATATCCGATAGCGGCCTGCATCAGGAAGCGATTGAGAACGGTGCCATAATCGCCGTCATAGTCGAAGCGGTTGATCAGGCGCTCGTCGCGTTTTGTCTCTTCTGTTTGCGTACCCCATACAATGCCCTGATGCAGATCGGTGACTTTGATCGCGTCATTCTTATTGTAAAAAGCGAACAGCAATTGATCCTGCGTTTTCGTCATATGGTAAATTGAACCGGGATTGGCCGGGTACAGAATTTCCTGCCGGATTTCTTCGCCGCTATCCGTTTCGATTTTGATTGGCAGGTAGCCTTCCGGAATTTTCATGCCGGCGGTGCCATATCCGTAGACGCCCATGGTGCCGAGATGCACCAGATGAGAGTCAACGCCGGCTTCGACAATCGCCGCCAGAATGTTGTTGGTGGCGTTCAGGTTATTATCGACCGTGTATCGTTTGTGATAAGACGATTTCATCGAATAGGGCGCTGCGCGTTGTTCAGCGAAGTGAACAATGGCGTCAGGCTCTACTTCGTTGAGAAGATTTAAAAGCCGCGCATAATTCTTCGCGACATTGATGTTTTCAAAACGGATATCCTTGCCTGAAACTTCTTTCCAGGCGGCAAGGCGCGTGGAGACCGGTTTAACCGGCGTCAGAGATTCAACCTCAAGCTCAATGTCGATTTTACGGCGGGAAAGGTCGTCGACAATCGTAACGTCATGCCCCTTGTTGGACAGATGCAATGCTGTCGGCCAGCCGCAAAAACCGTCGCCCCCGATGACCAGGATTTTCATACCCATCTCCATACCGCGAAAATGACTTAAGCCGCCAACATGGGCGCGCTAAAGCAGCCCTAATAAAGCGCTTGGCGCAGAGCGCAACCCCTGCAGGCAATCATGGGCGTCAAGGCGCTACGACTCAATAAGGCGTAGCAGATATTGGCCGTACTGATTTTTCTTCAAGGGCTCAGCGAGGGTGCGAAGCTGGCCGGCATCGATAAAACCAAGTCTGTAAGCGATTTCTTCCGGACAGGAGATTTTCAAGCCCTGGCGCGCCTCAATCGTCTGCACAAAATGGGCGGCTTCCAGCAGCGATTCATGGGTGCCTGTGTCCAGCCAGGCGAAGCCGCGCCCTAATATCTGGGCGCGCAACTGACCATCGTTCATATACATTTCGTTGAGCGTGGTGATCTCAAGCTCGCCGCGCGGCGAGGGTTTGACCTGCCTGGCGCGCTCCACGACAGTTTCGTCGTAAAAATAGAGCCCGGTTGCGGCGAACTGGGATTTCGGTTTCGCCGGCTTTTCTTCAATGCTGATGACGGAACCGTTTTCATCGAATTCGACGACGCCATAGCGTTCGGGGTCTGTCACCTGATAGGCGAAGATCTCCGCCCCCGTTTCGAGATCCGCGGCGGCGCGCAAATGGTTGGTCAGGCCCTGGCCGTAAAATATATTGTCGCCCAGAACGAGCGCGCATTTGTCGCCATTAATGAAATCCTCGCCGATGATGAAGGCCTGCGCCAGGCCATCCGGGCTCGGCTGAACGGCATATTCAATGTTGACGCCCCATTCGCCCCCATCAGAGAGAAGGCGTTGAAACGAGGCCTGGTCTTCCGGCGTGGTGATGATCAGAATATCGCGAATGCCCGCGAGCATTAAAACGCTCAGCGGGTAGTAAATCATCGGCTTGTCGTAGACAGGCGTCAGTTGCTTCGAAACGCCCCGTGTTACCGGGAAAAGCCGCGTGCCGGAACCGCCCGCCAGTATGATGCCCTTCATGACTGTTCGTCCTTTTTCGCTAGCGTTTCTATGACTTGTCTTAAAGCGATCCGCCAGTCCGGTTGCGCCACGCCGAAATCTCGCTCGATGCGGGCGCAATCAAGAATAGTGCGCAACGGACGCGGAGCGGGTGTTGGAAAGTCTTTTGTGACGATCGGCCTCACCGCGACGGTCTTGCCTGCTGTGTCGAAAATCTTGCTTGCGAAGCCGGCCCAGCTGACGGCGGGCGTTCCCTGATAATGGTAGACGCCTTCGCCGGGCGCGCCCCGATGCTTCTTCTCTGCAATGGTGAGAAGCGCGCGGGCGATGTCGCGCGCCGCTGTCGGGCCGCCGATCTGATCATCAACAATATTCAACGCATCGCGTTCTCCGGCGAGCCGCAGCATTGTCTTCACGAAGTTGCCGCCAAATTCGGAAAACACCCAGGACGTTCTGATGACGATGGCGCTGTCGTTTTCTGCAAGCACCGCCTGCTCACCTGCGAGCTTGCTGGCGCCGTAGATGTTCAAGGGGTTTGTCTGATCGTCTTCCCGGTGCGGGGCGTCGCTTTGGCCATAGAAAACATAGTCGGTGGAGATATGAATGAAAGGTGCGCCGACAACTCTTGCGGTTCGAGCCATTTCCGCCGCAGCATCTTTATTGAGACGCATCGCCGCGTCTTTTTCGTCTTCGGCCTGATCCACAGCGGTATAGGCGGCGGCGTTGATGACGACATCCGGCTTGTTGGCCGTAATCGCGGTTGTCGCGGCGCCTGGCTGCATGAGATCAGCCTCAGCGGAACCGAGCGCGGTCACCTCATGCGCGCCGCGCGCTTCCTCGCGAATGCATCGTGCGACCTGTCCATTACATCCGAAGAGTAAAATCCGCATAGGGATTTTCCTGACTGCTAACCGCCAAGGCCCTGGCGTTTGGCGACATCAAAGCCACGCTGGCGGATCTTGTCCCACCAGTCACGATTGTCGAGATACCATTGAACGGTGCGGGCCATGCCTTCATCGATTGTCACAGAAGGCGTCCAGCCAAGGGTTTGTTCGATCTTGTCGCAATTGATGGCGTAGCGATGATCGTGGCCCGGTCGGTCAGCGACAAACCTGATGAGGCTTTCGTGCGGTTTGCTTGCAGCGTCAGGCAAAGCATCGTCGAGAATGGCGCAGATCATCTTCACCAGATCAAGATTGCTGCGTTCGGCCCGCCCGCCGACATTATAAGTCTCGCCTGCAACGCCTTCCTGGGCGACAAGGAGCAGCGCCTCCGCATGATCGTCCACATAAAGCCAGTCACGAACATTATCGCCCTTGCCGTAGACCGGGATTTCCCGGCCTTCCAGCGCGGCGATGACAACCACCGGGATCAACTTTTCGGGAAATTGATAAGGGCCGTAATTGTTAGAGCAATTCGTGACGACAACCGGCAGGCCGTATGTCTCATACCATGCGCGCGCCAGCATATCGGATGACGCCTTCGCGGCGGAATAAGGAGAGTTCGGCTGATAGGGCGAGTCCTCGGTGAACTCGCCAGTCGGACCCAATGATCCGTATACCTCATCTGTGGAAATGTGGTGGAACCTGAAACGCTTCGGCGCTGCGCCGCTTTGCACATAATTGCGCGCGGCTTCCAGCAGCGAATAGGCGCCGACGATATTGGTGTCGATAAAAGCGCGCGGTCCGTCAATCGAGCGGTCCACATGGGTTTCCGCCGCAAGGTGCATGATGGTGTCCGGTTTATAGTCGGCAATCAGCGCATCCATCGCCGGCTGGTCGCAGATGTCGTGCTGGACAAACCGATAGGCGTCATGATCCTCAACACTGGCGACGTTATCGAGGCTGGCCGCATAGGTCAGCTTGTCAAGGTTGAGAACGTTGTGCCCATCAGCGATCGCCTTGCGCACCACAGCTGAGCCGATAAAGCCCGCTCCGCCGGTTACCAGTAGCCTCATGCCTGTCTCCTGTTTCTCGCCAGTATGGTGAGCAAGTTTTGCGCCGCAAAAACGCCCATAACATGGCGTGCGCGCTTCTTAATAGTGGGAAGGGGTAAGAGACGACCTAACAGAGCAGTCTGGCTGGTCAGGGAAAGATGGTGGAGCTAGTCGGAATCGAACCGACGACCTCTTGCATGCCATGCAAGCGCTCTCCCAACTGAGCTATAGCCCCAATCTTCGATTGCGCCATTTTGGGACAGGTTGGCGCAACGCAATATTCGCCGCCGCGAGGGAGCCGGAAACTAGCGGCGGCGATTGGCGCGCGCAAGTACCCGGCTCATATTTTGACCGCAAGCGGCGAGGTCTTCAGTCGTCGTCTTTGGTCGGTTTGACGATGTCGGTCACGTCATTGTCGTCATCGTCAACAAGAAGATTGTCGTCATTATCGTCATCATCGTCATCGTCATCATCTGCGATGTCGATATCTTCGATGTCAGCCAGTTCATCATCGTCGTCATCGCTCTCATCGTCGTCGAGGGACGCGCGCTTTTTCGATTCAACGGCCTTTTGTTCTTTATCCGCGCTTTCGAGGGACGTTTCCTGTGCAGGCTTGGCAGGATCGTCGGGTTTTTCCGCTTCGGCTTCTTCTTTCGGGCTCTTGCGGGGCTTCAGCAGCGCTTCAGGAATGAATTCATGATCGCATTTCGGGCAATGCGCCGGTTCTTTATTAAGGTCGTAAAACCGCGCGCCGCATTCCGGGCAGTCGCGTTTTACGCCGAGTTCAGGTTTGGTCATCTCTATCGTCGCCAGTTCATAGGTTGTGGGAAGGGGCGTGTGTTGCCACGAGGATAAGCCGCTGTCAAAAGGAATAGGCGCTATGCCTGGCGCGGCGATCTTTAAGGTTTGCGGAAATTCCATGAGACCTCTGAATGGCCCTGTTGTCTCGCGAAAGAGCGGGTCCCTTACCGGGGAAGCGACCGCGCCGGGGGATAAGTCGATTTCTCATCGGGCGCTGATCTTCGGCGCGCTTGGCGATGGGGTAAGCGAGATTCGCGGATTGCTGGAAAGTGATGATGTCTTGCGGACAGGCGCGGCCATGCGGGCGCTCGGCGCCGGGGTGGAGCGCGAAAAGGATGTCTGGCGGGTTGCGGGACAGCCCTGGCGCAATCCGGCCCGATCCCTTTACTTCGGCAATGCGGGCACCGGCGTGCGCCTGGTGCTTGGCGCGGTTGCCGGCGCCGGCATTGGCGCCTCTTTTGACGGTGATCATTCCCTGCGGGCCCGGCCAATGGGCCGTGTGCTGGAGCCGTTGCGTATGATGGGGCTCGAAACAATCGACATGGAGGGGCGCCTGCCTGTGATTGTTGAGCCTGGCGCGCAGCTATCGGCAATCAACTGCAAGCTCGCCTCGCCGTCCGCGCAGGTGAAGTCGGCGATCCTGCTGGCGGCGTTAGGCGCTCAGGGTGAGACGCGTATCCACGAGCCCGTACTGTGCCGCGACCACACGGAGCGGATGCTGGGCGCATTCGGTGTTTCGCTGTCTTTTGCCGAGGATGGCCAGACAGGGCGTTTTATTTCCATCAAGGGCGGGCAAAAGCTTCAACCCGCTGACGTGAGTGTTCCGGGCGACCCCTCGTCCGCGGCGTTTCTCGTTGCGGCGGCGGTTATCACGCCCGGATCGGAGATTGTTGTTAAAAACGTGCTCGTAAATCCGTTACGCGCTGGTTTCTATGACACGTTGCGCGAAATGGGCGCGGATATCATCTTCGAAAACAAGCGTGACCAAAGCGGTGAGCCGGTTGCAGATATTCGCGCACGCCATTCAGTGCTGCATGGGGTTAGCGTGCCGGTTGAGCGGGCGCCGTCGATGATTGATGAATATCCTGTCCTTTCAATGGTCGCCGCTTTCGCTCAGGGGGAGACGATGATGAACGGCCTGGAAGAATTGCGGGTGAAGGAAAGTGATCGCATTGCGGCGGTCGAGACCGGTCTTGCCGCGTGCGGCGTTGATGTAAAGAGCGGGCCCGACTGGCTTCGCGTGCGCGGCGCGGGCGCTGCAAGAGGCGGCGCCCGCATTAAAACCAACCATGATCACCGTATCGCCATGGGTTTTCTGGTGCTCGGGCTGGCGAGCGAAGAGCCCGTCGAGATTGACGACGGTTCCATGGTTGCAACAAGTTATCCTGACTTCGCCGACCATATGACCTTGATCGGCGCCGATATTAAAACGCCCTGAGGTTTCGCCTTGCCTGAGTATCAGACTTGGAGATAAAGCATCCGCCGATGGATCAATCCGACGAGAAAGCCTCAATTGTCATTGCTCTGGACGGCCCCGCCGCTTCCGGGAAGGGGACGCTGGCGCGGTTGATCTCCGAGCATTACACTCTTGCGCATCTCGATACCGGCATTTTGTATCGCGGCGTCGCCTGGATTTTGCGCTCCGATGGCGCTGATCCGGGGGATGCTGAAAAAGCCGCCGCCGCGGCGCGCGACTTTTCCCTCGATAAGATTGCAAACGCCAAAATCCGAACCAAGGAGGTCGGCGCCGCGGCGAGTGTCGTCGCCGCTAACCCGAAGGTTCGCGAGGCGCTTTTGGATTTTCAGCGGCGCTTCGCCAAAACCCCGCCGGGCGGCGTTAAGGGTGCGGTGCTTGACGGCCGGGATATCGGTACGGTCGTTTGTCCCGCCGCCAGTGTGAAATTCTTTGTGACGGCGAGCGCCGAAAGCCGCGCCCACCGGCGCTGGCTGGAACTCGTCGCCGATCGCTCAGGCCTTGAAGAACGTACTGTTTACAATGAGTTGCTGGAACGTGACGCGCGCGACGCCGGTCGCGCGGATGCGCCGATGGCGCGGGCCGATGATGCGGAGTTGCTAGACACCACTCATTTGTCTATAGACGCGGCCTTCGCGGCGGCGCGCCGCGTAATTGACGGCGTTTTCAGGCGCTGTGGTTGAGCCTTAAGGCCCCGCCACGCCAAGTGACCTTCAAAACGACTTTGTGTGTTCGTCTTTTCCGGATTTTGCGCCGCCATAACACGAACTCGGCTCAACCGTTCGGTCGGGGGAAGGCGGCAACCGCCTTCAACTCGCCGAAAAGACCGTCGGATTTAAACCGGCTGGCAAAAAGCTGAATGAAACTGGAGACTAAAGACCACCGTGTCACAAACAGAAACCCTTAACCCGACCCGCGATGCATTCGCGGAAATGCTTGAAGCCTCCCTCGTCGACCGTCAGAATTTTGAAGAAACAGTCGTCACCGGCAAAATCACCGCTATCGAAAAAGACGTCGCTGTCATTGACGTCGGCCTGAAAACCGAAGGCCGCGTGCCGCTGAAAGAATTTGCTCAGCCCGGAAAGCCGGCGGACCTTTCCGTTGGCGATTCCGTCGAAGTTTACGTTGAGCGTTTTGAGAACGCCAACGGCGAAGCGGTCATCAGCCGCGAAAAAGCCCGCCGCGAGGAAGCCTGGGACCGGCTTGAGAAAATCTTTGAAAAAGGCGAGCGCGTTGACGGCGAAATCTTCAATCGCGTCAAAGGCGGCTTTACTGTTGATCTTGGCGGCGCCGTGGCGTTTCTGCCGGGCAGTCAGGTCGACATTCGCCCGGTGCGCGACGCCGGCCCGTTAATGAACATCCCGCAGCCTTTCCGCATTTTGAAAATGGACAAGCGCCGCGGCAATATCGTCGTTTCCCGCCGCTCCATTCTTGAAGAGGATCGCGCGGAACATAGACAGGAAGTCGTCAAGGAACTGAACGAGGGCGATGAGCGCGAAGGCGTGGTGAAGAACATCACCGACTACGGCGCTTTCGTCGAGCTGGCGCCGGGCGTCGATGGCCTGCTGCATGTCACCGACATGTCCTGGAGCCGCGTCAACCACCCGTCGGAAGTGCTCAACGTCAACGACACGGTTCAGGTGAAGATCATCAAGATCAATCCTGAAACGCACCGTATTTCGCTTGGCATCAAGCAGCTGCATCCTGATCCGTGGCAGGGTGTTGCAGCGAAATACCCGATCAGCGCGAAGTTCTCCGGCAAGGTCACCAACATCACTGATTACGGCGCATTTGTGGAACTGGAAGACGGCATTGAAGGCCTCGTCCACGTTTCGGAAATGAGCTGGGTCAAGAAGAACGTGCACCCAGGCAAGATCGTTTCAACGTCCCAGGAAGTCGAAGTGATGGTGCTGGAAGTCGACGAGTCCAAGCGCCGTATTTCGCTTGGCCTCAAACAGTGCATGGACAATCCATGGGATCGTTTTGCTGATGAGCATCCGGTCGGTTCTGTCATCGAAGGCGAAATTAAGAACATCACTGAATTCGGACTGTTTGTCGGTCTGAACGAAGAGATGGACGGCATGGTTCACCTGTCTGATCTCGACTGGAACCTATCCGGCGAAGAAGCCATCAAGAACTACGAAAAAGGTCAGGTCGTGCAGGCGAAAGTGCTCGACGTTGATCCTGAAAAAGAACGCATCTCGCTTGGCGTCAAGCAGGTTGGTTCCGATCCGATGGAGTCGATTGGCGAGTTGAAGCGTGGCGATGACGTAACGTGTACGGTTACGGCGATCGAAAGCGGCGGCATTGAAGTTCAGATCAGCGGTGATGACGGGCCAAAAGCCTTCATTCGTAAATCTGACCTTTCGAAAGAACGCAATGAACAGCGTCCTGACCGCTTTGCTGTCGGCGACAAGATTGACGCCCGCGTTACCGGCATTGACGCCAAGACGCGCCGCATCAATGTTTCGATCAAGGCGCGCGAAGTCGCTGAAGAAAAAGAAGCGGTTGAGCAGTATGGTTCCGCTGATTCAGGCGCATCGCTTGGCGATATTCTTGGCGCAGCGCTCAAAGGCGACGAGAAAAAAGAAGACTAGTGCTGGCAATCAGCACGACGAAAAACCCCGGCCCTCGCGCCGGGGTTTTTTGTTCAGCCTATTCAAAATGTTGGGCGCACCGTCCATGTAGTTGCTGATGGTAACGACACCGAGATATATCCATGCCTGAGCTGCCCGAAGTTGAAACGGTCCGCCGGGGGCTTTCGCCGGTGTTCGAGGGCGCCGTCCTGACGAAGGTCGCCACGGCGCGCGCGGATCTGAGATTTCCCTTTCCGGATAATTTTGCGGCGCGTCTGACCGGCGCGCGGGTGGAAACCCTTGGTCGGCGCGGCAAATACCTGCTCGCGGGCCTTTCAACAGGTGAAACGCTCATAATGCATCTTGGAATGTCCGGTCGGTTCACCATTGATGAGGGTGGCGCTCATACGCCGGGGGCATTCGCGCAGGCGCAGCCTTGCGATCCCCGGCACGACCATGTTGTTTTCGAATGCTCGAGCCCGCGCAAGGCGCGTATTACTTATAATGATCCCCGCCGGTTCGGTTTTATGGATCTTGTCGAAACCGCTGAGATCGAAAAGTGCCGGCACTTCCTCGATATGGGACCGGAGCCGCTTGGTAACGGATTCGCCGCAGACGCCTTCAGCGCATCGCTGAAAACGAGAGCTGCGCCGATCAAGGCGGCGCTTCTGGACCAGCGCGTTGTCGCCGGATTAGGCAACATTTACGTGTGTGAGGCGCTTTACCGGGCCCGCATATCGCCGCGCCGCCGGGCGCGGTCCGTGGCGGGGCTGCGCGCTGAGCGTCTCCACAGGGCCATTCTTGAGGTGCTTAGCGACGCCATCCGGGCGGGCGGCTCTTCGCTAAAGGATTTCGCCAGCGCTAATGGCGGGCTCGGCTATTTTCAGCATCGATTTGACGTCTACGATCGCGAGGGCGAGCCGTGCCGCCAGTGCGGCGCTCAGATCGGCCGTATTGTGCAAAGCGGCAGGAGCACCTTTTTCTGTCCGGCGTGCCAGCGCTGAAAAGCGCTGAAAATAAGCGCAAACCTTGTGTTGACGCGGTTTCTTCGCCTCGCTATATACCGCCGCTCGCGCCGCAATCGGGCGGCAAACATTAAGTGATTGAAACATGGCTAATACGACCTCCGCAAAGAAAATGGTTCGCAAAATTGAACGCCGCACCGCCGTCAACAAGGCGCGCCGGTCCCGCGTGCGCACCTATCTGCGGCGGGTCGAGGAAGCCATTGCGGCGGGTGACCAGAAGGCCGCCCTGGAAGCGTTTCATTTCGCACAGCCGGAATTGCATCGCGCTGTCACCAAAGGCGTCTTTCACAAGAATACGGTTTCGCGGAAACTGTCGCGGCTGTCGTCACGCATCAAAGCGATCGCCGCATAACTTATTGCGTCGTTGTGGCGAGAGAATCGCTACGAAACTTTCATAAACTGAATTAGCAATCTGTTTCGCGCATGCGCACATAGTGCAGACGCATTTTTTGCACGTTATCACTGCATGTGCGTTACTTTGCGTAACGGCTTGTTTTTTATGCAAAGCTTATTTTATCAGCTGTTTTGATAGGTCGACCCTTGTAAAAAAAGTGCAACACTTCGCGAATCATCTATTGACCTTTGTCCTTCAAATTAACTAAACTGTTATTGTCATTACGACGGGTGCGGATCATCTGCCGCGCAATAAGTTCCAGTTTCGAATAAGCGTAAAACATTGCCGCCTGAACCTGTACTTCAGGCGCTTTCGTTATTTTGTGGCATGTGCTGTGGGCAAAGAGGGGCGTCTCGGGATGCAAGGATCAGTTTCCTTAGAATTAATATTCACGCCAGCTATTAGAGTTGAACTCACCCTATTGCTGCTTTAGTTTTTATAAGGGTAACGGCGGTCCGTATTTCGCCGGGAAGAATCGAAAACAAACAAATA
The DNA here is from genome assembly GCA_039819405.1 of Pseudomonadota bacterium. Taxonomy (GTDB): domain Bacteria; phylum Pseudomonadota; class Alphaproteobacteria; order Caulobacterales; family Parvularculaceae; genus Hyphococcus. The sequence continues at coordinate 469,755 of JBCBSB010000004.1, read as the reverse complement.
AGCCTGCGCAGCAATCGCATTGCGCATACGGCTTCTTATTGAAAAAATTGGGCGTGATTGGCATGGACAACAACAATTTGCGGGGTGGCGTGAAAGAAGAAGTGTTTGACCGATATCTGGAGGCTCTTCGCGGCCGCGTTGGCGAGGCAAAATACAAATCCTGGTTTCTGGATTTGGGACTTGCGGAAATGACGGATGATTGCGTCACGCTTTCGACCGTTTCGCAGGCTAAACGCGATATGCTCGACAATCGGTATATGCCGATACTTGCGGATACCTGGCGAAAAGAGATCGGCCCTGTCGGCAAGATGCAGTTGACGGTGCAGAAAAAGCTTAGCGAGCATGCGAAAAGAATAGACGCGCGGGAAGAAGAGCGCGCAAAAGCTTTTCCATTGACCGCGGGCGTTGCGCCTGAACGCACAATGGACCGGGGCGGAGGCGACAACGCTTTTAATAATGGTGCGGCGCGGGACTTTTCGACCATCGCGACGCCGCTTGATCAGCGCCGGACGTTTGATGCTTTTGCCGTGGGCGACAGCAACCGCATGGCCTGGGCGGCGGCGCATCAGGCGCTTGTAAAAGACCAGCCGCGCGAACTTATTTATTTCTACGGTCATTCCGGTGTTGGGAAGACGCATCTCCTGCACGGTATCGGTCATGAGTGGCGCAAGGATAACGAACTGGGCGGGGCTGCTTATGTAACCTATCGCAATTTGATCAACGCCTGCGTTGGCGCGGTGTGGTCGAACACAACGCAAGAACTTCACAAGACGTTACTGCAAAACGATCTTATTCAGATTGACGACATTCATTTTCTTGACGGCAAAAAACGCACCCAGGAGGAGTTATTAATTGTGATTGATGCAGCGCTCGATAGTGGCAAGCAAGTTGTAATGGCGGGTGAGTTGGCGCCGGCGAAACTGGTTGATGCAGGCATCAATCAACGCCTTGCTGATCGACTGGCTGGCGGATTGTGCGTTCCCATCCATCCAAGCGACGAAGCGCTGCGCCTTGCGATTTTGAAGAAACGCCTTGAGCAGGCGACAGCCAAATGCACGATAGGCGAAGAGGTGCTTGGCTTTATCGCGCGAACTTTCACCCATAGCGCGCGCGAAACCATCGGCGCCCTCAACCAGTTGTTGCTGATGTATGGTGGCCAGGAAACCCATGTCGATCTCGACGAAGCAAAGTCTATTCTGAAGTCCCGGCTGGAAGACCGTCAGAAAGTGTCGACCATTGATGACGCCATCGCCGCCGGCGCGGAAGCCTTCGGTTTAAAACTTGAAGACATGACCAGCCGCGCGCAGCCGCAGCGCATCGTTCGGGCCCGTCATGCGGTGGTCTGGTGTGCGCGGGAAGTCCTCAAGGAATCGTTTCCGCGAATCGGCAAGGCGCTGCGCCGCGACCACACAACGGTCATGTCCAGCTACCGCCGGGCCGAGGCTTTGCTGGAGCGTGACAAGGCGTTTCAGGATGGCGTGCGCCGAATTCGGGAGGCTCTCGAAGGCTAATTTCGAGGCTCTGAATAAGCCCCTGATAACAGTCACTTAAAAACTAGCGCCAGCGCGAGATTCTTGCGCTGGCGCTAGCTTTTTTGGGTGGCTTTCGGCTATAATTTGATGGAATTTTTAGACGGCGATTCTTTGCGTGGGCGGCCTTGAGAATAGGGTTTTGCGACGCCGGAAATGCGGGTTCCGCCGTCTTTTTTGAACCGCTTATTTTTGAGCCATCTGATCCGAGCCACCTAATCCAAGAGAGCAATTCGCATGAAGGTTACGATTGAACGGTCCGCCCTGTCGAAGGCGCTGGGGCATGTGCAAAGCGTTGTGGAACGTCGCAATACAATTCCCATTCTGTCGAATGTATTGTTGCAGGCTCGTGGCGGCGCGCTGGCCTTGACGGCGACGGACCTGGATATTGAAATATCGGAAGAGGCGCCTGCCGATGTTGCGCAGGACGGGGCGACAACGGTTTCGGCGTTGACGCTTTTCGAAATCGTAAAGCGGCTGCCTGATGGCGCGCAGGTGCGCCTGGAAATGTCGGAGGAAGAGGGGCGGCTGCAGGTTTCCGCCGGGCGGTCACAGTTCGCGCTGGCGGTGCTGCCTGATGATGATTTCCCGAGCCTGACCTCAGACAATCTCGAAACGCGGTTTTCGATGCCGACAGAGGATTTGCAACGACTGTTGCATAAAACGCGCTTCGCCATGTCACAGGAAGAAACGCGTTATTATCTGAACGGCGTTTATCTGCATGCGTTTACCGACGGCGATACGCCGCTCTTGCGTGCAGCGGCGACCGACGGTCACCGGCTGGCGCGTCTTGATGCGCCGCTGCCGGATGGCGCTGCGAATATGCCGGGTGTGATTGTGCCGCGCAAAGCGATTGCAGAGCTCGGCAGGTTGCTTGAGGACGCGGAAGAAAACATTGAAATCGCGGTGTCGTCGGCGAAAATATTATTCGGGTTTGGCGCGGGACGGCTGACGTCAAAGCTGATCGATGGTTCATTTCCCGATTACGAGCGTGTGATCCCCAAGGGCAATTCAAACATTCTGCGCGTTGAGACCAAAGATTTTGCACAGGCGGTTGACCGGGTGTCGACGGTTTCTGCGGACCGCACGCGTTCGGTAAAGCTCGCGCTCGATTCAGACCGGCTTCGGCTGACGGTCAACAATCCTGAAGCCGGCTCCGCGCTTGAAGAGCTTTCCGTTGATTATGGCGGCGATCCTTTGGAGATCGGGTTTAACGCGCGTTACCTGCTGGATGTTGCGCAGCAGGTCGATGGCGAAACGGCGACGTTCCGTCTTGCCGATCCGTCTTCGCCGACAGTGATTGTCGATGAGGAAGATGAGCGCGCGCTTTACGTGTTGATGCCGCTTAGGGTGTGATGTTGAGCCAGACGGCGATCAGAAAAACAGACAGCAGAGCGACGCCGGACATTATGCCGGCGCGCTGCGCGCGTTTGCGCCGTCTGACGCTGACGGATTTTCGTTCTTATGAACGAACGGAAATTGTTTTTGACGGTCGCCCCGTTGCGATCGCCGGAGAAAATGGCGCGGGCAAAACGAACCTGCTTGAAGCCGTGTCGTTGATCGGGCCGGGCCGGGGGCTCAGAAGCGCGCGTCTCGATGAATTGCCGCGCATTGGCGGCGCCGGCGGTTGGGCTGTCTCCGCGCGTGTTGACGACGCCGGCGATGAACGCAGTTTTGGCGTCGGCGCTCATGCCTCAAAGCCGGAACGCCGTGTTTGCCGTATCGACGACGCCAGCGCATCGGGACCAGGCGCCTTTGCTGAACATTTGCGGTTTTTGTGGCTGACGCCGGCGATGGATCGGTTGTTCATGGAAGGCGCCGGGGAGCGCCGGCGCTTTCTGGATCGGATGACGCTTGCGCATGATCCGGCGCATGGCCAGGCGTCTTCCGCTTATGAAAAGGCGATGCGCCAGCGTCAGCGTCTGCTTGATGAGGGTGGGCGCGATAGCGAATGGCTCGGCGCGCTGGAGACGCAAATGGCCGAGGCGGGCGTCGCGGTTGCGGCGGCGCGCCGGGAAACGGCGGCGATGCTGGCGGCAGGCAATGTCGCTGAAAACGGAAATATTTTTCCGGCGGCGGACATCGCCCTTGAAGGTGAACTGGAAACGGCGCTTGCGAACGCCCCGGCGGGCGAGGTTGAAGATCAGTTTGCACATGCCCTGCGGGTGGCGCGCCGCCGCGACGCCGATGCGGGCCGCGCGCTTTCCGGACCGCATCGCAGCGATCTTCTCGTGACCCATCGAGGTAAAGGGCGTCTGGCGCGGTTATGTTCCACAGGCGAGCAAAAGGCGCTGCTGATCGGCCTTGTGCTTGCGAATGCGCGCGGACTTGCGGCGCGGCCCGGCGGCGCGCCGTTGATTTTGCTGCTGGATGAAATCGCTGCGCATCTTGATCCTGGGCGCCGCGCCGGCTTGTTCGCTATTCTCGACGATCTTGGTTTCCAAACGCTTATGACGGGGACGGATCAATCCCTTTTTTCCGCCTGGGGCGATCGCGCCCAGCATTTCGAGGCGCGGGGCGGCGCGCTGCATGAAACGACACTGACGTAAAAGAAAGAAAACACCATGGCGAATAACGCCGCTCCGAAAGAAGAATATGGCGCCGACTCCATCAAGGTGCTCAAAGGGCTGGACGCCGTACGCAAGCGTCCCGGCATGTATATCGGCGACACCGACGACGGATCTGGCCTGCATCATATGGTCTATGAAGTCGTTGACAATGCGATTGACGAAGCGCTTGCCGGCTATTGCGATACCGTTGAGGTCATTCTCAATCAGGATGGGTCGGTTACGGTCACTGACAACGGCCGCGGCATTCCGACGGAGCTTCATCCGGAGGAGGGCGTGTCCGCCGCGCAAGTGATCATGACCCAGCTGCATGCGGGCGGGAAGTTCGATCAGAACTCCTACAAGGTCTCGGGCGGCCTGCACGGTGTTGGGGTTTCTGTCGTCAACGCGCTTTCCGAGTGGCTGGATCTGCGTATCCGCCGGAATGGCAAGGAACATTTCATGCGGTTCCATATGGGTGAGCCGGATGGCGACCTGGCCGTTGTCGGCGATGCGGTGAAGACCGGTACGGAAGTCACGTTCTTTCCGTCGGATACGATTTTTACCGGCATCGAGTTTGATTTCGACACGCTTGAACATCGTTTGCGCGAACTCGCGTTTTTGAATTCAGGCGTCATGATCAAGCTGATCGACAAACGCCATGTTGAGGCGCGCGAAGAAGAAATGCTCTATGACGGCGGCCTTGAGGCGTATGTCCGCTATCTCGATTCTTCAAAGAATTCGGTTCTATCCGCCCCGATTACGTTCTCGACGGAAAAAGACGGCATCACCGTTGACGTCGCCATGTGGTGGAATGACGGCTATCACGAAAAAGTTCTGTGCTTCACTAACAATATTCCGCAGCGGGACGGCGGGACGCACCTCGCCGGTTTTCGCGCGGCGCTAACGCGCGTTGTGAACAGCTATGCGCAGACCTCCGGCATTGCGAAAAAGGAAAAAGTATCGCTCAGCGGCGATGACGCCCGTGAAGGGCTGACATGCGTTTTGTCCGTGAAAGTTCCCGATCCGAAATTTTCTTCGCAGACCAAAGACAAGCTGGTCTCGTCCGAAGTGCGTCCGGTTGTTGAAAGCATCGTCAATGAACGGATTGGCGAATGGTTTGAGGAAACCCCGACGGAAGCCAAGCGCATCGTCCAGAAAATCGTTGAAGCCGCCGCCGCGCGTGAAGCGGCGCGCAAGGCGCGTGAACTGACAAGGCGTAAATCGGCGCTCGATGTCGCCTCGCTGCCGGGCAAGCTTGCCGATTGTCAGGAGCGCGATCCCTCCAAGTCCGAACTTTTCATCGTCGAGGGCGACTCCGCCGGCGGGTCCGCCAAACAGGCGCGCAATCGTGAAAACCAGGCGGTGCTGCCTTTGCGCGGTAAAATTTTGAATGTAGAGCGCGCGCGCTTTGACAAGATGTTATCGAGCCAGGAAATCGGCACGATGATTACCGCGCTCGGCACGGGCATCGGCCGCGATGATTTTGACCCGGACAAGCTGCGCTACCACAAGATTGTCATCATGACCGACGCCGACGTTGACGGCGCGCATATTCGCACGCTCTTACTGACCTTCTTCTTTCGTCAGATGCCGGAGCTGATCAGGCGCGGCCATCTCTATATTGCGCAGCCGCCGCTTTATAAGGTTTCGCGCGGCAAGTCAGAACAATATCTGATCGACGATCACGCCCTTGAAGATTATCTTTATGCAGAGGGACAAGCCGATGGCGCGCTTGTTCTTGACAATGGAGAGACGATCGCCGGGGCTGACCTTGCCGGCGTTATTACCAAAGCGCGCAAGGTTCGTGATGCGCTGGTCGAGTTTCCGGCGCGGCTGTCACGGGACGTAATCGTGCAGGCGGCGCTCGCCAACGCCCTCTATGAGGCTGATGATGACGCTGAGGCGGTGGCGACGCGGGTCGCCGAACGTCTTAACATGATTTCCGATGAGTTTGAGCGAGGCTGGACTGGCGCGTCGGACGGTGAGGGCGGCTATGTCTTCGAACGTGAAGTGCGCGGCGTAGCGGAACGACGCCTTTTGAACCGGGACGTTCTCTTGAGCGCCGATGCTCGCCGTGTTCAGGCGGCGATGGCCGACTTAATCCCGATGTTTGAAAAACCGGCGCAATGGGTTCGCAAGGAACAGCGCATGACGCTTTTTGGTCCGGAAGGACTGTTGAGCGCCGTGCGGGCGGCTGGTGAAGCTGGTGTTAAATTTCAGCGCTATAAAGGCCTTGGTGAGATGAACCCTGAGCAGCTTTGGGAGACGACGCTGGATGTGAATGCGCGTGTCCTGTTGCAGGTCAAGGTCAAGGAAGCGGATGATGCGGACGATATCTTCTCACGACTGATGGGCGATGTCGTCGAGCCGCGCCGCGAATTCATTCAGGACAATGCGCTGACGGCGCAACTGGACGTATAGAGACGGCTTTCCAGGGATGTGGTCGCGGAACGGGTCACTCGGGTGTTTCCATCTGCTTTAGCAGGTCTTCGATTTCGTCGTCGCCGCGATAGCGGCTGACGTCAAAGCCTCTTGCTTTCAAGAGGGCCGGGACGGAATGCTCGTCGCCAACCAGATGGCCGGCGCCGACCGCAATGAGCGCTGTGCCCGCGCTGTTGTTCATGGTCGTCGCGATTTCTTCCGCCCATGCCTGATTGCGCTTGACGATCAGGCTATCATAGACCTTCGGGGTCTGTTCGCGCATCGTTTTATTCATGATTTCATCGATAAACGCAGTATCGCCACGCCCCCAGGCGGCGAAAAGATCATCGAACATTTGTTGCTGGTTTTCCCAGTCCTGAAGCGTAAGCACCAGCAAATTCTTCTCTGTATCAGGATCAAGTGTCGTAAACAGGTTTAGCTGCTGTTCCAGCGTTTCGAAGAAACGCAGTTCTTTACCAAGCGTCCGCGATTCCGCCAGCAAAACGCTGTCAACGCCAGACCCTGGCTGAAAACCTTGCTTGACGATAAACTGAACGCTCAGTGTCAGGAAGGCTTGCCATGGCCGCATCGGTTCTACGGCTGAGAAGGGCAGGCCGAGACTGCGCGTAATGTCTTTGAGTTTTTGTGTTTCATCGTCACTCAGCATGCTGGAAAGCGTTACGCCAGGCGGGTTAAAGCCTTGTGTCATCAAAATGGACACTGTCTTAGATTGGGCTTCGGGCGTGTCAGCCTCAACCTCAAAATACACCGCATCAGCGTTCTGCATCGCGGCATCCAGCGCGTCGGTTCGCCACTCGAGCGCCGGCGGCAAAATGTGAAACGTTCCCAGAAGAATGAATTCCGAATCTGCGTCGGCAACCCGCCACATTGCGGGTGAGGCGGTGTCGGTAGCAGCCATTTGCTGGGGGGCTTGCGCGATTGCAATCGCGCCGGAAAACAAAGCTAGCGTCGCGCCCGTCAATTGTGCAAATCGTTTGATCATATTACGCGTCTTTCATGCTTTCTTTTTTGCGCTGCGCCGAGGGCCGCAATTCACCTTCAAATGCAGGCTGTGCTCACCCACATACGAGATTATGACCGGCAGGGCAAAATTATGAGCTAATTATCGTAGCGCCAGATCATCGCAAAATTATGGCGCCTTGGTCACGACCCTTTCCGGTCTCAAAGGCCCGTTACGCCTTGCCGCGAAGGCGCGGATCGCGTACATCCTCTGGCCTTGAACGACTTGGCGCCCGTAGCTCAGCTGGATAGAGCGCTGCCCTCCGAAGGCAGAGGCCAGAGGTTCGAATCCTCTCGGGCGCGCCAGAAACCAGACTGTTGATTCACTGTCTGTTTTCTAATCGCCGTTGAATCCTCAAATCGCGCCTGAGTTCGATAAGGTGTTCTTTCGTTGTCGCTCTTCGGCTCAAACCGGCTATTTACGGAGCTGATTTGGACGATCGTTCTCGCCAGGAACGGATCCTGGAGATAGCCGATTCGAATACCAGGTTTGCCGACCGGGCTTTAGATCACTACTTATAAAAAATGCGCTGGGTTTTGAACGGAGATGGTGCGACAGGGCGTTGGACGCAGTTCCATCGTTTGGTCTGCCTGTTCGCAGCGATGTTTCTCGGCGCGTGCGGGTCCATTACAAGCGCACCGCCCTCGGCAGGCGACTGCATGACGGTCCGATTATGGTCGAACGGTTGGCACGCGAACTTAGCTTTGCCAGCCGACGTGTTTAACGAAGCCCACCCGGTTCGAACCCTGTTTCCGGACGCGCAATATTTTCTCATCGGCTGGGGCGAGCGCGACTTTTACATGGCGACGGACGCAGGCTTTTGGAAAGGCCTGAAGGCAATTGTTCCGCCCAGCCCCTCAGTTGTTCATGTGATTGCCGCCGACACGCCCGTTGAAGACACGCAGTGGCGACCCCGCGATCTTGTTCAGTTCGCCATATCTCAAGCCGGCGCCGAGCAGATAGCCGACGGCATCGCCAAGTCTCTATCCTATGATGAGACGGGAACGTTGATCATAGTTGGCGAGGGCCGTGTTGCGGGCGCCAGTCACTTCCTGGCGGCGAAGGGAAACTTTCATCTTTTCAACATGTGCAATCATTGGACGGCAAGACGTCTGCGAGAGGCGGGCGTTCCCGTGCGCGCTGGTATTTCGTTCACAGCGCCTGGCCTTGTCAGCGCCATTCGACGCAAGACGCTGCCTTCCTGTCCCGATGGAGAATAGAAGATGCATTTCGGACATTCGTCCTTCGCGCTATCGCTTGCAGCATCCCGCCGCACAATCGAAATTCAGTACAGCGTGTCGGGCTATCGAAACAGCGCCGATTTCGCTAAACAGCTGCGCGTGACTGTTTACACGTGAGGCTTAAAACGACCAATGACCAACGACGAGACATCTCGCCGGATCGGCTCAGTTTTGGGCCCGACTCTCATCGCGGTGACAATTTCGGAATGGTTGAATTTCGGTATTTGGACAGAGAATAATGCTCCGCTCACTTATTTGAACGGGATGATATTGTTCGCTGTCGGGGTTGGGATCATCCGGTTCCACAGTCGCTGGCGCCCGTTTTGGACGCTGAGCATTACAGTGGCCGGGTGGCTGATCACAGCCGGAGGTTTAATCCGGCTATTTTTTCCAACGGCGCCCCAGATGGAGCCTGGCCCGACCAGTTATGCTTTTATTGCTCTTCTTGCGGCGCTCGGCTTCATTATGACATTCAAATCGTACGCGAAATAGCCGTTCTGCTGTTGGTGCGGCAAACTAACTTTTTAACGTATTGTACCGGCAAAAAGCTGTATTAAAAGATGAACGCCAAAAACTAAGCCATTTTTTGCGCTCTCGAACTTACCGCTGACCAGTAGTGTTTTTCACCCGCTCGGGCGCGCCATCATAAGAAATCATGACCTCTCGACAATATGACACCGAAGTTCTGATTATCGGCGCCGGCGCATCGGGCCTGGCGCTTGGATATGAACTTGAAAGCGGTGGGGCGCGTGTACGCATTGTCGAAGCGGCGCAGCGCCCGGCGGAACGCTGGCGCCAGCGTCATCCGCAGTTGCACCTCAACACGCATAAGCTGCTGTCCCATCTGCCGGGGCGGCGGTTCGAGCATGACGCCGCCGGGTTTCCCAGCCGTGATGAAGTCATCTCTTATATTGAAGACTATGAGCGTACGCTGAATGTCAGTGTTGAATACGGTGTGCGTATCGACGCTATTCGCCGTGAAGGCGGTCTTTGGTCCGCTCAAAGTACAAAAGGTCCCATCACCGCCCGCGACCTTGTCGTTGCGACGGGGCCGGACAACCATCCTGTCATTCCCGACTGGTCCGGCAAAGAAACTTTTACGGGGGACCTTATCCACGCCGCTGATTTTGGCGCCGCCAAACAGTATACTGATAAATCTGTTTTGCTGGTTGGCGCCGGCAACTCAAGCGTTGATATTGCAAATCATCTGTCGCGGGTGGAGACGCAAGCGCTATGGATGTCTGTGCGCGGTGGGTCGACAGTGGTTCCGCAATATGTCCTGGGTGCGCCGGTTCACCTGTTGACGCCTTTGATGCGACCTTTGCCCGTTTCAATGATTGATCACATCGCCAGCTGGATGAGCCGCTGGTTTTGTGGTGATCTTGCGAAATTCGGCATGCCTTCGCCGAAGAAAGGCGCCCTGTCGCGTATTCTTGATGATGGCGCCGCGCCCGCAATCGACAATGGCTTTTCGCGCGCCTTGAAAAAGGGCCGGATCAAAATTGCACCTGCGATCGAGCGTTTCGATAAAGATAAGGTTTATCTTATCGACGGAACGTCGCTTGAGCCCGATGTGGTTATCTGCGGAACCGGCTACAGGACGGGGCTTGAGACGCTGGTTGGCGATCTGGATGTGCTTGATGGCAATGGCGCGCCGAAATTTTCTGCGGGCGAGTCTTCGCCAGCGCAGCCTGGCCTGTGGTTTTTTGGGTTCAGGAACTCGTTCTGGGGCAACCTCAATGAGCGGCGCCACGAAGCCCGGCGCCTTGCGAAAAGCATAGTGAAACGGCAAAGCTTTTAAGATTTCTTGGGCGGCTGCGGACGCGTAAACACCCATTCATCGTCGGACGAAAGCGATTTCGATAATTTGTAACCGCCGACAGTAAATTTCTTAAGGTCTTCGGCTTTTTCGACGCGGTTTTCGATCGCCCAACGCGCCATCATGCCCCGCGCCTGTTTGACATAAAGCATCATTGCGCGCGCCTTGCCGTCTTTGACTTCCTTGAAGTTGAACATGATGAACGGACTTTTAAGCGCCTTGCGGTCGATGGACTTGGCATATTCGTTTGAAGCGAGACAGGCGATGGTCGGGTCATCATGCGTCTTGACGGCTTTGTCGAGCTGTTCCGCGATCACCGGACCCCAGAAAGCATGAAGACTGGCGCCGCGCGGATTTTTAAGCCGCGAGCCCATTTCAAGGCGATAGGGTTGAATAGCGTCGAGGGGACGCAATAATCCGTATAGACCGGAAAGAATACGCAAATGATCCTGCGCGAATTCAAGATCATCGGGTTTCAGCGTGTTCGCATCAAGTCCGCGATAGACGTCGCCGGCGAAAGTGAGGGCGGCCTGTTTGGCGCCGTTCAGCCGTCCGCTGGTCTTGAACGCCTGAAAACGTTCATAGTTGAGATCGGCGAGGCTGTCGGAAACGCCCATCAGCTTTTTGATATCGCCGCGTTTCAGCTTTTTGGCGACGGTGGCGATTTCGGCGATGTCTTTTGTCAGCGCCGGTTTCGTTGCTTTGGGCGCATCCGGAACTTCATCGAAATTCATGGCCTTTGCAGGCGACAGCAGCATCAACATACGTCTGGGCGTCCTTTTTAAAGCATCTTACCGGGATTCATGATCCCCTTGGGGTCGAGGGCGTTCTTGATCGCGCGCATCATGGTCAGGTCCACATCGCTTTTGCGTTTTGCGAGCGTATCGCGGCGGTGGCGGCCGATCCCGTGTTCAGCCGAAATCGATCCGTCGAAAGAAGCGATCACGTCATAAACCGCGGCTTCAATTTCGGGCCTTTTGTCATCAAGCGCGTGTTTGCCCGCGCCGTCCGGCGGGGCGATATCGTAATGAACATTGCCGTCGCCGATATGGCCGAAAGCGACGACGCGCGCGCCGGGCGCAAGGCGTTCAACGGCTCCGCCCGCCTGCTCGAGAAACGCCGGAATGTCGCTGGTGGCGACGGAAACGTCATGGCGTGCGCCGAGCCCTTCGCCATTAATGGCCTCGGAAATCGAATGGCGAATGCGCCAGAGCATTTGCGTTTGCGCCTCGCTCTCGGCGATCATGGCGTCATTGATGAGTGATGCGCCCAGCGCGCCTGCGAGCATTGATTCAACAGTATCGCGCAAGCCCGACGCCTGGCCGGACGAGAATTCCATCAGGACATACCAAGGATGCTCCCCTTCGAGCGGATCGCGCGTGTCAGGAATATGCTTCAACACGAAGTCGATGCAGCGCCGGGACATCAGTTCAAAACTGGAGGCGGTCCCGCCGGTCGCGCCCTGAGCATGTGAGAGGAGCGCCACGGCGTCGGCGGCGCTGTTCACGCCGGCGAATGCGGTCATCTGTTGCGCTGGTTGCGGATACAGCTTTAAGACGGCGCCGGTGACGATGCCGAGTGTGCCTTCGCCGCCGATCAAAAGCTGTTTCAGATCATAGCCGGTATTATCCTTACGCAGACGTTTCAGACCGTTCCAGATTTCGCCGTTCGGCAGAACCGCCTCAAGGCCGAGCACCAGATCGCGCATATTGCCATAGCGCAGCACATTGACGCCGCCGGCATTGGTGGAGATGACGCCGCCGATCTGGCAGGAGCCTTCCGAGCCGATCGATAGCGGGAACAGGCGCCCCGCCTCGCGCGCCGCATCCTGTGCTTCGGCCAGGGTCAGTCCGGCGTCGACCGTCATGGTGTTGTTCAGCGGTTCGATCTGGCGGATGCGCCGCATGCGTTTCAGGGATAAGAGGATTTCATCGCCGAACGGGATTTGCCCCCCGACAAGGCCGGTATTGCCGCCCTGGGGGGTGATGGCGATGTTGCGTTCGTCGCAGATGCGAACGACCGCCGCTGCTTCGTCCGTCGTGGCGGGCGCGACGATCAGCGCCGCTTCGCCCGGCCACCGGCCGCGCCACTCGGACAGGAACGGCGCCGCGACGTCGCCCTCAAAAACCCCCTTGGGCCCGACAACAGCGCGAATCGCATCGAGCGCTTCGGCGGGCGGCATGGGGCGTTTGGGCGACGTCATGATGGTGTTTTCCAGATTGCAGCCCCTGATGTCTAGGGATGGCGCGGCAAGGGTTCAAGTGATGGGACGGTAATGGGACTGAATTTGACCGACTTACGATGGTTTCCGTTGACGCCTTGAACTCGCCCCGCTGACGCAGGCATAATCTCCACCGGAGAGGCGAGAGGAATCATGGAAAAAAACATCTTCAGAAATTTTATCTTAGCGGGCGTTGCGGTCATATTTGCTGCGTCCTGTGCTCAGGAAAACACGCCATCCGCTACCGTTGGGGAAGCGGTCGCAAGCGGCGCCGTAGATCGGGCAGGCGCCGCTGTCGCAAACAGCGCGCGACCGGAAGAGGATCTCGCCGACGATACGATGCGCAAGCCCGCCGGCGTTCTGGCGTTTATCGATATCAAGCCCGGCGATGCGGTTTTTGAAATTGAAGCCGGGCGCGGTTACTACACGGAGCTGTTCTCCCAGCTGGCTGGCCCGGATGGAACAGTGGTCATGCAAAACCCTGAAAGCTTCGACGGATTTCTGGGTGATGCGGTAGGCATACGCCTGGCTGACAATCGCCTGCCAAATGTCCGGCATTCGAAATCTAACTTTGATAATCTCGACGCGGAGACAGCATCGGTTGATATCGCAACCTGGCTGCTCGGACCGCATGAACTTTATTTCACGCCGAGTGACGGCGTTTCTCTTGGCGAGGTCGGGCCGGCCTATGCGGAGATCTTCCGAATTTTAAAACCTGGCGGGCATTTCGTTATTCTCGATCATGCCGCCGCGTCCGGCGCGCCGGAGACCACGGGCAACGCATTGCATCGGATTGATCCGGCGATCGTGAAATCGCTCGCCGAAGCAGCCGGTTTTGAACTCGTTGAAGAGAGCGACATTTTGCATAACGCAAATGACGATTATGAGATGGCGGTGTTTGATCCGGCAGTGCGCCGCAAGACTGACCGGTTTTTGTTGAAATACAAAAAGCCGGCTTAGGCCCGGCTACCTCTCGGGCGGCGTCAGGTTTGCGTTGATGTAGGTGCTCAGCGCGTCGATAAAAACGCGGGTTTTCGACGGCAGATGCTCCCGGTGCGGATAGGCGACATAGATGGCGCGGTCGCCTTCGGGCCGGTAGGTCTTCAATAATTCGACAAGGCGTCCTGCATGAATGTCTTCGCTGACCAGAAAATGCGCGAGACGTGCGACGCCCATGCCCTGAACCGCTGCTTCACGCACCGTGAGGCCGATGCCGGAGAAACTCGGGGTCACGGGCAATGACAGGCGTTTGCGCCGATGCGCGAAGTCCCAGCGATTATGCGATACCCCGCGGGCATGAATGGTCAGGCATTGATGGCCGGTAAGATCGCCGGGTTTTTCCGGCGCCTTTCGGGTTTTGAGATAATCAGGCGCCGCACAGACGATCCATGGATCGTCAATCAGTTTCCGGAAGACGAGCGAGCTTTCAGCGGGACGGGTAAAGGTCAAGGCTAGGTCGACGCCTTCGCGCAGCATGTCGACCCCGCCGTCGCCGTGAATGAGAATGACCGACAGCTTGTCGTATTCTTTGCTGAAAGATTTCAGGAAAGGTACAATAACGTGTACGGATAAAGCGTCTGATGCGGCGACGCGCAACACGCCTTCGGGCGCCGCTGATATTCGGCCGATTTCCTGTTCGGCGTTTTCCACCGACGCGAGGATGTCCGCGCTGCGCGCGAACAGCAGGCGCCCTGCCTCCGTCATAGACACGGCCCGGGTCGTGCGGTTGAAAAGGCGTGCGCCCAGCCGCTCTTCATAACTTTTGATCTTCTTGCTGACGCCTGACGGCGTCAGGCTGAGGCGCTGTGCGGCGGCAGTGAAGCTGCCAGCCTGCGCGACCTCTGCGAATACCGTCATTTCATCAATTGTCGTCATGGACGCAGGGACTCTTATTAGTGAAATTTCGTCAATAATATAATGAGTATAGTGGCATTTTTCTCCATATAGTAAAGCTCTAGATATTACCCGTGGGCCAGACGGACAGGCGGCCCTGGAAAGGATTCCCGATGGCGCCGGCAAGCGAGACGGATCAGGACAGAAATCGGAACAGCTTCGGCGCCCGCGCGGCGGCCGTCATGCTCTGGCCGGGCAACTGGGTTTGCGATCGGTTGGGTGTTGAGGAAGGCGAAAGCCGGTTCCTGTTGCGGATGTTCGTCAATCTGACAGTCTATGGCAAAGTCGCGGTCATCCTGCTCTGGCCGTTCCTGCATGTTTGAGGCGACGGCGGCGCAAAGTCATTTTTTCAATCCACGCTTGCGTTATTGCGCCGGTTTCGGCTTGCGAAAGAGCCGGAACACGGGCGCAACCGCGAAACTGATGATCGGGATCAGGGCGGCGCCGAAGATAAGACCGAGAACGCCGTCGAAACCGGCGGTCACAGCCCATTCGACAAAGCCGTTGCCGAACGGCAAGGCGTGGCTGGCGGCGACAGCCCAGTGGTGGATCGTGTCGTAAACGAGTCCGAAGCCGAGATCTTTCATGCCATGAACGATGATGGAACCGCCGACCCATAACATCGCGCCGGTGCCGATCACGGCGATGGCCGCAATAACCGACGGCATTGCTTTTACAATTCTCCGGCCAAGGAAGCGCGTTACGCCGAGGCGTCCGGCTTCGTGCATGCGCAGACCAATGTCGTCGGCTTTCACGAGGATCGCTACACTGCCATAGACCAGCGCCGTAATGCCAACCGCGACGAGCGCGAGCACGAGACCTTCTTTCCACAGACTATCCGCCTCGATAGCGGAAAGGGCGATGGCGGTAATTTCCGCCGACAGGACAAAATCGGTTTTGATGGCGCCAGCGACGCGTTCTTTTTCAAGGTGCGCGGCGTCCAGTGGTTTTGCCGTGGCTGCTTTGGCGGAAGGTTCACCATGATGCGGCAAAAATGGATGCAGAACTTTTTCCGCGCCCTCGAAGCACAGATAAAGCCCGCCGACCATGAGCAGCGGCGTCAGCATGAAGGGCGCCAGGGCATTCAGCGCCACGGCGATGGGCAGTAAAATGACGAGCTTGTTGAAAAGCGAACCCCGGGCGATTTTCAGGACGATCGGCAATTCGCGCGCGGCCGGCAGGCCTTGCACATATTTCGGCGTCACCGCCGCGTCGTCGATGACAACGCCAGCGGATTTTGCGCCGGCTTTTGCGGCGAGCGTGGATACATCGTCGATATGAACCGCCGCCAGTTTGGCTATGGCCGCGATGTCATCAAGAAGCGCTAGTAATCCGGTCATGGGCGGCGTTTTCCGATTATTTCCTAAAGATTGCAAATTGGCGGTGAGGACAAGCCCGCCTCACAAAGGCGAAAGCGCGGGATTAGTTCCTTGGCGCCGCAGCGCGTTTGAGACGGTCATTGATCGCCGCGCCCAGCCCCTCCGCCGGGACAGGCGCAGCGGCGATGCCCGGTAAGCCATGTGCGGCGCATAGATCATCAAGCGCATGCAAATGTGCGAAGAGGTTCGCGGCGGCTTCCAGGAGGTCGCCGTTTTCACTGAGGTTAAGCGTATACGGATGACTTGATGCGGATGCGCCAAAAGCAAGAAAAGCTTCGTTAGACTTAGGCATCGTGACGTTGAGGCGAAGCTGCGTGCGAGGAGCGTAGTGACTGGCCAGCATCCCGGGAGCCTCCGGTAGTTTCGTATCGCCGCCATTGGCGATGCTTCGACCCACGCAATCCTCTATGTCTTCGCGTGCGATGCCGCCAGGCCGCAGCAGGATCGCTTTGTCGCCATCGACTTTAATGATGGTTGATTCAACACCAACAGAGCAGGGGCCGCCATCAATGATCAGGTCAACCTTGTCCCCTAGAGAAGCTTGCACATGTTCAGTGCGTGTCGGGCTGATTGTCCCCGACCGGTTGGCGCTCGGCGCGGCGAGCGGGCGATCGACTACCTCGATCAGTTTTTGCGCAAACGCATGGTTGGGTGCGCGAACGGCGATTGTACCGAGACCTGCGCTGACGAGATGAGACACGGCGCAGTCGTCGCGCCGCGGCAGAACCAGCGTCAGCGGTCCGGGCCAGAATGCGCGTGCGAGTTTTTCCGCCAGCGGCGGGAATTTTACATAACGTTCGGCCATGTCCTTGCCTGTCACATGAATGATCAGGGGATTGAATTGCGGCCGTCCCTTGGCTTCAAAAATTCGCGCCACAGCCCGGTCGTTCGTCGCATCCGCCGCCAGGCCGTAAACGGTTTCCGTCGGCATTGCGACGAGACCGCCATTCATGATGGTTTCTGCGGCTTCGGCAAAATCTGGCGCGCTCATCGTCATGGAGACGCCTTTAGCACAGAAGCGGTGGCGTTCCATGACTGATCTATGGGCCGCTTCGGTCCGTAAAATTCGAAAAGCAAACAGCAGGTCTCAATGCCCTATTTCCGTTGGTTATCCATATTATTGGCGGCGTCGCTGATGATCGCCGGGTGTGCGACCCGCACCGGCATGCCCGATGCGAGCGATGTGTACCGGCCGTTCGTTCTTGAGCGTGACCTTGCGGGAAAAACCGTCGCTCGAGGCGAGTTCAAGCCGATCATTGGTTCGCCAAGAGGCTTCACCGCCTATCTGGATGGCGACTGGGATGGCCAGACCCTGACCCTCGTGGAGGACTTTGAATATGACGATGGCGAGATCGATCAGAAAACCTGGCGCCTGACCAAAGTCGGCGAAGGCCGCTATACGGGAACGCGCGAGGATGTTGTTGGCGAGGCGGAAGGCTTCGCTGACGGCGATGCGTTCCGGCTGGAATATATCGTGCGTCTTGGCGGCGAGGACGGCGCCGGCGGACGCAAAGTTAAGTTCCGCGACATCCTTTACAATACGGGCGATGGCGATGTTTTTAACAAGGCGACCGTCGGGTATTATGGCCTGCGCGTAGGCCGCGTTGAACTCGAGATACGGCGCGGCGCTGAATAACAATAGCGACGGCCGCCTTAGGGCGACCGTCGTCTATTGCTTTCAGCCGGGTTTACGCTTTGCGCGCTTCGAGAATGATATTGAACGGCGTTTGCGCGGCGATCCTCGTCTCCGCAAAGCCCGCTTCCGCCATAAGCTCGGACAATCGTTTCGGCCCGGCTTGCGCACCTAGCGCCATCCCGACTTCCTGGGATCGCGAGCAAGGCGTGCACACGCCCGTCGACGCGGCATAGTAGAGCCGCGAGATCGGGTTGATGTTATCTTCGATATTGTCGCCCGCCGCCGGCTCGACCAGCAATACCGAGCCGCCGCTTTTCAGTGCATTAAATGCGTGCTGCGCAGCGCCCAGCGGATCGCCCATATCATGCAGGCAGTCCATGTAGCAGATAAGGTCATAGTCCGTTCCCGGAAAGTTTTTCGATGTTGCGACGTCGAAGTGAAGATTGTCGCGCACGCCCTCGGCCCTAGCGCGTTGGCGACATGTTTCGATCGATCGCAAATGACTGTCGAAACCATGGACCGCGGTTTTTGAAAAGGCTTCAGCCAGCAGGATCGCCGACGCGCCGTGGCCGCAGCCAATATCGGCGATCTTGCCGCCGGCGCGGAGCTTTTCTTCAACCCCGTCAAGCGCGCCAATCCAGTCGGCGATGAGACTCGTCTTGTAGCCGGGCTTAAACAGCGCTTCGCAGCCGCAAAAGAGTCGTTCATTGTGGTCGGCCCAAGCAATGCCGTCGCCCGTCTTGAACGCATCCTGGATTTTCGCCTCGTCAAACCAAAGCGACGCGGCGACATCGAGCGCCGGAATAAGAAAGACCGGGCTCTCCTCATCTGCAAGAACCGGGACGTGTGCGTCCGGCAATTCGTATTGTTGCGTAGACGGATCATAGATGACATAGCCGCCGGCGACCTGATTGTTGAGCCATTCGCGCACATAGCGGTCGGTCAACGCCGTTTTCGCCGCAAGGCTCTCTGAGGTTAGCGGACCAGCGCCCGACATGGCTTTGTAGAGGCCGAGCTTATGGCCAAGGCTGGTCATGACGCCAGCGAAGGCGGCCGCGACATCAGTGACGACCTGGCCGGCGAATTGTTCTGTTTGGGATATGTCTTGAGTCATTTTCTTCTTCCTTTGTTTGGTGGTTTCGAGTGGTTTGGTTGGGTTAAGAGACGGATCAGCGCCTAGGATGATGGCGCCTGGTCGTTTGCGCCGGCCGAGGCCTGCGAAATGATTTCATGGCCGCGAGCGAAGAAGGCGCCGGCCTCAATCGCGGCGCTTGCCGCGACAAGGACATGAACCGCGATATGAGACGCGGCTAGCGCGCCCAAAATCTGCTGGACGACGCCGGCCTTCGCCGCGATCACTTTGACGCGCGGATGACCGGCGGCTGGTGCGGGCTCAGCCGCGCGGGTATTTAAGGCTGACATGGTTGGTTCCTCCGATTGCCTGTCTGCGTTGCGACGTTGAGTAGATGAGCTGGGCGCGGAGGGATGCTTCACGGGCTGAAGTTGAGTACTACAGATTTTGAAGTATCCTGCTTCTCAATATGAAGTGAAAAGCCGGCGGGGGAGGGAGAGAGCCGAACGTGCAATATGGTCAATTCTGCCCGATCGCCAAAGCGACCGAGCTTCTCGGGGATCGCTGGACTCTTCTTATTATAAGAGAGCTGCTTGTCGGCGCCCGGCGCTTCAGCGTCCTGCAGCGCGGGCTCGGAACCATTTCGCCCGCACTCCTGACCAGTCGGTTGAAGACGCTCGCTGATCACGGCCTCATCGTGAAGCGGAAAATCCCCGGTCAAAAAGGCTTTGAGTATTTTCCGACTAGCGCCTGCGAGGAACTACAGCCGATCCTCCATGGTCTCGGCGATTGGGGGATTCGCTGGGCGAAGGAACATCTTGTCGATGAGGATTATGACGTCGAGCTTTTGATGCTCTATCTCGAGCGGACAGTTGCGACAGACAAGCTGCCGGGTCCGGAAATCACGCTGCGTTTCGAGTTCGACGATTTGCGCAAAGGCCGGATCTGGTGGCTTGTCGTTCAGGGCGAACAGGTCGACGTCTGCGTCAAAGATCCAGGGCGCGATGTCGATATGTATTTTACATCGAGCGTTCGAACCATGACGGATGTATGGCTCGGCCATCGAACCTACAGAGAGGCGGTTCGGGCAGGTGATCTCAAAATCGCCGGGCCGCCGGACCTTACGCGCACGGTTCATTCATGGCTCCGGTGCGCCGACTACCTGCCCGAGGATCCAGAACCGGCAATTGCGTAAATTTTAGTCTTCGCTCGCCTCAGTTTACTGCATTGCGATCTGGCGCCGGGCGATCCGGCGCGGCATAAGACGGCGTATACTTCTCGGATCAACGCGGGAGACCCCCATGACTTTCTCAACGCCCATTCGCGATATGTCGTTCACGCTGAACCAGGTGGCGGGCTTCGCCGCGCTTGAAAAAACGGGCGCCTTTCCGGAATTGTCGGACGATCTGGTCTCGGCGATCCTGGAAGAGATGGGCAAGTATTGCGATCAGGTCGTTGCGCCCTTGAATTGGGGAAGCGATCAACAGGGCGCGGCGCTGGAAAACGGCGTAGTGCGTACTTCGCCCGGGTTTAAGGAAGCCTATCGCCAATATGTGGACGGCGGGTGGAACGCGCTCGCTTTTCCGGAAGCTGTGGGCGGGCAGGGATTGCCGTCAACGCTCGCCGTCGCGCTGGTTGACGCGTTGAATGCGGCTTGCATGTCCTTCGCCATCGGCACGACGCTGACGACAGGCGCGGTCAAGGCGATCCTGCATGCGGCGACGGAAGAGCAAAAGCAGCTTTATCTGGAAAAAATGGTTTCCGGCGAATGGACAGGCGCGATGAACCTGACCGAACCGCAAGCCGGGTCGGACCTGTCGGCAATTCGCACCAAGGCCGAGCCCATCGGCGACGGTCTCTATAAAATCAGTGGGCAGAAGATTTATATTACTTACGGCGATCATGACCTGACAGACAATGTCATTCATCTGGTGCTGGCGCGCCTGCCGGATGCGCCGGAAGGAACGGCGGGCATTTCGATGTTCATCGTGCCGAAAACGCATGTAAACGAGGATGGTTCTCTGGCGGCGCGTAACGATGTTCAGTGCATTAATCTGGAAGAAAAGATGGGCCTGCACGGCAGCCCTACTTGCGTCATGGCCTTTGGCGAGAATGGCGAGTGTTTCGGCACGCTTCTCGGTGAAGAGAACAAAGGCTTGCGCAATATGTTCGTGATGATGAACTCAGCGCGACTTGATGTCGGTGTTCAAGGGGTCGGCGTCGCCGAGAGGGCTTATCAGCATGCGCTCGCCTTCGCGCAGGATCGCAGTCAGGGTCGTGCGCCCGGCGTCAAGACAGGCGATATGATTGCGATCTATGAGCACGCCGATGTGCGCCGCATGCTTTATTCCATGAAGTCCCTGGTCGAAGCGTCGCGGGCGATCTGTTACGCCAATGCTGTCGCCTATGATCTGGCGCGCCATTCGCCGGATGAAAATCAGCGTGCGGAGGCGACAGCGCTGGAGGGGCTCCTAACCCCGATTTCAAAAGCCTGGTCAACGGATCGTGCAAACGAAGTGACATCGCTTGGCGTCCAGATTCATGGCGGCATGGGTTATGTCGAAGAAACCGGCGCGGCGCAGTTCATGCGCGATGCGCGCATCGCCGCGATTTATGAGGGCACAAACGGCATTCAGGCGATAGATCTTGTCGGGCGCAAGCTGCAAGGGGACGGCGGCGCGGCGATCCGGGCGTTCATTCAGAATGTAAAAGAGCAGGCGATCATTGCAAAAGCCGCCAAGCGGGAAGACGTGACGGCGATCGGCGAACGCCTGGAAGCGGCCGTTGACGCTCTTGAACAGTCCACGGACTGGTTGCTCGCCGCCGCGCAAAAGGGGCAAGAGGATGTGCTCGCCGGCGCGACGCCGTATTTGAAACAGTTCGGCAATGTCGCCGGCGGCTATTACCTGGCGCGCGGCGCCGTGGCGGCGGCGCTTGCGATCAACGAAGGCGGCGACACCGCTTATTTCAACGCCAAGATTGCGATCGCTGAGTTCTACGCCGAAAACTATCTCACCGAAGCGGTCGCGCTGACCGGCGCGGTCACCGCTGGCGCTGATATTGTCGCCCGCCTCGATCCGGAATTATTGAGCGCCTGACATCGGCGAGACCCCACTTTCTGGAAGTCAATGGGTTGAGCGTACATGGCTTATCTGAGACAAGTCTGCCAGACGCCAACAGGGGATAACACATGAACTATTTTCTCGTCGCTGGGTTGCTTGCGCTTGCGCCGTCGATTGTCTTTGCTCAACCGTCTGATCGCGCCGCGAGCCTCGCGCAGGAATTCATCATTATTGATGGGCATGTTGATGCGCCATCGACGATTGCCAATGATGGCGCTGACATTGCGGCTGGCGAGAAATCCATTGATTTCGATTTTGCGCGCGCAAAAGCCGGCGGGCTCGATGCGCCGTTTATGTCGATCTATGTGGCGGCGGATTATGAAGAGAAAGGCGGCGCCAAGGCGCGCGCGGATATACTGATCGGTTTGATGGAGGGCGTCGCCGATCAGTATCCGGACCAGTTTGAAATTGCGACCTCGCCAAAAGACGTGCGCCGTATTCACAGCCAGGGGAAAGTCGCCATGCCGCTCGGTATGGAGAATGGATCGCCGATTGAGGGTGATCTTGCGAACCTGAAACACTTTTATGATCGCGGCATTCGCTACATCACGCTGGCGCACTCAAAAGCCAACCATATTTCGGATTCATCTTATGACGAAGACCGGCGCTGGGACGGGCTTTCACCTTTCGGGTTCATGCTTGTGCGCGAGATGAATGATCTCGGCGTGATGATCGATGTAAGCCATCTGACGGATGCGGCGATTGAGGACATATTGGCGGCAACGCGTGCGCCGGTGATCGCCTCGCATTCTTCGCTTCGTCACTTTACGCCGGACTGGGAGCGTAATCTCCCCGATGACCTTGTGCGCAAAATTGGCGAGAATGGCGGCATTATAATGATCAATTACGGCTCTGCATTCTTGACCAAGGAAGCGAATGACTATTCCAAGCCGCGCGATGCAGCGCGCGCGCAGGAAGAAGCAAAGCTAGGCCGATCAATGACGGCTGAAGAACGTGACGCCTTCAACGACGCCTGGCGCGAAACGCACCCATATCCCTTCGCCGCGCTTGAAGATGTTCTCGATCATATCGACCGCGCGGTGGAGCTGGCCGGGATCGACCATGTGGGTCTGGGGACCGATTATGACGGCGTCGGTGATTCCCTGCCCGAAGGGCTGAAGGATGTTTCCAGCTATCCGGTGCTGATCGATGGTCTTCTCCTGCGCGGTTATGATGAGGCGTCGATTGAAAAGATTCTCGGCGCCAACGCCTTGCGGGTCTGGGAAGCGGTGGAGGATGCGAGCTAGCGCCGCATGGGACTTCTGCATCAATCCAATTGAGGCCATCGCAGCGTCTTCGACGCGCCGTATTCAGCGGCTAGTCAGGGCATAATGGATGGTCTCAGCGCTCTCGAACATATCAAGCTTGCGATTTATTATGCGAGCTATCTTTATTTTCTCGCCGCCCCTTTCGCTTTACGGCTCGTGATGCGTCGCACCGGGCCGGTGCGTATTTTCACCGCGACTTTCTTCGTCATTATAACCTGTCTAGCTTATGGGCGATTTGTTGAACCGCGCATATTGTTGACGAACGAGCATGACATTGCATTGCAAGGTTGTTTTGAAAATGCCGGCGAGGTGCGCGTCGTGGTTTTTTCAGATACCCATAACGGGCTTTTCGGCAATGCGATGGCGATTGAGCGTATTGCGAAACGTGTCCAGGCGGCGGGCGCTGACGCTGTCTTGATCGCAGGAGACTTTGTCTATTTCCTCGACCCTGTGCGAATGGAGGAGACCTATGCGGCCTTCGCGCAAATTGAGGCCCCGGTATTTGGCGTCCTTGGCAATCATGATCTCGGTATTCCGGGACCAGATTTGCGCGCGCCATTGATGGAAACGCTTCCTACTGCGGGCGTCGCTCTTATCGACAATCGCGCCGTCAATCTGGCGGGCGCCGCATTCGCGGTCGAACTGGTTGGACTGTCTGACCATTGGGACGGTCGCCAGGAGCTTTCATTGCTGGAAGAACCGACCTCAACGCCGCGCCTAGCGCTGACCCATAATCCGGGCGCGGTGAAAGACTTTACGGCGGATATGGCGGCGGACCTTCTGATCGGCGGACACACCCATGGCGGCCAGATTCAACTGCCGTTGATCACCTGCTGGCTGACAGGGATGTGCGGTGATGTCGCTTACGGCCTGCGGGAGGCGAAAGGGTTTCAGATTTTCACGACGTCGGGCACCGGTATGGTCGGCCTGCCGATGCGATTTCGCGTGCCGCCGCGGATCGATGTGTTGAATGTCAGTTACAAAGCATGCGCCGCCGAGTAAGGTGCGGAAGAATTCTAAGGAGCGACCATGACCACTCTCAAAGGAAAAACGCTTTTCATCACTGGCGCGTCCCGCGGCATCGGCCTCGCCATTGGCCTGCGCGCCGCCAAAGACGGCGCCAATGTCGCCATTGCGGCCAAGTCCGCCGAGCCGCACAAACATCTTCCGGGTACGATTTATACGGCGGCGGAAGAGGTTGAAGCGGCGGGCGGCAAGGCGCTGCCGCTGGTCTGCGATATCCGCTACGAGGAACAGGTTGAAGCCGCGGTAAACGCGACGGTCGAAAAATTCGGCGGCATTGATATCTGCGTCAACAACGCGTCTGCGATTTCGCTCACCGGCACGGAAGCGACGCCGATGAAGCGCTGGGACCTGATGCACCAAATCAATGCGCGCGGCACCTTCCTGACCTCCAAAACCTGCATCCCGCACCTGAAAAAATCCGACAACCCTCATGTTCTGATGCTATCGCCGCCGCTCGACATGAGCCCAAAATGGTTCGCCGGCCACACCGCCTACACCATGGCGAAATACGGTATGTCCATGTGCGTTCTCGGCATGGCGGCGGAGTTTAAAAATGACGGCGTTGCCTTTAACGCGCTGTGGCCGCGTACGGCCATCGCCACGGCGGCGGTAAAGTTCGCGCTGGGCGGCGATGAGATGATGCAGGCCTCGCGCACCGTCGATATTCTTTCCGACTCCGCGCATATGATTTTCACTAAGCCGTCAAAAGAATTCACTGGTAATTTTATTATCGATGACAACTTTCTTTATGAAAACGGCGTCACCGATTTTGAGAAATATCGCGTTGATCCGTCGAAGAAGCTCGCGCCGGATTTCTTCGTGCCCGATGACCGAACCCCGCCGCCGGGCGTCGCTGAAACGTTGATGAGCGGCATGCTCTGATCTTCGACGATGCGTATTGCCTCGCTCCATGTTTATCCCATCAAGGGCGGTCGCGCCGTAGATATGGAGCGTGCGCGCCTCGCGATGCGCGGTCTGGAGCACGACCGCCGCTGGCTTGTGACCGATGAAACCGGTGCGTTTCTGACGCAGCGGGAATGTTCGGACCTTGCGCGACTTGTGGCGGCGCCGGTCGATGAGGGGTTGATGCTGCGCATGGACGGCGTTGAAGGCGGCGTTCACGCTTTTATTTCATCGGCCGCGCCGCGCCGGACAATTAGAATCTGGAAAGACGCTGTGAATGCGCTCGAGGCGGATGATGCCGCATGTGACTGGCTTTCTTCCATGCTTGGGCGGCCTGCGCGGTTATTCTTTATGGATGCGGTTGCTGATCGACAGACATCAAAACATTGGGGCGCGAATGTCCCTGTTAGCTTTGCCGACGGCTATCCTCTGCTCATTGTGACGAAAGCATCGCTGGATGCGCTCAATAATGAACTGATCGCAGGCGGCGGATCGGCGCTGCCGATGGCGCGCTTTCGTCCGAATATCGTTATTGAAGGCGCTTCGCCGTGGGCCGATGACAATTGGCGTGCGATCCGGATCGGTGATGTGGAGATCGATCTTGTCAAACCCTGTGTGCGCTGTGTGGTGACGACAAAAGACCAGATCACGGGTGATGATACAGGCAAGGAGCCGCTGCGCACGCTCGCGAAAATCCGCCGGTCAGCACATCCTGACCTTTCCGGGGTTTTGTTCGGCTGGAACGCATCGCCGCGCAATGAAGGCGATATTTCGGTTGGCGATGTCGTTGAAGTTATCGAGGAGCGGCCTGAGGGCTGGCCGCTGGCGCCGGTAGTGTAGTCGACGCCGATATTGTCACGATGCGCCCGCCGGGCGCCGGAATTCCTTTTTGCCGAGGGCCATATTCACATTATGAGAGGTCACGATGGCGGTTTGCATCAAATCGCCTGTTTCAATGTTGCGCGTCTCGGATTTGTGCGAGAACAGAACGCCGCCAGTTTCGCGATAGTCTGTGAAGAATGTTTCCTGATGCGTTTTTTCGGGATCAAGGTCCGGGTGCAACGCGCTTGTTTCAACTTTGCTCGAGATCAGGAACGTGTCTTTGTCAAGAAACACATGTTCTGAAAAACCGTCCGGCGCGGTAATTTTGATTTCCCAGAAGGTTGAATTATTGCGTTCCGTTGATCCGATCAGGTCAAGGTCATAGCCGAGACCAGGAAGTTCATGCAGGCCATATAAATTGTTGATAACGCCGCGTTGCAATGCGCTTGCGCCGTCTGTGGAAAGGTCCGCGGCGGTTCCGTCTCCAGAGATCTGCCAGCCGCCATCGGGCCCGAGCGCTTCGGTGAAAACCTTTTGTCCGGCGTCAAATATGTCGATGCGCATCTGGCCTGCGCGTAATGCGCGGTAATAACCCGAGACTGTAAATGCCGGTTCGGTGATCTCAAGCGTGACGCTGACAGACTGGATCGCTTCAATTGCGCTCTTGCCGCCCCGGGCTTCGGCGTGCTGATCCAGCAGCGCAACGAGGTCAGAAGCGATCGGCGCTGTTTCTGACGGCTCCCGAACGCAAGCGGTCAGGAGCAATATGATGATGGCGATGTATCGGCGCATGGCGTCCCGTAACATTTGCGACACATGTCGCAGCATTCATCTAATGCGCGTCGGGTCAAGCGCTCGCAGCGCGCAATGCGATGAGCTGTGGGTGGCGTGGGATCAGCGGTTATGCGGCCCCGACCGGAGGCGTTGTCACAAATGCGCGTGCTCGCGTTCATGTGCGTTCCGTTCGATTGGGCCCGCAGATATCAAATCCTTATTGATCATGAGCCAACGGGAGTGAAGCCGTGAGCGATGTCAAAAAATTCGTGCAAGCCTGCCTGAAGCGGTTTCAGGCTGGGTTTTCACTACTGGCCATTCTAACTGTGCTTGCCCCGGCCGCCGAGGCGGCAATGCCGGCTGATGAAGTGTCGGACGCGATGGAAGCGGTGCTGGGCGAATGGGAGCCGCCGGATATGGACGCGGTGATTTCAATTCGCGAATGCGGCGCTGTCCTTTGCGCTGATCTTGTGCGCCATAACTATGAGAAAATAACCAGCACCGACATCAATAATCCGGACCCGGCGATGCGCGAACGGTCGCTTCAGGGCGTGCGTGTTCTCGATGGCCTTCGCCGCGTTAAAGATGACCGATGGAAAGACGGCCGGCTTTACGATCCGCGGACTGGCAAAACCTATCTCTCCAAGCTGAAGATTCTCGACCGCGATCACCTGAAGATCACTGGCTGTATCGGGCCGGGGCTCTGTAAAGGGTATGTCTGGATGCGGGTCGGGCCGTAGACGCCCACATTCTCATTCGGAACGGCTTGCTGTAAGCTCACGCTCATGACTACGCTTTTATACACACACGCGTCTTTTCAGCGTCATGAAGTGCCGCCCGGCCATGTGGAGCATCCGGGCCGTTATGAAGCCGTTGAAAAAGCACTGCATACGGATGAATTCAGCGACCTTGAAAGGCGCGTCCCGCCGCTGGTTTCTGCTGAGGATGTGGACCGCGTTCATTCTTCCGCATATCGCCAGGTGGTGGAAGACAACGCGCCTGCTCAAGGTCTTGCCCAGTTCGACGCCGACACGTTTTTGGGGCCGTCTTCGCTGGAGGCGACAAAGCGCGCCGCAGGCGGCGCGGTCGCCGCTGTCGATGCGCTTTATGCCGGAGAAGCAAAGAACGCCTTCATCGCCGCGCGGCCGCCCGGCCATCACGCCGAGCCGGAACGGGCGATGGGTTTTTGCATCTTTAACGGCGCCGCCATCGCCGCCATCCATGCGCGCGATCATGGCGCCAGACGCGTCGCGGTCCTCGATTTCGATGTGCATCATGGCAACGGAACGGAGGCGGCTTTCTGGCATGATGAAGACGCGTTTTACGCTTCATCCCATGAATGGCCGCAATATCCGGGCACGGGCCGCGACAGCGATCGCGGCGCGTTTGATAATATTGCGAATGCGCCGCTGGCCACAGGGACCGGCTCGGATGCGTTTCGGCGCGCCTGGGGCGAGCGGCTGTTGCCGGCGCTCTCGGATTTTGGGCCGGATTTTATCGTCATTTCCGCCGGGTTTGACGCCCACGCCGCCGACCCCCTCGGCGGGCTCGACCTTACGGAGGAGGACTTCGCCTGGGCGACCAGACAGATCGCAGGCGTCGCACGGGACAAGGCGGGGGGACGGCTGATTTCGGTGCTGGAAGGGGGCTATGACCTGCCGGCGCTGGCCGCCAGCGCCGCGGCTCATGTGAAAGCCTTGATGGAAGCGTGAAAACCGAGCCATAAGGGCCCCGAAGTCTTACGAAAGCGTCATGACCGGCCGCATTATCACCGCACGCCACGGGCGCCCCGATCTTTCGCGCGATCTTCGGATCACGTCGAAGGATTACGGGGACTGGTGGGCCCGCTATGACGCCAGCGGCCTGCACCCTGAAGAGCGCCCGCCGGAAGGGCTGATCGCGCTGGCGAAAGGGGCGGAGACGGTTCTGTCCTCAACCCTGCCGCGCGCGATCGAGACCGCGTCGAAAGCGACCGCGGGCGCGCGGGATGTGCCGGCCGATCCCATGTTTGTAGAAGCGCCATTGCCGCCGCCGCCGGTGCCGTTTCTGAAATTGCGGCCAGGCACCTGGGGGGTGATTTCGCGGACCTTCTGGTTTCTCGGTTACGCGCCGGAGGGCGTCGAAAACCACGTGGAAAGCTGGCGGCGGGTGCGCAACATCGCGAACCGTCTCGGCGAATACGCGGAAAACGGCGATGTCCTGCTCTGCGCCCATGGCTATCTCAACTGGATGATTGATCAGCATCTGCGCAAAGAGGGCTGGGTGCGCACCGAAAGCGATGGCGGCAATCATTACTGGTCCTGGCGCATCTACGAAGCCCCCCGGGAAAAACGTGCTCTGGCGGCAAAGACGGCTGCTGCGGAGTAGCGGCGCTTGCCTAAATGCTGCATTGCGGTAAAGACCGCCCATGTTGCAGATTACCAATCTTGATTATCGCATTCAGGCGCGGCCTTTGTTCGAGGGCGCGTCGGCGCAGATTTCCGCCGGGTGGAAGGTCGGGCTTGTGGGCCGTAACGGCACGGGCAAGTCGACCCTCTTGCGCCTGATCCGCGAGGAGATCGCCAATCCAACCGGCGACAGCGCGATCCGTATGAGCCAGAAAGCGACGCTCGGCTGGGTGGCGCAGGAGGTCGCGGCGACCGACGAGACTATTCTCGACGTTGTCCTCGCCGCCGATCATGAGCGCCACGCTTTGATGGCGGAGGCGGAGACGGCGGAAGACCCGATGCGGATCGCCGACATTCACACGCGTCTCATCGACATCGATGCCTGGTCGGCGGAAGCGCGCGCTGCGGAAGTGCTGATGGGTCTCGGCTTCAGCGATGGCGATCTGGCGCGCCCGACGCGCGAATTCTCCGGCGGCTGGCGCATGCGCGCGGCGCTCGCCGGCGTTCTTTTCTCGCAGCCTGATTTGCTGCTGCTCGATGAGCCGACCAACTATCTCGATCTTGAAGGCGCAGCGTGGCTGGAAGGATATCTGAAGCGTTACCCCCACACGGTCCTGATTGTCTCTCACGACCGCGAGCTGCTTAACCGCTGCGTTACTCACACTATGGCGCTTGAACATCGCAAGCTGTCGATCTGTCCGGGCGGCTATGATGCATGGCTCAAACTGCGCGCGGCGAAGCTGGAACAGCTTGAAATTCAGCGTACGAAGCAGGAAGCGGAAAAAGCGCATCTCCAGGCTTTTGTTGACCGCTTTCGCGCCAAGGCGTCAAAAGCGCGCCAGGCCCAGTCGAGGGTTAAAAAGCTGGAAAAGATGCAGGACATCTCAATCCCGCTGGCCGAACGCACGACGCCGTTTTACTTCCCGGCTCCGAAGGACGCGCTGTCGCCGCCGATGCTTCGCTTGTCCGAAGCTGATCTTGGTTATGGCGAAGACGCGGTGATCCTGCGCGATGTGGATTTGCGCCTCGACCCGGAAGACCGCATTGCGATTGTCGGCGCCAACGGGCAAGGCAAGACGACGCTTGTGAAATCCATCGCGAAGCGCCTGCCGCTGATGGCGGGGGAATGCACTGCGCCGGGATCGATCCGTATAGGCTATTTCTCCCAGGACCAGCTTGATGAGCTGACGCTTGGCGATACGGTGCTTGACCATGTTCGCCGCGCGCTGCCGAAGGATACGCCCGTCGGGAAACAGCGCGCGCAGGCCGCGCAGATGGGGTTTTCCCACGAGAAAGTCGAAACCGCCGTTGAAAAACTCTCAGGCGGCGAGAAGGTGCGTCTTCTTCTCGGGCTCATGTCTCTCGATAAGCCGCACATCCTGATCCTCGATGAGCCGACCTCGCATCTCGATATCGACAGCCGTGAGGCGCTGATCTATGCGCTGAACGATTTTTCAGGCGCGGTGTTGTTGATCACCCACGATGTGTTCCTGGCGGAAGCGACCGCCGACCAGCTCTGGCTGGTCAAGGACGGCGCGGCGAAACCCTATGACGGCGACCTGCGCGACTATCGCGCGCTGGTGACGCAAGCCGACAAACGCGCGAAGGCGGCGTAAGGCGGGCGTCAGCGATAAATCCGGATTCCGCTCGGACCATTCACAAGCTTAGCTTTTGGGCGCCGACCCGGGCCGCAGATATGCAAACATGTGCTGCACGTAATCGGCTTTGCCAAGCTCAATCGATTGGTTTCGCAGGATGGCGTAGGCGGTGTTCAGGTGAAAATAGAATTGAGGTATCGCCCAGTCCCGCGCATATTGCTCGCCCTTCATGTCGAAGATCATACCGTTTGGCAGCTCAATTGTGATCGACTGTTGCGCGCCGGTATCCAGCGCGTCCGGCTCCAGACCGCCGAGCAGCGAAAAAGCTTCGCTGATCCGCGCCTGAGCCTGTGAGATTGAACCCGGTTGCTCGCCCGCGTTCTGGCCTTCACTGGCCAGCTGATCCAAAAACTCCGGAAGCGGTTCGCCTTTAAGCCGAAATGTTGCTTCCTGCGCTTGCAGGCAACTGAATCGGATTTGGGATGACAGAGGGTGCATGTCAGGCGCAAGGCGCGCCGATAGCAGCGCCTCCGCGTCCGGGCGCTGTTTTTGCGCTTTTTCAAGCCAGCCCGATAAGGCCTGCAGCATTTGTGTATAAGTTGGAACGAGCAGGTTCGTCAGCGACATGGGTGCTCCTGTAATTTATCGGTTTTTGACATGCCGGAGTTGGGCGCTCGGCCAAGCCTCCGCAACATCAGTTTCCAGCGAATTTCGCCTTTCGGTATGTGCGGGGCGCGGGGCCGGTTCGGGAAAGCGAATCTGCACCCTCAAGCGACTTGCCCGGCGGCCCATCCCGACGCCCAGGCCCACTGGAAATTATACCCGCCGAGCCAGCCGGTGACATCGACCGCTTCGCCAATGAAATACAATCCGGGAACGGATTTTACTTCCATCGTTTTTGAAGACAGGGCGTTTGTATCGACGCCGCCAAGGGTGACTTCCGCCGTACGATAACCTTCGGAGCCGACCGGCCTGATGCGCCAGCGGGCGATGGCGTCGGCGAGGGGGCGAAGCCGCGCATCGGAATAATCGCCGATCCGCTCGGACGCCTCGCCAGTACTGGCGATTGTCTCCGCAAGACGTTTGGGCAGGAACTGCGCCAGCACGGTTTGCGGCGCCAGTTTTCCTTGCGCCTGACGCGCTATGCGCAACGTCTCAAAGACATCCGTCTTCGGCGCCAGATTGATCTCAATCTCGTCGCCCTCGCGCCAGTAGGAGGAGATCTGCAAAATGCTGGGCCCCGATATGCCGCGATGGGTGAAAAGCAGCGCTTCGTTAAAGGTCGTACCGTTGCAGGCGACGTCCGCATCTGCGCTGACGCCGCTTAACGGCTTTGTCTCCGCAAGCAGTTCCGGCGAAAATGTCAACGGCACCAGCGCCGGCCGCGGCTCCACAAGATCAAGGCCGAATTTCTGCGCGATACGATACGCAAAGTCCGTCGCGCCCATTTTCGGGATTGATTTGCCGCCGGTGGCGATGACCAGTGCGCCGCATTTTACCGGGCCGTTGGTTGTTTCGAGCTGAAAGCCATCCGCTGTTTTCTCGACACGATCAACGGATGTCGACAGGCGCAGTGTCACGCCTGCGTCGCGGCAATGATCCGTCAGCATGGCGATGATCGCCTTTGAGGAGGTATCGCAAAAAAGCTGTCCCAGAGTCTTCTCATGCCAGGCGATGCCGTGCGCATTGACCATGGCGATAAAGTCGGCGGGCGTATAGCGCCGCAGAGCCGAAACGCAAAAATGCGGATTTTGCGAAATGAAATTCGCAGGCCCCGCATGGATATTGGTGAAGTTGCAGCGCCCGCCGCCTGAGATGCGGATCTTTTCCCCTGGCGCCTTGGCGTGATCGATGAGCAGGACCCGCCGCCCGCGTCGTCCCGCCTCAATCGCGCACATCATGCCGGCGGCGCCGGCGCCAATGACGACCACGTCAGCGTTTTGTCGCTCGTCCTGAATTTCAGGCAATCGTTAAACCTCGGTAGAGCCGTCTTCTTCAGGATAATAGGTGACGTAGAAGCTGTTCAGTCTCCACTCGCCATCTTTTTTGATTGCATTGACGCGGTACTCCGCCCGGCCGCGCGCATGTACACCTTCGCCAGTGCATTCCGAAGAGGATTTTTTGCCTTCGCTGGTCGTAACGCTGGAATTGGAGAAGCAGTTTATTTCGCCAAGCGTTTCGAGGCCGCCAATTGCGCGCGAGCTGTCACCGAGAAAAGTCTCCAGTTGTCCGGGCTGAAAGTACTCTCTGAGTTCCGGTGTTGCTCTGACCAGGAGTGCGTTTTCATCCCATTGTGTTGCGATCGCTTCAATTGACTCTGCAACATAGGCCTTGGCTTCCTTATTCGTTTCGTTGAGGCCAAATGCGGCAAACACGAGTAAAACAATCATCGCAGTAAATCCGAAGACAGCGATCGCGCCCACAATCATTAAAAACTTTTTCACGCAAGCGCCCCTTTTTGCCATGGCCTGTGCAAATACTTTGTCTGCAACCCATTGATAAGTAAATGGCGTGGATATTTAAGCCTGCCTTGCCTTTGTGTGGTGGTGGAGGCTAAAGAGATTTCATGGCGAAGAAACCTGACAATATTGGCGACCTGACCTTCGAGAAAGCGCTGGTTGAGCTGGAACAGATCGTTCAAAAGCTCGAAAATGGCGAGGCGGAGCTGGAGGCGTCCATTGCGCTCTATGAGCGCGGCGCCGCGCTGAAGGCTCATTGTGAGGCGAAGCTGAAATCCGCCCAGGAAAAGATCGAAAAGATCGTTGTCGGCGAGAACGGCAAGGCCAGAACCGAACCGGCCAGTTTCGAATAGAGTTTTCATGATGTAAGCTCTCGCATGAAGCGTCGCCGGCGCCGCTCTGACAGGGGTATCAGGCGGATTGATGTGGGTCTTTGGCGCCGGTTTGCAGTTGCGTGGGGGAGAGCGACGGCATGAATGCGCACATGAATGCACGGACGATATTTACGGGGGGGGTGCGCCGCACGCTTTGGTTTGCGCTGGCGGTGCAGCGGCGTATGCAACTCACGCCGCGCCCTCAATACGCCCTGGAATATATCGGATATCTGCGGCACGTTCAGCATGTTCGCGAAAGCGGCGCACGGCGAAATCCGGACCGCTTTGCGGGTGCGTTTTTCAGTCCTGTCGAACGGATGCTGGCGCGCGCCGAGGACGTGGCGGCGCTCCGCGAGCAGGCTTTGTATCACTATGTGCTCGCGAGGACCCGACATTACGATCAAGTGATAACCGATGGGATTACGGATGGCTTTGAACAGCTGGTGTTCTTCGGGGTTGGCGCTGATACGCGCGCCTTTCGTTTTCGCGACCAGCTTGATGAGGCCGGCATTCGTGTGATTGAAACGGATATGGAGCCATGGTTGTCGGCGCGCATTCGTCGCTGCCGCTCCCTGACGGCGCCGCGCGATTTTTGCCAAATCGAGTTTATTCTTGGCGAGACCGACCCGGAAGCGTGGATGCGCGCCGCCGGATATGACCGGCGCCGGCGCACCCTGTTCATTGCCGAAGGTGTTACGCCGTATCTCACTGGCGCGGCGCATGGCGCGCTGCTGCAATTTGTGAGCGCCCATGCCTCTGCCGGCAGCCGTCTCGCTTATGATGGAAAATATGCTGGCGCCGGTGACGGCGCGCCTGGCTTATTCCGGATGAGCCGAGATCCCGAAGAGATCACCGCGATGCTCAGTGCGGCCGGTTTCAGGGCGGAGCGCATTGTTTCCAGCGCTGGGATGCAAAAAGAGCTCGCGCCCTATGACGCGCCGGTCTTTGATGAGGATGTGTTTGTCGTGGCTTCCATAGGCTGACAGGCGTGGCTGAGCACTTTTACCCGCGCCCCGGAAGCCACAATCGGGCTCAAATCACCGTGGGCTTGCCGTGATTTCACCCGAAAAGGGGTGGAGAAATCCGGCCAAAGCGCTAGAAAGGGCGATTACTGCGATGCAGCGGACCTCTGCCTGAGAATGCGGGCCGCGCCAGCGCACGATTTGATTGCCTTCGAAAGGGGACGCCCCATGACTATTGAAACGCCGCTGCTCGACACCGTGAACATGCCGGCTGACCTGCGCAAGCTCGACAAAAGCCAGTTGCGCCAGCTCGCCGACGAGCTTCGCGCGGAGATGATTGACGCGGTCTCGGTGACCGGCGGGCATCTCGGTTCCGGACTGGGCGTGGTCGAGCTGACCACCGCCATTCATTATGTGTTCAATACGCCGGATGACCGCCTTGTCTGGGATGTGGGCCACCAGTGTTACCCGCATAAAATTCTCACCGGTCGCCGCGACCGGATTCGCACCCTGCGTCAGGGCGGCGGTCTCTCCGGTTTCACCAAGCGGTCTGAAAGCGAATATGACCCTTTCGGCGCCGCGCATGCGGCGACGTCGATTTCCGCAGCGACCGGGTTCGCCGAAGCGTCGCGGCATCTGAAAAAAGATACAACCTCAATCGCCGTCATTGGCGACGGATCGATGTCAGCGGGCATGGCTTATGAAGGCCTGAACAATGCGGGTCATCTGAAATCGAAAATGGTCGTTATCCTGAACGATAATGACATGTCGATCGCGCCGCCCGTGGGCGCCATGAGCGCCTATCTTGCGCGCGCCTCATCATCCGGCGTGTACCAGGGTTTCCGCCGGTTCTCTAAACAACTGTCAAAACGTCTGCCGCGCGCGATCTACGAAAAGCTCGCCAAGGCGGAGGAATATGGCCGCGGTATGGTTGCCGGCGGTACGCTGTTTGAAGAACTCGGCTTTTACTATGTCGGTCCGATTGACGGGCATAATCTCGATCACCTTGTGCCCGTGCTGGAAAACGTTCGGGACATGCAGGAAGGACCAGTGCTGGTCCATGTGGTGACGCGCAAAGGCGCCGGTTATCCGCCCGCGGAAGAGGCGGCGGACAAGTATCACGGCGTTGCGAAATTCGATGTCGTTTCCGGTAAGCAGAAGAAAGGCACGCCCAACGCGCCAGCCTATCAGAAAGTTTTCGCCAAGGCGCTGATCAAGGAAGCGGAAACCGATGACAGGATCATCGGCGTTACCGCGGCGATGCCGTCGGGGACCTCGCTCGACATGTTTGCGGATGCGTATCCCGACCGTTGCTATGATGTCGGGATCGCCGAACAGCATGCGGTCACGTTTGCGGCGGGTCTCGCGGGCGATGGGATGCGGCCCTTTGCGGCGATCTACTCGACCTTCCTGCAGCGCGCCTATGACTCGGTCGTTCACGACGTGGCGATTCAAAAACTGCCCGTGCGCTTCCCGATGGACCGCGCCGGTCTTGTCGGCGCTGATGGCCAGACCCATGCGGGCGCGTTTGATGTCGCCTATCTTGGCTGCCTGCCGAACATGGTGCTGATGGCGGCCGGCGACGAAGCGGAACTAGTGCATATGACCGCGACCGCCGTTGCGTATGACGAAGGGCCGATCGCTTTCCGTTATCCGCGCGGCGAGGGTGTTGGCGTCGATCTGCCGGATCGCGGCAAAGTTCTGGAGATCGGCAAGGGCCGTATTGTCCGTGAGGGAACGAAGGTTGCGCTGCTTGCTTATGGCGGCCGTCTGGCTGAAGCCTTGAAAGCCGCTGACACGCTTGAATCGCAAGGGCTGTCGACAACTGTGGCGGATGCGCGTTTCGCCAAGCCCCTTGATAACGAGTTGATCATGCAGCTTGTGAAAAATCACGAAGTGCTGGTGACGATTGAAGAGGGCTCGGTCGGCGGCTTTGGCGCTTTTGTGCTGCATTACCTCGCGGAGCAGGGCGTTCTTGATGCGGGTCTTAAAGTTCGCACCATGACGCTGCCGGATATCTTCCAGGATCAGGACAGCCCGGCGAAAATGTATGATGCGGCTCAATTGAACGCCGCGGATATTGTCAATCGTGCGCGTCAGGCGCTCGGCATGGAATCGAATGTGGTGAACCTGCACGGGTAAACTGATCGGCTTTCAGTTGATGAAAGGGCGGCCGGTCCAACCGGCCGCCTTCTTTTTTGGCGAGGCATAGCGTGCGTCTTGACCTGTATCTTGTTGAGCATGGCCTGTATGAGAGCCGCGCTCGCGCGCAGGCGGCGATCGCCGCCGGACTTGTAAAAGTCGATGGCGCAGCAGCGGTGAAGCCATCCCAAAAAATTTCAGGCGGCGCAGATATTCAAATTGCGGGGGACGTCCATACGTTTGTCTCCCGCGGCGGCGTCAAGCTGGACAGCGCTTTGAGATCCATGGAGATTGAGCCCGCCGGCAAGATCTGTCTTGATCTTGGCGCATCGACCGGCGGGTTCTGCGATGTGCTGCTTTCCCACGGTGCGGCGAAGATTTATGCAGTGGATGTCGGTCAGGGGCAGCTTCACGACAGGATCGCGCAGGACCCGCTCGTCATCAATCTCGAAAAGACGCATGCAAAGGATTTGACCGCCGCACTCATCCCTGATCCGATCGATGTTATCGTCTGCGATGTCAGTTTTATCAGTTTAAAAAAGGCGTTGCCGCCAGCGCTGGCGCTGGCGGCGCCCGGCGCGCGACTGGTCGCTTTGATCAAACCACAATTTGAGGTGGGCCGCGCGCAGCTGGGCAAGGGCGGCATCGTCAAGCCGGGCTATAAGAATACTTACGCCGTATGTGAAGACATGTCGGCATGGATAGACGAGCAGGCCGGCTGGAAATCAGCTGGCTACATGGAAAGCCCCATCAAGGGCGGCGACGGCAACCGCGAATTCCTCGTCGGCGGTCGTAAGGAATAAGTGCGTATGCAGAAAATATTGCATATGGCCCATTACAGTGACACGAGAGAACGCTTCGCCCTCAATCGATGCGGCTTGGAAAAAGAGCGCTTTGTCGCTTTTGAAAAACATTGAGAATCGAGTATGTAGCCTGCCGCAGATAGCGCGCCGTTCGCCGATTTGCGCTTGCAGGCGCGCCCTTCTTAATTGCAATTTACTCCTATCGTTCGGTGTACGGAATTAAGCTCTGCTTATGCCGCCGTTCGCCGTTCGTATGG
Source organism: Pseudomonadota bacterium (assembly GCA_039819405.1). GTDB lineage: Bacteria > Pseudomonadota > Alphaproteobacteria > Caulobacterales > Parvularculaceae > Hyphococcus. The sequence goes on along the minus strand of JBCBSB010000004.1, from coordinate 432,077 downwards.
TTTGGCAATGGAGGACGACATGAGAGTATTGTTTTGCGCATTTGCGTTTGGATTGGCCCCGGTTGCGGCTTCGGCGGGTAGCTATGCTGACGTCGCGCCGCTGGTCAGCATCGATGCATTCAGCGACGCGGACGACGATTGGCGCCGTTATATGGCCAATCAGAAGGCGGAATGTGGCTATTTCAACCGCCAGCGCGAAGGGCGCCGCGTTGACATGCTGATTGAACGCTACAACGCCCTCGCCGACGCAGTTGAGTCGGGAGACGAAGCAGCAGCGATGGCGGCGGGCAAGAAGCTGTATCTGACGATTGACCAGAGTGACCGTTATAACGCCTGCTGGAGCCATATCGCGCGCAAAGCCGGCGTCCCGTTAAAGCTGAAGCGCGTGCTGCGCAATATATAGCACGCCGGATACGATCTGAGGTGATGAAGGCAGCGGCGAGCGCGTGGCTTTTCGCGCTCGTCAAGCTGTAATTCTAGGTCGGCCGCTTGCAGCTGGGCAAAAGCGGCATCGTTAAGCTAGGTTATGAGAATACCTATGGCGTATGTGAAGACATATCCGCATGGATAGACGAGCAGGCCGGCTGGACATCAACCGACTATATGGAAAGCCCCATCAAGGGCGGCGACGGCAATCAGGAGTTTTTACTTGGCGCAACGAAAACGTCGTAACGGGCGACGATCGCGTCGCACGACGCCAGCTGCAAAAGCCCGGTTGCGCATTGACGTCATTGGTGCGCGGGGCGATGGCGTCGCTGTTCATGATGGTGGACGCATATATGTTCCGTATACTGCTCCAGGCGATGTGATTGACGCGGACATTACCGGCGAACGCGCTGCGATTGAAACGCTGGTCGAGGAAAGCCCTCATCGCGCAAGCGCGCCATGTCCGCATTTTGGCGTCTGTGGCGGATGCGCTTTGCAGCATGTAAGCGAAGAATTTTATCGTGAGTGGAAGCGCCGACTCGTTGTGGATGCCTTGGCGCGCGAAGGCTTTGAAGAAAGCGTTATCGCACCGCTCGTCGCCTGTGCGCCCGACAGCCGGCGGCGCGCGCGCTTTGCTATCCGCAAGACAGCCGCCGGCGTTGTTTTTGGTTTCAATATGCGCGGCGCTGACCGGATTATCGATATCGAGCACTGCCTTGTGCTTGATCCAATGTTGCAGAAAGCAATGACGGGCCTGCGTATGCTCGCCGCAGCAACGCCGGAACGATGGCGGTCTTTCGATATGGCGGCGAACCTTTGCGACAACGGCATAGATGTCTCTTTCGCTGGCGGCGATGCAGCCGACGACTTGTCGGGACCTGAAACGATGCAACTGACCGAGGCGGCGAGCGCCGCAGGCATCCTGCGTCTGTCGATTGATGATGCGCCGATCGCTGTTTTTCAAACACCGATAACGTCATTTGGCGGCGTACAGGTAGCGCAACCGCCGGGCGTCTTTCTGCAGGCAAGCCGGGAAGGAGAGGCGGCCCTCGTTCGCATTGCAACCCAAGCAGCGACAGGCGCGAGGCGCATCGCCGATCTGTTTTCGGGCGCCGGGACATTCACCTTGCCGTTGTCGCAAACCTCAGCAGTGGACGCTTTCGATGCGGATGCCCCGGCGATTGCGGCGCTTGACGCCGCCGCCCGGAAAAGCGCTCTCTCACATCCCGTGGCGGCCAGGGTGCAAAACCTGTTCGACCGTCCAGTGATGGCGTCAGAGCTGCAGTCTTATGACGCCGTTATTTTCGATCCGCCTCGCGCGGGGGCGAAGGCGCAGGCTGCTGAAATAGCGGCTTCCTCAGTCGCCGCTGTCATTGGCGTTTCATGCAATCCGGCCAGTTTTGCGCGCGATGCGGCGATCCTGCGGGCTGGCGGCTACGCCCTGTCGCAGGTGACGCCGGTTGACCAGTTCGTCTATGCTCCTCATGTGGAACTTATCGGGATTTTCACGAAAGGCTGAGCAATGCCGCCACTGATCACGCCTCTTGCGAAGGGCGCAAAGCGCGCCGCTTATGGCGCAGCGCAGGCTGCGCGCGTCCTCTGGTACACAGGTCATTACGCTTACGGCCGTCGCCTCATGGGGCCGCTGACGGAGCCTGGCAGCGCACCCTATGCAGAGGAATTTGGCCCGCTTGACCGGGAGCGCCTGAAAACCTCGTTTCGCGAGCTTTTCCGAGATGACTGGAAAAACATCGAAGCCGGCGCGTACAAATTTCCGGACGAATTGCGCCGCCCGCCGTCTTTTCCAAATTTGTGGCGGCAAAGCCGCGATTATTTGCGGGATGCGGAAAAGGTCGCCCGGCGCAAACATGCGCATGGTCACTCGGAAGTGCTGACTGATGCGCAAAAGGAAAGCTTTCCGCGTTATTACCTTCAGAACTTTCATTATCAGACCGATGGCTGGCTGACGGAAAGTTCCGCTGAACGTTACGACATGCAGGTGGAAACGCTTTTCACCGGCGCAGCTGGCGCCATGCGCCGCCAGGCGCTTCCCTTTATCGGCTCGGCGCTGGCCGAGCGCGACGTTGTGACCGCTTCGTTATTGGACCTTGGGTCCGGCACAGGACAATTTCTCAGTACAGTGAAGGACAACTGGCCTTCGCTCAGTATCACTGCGCTTGATTTATCCCCGGCTTATCTCAACAAAACGCGCGCAAGTCTTGGACGCTGGAAAGACGTCACTTATGTTCAGGCGAACGCCGAGGAGACGGGCCTGCCGGACGCATCTTTTGATGTCGTCACTGCGGTTTACCTTTTCCATGAATTGCCACCCGCAGTGCGCAAGACCATCGCTGCGGAAATTGCCCGGCTTTTGAAGCCCGGCGGCGTTCTGGTGCTTGTGGACACCATACAATACGGGGATGAGCCGGGGTTTGATATTTTACTGGAAAACTTTCCGCGTGGCTTTCACGAGCCCTATTACGACAGTTTTTGCCGGACGGATCTCGACGCCCTGATGGGCGAGCATGGTCTTAAAAGGAGCGACGAAAAAGTCGCGTTTCTAAGTAAGATTGTTTCTTTTCGGCGTTCGTGATTACGCGGTCGACTGTTTCTTCGCATAAAGATTTTTTTGCCCGACACTCTATTGGCGCTTTGGATAGGGCGCAAAAAAACGCCGGCGAAATCGCCGGCGTTCGCAAAGTGCAAAGTTGTCGGATCGATTAGATGACTTTCAAATTCGCCGCTGAGGTTTTGCCGCGTTCTTCGGCAAGTTCGTAAGAGACTTTTTGTCCGTCATTCAGTCCCTGCAAGCCAGCGGCCTGAACAGCCGTAATGTGCACGAAGACGTCCTTGCCGCCTTCGTCAGGTTCGATAAAGCCGAACCCCTTTGTCGGGTTGAACCATTTTACGGTACCTGATGCCATCGTTGAGAATCTCCTTTCATGGCGTAGTAAGCGCGGCGATGCGCGCCGGGTAGGCAACCATGTCTTGGGATCTCGCAGGCCGGCCATCGGCAAGTCTCATCAAGGTCGGCCAAAACAAAGTCGCAGGCGCAAATAAAGCGCCCAACACCACTACAGTCAAGCGTATTTGGCGCTCAGGAATCTATTCAAATTTTATTATATTTTTATCTGAAAGCATTGCCGCGCTTACGTTTTCAAGAATAACGATGGCGCGCCCTTCCGCAAACGCAATGCGTGCGCCCTCTTTCGTATCTGTAACGATTACTGCGCTTTCAAAACTGTTATTTGTGATAGGAAAATCGATATGAATACTGTCCTCGGCGCTATCGAAATCAGTGATGCGATCAACGCTGTCATCTATGCGGGAAAAGGCGAAAATATCAGCGCCTGCGCCGCCTGAAAGGGTGTTTTCACCCGGGCCTCCATTGATGTAATCGTCGCCGGGACCGGCGTCGATTACATCGTTTCCGTCAAGGCCGAAGATTGCGTCATTACCCCGAGCGCCGCTTAGATGTTCATTATCAGCGCGCCCGATGACGAGGCCGCCTGCGTCTTTCGGCTTTGCGTTCCAGGCAATATTTCGGCGCGTATATTGCGCGCCATTCGGCGCCGTAAGTTCAAAAAGAAAATTATTATTGCGATAAACGCCGCCCTCGGCGCGCTGCGTCCACATGTTATAAAGTTTAGTTTCACGCATTAATACAGCGAGCGCTTCAAAGGCTGATGGCGAAGCGACTTGTGACGTTATAGCAGTCAAGGCTGCGTAAGCTGAGCCGGCATAGCCGTTGGCGAGTTCCGGATAGCTTTCAATGTCTTCGGGCCGTGGCCCTCTCGCTCGAATTTTAGCCGCCAGCGCCGCCCAGCTTGACACCGGCTTTTGGGTTTGCGCGTCTTTGACCGGAAGCCGGTAGGATGCGCCCCAGAGTAACGGAAAGCCGCCATTTAAGAACCGGCCCGCATGAAAGTTGGCGCTCCACGTAAGCAACGCATCGGCGTTTTCGTCGCCTCTTCGCGCGGCGAGCCATAAGCTGAGCGCCATGTAATCGTTCTGCCACGGGCTGATGCGTTCCGGCTCGCGTTCGATCAGCTCTTCAAAGTAGCCTTCGAGTTCGCCCACAGCATTCATCGCATCGTTGTCGATATATTTTTCCTTCGCCAGTCGAAGGTTGTTTTCGAGGGCGCGGTTTAAGTATTTTTTGGAAGGGTGCGCGTCCGGGAGCAGGAACGCGGCGTTGGAAAGATCACGTAATGACCAGGCGGAAGCGCGCACCTGTTCGACATCGATTGCTTTCGTTCCCCCTTCGCGCAAAGCGGGCCAGCGCCCGAAGATCGCCCAGGCGGCCTGCATGGCGAGTTCGTCAGCGTAGTAGCGATCCCCGGTCACCAGATAGGGAACGGCTGTCAGCGCCGGTTTGTGGGAATGATCAGGCGACCAGCCGCCATCAGAAGAAGCGAAGATATCCGGATGCGGACGGTCGGGCGCGTATCGCGCTTCAAGGCCGCGTTCATCAGCCCAGAATTTCGGATATTGCTCGATCGATATTGGCGCCCCTGAGGCGTCATCGGCGAAATGCCAGGGAACGGCGCCGGCGGCATCCGCATTGGCGAGCATCACGCGCCTGGCGGCTTCCGTTTGCGCCGCAAGGTAGTGGGACGTCCACTGCGGATAAAGACCGATATCGGGCCGACCCCCGGTCGCCGGCATATAGCGTTCAACAAGCGCGGGCGACAAAGGAGGGAGTGCGCGCAGCGCTGTGGCCCGCTCCGCGACCAGCGCAGCGTCCACGCCGGGCGATGCATCGACAGGCGCAATAGCGTTCGCTTCAGTCAACGGTTCGATGTCGTGAATGATGTGCAGGCGCTGCTGGTCGCCGATCCAGAAAACGCGTCGCCAGTTCGCCGCGCGATGATGGGGAACTTTTTCAGCGGCGAAGGCTTCGCCGATAGTCACATCATAAACGGAGTCTCGTCTGCCCGGAGCAAAACTCTTTTCATTGATGAAGCCGGCGCTCATTCTGACGTCGCCATCGCGATAGACGCGAATGTCGAGCCGCGCCGTCACATGCGGTGCGGCGGGAATCTCGACACGGAATTCTTTGGCCAGGGCGCCGTTCAGCCATTCATCGCGGTTTTTGTGTCCAGCCGCATCGAGCACGGCGCCGCGTGTGTCTATGTCGACAATTTCCTCCGACCCGTCGGCGAAATAAAATGTCAGGCTGATTGGCGCATCGAATTTTTCGACAAGATGGTCTCTTGCCTCGAATACCCGTGAAGAAAGGGCTGCGGAAGGCGCAGGGTTCGCAATCAATGCGCCGTCAATTTGTTTGCCTGCTTTTATAGCTGGCGTTGCAATCGTAATAACGCCATGGCGTACCGAGCCGTCATCGTGAAGCGCCTTGATGTCAATTTGTGCGGGAAGTGTTTTATCATCATAGCGTGCGGCGATTGCGTCTTCGCGGTTCAGAACGCCAGCGGGAAAAGCCTGACCGAACGTAAGGTAATCCTCGGCGGCGTCGTCTTTCCAGTTATTCTCCAGTTTGAAACAGGCAAGCGCCGGTTCGCTGCGATCAAATATAGGCGCGCGCAAAAGGCCCGTCTGTTGCGACTTCCTGGGTGTGGGTTGCTCAAGCGCCAGTACAGGCGATTGCGCCTGCGCCTGGAGCATCGCCAGCAAGGTCAGGGTAAAAGAAAGAAGCGCCAGGCGGATCATGGGCGCAATTATACACGCGTCCGCTTGAGATTTCATGAAAACTGAAATCGCGCCGCTATTACTGAATTCTGGTTTGCGCCGCCGCCTGCTGTAACGCTTCGGCCATGCGCGCCGGCGGCAGCGCCCCGGAAAAGCCGGTGCGTTCGTTAACGATATAGGTGGGAACGCCAGTGACCCCGGCGTTGCGAAAACTATCGGCCTCGGCGCGGATTTCCGAGGCGCTTTTTTCGTTTGCGAGGTCGGCGCGGGCGTTGTCCGGGTCGAGCCCCGCCGTCTCGGCAATCGCGATGAGCGTTTCCGCGTCGCCGATATCCGCGTGATCGTCCCAATAAGCGCTGTAAAGCTTTTCCGCCAGGCGTTCCTGAACACCGTCAAAATGCGCGAGGCGAATAAGCTGGTGCGCTTTTAACGTATTCGGCAAATGCGTCGGCCCCAGCGGATCGAAGGAAAAGCCCGCGCCGACAGCGGCGGCTTTCATGGCGTGGACCATCTGCGCGCGTTGCGCCTCGTCAGGAAATTTCTTTGCGTAATAGGCGACGCGATCAACGCCCTCGATCGGCGTGTCGGGGTTAAGCTGATAAGCGCGAATGCGCGGCAGCACCTGGTATTCGTCAGCGATGCGGTCGCGCGCATGTTGAAAGGCTTTGAGCCCCACATAACACCATGGGCAGACGGGATCGGAAACGATGTCCACGAGCAGGCGAGGGCGCGGCGTATCGTTCATTTGCCAAAGCCTTTCAACCGGTCAACGGTATCGGTGATATCAGAGTACTCCCGCCGGACCTCTTCTTTCAGGGCGTCTTCCAGCGGCCGGTTTTCGTCATGGACGCGATAAAGATCCTTATATGCTGCAATGGCGCCGGGGCTCGCCTCGGCGATGGCGCCGGCGCGGCTCATGGTTTGCGCGTCCAGTTCCTCTTTGCTTTCAAACGCGGCGTTGGCGAGACCCCATCGGGCGGCGTCGTCTCCAGTGAATGTCGCTGCGGTGAAAGACAATTCGCGCGCTCGGCGCGTTCCAACGGCGCGCGCCAGGTTCTGGCTCATGCCCCAGCTGGGGCGAAGGCCCCATTTCGCGTGAGTGTCACCGAATTTCGTGTCGCGGGTCGTTAGAATGAAGTCGCAATGGAGCGCCATTTCGAGCGCGCCGGTGAAACAGAAACCGTGCACCTTGGCGATGACGGGCAGGGGGCAGTGGCGAATGGCGTCGGTCGCTGCAAAGGCGGTCTCGCCAAAGATATCGTCCACCTTGCCGGCGGAAAATGTGGCGCGCTGGAGCAGTTTCAGGTCAACGCCGGCGGAGAAGGCGCGGCCCGCCCCTTCGAGGACGATACAGCCGCAATCGTCATCCGCCCCGGCCTTTTCAATCGCCGCGATCAGCTGCAGCAGCAGATCGGGGATGAAGGCGTTCATCGCGTCGGGCCGGTTCAGGGTCACGGTGGCGACGCGGTTTTCCTGCTCAAGCTTGATAAATTCGTCGGTCATGGGTGTATGCTCCTTGAAACCATATAGGCGCAGAGCGCGCCCATTTCGAAGCGGCAATTGCAGTCACGCCAGTCAATTATGGAGAATGATTATGAAATACGTCCTCATCGGTTTTTGCGCCTTGCTGGCGAGCGGCGCCGCCATCGCTGCGGAGGATGTGTTCAGGACCGGACCTGTTTTCGAAGAGTTCGGTCCGGTGGCCGATGTCGACGTTACGATGGACTTGCCGGAAGGGTTTGTCGCGAAACACAGCTTCGACGTCTCGAAGCGCGCTGACGATGGCGCCATGAACCGCACGCTGGTCTCGGCGGCGCGGTTCATCAACATGCATGCGCGCGCCGGCGTGCCGGTGGAGAATATGAGCGTCGCCGTTGTGGTTCACGGTCAGGCGGTCAAGGATGTCTCCGAAAGCGATGACGGTGAAAACGCCAATGTGGCGCTGATCGAGGCGCTGACGGGCGCGGGCGTCCGTATTATCGTCTGTGGTCAGAGCGCCGCCTATTACGATGTCGCCACGGAAGACCTGTCGCCGGGCGTTGAGATGGCGATCTCCGCGATGACAGCGCATGCGTTATTGCAGCAGGACGGATATACGCTCAATCCGTTTTGACTCTTCCGAAGAGGGAGGAAGGCGTGGCCGGAAAACGAACGCAACAGACTGCGACCGTTGGCGTTGCCGAGCATGGTAATTCAGCAGTGCTGGTTACGGTGGCCTCTGATGGCGCGCTTCTTGATCGGCGGCGCATCGACCTGACAGACAGCGGCTTGCCAACCCACCCTTATCATCACGAGGGATCGTGGGCGGTTGGTCGTTATAAAAACAGCCCCTGGGCGCGGGAGATTTCGCTTGCCGAGGCGATCGAGCTTGTAAAGCGCGTTGAGGTCGCCGCCGCATGCGGCGCGGCGAAACATCTTGATGCGCTGGCGGCAGCGACGCAGACGCCAATTACGCGTATCGCGATCCGCGAATGCCCTGCGCTGCCGACGACAATTGAGGAACGCATTAGAGACAATCGTGCGCAGGCCGTCGCCGATACCGTCATGTATCGTAAGGCGCTGGCGACCGCAGCCAAAGCGCTTAGTTGGTCGGTTAGTTGGTATGACCGCGACACTGTGTTTCGCGAGGCGGCGACAGTGCTCGGCTGCGAGGACATAAAGGCTTTTCTTCTGGAAATGGGTCGCGCTATCGGCCCGCCCTGGCAGGCCAAACACAAGCTTGCTGCGGCGGCGGCGCTTGCCGCTGCTGGTGAACCTGCGCAATGAACGATCGCGCTCAAAAGATTTAAGGCGTGGCGGTCTTCGCGATGACAGCGCATGTGTTATTGCAGCAGGACGGATATACGATTAACCCGTTTTGATGAGTAAATTTGAATGGCGATTTTTCGCCAATCTTTGCCGTAGCAAATGATGTTTTGTACGACCGCTTTGTGTTCGCTTCAGACTTTAGCTTTTGGCCCCTATTTGGAGCGAATATCCGATACTGCGTTCGAGCATGCCGCTAAGATGGAACACCGGCTGCTCGCAAGGTGATTGCTTCCTTGGAAAACTCGTCAGATAACTGACCCGATGTTAGCAACTCTCATGACGATCTTTTACTCAGCTGCGGCGGCTATTATTGCCTTTGCTTTGGCAATGTCGTTCGGCCAGAGGGAGGGTCGAAAGGACCAAACCATCGGCTTCGCAGCTTTGCTTCTCGCCTTGCTCGCCCACATTCTCGGCGAATTGGTCATCATCTCGGGCGCCTACAACATCGCGCCGCATCTTGTGGGCGCCGAATTGTCTGTCCGAATGATGCTCGGACCGGCTGTCTTGTTCTACACCCGCGCCCTGGTCTCACCAACACAAATCGAGTTTGGCGGTCGGGACTGGTTTGCTCTCCTGGGACCTGCACTTGTTATCCTCGTCAGCCTCCCATTTTCACGCCTTAGTGCAGAAGAAAAACTTGCGCTCGTCGATCCGGCGACCCGAGATCCCGTCCATTTCCAGATCGCCGTATTCACATGCACTGCGGGGGTTTTACTCTTCCTGGCGTTCACCACGTTCTACCTCATCGGCGCTCTTAGGCTCCAAGCCAGGCATCGAAAAGACATGATGCGGCAATTTGCGAATATTGAGCGGCGATCATTGGATTGGCTCAGGAACATGCTCTTGTTGTTTTCCGGCGTCTGGCTTTTTTTGGGCATCAAACAGGCGCTATGGGTGAGCGGAGTATCCTTGCCGCCCTTTTATGCAGCCTTGGCGCTTAGCGAGATGCTCTCCATTGCCGTTTTTGCGTATCTTGGGCTTCGCCAACCCGCTCTGAGCTTCGACCAAGCCGCGGCGGCGCCCTTCTCAAGGACGCCCATTCTCACCGATGCGCACATGGCGCGGATCGCCGCCAAGCTCATCTCTGCATTAAACACCGCTCGTTTGCACGCCCAAAGCGATCTTTCCTTGCGCAAACTCTCCGATGTCACCGGCGTCACCAAAAACCATATCTCTGAAACGCTCTCCCAGCATCTCGAGGTCAATTTCTTTGACTTCGTGAACAGATACAGGGTCGATGAAGCCAAGCGCCTTCTGGCTGAAACCGACGAAACCGTTCTCGCCATTGGGCTTGAGGTCGGGTTCAATTCACGCTCGACCTTCAATGCGGCGTTCAAAAAACATGGCGGTTCGACGCCCAGCGCTTATCGCGCCAAGACGCGCGAGGAAACATTGCCCGTGTTGAAAAACGCCATAAAAACAGCTTCCCCAGTGTCCGAATAGCCCCATCCGGACGACAGGTCGGGCGCAGTCCTTCATTTTTGCGGTCATTCGCGTTCGACCGAAGCGCGATCACTCGATGTCCCCATGGAGGCGCGCTGCGCTATGTCTAAACCCACCCTATCTTTTCAATCTGCAACTCTGATGGCCCGGATCGCAGGGTTTTCCTACCTTATGTATACCGTCGCGGGGCTCTACATCACCTTCGGTCCAGTCCCGCCATTCAGCCCTTTTTCCGGCGGAGACGCTCCTGGCGCTGAGCTCGAATTCCTGTTCAGGACAGGCTTTGCAGCCGAAACGCTGCTTTACACATTTGTCTGTCTGTCAGCGGCCGCTATGTATGTCGCCCTGCGTCCAGTTAGCCCCGGCGTCGCTATTATGGGCGCGTTCTGTCGACTCGTTGAAGCCGCCATGGGCGCGACCTTCATAACGCTTAAATACGCAGCCTTCGCCGCCATCACAAACCGGGATCTGCTCACAGCATTTTCAGATGCTGAACGCGGCGCCCTTATGGGCCTCTTTGCTCATTTACACGGGGCATCCATTTTCTTCCTCCTCATCCCGATGGCAGTTGGCGGCGTGCTATTCTTCGGCCTGTTTTTCCGTTCGCGCTTTATCCCACGGTGGCTCTCAGCATGGGGCGTGCTGACCTATGCTATAATTGGAGGCGTCGCTACATCCGTTCTTCTTTTTCCGGAGATTAGAAATAACATCATGCTCTTCTTTTTGCCGGGGGCCCTGTTTGAATGGGTGGTGGCGCTTTGGCTGCTTTTTGCGGGCATCAACACGCATCATTGGGCGACTTCGGACAATTGACTGTTCCGTGCGTTTTAGGTCGCTGACAAGGGAGAGTTCACTCTAGTATTCATGCATCCATTCCTGACGTCGCTACGGCAAAAATGGGCCAATTTTTGACATTGAAGCTGCGAGTTTAAAACCCAACTACCCAGGCTGTGTCCGCCGGCGTCTTCCCGTCCAGCACGTCGCGATAGGCGCGCTCTACGGCCTCCGCGCCGCTTTCCTTTTTGATCGTCAGCCAGTCCCGGCTTTTAACGGTGGCGTCATGCCAGAACATGAAGGCGCGTTTTTCAAATTCACCGGGACCCCATTCTTTCGTGCGCTTCTGGATATGTCCGGGCGCAAAGAACATGGCGCTCCGTTCCCGGATGAAATCCGGTCCCATACTGTTCGCGTCATAATGGGTGACGCCAACATTTGAGGTATATTTCATATTGTCGCCGAGATGCTTGTGTAATGCCCCCAGGACGTCGCCATTGCCGGACATGTCGATAATGACGGCGGGCGTTGCTGCATCCACTTTGGCGATATCGTCATAGGTGAGAACCACATCGTAGAGACCGAGCGCATCGACCGCTGCTTTGTTGCGGGCTGAGGTGAGACCGACAAGCTTTGGCGGCGCGTCGTCCCCTTTGATCGCATAGGCGGCGCCGATGGCGGTCTTGCTGGAGGCGCTTGGAATAATGACCTGCTCTGCTGCGAACCAGTCATTGTCCTTGAGGAAATCATAAAGACAGAACGACGTTGCATAGAGCGGGAACAGCGCCATGCGTTCGTCGTCCATGGCGTTGTCATAGGCCGGTTCGGCTTTGACGCGGGCATAGCTGTTATAGACCGGCGGCAATTCCGCGCGATGCTCGGTGCCATCGAAGAGCCGCGTATCGCTCACCTTTGCGGGGCGCAGCACCAGATGGCTCGCCATCGGCCAGTACCCGTAAAGGCGCTCGCCAACGGGGACGTCGGCGCATTTTGATTCAACCACGTCGGCGAAGCCCCAGACGGGAATGATCCCCCAGTCATCATCGGCGACAGGAAAGAATTTCCAGTACCCGATGCGCCCTCCGACGACGCCATAGGTGACATTATTGGCGGTGAAAGCGAAGCGGTCGACTTTCGCGAGGATTTCGCCACCTTCAAGCGTTGGCGCGTCGCGCGTTGTCAGGCGTGATTTTTGAAGATCGTCTTTTTTCACTTGAAATTCGGAGATAGTGGTCATGGCGGGTCCTTGTTTGCCCAGATTTATGACCGGCGCACAACCGAAAGGCGAGTCTGTGATGCAGCAGAGTTAAATTGTTTCAGGTGGAAATACCTAAACCCGCTCACCCCGGCGCAGGCCGGGGTCTCAGTGAACGGACTCGGCGCCTGCCAATGGAGATCCCGACCTTCGTCGGGAGGAGCGGAAAATAAAAAGCCGGAATGGGCGGTTGAGTTCTTTCACCGCCGTTCAACCCAGAGAGGGTAGTCTTCCATAAAACCTATATTTGGTGCGTAGTTATCCCCGCCTTGCACCGGCGCCCTATACTGCCGGACGCGTTGAATGACGGCTGTTTAAAGGCGGTGCGGCGACAACAGGCGCCCGCAATAACCAGATGGCCGCATCGGCGCCGGTTCTGGCGGCGGCGAAAGTCTCCGGTCAAGGCAGGCTCTTTGACATTTGAATTTGTAACGCGCGTCGGGCTTAAACCTGTCTGATGCGTATGCTCTCCGGGCGGATGAAGTCTTCCGGCGCCAGCGCCAGGCGGATGGTTTTCACCTCTTCGCCGCGGGCGAGGGACATCGTCTGCACGATCTCGCCAGTAGGTTTGAAGCCGAGCTTTTCCATCACCCGGGCGGAGGCGGGGTTGTCTGCGAAATATCCCGCGGCGATGGATGTTGCGCTCAGGCCCTCAAACGCGAAATGGATAATCGCGGCGACGGCTTTGGTTGCGACGCCTTTCCCGCGCGCATCGGCGCCGACCCAATAGCCAAGCTCGAAAACATCGTCTCCGGTGGGCATGACCCCGGCGCAGGCGATCAGGGCGTCATCCTCGCATATGGCGAAGCGGTACTCCGCGCCGTTCGCATATTCGCGCATAGACCGCGCAACAAATTGCTCCGCGTAATTCAGCGTATAGGGCATGGGCAATCGCGATGTATTGCGCAAAAGGCTTTCGTCGTTACAAAGCGCCGCGACGCGGGGCGCGTCTTCCAACTCAATAGGGCGCAACGTTAGACTGGCGATGGTGATGACGGTCATTGGCTCGTCTCCAAAAGAAAAAGGGAAGGCGATTGCGCCTTCCCTTTCAACTCTTCCAGCGGGTCGGCGCGATGATGCGCCGATCAAAGATCAGCGCCGTTATTCTGTTTCCGGAAGAATGGAAACGACCTTGCGGTCCTGGGACTTGGTCGCGAACTGCACGCGACCTTCCGTCAGTGCAAAGAGCGTATGATCCTTGCCCATGCCGACATTTTCGCCTGGGTGAAATTTTGTACCGCGCTGGCGCACGATAATGTTGCCGGGAACGACGGTTTCGTTGCCGAATTTCTTGACGCCAAGGCGCCGGCCGGCGCTGTCGCGTCCATTGCGGGATGAACCGCCTGCTTTTTTATGCGCCATCTCTTACTCCTTTTCGCCCTTGGCGAGTTCTTTGGCCTGTTCGACCCAGCCTTCGCGTTCGATGCGGCCTTTGAACGACAATTTCTCGTCAAACTCTTCGATGTCTTTTTTCTTCCACGATGCGATCTGCGCGAAAGATGTAACGCCCGCTTCGATCAGTTTCTTTTCAAGCACAGGGCCGACGCCGGAAAGTTTTTTCAGATCGTCGGCGCTGTCAGCAGCGGCTGCCTTTTTCGGCGCCGCTTTTTTCGGCTCGGCCTTTTCGGCTTCCGCTTTTGGCGCCGCTTTCTTGGCGGCTTTTTTCGCAGCCGGCTTCGGCTTCGCGCCATCGGTCAGGATGTCTGTCACTTTCAGGACCGTCAGCAGCTGCCGATGCCCCTTTTTGCGGCGATAATTCTGGCGGCGGCGTTTTTTGAAAACCGTGATTTTCGGTCCGCGGCCCTGTTCCAGGATCTCCGCTGCGACGGCGGCGCCGGCGACCCGCGGCTCGCCTAGGGTGACGTTCTTGCCTTCACCTACCATCAGGATGTCGTCAAGCGTGATGACATCACCAGCATCGCCCGGCAGGCGCTCAACCTTCAAAATATCGTCTTTGGAAACGCGGTATTGCTTACCGCCAGTCTTCACGACTGCGTACATTATCGACTCCAGTCGGCGCGGATTTTCGCGCCCAGCGTCCTTTTTCGCCCCGGTTTCTGCCGCCCGGTTATTAAAAATGAAGGCGGTATCTAGCCCTCGGGCAGGGCGCCGTCAAGCGTTTCTAAGGGCTCCCAGAGGCCAGGCACCAGCAATTTCCTGGATTTCCTGACCGGTTGCTCAATAGGCGACTGTTGCACGCCTCAATTGGAGACGCTAAACGCACTTTTCCTAGGAGAGGTGCCAGAGTGGTTGAATGGGGCGGTCTCGAAAACCGTTGTGCGAGCAATCGTACCGAGGGTTCGAATCCCTCTCTCTCCGCCATTAGGGACTCCCCTTGAGACACCCCCTGCAAAAGCCTGAATGGGTAAGCGATTGCCGGGGTTCGAAACCCTTCATTTCGGCAATAGTGAAGCGGCTGCTGAAAAGCCAGCTTCAGCACTGTTTGTCTGTGTGCTAATCTATTGGAATTCCACAACAAAGCAGGCTGCGAGACAAAGGAAATCGCGAGTTCGAACATCTCACTGAAAGGCTTGTTGTTCTGGCCGTGATTGGTGAGTTTTTCCTGCGAAACCACGATAGTGCTTTCCAATCCGGCGATACGCTTCTCATAGGCTGAGATTACGCTGGATGTTTCAGAGTCCATGATCCGTGCGACTAACTTTTCGATGCTCTGTTCTGCATTTTTAATATCACACTTAAGCGCGATCTTGACGGCTTCGCTCTGCGCAAGCAGCTGATTCCAGATATCGCGGAACATGCCACGGGCAAATGTAATCACCTCCCGGCTGGGCGTGAGCGTTGTGAGCAGCCCTGCAAATTCGTCTTCAATTTTGTCCCGGCGAATGGACTTCCGGTAATCACTGCAACCCTTTTTAAAACACATGTAATATGGATGGCGTTTACCTGTTTTGGACTTTGACCAATTCGCTGTGAGCTTATGACCGCAAGAGGCGCAGCAGACAGACCCGCGCAAGATGAAGTCATTGGAGATATCAGCGCGCGCCGGAGCCATAGGCTTTTCACTAAGGCGCTCCTGAATCTTCAAATAGGTTTCATACGAAACCAGCCCCTCATGCTGCGCTTCGCGTAGGGAAACGCCCCAATCAGGCCGATCAATCATGCCGGAATAAAGCTGGCGCTTCAAAAGGCGGTTCACAGCTTCAATTGTCACCTTGCCATGCCTGTTCTTTGGAAATTCAGGCTGAGCTTCCAACCAGCGCGCCACTTCCGCCTGAAGCTGAAACCTACCCGAAGCATACCCCTCCAAGGCTTCCTGAATAATGCTGGCCAGCGGCTCATCGCGCAGGAGGACTTTGCCACGCCCGCGTATGGATTTGGTTTTATATCCAATCGGCGCAGCAAATGAATAATAGCCGTTCAGTTTTCGAGCCCGCATCCGGTTCTTGGTTTGCTCCGCTCCTTTCTGGCGTTGATGCTGAGAAACTGAGGCAAGCAGATTCTCAACAAGGATAGAATCACTATCCTCACCAAACTCAATAGACGGGCTTTCAAGGCGCGCACCTGCGTCCTTAATTGCTTCGCGTAAATCAAGATGAGCGCGGATATCCCGCGCAATGCGAGAGATATCATCAATGACCAGCACATAGTCATTCTTATGTCTGTGTCGCTCTAAAAACTGTAGGGCTGATTGAATACCGGGACGATCAATGACACCGCCGGAGACAGCCTCATCGGTAAAAACCTTCTCAACTGAATAGCCTTTCATTCTTGCGAATTCGCGGCACCGAGTTTCCTGAGAAGCAAGGCCATGTCCCTTGTTCACCTGCGCAGCTGTAGAAATGCGCGCGTAGATAATTGCTTTCGTTGCAACTTCTTGTTCCAGCATCACCTCACTCATGATCGTTGCTCCTCACTATTCGAATCCTTGGACTCCGCCATAAAATCAGCGGCGGGTGTATCAATAATTTGTGTACGGTAATATGACTTTGAGTATAGCATATTTTCCGCCTCAAACGCAGGGTTTTCTTTGGTTTTTCGCAGGTTTTCCGGTGCTTTTTCACCAACCCTTCGCGCCAGTTGCACGGGGTGGATTTCAAAACCAATTTCCGCAAACGTCACCAAAAGATTCCAGAAAGTTACAATGAATTCCCGTTTATGGCTTTCAGAAATCTCCCAATCGTCAAGTTGGCCGAGATATGTTTCCATATCGAGTGTAAGCGCGAGTCGTTCATTCGATTCACGCCCTAACTCTGTTGACTCACCTTCATTCGCTTGCGGTGTTGGCGGGGTCTTGTTCAATGTCTCTCCTGTCTGACATTTAGGGGTTTGATCGAGAAGAAAAAGCGCCCGCCTTTTGCACGAGATGCGAAAGGCGGACGCGAAGGTTACGCAGTAATTCAGGCGGCGGGCGGCTCAAACATTTCAGTTGTTATTGGCTGACCTTGATTTGCTTCAGGCGCCGATTGAGCTTGCGCGGTCGTTGTCTGCCCGGTCTGCGCGGCGCGTTGATTATAGTTTTTGCGTAAGTCATTGGTCGTATCGTGCGCCTTACGCGCCAGTTCTGCGATCCGTAAATTCTCAACGCCCGAAAAACTATAAGCTTCTTTGGTCTGCCCATTCCCATCGGTATAAATACGAGCATAAGCCGTATTAAACACCGGACCGTTTTGCCCCTGATTGGCGAATATCGCCGCCTTGATATTGCCATCCCAAAGCACTTTTACGGGTTTATTTTTCTCCATATCTCTACTCCTTTTGTTACGCATGGATATTCAAATTTACTGTTCTTTATGCCGATCATCATTTGACGGAACAAAAGAACGTTACAAGAACAAATCAATCAGATATTTTGACCTCCGACAATCAAATTCTCGAAAGTCATACGTTCGTATTCAACGCCCCTGTTTGTTTTGAATGCGCTGTCCTTGAGTTGGCGCTGCTGTTGTCTTTTGACGACGTTGCTCAACATAAGCGGTTTTTTGGCTATCCGTAGCCTGCGCTGTGTGCATTGGCGTTGCTTGTTGATCCTGACGCATTTGTTCACGGACATCTCTCGCTAACTGCTGATCGTGACGCAGCGCGGTCATGATATCTGTCGTGTTGCGCGCGAGATCAGGCAAGCGCCGTAGATCGCTTTCTGAAAAGCTACTGGTTTCCCGAAATTTTCCTTCGGTGTCGCGATAGTTCCGCACAATTTTTGCGGTCATAAATGGTCCATCCGGCCCTTGTGTCTCCCAAACGGAACTGGAAAGTTGACCATCCCGTATCGTTCGTAATGGGGCCTGGCCTTTCTCCTGACCGTTCACCGCCTCTTCGTTCATCTCAGTCTTGTCTTGAGCATCGCTCATATAATCACCTCCTGCCTGAATTAGCGCTTGATCACGCGATTGAACTTTTGAACATGCTGTTGGCTGCGATCCATGATGCGCTCCGCCTGTCTTTTTTGGACGTAAAACTCCCGCTCGGCCTCGCGGTGCTTATCTTGTGGAAGCGCTGGTTTCTGCGTTTGTGCGTACATCTCTTTCAATCCTTCTTTTGATTGCTGCAATTTTTGACGGTCATGTTTGAGTGCGCTGAGCGCCGACATTCGCTCATTCATCCAGCTTTGCGAAAACGCCGCCCGGTCCGGGCCGATACGCATTGGCGCAGGCGGTCGTAATGCAGGCGCAGGTCGTTCTTTTTTGACCATTGCTGACCCACGTCCCTCGGACTTACTTTGGTGCATTGCGCCGTAGATAGACTGACGCCGCCTTTGCGCCTCGCTCAGCTGCATTGCCGCTTTTTGCAAAGGAATTGCCGGATCGCGATTATTATCAAAATCGTTTGACGCTTGAGGAAGACGGGATTGCACGTCAGTTCTCATCCAGTGCGATGAATCGTACTGAGATGCCGCAGAACGCGTTCGGCGCTCAATGAATTCTTTCATGCGCTGCGATTTGTCTAACATACGAGCGACTCCGCGATGCGTAAGTCTTCATCGCTCAAGGCGCCGGATGTTTGAGGAATTCCCGGTGTTGAATGCTCCTCAATCCGCCCAATCGCCCGGCGGCATTCAACAATATTGCTAAGTGTTTCAGCGCTTTGACTCTCAAGCGTGATTAAACGCTTTTGCAGTTCTACAAGGTCTCGAATATCACTCATGGTCTAAAACCCTCCACATAACGCCACGTGCCATCTGAATATTGAGGAAGATGCGCAAAGCGTTCCGGCACGCGTTCGGTAATCACCCTGCAACGCTTGCGGCCAAAACGCGTTTTAACGCTCACGGAATCAACAGGTGGATGAAACGGATTTGGCAAATATGCTCCGGCCAAAAACGCCTGGTCGTAGTAAGCGCGTTTTTCACACAGGATTGGTGCGCCTGCATTGTCCGCAAAGATGATTTGCCGATCCTGCGGCGCATTCAAAATTTCATCAGGCGTCAGCAAGTAGCGCTGCTTCATTTGAGGGATTTCGGACTGGGCGGCATAGTGTCGTGCGCGCAATGCCGCTTCCACCGGGTCCGCCCCAGCCATCATGCTATAAAGCGTCTGCTGTTTAGCGTGCTGGGCCTTCTCTTGCGTATGTTCGTCAAAATAGCGCAGCGTTTCATGGCCGATGCGTTTAGCCAGCAGGTCAGCCGTGCGATAATCCCGAGTACCAAAGAACTGTTGCACCGCTGCGCTGGACAGGATTTTATCTTCCCCGTCATCATCAACCGCATTCATTTGTTTCAATGACTGCCAGATTGTCCATGGGCGGTAATTTATTCCAGCGCCAATTGTATTGGCCTCTACGGCGAAAGGAAATTTTCCGCCTGTATTTCCGCATTCATCCAAAACCGCCAACACAGGCCGCGAGGACGGATTACGCGCTTTGTGAATTCGGCTGGACACAAACATGGAACGCACGACTGGCCCCCAAATCTGCAAATACTCTTGCGGTATACAGAAATGGGCCGAGTACAGGTTTTCATCTTTGACCATCTCCCCGAAGCTGAAATCAAATCTACCATCCGGGTAAGGTGATACGCTTTCGCGCAAGGCTGGCGATGCAAGACATGCGAATGAGTTGGTCAACACACCGACAAAGCTGTGAAACGTCTCGTTTGTCGGGTCGGCATGCGCGTTCGCGATATATTCTTCCATATCGGCGACAAACTCGAGCTCGCCGCCCTCGAGTTCGTGCATGTAAAAGCCTACACGCTCCAGCCACTTATTGCTGCCTGACTGCAATAGGGTCACGGCTTCATGAATCGCAGGGAAACTTAAAACGCCGTCGCGGCGCGTAATCGCAATATTCACGCTATCCAGTATTTGCTTTCCGAAGCTGTCGAAAAAGTTGCCATTCTTGGCATTCGACTTCTGCACCAGATTGGCGGAGAGCATTTGCAAATCATCGATGAGACTCGGGCTATCGGCAGTAGCAAAGTCTAAGGGGTTGATCCGGTGCTGTGTCGGCGCACCGGGCAATTTAACAGGTGACCAGTAGATTCCATGACGCCCTGATTGTGTAACGGCGAGCTCTGAAATCCCCGCAATCTCTGACTTCACATCTAGGAATATTGAGTGTTGATCCCAAGACGAGCCGAGCGCGGCATAGGCAATTGCTGACGTCAGCTTGCCGCTTCTAGCGCCTGCAACTGTCGTGATCCCGCCCTGGCCGCCAAAGAAAAGCGGATGGCCGTTCGCAAATCCAAGCAGAACCTTGTCTGCGCCAGCGTTCAGAAATCCACCACGTTCCAATGAACCCAAGTTCGCAAACTGCGCCGAGCCGTGTGGGTTATATGCGTTGTTTCCGAAAGGCGAAGCCATCAGTTTATCCTCAAAAAATCGGCAGCTTGGTAAGCGCCCAGATGGCGACAACCGCCGCAGAACTTCCCCATGCCAGCCGCGCAAAGCTCAACATGATCATCACAACAATGACAAAGAGCGCCCATTTCATGAGTTCGAGCATGTCCGGCGTTACTTGATCCGCGAACACCGCCTCGCCAAGCCAGTGAGAAGCTGCGAGCAGCTGCGGCCACATCAAAAATGTACAAAGGACGGCGAGCCAGAATGCCGCCCCTTGCATAACATCCATGAACTGGCTTTGCTGCTTTTCGCGGTGTCGGGGGTTACGGTTAAACATCATGCATTGCCTGTGAAATCATTCGCGATTTCGAACAGTTATCCTGCCCACATAAAATGGCCGCTGTACTTTTGGCCCATGCATTTTGACCGCAGCGTGGGCAGGTGAATTTAACTTTGGACCGATCTCGTGGTGGTCGCGCATTTCCCACATCGCTACCGCGCTGAATGCTGTCGATTGTTTCCCACGGAATACAAAACCCTTCGGCGATAAGCTCATCCATAACGCAATCAAACGGACCACCCTCAATGATGTAATCAGACATTCCCGTCCCGATCTCCGCGCCACCCGGTTTTCCGGTTTGTGAGGTTTGGAGACCGATTGATTTCATCCAGTCCGAAAATTGACGATTGTGGTAGTTTCCACTGCCGGGCTTACCGTCGTGGAACTGCTTGGCGTGCATATCCTCATGGACAAGAGTCGAGGCAAGGTCCTTGATGTCGCCATGGGCGTGATTGCTGAAGATAAGCGTGATTTGATCAAGATATACGCCGCGATGGTTCGACCAAATCGACTTTGCCGCAAAACCCTTAGCGCGCCCGCGTGACTGTATGGTTATGATGACATTCGGTACACCGCCCAGAGGCGTACCTTCGCGATCTTTCAGATGCGGAACGTAAAGACGCTTATTTAGCTGTTCTCGCAGATAGTGGATTGATGCGCAAAGCTGTTCCGAAGGGTTGAGAGGCCTAGCTGCATCAATTACTTCGTACGATGATATTTCATTATTAAGGTCTTGAGGAGGCAGAATTTCGATTTCCTGCTGAGTGATCAATTTTTCTGATACTTCTGTCATTACCCCGCCCTCCGGTAGAGAGTAGATTTGAGGCGGCGCAGTGCGCGCGCGGCAAAAGCTGCCCGAACTGCAATGGCGGCCATAGCACCAGACATAACGATGCTGCTCAATGCGTAACCAGACACGCCTCGAACAGTAGCAAGCGTGACATCACCAGCATTCAATGTGAGGATGAGTGCGAGCGCACATGCTGTGAAGAATCCTTTACGAATGAAAAGCAGAAGAGATGGAGCACCTACAAGAAGAATAAGTGCGCCAACCTCCGCGCTGGCTATAGAAAAATCGCCACTCTCGAGACCCCAATAAATACTGGCCCCAATCCCGCACACAGCTATTCCGCTGATTGCGAGTGAACTGCGCGCGATAATGCGCTCCAATCGATCTTTTTCTTTGGCTAAACTTTTTTGTTCAGCCGTTGACTTATCATTTAAGTCAAAGCTCTCCTGTCCCGCCGTTTCCGGCAGGTTGTGAAATCCTGATCGCAATGTCATAAGATGTAATCCTTCCGGTATTTCGAATGCTCTTTGAAACGTCTGGTCGGTGTGGTGGTGAGCCGCTGCAATCGACTCACCACCAACTTTTTCGTACGATTTACTTTCCTTTGTTAAAGCCGTTTTGATAATCCCGCTGCTCTTGCGGAGTCATGTCTTTAGGTGGATGTCCGGTCTTACCGTTTGCGCGATCGCGCTGGCCTTGCTCTTCAGCTTTTGAGATTGTGACTTGCATGTATTTCACCTCGCTTTCTCAGTCATATGATTGAGTACAACACTCAAACCAGACGTTGTGTAGATTGAGAAAGCGGCGCTTGTCACTTAATCTAGTTTAAAACTTGCTACCTAGTTCTTGGCGGCTTGCTGTGAGTCCACTATAATTCACAAAAGTAATCACTTTCAATTTCGGAGGCTGACGTTGCTTCATGAAGTACCTATCCGGCGAGAACGAATACGATGGGCGCTAGCGTGTTATCAAAGAAACCAAGGGACTGGCTTACCTACATTATACAATCAAATTGTAGATGTTGTTGGAGAAGAGGTAGTTGATGGTGCGCTAACGCTACAAGACTTGTATAACTTTCTACGAAGCAAGGTTTCGACACGTGAATGGAAGCTTGATATAATACAGAGGTTTTTGGAATCTGTAGCGCCCGAGTATATTCGTTCTGTCGGTGGCCACAATGCGAATCTTTCAACTGCGGATGCGATATTACGGTTTGTATATCCACAATATGACGTAGCAAATGACCCCGATCAATTTAATCAGCAAGCAGTCGATCTAGATCGGTCATTGTATATTTCTGCGGAGATTGAGGAGTATTTCGATCCAGATTTAGAGCGCCCATATTGTAATCAAATAGCTGGTCTAAAATGCACCTTTCTATTTTTGTCCCGTCTGGGAACTTCACCTCATCTTGAAGTCCAGCTTTTTGGAATGTTTTTAACGTCGCAAAGGCTACCCAGTAGTACTGGGTTTTGCTTAGCGGGTGATCCGAAAAAACAACCAATATCTGACCGTCGGGGTATTGAGGAGATAGCGGATCGGACTATTAAGCATAATAAACAGTTCGAGCCTAACGAACTATTCAACTTGAACAAAGGAATACTAGTGCCGACGCCGAATCCATTGAAGTATATCGGGATTTCAAAGAATGTGGAGTTTGATCCGACTTTAATCCATATAGAACTGCTACAACCTCTTTACTCGCAATATGGCTACTTAACATTGCAAGCTTCCGGATTTCCAGAAATCCAATCCGGAAATGATGACACAGACGACATAAATCCGTTTGCCCGCACTGTTCGAAATTTTATGCCGTGTACCAATCAATATGTTGAGAATTTTATTGCTTCAATGCAATGGGGATTCTAAAATGACTAATCGTAAGAATCGGAGGAACAATTTAAAGATAGAAAAAATGCCTGACCCGGATCGCCCAAAGGAATGCCCGGACATAGTACGCTATGCCCGGTTAAACCAATACCATTCACTGTATCACGCACTCCGTAAAAATCCTTTACGCGTTAATGATATAGATCCAATCTCTTTGATGACGGCTTTACATTGGGCATGTGCGAATAGGTCATTGAAGTCCGTGCAAGAAATCCTTGAGGTCGATGAGGTCGATCTTTGGGTTAAAGACAAATTTGGGCGAACCGCTATGGATATTGCACTTGACAGTGGCAACATGGAGATAATTGACCTGCTTTTTGATCTAATGCATCCTGAAAAGGACACCTCTAATGATTTGAATGAGCCGGATCTTTGAACCATTAATAATATGGTCTGCGAATACTCTAACTTTGAAATTTTATGATAACTGAGAAATCGAGTCCGCGACTTGAATCTAATCAACTGGATTCTAAAATTTTTTGTTGGAGCGGACTATGGAACCCAACGCATTGCCGCAATGTATAGCATTAAATGCCTTTGCTTCTGGGGAGAAGCCGCCAACGGACAATAGTTACAGCGTAAAACCACTTTGAGCAGCGAAACCCCCGGTTATCTCAAGGAAACTGAATTCTATATCCATCAGCCCGGCGAATTCAATTTTGAGTAGGAATTGCGCTTAGTTACCAAGCTAATTCCTACCACAACCGCCGATAAAAATCGTCCCTATCTGTCGCTACTTCTAAGGTCAGGTCGAGGATATCAGTGCTGACGCTCATATCGGTCGTGAATGAGGTTTAGACGGTGACCCACCCGTGCGGACATCCGCGTTTGAACTTCTCAAGGACGTGTTTGGAAATCACTTTTGCGGTCGTGACGCCATTCCCCGGAACGCAATAACGCGCCAGATGGCCGCGCGCGGATTTTTTGAATGCACTTCCGGAGACGGAATAGACCGGGTTATAAGCTGCGCCAGTGGCCTTGTCCTTGAGCACAAACGAAAATGTGTTTCTTGAGGGGCCGGAATTTACAAACGCGCATGTATTGGCGCTTATTTTGGTTTTCGACCTTTGAGAAGACGCACGCCTACAAGACCAGATGCCATGAGAATAAAGGCGCTCGGGATTGGAACTTCGGAAGGATCAGGTACGTTGAGAGTGGTCAGTGAAAACACACCGTTGACGGCATTCACCGCAAAGTCAAAATCACCGATCAGGCCGTTTGTAATGACATTTACGAGCGCGAAATCCAGCAAACTGTCACCGCCAACGCGCAGGAACTCGAACGCGTCGTTTTCTTCCGGGGCAAAGCCATCAAGGAATGAAAGCTCAAGCGTAAAACCATTTTCAGCAATAAGGTCCCCGGTGATTTCGAGGATGTCGAACTCCGTATTCAGTAACCCGGCAATTTCGATCTGAAGCAGGCTTTGAGTGGATGCAAATTCAAGATCGCCGTCAATCAACATTGAGCCCGGAGAATCCCCCGGTGCCAGTGTTCCGCCATCGACAAATACATCGGCAAATATTGACCCGCCGCTTCCCGAAAGAATACCGTTTTCAAGCACGTTTACGCGCTGCGCTTCTACGGTTGCGCCGGAGCGCACAGTAAGAGCGCCGTTAGAAGGCGGGCCGCTTATGCCAAACTGTTCCAAAAATTCCTGGGTTTGCCCGCTAGAGCCCCCAACAAAAATCTCATCGCTCACAACAACACTGGCTTGATTTTCCACTGTCAATGATCCGTTACCGGGAATGATCCTGGTATCACCATCCCATTCGCCCACACCGATCACTAAATCCCCGGTTCGTCCTTCAAGAATGTCAGGATCAATCTCACCGCCGACGAACAATTGCGATCCGGGGCCGCGAACAATGACTTCGCCCGTAGTAGCGCGTCCGATATTGGCCCCTGTGGTTCGGACATTGACGGCCTCCACGCGTCCGCCATTGGTTATGAGTAATTTTGCCGGAGCATTGCTCGGGTTTAAAACTTCTTCAGCATCGCGCGGAAAGCCCACAGCGAAATTATCCGTCGTGATGAGGGATTGTTCGCCATCAACAAACACAGATGAATTTTCACTGACAACCAGTCTGGCGATTGGCGATGCGTTAGCGCCTTCATTGCGCAAGATCACCGCGCCGCCATTGGTAACGTTGAGCTCGCCCGAAAGGCCTAGCGTGGAATCACCGAGTAGAAGTGTTTCACCGCGCAAGCGGGACCCAATGCCATCCACATTGACGATGCCGTCGACGTTATCCGTGCCGTTGCCATCAATGGTCAGGCAGCACGCACCGGAAGACCCGCCGATAGAAATCAGCCCATCAAACAAACGATCCGGCGTGTTTGCATTGTCGGCAATAACCTCGCCGCCATTGCCGATATTCAAGATACCAAGCCCACTTTCAAAAAGCTCGGATGATCTGTCGAACCCTCCAACGCGTAATACCGAGCTTTGAAACGAAGCAGACCCGGCGGTTCCGTCACCCGCAACATTCAACGTACCGATAGTGTCCTGCTGAACGCCAATCAGTGTAGCCTGATCCGTGGAAACTGACGTAACCGCGCCTTCGCCATTCACTGTCAATTCACCGTCAGGCGTTGCTACAAGCACGTCATTCACGAGTATTAAGCGCCCTAGAACTATATCCTGTCCGGTTACATCGGGATTGATCGCAATATCATCAGGATTAACGCCCCCGGTTTCGCCGCTGACAATAACTGCCGCATGAGCAGAGTGCGCGCAAAGCGTTGAAGCCGCCGCCAAAAGCCCAGCGCGAGCCCGCGAATATTTCATGATCTTCCCCAAACTTAACTTCTTACAAGAAGTTGAGATCACGCCGGATACCGAGGAGTTGTGCGGGCTCTGATCGATACGCCCGGCAATTGAATCTGCCCGTATGCGCTTGACAGGCGGTGGATTCCATACTTATGTCAACTTCTTGTAATTTGTTGATATTCATTCTGCGCCGTGATGTGATGAACGCATTCATGTTTGAGTCAGGAAACGCGCATTGAGATCGGCAAAGCCTAAAAAGTCCAAAAACCCGAACCGCCCTGCGCCCGGATCATCCATTAAGGTCGAGCCGATCCGTAATCTGAAGGGCATAAAGCAGATAAAGAAGCTGCTTAAGGACAGCCCTCGCGATCTGTGTCTTTTTACATTCGGGATCAATACGGCCTACCGGGCCGGGGAACTCCTCTCCATACGCGTCGGGCAGGTTGCGCACTTAAAGCCCGGTGAAGTGCTGGATTTGAAGCAATCAAAGAACAAAGCCTATCGAGCCACGACTTTGAACGGCGCTGTCATAAAGGCCGTGCAGCATTGGTTGGAACACCACCCCGATCCGCGCCCAAAGGCGCCGTTATTCCCATCGCGCAAAGGCATCGGCGCACTTGGGGTTTCCGCGCTCAATCACATGATCAAGAAATGGTGCGCAGAGGCCGGGATAAAGGGCAATTACGGCTCGCACTCTTTGCGTAAAACATTCGGCTATCATCAGCGCGTGCAGGCTGGGCAGCCCGTTGCGCTTCTCATGGCCGTGTTCGGGCACTCTTCAGAGCGCGTCACGCTTGAATATCTCGGCATCCAGCCCGATGAAATCGCTGATCTCTATATGGAGTTGGAATTGTAAAAAGGTGAGCGTATTGCGGCTCGATCCGCACCAGTGGTAAGGACAAGCGACTCCAAAAATGAATTGAGCCTCCCTCCGGGGGCGCTTTATTTATTTCTAAAACACCCATTATTAGAAATAATACCTCGATTGATAGCGACTTAAAGCGCCGCACTTTCAAAGCGGTATCACTGAAGAAATCTCATGCCCCTAAACAACTTACACGCGATTGCGAGAGCTTGTGGAGAGCGAGTTTTTCGCGATAATAATTGTGGATACTAAGTCAGATAGTAATTTCCGCGCTAAGGAATACCAAAAAGATGGCTTTAGGCTTGCGATTTTTTTCTTTAGTTATCGCATCATTGAGCATAATCGGGTGCGCGAGCGATGACTTCGTATGGTCACAAATTACGGTTCGGACCGTACCAGCAAGTATTGGCGATTGCGGCATAATCAAGAGCGTGAGCTACAAGTTTTATAATAATGCCAAACCAAAGAAGGATGAGAATAATAGCTTTGCTGAACGCCTAAAGAATTATGAAAAAACTGATTCAACGGGCAAGTATTTCAGTGCACACTTGAGTGGCATAGAGGAAAATTTAGTTAGGCAGGACTCGTCATACGACTGTTACGCTGCGGCCTTGTCAACAGCGGCTAAATATTATGGGCGTAATATCGCAAAGGATTACATCGTCGATAAGCAGGTATTAAGTTGCAGTATCTCAAAAAAGAAACCAGCTACTTACCTAGAAATACTTAACACTGCCGCTTTTTTGGTGAGCGGGCAACGATCTGATTATGTGCCGGTAAGCCATGACCTAATTCGCGAAATGAGAAAATCGGAATACTCTAGTGTCGACATTTCGATGGATCGTGTCGGCAATATCACAGGCGTTAGTTCAAGATATGGATCAGGAGTGGCGAAGACACTCACATCGCTCCTGCCGATACCGTACATTCAATTAGAGCGAAATGGTCAATCCTTCACTCTTGGAACTCCACCCAATCAAAGGATGTACGGTGCGCCGAACCAAACCAATGCCACCACTCCAAACTTAAACGTCACCAATTCTCCGAGTGTATACAGGAATCACCCCGCGGCTCAGACCGCTAACAAAACAGTCAAACCCATTGCAACGATAGATGAACTTATTGTTTCGATCCTAAACGGCGAAGTTGTGATTATTGGGCTTGACGGTATGGGCTCGGGTCATGTTGCGATTGTGGCAGGTGTAGAATTCCACCCGCGTGGTTACTTTAGAGATGGCAACATCCGACATCGTGTGTATTCAGGATCTTACTTGAAAAGCGTGATACTGCTAGATCCATCTGTTCCGCAGGGAAAAACGGTGTACAGTATGTCTGTACGGCAATTCTTGGCTAATGTGGACTTTATGTTTCAATTTCGAGGGTAATTAATGCGAATACCTGCAATCTTGATTTTGATGGTGGCGGCAGCGTGTGCTCCGAGATACGGGGTTCGGCAGACACCATTGGTGCTTCTGATCTTCACTACCGACGAAGAAAAAATTGAATACAGTCTTGTTGAAGTGAAGCGCTATAAACAAATCAAGAAAAAGGGTATTGATATAAATATAGCTCCCGATTTATTAGATTGGTCTGAAACAAGTGAAGTGTCCCAAGCCGTTAGAAGTGGTGTGTATTACCTCTACCTTAGGTGCGTTGACGGCGTGCGTTCGTCCAAATACTATGTAAGTAAGAAGCTCGATGGAGAGTCAATTATGCTCTCGTGCTCACTGCAAACATAAGTCATGGGTTCTGCTAATTTATTTGAATTCAGCGGGATTAGCATAATTGCAGAAGTCCCCCAATTTTATAGACAGTATGTGCTTTTGGCATTTCTTTTGGGGGCAGCGCTCTACGACCGGGTCGGATTGGTTGCCCGCCGTATCACCAACAATACTTGCTTTCAATGGCTTCATAGCCGGCTCTCTGCGGCGATATTTACATTTTTAGCTCTGGGTGCATGTGATCTTTGGCGCCATCTAAACTTCGTCATCTACTCGGAAAACGAAATTGGATGCACGGATCAAATTATTATTGCACCATTTATTGCATTTAAGCCTGAAAAAGCAAAACTTCCTTGCGGTGACTTGATCGAAAGCGTTGTTGGCTATCCATTTAATCTCTTTTCTCTGATTGTATCATTTGTCTATCTGATACTTGTGTTTTTAGTTGGGGCCGGTCTTCGTTCGATATTTTATAATGAGCGTGACCGTCCGCTGAGCGCGACCTAACGGGCGCTCACGTAAAGAAGGGCGTTGGAAATATTGGAATCATGCGCGTTTTATTGGATGAACGCCAATAAGGTCAGTTCTTATGTGAACAACACCAGAAATCGCGGACAGGACTGTACTTGTCCATTAGATTGATGTCATTTTCACTATATCAGTTGAAATCAAATGACAATTTGAATTCACTTGACAAAATCAGCAGCCCAAGCTGTGCAAGCAGCGCCAAAATAGCAGCTACCAACAGCGGTCGAAAATACCATTTTTGAACGATAGTGTGTAAGTAGTGTTCTAAATAGGTCCGACGTCGGGCCATCCAGAAATGTATAAAAAACTGATATAAAGACAGTAGCGCCCTAAAAACAGCACCAAACACTGCCGTGCCAACAACTAATCTATAAGCGAATATCACTATAGCAAACAGTGACTTCGGATTGTGTTCGGCGCGGGAAATTGAAACCCCAAAAGTTTCAATGAAATCTGCTAATCCGCCTCGCGCAGTCTGGTCAGCTACGAATAAAAAAAGCTCTAGCAATGAGCTGGGTTTAATTAGGAATGCGTCGTCATAAACAGCGTTAAAACGTGCGGCAACTACAAGAAATGCCCCAAAAAGCCCGATCAAATAAAACACGGCCCGTAAAATTTGTCGGACGGCGCTTTGAACTTTTGAAGCGCCGCTATGTGGAGGATCGCTACCATTGCTGTCCTTTTTTACCTCCAACTCGACAGAGCGTTGGGGTGCCAATGTAGAAATGAGGCGGAACAAGATAAACGCCGTGACTCCTGCTAAAACAAGCAATATCGGGTCCATAACTTCTCCATTCAGTAGGCCAACAAAGCGTGATAATTTAGCAGGCTTGAATGATGGTCAAATCAATATTCGTTCGGTGTTTTGTAGTTTATTGCGGATATTCTTGATTCTCGTATGCCGCTCAAAGGTTATGCCATTTTTCTTCTAGCTATATTGTGGACAGAGAACCTATTAATATAGCTTTATAAACGAATATGATTTTCAGCTTATGCAAGACGCAAGACGCAAGCTGTGCGTGGGTACTACCCACGCGCTTGGCAAGGGGGCTTCGCCCCCGTTGCATCCCCCGATTTCGCTGCCATTTATTATCGAGATTTTCCTAGTGCTCGCAGTTAAATCCCGCGTATCCTAATCATGTAAGACTCGGTACAGCTATGACTGATAATAGAAAAGTATTCATTTCGTACTCCCATGACTCTGAGCAACATAAAGCTTGGGTGCTAGGCCTTGCCGAGCATTTGCTACAGAACGGTGTCGATGTTGTTCTCGACCAGTGGAATTTGGATTTTGGTGATGATTTGCCCGCGTTCATGGAACGGGCAATACGCGATATCGACCGCGTTTTAGTTATCTGTACAGATTCATACAATCAAAAAGCCAATAGCGGAAAAGGCGGCGTCGGCTACGAAAAAACAATCATTACCGCTGAGATGCTTCAGAACTCAGACAATAGGCGAAAATTCATTCCAATTGTTCGCGGCGTTTCATCTTCTACGAAATTGCCAACTTTTTTTGGTGCCGCGCTGTATCTCGATCTCTCAGATGGAAATGATACTCACGAGAACCGTACTGCCTTGCTAGAGAGCATTTATCAGGTAAATGCGATAAAGCCCAAAATTGGTTCAAGCCCATTTTTAGTTGATTCTGCTTCACCCGCAGCAGGCGATGAAGAGGAACAAGATCCGCCTTCATTAGAAGGCGGGACTGCGTCCGGTGAATTTAATGATCGCTTTTCTGTAGCCTTTCCCGGTCTGCGTGGCACGGCGTGGATTGACGATCCAGACACTATTCAAAAACGCTTGAATGTCCTGCTACGGTCGCCTCTACGGTATCAAGAGGGAATGGTTGCATGGTGGTGGCGGGGGCCACAAAATCTACAGATCGAAAGTTTTAGACATGTTGAAGGGTCAAACTACCTTGTCGGCCCCGAAGAACTCAATGTCAGTCGTATCGCTGCTGTAAACCCAAATATCGTTGATCGAAAATGGGTTTACGTCGAAACAAGAGCCGATAAACCAACCGGCTTGTACGACTCCTCAGAAGAAGCAATTTCGCGGTCTGTTGATGTTTTCGGATATTGCGACGAGGAATATGGACTCGTTGATGGCGCACTGCCCGTGACCCGTGCTGAATACGACGATGGCGCAGCTATTATTGATGATGAGCCTGTTGATATCACTGGCCGCGCAAAGCTTCGCGTACGCTTTATCACGCCCTATAATTTCATAATTGCACCATTTCAATCACCGATTAATAACACATCATTCGACAGTAGATTACGAGACTATTTAAATGGTTTGCTTCGCGGCGATGATGTATTCAACGAAATGGCGGGCGAGATAGGAACACTACCTTTGAGGGCTGATAGATAGTGGCCCGTCAGAACAAAAGAGACGGGTTTTCGAACGCGGTTAAACTGACTTTGCGTGAAAGAGTTGGTGGCCGTTGTTCCCAGCCATCATGCCGCAAACCTACAATTGGTCCCGATAAAAGCTCAGATGACAAGTCTACTACTATAGGCGTCGCAGCACATATTTGCGCCGCCTCTGTCGGAGGGCCGAGGTATAATAACAATCAGTCTCCCTTAGAACGTTCAAGCATTAAAAATGGTATATGGTTATGTGCAAATTGCGCTAGTTTAATCGACAAAAATGGCGGGCAAGATTATCCCGTGCCGGTTCTAAAAAACTGGAAAAAGAATGCAGAAGAACGTGCGCACGAAGCCTTAATTTCCACTTCGGCATTTCAACGCCCTTCTTGGCTCACTCGTCTATCAACAATTCACTTCGCGAATGTTCCGAGATTAGCGCAGCTAGATACAGATGAACCCTTGTCTGAAGAAGTTATGCAGACGCTAAATGATGGGTTTCCGACTCAGGGCATGATCATTAGAGAATTGGTTTCTTTGGAGAAGGCCATAGCGTCCGCAGATGTTTCCGCTATCCCAATTGAAGATATTGTTCCCGCCTCTGAAGAGATTATTGGTTGTACGATTTCATTCCACAGATCATGCTACACAAAAAATGGAATGTTTGATAAAGACAACTTCGATTTAAGCACTGTTCGCAACTTCGATCCAAAAAAATCGCCTCACATCTATACAAAGATTGGCACAACAAAAATCATTCTCCCGTATGATCCTCGATGGGTAACCACAAATACTGCCTATTCGGACTTTAGGTCAGGCCACACTAAATTCGCAGGTCTTGGAATAGTGAAACGCGTTTCACTCGACGCGTCTCAAATAGTTGTATCGCCGCTTCTCATCGGTTTACCGCGTCATCCCGCGTGGGATGGAATTTTTTGAACATCGACTGCAAAATCTAAAAAAGATCTGGCTGCTCTAAAAGCTCGCTGATTGGCACCGCTGCAAACTCCATACCCTTGACGCGACCAATGTCGCTAACGACACGCGTGATATGATGCGTCGTATTTACGCCGCGCCACGTGGATGGATTGCCTGGGCCAGCCCAGCCTTTAGCGCACATAAATATGTAATCATCAGCTGAGGAAAACGGTCTCCCCGCGTACATCCCGCTGCCCAGAATATTCTCGCTGACAGCTTTCATTGCCGGTTTGTCCTTGCCGTCCGAGACGCCCCTTACCACAAGCCAACTATCCGGCGTTGTGTAACGATAGTGACGAATCGGACGCCCACCGCCGCTGGACTGGAAATTGAACTTCGCGCAATCCGCACCGTAGTCGCCGAATATCAAATGCTCAGACGTGTTTTTATCGAATTGAATCGCGCGTTTCCATGCCAGCCATTCATTACGCGCTACAATATATGTGCTGTTCGGATCAGCCGGATTTGTTTCCGGATAATTTGTTCCTTGGAATATTACATGACGCCATTTTCCGGCCTCCTGTAAAACTTCCAAAGCGCCTTGTGCAACTGTTGAAACGACAACGGGATCAGAAAAATCAGCGTCGCAAAAGTCGGCAATGATGCTGCATTGGTCTTGGGTTAACTCCAAAACGTTCATCGCCGCCCGGATTTTTGAAGCTAGTTCCCTATCTATTTCACCGGACTCGACCCTTAAACCAAATTTCGTTCTCGACGTTGGATCAATGGATTTTTGGAACGCGCCGCCCGCGTCTCCCAGCAGTTCATCTAGCGTTGCAATCGGTATAACCTTCGCATCATTATCCCGCGCAACCTGAAACATTCGAGGCAGCCATTCGCTTATGCCCTCTGAGCCAAACTCCGGAATCAGAAATTGAGGATCAAGATACGAATTTCGTAATGGCCAACAAGATGCGATACGCCTTCCTGTCCCATAAACAATCTCATCCTTGGTCAATAAACGCTGTTTTCCTGGATCGCGCTCTGTAGGAGGCGCGACTACCCAGCGCGGCCTCACCACATCGGCTATATCCGATGAGAGATTATTTGCGCCCTCCAATTCGCCTTGCTTTGTGCGCAAAACGGGAGAGTAAAGGAAATTTTCATCATAGATCATTTTCGTTTCAATCCTTTCGCCCTACGGCAACAGTTGTTCCTTCACTTTCCCTCTACCCAGCTTGTTCGAAAATACGGCGTAATTATTCCGTTCTTTTTGTATTCGCCCGAAGACAATGGCAGGGTGAATTCCTTGGTGCCGGGCAAATTTTTCAATTACGGGCGCAGATTTTGCGATCCGTGCCGGTGACCGATTCCATACGTCATCAGGTATAAGCAGATTCCCCGCAAATCTGTTAGCCTCCGCTTCAATTTCATCAACTTCCACATTTTCGGTATCGTCAAAGAATCCGGAAGCAAGGCCCGTACGGTAGTGCAAAATTACGTGACCCAATTCATGTAGCAGCGTGAACCAGAAATTATCAATCGTATCCCGCCTTAACGTCATTCCTATGACGGGAACTCCGTCCAACAAGAAGGCCGCCCCATCAACCTTCATGCCCGGAATTTGCGGCTCGACAATTAATACTATCCCTTTGCTCAACAGTAATTCACGCGCTTTTTGCGGAGCGTCGATTTTCTGACTAAGTCGAACCAAGTCAATCAGCCACGATACATCTAATGGTTTGTATTGGATTTTCTGTTTACTGATTATCGTTTCGGCTCGGCGAGTGACTCGCGCTTTCCAAGCAAGCAAAGCCATGTCATTATTACAGTCAACTACGTTCAGGCCAGTCCTGAGTAGTGAAGGTGTGCCATAGCGGACGATATGATCGGTCACATATCGCTGAAGGTAACTTACGCTATCTTCGGCTTCGGCTTTTTCATTCTCTTTCTCAAACCAATCATGACTGCGCGCATGTTTGATTATTTTCGTTAATTCCTTGGCAGATGCGTCTTTTGCCAATGCCCATCCGCCGCGATTCCATTTGGTCAATTTCATGTCCCATTGCACGCCCAGAGTGTTTGCGACTTTCTGGAAATTGGACAGGCTTATCGTCCGGTATCGATCCGCTTCGTAGCGCTGTATTTGCTGCTCTTTGACTCCCAATCTTCGCCCGAGTTCTTTCTGAGTAAGACCGCTTGTGATTCTGGCGATTATGAGCGCGTATCCGGGATCGTTTCCGGCGATCCGTCTTAACTCCGCATCTTCACCGGACTTCGCAGCATCATAGGCTTTAATCAGTGCTTCGAGTTCACGTTTTTCGACTTCCAAGGCCCGCCTGTATCCGTCGATTACTTGCGGTGGAAGCCCCTCAACGATGGCCGACAATGCACTCTCGGAGGACAGCGCATTTTCGTATTCACCAATGGTCCCGCGTGCTTCGCGAGCCTCTCTTTCATTTAGAATCATCGTGCCAATCGACATCTCATAAGTCTACACAACATTTTTGTTGTGGTAAAGGTATTTCATCATGATCCTGTGGATAAGCAATAGCTTGCACAGCACATGTTGGGGTTGTCGTGGCAAGTATCCGATCAAATTGGCTGACTACATAGTCGGCGCATCCGCCTATGCGGACCGGGCTGTCGTGAACCAAGCCCCGCAAACGCGGGTCTTGGCCCTTTGGGCTTCCATCCCTTGCGCGGGATGTTATGGACCACCCGCATAGCGGGCGGACTTTTTGTTGGATGAAGGGCCGTTTCAAACCCTCCAAAGCAGCAAGAGGGTTTGGTGGCGGTGGAGAGGCCGGAGCCGCGCCGCCCGGTTGGCTGGCGGCTGGCTGAAAAACGGCCTCAAGCTTTGTGAAGGCCGTTTTCATCCCATCCGAAGCAGCAAACCTGAATAGGCGCTTTCCAATGGAACATAGGTCCGGGTTCATACAGACTGGCAGCCGATTTTGGGTGCCAGACTTTTATATTGGGGATCACCTTCAGGAGGCATGTGACCCTCAACCCAATATTGCGGGTCAGCACTATACGTGCGGCGCGATTGCCAAGGCGGCGCTTCACGTTCGATCTCCCGGTAGTGGCGCAATGCTTTGCGTTTTTTGATGAAGTCATCGAGAGTCACAGGCGAGTATCCTCCATCTCACTACCGGGTGATTTTCGGGCTTTGCCGCTGTTGCAGCGGTGAGCGCGTAATTTGGTTTTGCTTGCGTCGATCCATGAACGCCGCACGCGCGTCCTGCGTCGGGTTAGGCGGGGCTTTCATCTGCTGATAGGATTGAATGTCCTGCTTCAATGACCGGCGCTGCTCAATATAGTATTGCTTTTGTTCTTGAACATCGGCTTTGAACGCCCGGCGCTGAGCGGCTTGCTTGAAAATTAGCGCATCTTTTTCTGCCCGGTCACGCCGAAAACAAAGTTCAGCCAGCCGTTCATTGTTAGTTTTGATTTTCCTATGCGCTCCACTGACGCGGTCCCACAGCCCTTTGAATCCTGTTCTGAAACGCGCTTGACGCTCTACGGCTTCTTTTTGTTTGCGCGCATCAAGCTTGGCGGCAAATGCTTTGCGCTCCTCCCGCTGACGTTCGACCAAACTCGCCTTGCGGGCTTTAATTTCGGCGATTTTCTTTTGCTGCTGCGCCGTTAACTCCTCATCGAAATCTTTGAGCTTTGGTAGCATCCCCCGTGCGATCCGGTCTTTCACTGCGGCTACGCTTCGCAGATTGTCTTCATCGCCAAGGCGCTCACGCACGACCTTTGTTTTGACGCCTGCCATGCGCGGGATTGCAAAAACCTCCCCGCGCTCATCCACACCGACAAAACCCCGGCGGTCTCCGCGTGCGATTGCGTAACCGCGTTCAGTCAGCGCTTGCGTGAATGCAGCCTTGGAATCGGAAATCGCCCAGGCATCGGCAAAAGCTTCCTTAATTTCTCGCGGGTCTTTGCCAATGCGCCTCGCCTGCTGCCATTCGGCAAGCGTGAAATTCTTCATGGATTTTTCCTCCGCATCAATTAGGCCGCGGGGCATGGTCCAGCGATGCTCAATAAAAAGCTCCCGGCTGATCTCCCGCAGCGCCTTGCGGTCAAATGAAATCTGAACAGCCTTCATTACATCCGTGTTGATCCGTGACCAAACGGCGTGGGCATGCCGGCGCGTTTGCCCGTCCGCGCCCTCTTTTTCATGGAAGACAACAGCGCGGGGCTGGCCCGAGAGGCCGAGCCTTTCCTCAATGCGCTCTATCGCATCCTCGAATACTTGCGTTTCGACGTCTTCGCCCGGTGGGGGATTGAGGCTCAGCGAATAGAGAAATTTCCTGCAGCGCGTTCCACGGCTCACCGCATAAGCTTCATGGAAAGCTCCTTGCAGGTTGTCGCTGGCGAAACCACGCAAGGAGTGCACTGCCACATGCTCGTTTTCGGGCGAGAGCAAATGCACCGCCAGATTTCTAGCCCCGCCGCGCTGATTGCCTTGCAGAATCATTTGGGCTTCACCCCCAGCGCCTTCAGGAGATCGCAGCGCATGGCGTGGATATCGGCGCAGATGTCGTGGAGTTCTTTTTCTAGCTCCGGCGTCACAGGTAGTGCGCCCATATTAGCGGCTTTGGCGATCTGATTGAGGTTGGAGGCAAGCCGCGACTGGCCGAGCGCTCCCAGCACCCGGCCCAGCGCTTCCATATCAGCCGCTGGCTGGCGTTTTGATTTTCGCGAAACAGCGGACGCGCCAAATAATTTTTGGCGAACATAGGCGTTTACGGACCCACCGCTAGCGTCCCGTTTCAATCGTGCGCGCTCGTCATCGCTGACCCTGATGGACAGCGGAGGTGGGCGCTTTTTGCGCACCGGACGAGCCCGAGCTTCGGCCTCGTTCTCTTCAACTAAGGCCCGGAAAGCATCCGGCCCTGAAATTTCTGCGCCGCTCACAGCTGCGGCTCCGGTTCTATGTCTGCAATTTCGGGTTCTGTGGGTCGGGAAAGCTGTGTAAAATCAATATTCTGGGCTTGGAGAACCGCTTCCCATTCAGCTAAAACATCGAACAGTTCGGTGAAATCGGAGTTCGAAGTTTCTCCCCCCGTCTCCGCCAGGCCCAAATTGCCCGCCCATGTCATTCGCAGAAAGGGCTCTCCCAATCTCTATTGGATGATAGTCCGCGCGCCGAATGCTTTTCCGGCTTGAACCTAAAGGAGCTATGCAATGGAGATAACTGGCGGTTGCTTGTGCGGTAAGGTTCGCATCGCGGTGTCCGGTAAGCCTTATCGGGTGGGCATATGTCACTGCCTCGACTGCCGTAAACATCATGGCGCCCTGTTTCACGCTTCCGCAGTGTTCCCTCAGGCTGCAGTGATGATCAATGGTCAAACGCGAAGCTTTGCCGAACGGTTTTTCTGTCCTAACTGCGGCTCATCTGTTTTCTCGCGCACTGCAGACGAGATTGAAGTACATCTAGGATGCTTGGACACTCCCGATATATTCAAGCCAACCTATGAGCTCTGGACAGTCCGTCGCGAGTCTTGGCTGCCGCAATTTCGCCTTGCCAATAGCTATGAGCGCGACCGTAAGGCCAAGGGCCGCACTGAGGAGTAAATACTGGTTCCCGGCAAGAAATACACTTTCCCAGCATTCAATGCGAAGCCCGATTTGATGCTGACCCGCTCATGGCTGCACCCCCAGGTCGGCCGAGAGTCTCAAAATCAGACACTGTTTTCATCTGCAGTAAAAAAATGTGCAAAATCAATGTTTCGGGCTTGGAGAACCGATTCCCACTCCGCGAAAGTCTCCTGCTCATAACCATATGAATTTAAATGATATTTCTGTGCGTGTCGTATTGGTCAGTTAGTGGGCGCGTGAATTTCGGCGTGCAGTTTACGCCACATTATTGACCGTAAGATTAGAGACGGACATCCCCGTTTGGGGGTTTAAGGATTTTTGGCGTAAATGGGCGCGCTAGGCCTGAAGATTGCGTAGCTTGGTGGGAGCAGCCGGTACAAGGTAAATGAACAAAGCGCTTCATAGTGTTTCGACGGCGATGACGGCGGCTCGTGAGGCGACGCGGCGCATCCTGCTGCAGGCGGGATTCTTTAGCCTGTTCGTCAATATCCTGATGCTCACCGGCCCTCTCTACATGCTGCAGATCTATGACCGCGTGCTGTCGAGCGGCAGCATGGAAACGCTGGTCATGTTAACCATCCTGACTTTTTCCATGTTTGCGGCGATGGGCGCGCTTGATTTTGCGCGCGGCGCTTTGCTGTCGCGGGCCGGCGTTGAATTTGAAAACCGTTTAAAAGGGTTGACCTTCGATTTCACTATGGACGCGGCCCATTCCGGTGGCGGCGCGATCCCGGATCGACCGTTGCGCGATCTTCGGCAGATCCGGCAATTTGTTGCAAGCCCCGCCATGACGGCGTTTTTCGATGCGCCGGTAACGCCTTTGTTTTTGTTGATGGTGTATCTGATGCACTGGTTGTTGGGGATTGTTGCGACCGTCGGTCTCATCATCCTGCTTGTGCTTGCGGTCATCAATGAGCGATGGTCGCGCAAGGCGAATGAAGCTGCGCAACAAACGTCTGTCGAAGCCGATACGATGGCGGGGGCGGCGCTCAGAAATGCAAGCGCCGCCGATGCAATGGGCATGCGCGCTGGTCTTAAAGAAAGATGGCTGCAAAAAAGCAGCGGCGCAGCGGACTACGCGGTCAACGCCGGCGACCGCATTGGCGGATTGACGGCGACCACGAAAGCGACGCGGCTTTTCCTCCAGTCGGCGATCCTCGGCGCAGGCGCTTATCTCGCAATACTGCAGGAAGTGACCCCGGGCGTGATGATTGCGGCATCGATCATTACCGGGCGCGCACTGGCCCCGATCGAAACTGTGACAACGCAATGGCGTAACTTTGCGCTGTCATGGCTGGCGTATAAGCGCCTTGATGAATTTGTCGCCGTTGGCGTTGAACGCGTTGAACG
This sequence comes from Pseudomonadota bacterium, assembly GCA_039819405.1. Taxonomy (GTDB): domain Bacteria; phylum Pseudomonadota; class Alphaproteobacteria; order Caulobacterales; family Parvularculaceae; genus Hyphococcus. Next base: position 392,832 of record JBCBSB010000004.1, on the reverse strand, counting down.
AACCGCCCTGCCGGCGCCGGTCGGAGAGCTGGAAATTGACCGGCTTTACGTTCAGCCGCCATCGGCGAAAAAGCCGATCGTGAAAAATGTTTCGTTTCAGCTTGCGCCCGGCGAAGCGCTAGGCGTGATTGGACCGAGCGCGGCTGGCAAATCGACACTGGTGCGGTCGATCGTCGGCGTTGAACGCGTTGTCGCCGGAGAAATCCGGCTCGACGGCGGCAATATCGCTCATTGGGACCCGAATGCCCTTGGCCCCTATGTCGGGTATTTGCCGCAGGAAGTGGAATTGTTCGCCGGTACGGCTGCGCAAAATATTGCACGGTTTACCGATGACGCCTCACCGGAAAAGATTATCGCCGCCGCACAGGCTGCGGGCGCGCATCAGATGATCCTCGCCATGCCGGATGGGTATGATACGGATATTGGCGATCATGGCCGCCGCCTGTCAGCAGGCCAGAAGCAACGTCTGGGCCTGGCGCGCGCTCTTTTCGGCGACCCGGTGCTTGTCGTTCTTGATGAGCCGAATGCTAATCTTGACGCCGACGGAGACGCCGCGCTCGCAAGTGCGGTGCAAGGCTTAAAAGCCCGCAAGGCAACGACCATTATTGTGGCGCATCGCCCCAGCGCCATCGCTTTTGTCGATAAGCTGTTGATGCTGTCTGAAGGAGAGACGCGCGCTTTTGGTCCGCGTGACGAAGTGTTGAAAAAGATTGCGCCGGGCATGGTTGCTTCTTTTGAAGCCAATGCAAAACAACGCCAGGGTGGAGCGGGCAATGCAAGTTAGCCAGATGCCGCCGCCGCCGCCGGCGTCAACGTTCATTCGCTTTGGGCTTGGCGTCGTGATCGCTGTTTTTGGCGGTCTGGCGCTTTGGTCAGTTGTTGCGCCGATTGACGGCGCCGTGATTGCGCCGGGGCAGGTGACGGTTGAGAGCAATCGCAAGACAGTGCAGCATCTCGAAGGCGGCGTTGTCAGCGAGATTCTCATTCGTGAAAACCAGCTTGTGGAACAGAACGAAGTTCTTGTTCGTCTTGACGATACTGTAACACGCGCCAACCTCGCCCGCATTGAAAGCCAGTTGGCCGAACTATATGCGCGGCGAACGCGCTTGCTGGCGGCGCGTGACGGCGATGACGTTATGGGTGAGGCTTCCGGCGCGCCGGAGGTGCTGCGTACAACGACTTTCCGTGCGATGCTTGAGGGACAACGAAACCTCTTCCTTGCACGGAAGGCGACGCTTGAGCGTCAGATATCGTTGCTTGAAGAACGCATTACGCAGCAGGAAAAACGCATGACCGGGCTTTCCGCACAACGCGCGTCCGCTGTTGCGCAATCGGACCTCATCAATGATGAGCTGGAAAGCGTCCGTGGCCTATATGAGAAAGGGTTCGCGCCTTTAACCCGTTTGCGCGCCCTTGAACGCGAAAGTGAAAGGCTTTCCGGTGAGCGCGGATCGTTGACGGCAGCGCTGGCGGAAGCTGACAGCATCGTCGCCGAAGCGCAGCTGGAAATTGAACGAATCAAAGATACGGCGCGGGAAGAAACCATCGCTGAGCTGCGCGATGTGGAGTTGTCCATCGCTGAACTGGAAGAAACACGCGTGGCGGCGGCTGACGCGTTGACGCGCACAGAGATCAAAGCGCCGCAAGGGGGGCGTGTTATCGGGCTGGCCGTTCATACAATCGGCGGCGTGGTTGGCGCGGGAGAAGCGTTGCTGGATATCGTTCCCGCCGACGCCAGGCTGGAAATTGCGGCCCGGATATCGCCGAGTGATGTTGAAAAGGTGCGCGCCGGACAGGACGCGATGATCCGTTTTTCGTCGTTCAGCGCAAGAATGACGCCGCAAACCGATGGGGTTGTTCGCTCGGTTTCAGCGGACAGCCTGGTCGACCAGGTCACAGGCGCGCCCTATTACCTTGTCTTGATTGATTTGCCGGATGCGGCCAAACTTGCGGAAGTTCTGCATGGGGAGCTTCTGGTGCCGGGCATGCCGACGGAGACATTTATAAAAACCGGAAAGCAGCCTGCGATCAGTTACCTCCTGCGTCCGCTGACGGATGCGCTTGCGCGGTCATTTAGAGAAGACTGATACTCCATGCAGATTGTTTTTTTGCACAACAATTTCCCGGCGCAGTTCGGTTTCCTGGGTCAATATCTTGCAGCGGAAGGCTGGGATGTATGGTTCGGAACGAAGCGGAAGAATTCATCGCTCCGGGGACTTCGTGTTTTTAATTATGAAGCGCATCGAAGCGTGAGCGAAAAAACGCATCCCTATGCGATGAATTTTGAAAACGCGATCCTGCACGGGCAGGCCGTTGCGCGCAGCGCGCTTAAACTGAAACCGACCGGGCTTGATCCGGATATTGTTGTCGCCCATTCGGGCTGGGGGCCGGGATTGTTTGCAAAAGACATTTGGCCCCGGGCGAAATATGTCGGATATTTCGAGTGGTATTACTGGCCCGATTCCCCGGATGTCGTACATGGCGATAATGAAGATCGGTCGATGGATGACCAGCTTCGTTCACGAATGCGGAATGCGGCAATCTTGAGCGATCTGGTAAGTTGCGATGCGGGCATCGCGCCGACACGGTTCCAGCATGCCCAACTGCCGGCCTGCTTTCAGGATAAAGTTCACGTCATTCATGACGGCGTCGATACGCAGACTTATTGCGCTGACAGAAATAAAAAACTGAAAATCGGCAATCTCGATCTCAGCGACACCGATGAAATTGTCACCTATGTGGCCAGAGGCATGGAGCCATATCGGGGATTTCCGGAATTTATGGAGTCTGTCGAAACGCTTCTGAAGCGTCGACCGCAGACCCGTGTTGTGATCGTCGGCGAAGACCGCGTCGCCTATGGGAAGAAGCTTGGCGAAGGTGACAGCTGGAAAAAGCGCATGCTCAACGAACTTGAGATTGACATGGGCCGCGTGCATTTTACCGGGTTGTTGCCGAGAAACCAGTACTTGGATGTTTTGCAGGCATCCAGCATCCATGCCTATCTTACAATTCCATTTGTACTGTCATGGTCAATGATGGAGGCCATGAGCGCCGAGTGTGCGATTGTCGCCTCTGACAATGCGCCCGTTCGGGAGCTGATTGACGACAATGTTCACGGGGCGCTTGTCGATATGACGAAACCTGAAGCTGTCGTTGATAAAATTTGTGACCTGCTTGACGATAAGGCGAAGCGCCGTGCCCTTGGCGCAGCCGCACGCCAGCGTATCGTCGATGACTACAGTTCAAAGAGCCTGATGATGAAACGCAAGGAGCTGTTTGAAAGTCTTGTCCGGAACAGCTAGGTATAGACGCGACGCAACAAGAGTGATGACGCGCTTTCATGGACACCCAATCGCTTCGGCAGACCTTTCAGGATATTTGTGAAGCAGGCGTCGATGATCCATTGGTCAATCCGGTGCGCAAAGTTGCATCAGATCTTTTCCTGAAACTCGAAAACAATTTGCTTTCAATAGATGATCTGTCAGCGGTCATTACCGATATAAGCGTTCAGTCATTTGAAGATCGGATGCGGGCGTTTCATGAGCGCCACGGGCCTCAAGACATCACTATGCCCCATTCGATGGGCGGTGATGCGAACGTTAGTTTTGAGGAATACAAAAAGAGAGTTGAAAAATGCGCCGTTGGCGTTGTCTTTACAGCGCATCCCACCTTTGCATTGGGAAAACAGAAGCGTGATCTGGCGGCGTCTTATCCTAGCGTTAAAAACAAAAAAGCGCTTGCAAAGTGGCGAGCAGACCTTGCGAAAATAACGGCGCCGACAGGTGACGATATTACGCTGCAATATGAACATGATGAGGCGCGCATTGCGATTGAAAATGCGCAAAATGCGGTACAAGCGCTCAATGATATCCTTCTGAAGGGAGCAGAGCGCCGTTTTCCTGATAAATGGCGAGAGCTATGTCCTGATCCTGTGAGCCTGGCGACCTGGGTCGGGTATGACCTTGATGGGCGTACGGATATTCACTGGGCGGAAACCATCCGCATTCGTCTGGCGGAAAAAGCCGCGCAGCTGCGCCGTTATGCCGAGGCGCTGGACGGTATTCTGGCGCCTGGCGCCGATTCACAAATCAAGGCGGTTCATGATCAGATAGCGGCGGCGGCGTCTTTGTCGGAACAACAGGCGGCGTTATTTACGGGTGATTTGAGTGACCCGGAAACGGTTGTGAACGCGGCTAACTTTTTGACACGCGACCACGATACGCGTTTAATCAGCCTTGCTCCGATCATTGACACGCTGTCCGCCGGTATTGCGCGCGAAAAAGACTCTGCCAAAGCACGAGCATTGTGTTTGTTGCGAGCTGAGATGCGCGCCTGCGGTCTTGGTGTTGCGCGCATTCACTTGCGCGTTAACGCGGCGCAAGTCCGCTCGGCGCTTAAAACTGATTTTGGTCTGGATCCCGACACTGAATTTTCCGGCCGTTCAGCGCTGGCGATTGCAGCGCAAAGAGCGCAGGCGGCCGATAAACGGTCGATTAATTTTGGTTCTGTGTTTTTGGAACAGATGACCGCGCGCCGGCAATTTATGTTGTGCGCGCAGATCCTGAAGCATATTGACGTCGACACGCCGATCCGGTTTCTGATCGCCGAATGCGAAGCGCCGGCGACAGTGATGGGCGCGGTTTACCTGGCGCGTCTTTACGGCGTTGACCACAAGCTTGATATTTCACCGCTATTTGAAACGCCGCAAGCACTGGAAGGGGGCGGTCGGTTCATAGAGCGCTTGCTCGATGAGCCGGAGTATCGCGATTACATTCGTCTTCGGAAAAGAATGTCGATCCAGATCGGGTTTTCCGACTCCGGCCGATTTATGGGGCAATGCGCCGCCGCGCTGGCCGCAGAGCGCTTGCAAGTGCTGTTTGCGCGCGCGCTGGACGCCGCAGGTTTGCCGGATGTAGAGGCGTTGATCTTCAATACTCACGGCGAATCCATGGGGCGTGGAACGCATCCCGGAACTTTTCATCAGCGTATCAATCATACGATTACGCCGTGGGTAAGAAGCCGTTTTCAAAAATCGGGTATCGGGCTCAACAGCGAGTTCAGTTTTCAGGGCGGTGAGGGCTATCTGCATTTTCAAACGCCAAGTCTCTCAAATGCAACTGTGCAGGCTCTATGGAATTATACAAACGAAATTCCATCGCCTGATTATAACGACGCCTTTTATGCAGACATCAATTTTTCCTGGGACTTCTACCGTAGCTTGAAGGCTTGGCAGGAAGATTTGTATCAACGCGAAGACTATCGGCGCGTGTTGTTCTCCTTCCCCAAAAGCCTCTTGTTTAAGACGGGCTCCAGAAAGACCCGTCGCCAGGAAAAGGGCGGCGCCCCTGAGATCAGATCTGTTCGCGCGATTCCCCACAACGCGATGCTTCAGCAGATCGCGATTCCATCGAATGTCTCGGGCGGCGTCGGGATTGCGAGCGGGCGCGAGATGGACAAGTTTCTGGAGCACACCCGCGGTTCGGTTCGTATGCAGGAGTTGCTCGCGATGGCGTTTCATGCAAGGTCGTTGACGAGTATTTCGATTCTGCGCGCCTATGCTGGGATTTACGCGCCTTCATTCTGGTCTGCGCTCGCCGGAAATGCGCGAAAAACCACGCGCGCCGATTCATATGAAACTGTTTTACAAGTTCTTCAGGCTGACGATATCAGTATTTCTTTCAACCGACTTGCTGATTTTCTGGCGCGCGATTTCCGCAATACCGACGCGGTGCGCGATGCTTTATCCGCCGATGATAAAGACGTGGAAGTGTCAGGTCTCAATGTCGATCTCAGTATCCTGCACGCTGTTCGCCAGGCGCTGATTTCCCGGGCCGCGTCACTCGTCGCCAGTGCGCCGGCTTTCTCGCGCCGGCATGATGTTGAACACAGTGACCTGATCGAAATGTCGCTTGAATTACGCCTTGATGATGTCATTGACGCTCTTGCCTCCATATTCCCCAGGGAAAGTCCTGCCGGAAATCTGATGCAGGAAATCAATGAGCCGGTTGAAGGCGCTGACATTCATGGCGGTTATCCTGAAATTCACGCTGATATTGTCGAGCCGTTAAAGCGTATTCGATCACTCATGCATGAGTTGAGCGTCGCGATTACAAATTTCTATGGCGCGTATGGCTGATGGGTAGTTTAACGCTCGCGATCAAATGACTCATAGAAGTGTTTCCGACATAAGGGCGTATATCTGTCATTGCCGCCGATTTCGATTTTATCGCCGCTGATGACGGCGTTACCGTCCTTGTCGATCCGCAGGTTCATGGTCGCTTTTCGTCCGCAATGGCAAATAGTTTTAAGTTCGCGTATTTCGTCGGCGATTGCAAACAGACGCGCGCTGCCTTCGAACAGCTCTCCACGGAAATCCGTTCTCAAACCGTAGCAGATGATCGGAATATTCAACGTGTCGACCGCCTGGGCGAGCTGCATGACCTGAGCGCTGCGCAGAAACTGTGCTTCATCAAGAAACACACAGTTAATTTTTTCCGACCGGCATTGCGCAGTAATGATATCAAACAGATTTGTTTCTTCGTTGAAGAGTAGCGCGTTTCTCTTCAAGCCAATGCGCGATGAGATGGCGCCGTGCGTGTCGCGCGTATCGAGATCGGCGGTAAACTCAAGCGTGTTCATGCCGCGCTCGCGATAATTGAAGCTCGATTGCAGCAGCGTGGTCGATTTGCCGGCGTTCATCGCCGCGTAATTAAAATAAAGTTTGGCCATCACGGCGTATCGGCGGGTAATTGGCCTTCGCCGTCAAGAGCGAAGGGGCCGGTCATGATAATATGATTGTCGTCGCGCCATTCAATCGCCAGATCGCCGCCGTCAAGGGTGACGGTGGCTTTGCGCGCAGTCAGGCGGCGGCGATGCGCGCATACTAAAGCCGCACAAGCTGCGGAGCCGCAGGCTTTTGTAATGCCGACACCGCGCTCCCAGACCCGTAAGCGGATCGCATGTTTGCTTGTGACCTGCGCCACGGATACGTTCACCCGTTCAGGAAACATCGGGTGATGTTCAATCAACGGACCAAACCGATCAATCGCTTGCGCTTCGGCGTCATCGACAAAAAAAACGCAATGAGGGTTGCCGACATTCACGGCCGATGGACCCCATAGAACAGGATTGTCGATCGGGCCAAGCTTGACATCAACATAGCGCGTGTCATCGCATTGCTCCGCCAGGGGAATGTCGCGCCATCGAAATTTCGGCTCCCCCATATCGACAGCAATTCGGTCCGCACTGATGCGTTTTGCGTGGATATCGCCGCCACCGGTTAAAAATGAAATTTCGTCGGCGCCGGTCTCCTCCATCAACAACCAGCCAACGCATCGCGCTGCATTGCCACAGGCGCCGACTTCGCTGCCGTCTGCGTTCCAGACACCCATGAAGACAGCATCGGCGCCCTTGCGTTTTTCAATTGTAATGACCTGGTCGCATCCGGGACCAGTGGACGGCGACGCGATGAACGCCGCGGCGTCAGAGGTCAGCTTTGCATCACTTTCACGCAGATCAAGAACAACGAACTCGTTTCCAAGACCGTTCATTTTTCGATAGTGATGACCGGCAAGCGCGCTCATTATGTCTCCAGCATTGACGCGATCTCATATAGGTTATTGGCGCCAATGCGCAATTTCTATTTTGCCTCGCGAAGCGCTTCTTCACGCCGGGCGATCGCCATTTCGCTGATGACGTGATCGGTCTTTTCCCAATAATGGGGCTGAAAAATGATCTGCCATAAGGCTTTATAGGCGGCGACAGAGGTGAGCAGCCAATAGGCCGGCGCCGTTACGCCGGCGAGGCACAAATGGAACCAGCGCCTTTTTAAGGGCGCGATGATCGCCAGCGTCATGAAGAAAAGGTTGCCGAAGGTGAGGGCGAACAGGTTGAAGGACAAGAGCGGTTCGGGAAAAAAAGCCGATATGACGGGTGACGATGTTAACAGCCAGAACACAAACACCGCCCACAAAACAGGATTGATAAGTGCGCTTAAAACATTGCCCGCAATGAAAAGCTGAACGGACAAAAGCCCTTTCCAACCGGTTGTTGCAATGATCTTGTCGGGCCTGCGCATATGGACAAGCCAGGTCTGCATGTAGCCTTTCATCCATCGTGAGCGTTGCCGAATCCAGTTGCCTACCCGGCAATTCGCTTCTTCGAATGTCGTAGAGTCGAGAATCTCCACGCGATGACCAAGTTTCGAAATGCGAAGCCCGAGATCCGCGTCTTCGGTGACGTTATAAGGGTCCCATCCGCCAATTTTGATCAGCGTGTCGGTACGAAAAAAGTTCGATGTGCCGCCAAGCGGGATCGGCACATTGAGCTTTTGTAGAGCTGGTAAAAGCCAGTCAAACCACAGCGAGTATTCAAGAGTGAAAAGGCGCGTCAGCCAGTTTTCGCTGTGGTTGTAGTAATTCAAGCGCGCCTGCACGCAGGCGAGGGACGGGTCTGCGTTCTCAAAGGCGCGCGCCGCTTTCAGCAGTTGGTCAGGTTCCGGCTGGTCCTCCGCATCATAAATAACGATCAGGTCCCCGCGGGCCAGATGCATGCCATAATTACAGGCTTTTGGTTTGGTTCGCGGGCCGCCTTCCGGTATCATCACCAGATCAAACTGGTCGGCGAGGCCGAGGCGTTTTGCTTCCGCAATGGTCTCAACGTCGTCTTCTTCCAACAAAAGTTTGACGTCTTTTTTCTCACTCGGATAATCCAGTCTGTTTATTGATCGCATCAGAGATACAAGCGAGTCGGCGTCGCGGTAGAGGGGCAATAAAACCGTGATCACCGGAAGAGTTTGAATATTGTGAACTTGCAGTTGTGCGCTTGCCACGGGGGACTTGCCGCCAACACCGAGAAGGATGATGCGATAAAAAATCGCCAGTAGAAAGTAAGCCGTAACGCCTGTGTTCAATACGACCAGTGTGGTGACCGGAAAATTTATCAATGCCCAGGCGAACAAAAATACAAGACTGAGAACAAGCGCCTTTTGCAGAAGCGACAACGATGACGAAGCTGAATATTCCGGCATGGTTGCCTTAAGACGCCGGATTGACGCGTCAGAAATATCTGCAAGAAAGCGTTGTTTCAGGCTGTCCTGAAAATCCCTTTTTGTAACGAAGCGATGCGCGCGCAGGGGAAAGGCGATACCATTGCGTTCGCCAACATCGTAAGGCGTCAGGAGCTGACTGTTGCACAAATCCTCACGCTTCCACGCTGAGACCCTCCGCCAGGGAATTTTTCCCCGTTTGGCGTAGGCGCGCAGCTTCTCAAATTTTTGCAGACTTTTGTCAGGGGGCGGTATTGGGCTTGCCCCCGTTACATCCTCTGTAGAATTTGTGAGCTCGTCGAACATCTAAAATCTTGACCAGAGTCCAATAAAAAATGTTCGGCCCAAAGCGATATTGCGTCCGGCGATCTCTTCCGCGGCGCCGGCCTGAAGGCCCCACCGGTTAGAAAACCGCCAAAGGATAGAGGGTTGAATTCTCACCACATCGAAATCGGCGCCATCCAACTCTTCATTACGAAGTGAAACCGTTGCAAATGTTTCAAGTAGAAAAAGCCACTGTGCGTCTGGCTCAACACCGATTGTTGATTGCAATCGAATATGGTCCGCCGCATTGCCGGTGCGCTTGCGGAACCCTCCTTCAATGCTCGAGAACACCTTGAAGTCATTATCATAAATATTTCGTCCGTATAATGCGGATATATCTATATCGACCCCATCCGCCTGAAGCGCCGGGCGCACTCCAGATGAGAAATTAGCAGGAACTGCTGCGGCGATCCGAATGCTTCCCGCATCGCGCCCTGAGCGAAGAAACTGATATTGACCGAATCCTTCGACTTCCGAAAATCCGGTTGCGGTTTCGGTGTCCGCACCTCGTGTCAGCCAGGTCGTTCCATAAACGGCCTTGGCGCCGATCATGACATCATCGGTCACCCCAAATTCAGCATATGTATTTGATTCAATGCGCTGGAACTGGCTATCGACAAATCCATCCGGCGTGTTGACGGGTTGCAGATCAGCCTTGAAATAATCAGCACGGGAAATGACCAGGAATTCATTATCGGCGCGCGTCCAGGGTGATGCGATGGCGCCGCCGCTCAGTATAAATGACAGCAGCACCGCATTGAGAAGCTGGCGTGCTCCGTACACCCCCTTTGTGATTGCTAGTTGCGTGCTCAGTGCCGCCCCCTGTAACCTAAGGTTGCAGGAGGTTACAGGAAAGAGCTTGCCGGTCTACATATCTAAAGATGTATCTTTTTTAAGATGCAGCTTTTGGTTGTTATTCGATATTTCGTCTGTCTACGCTGCAAGTTTTCTAATCACGTAATGCAGAATTCCTCCATGACGGAAGTAGTCGAGCTCGTCCGCCGTATCGATTCGCACCAGCGCTGAAATAGTTTTTGTATCGCCATTTGCATATTTTATTGAAACAGAGACATTACCGCGCGGCGAAATCTGATCGATATCTTCGATGGTGATTTCCTCATCACCAGTCATGTCAAGCGATGCCCATGAATCTCCTTCTGCAAATTGCAGCGGCAGGACGCCCATGCCGATAAGATTAGAACGGTGGATGCGTTCAAAGCTCTGTGCGATGACAGCGCGAACGCCGAGGAGGATGGTGCCTTTAGCCGCCCAGTCACGAGATGAGCCTGTGCCATATTGTTCGCCGGCGACAACCACGAGCGGCGTGCCGCTTTCTTTGTACTTCATCGCCGCGTCGTAGATCGGCATTTCATCACCCGACGGCACGTATTTTGTGACGCCGCCTTCGGTCCCCGGCAGCATCTGGTTCTTGATGCGGATATTGGCGAAGGTGCCGCGCATCATGACGTCGTGATTGCCGCGGCGAGACCCAAACGAGTTGAACTCCTGCACCGGAACCTGATGAGATTTCAGATACTCGCCCGCGGGCCCGTCTTCCTTGATCGATCCCGCCGGTGAAATGTGGTCAGTGGTAATCGAGTCGCCGAACATGGCGAGGATTCGCGCCGAGTTGATCGGTTGAACCGGCTTCGGCTCTTTGGTCATGCCTTCGAAATAAGGAGGGTTCGCGACATAGGTCGATGGCGGCCACTGGTATGTTTCCTCGTCGCTGACGTCGATGTCGCGCCATTTATCATCGCCCTTAAAAACGTCGGCATAGCGCGAGGCAAACATTTGCGCTGTGACATGTTCGCGAACGACCTCCGCGATTTCCTTATTGGACGGCCAGATATCTTTCAGGAAAACGTCGTTTCCATCGCTATCCTTGCCGAGCGGGTCGGTTGTGAGGTTGAGATTCATGGACCCGGCGATGGCGTAAGCGACGACAAGCGGGGGCGAGGCCAGATAGTTGGCGCGCACATCCGCCGAGACACGGCCCTCAAAGTTTCGGTTGCCCGAAAGCACGGATGCGACGGCAAGATCATTTTCATTGACCGCGTTGGAGATCGGCTCCGGCAACGGTCCGGAATTGCCGATGCAGGTCGTGCAACCATAGCCGACAAGATTGAACCCTAACGCATCGAGGTCATCGGTAAGGTTCGCAGCGTCGAGGTAATCGGTGACGACCTGACTGCCCGGCGCGAGCGATGTCTTCACCCAGGGTTTGACGGTGAGGCCTTTCGCCCGCGCATTGCGCGCGACGAGACCTGCTGCAATCAGGACAGACGGGTTGGATGTGTTCGTACACGATGTAATCGCCGCAATGGTGACATCGCCATGGCCGAGGTCGAAATCTTCTCCCTTGACCGGCACGCGCTTGTCGGCCTCGGCGGCTTTTCCATATTCCTTATCGAGCGCAGTGGCGAAACCTTCCGGCGCCTGTGAAAGCAACACGCGGTCCTGCGGCCGTTTTGGGCCGGCGAGGGAGGGAACGACGCTTGAAAGGTCAAGTTCAAGCGTGTCTGTAAAGACAGGGTCCGGCGTTCCTTTTTCGCGCCACATGCCTTGTTCTTTGGCATACGCTTCAACCAGCGCGATTCGGCCTTCGTCCCGGCCGGTCGCTTTGAGGTAGCGAAGGGTTTCTTCATCAATCGGGAAGAAGCCGCAGGTTGCGCCATATTCCGGCGCCATGTTGGCAATCGTCGCCTGGTCTTCCAGCGCCAGATGATCAAGGCCCGGTCCGAAGAACTCGACAAATTTTCCGACGACGCCTTTTTTGCGAAGCATCTCCGTCACCGTCAGCACAAGATCGGTCGCCGTTGCGCCTTCCGGCAGCTTGCCGGTCATTTTGAAACCGATGACTTCCGGGATGAGCATGGAGATCGGCTGACCGAGCATTGCGGCCTCGGCCTCGATGCCGCCGACACCCCAACCGAGAACCGACAGGCCATTGACCATTGTCGTGTGGCTGTCCGTACCGACAAGCGTGTCGGGATAGGCGTAGGTTTCGCCGTTGGCGGTGGCGGTCCAGACCGCTTGCGCGAGATATTCGAGATTGACCTGGTGGCAGATGCCCGTGCCCGGCGGCACGACGCGGAAATTATCAAACGCGCCCTGTCCCCATTTCAAAAATTTGTAGCGCTCGCCATTGCGCTCATATTCGCGCGCAACGTTCTTCTCGAATGAATTCGGCCCGCCGAAATAGTCAACCATCACAGAGTGGTCGATGACGAGATCGACCGGCGCCAGCGGATTGATTTTTTCCGGGTCCTCCCCGAGCTTTTTCATCGCGTCGCGCATGGCGGCGAGATCGACCACCGCCGGGACGCCGGTGAAATCCTGCATCAGGACACGCGCCGGGCGATAGGCGATCTCGCGTGTCGATTTGCCGGCTTTCAACCAGTCGGCGAAGGCTTTGATGTCGTCGACGGTCACGGAGCGATCGTCTTCAAACCGCAGCAAGTTCTCCAAGAGCACTTTCAGGGAAAACGGCAGGCGCGAGATATCGCCAATCTGTTTTTCCGCCTCCGCCAGGCTGAAATAGGCGTAGCTTGCGCCGCCGGCGGTCAGGGTTTTCTTGGTGTTGAGCGAATCGCGTCCGGGTTTCATCAATTGCCTCCGGTTAATAATACATGAAATTCCGGGCCGTTATGGCGCATGGGCGGGGCGGTTGCAATTGATCTTGGCGCCATGCTCGCGACAAATTTCGAACTATGTTATGTGGCTTGAAATCTGGTCTGTGATTGCCGTCAAGGAGCGTTGTTTTCATGTCTCGTCTATTTCCACTCGCCTTCATCGCCGCCGCCGCCAGCCTCGCCGGCGGAGCCGCCCTTGCACAGCAACCGGAAGCGAAGGCGACCTATAAGGACTGGAGCGTTTTCGTGCGCGAGGCGGATGGGCAGAAAATCTGTTTTGTGGCGACGGAGGCGACTGACAAGTCGCCGAAATCAGTCAATCATGGCGATGTTTTCTTCCTTGTGGCGACGTGGGCGTCAGGGGCGGCGACGGAACAGCCGAGCCTGATGACCGGATATGCGCTGAACGCCAAGCCCGAGCCGACGGTGCGGATTGGCTCCGATAAATGGGACATGTATGTCTCCGAAAATGAGGCTTTCATCGAAGCCGCCGACGAGGAAACCCGGCTCATCAGAGCCATGCGTCGCGGCGCCGATATGCGCATTGGCGCGGTCTCCCAGCGCGGTACGGCGACAAGCTATGTGATTTCGCTGCGCGGGGTTTCCGCGGCGCTTGATCGCGCGAAGTCCGAATGCCGCTGACCTTAAAGCTTGCGATAGGCCGAGAGCGTTAAAAACGTGTCGAATTCCGGCGACACGCATAACGGCTCAAGCAGCTTGGCCGCTTCATCATAATGGCCGGCTGACCAGACTTCATCGCCGACCTCTGAGCGGACCACCTGGAGTTCTTCGGCCATGACGTTGCGAAAATAGTCCGCCGCCATTTTTTGTCCGTTGGATAACACCGCACCGTTTTTGATCCACTGCCAGATGCTCGCCCGCGAGATTTCCGCTGTGGCGGCGTCTTCCATCAGACCGTATATGGCGACCGCGCCGAGCCCGCCAAGCCAGGCTTCGATATACTGAACGGCGATGCGAATGTTGCTGCGCAGTCCGTCTTCGGTGAAAGAGCCGTCCGGCGTCTCAATCAGATCCGCGGCGGTGACGGGCGCATCGGTCTCGCGACTGACGTCAAGCTGATTGGTCGCGCCTTTTTCGAAGGCGTTTGAATAGACCGTGTTGACGACATCGGCGAGGGCGGGGTGCGCCACCCACGATCCGTCATGGCCGTTATCCGCCTCGCGTTGCTTGTCGATGCGGACTTTTTCCTTGTTGGCGGCGTCTTCGTCCGGCGTTTTGGCGGGAAGGAATGCTGACATGCCGCCCATGGCGAGCGCGCCGCGCCGGTGGCAGGTCTTCACCAGAAGGCGCGAATAAGCGTCGAGAAACGGCTTATCCATACCAACTGCATGGCGGTCCGGCAGCATATGGTCCGGGTGATTTTTCAGGGTCTTGATGTAACTGAAAATGTAATCCCATCGGCCACAGTTGAGCGCCGCTGCGTGGTCCTTCAGTTCAAAGAGGATTTCGTTCATCTCGAAAACCGCCGGCAGGGTTTCGATCAGCATCGTCGCTTTAATCGTGCCGACCGGCAGTCCGGCATGTTCCTGCGCGTGAACGAAGACTTCATTCCACCAGCGCGCTTCTTCATAATGCTCAAGCTTGGGCACGTAAAAATAAGGTCCAGATCCGTTCGCGCGCAGCTGTTCCTGATTAGTCAGGAAATAAAGCGCAAAATCCATAAGGCAGCCTGGGATCGCTTTGCCGTTCCGCAGGATATGTTTCTCGTCGAGATGCAGACCGCGCACGCGGGCGATCAACACTGCAGGATCGTTGTTAAGCTTGTAAGACTTGCCGGATTTCGGATCGGCGAAACTGATCGTGCGTCTGGCGGCGTCGCGCAGATTCGTCTGCCCGCCGATTACATTGCGCCAGGTCGGCGACAGTGCGTCTTCGAAATCCGCCATGAAGACGTTGACGTCTGCATTGAGAGCGTTGATCACCATTTTGCGTTCAGTGGGGCCGGTGATCTCTACGCGGCGGTCGAGAAGGTCGGCGGGCAGGGCGCCGACTGTCCAGTCGCTGTCGCGGACTTTTTGCGTTTCGGTGCGAAAGTCAGGCAACGCGCCGGCGTCGATTTTCGCCTGCCAGTCTTCGCGCGCGGTCAGCAATGTATCGCGGCGCTCACCGAATGCATCGACCAGCGCGGCCAGATAGGCGCATCGGTCCTCGTTAAGGATTTCCCGGTCTGCTGCGGTAAGGGGCTCGGTAAATTCCAGCCCGCCGATCATCTCCGACATAGACGCACCCTTTGCTGTTCGCTCGGTTGATGCGCTTTGTTAGCGAAGCTGTTTGTGCAGCGCAATATGGCGATGCAGGAGATATCTACGGGTCCTGTGAGGACACAAGCCGATTACATCGGCGGTTTGTACTTCTCCCGCATGGTGACGAGTTCTTCCGCAATCGTAGGGTGCAGCGCGACGGTCTCGTCGAATTGCTTTTTGGTGCAGCCGGCTTTGACGGCGATGGCGACGCACTGGATCATTTCCGCCGCATCGGCGCCGACGATGTGACAGCCGAGCACGCGGTCCGTGTCGCCGTCGACGACAAGCTTCATTAATACGCGCTCTTCCGATCCGGTCAGCATGTTCTTCATGGCGCGGAAGTTTGTTTTATAGATGTCGACGTTTTTAAACTCCTTGCGCGCTTCATGTTCGGCGTAGCCAACCGAACCGACGGGCGGCTGCGAAAAAACAGCTTTCGGAATAAATGTGTAATCCATCTTTTGGGCGTTATCGTGGAAGCATGTTTCGGCGAAGGCCGCCCCCTCGCGGATCGCCACCGGCGTCAGGTTCACGCGATTAGTGACGTCGCCAACGGCGTAAATATTTTCGACCGATGATTTTGAATATTCATCGACAACGACAGCGCCGGACTTATCCAGTTCAACGCCGACCTCTTCGAGGCCAAGACCTTTTGTGGATGGTTTTCGTCCCACTGCCCAGAAAATAAGATCTGCATCAAGATGAACGCCGTTGGATAGCGTGATATGCTTGTTGTCTCCGTCGCGCTGCTCAATATTTTCAAACACGGCCTGGGTGACGACGCGAATGCCCTGGCGCTTCAGTTCGGAATGCACCTGAACGGAAATATCCGTATCGAAATAGCGCAATATATCCTCTCCCCGATAGACCAGGCAAACGTCGCAGCCAAGGCCGCGAAAGATGCACGCGAATTCAATCGCGATATAACCGCCGCCGGCGACAACGACATGTTTGGGCAGTTTATCAAGGTGGAACGCTTCGTTTGATGTGATCCCCAATTCATGGCCGGGCACGGTCTCATCAACCCAGGGCGCTCCGCCGGTCGCGATAAGAATCTTGTCTGCGGTCACATCCCGGTTTTCATCGACCAGGTGGACTGTGTGTTTGTCTTTAAGGACGGCGCGCGTCTGAAAAATATCTGCGCCCGCATTTTTCAGGTTACGAATATATATCCCGTTCAGCCGATCAATCTCATTATCTTTATTTTCAATCAGTTTCGACCAGTTAAAGGAAACATTATCGGCGCTCCAGCCGTAACCTTCCGCATCTTTAAACCCGTGGCCATATTCGCTGGCGTAAACGAGGAATTTTTTCGGCACGCATCCGCGAATGACGCAAGTGCCGCCGACGCGGTATTCCTCAGCGACGCCGACGCGTGCGCCATAGATTGACGCAAGGCGCGATGCGCGCACGCCGCCTGAGCCGGCGCCAATGGTGAAAAGATCATAATCAAAGTCGGCCATAAATCGCCCTTAGCTTTCCGGAACAAACCCGATGCCTGTCGCGAAACGCTTATCATTGAATTCCAGCACTTCAAGTTGAAATGTATTCAAGAACTCGCGATAAATCGCCTCAAAAACAGGGTCCAGCTTGTCTTCGTAGTCAAGCGGAATACGGATAACAGGCTGTTGCGCCACAAAAACATCAAAACTGTCGCCGGTTACTTCTACCGACAGCACGGTGCGCAGCCAGAGCGCGCCAGAGTCCTCAAAGTTCTTTATCGTCAACGCCAGGCCGAACCGAACGGGTTCCAGCACAATCACCTCGCGGTGGCGAAAGCTGAAAGCATCCTCGCCATAGTCCCTTCGCGGATCAAAGGCGCCTTCGGGCGGAACCGCGGTGACGCACTCACGATTGCATCCCAGAAACTGGGGCAATCCATTAATGACCGCTTCGCCAAAGCCCTTGCATCTCAAGAGATTTTCGAATGCGGCGGCGCCATAGGTTTTGATGGCGTCCTGCAGTTTTTCAAATCGCGTTTGCGTCATGGGCGCCTTTTGTCACCAGGGACTTTGTTTTCGTAATAGAGAAGCATAGCCTGTCAGGCCGCCTTGGCGATGCTCACATTGTCGTCATCGCCGAAAATCACCAAATCCGTAATGCCTGCGAAAAGCCCTGTCTCAACGACGCCGGGAATGCCCGATAGGGCTGCGTCCAGGCGTGCCGGCTCTTCGATGCGGGCAAGCGCGCAATCAATGATGAGATTGCCGCCATCCGTCATTGCAGGCGCGCCATCGCGTGCGCGCAGCTCAAGGCGGACGCCGTCAAATCCATGCTCGCTGAGCACTCCGCGCAAGGCGCGCACCGTTAGGGCCCATCCGAAAGGGGTTATTTCAACCGGCAGGTCGAACGCGCCCAGCGCGGGGACGCGTTTTGACTTGTCGGCGATGACAATGAATTCTTTTGCGGCGTTCGCGACGATTTTTTCTCGCAACAGCGCGCCGCCGCCGCCCTTGATGAGATTAAGCGCCGGGTCCACTTCGTCAGCGCCATCGATTGCGAGATCGATGGCAGTCGTCTCATCCGGTTCTATGATCTCTATTCCAACGCGCGTCGCATGACGGCGCGTTTCTTCCGATGTGGGGACGCCGCGCAGCGGCCAGCCGTCAGCGACGCGCGCGCCCAGAACATCGATCAGGAAGGCGGCGGTGGAGCCGGTGCCGAGCCCGAGGGTCATGCCGCGTTCCACATATTTCGCCGCTTCCTCTGCGGCGCGGCGCTTGCCGGCATCCTTATCCATAGCTTGTCCTGTCAGTTGTCCTGATGGGTTTTGCGAAAACGCGCCGCCCATCCCTTTATCGCCGCCTGGCGTCCGCGCGCGACCGCAAGATCGCCTTTGTCCACGTCCTTAGTGATCACCGATCCCGAACCGACATAGGCGCCGTCGCCAATCTTCACCGGCGCGACAAGCGATGAGTTGGAGCCTATAAACGCCCGCTCGCCGATTATCGTTTTATGTTTTCCGTATCCGTCGTAATTGCAGGTAATTGTTCCCGCGCCGATATTGGCGTTGGCCCCGATTTCCGCATCTCCGATGTAACTCAAGTGATTGACCTTGGCGCCTTTTGCAATTGCGGCTTTTTTGACTTCGACAAAGTTGCCGATTTTTGCGCCTTCGCCGATATCGGCCCCAGGGCGCAGGCGCGCATAAGGACCAATGACGGCGCCGGGGCCGACATTTGCGTCTTCAAGATGCGAATAGGGCTTGATGTTGGCGTTATCGGCGATGGTGACGCCTGGCCCGAACACCACATATTGCCCGATGATTACATCCTTGCCGAGCTTCGTGTCATGAGAAAAATACACGCTTTCGGGGTCCAGCAGCGTGGCGCCGTTCTCCATCGCCGCACAACGCATGCGGGTCTGGAACAGCTGCTCGGCTTCGGCGAGCTCAACCCGTGAGTTGACGCCAAGCACCTCATCCTTATCGGCTTCTATTACTGCGCATTGCTTGTTGTCACCGCGCGCGAGCGCAACGATGTCGGTTAAATAATATTCGCCTTTAGCGTTATTGGAATCGATATCGCTCAATCTTGCTTTCAGGAATGCGCTGTCAATCGCCATCACGCCGGAATTGCAGAGGCTGATTTCCAATTCTTCCGCTGTCGCATCTTTCGCTTCGACGATTGCGACCAGGGCTCCATTTGAGTCACGCTTGAGACGGCCGTAACCGCCGGCTTCATCCGGCGTAAAACCGAGCACGGCGACGGCGGCGCCATTTGCGATTTCATTCACAAGGCGTTGCAATGTTTGTTCGGTGACAAGCGGCGTGTCCGCGTAAAGAACAAGAACGGCGCCTTCAAAGCCTTCAAGATGCGGCATGGCCTGCATGACGGCGTGCGCGGTGCCTTGCGGTGGCGACTGCACCGCCACATGGATAGTCTGATCGATGGATTTTGCGAACTCGCCCACAGCCGGCGCATGATCGCCAATAACGACAACCCGCCGGTCAGGAGAGAGGGTATCGGCTGCTGCGATGACATGCGCGATCATCGCTCTGCCGCCAATTTCATGCATGACTTTGGGAAGCGCCGAGCGCATCCGCGTCCCATGCCCGGCGGCGAGAATAACTGCGGCGGTCCTGGCGTCTTCCATTTGCCGTCTTTCGTCCCTACAACGCCGCTTGCTCTATCACACTCGCTGAGATGCGGCATATGTCTTTGTTAAGGGATTGATGCGATTCGACGGTGGCGGGCGCGTTTTTTTGGCTTCAGAAGCGGTTATTTAATGAATAAAGATCTCAGCGGCGCGGCTATTCTGTTTGATCTTGACGGCACGCTTGTCGACACGGCTGAAGACCTTGCGGCGTCGATGAATCATGCGCTGGCTGGGGCGGGATTGGGGCCTGTTCCGTCGGCCGAAGTGCGTCATCTCGTTGGGCATGGCGCGCGGCGCATGCTGATGCGCGGTTATCAGATTGCGGCGAGCCGGGACGCGGATGACGCTGAACTCGATGCGGCGCTGGAGCGCTTCTTAAGCCACTATCAGGAACACATCGCCGTTCATTCGCGGCCCTTTGATGGGGCTGTCGAGATGATCGAACGATTGGGCGAGAAGGGCGCGCGCTTCGCGATTTGCACAAATAAACGCGAAGCCATGGCCGTATTGTTGATAAAGACTCTCGGCCTTGACGGGCTTTTTGACACTATCGTGGGGGCGGACACGACGAGCGCCGCCAAACCGGATCCGGCGCCGGTGCGATTATGTCTTGAAAGAATGAAAGCGCAGCGCGGCGTTTTCATCGGCGATAGCGACACGGATATTCGCGCCGCTAACGCCGCCGCCATGCCATGCCTTATAGCCCGATTTGGATATGGGCCGTTGACCCTGCTCGATCAGGCGACTGCTTTATTTGACAGTTATGATGATGCCGGGCCGCTTATTAAGAGCGCATTGGCGGACTAGCCCGCCTCGGCGCAGGCAAGCTTGGTCGGCATGCCATTGATCATGTTGCTGCGAAGATCGGTGCGCGCTGAGCGCATGGTTGATACAAACCCTTCGTCTTTCATTTCGACAACAACATCAAATCCGCGTTTCCGCCAGAAGTCCTGAATTTTGAGTGCGAGACGGTCAGCGCCGTCACGATCACAAAGGTCATACATCTGCTACCTCGATCTATGGTGGAACAGCTTCACTACCCTGAGAATATAAGACAAGCTGATTTTTTCAAGACCAAAGTGATATTTTTTATACTGGTCAGTTTACCGGTAAAAATCGTTATAAATTCACAGTTACGAGGCTGTAAGGTGGCCCAAAATACCCTTCTGCAGAATTTTATCGCGCATTTCCTGCGAATAATATAAGATAAACTTATGGGAAGTGATTTAGCCAGGACCGACATTCTCGCCGAAGCCCGATTGATTGGCGAAAGAATCCGTCAGGCGCGCAAATCTCGAGGCCTCAGTCAGGCCGATCTGGCTCGCCGGATCGGCGTCAGCCAGCCGGCGATCGCCAATTGGGAAAGCGGCATTCACGATCCCCGCCGGCTGACGCTCGCCAAACTGGCCGAAACGCTGGAGGCGCCGCTCGACTGGCTTGCGGCCGGGGACAGATCTGTAGCGGAGAGCGATAAGCACGCCGCCGCCGCCTATATCCGCAGGCCCGTGCGCCATGTTCCGGTAATAAGTCTTCGCTCGGCGTCGCTTCTCGCCAAAGACGTCACGGCTGATCCGCATATCATGGCCGAGGATTATATCCCCGTTACCATTGGTCCTTCGCGTTTGTTTGCAGTGTTTATTAACGACCCTGCGGTGAATCTGGCGTTCTTGCCTGATACGCTCGTTGTCATCGACTACCATGATTGTCAGCCCGGGGATGGTGAATTCTGCCTCGCCGACGTCAGGCAAACGCCGACCTTAAGGCGTTGGCGCGCAAATCCTGCACGCCTTGAGCCAGTCTCCAGCGAGGATGGGCATCAGGATATCGCGATGACGCCGGATATTTCCATTATTGGCTGCGTGCGCGTTTCCATTCGCGTTTACTAGAGTCACGCCGCGCAAACAGAAAACTGTTCAATCAAGTCCGGCAGTTTTGAAAGCGCGGCCTGATAATCTTTGCCGGCCTGTTTGATCATAACATTGAGCGCCGCCAGGCTGGCTCCGTCATCCGCGCGCTCTTCAATGGTTGCGCAAGCCTTAGCCAGGCGCGTCGCGCCAACATTTAGACTCATGGATTTCAGCGCATGCGCCGCCGATTTGATTTCATCCGGGTCTTGCGATCTTGCGCTTTTCGCTAGGCGGATCATTGCGCTCCGCGAATGCTGTTGGAAAAGCGTCAGCGCTTTGACAGGAAGGTTGGTATTTCCCGTTTGCATGTCCTGCAATGCTTCAAGAACTGACCTGTCAAATAGGGGCTCGCTTTTTTGTTTTCCGGAAGGAGCGGCTTTGGCGGCTCGTTGCGGTGGGGCTTTGTTGTCGTCATTGGCCCTTGTCTGTGTGGTCTGGGACGCGTGCGGGTTTACAGGCGCCATCGAATTTGGCGCGCTTGATTGCAAATGCGCGCCGATGGTGTTGGATAAGGTTTCAATCGAAAAGGGTTTGGTCAAATAGTCATTCATACCGGCGTTACGCCACGCGCCTTCTTTGCCGGCGACGTGAGCCGTTAGGGCGATAATCGGCACATTTGCAGCGCCGGATTTCTTTTCGAGATTTCTGATCTCACGAGTGGCTTCGAACCCGTCCATCTCCGGCATTGAACAATCCATCAGGACAAGATCGAACTTTTTCTTTTGGAACATATTTAAAGCTTCGCGCCCGTCAGAGACCAATGTTGCTTTCAAGTTCAACCGCCCCAGGGCTTCTTTTACGACTTCGCGATTGACGATACTGTCGTCTGCGGCGAGGACGCGCTCACCATTGAACCGTTTCAAAGAGGATGGCTCCTGTCCGGCATTGCTGAGCGCCGCTTTCCCTCTTAGTTCGCCATCAAAAATGCGCTCAATCTGCTGAATGACCTCCCGGCGTGACAGCGGCGCGATAAGCAGGTCTTCCGCAATCCCCTTTTCGAGTAGGCGGTCAGGCGCGCTGTCGCCCAATTCGCTGATGCAAATTCGGGTAGGGATCCACTGATTTGGATCGCCTTTGATTTTCTTCGCGAGCGCGTTCAAAAATTCCGGCGAAGCGAAAATTAAATCCGTATACGCAATGCCTGCGCCGATTTCGCCGTCAACATCGACAATCTGGGCTGAGATGCCGGTTTCATGGAGGTGGCTTACGAGCATTTTAGATGTTGCAGCGCCATCAATAGCGACGATCGCCCGTTTCTTTTCAAGTGAGCGGCGCGGCGCTTGCGCAGTTTTCAAAACGCGCGTCGGGAAACTGAAGAAGAATTTTGATCCTTTGCCGCGGTGGCTCTTAAGGTCGATCGTCCCGTCCATCGCCTCCACGAGCCTGCGACTGATCGCCAGTCCCAGGCCTGTGCCGCCAAATTTACGTGTTGTTGACTGATCAGCCTGAGAAAACGCTTCAAAGATCGCCGCCTGTTGATTGTGCTCAATGCCGACACCGGAATCAGTGACGGAGAATTCGATCACGCATGTATTTTGTGCGCCTGCGACGCGGCGTGCGGCGACGGTCACATGCCCCTCATCAGTGAATTTCAGGGCGTTGTTGACAAGGTTGGAGAGAATTTGACTGATCCTTACCGGATCTCCTTCGATAACTTCCGGCACATTCGGCGCCACATAAGCGGCAAGGTCGAGTCCTTTTGAGGTTGCGCGCTCCCAGAACAAACTCACGATGTCGTCGATAATGTCGACCGGGCGGACGGGAATATTTTCGAGATCCAGTCGCCCGGCCTCAATCTTCGAGAAGTCGAGAATATCATTGATGATGGCGAGCAGGCTTTGTCCCGATTTTGCGATTACGTCCGCATACCGTTTTTGACGCGGCGCCAGTTGGGCCTTGCTGAGCAATTCCGCCATGACCATCATGCCATTCATGGGGGTGCGGATTTCATGGCTCATGGTGGCCAGGAAATCGGATTTCGCCAGATTTGCTGTTTCGGCGGTTTCTTTTGCTGATTGCAGTTCGCGCGTGCGGCGCTCCACGATTGCCTGCAGGTTTCTTTGATGCGCATGAAGTTTGAAGTCGCGTTCCTGTAATTGGTCGAGCATGTTGTTGAAGCTTTCAACGAGTTGCCCGGTTTCATCATTCTCCTTAACTTGCGAGCGCCGCGAAAAATCACCGGTTTCGCGGACATCACTCATGATCTTCGCGAGATCCATGATTGGATCAGTAATAGACCGCTGCATCTTAAGAGCGATCAGGAAGCCAATAACCGCCGCAAATACAGCCGCAACCAGAGCGTCATAGACAAGAACGCCAATTCGATCATAAAGAGCGGCGCTGTGTGCGTTCAGTGTCAACTGCCCAACGATTTCATCGTCACGGATTATTGGCACAGTTACCGCAGATGTCTGCTTAAACATGGCAGGTATAAAGTTGGATACGGGCGCAAACGGCGCCGCCATAATAGAGTCATTTGTGGGTGTGCTGCCCACACCGCCAAATTCCGCAAAAAGATCGCCCTCGATGGAATTCACCCTTACATGGGCGATGGAAGGCGCATTAGCGATGGCGCTGAGGGCTATGGTCGTTTCTTTACGGTTTCCGTCGCTGACATAGGCTGAAATTGCTGTGGCGTAGACATTTGCCGATGCTTTCAGTTCTGAATATTTACCTTCGCCATATTGGTTTATTTCACGTCCGATTGACGAAGCGGTAACAATCGTTACCGCGCCGAAAATCGCGACAATAACCAATGATGTCAGTCGCCCCCGAAGTGACTTCACACGTTTTGTCCTGTTGTGCGCCAGCATTCGCCTCCCGGCTTGCGTTTAAGACTGTCTTTGCGATGTGAGTGTGAATGAAATTGCTTGCAATTTGATTGCGCAGGCAACGCCCGAAATTCAATTTTAACGGACGGCGGATAGTATTAACCGTGATAAATGCGCGGCGCGCGCATTCTCAATGACGGCGGCCTTTTTCATGCGTGAGCAAAGTATTGTTCTTGCCGATGATGACCCGATTATGCGGGAGCTGGCTGAATCCAAGCTTCAGGGCGCGGGATATCATGTTATCACCGTGGAAAACGGCGCTGAAGCGCTTAAGGTTTTGCAGGCTGGCGGCGTAGATCTTGTGATCTCAGATCTCGACATGCCGGTCATGGACGGATTTGAGTTAACCAAAAGCATTCGCGAAAACCCGATAATCGGACAAACGCCGGTCATTGTCATCACCGGCAGTGATCATGGCGATGCAGTCGAGCATGCTTTTGCGGCAGGGGCTACTTCCTTTCTCTCAAAACCGATCAACTGGACGCTCTTCAGTCAGGCAGTACGATTTGTTCTGCGCGCCGGCGAGGATCAAAAAGCGTTACGGGTCGCGCGTGATCGCGCCGAAGCGGGCGAAAGGTTTAAAGACGAACTTCTATCGCTCATGAGCCATGAACTACGCACGCCGCTGAACGCTATCATTGGGTTCGGGCAACTGCTTGGCGAACAGTTTCAAAAAAACCATGACAACGTTCACAGAGAATATGCTGATTATATCGTCGATGGCGGACGACGGCTGCTGAACTCGGTTTCTGATATGCTGCTGGCGTCTGATGCGCGTTCGGGGCCGATCGCTATTCATGAAAAAGAAGCAACCGTGGGCGATCTCATCAAAGAAGCGATGACGCTTACGCCCAAAGCGAACGATACGGCGACCGCCAATGCGAATATCACCGTCAAAGTTAAAGACGCTGATGCGGAAATCTGTTGTGATTATCATCTCCTGGCGCGCGCGATCTCCAAGCTCATTGATAACGCATTGAAGTTTGCTCCTCCCGGGCAGCCGGTGATTGTCGGGGCGGCGCCAACAAAAACCGGGGATCTGGCGATTATGGTGAAGGACTCAGGGCCCGGAATCGAACCGGATAAATTGCCGGCGGTGACTGCGCCATTTGCTCAATCTGAAATGTCTAGCCGTCGCACCAAGGAGGGCATTGGCCTTGGATTGCCGCTGGTGAAGGCGATTGCGCAGGCTCATGATGCTGTTTTTCGTCTGGATTCGAATGTCGGCAAGGGAGTCCGCGCCATCATCCTCATTCCGTCGAAGCGAATATGCTCCACGCAGTCCAGGCGTGATAAAAGCGCCGCCTGACGGGTTCAAATCTATCTGTCAGACCGGGTTTTTCGAAACCAGCTTTGCGATTAATCACAATTTAACCGGTTTCCTTAACGCTTAGGCGAGAGAAATATCGCTCCGTTTGTTTTGTTGCGCCGCAGCAATTGAATATCAGGTAGCGATTATGAGGATGTTGTAATTTTGTAACGCTGGAGTTTTTGCGTTTGCGTAACTGACTTTCCGCCTAGACGAGACTCCGACAACACGCAAAAGTGATGAGAGGCCGGACATCAATAAAAACCCGGTCTGTAAAGGGCTCCGCAGGGAGGGGCTAGCAAAGGGTCTGAAAAATGAAAATCACTCGAAATACGGCTGCGCGCAATTGCGCATTAATGGCCGGCGCCGCAATCGCTGCGCTCAGCGCCGGCGCTGCGCAGGCGCAATCTGATACGATCATCGTTACAGCGACAAAGCGTCCGCAGACGCTGCAGGAAGTACCGGTTGCGGTCAGCGTTGTCGATTCTCAAGTGATCGAAGATTCGCAGATCGTCGATCTTTTCGACATACAGACAGTCGTGCCGTCCTTGCGAGTTTCACAGCTGCAGAATTCGTCGCAGACGACATTTGTGATCCGCGGCTTCGGCAACGGCGCTAACAATCCTGGCATTGAAAGCTCAGTTGGCGTTTTTATTGACGGCGTATTCCGCTCCCGCTCAGCGTCTGCAATTCTTGACCTCCCGACGCTGGAACGTGTTGAAGTTTTGCGCGGCCCGCAATCGACATTGTTTGGTAAGAATGTGTCCGCAGGCGCCATCTCCATTACAACCAAAGGTCCCGAATATGAGTGGGGCGGCAGCGTTGAAGCGACATACGGCACTTTCGGTCAAACGATTTTCCGAGGTTCGCTAACCGGTCCGATTTCCGATACGTTGGCGTTTCGCCTTTCCGGCAATCTCAACAATCGTGACGGCACGGCGACCAATCTTGTGACTGACACGGACATTAACGACCGTGATCGCTACGCTGTGCGTGGTCAATTGTTATGGGAGCCAACAGACGCAGTCTCGTTCCGACTGATTGGCGATTACAATAAGATTGACGAAAACTGCTGCGCCGCTGTTCAAATAGAGAACGGTCCTGCGACTTCAATTGCGATCGGTGCGCCGCCGCCATTTGGTCTTGGCGAGATCGTTGGCGATCCAAGCGATCCGTTCGCGCGTGAAGTCACAATCGATACGGATACATTCAACCGCCTTGAGGGATATGGCGGCTCATTGCAGGGTGATTGGGATCTCGGCTTCGCCCAGGTCACTTCAATTACATCGTATCGTGAACAGACAGACGACACGAATACGGATGTTGATTTCAGTTCGGCTGCTTTGGCGGAAAATCCGCAGAACAGAAGTTTCGAGACCTTCACACAGGAAATTCGTATCGCGTCTTCGGGCGATAACCGCTTCGACTGGCTCGTCGGCGGCTTCTTCTTCGATGAGACAGTAACGCTGGAGCGGGATGTTACCTTCGGTACGCAGATTCGTCCTTACGTTGACAATCTGCTCACACTGCTTGGCTCTCCTGGCGCCCTTGCCGGGCTTGAAGGCGCGCTCATGCTGCCGTCTGGGACATTCTTCGGACCTGGCCAGGGTGTCATTGGTGATTATACAATGGACAACCGGTCCTTCTCAGTTTTCGGTCAAGCCGATTTTGAGATTACTGATCGCCTGACCTTTACAGGTGGCGTGGCCTTTAACGACGACAAGAAAGACGTTGTCGGCACCAGCAATCTGACGGATGTATTCTCCAACGTTGATCTCGTTCAGGTTGGTTTTGGCGGCGCCTTTTCTGCGTTGACCATGTTGCCGCCGACGCCTGCAAACATTGCGGCGGCAAGCGCCGCGCCTGTTGATTTGTCATTATTGGCGCCGGGAATTGTCATTAATCCGGCAACCGGTATGCCGCTCACAGGTATTTCCAATGTTGGCACTGTTGCCGGAATCATCGCCCAAACACCTTGTGATGATGCTAATCCTGCGCTTCAGTGTAACTCGGCGTTGGGCTTGTCGGCGGTGCAGTTCTTTGACCCGCAAACGAGCTTTCCTGATCCGACCAATCCTTTGGACAATGGACAGCTTGACGATAATCAGGTCACATATTCGTTGCAGCTTGCTTATGACGTGACGGACAGCATCAATGCTTACTTCACATATGCAACGGGCTGGAAAGCCGGCGCTTTCAACCTGTCGTCCGATTCTCGTCCGCCCGATCCTGTAACCGGTGTCGGCCGGACCGCAGGCCCGGAAGATGTGCGTCTGTTTGAGTTTGGCGTGAAAGCCAATTTCGATGGCGGTTACATCAACATCGCTTTGTTCGACCAGCGTATTGAAGGCTTCCAGTCAAACGCCTTTAATGGCGTCGGCTTCGACCTTGTTAATGCTGGCGAGCAGTCGGTTCGTGGTTTTGAAGTTGAATCACTCTACTCGCCTTGGGATCCGCTAACATTTACATTTGGCGCAACCTATCTCGATCCGGAATACGATTCCTTCCTGCTGGCGCCATGTACGCCATTTGATCCAGTAAATTGCGGCAATGGCGAAGGATCACGAGATCTTTCCGGTACGCGCCCGGCAGGCATCCATCCGCTGAGCATTTCGACGTCGATGACTTACCGTCATGACTTCAACGATTCCTTGAGCGGTTTCGCGCGCCTTGAATATCTTCATGAGACAGCCACGCCGCTGATCGAAACGATTCCGCTAGACATCACACGTGATGTCAAAGTGGTGAACGCCAGTATTGGTTTTGAAGCTGAAGGCGGGTTCGATGTGTTGTTCTGGGGTCGTAACCTCACGAATAACGACTTCTTCCTGCAAGGCTTTCCGACCGTTGTGCAAGAGGGCAGTGTTTCGGGCTACCCGAACCAGCCGCGCACATACGGCGTCACGCTTCGCAAATCTTTCTAACGCCGGACGCGTCAGAGGGGACTGGAAAAGCGGGCGGCTCTTTTACAGGGTCGCCCGTTTTTTATGGCGTTACGCCTCAAAGTGAGGCGAGTAGTTCGAACACTTAAAATTCGAACAAATCGCTTAAGTCGATCCAAAGTATCCTTGGAGAAGCTTGAATGCGGTTTGACCCGGGGAGGGCGGCGATGGGCTTTGGCGGAAAAAAACAGCCGGTTGGTATGAATCCGGATCGTCTCGCAGCGCTTGCAGGAGCTGGCGCAGGCGCCGCCGCTCAAGTCGATGCTGGCGCTTCTGCGCCCCGGCGCCGTGTCAGCGTTGAACCGGACCTGTCGCGTATCCGTAAATGTTCGATTGATGAAACGCCGGCGGAGCGCAAAAAGCGCCTTGCTGCAAAGACTGTGAATTTCGGCGCGACCTTCATTGCACGGATTATCATCATGGGCGCGGCGGGCTTTTTCATCTGGACTGAGCTGCAAAACACCGGAAAAATACACCGCGGCGTCGCTGTCGGCATGTTTGCGATGCTGGCGGATTTCGGGCGCGTGATGATGAAGGCGCTGGAGCCCGGGTCGAAATAATCAATCCGCTATTGCGGACCGCCTGAAGCGTCGCCTTTTAGGGTGTGCGCCGAATCGGTTACGCGATGGTAACGCAGGCTCTTTCTCACATGTTGCCGAATCGGCCTATCAGAGCAGCCTGATATGACAGGTGGCGCCGCCATGAGCATTGTTGAAATTACACTCATTGCCTTTATCACACTTATTTTGGGCTTCGCCGCCTCCAGCTTGTTATTTCTGCGCCGACTGCGCCGCCGCTAGTTGATTCTCGGACGAGCATTTGCGATGGTCCGCCCAACAAAATTTCTTGTTTAGATCGCGCGCTGTTCCGGTGCGCGCACTTTTTATTCCCATAAGGAGGAATATGTGACGGCTGCTGCAAAAGGCGACAAGGTGACGGTTGAGTATACGGTGCGCATCGGTAATGGCCGTGTGGTTGGCGGCACGGAGCGTGATGGGCCGCAAACGCTGACATTGGGCGAGGGCGGTATTTTCGACGCCGTTGAACAAAAGCTTGAAGGCTTGAGCGCCGGTGAGGAAGCCTCGGTCACGGTGCCGTCGAGCGCCGCGTTCGGGCCGCGTCGTGATGAGCTTGTGTTGCGCATCCCGCGCGAGCAACTCCCCGAAGGAGAGCCTCAACCCGGCATGCAGCTGGCGGCGCGCGCTGAAGATGGCGAGACCGTCAATCTGACCATCACCGAGGTTGGCGCTGACGCCGTCACCGCTGACGGCAATCATCCCCTCGCGGGAGAGGACCTTCACTTCGCCCTTACCCTGGTTGAGGTCAAAAAAGCCGCCTGATCCGGGCCGTACGGCGCTCGCCTTGTTTGCGCCGCATTTCGTGATCGGCGGTGAGCGCATCGGCCCTTTTATTTCCTCGCCGGCGCCCCAATTTCTCCACCATTGAAACGAACCATGACCCTTGATGGTCATGGGGGAGAGAACAATGGGCGTCGTCGAAACCACACTAGTCGTCTTTATCGCAATCAATTCAGTGCTTGGCGTTTCAAGCCTGCTTACCCACCGCTGGCGGTGAGGCGGGCGCCTTTCATCAGTCCGTACCCGCTCTACACTTTATGATGGCTGTTCTCGCTGCGTACACGCGGTTGATGCGGCGCTGCGTCATAAATGAATCGTAATCTCCGATCTTTTGTCCGTCCGCGAAATATGTGCGAGTTTGCATCTGCAATCAGCAACACGGGGATTGGTTCATGAAAAAAACTATTGTGTTTGGCGCCGCTGCGTCACTCGTCGCCACCGCCGCATTTGCAGAGCACCATGAAAAAGGCGAAATGAAATACGAAACGCCTGAATTGGCGGGCATCTTTATGGGCGACGGTTTCTCCGCGACCATGGCGCCGCAGGGTGTTTTCGCCGCCGCTAACACGGAATCGGGTGTTGTGTTCGTCATCGGGAAATATGGCGCGAAAGACGGCATGGCCTGGTTTAAGGATATCATGGCGCCGGCTGACGCCAGCGACGAAGAAAAGGCGTGCGCAACCGAGAACAAAGGAAAGTATTCATACGCGATGGATGGCGACACGGTTACGTTCGCCCTTGACGAAGACCCTTGCCCCGGCCGGGCGGGCAATATCGATGGCGCAAGCATGACGCGCTGGACGCCCCCCGCCGAGGAATAGGCTTCGCGCCAAAATTTCATCCCTTCGGAAACGATTTGAAAACGCCGGGTGGAAACATCCGGCGTTTTCTTTATCAGCGCCGCGCGCCGTGCCAGATGATCAGCGCCCAGCCGGCAAGAAACGCGACCCCGCCGATGGGCGTGACGGCGCCTAGAATGCGCGGGGCCCCGAGCGCCATCGCATAGAGCGAACCGGAAAAAATTACGGCGCCGATCAGAAACGCCCAACCGGCTTTGCGTGGCCCAGCGGCGTTGAGCGCAATGGCCAGCGTCGCCGCTGAATGCGCCAGCGCATAAAGCGTCGCCGTCGCCCACCAGTCTTCTCCCTCGGGCGAGAGCCGCCCTTCCAGCCCGTGCGCGCCAAAGGCGCCGAGCGCGACAGCGACAAATCCAATGATCCCGGTACAGAGCGTTAAAAGGCGCATGCGTTCGTTCCGTTATGCCGGTGCCGGGTCAGGGACTGTCCGGATGAGCATAAACGGCAGATGCGGCTCCATCACGCCGTCCGGAGAATGCCTAGATATTCTTTTTCGCATCTTCGAATATTTTCTGGATACGAGGCTGCATTCTTTGCATGGCGCCCGGAAGATTCTTGGCGTTCCATTCCTGACCGATCAACATTGATTTTTCGACAAGCTCCCGCTGTTTGGCGAGCATCGCGGCGCCCGCCGGGGATTTGTAAAAAGCGAGGATGCCTTCCAGTTCTTCCAATGTGTATACGTCAGCCAATAATGGAGCGGTCTTCGCCGAAAACTCCTGGATTGCAGGTTCAAGTTCCTCCGCAATAACCTTCAGGACGTCTTGCACGATTTGTTCTTTTTGCCGGTCCGACAGCGCGGTGTCCGCAAGAATGACATCCATTGCCTGCATCTGTGATTCCAGCAATCCGTCAGTAAGCTGCGTCGATAGTTGGTCGGCCTGGGAAAGCTCGACTATCGTTTCGGCAAGAGCAAGTCGTTTTGAGAAGTCGCTATCCGCTGCAAAAGCGCTGTTCGTAATCGAAAACAAAAAAAGAAGCATAAAAATCAGTGTCGGACGCATGTGAAACCCCGTGAAACCTGCCTGAAACATAACCCTTTTATCCTAATTGAAGAGAAAAAAGAAATACAGAAGACTTGTTGTCCTTGTTGCGAAAGAAAAGGGCGTAGCCGCCATTCTCGTTTTGGAACGATTTGCCGGCGCATTGCGCGGTTTTCTCCATGCGGCTCACTCGCCAGGCCGCTTTGATACGGTAAAGGCGCCGCGCATTTCGCCGAGAGCGAAGCCGGTCGCTGCGTCCTCCGGATAGCGCGCGTCAATCGCCGTTTTCACCTCGGCGGAAATGTCCGTCCCGTGACAGACGGTGCACGGGGCCCCGGTCATGATCGGCTTCATATAACGCAAGGCCGGTCCGCCCTCCGTCTCGACGATCTCCGCATGGTCGAGCGCGGCGGGGTCGGCCCCGGCCGCGATCTCTTCGATGAAACGCGCCAGCACCGCGCGCTCAAACGCGTCGGGCGCGTTGGCCGGATTGCGCAGCTTCAGCGCCGTGCGCCCGACGCTCATCCCGTTCTCGGCGCTGACGGCGCTTGCAATCTCCGGCGCCTCGAGATTGCAGACGTCGATGGCGGCGACCGGCCCGGCGGCGCTCATCGTCTCCACAAGTCGGGTCTTCAATCGGGCGCCGAGCATGCCCGTCGCGGCTCGCGCCGCCTCGATGTCTGCAGGGTCGACGGCGTGCGCTGTCGGGGCGGGGCCCGCCGCCTTGTCTGTCGCCTGGTCCGCCGCCGGGCCGCAGGCGGCGAGCGCGAATGCCGTAAAGGCGATGGCGTGGTTGCGTCGCATTTTTGTTTCTCCTTACCCCCGCAATCATAAGGCGCCTGCGACCGGCGGGGATAAGTTTTTTTTCATTAAATTTTATCCCCGCCTTGCGGGGAGGCCTTATCATGGCGCCCGCCGCCGGCGCTTTCCGCGCCGGGCGGCGAACGGCGCAGGCCGCCAGTTGTTATTCAGCGTACTTTGCGGGAGAATTCACGCCAGCGGGAAGGGAGGGCGTAAACGATGTTCAGTTTGCTGTTTCCAAAGGTGATCGACAATAAATATC
This sequence comes from Pseudomonadota bacterium, assembly GCA_039819405.1. Classification (GTDB taxonomy): domain Bacteria; phylum Pseudomonadota; class Alphaproteobacteria; order Caulobacterales; family Parvularculaceae; genus Hyphococcus. The sequence goes on along the minus strand of JBCBSB010000004.1, from coordinate 360,215 downwards.
GCGGCTTGTGGCTGGCGCTGGTGTTTTTTACACCCGTATTGCTGTTGAAGCTCATGATGGGGTTCAACGTTGCGGGGTTTAACCCGACGCTTGACGTGCGCGATATCCTGCAGGATGTCGACGGCGTCCCGCTTGATACATACAGCGCCGGGGCGGTAACCGATCTTGTTTTCTTCGCCAACGCCTGGGGGCTGTCATTATTCACGATCTGTCTTGTCGGCGTCATTGCGCTCATCCGTTATCGCGCCATGATCCCGATTGCGATCCTGCTGCTGACGGTTGAACAGGTCAGCCGCAAGGCGATGTCGATCGCGGAGTCCGGCCTGGGGCTCGGTCCCGATATGTCAGCGGGCAATATAATCAACTGGGCGCTTTCAGCGTCGCTGGTGCTGGCGCTTGTCTTGTCAGTGATCCGTAGGCGGAATGCGCCGACCTGATCGGGTTGTTGCGTCGCTCACCGTGGCGCACTCCGAACCGTGTCATCCCGGACGCGCTGCAATATGGAATATTGCTGCGCAGATCCGGGATCCATGGCTCGGGCCTTTATAGATCCCGTGTTAGCAGCGCGTCATTTCATGCCGCGCCGCGTTGAACGAATTCGTTCAACGGGATGACGGTTGATAATTGTGCGAAAACCTTTCAACCGCTCACCCCGGCGTCTCCCACAGCAGGAGCGCTTATGCTACTGCCCCGCTCTATGGCGTTTTACGTCTACATCGCGACAAACAAGCCTGACGGCGTTCTGTACACCGGCATGACCGACGATCTTAACCGGCGCATGTGGGAGCATCGCGAACACTTGCGCCGCGGATTTACCGACAAATACAATTGCGAGATGCTCGTTTGGTTCGAGGTTCATGAAAGTCGTGAAAGCGCCTTCACGCGCGAGCGCCAGATCAAGGAATGGAAACGCGCGTGGAAGCTGCGGTTGATCAACGAGATGAATCCCGACTGGCGCGACTTGGCTGACGAACTGCTTTAACTTCCACCCATCTCCCTTATTCCGCTCACCCCGGCGCAGGCCGGGGTCTCATTCAACGGGTGTGGCGCCTATGCGGATGGAGATCCCGGCCTGCGCCGGGATGAGCGGATTTATGGTTGGGTGCGACTGCTTCACCCCGGCGCAAACTCCTCAATCCACATGCGGGCGAACTCTTCGGAGACGTCGGCGGCCTCAAGCTTCGCGTCCTCGTCGCGAAAGCAAAGGACATACTCCCCGTCATGGGCGGCGACGAAGGGCGCGCCCGGCTTGCCGTCAAAGGCGGCGTAATGAACCGTCTCGTCATGGGCGATCCGCTCGCGGTGGCGCGCCCTGTCATATTGGCGCGCGGTGATCGCGGCCCCCATGAAGCGCCGACCGATGATCTGTTGGAATACGGTGAAGAACTCCGCCGCGATGACGCCGTCCGCCTGGCTGCAATCCATCCGCACGTAAAGGCGCACCCGCCGGTTCAGGTCTATGGATGCCATGGAATGTCTCCGCTTTGTGGCGTTGAAACGTCGAAGCAAATTATCTGATTTTTAGATAACTGAAAATTAGATATATGTGAAGTCCCCATCTGATTCAGGATGGGAAAAAGTGTCCAAGACTCTAGGAAGCAAGCGTCACAAGGCGCTTATCGCCATACTCACTGAAAAGCGCGAAGCGACGGGCATGACCCAGACGGAAATCGCTGACAAACTCGGCGAATATCAGTCATTCGTCGCCAGAGTGGAGAGCGGCCAGCGCCGCGTTGACGTGATTGAGTTTCTGGACCTGGCGGCGATACTGGGCCTCGATCCGAAGAAAGTCATTGCCGAGTTGATGAAGTAAACCCCCTTCGTCAGCTTCGCTGACACTTCCCCCATTAATGGGGGAAGAAAGAAGCGTGCGGCAGGTCCGGCCTGTTCCTCCCCCGTTTACGGGGGGTCAAAAGTATACTTTTGACGGCGAAGCCGGGGAGGGGGTGGGTTGATGGAAGACCCCGCCGCTTGTCATGCTCGGCTTTATGCCGGGCATCCAGAAAGTGTTTCGGGAAGTGTTGATGAAGTCAGGTCGCTATGACAGCACTAATCATGGGGAGTGTTCTTAGGTGATCGATCTGTAGGAGGCAACGCAGTTTGTGACGATTGAGATTTCTAGTTAGGCAGCTTCGTCGTCAGAATTTACATTGATTGAGAACCAGCCCTTGGTCGAGATCTCTAATTTTACGATTTTTAGGAGTTTGGATGTGAAGGATTCGCGGGGCTGACCATAAATTTTCGTTCGCACTTCGTGGCCTTCGTTCGTGAGTTGCAAAATCTCCCGCTCAACCCTAGTCGTTAGTCCCATCGCTTCAAGTTCTTCAATAGTTTCGACGGTGGAATTTTCTGAAGTCAGAATTTCTTGTTTTCCGAAAGGGTGCCCGATTTTCGGAGCATCGTTTATGTAATACTCCAGTTCGCGCGATTGAACTATGCCTCGTTCAATAAGAGCCAATGCCAGCTGATCTCTTGGCGGGAAAAAGTATTGAAATAATCCCCATTCGGACATTCGTTCTTGTATTTCATCTCGGTCACAGCGCTGAAATAGGCCTAGATCGGCATCAGTCATTTGATACATTGGAATAGGGCAAATACCGCGATTCGCATCCGAAAGGTTTTCGGCTTCAAGCAGAAAATCACTTGTAGAAATTAGTTTGTCGGGAGGTGGGTCACTTTCCAAGAATGCCCAAAAGTCAGACCGCCTGAACGATGCAAATGCGGCCATCAAATACTGCAAAAATAGAAACGGGAATTGCGTGTAAGTGGCTTTTCTGGGAAATGGAGCGGTTGCAAAAAAGTCCTTCATTTCGGTAGTCATGCGGGCTTTTAAGCTATCGCTTTCCGGGCCGCCCAAGCCATTCATCCACTGTTCTATTTCATTAAGCGTGAATTCTTGTTTCTTTATTCTCGATGTAAGGTTGGCGACCAATAACTGGGTTTCAAAGAAAACCGGACGAGCAAAAATTACATGGTAGTCTGAGTATTTCGCTTGAATATCTGATTGCACGGTTCGCGCAATGCGCACATCAAAATCGAGTGAAATCGCAACAATACGCTTGCGTTTAGAATCTTCCGAAAACGCAAGAACCGGATGCCTCTCACCGGAGATTCCCTCAAGGAATTTCTGGTCTTGTACCTCACCTTCAAGCGGTAAAAGTATCGACTTCCAAAATTTATCTGCGTCAATTGAATCCATCTCACCTCACTGACAAGCGAGACACTCGTCGTAATCCGTTTTCGCGGCGGCCTGCAGCATCGCCTCGATGCCGATATTTTCCGCGCCGGGCTCCGATCCCATTTCCGCGACAGTTTCCTCGCTGGTGACCGGTTTGCCTTCGGACCCGGCGAAGCCCGCGCGCTGCACCGATTTTGAGCGGCAGTAGTAAAGCGACTTCACGCCTTTCTCCCACGCCGTCCAGTGCAGCATGTGGAGGTCCCATTTGTCGACATCGCCGGGGATGAAGACGTTCACCGACTGGCCCTGGCAGATATAAGGGGAGCGGTCGGCGGCAAGTTCGATCACCCAGCGCTGGTCAATCTCGAACGCGGTCTTGAAAATGTCCTTCTCGTCATCGGAAAGGAAATCGAGATGCATGATCGAGCCCTCATGCTCGAGGATCGAGGTCCAGGTCTCGTCCGTGTCCTGACTTTTCTTGGCGAGGAGTTTTTGCAGGGCGATGTTCTTCACCGTGAACGAACCCGACAGGGTCTTGTGGGTGTAGACATTGGCGGGGATCGGCTCGATGCAAGGGCTCGCGCCGCCGCAGATGATCGAGATCGACGCCGTCGGCGCGATCGCCATCTTGTGGCTGAAACGCTGCTTCATGCCGGCTTCCTCCGCGTCGGGGCACGCGCCCCGTTCTTCGGCGAGAACGACCGAGGCGGCGTCCGCGCCCATGCGGATATGCTTGAAAAGCCTTGTGTTCCACGACTTCGCCATGGCGCTTTCAAACGGCACGTTCATCGACTGCAGGAAGGAGTGGAAACCCATGAGGCCCAAGCCCACCGAGCGCTCGCGCTGGGCGGAGTAGACCGCCTTCGCCATCTGGTCCGGGGCGCGGTCGATAAAGTCCTGCAACACATTGTCGAGGAAGCGCATGACGTCTTCGACAAATTGCGGCTCGTCCTTCCACTCAAAATATTTTTCGGCGTTGATCGACGACAGGCAGCAGACTGCGGTGCGGTCTTCGCCTTTATGGTCGAGACCGGTGTGCAGCATGATTTCCGAACACAGGTTTGACGTTGAGACTTTCAGGCCGAGCTTGCGCTGATGCGCCGCCATCTGACGGTTCACCGTGTCGGAAAAGACGAGATAAGGCTCGCCAGTCTGCAGGCGGATTTCGAGGATCTTCTGCCACAGCTTACGGGCGTTGATCGTGCGCAGCACTTCGTTGGTCTTTGGCGACTTGAGGCCGAACTCTTCGTCGTTCGCGACCGCGTGCATGAACTCGTCGGTGATGTTGATGCCGTGATGCAGGTTCAGCGACTTGCGGTTGAAATCGCCCGACGGTTTGCGGATTTCGAGGAACTCCTCAATTTCCGGGTGGTGCACGTCAAGATAACAGGCGGCCGAGCCGCGCCGCAGGGAGCCCTGGCTGATCGCCAGCGTCAGGGAGTCCATAACGCGGATGAACGGGATGATGCCGGAGGTTGCGCCGGCGTGCTTCACCTTTTCGCCGATGGAGCGCACGCCCCCCCAATAGGTGCCGATGCCGCCGCCGTTGGAGGCGAGCGCCACGTTTTCGTTCCAGGTGCCGACAATGTCGTCGAGGGAATCGCCGACGCCGTTGAGGAAGCAGGAAATCGGCAGGCCGCGCTTCGCGCCGCCATTGGAAAGGACCGGCGTCGCGGGCATGAACCAGAGCCTGGAGATATAGTCGTAAATCCGCTGGGCGTGATCGGCGTCGTCGCCATAGGTGCGCGCGACCCGGGCGAACATGTCCTGAAACGACTCGCCGGGTAAGAGATAGCGGTCTTCCATGGTCTTCTTGCCGAAATCGGTGAGCAGCGCGTCGCGCGAGCGGTCAATCTCGATATCGCGGACAACCTTCAGGGCAGGTTTTTGGGCCGGGCGGGCGGCGTCATCGGCCTTGTTCTCCACCGGCTCCGCTGCGCCCTCAAGGCCATTGGTTTCCAACTCTTTTGCTGCTTCTGAAAACGACATTACGCTCCCGTCCTTTGCCTGGTTCGCCCCCCGAAAAAGGCGCGCAACTTCCCACCGCCGGTTTGCCCAAAAAGGCGCGCTTTCCGGCGCGGTGTTGCTGTTCTTGAATGAATCACCGGTATTCCCAACCGGCACAACATATAGTGATAGAGCCCGACCCCAACGTCAACATGAAGTTGTTCGGTGGGCAAAAGTTTTTGGTTAAAGAGATATTAACAGGGCGCGCTGAGTGCGCCTCATCAGTTAATCGCGATCGCGCTTTTTGAGCCCGAAAAGGCGTCGTTTCGACCCCGTTTCCTCAGCCGACGAGGGGCTAAATTTTTTTGCGTAAGCGTCCGCGCGCCAGCTTTCGGGCGCCGCCTGGAAGCCGGTTTCCACGAATTGCGCTGACGAATCGCGCCGGCGCCAGTGAGGAATTTCGTCATCGCGATCATTTTGATTCGAGTGGAGGTCGGCGGACCCGCCGAGCGCGCTGCGCCCGCCAGCTGCGCCCCTGCCGCCAACGCGGGCGCGGAACACATCGACCGCGTCTTCAATGCGGCGAATAACATCGGCGGGACGAGGCGCCTCGCGCGCCGTGAAGGCGCCGCGCAGTGAATCAAGCGCTTCCTCGCGGGCCCGCGCCGCCGCGCCGCCGCTGATCGCGCCGCCGGCAAGGGAGAGGATCGCGCCGGCGAGCGCATAGAAGAGGCCGCCAAAGAGCAACAGATTCGCCGCCCAGGGATATTTTGAGATATCCGGCAGCGTCGTGACGACAATCTCCGGCTTGGGCACAAACAATATGGTGATGGCGATAGCGCCGACAAAAAGCCCGAGCACAAAGGCTTCGCCCACCGCGGCATTTGCTGGCGGGCGCGACAGGAAATGCCGAAAGCGCAGCTTTGCTTCTTCGCCTTCCGATCCGGTCAAAAATGCAATCTCGCGGAAATAGGCGGTGGCTTCGAGCGCCGTCAGGTGAGCATGGGAAAGATCGACGACCGCATCGGCGGGGTTGCCGCGGCGATTCATTTCCTCACGCATATGGGTCAGGTCATTGTCGAAGCCGCGGGCCGTCTCGGCGATGAAGAGGCCAAGCTCGTGGGCTTCGCGCCGCACCTTGTCATTAGCGCCATTGCCGGTCGCTGCGACCAGCGCCGCCACCGCCAGGGCGACGCCAATGCCGGCAAGGCCGATGGGCAGAAAGGTGCGGGCAAGGGTCATCGCGTCGGACGCCGGCATGCCTGACGACAGGGCGGACAGTTCACCCGAGAGCGCGCCGGAACCGCTGAGATAGAGCCAGATTGCGGTTAAGAGCCAAACGCCGCCAATGATAAAGCGCAGCGATTGCGTCACGAGCGTGACTTCGCCCTGGGCGCGCGCGCCAATCGATTCGACCAGAATATTGGTGCGGTCCCATAACGCCCGCGAGTGCGCGACAATATTATGGGCCGAGCGTTCAAGCAGCATGCTCAGCGGCAGGCCGGCGGCGCTTTCCCCGCCATCTTCGTCGCCGGGGAAAAGCACGCGCGTCGGGTCGGTAAAGCCAAGCCGCACCGCATCGTCGCTCTTTCGCGTTGCCGCAGAAGCGTCAGATGATTTGCCGGAAAGTCGCGCAAAAACGCTGCGCGCCTTTTTGGCGAAAGTCGATATCCGGCTATTCAGTTCCATCCGCCATCCCCGCGCCAGGCTTTGATTTTCATCCCACCGATGCCTGACAGAGCGATGATAGAGCAAATCAGACGCAAGGTTAATCCCGCGCAGCTTTATGCTAACACTATAAAAACAATGGAAAAATGTGGATGGCCAAGGTTTGACGCCTTTGATCGGGGCCGCTTTTTCCTGCGAGACACAAAAGTCCTTTATCCTGAGGGTGAGCGAGGCAAACGTCTCGAAGGATGGAAGGATTTTTGATCCTCGGGATGAAGCGACACGCTTGTTGTTGTTTGTGCTAATTTTTAGCGGGCGGCTGGCGCTATTCATGTGGGTGGATAACAAACGGGTGGCGGTTACGGCGGGGGCCGCCAGGAAGAGGGGCGCTTAAATGTTCATCGGTCACTACGGACCAGCCGCTGCTGTCGCGGGCGGGCGCATCAAGCTCTGGCATGGATTTGTCGCCGTGCAGTTTCTCGACATTTTATGGGCGCCGTTTGTGCTTCTCGGCGTTGAGCATGTGCGCATTATTGAGAATTTCACCGCCTCGAACCATTTCGACCTTTATGATATGCCGTATACGCATAGTCTGGTGATGGCGGTGGTGTGGAGCCTTGTCGCTGGCGCAATCTACATAATGCTCCGCAAGCGGGCGGGACTGATCGGCGGCGTTGTTATTGGCGCGCTGGTGTTTTCTCATTGGCTTCTCGATTTCGTAACGCACAAGCCGGATCTTGAACTGTGGTTCGGCGGCCCGAAGGTTGGCCTCGCCCTGTGGAATAACCGTCCGCTCGCGGTGTCGACGGAGTTTGCGCTGCTGATCGCCGGGCTTGGGCTCTATCTCGTCAAGACCAAAGCCAAAGGCGCGATGGGCCGTGTCGCGCCGCTTATCCTATTTCTGCTGTTGGCGGCGGCGCAGCTCTTTGGCAATTTCGGTCCGCCGCCGGAGAGCGCAGCGATGGCGGCGCAATCAGCGATCATCGCCTATCTGGTGTTTGCAGCGCTGGCTGCGTGGGTTGACGCTACGCGCATCGTCAAACGCTAACGCAGTTTCAGGCTTTCGCGTTCAACAATACGGCCCGCTTGAATAATATCGATGATGCGTTGCGTATTGGCGATATCCTCAAGGGGGTTTGCTTCAAGCACAACAATGTCAGCGGCGAGCCCCGGCGCGATTGCGCCCCATTCATCCTGTGCGTTCATGAAACGAGCGGCGTTTGTGGTCGCCGTCGCGATAGCTTCACGCGGCGAGAGGCCTGACTTCACATAAAACGCCAGTTCCTCGTGCAAGGCGAGGCCGGCGAAACGATAAGGATTGCCGGTGTCGGTGCCAGCGACGATCAACCCGCCAGCGTCATGTAATTTTTTGATGTGCGCGCCGAGTAGCGCCACCGAGCGGGCCCAGGCGTCATCGCTCGCGAACGTTTCCAGCATCTGCGGCGATCCGAACAGCGCCCGTTCGCGCTCACTTAAGACAGGTTGCAGCGCTGGTTGACCAAGCAACGAGGGATCATCCGTATACCGCATCCACCCTTCAAACATCGCCGCTGTGGGGATGAGCGTGAAGCCGGCGTCAGCCATGCGTGTTTCAAGGTCGGTTGGCAGGGGCTCATTGCCTGTTGGGGTTAATCCATGAACGACGGCATCGGCGCCGTTTTCAAGGCACGCCTCCAGCTCATCAAGCGATGAGATATGGCAGAGCAAGGGTATGTCATATTCTTCAGCGGCTGCTGCTGCGGCGCTGATCATTGCCGGCGTCATTTGCGGATGGTCGTCGCCGAATTCGGACGGCCCGGATTCGACAGTGATTTTGATGGCGTGTGCGCCCCACTCTCCGAGGCGACGCGTCTCGCCCTCAAGCTGGTCCGGCGTGCTGACAAGCGTCGTTGCGCGTAACGGCGTCAGGTCGATCGCCTCATCCGTTCCTTTGTCTGCGATAATCGCGGCAATCGTTTGCTGCGCCTCAGGGCCATAAATCGTTGTCGTTGGATGTGAGCCCGGCATGGTGATCAGCGCGCCAACAGCGAGCAGGCGCGGGCCCTTCAGCGAGCCAGCGGCCATATCTTTGCGCAGGGCGTCAATACGTTCCGGCCACGCCTGGTACGATCCGAGATTTAAGATTGTCGTGTTGCCGAAATAGAGATGCCGCGCGAGAACTTCCGTTGTGTCGTCTTCTTCCGGTGCGAGCACGCCATTGCCGAAGTGGCTGTGTAAATCGGCGAGTCCTGGAATCAGATACCGGCCTGTCGCGTCATAGGTTTCGTTTGCGTCGAACGTTTCGGCGAGACCCGGTCCGACGGCGATAATGCGCCCGTCTTTTATCGCTATGTCTTCGGTCTGTGTTTCTCGGTCGCGATCAGGATGAATGATGAGACCATTGGCAATCACAAGATCAACGTTTTCGTCTGTCGCCGGGTTGTCGCCTGAGCACGCCGCCAGCTGGAGGAACAGAAATAATCCCAGAGCGAACCGCATAGTTTCCCCCTTGAAAAACGCTGGACGAGTTTACGGTTTTTGCGCGCTATAAGCCAGCTGCATAACAAGCTTGCATTTTGCAAGCGACACGCCTTTGGTGCGTTCGTAGCGGTTACCAAGAGGTCTTTGTGGGAATGTCCTTTAGCGAGTTGATGGCGAACGTGGAAATGACAGGCGATAAGCTTGGCGTTCATATCCCCGAAGACTGGATGCAGGGACGCACGACCTATGGCGGCCTGTCCTCCGCCTTGTGTCTTGAAACGGCGCAGCGTTCGTTTCCGGACTTGCCGCCGTTGCGCTCTGCGCTGGTGTCATTCATCGGCCCGGCAGGCGGCGCGGTCAGCGGCGAGGCGCGCATATTGCGTCAGGGCAAATCCGTGACTTTTGTTGAAGCAGATATCAGTGCTGAGAGCGGTCTGGCGACACGCTCGGTCTTTGCATTCGGCGCCTCGCGGGAATCCATGTTTAATGAGTTATGGACACCAGCGCCCGACTTGCCCGCACCGGAAGATTGTGAACCGTTTATTCCGCCCAACCTCGGTCCGAATTTCGCGTCGCATTTTGAAACCGGGCTGGCGAAAGGCGCGCGACCCGGAACAGGGTCTAAAGAGCACGATCACTTCATCTGGGTGCGCCACCGGGATAACGCGGCGACGGGCGTGGTTGCATTGCTGGCGCTTGCAGACATGCCGCCGCCGGCTGTGATGCCGATGTTTCCAACTTTCAAGCCGGTCAGCTCAATGACCTGGCATTTGAATTTCCTGTCCGATGAACTGGAGACCCGCGATGGCTGGTGGTTGTTGCAATCGCGGGCGGAAAATGCGGCCCAGGGCTACTCCAGCCAGGATATGCTGGTGTGGAATCGCGACCTCGAGCTTGTCATCGCCGGGCGCCAGAGCGTTGCGGTTTTCCTATAAGTGGATTGTAAGGAAAAAGCCGGCCCCGGATGCGGCGCCGGTCAGAAATGTTCCCCAGACCATATCGACGATCGCCAGTCGCGCGGGATAGCCGCGGATGACGGCGAGATTGGTCAGGTCAAATGTGCCGTAACAGAGCAAACCGAACAGTGCGCCGCGCAGAAGCGCCTCTGTGAGGCCCGCGCCGCCAAGAGCCGGCGCTATGGCGAAAAAAACGATGCCGGCGAGATAAAGCGCATAAAACACGATTGCTGCGGGCAGATTTACTGACGGCGCCATCAGGGCGCCCATCTGACGCGTGTAAAAGTCCCTGGCCAGAAAGCCCAGCCAGGCCATATCAAGCACCAGGAATGCTGTAGCGGCTCCGAGATACGCCCAAAGATATTGCATGAGATCTGCCCGGCGTTGCTTACAGGGTTTTTACGTCAGGGGGTGCGCTGCGGATTTGTCATCATGGGTGAAAATACCGGACATCAGGATTTTATGTGTTTGTCGATATGTTTACTGCAAGCATTTGCAGCATGAGTTGCCCCTGATTGCAGGCGCGCGATGTTCGGGTCAGCACAGGCTTGCACAGGAAAATGGGAATGTACTGGTCACAAAATTTTTGTGGAAAGGCGACCGTTATTATACAATTGGCGCTTCTTTTGCGCCGCAGGAAGGTTTCGTGATGCGCTTATTGGCTGCGTTTTTTATTTTGGTTTCACTTTTTGTTCCTGCCGTTGCAAAATCAGCGGAGGACTCTGATGAGGCGACGCTACGACACTTCAAAACAGTCTTGTGGCCGCAGGCTTATCGGACGCAGGACGCGCAACTGCTTGATCGCCTTCTGCATGACAGTTTTCAGATGATTGACGGCGAGGGCGAGCGATCCACAAAAGAGGGTGAAATCGACTTCATTCGCAATAATGAGTGGAATCCGGGAACATTCGAATATCGCATTGAGCGGCTGGATATTTATGACAATGGCGTCGCCATCGTCGATGGAACGGGGATGGCTGAAAGCTATACTTACAAATCAAGCAACGTCCTGATCAAGGAAGATGGCGTCTGGCGCGCCGTTGCGTCTCATGTGTCAGGCTATAAAAGAACCGATGACGAATAAGGCAAGTCTGTTTTGCTTTCTGCGTGGAGTGGAATGCGCCCGGCGACTCAGGCTTATATGGATGTGACGTTTTCAGGATCACGCCAATGCAACTCTTCCTCGTAACTCTGCTGGTGGCCGATTACGATGAGGCCATAGACTACTTTTGCAGCGTGCTCGGGTTTACGTTGATTGAAGATACGCCCGTCTCTGACGACAAACGATGGGTTGTGGTTTCGCCTTCCAGCGATCAATCAGGCGCGCGGATTTTACTTGCAAGAGCCGCGACGTTGGAACAGCGCGACGCGCTGGGCGCACAACTTGGCGGCCGCGTTGGCTTTTTTCTCCATACGAGAGATTTCGACGAAACGTTCGACCGCCTTAAAGAAAAGGGCGTGCGGTTTTGCGAAACGCCAAGGGCGGAAAACTACGGCAAGGTCGTCGTCTTTAAAGATCTTTACGGCAATAAATGGGACCTGATCGAACAGGCGGCTTAATTTCTCCGCCCCAACGTCGTCTGTAAAAGGAACAAATCAAACGCCTTCAAGGCATGCTGGGCAGGGGCGCGCGTTTATGCGCCCTCCAGCGTTTCCTGTTTGATGGTGAGCTCCAGCCACGCGTCTTCGCAAGCGCGCAACTTTTCCTCCGCCTGTTCAAGCGATCTTGCCGTTTCATTAAAGCGCTTTGGATCACGGTCGAACAGACCGGGGTCGTCAAGTGTTTCTTTATGTTGCCCGATCTGTTCTTCCAATGCGCTGATTTCGTCTGGCAAAGTTTCGAGCGCGTATTTTTCTTTATAGCTGAGCTTGGATTTTGGCGCGCTGGGTTTCGGTTTGCCTGGCGTGCTCTTTCGGACTTTTCCCGTCTTTTCCGTCACTCTCATTTCGGCGCCAGGCGCGCAGCCGCGCTGCGCCACCATGTCATCGTAACCGCCCGCATAGCGGCGCCATTTGCCGGGTTGATCCGGATCGGTTGTAACAACGGATGTGACGATGCGATCGACGAAACTTCGGTCGTGGCTGACAAGCAGTAATGTGCCCTGGTAAGACGCGAGCATATCTTCGAGGAGGTCTAGCGTTTCAAGGTCGAGATCGTTTGTCGGTTCGTCGAGTACGAGGAGGTTCGATGGTTTTGCAAGCGCCGCGGCCAGCGCGAGGCGGCCGCGTTCCCCGCCTGACAGGGATTGTACCGGCGCACGCCATTGTTCCGGCGCGAAAAGAAAGTCCTGCAGATAGCTGGCGACATGTTTTTTCGCCTCGCCAATCGTCACCCAGTCACCGCGTTCGTCGGTAATGGCGTCCGCAAGGCGCATTTCCGATTTTAGGCTGTCGCGTCGTTGACTCAGTGAAACGATATCAAGATTGGTTCCGAGCTTGAGGGCGCCGCTGTCAGGCGCAAGCGCGCCGATAAGAAGATTGATGAGCGTTGTTTTGCCGGCCCCGTTTGGGCCGACGATGCCGACGCGGTCTTTGCGCCCGATTTCGATCGAGAAGTCATCGACAACTTTTTTATCACCAAAAGACTTGGAGATATTTTCCGCGACGATGACCTGTTTGCCCGAATCTCTAACGCTGGAGGCGGAAAATTTCACCGCGCTGTCTGGGCGGCGGTCTTCCCGCAGTTTTTTGCGCAACGCCTGCAACTCTCCAACTCGGCGCATGTTTCGTTTGCGTCGTGCGGTGACGCCGTAACGCATCCAGTGTTCCTCGGCGACGATTTTACGGCCGAGTTTGTGGAAGGCGTCGGCTTCTTCTTCCAGCACCTTGTCGCGCCAGGTCTCGAAATGCGCGAACCCTTGATCAAGCATGCGGGTCTCCCCACGGTCGATCCAGACGGTGGAGGTCGTAAGCGTTTCAAGGAAGCGGCGGTCGTGACTGATCAGCACAATGGCGGATCGCATGGTTTTCAAATGCTGTTCCAGCCAGGTGATGGCGGTGAGGTCGAGATGGTTTGTCGGTTCATCGAGAAGCAGAATGTCCGGTTTTGAGATCAGGCTCGCCGCGATAGCGACGCGGCGCGCTTCGCCGCCGGAGCAGTTTTGCAGATTCAGCGATTTCGGAATTTGCAAGGCGTCTGTCAAAACAGAAATAGCATGAGCATCCGTGTGATGATCAAGTGCGGCGGCGATATAATCTTCCGCCGTGTCGAAGCCTGAAAAATCCGGTTCCTGCGGCAGATAGCGCACTGTGATGCCAGGATGCACAAACCTTTCGCCGCCATCGGCCTCAATAACGCCGGCGGCGATTTTCAACAGGGTGGACTTGCCGGAACCATTTCGTCCTACGAGCGCTATGCGTGCGCCTTTGGCGACGTCCAGATTGGCGCCGCTGAATAGCGGCGCGCCCCCAAACGTCAGTTTTGTACCGGAAAGAGACAAAAGCAGCGCAGCCATAGCGCGTCGTTTACAGCGCCGGGCACGCTCTCGCAATGCGTTTGGTTAAGGAAGGTTTTTAAGAGGTTGTTGCGAAAGTCGCTGTTATTTTAATGATCTTGAGGCATCGCGAGGCACGAAGAAACGTCAGCATGCATCCGCTGAAACAATATCTCCAGGAAGTTGACGAACCAATTCAGGATTTCGCGCGGCGAGTTGGCGCTTCACGCCAGACTCTCTATCGCATCATCATGGGCCGTCAGGCGCCGAAACCGGCGCTGGCGCGGCGTATCGTTGAGGCGACAGGAAGCGCTGTTGCGTTTGAAGCGCTTTATAAACGCAGCCGTCAACAAGGCGAAGTTGTCGCTATGAATATCAGCGCCGATGCGCCGCCTGTGGATCAGGCGCGACTCAAAATCGTGCTTGCGGTGGTGATTAACCATTTATTGCCGAATCATCAGCAAAACCCGCCGCAGGATGCAGCGGAAGTGGGCGCTGAAGCCGTGGTGAACACATACATCGCGTTGTCGACGGTTACGAGTCGCCAGGGTCCTGATCGTCTCCGGCAAGCTCTGCGGCCAGTACTTGAAGAAATTCTGCGAGAGTGTTCGGGTCGTTTGCCGTCGTCTTGTCTCGATCGCGGCGCTGAACTGGCGACACAACTCTATTATCAGACGCCATAGTGGAGACCGCCGTTTCGGGCTTCGCGAGCGGGCGTCGTTGGCTCTCAAGAGCGCGCCGTTTTGCGATCCGCCACATATTGCGCCCGATACGGGCGGCATAGAACTCCTCATCTCCATTGTGGTCGCGGTCCAAGATTTTCCTCATCAGGCGAATTGCGACTGGCGCAAATATAAATACACGTTATAGTTGTATCTTTATAGAAATACTATTTTTACGATATAAAGGACAACTCATGAATAACGACATTCGTAAAGAACAACTGGTGCTGTTGCGTTTTGAGAAGCAAATTGCGGGCCTTGCCGCGACTCTGGCCGTCGCCGCAGCAGCGGCGAAGGCTGCTGATGGCAAACTTCATGCATCGGTAGGGACCGAAGCTTACGCGGAAATGCAGGCGGCGCTGATGCACCTCGCCGAAGTGACCGGTAATGCGCATGAAGTCATGAATGCGAAAGCGCTGGAAGTTGGCGCGAGAGTGCATAAGGCAACAGGGGGTCTGCCGAAGGGCGACCCGCCGTCGGTGGTCGCATCACTGCTTGGTATTGGATAGTTCTCGCCTTTTACGCCTCCGCCGTCACCGGCGGACTTGTCATTGCACATAATATACGGTCGCCGCAGCTGGCGGCGGCCGCTCGGCTGCTGGCGATAAGCTGGGGCTTTTCCCTGCAATTGTGGATACTTTTTGACGGCGCCGAACGCGCGGTCGCATTCGCACTGGTGGATCTGTGTCTGGCATGCGCCTTTTTTCAGATGTCGCGCCGCCATTGGTTTCCAGTACCGCTATTTTTTATTCATGCGACTCTGGTTGTCTATCATTTATACTCGATCATATCTCAATCGACTGTTTTCTGGATCCATGCATTTTTGAATCGCGCTTTCGAGGCGGCGCTATTCTATGTCATTATCTGTGCGCTCTACCGGCGTTATGCGCTTCGCATGCGAGACTCTTGCGACAGTTGAGCATCATGCGGCGTTAGGGGCCGAAGCATCGGCCCGGTGGGCTGTCCGTCAAAATCAGTCCAGCAATGACGATCAAAGTCATAGAGCTTACAGGCGCGGAGGATTTTGGCGTATTGCTGAATCGAAAACTTGTACCTTACCACATCGTCCCCGTAATGACGGGCGAGCATTTCCTGGGCGCCGTCAAGCCTGTAAATGGGAACGGATGGTAAAGCATGATGGGCGGTATGGCGCATGACCGCGCTATATAATTCGCTCCAGCTAAGCGGTAATTCCACATCGGTGGCCCCGGCGATAGAGCCACGATAGAATGACCATTCGTTTGCATCGTCAAACCAGTGAATTCGTGGATGAATGTGATGCAGATATACGCTGACCGCCACGAGATAATTCCAGACAGAAAATGGCAGCAGCCACCCGATAACAAAAGCCATCATCAATGTCCGGTCAGGATTAATCCATGCGCTAAAAAAAACAATTGCAGTGATGGATATCATCAGCATAGCAATTATAAAGATCGAATCCGGCAAATGCCGTCGCCATTGCAAACGCATCTCCTGCGCCACTGGCGCAATCAGGCGGCGAAGCCAGAATTCTACATAATAATAAGCAAGCGGCCCCCAGGCGCTGCGATAAAACCGCTCCAGCAGGCGGCGCGCCGGTGACGCCGCATCATATTCCGTCTTACTGAGCGGCGCCCATACATAATCAACCGGTTTAAAATTTGTCTTGCCGTGATGATTGCGGTTGTGAACAACCTCCCACTGGCTTGCCGAATGCGCGCAAGGGACAAACGCAAGTCTCGCCATCACCTGATTTGTCCGTCGTCCAGGTGCGTAGGCGTTGTGGATGCAATCATGACCGATAATGAACAACAGGCCAATTGCAAGACCGTTCAGTATAGCGAAGAAAATACTGGCGAAAAGTGGAATGGGCGCCAGCGCACCGAATAGGGTAAAAAGGTAAAAGGCGTAATGAACGGCGAGCCCCCGATAAGCCTCAACCGTCGATCTTTCGGTCACGCGTTCTTTTTCTTCGCGCGTCAACCATTCATGAGGTCTGCCGGAGACCTTGTTATTGTTTGCTTCGGCGCCAGACATTGCCCCGCCACCACATACTCAACTCAACACGACGTTCCTGAGAACCGGGGTGACTTTAGAGGAATATTTGATATTGCCCAGCGCGAATATGGGTTCAGGTTAAACTTCAACTGCAGGGGGAACGGACGGCTTGACTACTCGCGCGCCAAACCCTTCACAAATGCGGCGATATCGGCATGTGCGGACTTGGCCTCATCAAGACGCCAATGCATGTGAAACAGGTGAAACATGCCATCGAAAACGCGCAGCGTTGTTTCAACGCCGGCATTGAGCGATTTCTGCGCAAGACGCGCTGCATCGCCGAGCAGGACCTCGCGCGTCCCCACATGGATTAACAATGGCGGCATCCATTTAAAGTCGCCATAGATTGGCGATACGGTCGGGTCGTCCGGCTTGTGTTGCGGCGCATAGCAACGAAATAGCTTTTTGATGGTCTTACCATTCATTGAGCGGATCAGCGGGTCGTGACCGTCAGCTGTGATATGCGTGTCGCTGGCGGCCGCCCCGTCGAGCAAGGGCGAAATTAACACTGCGCCCTCGGGCGAGGGCACGCCGTCATTGCGCCAGCGCATCATGGCGGAAAGCGCCAATGTTGCGCCGGCGGAATCGGCAAGCACAACAATGTTACGGTCAGGGTCGCGCGCGCGAAGCGATTGATAGACCCGATCGACTTCGTTGATCTGGGTTGGAAACTCAGCTTCCGGCAATAGGGAGTAATCGACGCCGATCCCGTTACAATCTGCAAGGTGACAGACTGGCAATACCGTTGCCGCATTTACGCGCGGTGATCCGCACACAAATCCGCCGCCATGAATATAGAAGATAAGCGGGCTTTGATGATCGTGAGCGCCGGTTTCATAATGAACGCATGGAACGCCTTCAATTTCCGTGTCCGACAGCCTGTAGTCAAAGTCGACTTCCTCGAGCGCTTTGATCCAGTTTTCGTGCGCAAAGTGGCGCGCAACGCCGCGTGTCAACGGATTGCGAAAAGTATCTAATGTCGGATACTGACTTAATGATGCAATGCGTTTTTTTCCGCGAACGCTTATGGCGTCGCCCGTGCGTCGTGCTATGACCGGCATGACCTTGCTATCGTCTCCCCATACGCAATGCGCGTTCTGCTACAGTGATGGGAAAATGCGCGAGCATAGAAAATATCGCGTTAATCGGGTCGTGAAACTTTTAACGAGACGGCAGACAGATGCGATAAATTTTCCCCTGATCCGTTTGCGGTATTGCCTTGTTAGCCGGCGTTAACAAAAAGTTTCGACCAGTTTTGCCGATCACGCGTTTTCCAGGCGCCGCGATGGTAAGCGTCCGACACGATCAGCGGGGCTACCGTCGTCGCTTCGGCAAAGACCATTTGCTCCAGTGCGACATCGACCTTGCCCCAGGAACACGCTTCTTTCAGGGTTGATGATGAGCACGCCCCGTCGCGAACATCGGCGACAGTGATCTGGATCGCATATTTATGCATCTCCACATCGTCATGCCCGAGGATTTCAGCGCAAACCACAGTGTCCTGAACAAAGTTCTTCGGCACGCCGCCGCCGATCATAAACAGTCCCGATGCGCCGGCTTCGATCTTAATTTGCGTTACCTCGCGAAAGTCCGCGATGGAATCGATGGAAAGATATGGTTTTCCAGCTTTCATGCGCTCAACCTGGTGCTTCACAAGGCCGAACCCGGCGGAGGAGTCGGTGAACGCCGGACAGAAAATCGGAACGCCCGCCTTATAGGCTTCCTCGATCAGGGAACCGCTTTTTTTGGCGTTGCCCTCGCTCAGCCATTTGCCCATGGCGTGAATAAACTCGCGCGATGACGTTGGTTTTTCCGGCAGGCTTTCCGCGATTTCAAAAATCGCGTGATCACAGGCCTGAAGCTCTTCCTCATCGATATAGGTGTCATAGATGCGGTCGATATAAAGATCGCGCAATTCGCGATCATCAGGAATTTCACGCGCCTGATAGTGTTGGAATCCAAGCGCTTCGAAGAAGTCCATATCGACAATGGATGCGCCGGTGGCGACGATCGCGTCGACCATGTTGTTCTTCACCATGTCGCGCCAGACATGCATGCATCCGCCCGCAGAGGTTGACCCCGCGAGTGTGAGGAAAATGGAACAGTCTTTATCTTCAAGCGCCATGGTGAGAATGCGCGCCGCGCGGGCCGCATCGCGCGACGTAAATGACATCTTTTCCCAGGCGTCGATCACCGGGCGCGCATCGAACTCAGTGATATCGAAATGCTCGACGGGGCTCGCAAGCAATTCCGCCTTGCGGTTTTCGGTTGGGGAAGCGCTCATTTCTTTGTCCTTTTAGAGAAGGTCGGTTTGACTCTTCGCTGAGATTTCTGCGGCGGTGTCATTTGCGGCTTGTTTTTGAACGCCGCCATACATCGACATCATTGGCGCATCATCGACAATCGCGTCGATATAGTCGCCAAATCCGTTAAACTTGGTCGCAAGCGCGCCGCCATAAGCGCCGGTGAGGCCAAACTCGAGATAATCGCCCTCGCTCACATCGGCAGGCAGCAGGTACGGTCCTTCCATAACGTCGATTGCGTCGCAGGTCGGACCAAACAATCTGAACGGGCGTAAGGGCCGGCTTGGGCGGTCCGGCGCGCTCAACAGTTTCGCCGGATAGACGAGGCCTCCATGGGCGGCGTCAAACAGGGCGCCATAAGCGCCGTCATTGATGTAAAGCGCATCACCCTTGCGCAGTTCAACGCGCATGATGTGACTGCCTGCTTCCGCACATAACGCCCTGCCAGGTTCGCACCACAGGTCAGCGTTTTCAAGAACAGGCATATCCTCGAAAGAGGCTTCAATTTCTGCGATATAGTGTTCAAGCGGTGGCGGCGTGAGGCCCGGATAGGCTGCGGGAAACCCGCCTCCAACGTCGACAATATCAATGGTGACGCCGGCCTGGCGAATAAGGCTGTTAGTCGCCGCCATCGCCGAGCGCCATGCTTCGGGCCTCATGCATTGCGAGCCAACATGAAATGAAACGCCGAGCTCGTCGGTGACGGCGCGCGCTTCACGAAGCAACATCACAGCTTCAGCGCCAGCAGCGCCGAATTTTCCGGCAAGCTTGTGTTGCGCGTAATCCGATGAGACGGCGAGCCGAACAATCAGGCGCAGGTCTTTAGCGCCGCCGGTCTCTTCCAGAATCTTGGACAGCTCCGCTGTGGAATCGATTGCGAAAATTCGCACGCCGAATTCGTAATATGCCCGCCGGATCGCCGAACGGGCTTTCACTGGATGCATGAAGGCCAGCCGCGCGTTGTCATAGCGATGCGCGATGAATTCAATTTCCGGCATGGAGGCGACGTCAAAGCTGCGCACGCCGGCGGCATAGACGGCGTCCACAATAGCGGGTGTCGGGTTCGCTTTCAGCGCATAAAGAATATCGCCGGGAAAACGGCGCACGAACCAGTCCGCCGCTTTCTTCGCGGCGTGCGGTCTGATGCAATGAACAGGCAAGTCGGGTGAGGACGCCAGGATCAGCGCGAGCGCTGAAAAGTGCCTTTCCATCTCATGGAACCTCGCATAAGCAGCTTCAACCAAGCGCCAATCTTGCGGAGAGGTCCCATGGGATTGGCGGAAAGCGCCACATAAGAAACACGGCGCCGGTTGTAAAGCCGGAATTTGCGCGCGCTTGCGGCCGGCGTTTGAAAGGCGGCTCGGCGGTTAGCCGTGGGTGCGCTTAACACACTGATTATAAAGAGTATTTACAACCCTAAAAAGACGGCGTTGTCGCCATTGTTGGCGCGCATGAAAGACTTGCCAAGCGCTGCCCAGATGGAGTTTTGGAGCGAAGACGCGCTGCGGGCGATGTCATCCGGGCAGTCTTAACTCCATGACGAAACGGTAGGGAACTGATTTTCCCTGCTGAATTGGAACCGGATTGCGATTGCGCTAGGTTCCGCAAAAGCTGAAGCTGATTTGTTTTCGAAATTGAGGAGAGATTTTTTGCGCATGTTTCGTTTTGCGCCCGTTGCAGCGCTTGTGCTTGTCGCAGCCTGCGGGCGTCCCGAACCGGGGGAACCGGAAGAACAACCAGACCCGCCTCTTGAAGAAAGCGCCGAGGCGTCGCAGACGCAAACCGAACTGCGCGCCGAGTTTGACAAGCTGGCGTCTGAAAACCTTGCCGCTTCCAAGGCTTTCCTGACTGAGAATGCGGATCGCGACGGTGTTACGGTCACCAACAGCGGCCTGCAGTATATGGTGCTCGAGGAAGGACCGGCGAGCGGCGCGACGCCTGTTTCGACCGATCAGGTGGTCGTCCATTATGTGGGCACGCTGAAAGACGGCGTTGAATTTGATTCTTCACGCGCCCGCGGCGCCGCCGCGACCTTCCGCCTTAATCAGGTTATTCCCGGCTGGACCGAAGGCGTGCAGTTGATGAGCGAAGGCGATAAGTTCCGCTTTTTCGTGCCGCCGGATCTGGCCTATCGCGACCGCGGTTCTGGCCCGGTTATCGGACCAAATGAGGCGCTAATTTTTGATGTGGAGCTGATAAAAGTGCAAAATCCTGAAACCAATCTCGCCGCTTCGAATGAGTTCTTGAGCAAAAATGGGACGAAAGAGGGCGTGAAGACAACGGAGTCCGGCCTTCAATATGAAGTGATTTCCGAAGGCGGCGGCGATGGCGCGTCGCCCACGGCGGCCAACACGGTGAAAGTTCACTACGCCGGCACACTGATCAACGGGACGGAATTCGATTCTTCTTACGCCCGCGGCGAGCCGATCGAATTTCCTCTCGGCGGCGTTATTCCTGGCTGGACCGAAGGCGTGCAGTTGATGAGCGAAGGCGACAAGTTCCGTTTCTTCATTCCGCCGGATCTTGCTTATGGCGTGCGCGGCACGCCCGGCGGTCCGATTGGTCCGAACGAGGCGCTGATTTTTGAAGTCGAGTTGCTTGACGTAAAATAAGCCCCGACAGCTTTCTCTGAACACCCTTCGTCGGATCGGCGGAGGGTGTTTTCTTTTCAGACCATCCGTGTTGAGACGACCCGTTCAGTGCAATATGAGCGCGCTGTTCGTCGGCGTGCGTTTAATGTTCGTTAACCATGACGTCTTAACGGCGATGTGCTGGCGCTGTGTCAGTATTTCAGGGGAAGCCTCAAAATGAGAAAAGCGACGAAAAAGGCTGCAAAATCTACAGCCAAAAGAAAGACGGCGGTAAAAGCAAAACGCACCGCCAGGAAGACGACTGCAAAGAAAAAGACTGTTCGCAGAACAGCGGCGAAGAAGACCTCTTTGAAGGTCAAGAAAACGCCGGCGGCGAAACGCAAAGCCGTGAAGAAGAAGACGGCCAAGAAGAAAACCGCTGCAAAGAAAACAGCAAGAAAAACAGTCGCTAAGAAGACGGCGAAAAAGCCTGCGGCTCGCAAGACAACCGCGAAGCGCAAGACGGTAAAACGTCGTAAGGCCGCTTAAAGGCTGACGAGTTTAAAGCGTATTGATGGAGGTTCCGGCCTAAACGGCGGGGACCTCCATCCCCTTTTTAACGGTGTCACGCGCGCCAACCCGCTTCAGCCAGGCGCCGACAGAACTGATATCGTTGTCAGTAAGTACAAATTCTTCAAATCGCGACGACAACGCTTTCACCCATGGATAGGTCGCGATGTCGGCAATGGAATAATCGCCCGCGAGATAGTCCGTTTGCGCCAGTCGCTTGTTCATGACGCCGAGCAGGCGTTTTGATTCATCGCGATAGCGCGTCACCGCATAAGGAATCGACTCGCGCGATGAACTGGCGAAATGATAAAACTGGCCGAACATTGGGCCGACGCCGCCCATCTGGAACATCAGCCATTCAATTGTTTTCGAGCGTTGCGCGACATCCGTTGGCAATAATGGCGATCCGGTTTTTTCTGCGAGATAGATCAAAATGGCGCCGGATTCGAATACCGAAACGCCAGTTTCCCGGTCGACAATCGCCGGGATCTTGTTGTTCGGCGAGATTTTCAGAAAGTCCGGCGCGAATTGCTCATCCTTACCGATATTCACCGGGTGGACCTCATAAGGCAGGCCCAACTCCTCGAGCATGATGGAAATCTTGCGCCCGTTCGGTGTTGTCCAGGTGTAAAGGTCGATCATTGCGGCCCTCCGTTATCTGTTGTGTGCGCAGATAGGCGCAGGTGGCGTAATGGAAAGCCCGCTCGCGTGAGCGTGACTACCGCTGCAGATGATATTTTTCGCTTGCCAAACATATAAAGATATCTTTATATGTTCCCGTGAGGACAAAAATGACTGATTCCAAAATGGAAAGACCAGCCCGGATAGCGGCGCTGAAAGACGCTTTAGAAAAACGCATCATCGTGCTTGATGGCGCGGCAGGCACCTTCATTCAGGGCTATGAACTGGACGAGGCGGGCTATCGCGGCGAACGCTTCGCCGACTGGCAAAGCGACATCAAAGGCAACAATGACATTCTCACACTTTCCAGGCCGGAAATCGTGCATGAAATGCATGACGCCTATTTCGCCGCCGGCGCTGATATGGTCGAGACCAATACGTTTTCTGCAACCACCATTGCGCAATCAGATTATGGGATGGAAGACCTCGCCTATGAATTGAATGTGGAAGGCGCAAAGCTTGCGCGCGCCGCGGCGGATGAAGCGTCAAGCGATGGCCGTCCACGCTTTGTCGCCGGCGCCATCGGTCCGACCAATCGCACCGCGTCGATCTCTCCCGACGTCAACGATCCCGGTAAGCGCAACACGGATTTTGATACGCTTGCGAAGGCTTATGGCGAGGCGGCGCGCGGTTTGATCGAGGGCGGCGCCGACACGCTCCTGATTGAAACGATCTTTGATACGTTGAATGCAAAAGCGGCGATCTTCGGCGTCCAGGAATTATTCGAGGAGCTTGGGTTTGAAGTTCCCTTGATGATTTCGGTCACGATTACCGACCAGTCGGGCCGGACGCTTTCGGGGCAAACGCCGGAAGCCTTCTGGAATGCGGTGCGTCACGCCAAGCCGCTTTCGGTTGGGATCAACTGCGCGCTCGGGCCGGATCTGATGCGCCCTTACGTTGCGGATATTGCGCGCGTTGCTGACTGCTATCTTTCCGCTTACCCCAATGCGGGCCTGCCCAACGCGTTTGGCGACTATGATGAAACGCCGGAGTCCATGACGAAACACATGGCGGAGTGGGCGCAAAGCGGTCTTTTGAACATTGTCGGCGGATGCTGCGGCACGACCCCGGCGCATATCGCCGCCTTCGCCAAAGCAGTGGCGGGCGTTTCGCCGCGCGCTGTTCCAACCCACGAAACGGCTATGCATCTTTCCGGTCTGGAACCGTTTTCACTCGCAAGCTGAGCAGGGTTTTCGATGGCCTACCCGCCGCGTCCGCATCAGGAGCACGACCCTGCAAAGATCGAGGGTTTGATCCGCGCCTTTCCGTTCGCGCATTTCTTCACTAGTGAAACAGGCGCGCAGCAGGTGACGCGGATTCCGTTTGCCCTCGATGTTGATGCTGGGGGCGTCTGCCGTCTGCGCGCGCATATGAATGCGCACAATCCGCAATGCCGTTCGCTGAACGGCGCCGAAGCGCTTATCGCGTTCTCCGGACCGGACAGCTATGTTTCTCCGAACTGGCGCACCGCGTCGGATCGCGGCGCGACATGGGACTATACGGCTGTTCACGTCTGGGGTCGCGTGCGCGTTCGGGACGACCGCGAATTTTTTGAGCGCCTGATTGACGATCTTGCAGCGGTTGCGGAGGCGCGGTTTCAGGGCGTTTCTGACAAGCCTGACTGGTCGATGAAAAACGTCACTGATGAATATGTTGAGCGCCTTCGGCCCAAGCTTTGCGCTTTCGAGATTGAAATCTTGCGTATAGAAGCAATATCAAAACTGCATCAGAACTTTCCGGAAGCGGATGCGCGCTGCGTCGCTGAACATCTCGCGCGCAGCGCTCATGAAAACAGCCGTACGATTGGCGCGCTTATTGCGCAAAGGCTTGAACAATAACGCTGTCCGCGCTGCTTGCTATCGGCGACCATTCTATGGAAGGCTGGCGCTATGACTAAACTGGCCTCTCAACTTGAATGGATCTCGCGGCTCGTCGCTTTTGACACGACCTCGTCAAAGTCAAACCTCGCCCTGATTGAGGATGTCGAGGCGTATCTTGGCGAGCATGGCGTCGAGACCTTCCGCGTTGAAAATGACGATCAGACCAAATCAAATCTCTATGCGCTTGTTGGTCCCAATATCGAAGGTGGCGTGGTCCTTTCCGGCCATACGGATGTGGTGCCCATAGACGGTCAGAACTGGGACACCGATCCGTGGCGAGTGACGGAAAAAGACGGCAAGCTTTACGGTCGCGGCGTTGCGGATATGAAAAGCTTTTCCGCGATCGGGCTTTCGCTTGTGCCCGAGATGCTGCGCGCCGGTTTGAAGCGGCCGCTGATTTTTGCGCTGTCCTATGACGAAGAGATTGGGTGCATTGGCGCACCGCGCATGATTGCGGAAATCGCCGGCAAGGTTCCCGCGCCTTCCGCGGTGATCGTTGGCGAGCCCACCAATATGAAAGTCATCAATGGACACAAGGGCATTTCCTCTTTCCGTGTTCACGTGAAAGGCTATACGACCCATTCAAGTCAGACCGACCGCGGCGTTTCCGCCGTTGAGGCCGCCGCGCGCTTGATCGCCAAGATTTCTGATATGCGCGGCGCCCGCGCTCGCGCCGCCGACGAGACGTCGCCCTTTGACCCGCCTTACTCAACGATGACGGTCAATGTTGTTCATGGCGGCACGCAGCTGAACATCATGGCGGCGGAGGCGACGTTTGACTGGGATTTGCGCGTCATCCCTGGCGACAGCCGCGAAGACATTATCGAAGAGTTTACTGATTATGCGCGCGGTATTGAGGCGGAAATGCGCGCCAAGTCATCCGAGTGCCGTATTAAAATCGAGCAGATGACCAATGCGCCGTCGCTCGCGCCGCATGACGACAATCCCGCCGCTGATCTCGTCAAAGCCATCACGGGCCATAACAGCACAGACGTTGTCGCTTATGCAGCGGAGGCGGGGCAATTTCAGGAAGCGGGTTTTTCCACGGTGATCTGTGGGCCGGGCTCGATTGACCAGGCGCATCAGCCGAATGAATTCATTACGCTGGAGCAGGTTGAAGCGGGGACGGCATTCATGAAACGGCTGATTGACCGCTTGTCGGCGTAGCTCAGTTATATACTGTTAATCATCGTTACTGTTTTGCAGCGGGCCTGCCGCTTATTTTTACACTTTTATTCGTCAACGTTTCATTAAGAGACGTAAGCGGAGCGTATAGAAACCCAGTAATCTCACGGTGTTTACGCTGTCTTTACATCATGCTGCGACGTTTTTCGCGTCACGCACAGGTTAAAGAACAAAGGCGGCGCAACGGTGAAAAAAGTAACGAATTGCAGGGCCTGCGGGTCAAAGGTGCTGAGCCCCGCCTTTACAATATCGCTTGGCGCGGCGCCGCGCCGGTTATGGCGCAGCGGCAAGGAAACGGTCGAATATCTGTTATGCGATCCTTCGCGCGACGCCCGCGCCTGCGGATTGCTGCAATCCGCCGTTGAAAGCGACGCAACCGTCGTTGAACCCTCAAGCCGCCATAGTACGACGCGCGATCAATTGCGCGCTGTTGCTACTGAGGCGCTGGAGTTGATCTCGGGACGTGATTGTTCCGCCCTTGATATTGGCTGCAATGACGGCACGCTTCTTTCCTATTACCCTCGATGGGTGGAGCGCTTTGGCGTCGATCCCGCCGACCATGTGGATGAAATCGGCGACTGGGCATGGACTGCGAAAGCAAGCTTCCCGTCCAGGGAACTGGATCAGGCATTTGGCGAAAAGAAGTTTGATATCATCACGGCGGTCTCTGTTCTTGAGCATACGGACGACCCGCGCCAAATGCTGGCGCGGGTCAAGTCGCTCCTGACGGATGATGGGGTTTTCGCGCTTGAAACGCTATATTCGCCGCATGTTCTGACACGCAATAGCCTTGAAGCGTTGCAATCCGGCGTCGCTGCGGTCTATTCGCTCTCGGTCATTGAATGGCTGGTCCGCGAAGCGGGCCTCAAAATATTCAAGGGCGCGTTGACTTCGAAAGAAGGCGGTTCAATCCGCGTGTTTATCACGCATGAAGAAAACGACGAGTTTGATTTCGATCCATGGTTTGAGCGGTTAGCGCGGCTATGGGACGAAGAAAATGCGCTCGCGATGCGGGCGATTCAACCTTACCAGTCATTTGATCAGCGTACCGAGAGCATCCGCCGTAATTTCCTGTCGATGCTCGAGGATATCGCCGAACGTGGAGAGAGCGTTCACTTGCTGGGCGCTGACGCCCAAGCGGAAGCCTTGCTGCGTTGGGCGGGACCGGCGGCGAAGGTTGTGACCGCCGCAGTTGACACTGCGGCCTCACGTAGCATGAAAACGCTCGGCGAGGGCGGGCCGCGGGTCATCAGCGAAACGGAAAGCCGTTCGGCGGAGCCGAGCTACCTGATTGCGCCAACACGATACAAGCGCGAAATGCTGGAGCGCTGGCGGGAGACGATCCTGCTTGGCGCCAGAATGATTTTTGTGACGCCGGCGCCACATATTATCACAGCGTCAAATTTTGCCGGCGAATATGGCAAGGCGCTGGGCAATGGCGATGGGCCGGGCGGCGCAGAGACGTTGCGCGCAATCCTGTCCGCAACGGGCGGTCCGCGCTTGATTGCGGAAAACGCCGATCACGCGCAGTCGGCCTAAGCTTTCAAGTTGACAAAAACCGCCGGCTTGTTCCTTCGAGGACGACAGCGGTAAGTCGGCCGCTCCAGCACGCGCCGGTGTCCACATCAATGCGCCATCCGGCGTCTAGCGGTTTTTCAACCGGCTGATGTCCGTGGACGATGACCTGTTCGGGGCGGTCGCTGGCGTTCATTTTTTGAAATTTCTTCCGAACCCATAGAAGGTCTTCTTCCTGCTGATCATTCAAGGCGACGCCCGGGCGCAGTCCCGCGTGAACGAACAGATAGTCGCCCTCAAGGTGCATCAGGTCGAGCGACTGCAGGAAAGACGCATGGTTCTCCGGTAAATTGCCTTTCAGTGTTGCGGCGAGGTCCTCATTCGTGCGCCCGATAACAGGCGAGACTCCATAGCTTTTCAAAGTCTCTTCGCCACCCCAGTCTAACCAGTGTTCCGTTTCGTGAGGGTTGCTTAGGTAATCCAGCATCAAGGCTTCGTGATTGCCTTTCAGGAAAACAGTGTCGGGCGCATACTTTTTGACTGTGGTCAGGCGCTCTATGACGCCGCGACTGTCGGGTCCGCGATCCACATAGTCGCCAAGAAAGATCAAACGAGGCGTCCGTTGGCTATGGTTGCTCTCGTTCGTCTCAAAAACCGGGGCGGCCAAATTTGCCGCGTTGTTGTCGTCCTGAATTTTCTCCAGGAGGGTATTCAGCTCTTCCAGGCAGCCGTGGATGTCGCCGATGGCGTAGATCCGCTTACCAGCGGGCGCTTCGGCGTTATCTTTCTTTTGAAAGAGTTTTCCCAACATCGCGCCAGTATCCAAAATAAGTCGGCTTAAATGGTTAACATCCAGGCGTTCGCGCTACACGCCATCGTGTAATTGCGCTATTAAATAACTGCAACACAATCATGATAGCGGGCGCTATAAGGTAGAGAAAGGAGGCCGATCGACATGGGTGTGCTCGTTACCGGCGCCGCCGGCTATATTGGCTCTCATATGCTGCTGGCGCTTCTTGACGCTGGCGAAAAAGCGATTGCGCTCGATAATCTCTCCACGGGTGTCGAGTGGCTTGTGCCGAAGGGGGCGCCGCTGGTGATCGCCGATGCCGGTGACGAACAGGTATTGCGGTCGGTGATTGCCGAGCATGATATTCAGGAAGTGATCCATTTCGCCGGATCAATCCTTGTCACCGAATCGATCAAAAATCCGCTGGATTATTATTCCAACAATACGGCGAATACGCTGAAGCTCATTCGCGCCAGCGTTGAGGCAGGGGTGAAGCGATTTATTTTTTCGTCGACCGCAGCGGTCTATGGAACGCCGGAACGGGTGCCGATTTCGGAGCAGGCGCCGATAAAGGCGATTACCCCCTATGGCGCATCCATGGCGATGAGCGAGCGCATCCTGGCTGATGCCGCACGCGCTCATGATCTGTCTTATGTGACCTTGCGCTATTTCAACGTCGCCGGCGCCGACCCGAAAGGCCGTGCGGGCGAAATTGGCAAGCCGACGCATCTGATCAAAGCCGCTGCGCAGATTGCGGCGGGTGTGCGCCAGGAAAAGTTTCAGATTTACGGCGGTGATTATGCGACGCCCGATGGCGCCGCGATCCGGGACTATGTTCATGTCACTGACCTGGCCGCCGCGCATCTCAAAGCGCTGAAACATCTGCGCGGCGATAATCCATCTGCGACGCTTAATTGCGGGTATGGCCGGGGCTACTCCGTTTATGAAGTGCTGGAAGCGTTTCGGCGTGTCAGCGGCGCGCCGTTGCCATACGAAGTGGCGCCGCGCCGGGCCGGCGACCCGCCGCAATTGATTGCTGACAACGCCGCAATCCGCACGGTTCTCGATTGGCGCCCGCGCTATGATGATATCGACTTTATTGTTGAAACCGCCTTGCGCTGGGAAGAGACCCTGGCGGAAAAATCCGGGGACGCCGCTTGACTGTCTCATCGCTGACGGCGGCGCGCACCGCCTTTGTGGCGCTGTTAGCCATTGTGACATGGCTGACGCTGACGCCCAATCCGGATGACACGAAAGCCGGCTTCGCCGTGACCAGATGGCTTGCGGCGATGTTCCTTGGCGATGCGGGATTGAGCGATAAGGTCGCGCATTTTTCCGCCTATGGCGCGCTTGGCGTCTCGGCTTTTGGCGCGAGGCTATCTCCTTTTGCATCTCAGTCATGGACACCGGTTGTGCTAGCCGCCTATGGCGCGAGCCTTGAAGTAATGCAGGGCCTCGGTGGCGTTCGGTCTCCTGAAATTGCCGATGGCCTCGCGAACATGTTGGGCGCCGTTGCGGGCTTTGGCGCAGCCTTGCTTGTTTCAAGGCTGCTCGGGAAAGCCAGGACGTGAAGGCGGCGGTCATAATCCCCGCACGGTATGCTTCTACGCGGTTGCCTGGCAAGCCGTTGCTTGCTCAGACAGGAAAGCCGCTCATTCAGCATACCTATGAACGGGCGATGCGCGCCGATACGGCGTCACAAGTCATCGTCGCCACGGACGACCAGCGGATTGCGGATGCAGTCGCCGCCTTTGGCGGCCAGGCGGTAATGACCAGAAGCGATCATGAGACCGGCAGCGCCCGTGTCGCTGAGGCCGCCGCTGAGTTTGACGCCGATATCATCGTCAACCTGCAAGGGGATGAGCCCGAGATTGAGCCGGCGCATATCGACAAGCTGGTTCGCATGGCGTCGGACATAGATTGCTTCGCTGCGACGCTTGCCTGTCATTTTGATAAACATGCGGATGCCGGCTCCGGTTCGCCGGAAGACCCGGCGGCCGTGAAAGCAATATTAGGGGATAAATTGGGGGAGGGCGTCCGCCGCGCGCGATATTTTACGCGATCTTTATGCCCTTATCCGCGCGACGCCAGCGGTGCGATTGCAGCGCCGGAGCAATATTATCTTCATATCGGGCTCTATGCTTTTGCGCGCGATAACCTTAAGCGCTTTGCGGCGTGGCGCGCGGGAGCGCTGGAATCGGTCGAACGTCTTGAGCAACTGCGCATTCTTGAAAGGGGCGAAACCATTGCCGTCGGCATGGTCAGCGCAGCGCCCGCCGGGATCGATACGCCTGAAGATTATCAGGCGTTCGTTCAGCGATGCGCTGCATTCGTCTCTTAAACCAGCGCGGCGTAGGTGTAGTAAGCCGGCGCCAGCGCCAGGCCGATAACAGTAACAGACATCAGTACGGTAACAACTTTGGTCATGAACTCTCTCCTCGTTTCTTACCCGGGAGATAGGACCGAAGAATTGATATTGAAATAGGCGTCAGGCCCCGCTCACCGCGCTAGATTGTCATTTTGTCGAATGATGATTTTTTAAAATCAGTTCGTCGCCGGACGCCTGCTATTCGTCGTGTTGGGTTTTGTTAACGTTTTGTCGTTGATCCGCGAAGTGCGCTCGCCACGCCTGCGGAAAGACATCTGCAGGCGTTTCGCGGAGGGCCTGGATGCTGTCGTGGGCGTTGGCGTTGCGTTTTAAATCAGCGAAAGCTGCGCCCTCAGTTCCAAGGAATCCGAGTTGGTGGAGACGCTGGCCGGAATAGCCCGTAAGCCAGTGAGCATAGTGGCGGGGAAGCGCGCCGGGAAAGGCGTCATTAACCGCCTTGGCCAGTTCATTGGTGCAATTGGAAGTGAGCGTGTTGTAATAGCGCGGGCGTTCATGAAGTTCATTCGTTCTGCGGATGAAGTGCTGCAATATAGCTTGCGCCTGTTCCGGCGTGACGTTCAGGCGATAGGCGTAGATGTCATGATCAAGGCCGACGGCGATGCGTGTTAGGATATCCTTCTCCGTTGACCAGACATTGATCAGCTCATAGGCGTTGAACAGGCCGCGCACGCCGGAATAGGTCTCGCCTTCCTCCCGGCGCGCCTCTACAGAAATGCTGAGCGTTTGCGGATTCTCGCCGTCAAAGACGAAACTTAACAGCGTGTGCGCCGCGCCGCCCCAGGCCTCGAATGGCTCGATAAAAAACCACACTTCAGTTAGCGCTTCGAGGTCGATCTCAGTCGTTCGCCAGGTCTGGCTGGCGGCGCCTTCTTTATCGAAGGCAAAAGCGCGCAAATCCGTCAGCCTCCACTGGCCGTCGCCAATTCCCATAAACTGCGGCGTACGTGAAAACCCTTTGTCCCATTGCCGGTCGGCCCGCGGTTGCGAGCTTAGAGCGACTGTAATTCCCAGGAGAAAAGAGAAAAACAGTATAAAGAACAAATAGCGCATATTGCGTCTCAGTTTCTATTGGGAGACGTCATGGCGCGTTTTTGAATATCGCCGAAGAATGGCCAATTCGGGCGCACTCCATGGCGTATCGAACTAAATCGTGAACTGCTCAGTCCATCGGCCGGAAGATTAAGGTCAGAACAACGCCGATCAGGCCAATGACGCCCCACAGCGGCAGCCCCATGATCGTGCTGAGCGCCTGGCTGACGCCGCCCGGCGAGTTCGTCGCGATGGCGCCGCCATCGATGCCCACCAGCGACAGGATCTGTGCGGTCGAACGCATCACAGGCTCGCCTGACTCAAGAGATGCAACGCCGTCCGCGCCCAAAAGCGCAATCGCAAGCGCAACCAAAACCCAAGCAATAAAACGAAACGCCGCCATCGAAGGCCCCCTCACATGGTTAACAAAACCCTTACAGCCCCAGAATAACGCGCCACGCCCAATCGTGCAATTGTTCAGATTTCCGGGCTGTAAACGTTGCCGCGCTTTGGTCTTGCGCTGCGGGCCCGCCAAGCTATAGTCCGGCGCTTCTAACCGGACAGGTGGCCGAGTGGCTGAAGGCGCACGCTTGGAAAGCGTGTAGGCGGGTAACCGTCTCGAGGGTTCGAATCCCTCTCTGTCCGCCAACATCAAACGAGCAAAATAAGCAGGACCGTTTCAGCGGGCGCTTTGTCCGAACCCTCGATTTTAAATTATGCGCGCCAGAGGCGCGCGGGGGTTCGAATCCCTCTCTGACAGACAGAAGGCCTGTCCATTACTTAACCGCCCTGTAGCTCTGAAGGGGTAAGCGATTTCAGAAGTTCAAAGACCCGGTCTTGGGCGGTGCTGTAGACGATAGTGAAATGCGAATTGCAAGACCGGATGTTGGCGCTCAAGTCGCGTTGTATCTTTACACCGTCAGAGCCTTCGAAGAATTCCATAGTAAGTTCTGGCATCCCCCAAAGGCATTCCTCTGGCCTGTCTTGATATCGCGTCACTGGGCTTTGAGTTTTTGTATTTTTCTTTTTAATGACTCGCGGCCAACGCAAAGATGCTTCGCCCACTCATTGAGTCCGCCCTGTACAGATTGAATGGTTGCACGCAATTCGTCATCAGAAATATTTTCGATACTTCTGATCGATTTAGATTTAGACATTATTTCATACAAAGCGGTTCGTGAAATATTCAGTTTGGCGGCAGCGTCCTTGATGACCCAGCATGTGTTATTCAAAGCGTCTATTAACTCAGACTCAGTAATCTCGCCCGCGCTTTTGTACTTTGGGTGGAAGCCTGTTGGCGGCGATAAACCAGGGCTTGCTCTCCGTTTGTCTTCTTTATTGTCATTCAACTGACTCAATACGTGGTGACCAAGTAAAATCTGCTGGGTTACATTCCGTAGTTCCCTTACATTTCCTGACCAACTATGTAACGCCAAGCGCTCCACGTTCTTCAACTGCATCATGTGTAAACTATCTTGCTGATTCTCTCCAGCCAGGGGCTCTATAAAGGATCTAACCAGAATTCCAATATCAACGCGTCGCGATCGTAAGGGCGGAATGGTGATTGAGAACCCATTTAATCTTTGCAGCAGGGGTTGATTAAAAGATGTCTCGCCTTCCCCCTGTTCCAGGGAGCGATCTGTTGCGGCTATAATGCGTACATCAATTACCTTGGTCCTGTCGCTTCCTACTCTGCGCATCTCTCCAAACTCCAGCGTTCGCAAAAGCATGGGTTGAACTTCTTTTGGCGTATCGCCTATTTCGTCGAGAAATAAAGACCCTCTATCCGCCTGTTCGAACAAGCCGGATTTGTCTTGCACGGCGCCAGTAAACGCGCCTTTCTTGACGCCAAAAAGCTCTGCGGCGGCAAGGGTCGGCGCCACCGCCGCCATGTTCACGGATACCAGCTCTCTTGAGGCGCGGGCGCTTGCATGGTGAATGGCGCGGGCGACGAGTTCTTTACCGGCGCCTGTCTCTCCGCGGATCAGAACAGGAATATCGGATTTGGCGACCCTGGCGATGGCGTCTCTGGTGGAAAACATCGCTTTACTGACGCCAAGCAATCCCAGTGAGTTTCTTGCATTGGAAAAGCCACGCGCCGGCGCATTGAAAAGAGACAAAATGACGGCATTGGACAAGGCAATAATGATCTCATCGCCCAATTCATCCATGTCAAACTTTGTGGCTTCTGTAATTGTCTGACCATTGACGCACAGTTTCACGCGCTTTTCTGGCGGCTTTATCGCAAATGTCCGCTCGCTCAATTTCTTGATTGTCACAGGGGTTCGCGAAATCCGCTGGTCGAGCAGCGGCGATTTGCCGACGCCATCAGTATCTCGAAATTCCGGGGTAATCCGCGAGAGTGCGGCAAGCCCGTTATGATCAAAACGCAACGGCGCTACAGCGCCGATACGATCAAGGTCACGGTGCCAGATAACGCCGAGACTAAGGATTGTCGCGCCAAGCGCGGTTTCCCCAGACAGGGACCGAAGGGACTCATCAATCGTATCAAGCTCAAATGTTTTATTGTTTTCAATATCAGACAAGAATTTTCGTGTCCTTATAATTGGGAAATCGAAATATCTAAAACGCCCCGCCCGTTTATATTACCAATAAGCAATAACTGCCGCTATACTCCCGGCGGCAATACTTTTGGATGCTCTGGTTGGTGGGGAAAGTCGGCATGTGCGCAGCAGCAGAATGTGTGGGCAAATACCAATTCGAAGCCGAGCTTGGCGCAGGGGCGCACGGACGTGTGGTCAAAGCGCGCGATCTGGTTCTTGGCCGTACAGTGGCGTTAAAGTCGTTACGGTCGCAAAAGCGTGCGAATGCTGACCAAAAAGCGCTTTTGGAAGAGGCCAAAACCCTGGCCCAACTCTCCCACGCGAATATTGTCACACTTTATGAGTTGATTGAGAAAGACGGCGCCGCATTCCTGGTTATGGAATATGTAGATGGCGCACCGTTGTCGTCGCGATTAAAAACCGGCCCGCTTTCCGTTGACGATGCGCTTCGCATCACGGAGCAGCTTGCTGACGCCCTTGCCGCCGCGACGGCCCTGGGGGTCGTGCATGGCGACATCAAGCCCGGCAATATCATGATAGACAGCACCGACGCGCCGCGCCTGGTGGACTTCGGCCTGGCGAAATTTTCCAATCGTGACGATGCGCTGGAAACGCTCTCGGCGACAGGCGGGGCCAGCGCCTCACTCGAAGGCACGATCCCTTACATGGCGCCGGAGGCGGTCATGGGCGCGGCGGTTGACGAACGTACTGATATTTTTTCCCTGGGCGCCGTGCTTTACGAAATGCTGACGGGTCGGCGCGCCTTTGACGCGTCAAATCCGGGCGCGACATTGAACTGTGTACTGAACGATACGCCAGCGCGGTTGAAAACTCTGCGCCCCGATGCTCCGCAATGGGTTGAAGACCTGATTGACGCGATGCTGCAAAAAGAACCGGCGCTTCGCCTGCAATCCATGTTGACGGTGAGAGAGCGTCTTGCGGCGCGCGGGCGGCGCGACTGGCGCATGCTCGCGAGAGAATATGGCGCGCGGGCCCTGCGCTTTGCCCGCAAAAAACGCGGGGCGCCGCAGTGGTTGAAAATCGGCGCCGCTGTTGGCGTTATCGCCGTCACGATCTGGGCGGGGACAATCGTCACGCGGGAGGTTGCGCCGCCTGTCAGCGTGCGCATGGAGCGCGGGATTGATCTTGTCCGGCATTTTGAAAAAAAAGGGGCGGTGAAAGAGGCGCAGAATGTTTTCGGCGGCATTTTAAGCGATGACCCGCAGCACGCGGCGGCGCAGGCCGGTCTCGCCCTCGCCTTGATCCGCCAATACACCTCGATGGAGACCGATCCCGCGACCTTGCGACGTGCGAGCGCGTATGCGGAGGCGGCGCTGAAGCAGGATCCGCATCTGGCGCTGGCGAATATCGCCGCC
Source organism: Pseudomonadota bacterium (assembly GCA_039819405.1). Classification (GTDB taxonomy): domain Bacteria; phylum Pseudomonadota; class Alphaproteobacteria; order Caulobacterales; family Parvularculaceae; genus Hyphococcus. Next base: position 324,958 of record JBCBSB010000004.1, on the reverse strand, counting down.
GCATGGGCCGCGGAGTTCAACAGCGATTTTGACCGCGCGCATGCGCTGTACGATGCGGCCGATTCGCTGGACCCGGAAAACCCGCTCACCCTGGAAGGGCGGGGGCGGACATTCAAAAAACAGGGTGATTATGAAGCGGCGTTGACGGTTTTGGAGCGTGCGATTGAGGCGTATCCGGAGGGAAGAGTTTTTTACGATGATTATGGGGATATGCTATTGCGTACAGGTCAGTATTTCGAAGCTGAAAGGACGTATAAAAAATTATTGTCAATTCATCCTGATAATACTTTTGGCTATGCGGGGTTAGCTCAAGCGTTGCACTTTCAGGGGAAAACGGACGAAGCAATATCAATAATACAAGAGGGTTTGACGGTAGCTCACAATGCAAACCTCTATAATAATCTTGGTACTTATCTATTTTATCAAGGTAGATACGAACAGGCTGTAAATGCTTTTGAGAGAACGCTTGAAATCGATGGTAATTCACACAAATACTTTTTTTGGGCGAATTTAGCTGATGCTTATCGTTGGGCGCCGAACAGAAAACCTGATGCAGGCTTAGCTTATCAACGAGCTATTCAGCTCATACTTGATGATATTGAAGGTCGTCCAAATCATACCGGGCTTTACAGCCGCTTGGCGCTTTATGCCGCCAAAGCAGGGGATAAAACGCTTGCAATGTCATCATTGATCAAAGCTACAAAGCTGCCGGTTTCTCAACCAGTTATTTTCTATCGAGCGGCAGTTACGGAAGAAATTATCGGAAATCGGGAAAAGGCCATCGATATGTTGGAACGCGCTATTAATGCTGGCTACGCCCTGAATGAAATCGCCAATGACCCGGAACTACAACACCTTCGTCAAGACACAGCTTACCAAAGACTATTAACGCAAAGAGGAATGAGTGATGAATAAACGCCATTTTACGCTTGACCTGATTATTGACGCCGACCAGATCACTCGCGCCTTGCATTACCAGGTAAACGGTGATCAGGGCACGCCGTTTCAACGGTCGGGCCCGCTCGCCGGAACGTTTCATTTCAAAGCGGGGGACGAGGTCACGGTCAATGTCCGGGTGATATCCAACAAAAAAGACAATGTGCAAGTCGCCGTCACTGATTTTACGCTCGCATCGATACCGACTTTGGCGGTCGCCCATGCGAAACGCAATTATCTTTCCATGTTTGATTGCGACAAGGCGGTGGTCAACGTCTCCAGTTGGGGCCTGCCCGAGCGGCGCGAATATCGCGAGGAGAACGGCGATGAAAAGATTGAAATCACCATAAAGGCATTGCATTCATTTACGGTCGTTGCGCCCAGCGGCCAGTGGCGCATGTCCGGCTATCTGTCCGCATTGATCCGGAAAGGCGTACAGACAGAGCCAACTCCTTGCATGTTTTACTTTGATCCGGAGGGCAGTTCTGGTTCTGGTGGTGACATAGTAGAGTAGAGCTTATTTTTATTCACCCAATTTCAAAAAGGGAGTTACAAGATGACGAAACCAAACACAAAAAGCATATTACAACTTTCTTGCTCGGCTCTTACTGTATTTGCAAGTGCAACGGGCGTGCAGGCAGGGGAATGTCTTTATCATTCACCCGAATGGTCGCCGGCTTCCGCGACACCCGCCGCGCCGGAAGAATTGCGCGAATTTCGCCTGGTTTCCATAGATGTGAACGATGAAGGCGCTTTCAGCGTCGATATGGTCTCACATCAAAACGCCTTTGGCGATGCGGACTGGCGCTTGCCGGAAATGCTTCTTCAGCTTGAGCAGAAGATGGCGCAGGGCGAAGCGCGTCATACCATGTTCAAGTCTGGCGGCACGCCATTTGATATGCGATTCGACCGCGATACGGAGATTGTCTATGTGCTGAAACCCGCCGCATGGCGTTGGGCTGAAACCGCCGCCGAACAGTTCTTTTTGAAACCGCAAAACAAAGAAGGCGTCGCCCAGCGCCACAACCCGTTCACGCCTGCGCGCCGCATCGGCGAGCGGATGATGGCGGTGACCTTTGATTATGACGCCGTTTATGAAGGGTGTGCCTGGTCTTACAATCTTGGCGTTATCGCTGTGCAGGCCATGGACGGCGAGACCTATGAGACGCCGCTGATTATTGATCCGGAGGGTAGTTCTGGTTCTGGCGGCGATATAAGGGATTAGTAATGTTGTTTTCTGGTTCTGTTTTTAATCGGGCTGATAAAAAGGAAACCCAGGATGACGAACGGGCGCATGAAAACAGCGCCTTGTGATTTCCAACTTACTCATTGCGACGTTCTGATCGACGGGCCCTGACCCAAAACGGAAACGGTTTTTTGCATTACGCTCTCCTGCTCGCTCTCGACATTGACGATCCGGCCGCGCCGCTGGCTGTCTCTATTGCCGGGCTGGCCGGGGACCCGCCCATGACGATAGAGGGTGGATCTTATACCCTTCAGCCGGGCGACAGCCTGACGCCGCTGGTGCGCGGATCCGCGCCTGCGGCCGCGCGTCGTTCTCAAGATCAGCGATTGAAAATCACGAGTTTAGTCCTCACGGCGGCCCCGGCCGGAAAGAAGTCGAACAAACAGACCATATCCGCAAAACGCCTGTCGCCTTTCGACAAATATGACGCCTGCGCTGTAATAACCGGGTGGGGCCTGCCAGCGGTCGTGAACATTTGCGGTGTTCAAGATGGGCTCGCCATTCCTGCGCTACGCCCGCTGGTGATCACGGCAAAGAAAGGGGAATGGACGCTGAACGGAAGTCTTTCGGTGCTGGTTAAGAAGCCGAACGGCAAAACCCGGCCCCGTCTCTACAGCTTCAGTGTTGGCCTCGCCATCGGCGCTTAGCCCCAGCCGCCGACATGTCCGACATGTCGGACACGGGCGCCGACATTGGCCAATTGTTCTCGATATAGCGACGCGGTACCGGGCGAACAACATCGCCGGCGGCGCTTCATTCCCCCAATGTATTGAAAGTTAACGCGAACTCTCTGTGCGCCCAATTTATTTTCTAAATCAACAGCGTAGATAGTTAATATTGGCATGGTGTCTGCAACGCCCCCGGTCATCGTTACTGGGGATATCGCATCACATGTTCTGTTTGCGAAGCATATTGAGCGTGTGTTGTCACATCAGCGCTTTTTCCCGTGACGATTTATCAACCGAAATTCGGCCGGCTTTCCGGCTGAGATAAATTGGAGAAAGAAGATGCCAAGAATCAATCGTGGAGCAATGGTCAGACGGCAAGAAGACACCGCTGATATGTGGGGGTTCATGTATCAGGCGTTTATCAATTCGCTGAAAGTCGACCCGATGAATTTTCAGCTTGTGACGCCTTTTACATCGTGGGATTGGGCGACGACCAGCCTTGGCCATCTCGACTCTCGTGAATATGATTTTGTATCGACAGTTCCGCAATGGAGCGGCGTTGGCGCATACGCTTCCGGCGGCGCCCGTCTCAGCGACGCCTATGAGCTTTTTTTGCTTGCGCTCGTCGTGTCCGCCGACCCGGTTCAAAAACAAAAAATTGAAGACCAGCAAAATGTCTGCGCTGATAAACGGGCGATCTTCGAGCGTGCTGTACGCACCGCCCGCGATAAGTATGACGGCGACCCGACAGTTAAAGATAATACGCCCGATTTTGGCACCTGGCTGACCGATGAATACGGCATTGGATATACCTATGGCACTGCAATCGCCGGCGCGCGAGATATTCTCGACAATGAGATGGATCTGCTTGAGCAATTTATCAAGCAATCCAATGACCCGACGATCAAGCTGGCCTCCGATAAATTCAACAATCAGAAGTTCTGGTCCAGCATTGATACGGCAAGCCTGGAAGATGCATTTACCACGCCGGGTTACAGCAAGACTGAGAGTTACACAAAATGGGTTCAGAAAGTTCAGGCTGGCGGCGGTAATCCAGCGACACTAAGTTGGGCGAATAGCCAGTCTCATTATGACTGGAAGAAAAGCTGGGCTGGCGGAAAAGGCTCCTACGGCACACCTTTCTGGGGCATCGAAGTTGGCGGGTCCTGGGAAAAAGAGGATTCCCTTGCAACAAGTAAGGATATCTCCGTCGAAATTGGCTTTAAAGCCTGGGACATGCTTCAGATTCAGGACGCCGGGTGGTTTGATCAACCCTTTGTTGATGCGAAATGCGATGGCGAATATCGCGCTGGCTATTCAAAAGCGGACTTCTTTGGTGAAGGCGGTTCTATGGCGTTGCGCAAGACGGGTATGCTGGTCGTGTACAAACCAAGCTTCACTATTAAATCCAAAACTGCTTTCACCAAGATTCAAAAAGAAAAATTTGAAGCTTCGGGCGGCCTTCGCATCGGTCCATTCAAGATTGGCGGCGGCGGCGGTTCCTCTTCAATCATTGAGGACAAAGCGGTCACTGATAATGAATTTTCTGGAACGACAGATTCTGAGCTGCCGTTTCTTGCGGGCATCACCGTTCAAAAGCTTGGCAAATAGCCAGCAACAATGATTGGAGATCGATATGAGTGATCCGCTCAATAGCGCGCAACAGCGCAGACATGAAGAAATCCGCGCCATTAAAGACAGATATGCCGATCAGTATCTGGACCTGCCAGGCGTTACCGGCGTTGGCGTCGGCTTCATGAAAACGGAAAAAGGCGAGGACACAGACGAGTTGTGCCTTCGCGTTTACACCCAAAAAGGCGCCGTCAGTGCGGTGCGAGAACTGGTTGGCGCGCAGGTGGAGAATGCGCCAATTTGTGTCATCGAGTTCGAGTTTTCCAAGGATATCCATGCGCAACGGGCGCGCTATCTTGAAGAGCCGCCGGTTGAGCCTGGGCCGCCGCCGCCTGGCGTCGATGTTGATACGGGAAAGTACAACCCACTTGTCGGCGGCGTCAGCATTGGTCCGTCGCGCACTATCAATGGCGGCCATCTCGCCGGCACGTTAGGCTTGGTCGTTCGTGATCGGCGATCCGGTAATCCAGTGATGCTGAGCAATTATCACGTCATGTGCGGTGACGATGGCGGCGCCGCGCGTGGCGATGATATCTGCCAACCAAGCCGCGTTGATAACTGGTTCGGCTATTGCTCCGATTGCGGTCAGCTCGAACGGTGGCATGTCGGCAATGTCGGTGGCGGACCGGAATATGGCGTCGACGTTGCGATCGCCCGCATTACGGCGCGCACTGGAAGAGAAGGATATATCACTGAAGTCGACGATAACGTCTCCGGCGCTGCGGTAGGACATTTGAACATGCCGGTGTTCAAACGAGGCCGCACCACGACGGAGACGACCGGGCTGATCAAAGATATGTCCATGGACGGGTGGGAGGATTTTGGCCCCCCATATGGACGGATCAAGATGCGTAACCAGTTGCTTATAGAGCCAAGTGTTGGAAACACTTTCATTGAGGGCGGCGATTCCGGGTCCGTCCTGGTCAATCCGCGTACCATGAATGTAATAGGACTGTGCTGGGCCAGCGATAACAAAAATTGGGGCGTTGCGAGCCCAATCACCGCTGTCCTCAATGCGATCGAAGCGGATATCTACTAACGCAAAAAGACCGGATTTCCTCAAAACAAAAGGCGGCGGGTATTTCTACAGAAGTATCGCGCCGCCTATTTTTATTTATCCGATTGCGTTTCAGGCGCAGCGCCATTGCGATGAATAAGTCCGCAGTAAGTATACAAAAACAATCCCGGATAAAATGGCGTAATGAACGCTGCGCGATAAATATAATAATGCTATGCACATTGCTGGAGAAGTTTGGGTCACATAAAGTTATGGGTACATAACTTCTTATAATTTGACATCATGGCGCCGCATAAGCGTAATACCCATACTTTGAATGCAACAACGCGATAATCTCGTGCCCAAGTTTGGACGTTTCAATGTTGAGATGTTCCGCCAAATAATGGCGCCTACACGGCATAGGTTAGAAAAAGGAGTGCTTCGCGCGTGCGAACTAAGACACGGGCTTCGAGAACAATTTATAAGTTTTCTGGATTCGAGCTTGATCCGCATAATCGCCAGCTTAAGAATAATGGCGTAGAAATAGAATGCGGCGCCAAGGCGTTTGATTTGTTGGCGCTGCTTGTGACTAACGCGGGCGACTTGGTGACGCGCGACTTAATTCGAAAAAGCCTGTGGGAAGACCGCACCGTAGAATATGACCAGGCAATAAACAATTGCGTTCGTGAAGTACGCCGCTTGCTGGGTGACCGTGTTAGATCGCCTGAGTTTATTAAGACTGCGCCAAAGCATGGATACACATTTGTTCATGAGGTCTCAGTCGATACGGGCGCTGGAGGCTTTCTGGAGCGTGCCCTTCATCGAATGGGAGCCGCGTTCTTGATCCCCAATTTTAGATGATGCTTTGAAGACAGGCTTGCTCAGCTTTCTAATTTTGCTCGAATTGTCTTTAGCGCTTTGATCATATACTTTTCTACACTGCTTTCAGAAACACCCAGTTTATGGGCGATTGTCCTGTAATTGTCTCCATGCATACGGCTTAAGATTACGGCCTGCTTTTGACTTTCGGGAAGGCCATTTATTGCTTCCATGACACGATGAACGTCATTTTTAAGGCTTGTAGCCTCTTCGGGCGTTGGCGCTGAAGACGGAATTGTTTGTGTTATATCTTTTGGCGAATAGTCGCTTGCAACAACAAAAATAGCGCTGGACCTCTTGCGCCTGCGCAGCTCATTGACTGCCAGGTTGCGTGCAATTTTGAACATCAACGCTTTAGGGTTCTCAATTTTTTTGTTCTTTGCATATTCCAGTACGTGAACAAATACGCTTTGTTTTACATCAGCAGCGCTTTCAGCATCGCCCAGGAAATTTTTTAGCCAATTCTGTATGAACAAATCATACTGGCGCATTTCTTCGGCGACGAATTCGTTTTGGTTCGACATCTGGACGGCGTCTGCCTCGACCGGCTTTAACAGCTTGTGAGCTAAAATTGCGACAAGCAGAGTTGGCAGGGTATCGAGTTCAGCGCCGGGGCTTTTTTGACCCCATATATGCGCAGTTCAATTTTACAAAACCAACACGCTTTATTTCGCTTTGTGCAAAACATGCTATCAAGATGCGTTTCCAGAGCACCTACAATTAAACTACAAAAAAAATGTATTTTGTATACGAATGAAATATTTTTGCCGGAATGCCTGATCTGTCGGGCGTCCATAAAATACCTGATGGGAGCATAACTTAATGTTATGCGGTGACACCGTTGCGGAAAAAGCTTTGCCCGGTGTCTACAATTTTGAGCGGTAATTAGATTTCCCTCTCATTATCGTTCTTCAACGTTAGCCGGGGAGTGCGAAAGCGCTTCTCGGCATTTCGCAGCGAAGACCAGGAAAGCTAGACTGGTTAGAAATTGCGACGCACGATTTTCAGCCACACGTCCTTCCGCTCACATATTGTCTGACGTCAGCGATGTGGCTTAATGGCCACATATCACCAGATCTTGTTTTAGCCTTTGCGGAATGCGTCCCGCCAAACGACCTCAACGATAGGGCAGTGCAGCTGCAAATAGGAGGGCTTTGCTCAACTTGCACGGCTTTAAGTGCGCAGCCTGGTTTGAAAAAAGGCAAAACAAAGAGGGATACAAATAATGAAAAACTCAAATCTCGTTGGGCGATTTTTGCGCTCCACGATGCTCACGGGTGTCGCCGCGGCAATGGCCGCGCCTGCATTCGCTCAGGACGAGGACGACACGATTATCGTCACCGGTTCTCGCCTGAACCAAGCCAACCTCACCTCGTCCAGCCCGGTCTTCCAGGTTGATGCGGACGAAATCAACACCCGCGGTGTTACGCGCGTTGAAGACCTGATCAACATTCTGCCACAGGCCTTTGCTGCACAAACGTCTGAACTTGCGAACGGTTCAAACGGTACGTCCACCGTCAACCTTCGCGGTCTCGGCGCGGCGCGGACACTCGTCCTGATGGACGGCAAGCGTCTGCCTTATTCTACGGTTATCGGCGGTTCGGGCGCTAACGCTTCCACAGCCAACCTTGACGTGATTCCAGCGCAGCTCGTCGAGCGCGTTGACGTTGTGTCAGGCGGCGCCTCAGCTGTTTACGGTTCTGACGCTGTTGCTGGTGTTGTGAACTTCATCATGCGCCGTGACTTTGAAGGCCTTGAGCTGGATGGCCAGGTCGGCTTCTTCCAGGACGGCAACAATGACGACTTCGCCAATCAACTGCTCAGTAATTTCAACGTACCGCTCCCTGGCGGCGAACTTGACGGTCGCGGCGTCAACGTTTCCGCCACGTGGGGCGCGAACACGGCTGACGGCCGCGGTAACGTGACGGCGTTCTTCCAGTATCAGGATCAGAACGAAATCCGTCAGGGCGCGCGCGACTACAGTGCTTGCTCTTACAATGACGATAACGGCGCGGTTGCGGACCCGCGTGGCATTGGCCGTGTTGTTTGTGGCGGTTCTTCAACCTTTCGCCGTATTGGCTTGGCGAACTCGAATCCGAACTTCCCGGCTGGTCTTTTCCTGAACGAAGATGGCACGCTGGTGCCGTTTAACGCCAACGATCCCACGCAGCTCTTTAACTTTGCGCCGGATAACTTCATCCAGCGTAACAATGAGCGCTTCAACATTTCGGCGTTTGCGCGTTACGAAGTGACGGACAACATTGAAGCATTCATGGATCTCGGCTTCACGGAGAATACGACTGACGCGCAGATCGCGTTTTCGGGCACGTTCTTCCGTAACTTCCTGATCAATTGCGACAACCCGTTCTTGCAGGCTGCAGTGCCCGGTGGCGGTACGGTTGCTGATGCTGCACTCGGCTGTACGCCGGCACAGATTGCAACGGGCCTGAACCCGGACGGGACGCAAGCCGATGTCAATTTCGGCGGGGCCGCAGGGCCGGGCTATAGGAATGTCAACGGCAATCCGCGCAGCACGGGCACGGCGCTTCAGACCTTCCGCGCCGTTGGCGGTTTCCGTGGGGTACTGGGTGAAAACTGGAACTGGGACGCCTTCGGCCAGTTCTCTCGCACCCGCCACAACTCGCAGTCGATCGGCGACCTGGGTTTCCAGAAAGTACAGGACGCATTCTTCGTAGTTGATTCTCCAAACGGTCCGGTCTGCCGCTCCGGCAATACGGGCTGTCTGCCGTTCAACATCTTCAGCCGTCCTGGCGGCGTTGATCCTGTCACGCCAGAAGTCGCCCAGTCGATCCAGGGCAACGCGTTCGTGACGGGTACGGTCGAACAGATCGTTCTCGGCGGCACCATCGGCGGCGATCTCGGCGCTTCCGGCTTCCAGTTCCCGCTGGCGGAAAGCGGCGTTCAGGCTCTTCTCGGCGTTGAATTTCGCGAAGACCGGTTAGAGCGTAACCCGGATGACGTTTCGCAGATCCCGGGCGGTCTTGGTTTGACTGGCGTTGGCGGCGGCGCCACACCGCTCCAGGGCGAGGTTAAGGTCTGGGAGATATTCACAGAAACCCAGATCCCGCTTATCGAAGGCAAACCGTTGTTTGAAGAGTTCGGTATCAATGGTGCTTACCGTTATTCGAACTACACAACGGATTCGGATCAAACGGCTGAGACGTCCTTCGATACGCACACCTTTTCGGCTGGCGTCACCTGGACTCCGGTGCCGGACATCCGGCTTCGTGGTCAGTTCCAGCGGGCGGTGCGCGCGCCGAACATCTTCAACCTGTTCAACGCACCCAATACGGCCCTCTTCAACGCAACGGATCCGTGTTCAGGCCCAGCACCGGTAGCGACGGTCGCCCAGTGCGCCTTCACGGGCCTTCCGGCGGCGCAATATGGTTTATTGCCTATAAATCCGGCGGCGCAGGAGAACGCAGTTACCGCTGGTAATCCGCTTCTCAATCCGGAAAAGTCGAACACTTATACCTTCGGCGCCGTGTTCCAGCCACGCTGGGTTGACGGGTTGACAGTCTCTGTTGATTACTTCGACATCTCGGTGAAGGACGCCATCACGCCAATCCCACCGCTGACGACACTGACCCAGTGCATTCAGACGGGCGATCCGAACTTTTGTCAGAACGTTCAACGCGACCGTGACGGCTCTCTCTTCGCCAGCCCGGTCCCGCCGGCAGGCTCGCCGTTCCAGTTCGCTGGCGTGCAGCAGCCGGTCGTCAACATCGGTCAGTTCGACACGCGCGGTCTTGACGTGTCAGCGTCCTACAGCCTCGACATGGCCGATGTCGGCCTCGGCGGCTGGGGTTCTATGAACTTCAACTACGTGTCGACATTCCTGATGGAACTATCATCAATTCCGGTTCCGGGCGTGACGACAACGGTTGAATGTGAGGGACTCTATCGTGGCGGCTGTCTTGGTCCGAACCCTGAATACCGTCATCGCCTGCTGACGACATGGCAGACACCATGGAACATCGACATCACGGCGACGTGGCGTCACTTCTCTGGCGTCGATTGGGCGAATGGCCAGCAAACCGGGGGCGCGTTTACGCCGTCGGGCAACATTCTCGATGATCGTTTGGACTCTGCTGAGTATCTGGACCTTGCCGCACAGATCTATGTTCGCGAGAATATGACCCTGCGGGCTGGCGTCCAGAATGTTTTCGGACGGGATCCGGAATTGACCACCACTGCTGGTACGGCGCCGGGCAACGGCGGCACCTTTCCGGGCACCTATGACCCAGCTGGCCGGTTTATCTTCTTCGGCGTGAACTTGCAGCTTTAAGCACCCCACCGAAGAGACAAGAAACGAAGCGCCGCAGACGAAAGTCTGCGGCGCTTTGTATTTGCGATAATTTTTTATATTATATGGGAAGCTAGTTTATCCCGACGGACTTTATGGTTAACCGGGCGATAGCCAAAAACTCACTTGTAAGATGAGACCTTGCAGTGTCATTCTTGGTGATAATGCCGCAACGCCATTCAAATCCTTCTTTGATGTTGGCGTAATGCACGTGGTGTTTGAACAACTTAGCGATAGAGTTGCTTAATACCGATAACCCAACGCCGTGACGCACCAGAGAGATGATCATAGTCTGGGTGCGCGCATGCATTATGCAATTGGGCGCAAAATCATATGCAGAAAAAAAAGCGTCAAGCGCTTGTTGAAACGGACTTGACGGAGGAAGAGAAATCATAGGCTCTTCATCGATCTGACTGATAGATATTGTCGTATTTTTCGCCAGCGAGTGGCCTTTTGGCATTACAACGACTGCTGGTTCCGCCAACAGGACATGTTCAGCAAACGAAGATATGCGGGACGGCGTTGAGGTGAAGCCTAAATCAACTTCGCCGGTCTGCACGGCCTTTATTAACGCGTCATTTGGGAAGACTTCTACTATACAAAACACATTTGGAAAACGCTCGTAGAAGGTAGAAATGACCTTAGGCGCAATTGTATCCGCATAAAGCGGTAGGGCGCCTATTTTTATGACATCTTTCTGCCGTTTCGCCGCAACGGATACGGTATCGATAAACCGGTCAAAAGTTGTATGAACTTTTTCGAATTCGTCCAGAATTTTGTAGGCTATTTGGGTGGGCTTTAACTGTGTGTTAGAGCGCAAAAACAATTTAGCGCCAAAATACGCTTCCAGGTTGGCTATTTGCTTGCTGACTGCCGGCTGGGTGACGCCAAGCCGTCGTGCTGCATTTGTGACGGTGCCGGTAAGCATAACTTCGCGGAATGCTTCAAGCTGGCGGAGGCTTACTTGACCAGGCACGTACTGTCTTTCTAAACGCAAATGGACGCTTTGTCTGGCTCAGAGTGATGAAGCGCTTCGCAAACATACATTGCGCTAGCATCAAAGATATATGACTTAAGTAGTCAATGAACAGCTTTTCCGCCAGTTGCAGGAATTGCTAATTTATATAGTTTGAGCCTTGCGAATTTCGCATGACTTTACGAAGTATCGCCGCCAGGAGGGTGTGACAGGTTGAGACGATCGATGAGCGGAGCATACCTTGCGATCGCCGCAACCTCTTCAAGAGATTTGATGGTGATTACGGGCCCGTTTACGCCGACGCCTGCCTTGCGTAAGCTTGAGAAAGCGCGTGAAAGGTTTTCCGGCGTCATACCCAGCATTGACGCCAGCGTTTTTTTGTCAATTGGCAATTCCAGCTTACCATTTGCGCCCTGTCGCGCGTGTTGATGTGCAAGATAGCTGGCTAGTCGCTCAACGCCGGTTCGGAGTTTGAGATTCTTCTGATTACGGACGACCCCGCGATAGCAGGATGCAAGCTCCCTGACGATTGATCGCGCAAAGGCTGCGTCTTCGGCCATGGCGTCGCGCACACTTTGTGATGGGATCATAAGGATCTGAGATGGCGTTCGCGTGCGCGCGGACATCAGATAAACCGCATCTTTCAGGACCGCGGCCAGGATGAAAGTCGAGACCGGCGACAGCACTGTCATCGTGCTTTCGCGTGCATCGAGGGTGGCGAACAGTTCGACGGTGCCGTCGATCACCACATGCAGAAAATCCGCAGCGCCGCCTTCCTGGATGAGGACGACGCGTTCGGGAAAACGTTGGAAAAAGGCGGCTTTCAGAAGCCCTTCAAAGCGCGCCTCGTCCATATCGCGAAACAGCGCCAGTTCCCGGACGCGTTTTTTATCCTCTGAGCGCAAGCTTGTCTCCCAGACCGCGAGTTCCGCCGTACTTGATATTTTTGCCCATGCGCCTTGATAAATGTCAAGAGCGTTTCCGGTGATGCGCATGCGTGAGAGCGGGGTTATCAAGCCCGCGCGGTTTATTATCAGTTTCCCCAACCGTAAATCGCAAACGGCCAATCCGTGACCAGACGCCAGATGTAATGGGCGTCCGTTTCGCTTCAGGTTGATGCCGGATCATACGATCCGAACGCGCAATGAGGTGGAGCGATGAAAGAGCTTGATGGCGTAACCGCAGGTCAACAAAACAGAGCGCTTGGCGCCAGTACGATTGCGTTTACGGCGTGTTTCGCCGTGTGGACAATATTTTCAATTATTGGTGTACAGATTAAAGAAGATCTGGGACTTAACGAAACCCAGTTCGGCCTACTCGTTGCAACGCCGATACTGACAGGGTCTATCAGTAGAATTTTTCTGGGCATCTGGACCGACCAGTTTGGCGGAAGGCGTGTTTTTTCCGCCGTGATGTTCTTCGCGGCCATTGCGGTCTGGTTGTTATCCACTGTCAGCACTTATCCGATGTTCCTGCTGGCGGCGCTTGGCGTCGGCCTGGCTGGCGGGTCATTCGCTGTGGGGATCGCCTACACGTCAAAATGGTTTGATGCGGACCACCAGGGCACCGCTCTTGGCATTTTCGGCATGGGCAATGTTGGCGCGGCCGTCACCAACTTTGCTGCGCCGTTTATTCTGGTTGCAGTCGGTTGGGAAAAGACGGCGCAGGTCTACGCCATAGTGCTGATGGCGATGGCGATCATATTTTTTCTGGTCACCAGGGAAGACCCGGCGACGCTCGCGCGTAAAGCAAGGGGCGAGAAGCCCCGCAGCGCGCTGATGGAGCTGGAGCCGCTGAAAAACTTACAGGTCTGGCGTTTTGCGCTTTATTACTTTTTTGTTTTCGGCGCCTTTGTCGCGCTTGCTTTGTGGCTTCCCCGTTATCTGATCGGCGTTTACGGCCTCGACATCAAGACTGCTGGCATGCTGGCTGCGTTTTATGCAGTGCCCGCCAGTATTTTCCGTGCTTATGGCGGTTTCCTTTCCGACAAGATCGGCGCGCGCAAGGTAATGTATTGGACATTCGGCATTTCCGCGATCGCCACATTCATGCTATCCTATCCTCATACAGATTATATTATCCACGGAATTCAAGGACCCATAGAATTCTCGACACAAATGGGTCTTGTGCCATTTGTCATACTTATTTTCGTTCTCGGCTTTTTCATGTCGCTGGGAAAAGCGGCGGTCTACAAACATATTCCGGTTTACTACCCAGGCCATGTGGGGTCCGTCGGCGGGCTTGTCGGCATGATCGGCGGTCTTGGCGGGTTCATCCTGCCAATCCTCTTCGGCGTCATGAACGATTTGACTGGCGTCTGGACGAGCAGCTTCATGTTGCTCTTTGCAATTGCTGTCGTTTCTTTGTCCTGGATGCATTTCGCGATCCGCCGCATGGAAAGCGAAGCGCTTGGAGAACAGCTGGGCGCGTTGCCGCAGTTCCCGGAAATGCAGGAAATCCATACCAAGGAACGCGGCGAAAAAGTCAGTCCGGTACTCGAGGATTGGCGCCCTGATGATGACGCGTTCTGGAAAGAAAAAGGAAAGCGCATCGCAAATCGCAATTTGTGGATTTCAATTCCGGCGCTGTTGCTTGCCTTCTCTGTCTGGATGGTCTGGTCCGTCGTCGTCGCCAAGCTCCCCTCGATCGGGTTTGACTACACGACGGATCAGCTGTTCTGGTTGGCGGCTTTGCCCGGCCTTTCCGGCGCCACGCTCAGGATTTTCTATTCCTTCATGGTGCCGATCTTTGGCGGCCGTCTTTGGACAACCCTGACGACCGCGTCGCTTCTTGTTCCGGCTTTCGGCATTGGCTATGCGGTGCAAAATCCGGAAACGCCGTACTTTTTGTTCCTGGTGCTGGCGCTTCTTTGCGGTTTCGGCGGCGGCAATTTTGCGTCGTCGATGGCGAACATCTCTTTCTTCTTTCCGAAGAAACAAAAGGGCAATGCGCTCGCCTTGAATGCCGGCCTTGGCAATCTCGGGGTCAGCGTTATGCAGTTCCTGGTGCCGCTTGCAATCACCGCGAGTGTTTTCGGCGCAATGGGCGGGGAGGCGCAAACCACGTCTGACGGTCAGTTGTTGTGGTTGCAGAACGCCGGGTTTGTCTGGGTGCCATTCCTGCTGATCGCAACCGTTGCTGCATGGTTCGGCATGAACGACATCGCTTCGGCGAAAGCATCGTTCTCTGAACAGGCGGTGATATTTTCCCGTAAGCATAACTGGATCATGTGCTGGCTTTACACCGGTACGTTCGGGTCGTTCATCGGTTATGCAGCCGGTTTCCCGCTGCTGATGAAAACTCAGTTCCCCGATGTCAACGCGTTGCAGTTCGCGTTTCTGGGGCCGCTGGTTGGCGCTTTGTCACGGTCGTTAACGGGTTGGATCTCCGACAAGTGGGGCGGCGCGCGCGTCACCTTCTGGGTGTTCATGCTGATGATCGTTGCTGTCGGCGGGGTGCTCTATTTCCTCGGGATTAAAGATCAACCGGGCGCATTCTGGGGCTTCTTCGCAATGTTCATGATCCTGTTCTTTGCAACAGGCGTCGGCAATGCATCAACTTTCCAGATGATCCCGATCATCATGCGTGAAGAAATGCCGCGCGTGATGCCACAGCTGGATGCAACACAGCGTATTCGTCAGGCGGAAAAAGAATCCGCTGCGATCATTGGTTTTACCTCGGCAATCGCCGCTTATGGCGCATTCTTCATTCCGAAGTCTTACGGCACGTCGATTTCCATGACCGGCGGGCCGGAGGGCGCGCTCTGGGCATTCCTTATTTTCTACGCCACCTGCGCGGCGCTTACCTGGTTTGTCTATTCGCGCAAAGGCGGAATGCTGCACGACATAGAGCGCGGCCGTGTTCCCAAATCCACACCTCAATCCAACCTTCCCCAGGGAGAGCCCGCATGAGCCACCTTCTGAACCGGCTGACCTATTTCAAGAACCGCGTCAGTGATTATTCGGATGGTCATGGCGTTCTTACAAAGGAAGACCGAACATGGGAGGACGCTTACCGCAAGCGCTGGCAGCATGACAAAGTCGTGCGCTCAACCCATGGCGTTAATTGCACAGGGTCCTGCAGCTGGAAGATCTATGTCAAAGGCGGCATTGTCACCTGGGAAACACAGCAAACGGACTACCCGCGAACGCGGCCTGATATGCCGAACCATGAACCACGCGGTTGCTCGCGTGGTGCGAGCTATAGCTGGTACCTCTACAGCGCTAACCGGTTGAAGCATCCATTGATCCGCAGCCGCTTGCTGAAAGCCTGGCGCGCCGCGCGGGCGACGCGTACGCCCGTCGCCGCCTGGGCGTCTATTGTCGAGACCCCTGCGACGCGTGATTCGTACGTGAAGCAACGGGGCCTTGGCGGTTTTGTGCGTGCGGAATGGGCGGAGGTGAACGAAATCATCGCGTCGGCGAACGCATACACAGCGAAAAAGCATGGACCGGATCGCGTCATCGGGTTCTCGCCGATCCCGGCGATGTCGATGGTCTCTTACGCGGCGGGCTCGCGCTACCTGTCGCTGCTCGGCGGGACTTGCATGAGCTTTTACGACTGGTATTGCGACCTGCCGCCGGCCTCGCCAATGACATGGGGCGAGCAAACCGACGTTCCCGAAAGCGCCGACTGGTATAATTCCGGCTTCCTGATGCTTTGGGGATCGAACGTGCCGCAAACGCGCACGCCCGATGCGCATTTTTATACGGAAGCGCGATACAAAGGCGCGAAAAGCGTTGTCATCTCGCCGGACTATTCGGAAGCTTCAAAGTTCGGCGACATGTGGTTGTCGCCGAAGCAAGGCACCGACGCGGCGCTCGCCATGGCGTTCGGCCACGTCATCCTGAAAGAGTTTTATCTTGATCGGCAGGTCCCGTATTTTCAGGAATATGCGCGCCAATATACTGACATGCCGATGCTGGTGCGGCTGGTCAAAAAAGACGGCCAGCTGGTTCCTGACCGGATGCTGCGCGCGTCGGATTTCGATAATGCGCTTAATGAAGATAATAATCCGGAGTGGAAAACGATTGCGTTCGATAAACGCGCGAATAAAGTTGTTACTCCGCGTGGTTCTATCGGTTTCCGCTGGGGCGAGCAGGGAAAGTGGAACCTTGAGGAGAAATCCGCAGCCGGCGATGACACCGACCTTGCGATTTCACTGATCGACAATCGTGATGATGTCGCTGATGTGGCGTTCCCGTATTTTGGCAATCGCGAGCATGATCATTTCCATGGCACGGATCATCCGGACGTTCTGGAGCGTCGCGTCCCGATCAAGCGGCTGCAACTAAAAGACGGCGAAACCTTTGTCGCCACCGTGTTCGACCTGCTGGTCGCAAATTATGGGCTTGATCGCGGTCTGGGCGGCGACTGGGCGGCGACAAGTTTTGACGATGATATTCCTTACACGCCCGCATGGCAGGAAAATATCACTGGCGTTTCGCGAGATAAGGTGATCGCTGTTGCGCGTGGGTTCGCCGACAATGCGGAGAAAACCCGCGGCAAGTCCATGGTTATCCTCGGGGCGGGACTGAACCATTGGTATCACATGGACATGAACTATCGCGGCATCATCAACATGCTGGTGATGTGCGGCTGTGTCGGACAATCGGGCGGCGGGTGGTCGCATTATGTGGGTCAGGAAAAACTGCGCCCGCAAACCGGCTGGCTACCGCTCGCCTTTGGTCTCGACTGGGCGCGCCCGCCGCGTCACATGAACTCCACCTCGTTCTTTTATGCGCACTCGGATCAATGGCGTTATGAGACGTTAGGTATTGATGAAATCCTGTCGCCGCTCGCGCCTGAAGGCAAATGGACCGGCAGTCTGATCGATTTCAATGCGCGCGCTGAACGTATGGGGTGGCTTCCCTCCGCGCCCCAATTACAGCGCAACCCATTGAACGTTGCTAAAGACGCGAGCGCGGCAGGTCTGGAAGCTAAGGACTATGTGGCGCGGGAATTGAAATCCGGCGCGCTGGCCATGTCATGCGAAGATCCGGACGATCCCGCGAACTGGCCGCGCAATCTTTTCGTCTGGCGCTCGAACCTGCTTGGCTCTTCCGGCAAGGGGCACGAGTATTTTCTGAAGCACCTTCTTGGAACCAATCATGGCGTGCAAGGCAAAGATCTTGGCGATACAGGCGGGCAGAAACCGGACGAAATCGCCTGGCATGAAGAGGCGCCGGAGGGCAAGCTTGATCTTCTGGTGACGATTGACTTCCGCATGTCGACGACCTGCGTTTATTCCGACATCGCACTGCCGACGGCGACCTGGTACGAGAAAAACGATCTCAACACATCGGACATGCACCCTTTCATTCACCCTCTGACAAGCGCAGTGGATCCGCTTTGGGAAAGCCGCAGCGACTGGGATATTTTCAAAGGCATTGCGAAATCATTCTCTGAAGCGGCGCCGGAAGTTTTGGGCGTTGAGAAAGATGTTGTCTTGACGCCGACTTTGCACGATACGCCGGGCGAACTTTCGCAAGCCCTTGATGTGAAGGACTGGAAGTCGGGCGAGGTTGAGCCGATCCCCGGCAAGACCATGCCGGCGGTGACCGTGGTCGAGCGTGATTACCCTAATCTCTACAAGCGGTTTACGGCCCTCGGTCCGCTGATGGAAAAGATCGGCAATGGCGGCAAAGGTATTGCGTGGAATACGGAACATGAAGTTGAGCATTTAAAAGCGCTGAACGGCGTCGTGACTGAGGAGGGTCCGACCAAGGGCATGGCGCGGATCGACAGCGCAATTGATGCGTCGGAAGTCATCCTGATGCTGGCGCCGGAAACCAATGGCGAAGTTGCGGTGAAAGCCTGGGATTCGCTAACAAAAGCGACGGGCCGTGAACATGCGCATCTGGCGTTGCCGAAGGAAGATGAAAAAATTCGTTTTCGCGATGTGGCGGCGCAGCCGCGCAAGATTATTTCATCGCCTACGTGGTCCGGCATTGAGTCCGAAAAGGTTTGTTACAACGCCGGGTATACCAATGTGCACGAATTGATCCCGTGGCGAACACTGAGCGGACGCCAGCAGCTCTATCAGGATCATTTATGGATGCGTGCTTTTGGGGAGACGCTTTGCGTTTACCGGCCGCCGGTTGATACAAAAACTATTGCTCCGATCATCAATGAGAAATCGAACGGCAACGATCAGATCGTTCTGAACTTTATAACCCCACACCAGAAATGGGGAATCCACTCGACCTATACTGATAACCTCCTGATGCTGACGCTGTCGCGGGGCGGACCGATTGTGTGGCTTTCGGAAGATGACGCCAAGTCTGTCGGCATCCAGGACAATGACTGGGTTGAGGCCTACAACACCAACGGCGCGTTGACCGCCCGCGCGGTCGTCTCCCAGCGCGTCAAGCCGGGCATGATCATGATGTATCACGCTCAGGAAAAGATCGTGAATGTGCCGGGTTCTGAAATTACCGGGCAGCGCGGCGGTATCCACAACTCCGTCACGCGTGCGGTGTTGAAGCCGACGCATATGATCGGCGGTTATGCGCAGCAATCATACGGGTTTAATTATTACGGCACGGTTGGATCGAACCGCGACGAATTCGTCATCGTTCGCAAAATGAACAAGGTCGACTGGATGGACGAACCATCAAGTGTATCCGGAGCGAAAAAACTGGAGACGGCGTTATGAAAATTCGCGCGCAAATTTCCATGATTTTAAACCTTGATAAGTGCATCGGCTGTCACACCTGCTCCGTCACCTGCAAGAATGTCTGGACCAGCCGTGAAGGTGTTGAATATGCCTGGTTCAACAATGTGGAGACCAAACCCGGTATCGGCTATCCCGATGACTGGGAAGACCAGGCGCGTTGGAACGGCGGCTGGGAACGCAAAAAAAACGGCAAGATTCAGCCCAAAATGGGCGGTAAGCTTGGCGTACTGGCAAAGATATTCGCCAATCCGGATTTGCCGGAAATAGACGATTACTATGAGCCGTTCACCTTTGATTATGCACACCTTCAAAAAGCGCCGGAGATGAAAACTGCACCGACGGCGCGACCGCGTTCTCTGATTACCGGCGAACGTATGGAGAAAATTCATAAAGGACCGAACTGGGAAGAAATTCTTGGCGGTGAATTTTCAAAGCGCTCCAAAGACTACAACTTCGCGAATGTAGAAAAGGAAATCCACGGCCAGTTCGAAAATACCTTCATGATGTACTTGCCGCGGCTGTGCGAGCATTGTCTCAATCCGGCCTGTGTCGCAGTGTGTCCATCGGGCGCTATCTACAAGCGTGAAGAAGACGGCGTTGTTCTGATCGATCAAAACAAGTGCCGCGGCTGGCGTATGTGCGTCTCCGGCTGCCCTTACAAAAAGATTTATTACAACTGGAGCACCGGCAAATCGGAAAAATGCACGCTGTGTTACCCGCGCCTTGAAGCGGGTCAACCGACGGTATGCTCGGAAACCTGTGTCGGGCGCATCCGCTATCTTGGCGTTGTTCTTTATGACGCCGACCGCATTGAGGAAGCTGCGAGCGTAGAGAAAGAAACTGATCTTTATCAAAGTCATCTCGATATTTTCCTTGATCCAGGTGATCCGGAAGTTCAGGCCCAGGCGCGTGCTGACGGCGTACCCGACGCCTGGCTTGAGGCGGCGAAGACTTCGCCGATCTGGAAAATGGCGATGGAGTGGAAGATCGCTTTTCCGCTGCACCCGGAATATCGAACGCTTCCCATGGTCTGGTATGTGCCGCCCTTGTCGCCGATCCAGTCCATGGCGCAGGCCGGCGCCTTTGGTGAAAAAGGGTCGATGCCCAATGTCCGCGACCTACGCATTCCGATGCAATATCTCGCCAATCTGTTGACAGCGGGCGACGAAGAGCCCGTCGCCAAAGCGCTCGAAAAACTGATCGCGATGCGTAGCTTTATGCGGTCGAAATCCTTTGAAGGCGCAGTTGACGATACTATCCCCGGCAAGGTCGGCATGACCGGCGGACAGATCGACGAAATGTATCAACTGATGGCGATTGCTAATTTCGAAGATCGTTTCGTCATTCCGACAACGCACCGGGAATACGCGGAAGACGCCTATGACTTGCGCGGCGAGTGCGGGTTCAGTTTTGGCGACGGCTGCGGCGAGCCGAAACGCGCTGTTGAGTGGACCGGTCTGTTCGCCAAAAACGCCGCCAAAGAAAAAGTATAAAGGAGCGCCGAAAATGACCAACAAGTATAAAGCTTTAAGTGCGCTTCTGTCTTATCCGTCAGCGGACTTGAAAGCAGCGGCAGAGGACATCCGAACCGTTCTTCTCAAAGAAGTCCAGGGACCGATTTGGGCCCTTCATAGGATCGATCAATTAATCGATGAGATAGAAACGCTTGATCTCTACGAGTTACAGGAACGCTATGTGTTTCTGTTTGATCGTACACGATCATTATCGCTGCACCTCTTCGAGCATGTTCACGGCGAGTCACGCGACCGAGGTCAGGCGATGGTGGATCTGAAAACGCTTTATGCTGAAGGCGGCCTTGAGATTGGCGCCAGTGAGTTACCGGATTTTCTGCCGTTGTTTCTGGAATATCTTTCAACGCGCCCTGACAACGAAGCGTGCACTTTGCTCAAGGAACCGTTGAGCGTTATCGCGGCCTTGAAAGAACGCCTTGAGAAACGAAAGACGCCTTACGCCGCCGTCTTTCGCGTTCTTGAAGCGATCGCCGGGCATGATCCTTCCGCGCAGGAACTCAATGCTTTGCGCAAGGCGCCGGATGACGATCCGGACGATTTCGAAGCGCTTGATGCAGCCTGGGAAGACCAGCCCGTAACCTTTGGGCCGGCCGAGGAGGCGTGTCCGAAAGTTTCCGAGATGCTTGACCGCATGAACGCCGGCGAGGCGCCGGGCGCGGTTACGCGCACTGCGAGGAGTTAAACTCATGATGAGCTATCTCAATCAGTTTTTCTTCGGTGTTTACCCTTACATCTGCCTCGTTGTTTTCGCCGTGGGCTGCATTTTACGCTTTGACCACGGTCAATATTCCTGGCGGTCCGGGTCAAGCCAGCTTTTGCGGCGTAAACAGCTTGTCGCCGGCAGCATTCTTTTTCATATCGGTATACTGATCATATTTGCAGGGCATTTTGTCGGCCTGCTAACGCCCATCTGGGTTTTCGACGCTATGGGAATTTCTCACGGCGCAAAGCAGGTGCTCGCCATCGTCGCCGGAGGCGTTGCGGGCGTAATGTGCCTGGTTGGCATTCTTTTACTGATCCATCGCAGGCTTTTTGATGCGCGCATTCGCGCAACGTCAAGCTTCGGCGATACGTCAATCCTGCTTATTCTGTTCGCGCAACTTATGCTTGGACTGTCGACAATCTTTATTTCGCTGCAGCACCTGGACGGCCATGAGATGGTCAAATTCATGGAGTGGGCGCAACGTATTTTTACTTTCCGCGGTGGCGCTGCAGACCTCGTTGCAAATGTTCATCCGGTTTTTAAAGCGCATCTGTTTCTGGGTCTGACGATTTTTCTCATCTTCCCATTCACGCGCCTTGTCCACATGCTGTCAGCGCCTGTCTGGTACCTCAATCGCCGTGGGTATCAACTCGTGCGCACCCGTAAACAAACCGCCAATACGCAAACGCGACCGAAGCCTGCGGAATAATTTACTCAGGCAACAGACTACGGAGAGGAAGAATGTTCAGAAAAGCTCTGGCCACTGGCGCCATTGTCGCCCTGTCGATAAGCGCGGCAAATGCGGAGGAGGCGGCGCCTGCCGGCGATGATGGTCCGATCATTGAAGCGATCAAAGGCGGCAAACCGATCCTTGACGTTCGCTATCGTTTTGAAACAACCGAACAAACTGGATTTCCAGAAGATGCTGTAGCCCATACGGTCCGTACGCGCCTCGGTTATGAAACAGGCGAAGCATACCACTTCAAGGTTCTTGTGGAGTTTGAGAACATTTTTTCAATTGGCGATGACAACTTCAATTCCACGACGAACGGGCAGACTCAGTTTCCGATAATCGCAGACCCGGATGCAACGGAAATCAACCGGGCCCAGGTGACATTCACCGGCATCGAAAAAACGCTGATCACGGTCGGCCGGCAACGCTTCAATCTCAACAATCAGCGCTTTGTTGGCGCGGTGGATTTTCGTCAGAACCAGCAAACGTTCGACGCCGCGCGATTGTCATCGACGTTTATCGAGGATCTTTCGATCGACTATCTCTATATCAATCGTGTCCATCGCATATTAGGAGACGATAACCCGCTCGGCGAATTTGACAGCGACAGCCATGTCATCGCCGCCGCGTATAACGCCGGCGAGTTCGGGATCATCAAGGGGTATGGCATTCTGCTCGACTTTACGGAAGCGCCGACGCTGTCCTCAGCGACCTGGGGCGTGCGGTATGAAAATACAATTTCGTTCGACGATGATGCAAACATAAAGCTCGGCGTCATTGGCGAATATGCGTCACAGCGCGATTACGCGGCGAATCCTTTTGACTATGAGGAAGCTTACATCCATGGAGAAGCGGCGCTCATCGTTGCGCCGTTTGCCGGCAAGGTTGGTTACGAACAGCTCGGCGGAAATGGCGCAATCGGTTTTTCGACGCCGCTTTCAACCCTGCATAAATTTCAGGGTTTCGCCGATCTCTTCCTGACGACGCCGACGACCGGCATCGAGGATATCTACGGCACGATAAGTTACGTTTGGCCTGACGGTCCGCTTGGGGCGAGACTCACGCTTTATACAACGTATCATGATTTCAGAAGCGAGCTTGGCGATGTCGACTTTGGTGAAGAAATTGATGCGGGGCTTAATATCAAATTTCCAAAAAACTGGTCGGCGGAAATAAAAGGCGCGCATTTTGACAGCGCCGGGGTTTTGCCCAACCGAAATGTCATCTGGGCGTCTTTACGGTTTCAATATTGAGAAAGGGAGGTTTCGCACATGGCGGCGGCGCAAAAACCTGACCGTTCGCTGAATGGAGATCATGGCGGCGAGGGTGGCGATGGCCGGAACCTCTGGGCCATAGAGCCAATGCCGGCTGAGCTTATTGACAGCCCGCTGGATTTCATTTTTGCGGAACATCATCGTCAGCGAGAAGCGACCGACATAATCATGATGATTGCTGATGGCGGTTTTGATAAAGGCGGCGTGACAGCCCTGGTCGCTTTTCTTGAACGCGACTTTGCTTTTCATATCGGGGATGAGGAAGTTGTTCTCTTTCCGGTCTTAAAAGAACATTGCCTTCCCGAGGATAATGTGGATCGGGTTATCGCCCGGCTTGAAGAAGAGCACCGTGAGGATGAAACCATCGCTGACCAGGCAATTTCCATTCTAAAATCCCGCTTATCCGGGCAACTCATAAAGCCATTCGAAGCTGGTCGCCTGCGTATGTTCGCAGAACATATTCGACAGCACCTTGCCCTGGAAAACGGCGTGCTTCTGCCAATCGCCCGTGTGAGGTTAGAGGCGAATGAATTGAGGCTATTGGCGGAGATGCTCAAGGACCGTCGCCGATCATTGCCTGATTCAAAATAAATTATATGCCGGCATAGTCGATCCATGCGATTTGAACGAACCGGCGAAATGCGTGCGGTTTGGAATACTGGCGTCTAATGTGTAAGCGATATTTCAAACCTGAACACGTCCTTTTCATTGTCATCAGAGTATGAGAGTTTGCTTTAACAGGCTGACGAAACAATCGTCGGTCTGGAAGGAATTTCAACTGTCGCAGGTAGTCGAATGACTGAGACAGCGGATATTGTCATAATCGGCGCCGGCATCATAGGCATGTGCGCTGCGCACCAGTTGGCGCGCCGAACAACGGCGAAGATAATCGTTTTGGACAAAGGGGCGGGGCCGGGAGAAGGCTCAACCGGCGCGTCTTCAGCTGTCTGCCGATACAAATACACACACGCGCAGATGGTGCGGCTGGCGAGGGATGGTATTAACGCTTATCGAAACTGGCCAGCGTTTCTCGGATTGGATGAACCGCTTGCAAAGTTTCATGCCGATGGCGTCCTATGGCTTGCAGATGGCGGAGGGGAATGGCCCGAACAGGAATCCAAACGCCTTGGTGATTTTGGGATTCGCACCGCCGTCCTGGATGATTGCGCGGTAAAGGAGCGATTTCCGGCGCTTAATCCGTGCGCAGTCTTACCCGATTATGCGACAGCGGCGCCGCATCAGTGCGGCGCCGGAGGACAGCACTTGTTAGAGCTGGACGGGGGCTATTTTGATCCGGTTGACGCGCTTCAGGATCTTAACAGCGCTTTGCGCAGAAGCGGTGCGGAATTGCGGTTCCGAAGCGAGGTGAGTGGCATAAATATGAATGCCGGCGCTGTAACGGGCGTATCGCTCAAATCCGGAGATCAAATCAGCTGCGGCGCTGTCATAAACGCCGCTGGTCCATGGTGTAACGCAATTCTCGAATTTGCGGGGCTCAAGACTGAGTTACCTTTAGCGCCAACGCGTATTCAGATTGTTCACAGAGATCGTCCAACTGAAGTGCCGGGCAACATTCCAGTATGTGTCGACGTTGTGAGCGGAATTTACTTTCGAACGCAGAATCAGGGTCAGCAGATCATCGTGGGTTCCGTGCTGGAAAAGGATGAGCGAGAAGAGGTGACCGACCCTGATGATTTTGCACGCTACGCAGAAGAGGAGTTTATAAATGTCGTGCTGCACGCGCTGCATCACAGGATTTCGGGACTGCCTTACCGCGGCCGTATCCACAGCTATAGCGGACTTTATACCGTCAACAGGGCGGATGCGCACCCGGTTGTCGGGCGAACGCCGGTTGATGGATTTTATGTTGCGAACGGTTTTAGCGGTCACGGTTTCAAACTTGCGCCTGCAATCGGATCTTTACTCGCTAAGGAAATTATCGGCGGGCGCCATGATTTTGAAACCGATATAGGCCCTGATTTTTTGTCCTTTGATCGGGCGCCGATTAAACTGGAAACGAAAAGCGTACTGGCCTGAATACAGAATATTTTTATGAGTGATTAGAAGTATGCTGCATTGTTAGAATCTCAAGTTAAGCAAGCTTTGACAGGGAGATCACTCCATGCTCATAATAGTTTTTTGAATTGGGCGTATCGTGATGAATATCAGGCGTTACCTTCTAGGTTCCGGTTTTATGTTTGTGCTGGCTGGTTGTTCCAGCGGCATATCGGAGTTTGACAAGCAGGCGGTTGTGGCGACCGTATCGTGCCGCGACATTGCTGACGATGCGGAACGTCTGGCCTGTCTCGACAGCGCCTCTGATGAACTCGCCAGGACGCTTATTGTTCGCGAAAATGCAGACGGCACGCGTGAGCCATATTTTGATGAAGATGATTTTACGGTTACCGCGGCGCAGGACGCTCTGGAAATAGAAAAAGAACCAAAAGCAAGTAAACAAGCCGAGGAAGAGTTTGGAAGCGAGCGCATTAAAGCCGCCGAGGCCCGTCAGGAAAAAGAGCGCCCGCAATCAATCAACGTGCAAATTTCTGAAATTGTTGTCGATCCCTACAACAAAGTTACGGTTACGCTTGAGAACGGTCAGGTTTGGCGCCAACTGGCTGGTGATGATCGAACCGTTCGGTTTCCCAGCCCGCATCAAATCTATACCGCCGAAATCAAGCGCGGCGTTTTCGGGAATTACTTCATGAAAATTATTGAACGCGACCGCACAATTCGGGTTCGCCGCATCCAATAAAGCCTGATTAAGCGCACTCGTGTTATTTAGTTTAGCCCGTTCATGGCGCCAGCGATTTCAGGGCGGTCTTCCGCGCTATTCAGATATTGCGGCTCGGCGCGCAAAAGCGTTTTCTGCTCATAAGCATATGCGTAGGATAGAACCTCAGCGTCATCATTGGCTTCGCCGATAAAAGAAACGCCGACGGGTAAACCGTGAACGGTTCCCATGGGAACGCTGGCATGAGGATATCCCGCAATCGCCGCCATCCACCCGGCGCCGGCCCAGGCCGGCCAGGTATCGCCATTCACCGGGTCAACGCGTGGGGCGATTGGCCCGGAAGGCGAAACCAGAATATCGACATTATAATCCGCAAGCAGTTTGTCGATGCCCTCCACACCGGTGCTGCGTTGAACGCTCGCTCTCGCTTCCAGATATTCCGGCGAGTCCAGGCCGCCCCTTTCCATGGCTTCAACAAAAATGCTCTGGTCGAAAAGCGCGAGTTCAACATCCGCGTTCGCTTCGTTGAAAGCGATCAAGTCCGCCAGGTTGCGCGGCTGGCCCTCAACAGGCGTATTGGCGAGGTAATCATTGATTGTCGCTTTAAATTCGTAATCGAGAACCGCGCGGGAGTTTTTACCGAAATCCGGTCCGCGGCCGGAAAACTCTTCAATCGCAACCAGTTCAGCCCCGGCGTTCTGCATTGCTTCCAGCGCAGCATCAAACCTGGCAATGATGTCGTTACTCGACCCCTGGGCAAATCTGAGAACGCCTACCCGTGCGCCCTTCAGCTTATTCTCATCGAGAGCGCTGACATAATCAACCTTGCCAGGACCGGTCGCCATTGCATTAAGCATTATGGCGGCGCCCTTGACGGTTTTGGTCATCGGGCCGGCGGTATCTTGAGAAGATGAGATCGGAATGATGTATTCCTGTGAGACGAGGCCGACAGTCGGCTTGAATCCAACGACGCCGTTGATAGTGGACGGGCAGATAATCGAGCCGTTTGTCTCTGTACCAACAGTTCCGGCGGCCAGCGACGCCGCCGCCGCCGCACCGGAACCCGAACTGGAACCGCATGGATTTCGGTCAAGCATATGCGGATTGCGAACCTGTCCGCCTAACGCAGACCATCCGCTCATTGAATCGTTGGATCGAAAATTCGCCCACTGACTGAGGTTGGCTTTGCCAAGAATAATCGCGCCCGCGTCGCGCAGTCCGGCCGCCAGTGGTGAATCACGTCCAGTCATATTGTCTTTCAAAGCGAGAGCCCCAGCCGTCGTCGCCATCTGATCGGCTGTCTCGATATTGTCCTTCAACAGAACCGGGACGCCATGGAGCGGCGCCAGTGTTTCGCCTGCATCCCGTTTTGCATCGAGGGCTTTCGCCTCTTCTAAAGCATTGGGATTGACCGTGATAATACTCTGCAGTTTGGGGCCGGCGCGATCAATCGCGTTAATTCGGTCCAGGTAGGCCTTCACTAACGCCTCAGCAGTGAGCTCACCGTTCGCTACTGCGTCTCGGATTTCCGGTAAAGACTTTGCGGTTATTCCCTCCGGCGCATATGAAGCGGAGGGCTGAATGGTCTCAGCGGGCGGGTCTTCCTGCTGTGCGCATGAGGCCAGCCCGGCAGCGATGGCTGCAACAAAGAATAAGCGCTTCATAATACCCTTTCAGGCTGACATTGATGCGGAATAATACCTGACTGATCGAAGATGAAAAGTGCGCTCGCACGAGAATGCTCAGTATCGGGCAAATAGCGCGGGCAAAAATGAAATGGCGATAGAGGTTTTTTGCGTGAAACGGTACTACATAAACTAGGTTGAATTTATCCGATTGCAGAGCGTTTGACTAATTCGCAGATAAACGAGTGAATTACTCCTGTAGCCTGGTCGGGCTGAGGCGCGACATGGCGCAAAAAATGCGCTAGAATTGATCAGGGGGCCGACGGGGCTATCGTGGTGGGGCCAAAATGTCTGATAGCGACTTTGATGATGCTGAAAAAGCTGGGGTATCCCGCATATTTCGGGCTTTTCGAAATAATGAGAACGCCATAAAGAAATTTTTATGGCGATATGTGTCCAGCCGGCATGAGGTTGAAGATATCACTCAGGAGACCATCCTGAGGGCGTTACAGGCTGAGAAATCTCGTGAAATCCGTGAGCCGCGCGCCTTTTTGTTCGGCGTTGCAAAAAATATCGTACGCAAGGAGCTAT
This sequence comes from Pseudomonadota bacterium, assembly GCA_039819405.1. Lineage (GTDB taxonomy): Bacteria > Pseudomonadota > Alphaproteobacteria > Caulobacterales > Parvularculaceae > Hyphococcus. The sequence goes on along the minus strand of JBCBSB010000004.1, from coordinate 296,427 downwards.
ATAAGAAGTCAAAAAATCTAATAGACTTTATAGAGGATTTCGACAATGAACAGAACTTCTCCTATGAGGTTGATGCGGAAGGGGCGGTTGATACGCGTCGGCAGCTGATCCTCTTTTGGGAAGCGGTGGCGACTTTGCCGCCGCAATGTCAACGCGTTTTCGTTCTGAAGAAAGTCTATGGCTACTCTCATAAGGAAATAGCAAGGCGTCTGAATATATCGGTAAGCACAGTCGAAAAACATGCCGCGGCGGGCTTGCGGCGGTGCAGCGACCATATGACGGAAAAAACAGCGCGAGATGACGCCAATGCCGCTACCGCCCGTTCTTTGCATGTCAAGAATATAAGCGGCGAGTAACAGCATTCCAGGTTGGTAGTATTTGAGTATGAACAAGAAAATTCATGATTTTGACAGACCGTCAGATGTGACGTCCGAGGCTTGCGCGTGGATTGCGCAACTTGAGACTGGCGATATGACACATGAGGATTTTACGGCGTTTCGCGAATGGATGCAGCGAAGTCCGCGACACGCCAGTGAAATTCGGCGCCTGGCGCGTTTATCGAATGAGTTGAACATTCTCACGGAAATGGCTGGTCCGCTGGAGGATGCAGCCGCGCACTTCAAACAGATTTTGGCCCGACCCCGAAAGCCTTTCTGGCGGCGTTCCGCCGCTATCATGGCCTGCATTGCGGTGTTTGTCCTGTTGGCCGGCGGCGTCTTTTTCCATACCGTCATTAATAATCCAAAAGACGGGTCAATGATTCTCGCAACCGCCATTGGGGACTATCAGGAGACCGCCCTGCCTGATGGCTCCCTGGTGGAACTGAACTCAAATACTCAAATTGAGATCGACTTTACACGCGCGCAAAGGCAAGTGCGGTTATTGAGGGGTGAGGCGTATTTTGACGTAGCGCATGATTCCAGCCGACCGTTTGTTGTTGCCGCGGGGGATAATTATGTCATCGCCGTCGGTACGGCTTTTGCTGTTCGTTTATACGAAGCGGAAGACGATTTCGAAGTCACTGTCACTGAGGGGCGTGTTGCGGTCTCTGGGTCTGACGCCGCCGAAAAATTCTTTGCTGAAGACCTGTCGCCGAAAGTGTTTGACGAGCCAACGCAACTGGCGAGTGTAGATGACAAGGCGTCGCGACTTCTGGTTCTAAAGGCGGGACAGAACATCGTTGTGTCTTCGCAATCTGAAGCGCCGCCAATTGTTGAAATGTCTGAGCGCGATCTGCAGCGAAAATTATCGTGGCAGGACGGGTTATTCGACTTCTCCGAAACGCCTCTTATTGAAGTCGTCCAAGAGGTTAGCCGACATACCGCCATGCGTATCGAGATTTCAGATCCGGAATTAAGTAATCTGAAATTCGGCGGCGTTTTTCGAACGGGTGAAACAAGCGCTTTACTCGACGCGCTTGAGACGTCGTTCGATATTGAGGTTGAGCATGTTGACGACGAATATGTGAGACTCAAACCTCGCCAACAACTATGATGTCACAAATGGCTGACAGATACGACATTGACGATAAGACGAACGGTTCATTTCAAGCGATAAAAAATGCAAAGCCGACTAGCGGATTTTTTTGTGCGGGGGAACTCATACTATGAGGCCGCGCGAAAATCGTTCTAGCGTTGCGTTAAAACTACGGTCCGGGAAAAAGGGATTGCAGAGGGGATGCGCATTGTTCGCATACGTATTTGTGTGCGCGAATGCAGTGCAGATAGGTGATGCGTCAGCAGCGAATTCATCAGAACAGCAGATATATGATTTCAATATACCTGCGAAAAATGCTGAAGCTGCGTTAAAAGATATTGCACGCCTGACCCGGCATTCTTTGTTGTTTCAGACTGTAGAAGTTGAGCAAACGCGAACGAACGCTGTTTCGGGAAGTTATTCGCTTGATGAAGCGATAAGGATACTTTTCGAAGGCACTAACCTTGCGGGCGGTCTCACGGAAAATGGCGTGATTACTGTTGCGCTTGCTTCCGGCGATGAAGCTGAAACCCGGGAGGCTAAAGTGTCTAAAAGAGGGATAAAAGGATTACTGACAACCGTTTCGTCAGCCGTGTTGACCAGTGTCACTACGCTTGGCGGATCTGTACAATGGAGCTCGCCTGCTTATGCGCAGGAGGCGAATTCCGACGATGAGATTATCGTTACTGGTTCGCGGATTGCACGAAGCGGAACGACAACGCCGACCCCTACTATTGTTCTGGATTCCGAAGCGATCAGCGCTTCGGGCGCAGTTAACATTGGCGACTTGCTGCGTGAAATACCGGCAATCGGTCCGGGCTTGAACGCTGACTCGACAGCGCCGACTTTTTCCGGCGCCGGCCTTAACCTGGTTGACTTGCGCCGTCTTGGCACTGAGCGGACGCTCGTTCTCGTCAATGGGCGCCGTCAGGTTGGCTCACAGCCGGGGACGACCGCTGTTGACCTCAACACAATTCCTACGCCGCTGGTTGAGAGAGTCGATGTTATCACCGGCGGCGCTTCCGCTGTATACGGCGCGGATGCTGTTTCCGGCGTTGTCAATTTTGTCTTGAAGGACGATTTTGAAGGCCTTGAACTTGATATTCAGGGCGGTGTTTCGGATGAAGGCGATGCGGAACAGTTTCAAGTCAGCCTGACGGGCGGCGCGATCTCAGGAGACGGTCGTGGACGCGCTGTTTTCCATGGATCTTATTCGCGTGAAGGGTCGATTGAATTTGACCAGCGCGATACTGCGATTTCAGGCACCAACTGGCTGCCAAACCCCGCCAATACCGGGCCGAATGACGGCATTCCTGATTTCGTGTTGACGCCAAATGTGCGCCAACTCGGCGGACAACAGGAAGCGGCGTTTATCATCAACGGCGCTTCGGGTCCTGAGGTTTATGGATTTAATACAGATGGCTCTGTACGCCCCTTTGCGCTTGGGCCTTCAGGGTTGTTGCAGGGCAATCTTACTGACGGCGGCGAAGCGCCATTAGGCTTTGATACGGAATGCCCGCAAAACAGATGTCAGTTGAAAGTGCCTGTCGAACGTTTTCTGATGTACGGATCAGCCGAATACGACATTCTGGACAAAGTAACCGGCTATTTCACAGGCAGTTTCGCCAATACGCAATCAGAATCACGGATTGGCTCTGTTTTTGAAATTCCTCCTTTTACAAACGACATCCCTCTGGATAACCCGTTTGTAACTGATGAAGTGCGCGACCTTCACATCGCTGCTGGTCAGGACAGCGTCCAGATTGTCCGTTCCAATACAGAGCTTGGGCCGCGTGGCACAGACAGCGACCGTCGCCAATTCCAGATGGTTGTCGGCGCCAAAGGCGATCTTGGCGATTGGGGCGGCACATCGAACTGGAGTTACGACACACACTTCCAGTATGGGTCAACGCTCGTAACCATCATTCGACTGAATGATTTATTCCAAAACCGTTATGTGCAGGCGCTGGATGCAGTTGTCGATCCTTCCGACAATCAAATCAGATGTCGTTCCGTTGTAGAGGGAACCGCACAAGACCCAGGATGTGTGCCAATCAACTTGCTGCAGAGCGGCGCCTCTTTGACGCCGGAAGCGCAGACTTTTGTCAGGATTCCAGATCCGACAGAGACAGCGGAACTTCAACAACTCGTTGCATCGGGGACATTGACGGGAAATTTATTTGATCCTTTTGGAGCGGGCGAGATTGGCGTTGCGGTTGGCGGCGAATGGCGACAGGAATCGAGCAGCTTCACGCCGGCGGCGACCCAAGCCGGCACGCCAAGAGGCTTGACGGGTGTTATTCCACAACGAATGGGACCTGGCGGCTCTGTGACCTCAAGCCCTGGCGGCGGATTGGGTTTCTTTAACTCAACCCGCAGGGCGATCTCCGGAAAATTCACCGTCTACGAATTTTTTGGCGAAACGCTTGTCCCGATCCTTAGCGATCAGCCATTTGCACATCGGTTGAATGTTGAAGCTGCTGTTCGTTACGCAAACTATTCAACATCCGGCAGCGCAACGAGCTGGAAGTTTGGCGGCGATTGGGCCCCAACGCCTGATATCCGTTTCCGCGGCGTGCGGTCACGCGCGGTGCGCGCGCCGAATGTGGGCGAACTGTTTTCACCCGGGACAGAAGGGTTCGTGACTGTCGATGACCCGTGTGATCAGGATTTTGTCGGCGGCGGATCGGGCAGTCGTGCGGCGAATTGCGCGGCATTGGGCATCACCCAGCCATTCTCGTCAAATGCGCGAACAATCAACATTCGCACCGCGTTCAGCGGAAACCCTGATCTTGAAGTCGAAGTTGCGGACACATGGACTGTCGGCGCTGTACTGACGCCACAGGCGCTTCCCAATTTTTCAATGACGGTGGATTACTATTCGATCGAAATTGAAAACGCGATTAATACGCTAGGAACGCAACAGGTTCTTGATAGCTGTGTTGATCTTGATACAACTAACAATGTGTTCTGTGAAAATGTAACGCGGGATGCTTCCGGTAATCTGCTGCTTGTGCAAACTCGAAACCTGAACGTGTCGAGTTTCACGCGTGAAGGTATTGACGTCGAAGCTCGATATAATCTTGATTTGGGCGACAATGGCGTTGTCACAATCAGTGGTGTCGCCAACCGTGTGTTGACCAATGAAACTGTCCTGGCTCCAGGAACGCTCACCGGAAGCGACGTCATCGATTTCAATGGTCAGATTGGCGATCCGAAGTGGCGCACACGCGCGACAACGGCCTGGCGTAATGGCCCATGGGGACTGACAACGACAGTAAGCTTTATGTCCAATCAGGTTCCCGATATCACGCCGGCGACGCCCGAAGACAACCGCGCGACCACCGGCACAGGCGGCTTCACGCTTGTGGACCTGCAAGCGCAATACGACGTCACTGACGGCACAACGCTGCGCGCTGGTGTTGATAATGTGTTTGACAACTTGCCGCCCAATCTTCCCGACACGCGTCAAGGCGGCGCCGGCAGCTTCGGCGGCGCTGAAATATTCCCGATCACCGGACGCTTCTTCTATGTCGGTGCGCGGGTGCGTTTCTAGTCCATCATGTAAAATGGCTTGGGAGGTTCTTCATATTCCCTCTGTGTGAAGAACCTCCCGGTTAATCCGGACGCTTTACCAAAATTTGTTTTGTAATTTTACGGGCCTGAGCGGTGTTGAAATCAAATACTGGCGGTTTCACACCGATCATATTTTGAAGGGAAACCGCCATGCACAGACTTTTTCGTACAGCATTAGCGCTTTGCGGAATGGCCGCCGTTTCTTGCGCGCCAACGGATCCGGAATCGCAGATCATAGGCAGAGCGCTCGTTCAAACCGGCGAAAACGACGTTCCCTTCGAATGGCTTGATGAAAACACGAGCAAGCGAGCTCTCTCCTGGGTGCGTGCAGAAAACCAGAGCACGTTAAACGAACTGACCTCAGATCAGCGTTTTGCAGCATTTGAAGCCGAAGCGGTGGCGGTTCTGACTGCGCCGGACAGGTTGCCTGCCATCCAGATTCATGGGGACGATGTTTACAACTACTGGCAGGATGCGGACCATGTCTTTGGGCTATGGCGCCGGGCCAGGTATGAGGATTTTATTGCCGGCGCCCCGGCATGGAAAACCCTGATTGATTTTGATGCGTTATCCGAAAGCGAAGGGCGCGAGTGGATTTTACAGGGCGTATCCTTTGCGCCCGAAGGCTCATCGCGCGTGCTTGTTCGCCTTGCGCATAAGGCGCAGGATACCTTTGAGCTGCGCGAATATGACTTAGACGAAAAAGCTTTCGTCGCTGATGGCTTTTCGTTGCCGGAAAGCAAATCCCGCGTCTCATGGAAAGATAAAAACATGTTGATCCTGGCGTCCGCACTTGATGGCGCGCCGAAAACAGAGTCCGGCATTCCGCGCACATTGGCGTTATGGCGGCGCGGAACGCCCCCGGAGGCGGCGGAGGAACCCTATTTCAAGGCTGAGTTTGCCGACTTTACCGCATTCCCAGCCTTTTCAGGCATGACCGGGGATGATTTTGCAATTGCGCAAGGCGTCGATTTCTTCTCGCGCGCATATTGGCTGCGGGATCAGAACGAGGTTCTTCACCCTTTACCCTTGCCAGCCAAAATGGCGCCAATGGGAATTTACAAAGGCGCGCTTGTTCTCTTGCTCAAACAGGACTGGGCGACAGGCGATACGATTTTTGAAAATGGCGACCTGGTGTTGATCTCGCCGGAAGGTCTGTTTCAGCGACGCGCTATTGAAAACGCCCGGCTGCTATACCGGCCGGCGGCGGATGAACAGGTGCGCGACTTGCGCGTCCTCGGCGGCGTTATTCACTTAAACCTGCTGAAATCCCTGCGGGGCCGTATCGTTGCGCTTGATGAAACAGAAGGCGGGTTTGCTTCCCGACTGATCGAAACATTCGCAGATGGGTTTATTCGCTTCGGCTCAACGACACCCGATGGAAACGCCTTGCTGGCGACATATGAAGGTCCGTTGACACCGCCATCAATGTATATTGTGGAAGGCGGCACAGGCGCCAAAACGCTTGTTGCAAAACAGGATCACGCCTTTGACGTAAAAGATCTGCGTGAGGAAATACGGTATACGACCTCCAAAGATGGAACAGAAATACCGTACACGATCATTTACCACAAAGATCTGGCGTTAAATGGCGAGACGCCAACGCTGGTTTACGGTTATGGCGGGTTTGAAGTGACCATTACGCCGCGCTACGAACCGATTTTTGGCAAGCTCTGGCTTGAAAAGGGCGGCGTTTATGTTCAGGCGCACTTGCGTGGCGGCGGTGAGTTCGGGCCGAAATGGCATGACGCGCCAATGCTCGACCAACGCCCGCGCGCCTATGAAGACATGGCTGCCGTGCTGGAAGAGTTGCATGAGCGAGGCGTCACATCGCCTGCGCACACAGGCATTATGGGCCGTTCCAATGGCGGTCTGATGGTCGCCGCAGTCATGGTGCGCAACCCGGAATTGATGAATGCGGTTGTGGTCGGCGGCCCGCTGATCGATATGCTGCGTTATGACAAGCTTGGCCCCGGCGCCAGTTGGACAGCGGAATATGGCGATCCTGACAATCCTGAACAGCGCGCTTTTATAAGCGGTTACTCGCCAATACAGAACCTGAAGGCGGATGCTGAATATCCGCGACCGCTGGTGATCACGGCGACCTACGATGACCGCGTCTGGCCGGGACATGCGCGGCGCTTTTCGGCGCAGATGGAAGCGCTTGGCCATGATGCGCTCTATTACGAGGACGAAGCTGGCGGGCATTACTGGGAACTGGCGGGGGGGCCTGCGCCGGGCGACTGGCGTAAACGCGCAAAAGCGCGCGCCGTTGAGTACATCTATCTCGCCCGGGAACTGGAGCAGGAATAAGAAGCATTTGTTAGCTTGGTGCAGAAAAGAAAGGGCGAGCAGCGCGCTATTCACGGCGCGCTGCGGCCGCTCTGCGATTCTTTTGATATTTGCATGGTTTGCTGGATTTGAAGTGCGGTTTGCGCCATTGTCGTTAGCAGCAATATCGGGGAGGCGATGTTGAAATCACGACTTATGGGCGCTCTCATTTCCGGCATCCTGGCGCTGGCGGCGATAAACGCAGCTGATGCGCAAGACATCCTGATTGAGAATGTGACGCTTGTTGACGGGTCGGGCAAGCCGCCAAGGGGCGAGGTTTCCGTTCTTGTCGGCGAGGGCCGCATCTTACGTGTTGCCGACAATGCGATAGACCCTTCCGAGGGCGTGAAGCGTATTGATGGTGCTGGAAAATATTTAATTCCCGGACTGATTGATACGCATATACATCTCCGCGGCGGGCGCGCTTATATTCAAGGCGGCAAGTCAGAAAAACGCAATGCCCGCGCTATGGGCGTCGCCGCTCTCGCGAGCTATCTGAACAGCGGCGTTACATCGGTCTATGATGCGGGTAATGCGCCAGATTATATCATGGGGCTGCGCGATGACGAGCGCGCGGCCCGCATTGCCGCGCCGCGTATATTCGCAACCGGCGGTATCGTGACCTATCCGGGCAGTCATGGCGGCGGGCCGGGCGCGACACTCGTGGATGACTGGCCGGAGGCTATCCCCGCGCTTGAAGAACACCTCAGCCACGAACCCGATGTCGTCAAATTTACACTGGAGGAACGGGGATGGGGCGCACGCCCGCTGATCCCTATGTTGCCGCTTGATCTGTTTCAGACCCTCATCGAATTTTATAATGACAATGGCGTCAGAACGACGGTGCACGCCTCAAGCGAGTTGCGGGCGCGGCAGGCGATTTTCGCCGGTGTCGATACTTTGGCGCATGTTATTATTCAGGGACCTATCTCTGAAAATTTTGCGAAATTGATGGGAGCGAAAAAAATTCCAATGTCGACGACTTTGACAATCGGCGAAAACTACAGCCGGTTGGCGGAGCAACCGGAATATCTCGACCAGCCGCTTTATCGGGCGGCCTTGTCTTCAGAAGAAATTGAAGAGCTGAAGACAAAGACGAGCCAGGAATATAATGAGCGCAGCTGGACATGGTGGATGAAAATCATGACGCCGATTGCACAGGAGAATTTGCGGCAGATTCATGGGGCGGGCGGTATTTTGGCGGCGGGCACCGATCAAACGATCGGTCCGGCGGTGCACCGCGAACTGGAGCTCTTGGCCGATGCCGGTATTGCGCCGCTCGATATTATTACCATTGCAACGCGCAATGGCGCTATTTTTCTGGGCAAGGACAATGAACTGGGAACGGTCGAAGTCGGGAAGTTCGCTGACCTGGTGCTGTTGAACGCCGACCCGACCGTCGATATCAACAACGCGAAGCAAATTCACATGGTCATTAAAAATGGCGAGATCGTTGATCGACCATCGCTTCCATTAGCGGGCGTTGTGGAATAGGTCTGCCGCTCTTATGCGAACCTAATAGTTGATGGCGGGGCTTCCCGACGGATAAAATACGCCCATCAGCCGCATGCCTTCGCTTGACGTACATTCCAGCGAATGCTCCTGCCTTGGGGGCAAATAGATGACATCGCCCGGGGCGACGGAAGTCTTGCGGTTGCGTGTCCACATTGTTCCGGCGCCGGACAGAATAACGATGGCTTCTTCATAGAGATGCCGGTGGAATGCGGCGCGGGATTTCGGGATTTCGCCTATGAACTGGGTTACATCGGCTGAACCAACATTTCCGTCGATCAGCACCTGATAAAATCTGTCGGCCATTTTCTCGCGCGCGGCGGGGTCAACGCCGACACAACGCTCCGCATATTTCGCCATGAACGACCCGGCTGGCTTTTCAAGCCATGCGGCGGGTTCCGCTTTTGGCGAAACCGCCGCCATCACGTCCATTTTGTCGATTGCCTCAAGCCGAAACGCTTCCCCCATTCGAACATAAATTCCGGTTTCCGGGCCGGCGTTGAAACGCTTGCCTTCAATGTTCACGGCGCCATTCCCGGAAACAACATAGAGCGCTGTGTCGCCGCCTTTATAGATGCGCCATGGTGTTGCGCCGCTCGTCATGAATCGGAAGAAATTTAAATTCCTGGCGCCGTCCGTCAGCCCAATCAAGGATTGCCATGCGAGCGTATCTTGTCTCGCCATTCCCGATGGGTCGGGCGTGATGACATAGGCGCCGCCATCGAGTTCCGACTTTCCATATGCGCCGTTTTCTCTTGGAATATGTAAGGCGTTTTGCGTCTCTGTGATTTCTTCCTCGGATGCGAGCGCATATTCGTCCTCCAGATTATTATGAGAGCCGTCACAAAAAGGCGGATTTTGCGTATGCTTGCACCCGCACAACAACAAGTCTTGCGAAGCGTCGGCTGTAAATAAAGTCGGCTCTATGCTCGTACCCTTGTGCGAGCCGTCGCAGAAGGGTTGGCTCTCACTCCTGCCGCATTTGCACCAGGCATATCGTTTCCCCGCAGTTACCGGGACGAGATAGGGTTTATTTTTTTCCGCCGGCATGGCTCCATCCGCCATTCGTCTCACTCCCTTCGACTGGCTTATTGAGCAAGAATACCATTGCCAACCGCATTGGCCGACTAACGATTGTTATGGCCTTAAAAAATTCGACAATGCGGCATTCATATTGAAAAATCAATTGAAAATGAAAGTAATTTTCTATACACTCCGCATGCGGGGCAAGATAAGCGTTAGCTGTAAAGGGCAAACCTGATGGCCGAACGATCCTTCGCGAAAGAAGTCAAACATCTTCGCCTCGGCGAGGGCGACGTGTTTCGTGGCGAAGGCATTCTCGCTGTTACGAAGGCGCTGTTACAGTCTGGCGTCTCCTATGTCGGCGGTTATCAGGGCGCGCCGATTTCCCATCTTATGGATGTCCTGGCCGACGCTCAGGGCATACTCGGTGAACTGAAGGTTCATTTTGAAGCCAGCGCCAGTGAGGCGTCTGCTGCGGCGATGCTGGCGGCGTCGGTAAACTATCCCTTGCGCGGCGCCGTCACGTGGAAATCGACTGTCGGCACCAATGTCGCTTCCGATGCGCTGGCCAATGTGGCGTCAAGCGGCGTCAAAGGCGGCGCGCTGGTGATTGTCGGGGAAGACTACGGCGAAGGTTCCTCCATCATGCAGGAGCGCACCCATGCTTTCGCCATGAAGTCGCAGATGTGGCTTCTCGATCCGCGCCCGAACCTCACATCAATTGTTGACGCTGTCGAGCGGGGTTTTGAATTATCCGAAGCGTCCAATACGCCGGTGATGCTGGAGCTGCGGATTCGCGCCTGTCATGTCTATGGATCCTTCACGGCCAAAGAAAACGTGACGCCGGCTTTCACATTGAGCGATGCAATGGAAAACCCGACGCGCGATTACAGTCGCGTCGTACTGCCCCCATCGAATTTTGTACATGAGATTGAAAAGGTCGAAAGACGGTGGCCGGCGGCGATTGAATATATCAAGACTCATAAGCTGAACGAGTTTCTCGGCGGCCACAAAGGCGATATTGGCGTCATCGTTCAGGGCGGGCTGTACAATACAACTATCCGCGCGCTGCAGCTTTTAGGGCTCGCCAACTCTTTTGGCGAAACGGACCTTCCAATCTACTGCCTTAACGTCACTTACCCATTGGTTGATGATGAGGTGAAAGGTTTTTGCCTTGATAAAAAAGCCGCCCTGGTCATTGAGGAAGGGCAGCCTGAGTATATCGAGCAGTCGCTCAACATGATTTTGCGCAACGCTGATCTTCAAACCAGGGTTATAGGCAAGGAGGCGCTGCCGCGCGCTGGCGAATATACGGGACAGGTGATCCAGGAAGGTTTGCGGGAGTTTCTTGGACAGCACGCGCCCGCGATGCTGAACAATGCCGCCTCTTTAGCAGTGACCAATCTGAACAAAAACGAACGCGATGACGTCGCAAAGACAGTTCCGCAGCGCCCGGCCGGGTTCTGTACGGGGTGTCCCGAGCGGCCGGTCTTCTCGGCAATGAAGCTTGTCCAGAAGGATATCGGAAAGTTTCATGTCAGTTGTGACATCGGATGCCATCTCTTTTCGATCCTGCCGCCATTTGACATCGGCAATACGACAATGGGCTACGGTCTTGGCTGGGCGGGTGCGTCGGCTTTTAACGCAGAGGCGCGACAGCGCACCGTCAGCGTGATGGGTGATGGCGGCTTCTGGCACAACGGCTTGACCAGCGGCGTCGGTAACGCGGTTTTCAACAAAAACGACAATGTGCTGGTGATTGTCGATAACGGATATGCGGCGGCGACCGGCGGGCAGGATATTCTGTCGTCCCGCGCCGATAACAAAACCAGAAACACCAATAACCCAATTGCGAGGGCTGTGCGCGGTATGGGCGTTACCTGGCTGAAAGAGGTCAACACCTACAATGTCGGGGAGATGAAGAGCGTTCTGAAAGATGCAATGACAACCGCAGCCGAGGGACCGAAGGTTATTGTCGCGCAATCAGAATGCATGCTGAACCGCGAGCGCCGCGAGAAACCAATCCGTATGAAAGCCATCGCCAATGGCAAGAGAGTTGTGCGCGCGCGCTTTGGCGTTGATCCGGATACATGCACCGGCGACCATGCGTGCATTCGCATTTCCGGGTGCCCGTCGCTGACCATCAGGGACAATCCGGACCCCTTGCGCGATGACCCGGTTGCATGGGTCAATAATGATTGCGTCGGTTGCGGCGTTTGCGGCGAGAACGCCCATGCCGCTGTTTTGTGTCCGTCCTTTTTTCGCGCTGATCTGATCTATAACCCGTCACGCCTTGATAAGCTGAAAGTCGGTATTCGCAGCGCGATCATAGGCTTTCTTCAAGCGCGTCGGGATAAAGCCCGCGAGAAATATTCTTTCGGAGTCCCGTCATGAGCGACGCCCGGTCCATTAAAATTGCCGTCACGGCGCTTGGCGGGCAGGGTGGCGGCGTTGTCGCCGACTGGATCGTCAAGCTTGGCGAGCGATGCGGGTATATCGCGCAGGCGACATCGGTTCCGGGCGTTGCGCAACGGACCGGCGCTACGGTTTATTATGTAGAACTGTTTCCTGCGCATGCCGCGAAGGAAAAGGGCAAGGCGCCGGTTCTCGCCTTGATGCCGGTGCCAGGCGACGTCGATATTGTTATTGCCGCGGAACTGATGGAGGCGGGCCGGGCGATCATGCGCGGTTTTGTGACCGAGAAAACGATATTGATCGCATCTTCCCATCGCGATTACGCCATTGCAGAGAAGATTGCGATGAGCGATGGCCGCGAGAGCGGCGATAAAGTGATCGCGGCGGCGGAAAAAGCGGCCGGTCAGTTTATTCATGCGGATATGGCGGTGGCGGCGATGTCAGCAGGCACCGTGATCAGCGCCGTATTGTTCGGTGCGTTGGCCGGGTCCGGCATCTTGCCGATGCCTCGCGAAGATTTTGAACAGACAATTCGCGATACCGGGCGTGCAGTCGAGAACAATCTTTGCGGGTTTGCGGAAGGGTTCAGGATCGCTGCCGCTAGGAAATCTGAAAACCCCCAATCCACTCCGCCTGTAGAGACGGCGCAGCCAAGCCGGACGGTTGCGTCGTTAATCGAGCGGCTGAAGCGCGAGTTCCCGCCGGCGACGCATTATATCCTGTGCGAAGGTTTGAAACGTGTGGTCGATTTTCAGGATATTCGCTATGCGGAGCTTTATTTTGACCGTCTGGCGGAAATTCTGGCGACAGATCGCGCCGCTGGCGGCGACGCAAGAGAATGGCGGTTAACGGAAAAGGCCGGTAAGTATCTCGCATTGTGGATGACTTATGACGATGCGATTCGCGTCGCAGATCTCAAAACCCGCGCGAGCCGGTTTCAACGCTTTCGTGATGATGTGCGCGCCGATGACGGGCAGATTGTCAATTTATCTGAATATCTGCACCCGCGCGTGGAGGAAGTCTGTGACATTCTTCCCGCTTGGGTCGGACGCAGTATTTTAAAGAGCGATGCTTTACGAAAATTGCTGAGGGCGCTGCTTGGCGAGGGGAGGCGCGTTTCAACAACGAAAATGCGTGGTTTCCTGCCATTGTACTTTCTGGCGTCCCTGCGCTTTATGCGCCGGATCAGCTATCGGTATGGCGTAGAACAGCAGCGAATTATCCATTGGCTGTCATCGGTCAAAAGCGAAGCGCCGCAGAATTACGCACTGGCCTGTGAGCTTGCCGGATCGCAACGACTGATCAAAGGCTATGGCGATACGCATGAACGCGGCCTGGCGAATTTCAATCGTATCATGGAAAAGCTCGATCAGATTAAGAAAGAAGAGGATGCCGCAGACGCATTGGCGGGGCTTGTCGAGGCCGCATTGAAAGATGAAGACGGCATCGCTTTAAACGCGGCGCTTAAGCGGCTCGATCAAAAACCTTCGGCGGCTGCGTGAAAGACTGGGCATGAGTATAAAGGCGACAATGCAAAAACAACTCGGTCCGGGCGATGCCGGTTTCGTCCTGGACGATTACGTCATGTATAACCTCGTGCGCGCGACGGCGGTCTATAGCGAGAAAATGTCCGAAGCATTGAAGTCTTACGGGCTTAACACCATGAAATGGCGCATCCTGATGCTGCTCGATGACAAAAGCCCCAGCTCCGTCAGCGATCTTGCGCGGCGTTCGGTGACGAAGATGCCGACATTGACGCGGATGCTGATCCGAATGGAAGAAGAAGGGCTTGTCAAAAGAACAGCCCTTGCGGATGACCGGCGCGTTGTGGAAGTAACGATGACCCCAAACGCGGTGAAAACGCTGCGCATTGTTCAAAAAATCGGACATCGTATTTTTGAGCGGGCGTTCGAGGGCGTAAGCGGCGCGAATATCGGCGCAACCACGAGCGTTTTGCAGCGCATTCGGGAAAACCTTGAACGGTCGCCGTTTGAAGCGACAACGTCATCCGTGAAAGCCCGTGCGTCATGACTGGTTTGGCGGTATGCTCTATCTATTGAGCCGGCGCGATCCGGCCTGAAACAACGAATATGGGAGACTGAGGAAATGGGCATCCTGGAAAAGTTTGGAGCGTCGATGACTTCCGGCGCCGTCAGAACAATTGATCTGACGCATACGCTGGACCCGGATTTTCCTGTTCTTGTGTTGCCGCCTGAATTTGGTCAGTGCCAGCCCTTTCGCATCGAAGAAGTCTCACGTTACGACGAGCGCGGCCCTGCCTGGTATTGGCGTAATTTCAGTTGCAATGAGCATACAGGCACTCATTTTGATGCGCCGGTCCACTGGGTGACGGGCAAGGATATTCCTGACGGCTCTGTCGATAGGATCAACCCGGATGGTTTTGTGCGTCCCGCCTGCGTGCTCGACTTCTCGAAAGAGGTTGCGGGCGATGATGATTTCATCCTGACGGAAGGCCATATCAAGGCCTGGGAGAAAGAGCATGGCGATATCCCCGCCGGTCATTGGGCGTTATTTCGAACAGACTGGTCAAAGCGCAGCGGCGCGGATTATCTGAACATGCGTGACGATGGCGCCCATCACCCGGGGCCGGACGCCAGCGCCATACACTATCTAATAGAACGTGACGTCATCGGCTTCGGCGTTGAAACCATCGGCACGGATGCTGGGCAGGCGCATAGTTTTGAGCCTCAATATCCGGCGCATCACCTGCTGCATGGCGCCGGCAAATACGGTCTTCAGTGTTTGCGCAACCTTGATCAGTTGCCGCCGAAGGGCGCCGTCGTCGTGTGCCCGCCGTTAAAGATCAAGGATGGCTCGGGCAGCCCGCTGCGCGTTCTGGCGCTGGTGGAGTAAAGCTTAATCGTCGGCTTGCTGATAGTGGCGCCGATTGGGGCGCGCCTTGATCGCCAGCTCCAGCGCCTTTTCGTTTATTTTTTCGGCTTCACGGTAAAGCTGGTATTCGCCGGACTGTAATTGCGCGGGCCAGCCAAGCGCTTCACCCGCGACGCGCCTTACGCCATAATGTCCTGCGGCCTGACGGGTGAAGAATGGATTGTTGAGATGCGGGCGTGCAAGAGCGCACAGATCCGCCCGCGCGGCGGCAACGATTGTATTGATCTGTTCCGGCAGAGTGATGTCGCCAACCGCGATAGCAGGAATATCGACGGTCTGCTTGATGAATTCAGCAAAAGGCGTTTGCCACATTCGCCCATAAACCGGCTTTTGCCATGGCACGGTCTGCCCGGAAGAGGCGTGAATAATATCCGCGCCGGCGTCTTTAAAAGCCTGCGCCGTTATGTGCAAATCTTCAAGATCGAGGCCGCCTTCCGCCCAGTCGCAGGATGATAAACGCACGGAGATCGGCTTATCGTCAGGCCATACTTCACGCAGCGCTTCGAATATTTCGACCGGAAACCGAACACGCGCTCGCGCATCGCCGCCATAATCATCGGAACGCTGATTGGTGAGCGGTGAGAGAAAACTCGCAAGCAAATAGCCGTGGGCGCAGTGGAGTTCAAGCATGTCAAAGCCGGCCCGGGCGCCGCGTTCCGCCGCGGCGACAAAGTCATCGCGAATCTCCGCCATCTTTTGATGCGTGAGCTCGATGGGGGTTTGTGATGCGTCTTTATAGTAAGGGATGGGAGAAGCGGAATAGAGTGGCCAGTTGCCGTCATCCATCGGGTTGTCCATGGCTCCGTCAGGGTCTGCCGCCGGTGTTCTGGTCGAGCCTTTGCGGCCCGCATGCCCGAGTTGGAGCGCAATTTTGGATGTCGTCTCCGCATGCGTAAAGTCGACGATGCGCTTCCATTGCCCTTCCTGCACGTCGCTCCACAATCCGGTGCAGCCTGTCGTAATTCGCGCGTCCGGCGTCGGGCAGGTCATTTCAGCAAATATCAAACCGGCGCCGCCGAGCGCGCGTGTCGTGTAATGCGTAAAATGCCAGTCAGTGAGGTCGCCATCAACAGCGCAATATTGCGCCATCGGCGCCACGACCACCCGGTTGGGAACAGTCATCCCTCGTAAATCAAATGGCGTGAACATCGGCGTTGGCCGGTCTGCAGCGACGTCGCGGCCGGTCTTGCGCTTGTAGCGCTCGTAAAATTCCTGTTCGGCTTTTTCGAGAAACCCGGCGTCGCGCAATTTTAGATTATCCCATGTCACGGACTTTGCCCGCGACATGAGCGAGAACACGAACTCGTAACGGTCTTTGCGCCAATGCATCGGCATGTCTTCGAACCAGCGAAGCGACACTTGCGCATTGTGTTGCGTGATCTCTATAGGCGTACGCCGTTCTTTTTCATAAGCCGAAAATGCCGCGTCTAAGTTGTTTCCATGCGTGACCACGGCGTCGGACAATGCGATGGCGCATTCCATGGCGAGCTTGGTGCCGGAGCCAATAGACCAGTGCGCCGTCGCCTTGGTGTCTCCGAGCAGAACAATATTTTTGTGGCGCCAGTTTTCGCATGTAATTGTCGGGAAGTTGCGCCAGATCGAGCGGTTGGTTTCAAATGAATGTCCGTTGAGTTCTTCGGCGAATACGGTCTCGAGATAACGTGCGCTCGCTTCTTCATCCATTTCATCGAGCCCGCAGCGCGACCAGCATTCAGGCGTTGTCTCGATAACCCAGGTCGAACCGCCTTCTTCATACTGATAGGTGTGCGCGCAAAAATGTCCGTGCTCCGTTTCTTTAAAAAAGAAGGTGAAAGCGTCAAGCGGCCGCGATGACCCCAGCCATGTGAACTTGTTCCGGGTCTCGACAATTTTCGCGCCAAAAGCGTCTGCGTATTTCTCCCTGATCGGGCTGTTGACGCCTTGCGCATTCACGATGATATCGGCGTCCGTAAATCGGGTTTCCAGGTCTTCCGGGCTGACAGATTCAGAAAAATGCATGTTGACGCCGTTTTCCGCGCATCGATTCTGCAACAGCTCCAACAGTGTCTTGCGTGAACATCCGGCGAAGCCATTGCCGCCGACAACGGTGCGGTCCCCCTTGTGCTCCACCACAATGTCTGACCAATAGGCGAAGGAATCTTTGATCATGTCATAGGATTGAGGATCGGCGCTGAAAAACTCGTCGAGCGTTTCATCGGAAAACACAACGCCGAAACCGAATGTATCATCGGCGCGGTTTTGTTCGTAGACGTCGATTTGACAATCAGGCAGGCGTTTCCTGGTCAAAAGTGAGAAATAAAGCCCGCCGGGCCCGCCGCCGATGACTGTAATTTTCAGGGGGGTCGCCATATCGCAGCTCCGCTCGCAGCTATTGTTTTTCGGCGATGACAGCCGTCGTTTCGATTTCAACTTTGGCGGCGTCTTCGACCAGGGCGGAAACCTGAATGAGCGCCATGCATGGGTAGACCTTGCCGAGAATGTCGCGCCAGGCGGCGCCGATGTCGCGCGCATTGTCGAGATACTCGCGCTTGTCCGTGACGTAACAGGTCATGCGCACAATATCCCCAGGTTCAGCGCCGCCTTCCGCCAGGATCGCTCTGGTGTTAAGCAGCGCTTGCCGAAATTGTCCCGCAAGGTCCGCATGTTTAAATTCCTCGCGTTCATTCCACCCGACAACGCCGGCGGTGAACACCATACGTCCCGACGCGGCGATCCCGTTGACATAGCCTTTCGGTCGCGACCAGCCTTCAGGGTGAAGAATCTCGTGATTCATTCTGATGTCTCCTCAGCGCCGACATTGCGTTGAAATTGTTGCAGGTGTTGTCGGGCGATGACGATTTTTTGCACCTCGGAAGCGCCCTCATAAATTCGTAATGCGCGGATTTCACGGTAGAGTTCTTCAACTTTGACGCCTTTTTTAACGCCCAGTCCGCCGAAAAGCTGCACGGCCTTGTCAATAACAAGCTGCGCCTGATCGGTGGCGAAAAGCTTCGCCATTGCGGCTTCGCGTGTCACGCGTGTTTTCTTGACGTCCTTTGTCCATGCGGAGCGATAGATGAGAAGCGCGGCGGCGTCGATATCGAGCGCCATTTCCGCAAGGACGCCCTGCGCCAGCGGCAAATCGGCAAGGGTTGCGCCGAACATCTCACGGGTGAGCGTGCGCTTTGTGGCGTCATCAAGGGCGCGGCGGGCAAAGCCGAGCGCCGCGGCGCCCACTGTCGTGCGGAATATATCCAGTGTCGCCAGCGCCGCCTTAAACCCGGCGCCTTCCTTGCCAACCAATTGCGCTGCCGGGATACGGCAATTTTCAAAACGTAAACGGGCAAGCGGGTGAGGGGCGATGACGTCAATGCGTTCGGCGATGGACAGCCCCGGCGCATCCGCGTCTGCGACAATAGCCGAGACGCCAGCCTTTGTTCGGGCGAACAGCGTGTAAAAATCAGCAATGCCGCCATTGGAGATCCACGTCTTTTCGCCATCGACAATATATGCATCGCCATCATTACGCATTTTCGTGGAAATGGCGGCGGCGTCAGAGCCTGCGTTTTCTTCTGACAGTGCGAAAGCGGCGACTTTCTCCCCCGACGCCACAGCGGGCAGATAGCGTTCTTTGATTTCTTCTGAAGCGAACAGGCTGATCGCGCCGGAGCCGAGCCCCTGCATGGCGAAACAAAAATCTGCAAGGCCCGAATGGCGCGCCAGCGTTTCGCGAATGATTGACAGGGATCGAACGTCGAGATCGGCGTGATTGCCGCCATAGGCCGCCGGCACGCAATATTTCAGCCAGCCGCCCTGGCCGAGCGCTTTGACCAGCGTGCGGCATGTTCCATCGAGATCATCATGGGCGCCGTCAGCATCGACAATAGCGGGCAGAGACGAGGCCGCCCATACGTCCAATGACAACGCCAGTTCTTTGTGGCGCTCTTCAAAAAACGGCCAGTCGAGGAAAGAAAGATCCGCCATTCTAGTCTCCTTCGAACACAGGCTTTTCTTTAGCCGCGAAAGCTTTGTAGGCGCGTTCAAAGTCTTTGGTCTGCATACAGATGGCTTGCGCCTGCGCTTCCGCCTCGATTGCAGTATCAAGGCTCATGTCCCATTCCATGTTAAGCTGGTTCTTTGTAATGCCATTGGCGAAGGTCGGACCTGCGGCCAGTTTATAGGCCATTTTCATGGCGTGGGCATCGAGATCGCCGGCTTCGACAATCTGGTTGAAAAAGCCCCAGGCCAGGCCCTCCTCGGCGGAAAAACTGCGGCCGAAGAACAGAACTTCGCTGGCGCGCCCTTGCCCGATAATACGGGGAAGGATGGCGCACGCGCCCATGTCGCAACCCGCAAGGCCGACGCGGTTAAACAGGAAGGCGGTTTTTGCCGCCGGCGTTGCGTATCGAATGTCGGAGGCCATGGAAATAATAGCGCCCGCGCCGACGCTGACGCCATCAACCGCCGCAATGACCGGCTGCGGACAGGCCCGCATGGCCTTAATGAGATCGCCGGTCATGCGGGTAAAGTCGAGCAGTTCCGGCATGCTCATTTTCGTCAAGGGTTCGATAATCTCGTGCACGTCGCCGCCGGAGCAAAAATTACCGCCATTGCTTCCGAACACCACAACCTTGACATCTTTTGCGTAAACGAGATCGCGGAATAAGTTGCGTAACTCGGCATAGGATTCAAAGGTGAGAGGGTTTTTACGCTCCGGCCGGTTGAGCGTGATCCGCGCAACGCCGCTATCAAAGTCCCACAGAAAGTGTTGCGGTTTGAAATCTTGGGGGGTCATGCGGCGTCCTTTCCTTCAATCTCGATGGGGAGATTAAGCTTGCCCAGCAACCGGCGCAGGGTTGCAAGCTCGCCTGGCGACAGGTCAGAGAAAGCGCCCGCGACCCAATGGCGGTGTTCATCAGCCATTTTCTGAAACAGTTTGGCGCCTTTGCGGGTCAGGCGAAAAATTGCAACGCGCCCATCGTTGCGGCTTGGCGTTCGTTTGACAAGGCCGTCACGAATAAGCGGCGCCGTGACTTGCGTTGTGTTGCCTTCGGTTACCATCAGCCGCTGCGATAAATCACCGGCGCGCAAGCCTTCGCCGTTTGCCCGGTCAAGAGCGGCCATGACATCAAACCGTGAGATAGAGACGCCGAACTGGTTGCGTAACGCCGTGTCGGCTGACTTCTTAATGGCGTTTGACGCTGTGAGAAGATCAAGCCAGGCGCGTAATGCGTTGCGATCGCCATTGGTCATGTTGCCGTCTCGCCTCCGTCAACTACGATGGCCTGACCGTTCACCGATGCGGCGCCGTCGCTCGCGAGCCACAGAGCTGTTGTTGCGACTTCATCGGGCATGATGAGCCGCCCCATGGGATTGTCCTTAACAAAAGCGGCGAGGGCGCCATCGCGCGAGCGGCCTGTCTTAGCGACAATAGTCTCAAGGGCGTTGTCTACAAGCGGTGTGTCGGTGAAGCCAGGGCAGATCGCGTTTGCGGTGACGCCGTTTTGCGCGACTTCGAGCGCGAGAGTTTTGATCCAGCCCAAAACGCCGTGCTTGGCCGCGGCATAGGCGCCGCTATAGGCGTAGCCTTTTAGTGACGCCGTAGACGCGATGACGATAAACCGCCCCCAGCCGCGCAGTTTCATTTGCGGTACGGCTTCGCGCGCTGAAAGATAAACGCTTGTGAGATTAACGGCCAGCATCTCATCCCAAATCTCGCGGGATGTTTTGAGCGCCGGCGCTGTCTTTGCTGCGCCGGCATTCGCTATAAAAATATCAATGGGCCCCGCCGCCTTGACGCCATCGATGACAGATTGCTCGTTTGTCACATCCATCTCGACGAAAGAAAACCCGGCTTCTTTCAGGCGCGATGCATTGCGGCCTGAAACAGTAACGTCGTAACCGCTTTCAACGAACCGCTTCGCAATCGCAAGGCCAATGCCGGAGCTTCCGCCTGTCACAAAGACGCGGCGCGGCGTATTGTTTTGCGAAACTGTCATAAATAATACTTTAGCATTAAAATAAATACTGTCAATGTCGGTTGAATGTATTTTAGAATTAAAATAATATGCCTGATTAAGGCGTGTGTCGGTATAATAAGCTGTTTACGTGATTACAGCTGTGCATCCTTAGCGTCTTCGACCTTATTGATGCGGAAAACGACCGCACTGAACGTGCGGCTTTAAAAAGGCGAATAACATGCCCGGTGCGACATTAGACAAAGATGGCGTTTTGATCGCGACGATTGATAACCCGCCGGTTAATGCGCTGGGCGCATCAATTCGCGCCTGGTTTTCAAACGTGCTGGACCGTGTAGAGCAAGACAGTTCAATTAAAGCGATGGTTGTGACCGGAGCTGGAAAATTTTTCAGCGCCGGCGCCGACATCACCGAATTCGGCAAGCCAATGGCGCCGCCTTATCTGCCTGATATTCTTTCGCGGTTGGAATTATGCCGTGTCCCTGTAGTGGCGGCAATCAATGGCGCCGCGCTTGGCGGCGGCCTCGAAACCGCGCTCGCCTGTCGCTATCGCATCGTATCGAAAAATGCATCGATGGGTTTGCCCGAAGTAAAGCTTGGGCTCATTCCCGGCGCGGGCGGTACGCAACGTTTGCCGCGACTGACAGGTGTAAAGAGCGCTGCTGAAATCATTACCAGCGGAAACCCTGTCGATGCGCAAAAGGCGCTGGACATCGGACTCGTGGATAAGCTTGCTGAAAATGACTTTCTGGAGGCTGCAATTCTTTTTGCTCAAAAAATGGCAAAGGAGGAAATGCGGCCGCCGCTGTCCGAAATCGAAAAGCCAGACGATTGGGATGATGAATGGCCAGGCGCATTCAGGAAAAAACTGGAAGCGAAGGCGCGGGGACAGCTGTCGCCGCTGAAGGCCTTTGAGGCTGTTTGCGCTGCAGGCGAGTATGAATTTGCAGATGGTTTGAAGCGCGAACGTGAGATTTTTGCCGAATGTATGAAGAGTGATCAGCGCAAGGGACTCATTCATTCTTTTTTCGCTGAACGCGCGTCAAAGAAAGCGCCGGGACTTGAAGGAGCGGCGCCGCGCGACGTGGAAGTCATCGGTATTCTCGGCGCGGGCACAATGGGCGCCGGGATCGCCATCGCATGCGCCGCGGGCGAATACGCCGTCAGATTATTCGATACAAACGCGGACGCTCTTGATGCGGGGTGCGAACGTATAAGGAAGACGTTTTTGCGTGACGTGGAGAAAGGGCGCATTTCCCAGGCCGAAGCTCAGGACGCGATCGGGCGTATTGTTCCGGTCAAGGCTATGGAAGATTTTCACGACGCCGACCTTATTATTGAAGCGGTCATTGAAGAGATGCGTGTCAAAAAAGCGGTTTTCTCGTCGCTTGACGGGATCGCGAAATCCGGCGCCGTTCTCGCTTCGAATACATCCTATCTCAACATCAATGACATCGCCTCAGTGACAGATCGCGCGCCCGACGTCATTGGCATGCACTTCTTTAGCCCGGCGAATATCATGAAGCTTCTTGAGATCGTCAGAACTGACAAAGCATCGCCGGAAGCGCTTGCAACGGCCTTTTCGGTTGGAAAAAGGCTTGGCAAGGTAAGCGTTTTTGCGGGTGTATGCGATGGCTTTATTGGCAACCGTATGTTCAAGAAATACCGGCAACAAGCAGATTACCTTGTCGAAGATGGCGCCATGCCATGGGAAGTTGACCGGGTGATGCGTGCGTTCGGGTTCGCCATGGGACCGTTTCAGACATCCGACCTCGCAGGGCTCGACATTGGCTGGCGCAACCGGCGGCGCGAAGATGAGACGCGTGATCCGCGCGAGCGATACGTCGCCATTGCGGACCGGTTGTACGAGATGGGACGGCTCGGGCAAAAAACCGGCGCCGGTTGGTACCAGTATAAGGATGGAGACAGGACAGCATATGTTGATCCGCAAGTTGAAAGGCTGATTATCGAAGAATCCGCCGCGAAAGAAATCAACCGCCGGTCCATCAGCGATGATGAGATCAAAGAGCGCATTCTTTTTTCCATGATCAATGAAGGGGCTAAAATTCTGGAGGAGGGGATCGCCTCACGGGCGCTCGACATCGACCTGGTGTTTCTGCACGGATATGGTTTTCCGGCCTATCGCGGCGGGCCGATGTTCTATGCCGGCGATATTGGTCTGAAGACTGTTCTGGAAAGAATTGAAACGTTTCAGAAGGAGGATGATTTCGCCTGGGTTCCGTCTTCTCTCCTTAAGAGGCTGGTCGATCAGGGAAAGCAGGCCTTTGAGTAGCGATGCCGGCGGACTGCGCCTGGGTCAATCCATTGAAACGAGTTGTACAGGCGCTGCAAGCCGATAGCCTCGTTTTGGAACCGTTTCGATATAGCGTGACTTTTTTCGGTTGTCGCCAAACGCAATGCGTAAAGAAGAAATCGCATTGTTCAGTGAATCATCGCCGCCGCCGGACTGCCATACATAGCGGAGTATGTCCTCACGACCGACGACTTGGCCCTGACGGTGAACGAGCAGGCGCAACACATCAATAGTTTTCGGCGGAAGTCGAATTTGCTCACCCTCAGGGCCGATAAGCAAATTTCGATCAGCTTCGATACGCCAGTCTCCCACAAGAAACTCGGTTGGAAAGTCCATCATTGAAATGCGCGCCTGACTTACATTCTGAGCTTCGGTTAAACTTCACCCTCTTGTTGATGACACATCTTTGAATGCTGTCCTCAACAATTTTTTAAATTAATAAATGAGTCGCTTCACGTTGAACCGACTGTTGTCGTTGAACAGATCATAGCGGATCAGAATAGCGATGCATTTCGTTACGTCGCTGTTCGTCGCGTTTAAATATCGCTTCGGCAGATTTCAGAACTTCGTGAGAAATTTATGAGTTGTGCATGAGGACTTTTTGAGCCGCTTGCGACCATATCGATGGTGCGCACTGGCGACTGATCAAGCGTGTGATGTGCGCGCAAGTAAGATCGGTTTTCGACATGAAATGCAGATCAAAATTGATTATCGAGCAAGCTATACAGCGCGACGAAAAGAAGCTTATTAACTATCTCACCAAGTTTCTCGGCGATGCGGATACCGCGCGCGATATTGCGCAAAGCGCTTTTTTGCGAACCTGGGAATATGCGGAAAAATCGCAAATTGATAATCCAACGGGCTTCCTGTTCAAAACAGCCACAAACCTGGCGAAAAATGAGATACGGCGGCGTGTTCGTCACAATCTGCGGTATATAGGGACGGGCGCTTACAGCGAAGACGAGTTGGATCAGGAACTCGCGTCTTTGCTGCCTAATCCTGAGCGCCACGCTAGTCTGCGTGAGGATGTCGACATTATTTCAGCGGCCATACACGATTTGCCGAAGCGGCCGAGAATAGCCTTCGTGTTAAACCGCTTTGAGGGCCTCAGCTACAAAGAGATATCTGTCGTGCTGAGCGTTTCGGAGAGTAGTGTCGAAAAATACATTATGAGCGCATTAAAAAAACTGCGTCTGATATTAAAAAATTCTGACTCTTTTCAACGGCAGGATTGTCACGACGACAATAACAAGACTTTGAGAAAACGAACATTGGCGAAATCTCTTTTTGCTGAACTGTCAATTTGATTTCGAAAAACTCAACGGCGTCATGATTTTAAGCGATAGACCTCAAATTTTCATGGGGCTTTAGAAAAGCAGTGCTGAGTAGCCGTTACAGAAACCTTATCGATAAAAACTGCGTTACGGTTTTATGTGGCGATTGAGGGATGCGCCGTTTGTTGTGTCATTGGGGTGAAGTGATAATTCGATTTCCCTCTTATTGTCGCTTTTTTCAACGGTTACCGGGGAGTGCGAAAGCGCTTCCCGGTAATATGACAGGAGCAATCAGGCGTTGAAAACACAGTATTGCGGTGGGGCTTCGCCTATCGGGGAGCTTCCGCGTCTTCGCAAGTCACTATTATGCAGATGCGAGTCCGTTGTTTGACGGCCTCCGCGCAAAGCACATTGTTGTATAATTAACACATCCGATACTGAAGGCGCAAAACTCAATGAGGGCGCCCTTCTTCCCCGACACTCAAGAACAGCGGTGCGCTGATTTCCTAAAGGCGCTCTGTGCGCGTTGTAATTGGAGCGGCGCGTAATTTTTGAAACACAATTAGGGGATAGATAATGATAAAAACACCTCTTGCCGGCCATTTTATGCGCACGACGATGCTGACAAGCGTCGCTGTCGCGTTAGCCACGCCGGCATTTGCACAAGACGCGGCGGACGATACGATTATCGTGACTGGTTCGCGTATTCAAAACGCCAACCTCAACTCGTCGAGCCCGGTCTTCCAGGTTGACGCGTCCGAGATTGACGCCCGCGGCGTCACCCGGGTGGAAGACTTGATCAATGTTCTGCCACAGGCTTTTGCGGCGCAAACTTCGGATGTGGCGAACGGCGCCACCGGTACGTCAACGGTCAATCTGCGCGGTCTTGGCGCGGTGCGTACGCTGGTCCTGATGGATGGCAAGCGCCTGCCTTACGGCTCGCCAGCCGCGAATGGCGGCACGGCGGCGATCGCCACCAATATCGACATCATCCCGACCCAGCTTGTCGAGCGTGTCGATGTGGTCACCGGCGGTCAGTCGGCGGTCTATGGCTCCGACGCTGTCGCCGGCGTTGTGAACTTCGTCATGCGCCGCGACTTCGAGGGCTTCGCCTTTGACGGCCAGGTCGGTTTCTATCAGGACGGCAATGGCAATGAGTTCGCGCAGGCGGTCACCACCGCCGCCCAGCAGCCGACGGTTTCCGACGGCGTCCTCGACGGCCGCGATGTGCTGGCGAGCGCGATGTTCGGCGCCAACACGGCCGATGGCCGCGGTAATGTCACCGCCTTCATCAGCTATCAGAACCAGAACGGCGTTGCGCAAACGACGCGCGATCACAGCGCCTGCGCCTGGGGTCCGACAGGGGCTTCGCCCTTGTCCGTCGGCGGCGTTGGCTGTGTCGGCTCGGGCAACTTCCGCACCGACTTCACCAACGGCTTGCACCTGTCTGAGACCGGCACATTTGTACCGTTTGTCGGCGGTCCGTCACAGACCTACAACTTTGGTCCGCTGAACAACTTCCTGCGCCCGAATGAGCGCTTCAATATCTTCACCACGGCGCGTTACGAGATCACCGACAATATCGAGGCCTATCTCGACGCGACCTTCATGAACAACCGTACTTCTGCGCAGATTGCTGAGTCGGCGCTGTTCGTGACCTCGTCGGTGAACTGCGACAACCCGTTCATTCAGACACCGGTCAATGACCCGGTTGGCAATCCAGGCGTTTCCACCTGGGCCGAAGCCATCGGCTGTTCCGCGGCGCAGATTGCAACCGGCCTTAATCCGGACGGCTCGAACGCCGATGTCGGCATCAACTATCGTCACCGGAATGTCGAAGGCAGCCCGCGGATCTCCACCATCGACAACTCGGTGTGGCGCCTGTCGGGCGGCTTCCGCGGCACCCTTGGCGAAAACTGGAACTGGGATACTTACGGCCAGTTCGCACGCGTCACTGAGGATGCGATCTCCCAGAACGACCTGAACTTCAGCCGTATCCAGGATGCGCTGTTCGCGGTTGACGACGGTACAGGCAATATTGTCTGCCGTTCCGGGAATGCTGGTTGTGCGCCGTGGAACATTTTCAGCCGTAATGCTGACGGCACCAGCGGCGTCTCACAGGCGGCGGTGAACTATGTTCAGGGCACCGGCATCGTCATCGGCACCACCGAACAGGTGCTGCTCGGCGGCAACATTGTCGGCGATCTTGCGCCTTACGGCTTCCAGTTCCCATGGGCTGAAAATGGCGTGCAGGGTGTTTTCGGTGTGGAATGGCGCCGTGACACGCTGGATCGTTTGCCTGACGATGTCTCGCAGATCCCGTCCGGCCGCGGCTTTACCGGCTCCGGCGGCGGCACCCTGCCGGTCAATGGCGAGGTCTCGGTCTGGGAACTCTATATGGAAACCCAGATCCCGTTGATCGAGAACAAGGCGTTTTTCGAAGAGTTCGGCATCAACGGCGCTTACCGCTATTCGAACTACTCGACCGACGGCAACGGCGTACAGAACTCCTTCGACACCCATACCTTCTCAGCGGGCGTCACCTGGACGCCGATCTCGGATATCCGTCTGCGCGGTCAGTTCCAGCGGGCGGTGCGCGCGCCGAACGTCTTTAACCTCTTCACCGGTCAAAACACGGGCCTCTTCAACGCGGCGCCGGGACCAAACGGTCTGGTTGATCCGTGTGCGGGTGACTTCAGCGCAACAACAACAGCCATTCCGGCGCCGCAGGCGACCGCGGCTCAATGCGCCTTCACCGGCGTCACCGCGGCTCAGTACGGCACCATTCAGGACAACCCGGCGCAGCAGTTGAACTCTGTGACTGGCGGCAACCCGTTCCTGACGCCGGAGAAGTCGGACACCTATACGTTCGGTGCGGTGTTCACGCCGTCCTTCCTGCCGGGCTTCAACCTGGCTGTCGATTATTTCGACATCACCATCAATGACGCGATCTCCGCGGTGCCGCCGCAGACATCGCTGAACCAGTGTATCGCCACAGGCGAGGCGCAGTTCTGTGACCTGATCATTCGCGACCAGTTCGGTTCGCTGTGGCTTGACAACACCAACTTTGAGGGTGTCCAGGCAACCTCGGTCAACCTGTCCAATATCGCCACCCGTGGTATCGACGTGGCGGCGGCCTACACTATGGACATGGCCGATCTCGGCATTGGCGACCTCGGCTCGATGAACTTCAACTATGTGTCGACCTTCCTGATGGAGCTTTCCTCCATTCCGGTCCCGGGCGTCACATCCGTCACCGAGTGTAAGGGCCTCTATCGCGGCTCCTGCGGCGGTCCGAACGGCAATAATACGGTGAACCCTGAATATCGTCATCGTCTGCTGACCACCTGGCAGACGCCGTGGAACATCGATGTCACGGCCACCTGGCGTTATTCCAGCAGTGTCACGCTCGACTCTGGTTCGCCATCGCTGTCACAGGGCGGCACGGCTGTGCCGTCGGGCACGGTCACCGACGATCAGCTGGACTCAGCCAGCTATCTTGACCTCGCCGCACAGTTCTATGTTCGCGAGAACGTGACCTTGCGCACTGGCGTCAACAATGTCTTCGGCCGCGATCCCGAGCTGACGACCGCCGCCGGCACCGCGCCGGGCAACGGCAACACCTTCCCGGGCGTCTATGACGCGCTGGGGCGGTTCATCTTCTTCGGGGTGAACATCGAACTCTAAGATAATCGCCGAAAGGCGTCATCAATGAAGGAAGCGCCGCAGATTTTGTCTGCGGCGCTTTTTATATTCGTTTAGTCAAATTAACAGTACCGCCGAAGTCATGCGCTTTTGCGGTCTTTTTGCAGTGAGGAGAGAGCGTTCAGGCAGGCGTCAATGTTATCCTGCGTAGAGCTGGCGCCCATAAGGCCGATGCGCCAGACTTTACCAGCAAGCGGGCCCAATCCGGCGCCGATTTCGAGAGCAAATTCGTTGCGAAGGCGGCGCCGCGTTTGCGCTTCGTCTTCGACGAAACCGGGAA
This sequence comes from Pseudomonadota bacterium, assembly GCA_039819405.1. Taxonomy (GTDB): domain Bacteria; phylum Pseudomonadota; class Alphaproteobacteria; order Caulobacterales; family Parvularculaceae; genus Hyphococcus. Next base: position 267,651 of record JBCBSB010000004.1, on the reverse strand, counting down.
TCCGAACGCTGATCAATTGCGGTAGACGATATTCTTCGTCAACGAGAAATTCAAACCCAAGGTCTGCAAGACCATTTTGCAATATTCGGCTGTTAGCGCGATGTCGCGCCCATGACTGCTCCAGTCCTTCCTCGCGAAGCATGAGCAGGCTCTCATGGAGCGCGTACATGGAATTGACAGGCGCGGTATGATGATAAGCGCGCGCGCCTTCGCCCAGCCAGTAGTCAGCAACCAGCGAAAGATCCAGAAACCAGCTTTGAACTGGGGTCTTGCGCGCTTTCAGAGCGGCGACAGCGTCCTTGCCAATGCTGATCGGGGATAAGCCCGGAGGGCAGGAAAGACATTTTTGACTGCCTGAATAGATCGCATCAATGTTCCAGCGATCGACTTCAAGCTCAATGCCAGCCAGCGACGTGACGGCGTCAACGACGGTGAGGGCGCCGTGATCTTTTGCGATTCGGCAAATTGTTTGCGCATCGGAAAACGCGCCTGTCGATGTTTCCGCGTGAACAAAGACAATAAGTCTGGCGCCGGGGTTCGCTTTGAAGGCGGCTTCAACTTTTTCAGGCGAGACCGGTTTGCCCCAGTCATCCTCCACCGTCACCGCTTTCGCGCCTGCGCGTTCAACGATTTGTTTCATTCTGCCGCCGAAGACGCCATTAATGCAAACGATGGCGGTATCGCCAGGTTCGAGCAGATTGACGATGCAGGTTTCCATACCGGCCGATCCCGGCGCCGAAACCGGAAATGTCAGATCGTTTTCAGTGCGCATGGCGAAGCGTAGCAGATCGCCTATTTCATCCATCAGAGCAATGAAGTCCGGGTCGAGATGGCCGATGGTCGGCCGGGCCATTGCAGCGAGCACGCGCTCGCTGACCTGAGACGGACCAGGGCCCATCAATCGGATATTTGGCGGCGTAAAGCTTTCTGGCGTTTTGGTCATGGTCAATATCAGCGCAACGCTGCGTAAGCAGCGCCTTCCTTTGTTTTATTGCGGCTCAACGTCTTTCGACAGGCTTTTAACATTGAAACTGATTTTTTGCAGATCGTTGATCATGTTCTCTACCTGCGCCTTGTTCATGTTCATGATCGGCGGACATAAAGTGCGCCAGTCCTGCTCGCCGCTTGAGATCGCCATCAGCTCTTTCAGCGCTGGCGCGGCGGGATACGCCTGTAGGGTCATGCGCAATTGTGTGGCGTATTCCTGCAAGGCGTCCGCCGAAGAACCCTGCCAGTTCGCCATCAGATTCGCCAGGATCGGGCTCGTGACATTCGCCGTCGCTGAGATGCATCCGGCCCCGCCGCTGCGCAGGATCGATAACAGGAACTTTTCCGTCCCGGCAAAAACCGAAAATCCGGGAAGGCGGTCACAGGCTTCCTTCATGTCATCCCAATTGCCGGACGAGTCCTTGACGCCGATGACTGTATCCGGAAAAGCGTCGCGCAAACGCACCAGCAAATCGACCGACATTTCCAGGCCGGTCATTTGCGGAATGTCATAAAGGACAATGCGCGCGCGATCGTCATTCAGTTTTTCAATGATATTGGCGTATGCGCGAAATAGCCCGTCTTCAGAAACGCCCTTGTAAAAGAAGGGCGGCAGCATCAGCAGGTTGGGATATCCGGCGCCAATAGCAGCCCGTGACAGTTCCAGCGTGTCTCCGGCCGCGCAACAGCCGACGCCGGTCATGATCTTGTCCGCCTGATAGTTTGCATCGCCGACCGCCTCAATCAACGTCAGGCGTTCTTTGAGCGAAAGCGAGTTTGCCTCGCCGGTAGTGCCAAGAAGCGCGACGCCATCGCATCCGCGATCAAATAGCCAGGCGATGTGCGCGCTTAACCGGCCAAGGTCGACGCTAAGGTCGGCGTTCATCGGCGTCAGTGTGGCGGCCCAGACGCCGCCGGTGCAGATTGTCATGCCAAAACTTCCTTTCCGGACGAATGCCCGGGTCCGTCGAGATCTTGTTTGTCTATAGAACAGCGCCTTCGAAAAAGTACAGCTAGTGCGAGCATTTGATGTCGCAGCAAAAACCATGACCAGGATTTAAATGTCCTGGCGCTGCCGCTATTGATGCGGTTAGCGCCATCAAAGCCGATGATTGGGTTGATCATCAAGAGCTAATCAGTCGGATGAATTTACCGTAAGCGGAGTTTTACCGAGCTGTGTCTTTTCCATTTAGTTTGAGTATGCGGGCGTTTCGTTGCTGTTTGCGCCACGCAATCCTCACAAAGCTTCCGGAAGTCATAGAGTGTTTAGTATTACTATAAAATGGCCGCACCCCGCGGAAAGCAGCGCCAGCGGCGGACAGTCTCATGAGAATGTCAGGAATATGTGCTAAAGTCCTTTTAAATAATACTATCGTCATTATGTGGGCCGATACCATCGCGGCGCCGTATAGTGAAATAAGCGATGGAATTAGTTCTGGAAAGCGAAATGGGTGCACATAATTCCTCTTTAGGTTGTTTAAAACCGGCGCGCGGCGGGATGCTCGGCATTGTTATAATGTTACTCGCCGCTTGCTCTGGCGGCGACGGGCAGGGCCAGGAGGCCGCCGGCGCCGGCATGCCGGTCAATGTTCAGTACCCGGTTGTTAAAGAAGTGACGGTCTGGGACGAGTATATCGGACGGTTTGAAGCGGTGAACCGGGTCGAAATTCGCCCTCGGGTTTCCGGCTATCTCGAAAACGTGCATTTTGAGGATGGCGTTTTCGTTGAAGTCGGCGATCCGCTTTTCACAATTGATCCGCGTCCTTTCGAGGCTGAAGTGCAGCGTGCGACGGCGCAGCTTGAGAGCGCGAAAACCGGCCAGCGCCTTGCGGAGACCGAACTCGCCCGCTCCAAGCGGCTTCTGGATTCCCGCGCCGTCAGCCAGGAAGACTATGATCGCCGTTTGCAAGCGAAACAGGCCGCGGACGCAGACGTCGCCGGGGCTGAAGCGGCTTTACGGCAGGCGGAGCTCAATCTTGAATTTACGGAAATCAAGTCGCCGATCGCCGGACGCACCAGCCAGGACCTTGTGAACCGGGGTAATCTCGTTACGGCTCAGACATCTCTACTGACAACAATTGTCTCTATGACCCCGATCCACTTTGTTTTTACAGCGAGCGAACAGGACTATTTGAACTATTCACGCCTTGATCGCAGCGGCGAACGCGCCAGCTCTCGCGACAAACGCAACCCGGTGCTGATCAAGCTCGAAGACCAGGATGATTATACGATCGAAGGCGTGATGGACTTCGTCGATAATGCGATTGACGCTTCAACCGCCACCATCCAGGGGCGCGCCATTGTCGATAACGCTGACGGGTTTTTGACGCCGGGCATGTTCGGACATTTGCGCCTTTATGGCCGCGATCCGTTTGAGGCTGTGCTTATTCCGGATACGGCGGTGCAGTTCGATCAGTCGCGCCAGTTTGTCTGGATTGTGGGCGAGAACAACCAGGCGGAAATGCGCCCCGTGACCCTTGGCCGTCTTGTCGAAAATGATATGCGCATTGTTGAGAACGGCCTTGCGCCGGATGACCGCATCGTCACCAGCAATTTCCTTGCGCTTCGCCCGGGCGCTCCGCTGGCGCCTTCCGAGACCGGGTCTGATGCGCGCGCAAATGACATGTCCGCCGCACGGACCGGCGAATAATGTGAGCCAGCTGGCTGAGAGTTTGTAATGAAGTTTTCGCATTTCTTTATCGACCGGCCGATTTTCGCTGCGGTCATTTCCATTCTGATCGTTCTGGTCGGTGGAATCTCTTATCTCGCCTTGCCGGTTTCCCAATATCCGGAAGTCGCGCCGCCGACCGTTCAGGTGACGGCGGTCTATCCTGGCGCCTCGGCGCAGATTGTTTCGGAAACCGTTGCGACCCCTCTCGAGCAGGAAATCAACGGCGTCGACGGCATGATTTATATGCAGTCGCAGTCGACCGCTGACGGACGGATGACCCTGACGATTTCTTTTGAACAGGGCGTCGATGTCGATAACGCGCAAGTGCTTGTGCAAAATCGCGTCGCGCGTGCGGAGCCGAGATTGCCCGAGGAAGTGCGCCGCCTTGGGGTGGTGACGCAGAAAGCATCGCCGGACTTTTTGATGGTGATCCACCTGCTCTCGCCGGACAACACTTATGACCAGCTTTATGTCTCCAATTACGCATTGCTGCAGATTCGCGATGAGCTGGCGCGCGTCGACGGCGTCGGCAACACGATCATCTTTGGCGCGCGCGATTACGCGATGCGCGTCTGGATAGATCCCGAGCGCGCAGCCGAGCTTGATCTTACCGGCGGCGACATTGTTCGCGCGTTGCGCGGCCAGAATGTCCAGGTGGCATCGGGCACGCTCAATCAGGCGCCGATTTCCGGCGCCAATGCGTTTGAATTATCTGTGCAGACGCAAGGCCGCCTGACCGCGCCGGAAGAATTTGGCGAGATCGTCATCAAGTCCGAGGATCAGGGCCGGCTGGTTCGGGTCAAGGATGTCGCCCGCGTTGAACTCGGCGCGCAGGATTATACGACGAACGCCTATCTTGATAATCAGCCTGCGGTGGCGATGGCGGTATTCCAGCGGCCCGGCTCGAACGCGCTGACAACGGCGGAAAACGTTCTGCATCTGATGGATGAACTGGCCGAGCAATTTCCGCCAGGGCTTGAATACCGGGTGATTTACAACCCGACAGAGTTTGTCGAGGAATCCGTCAACGAAGTCTACAAAACCATTTTTGAGGCGACGGTCCTGGTTGTTCTGGTTGTCTTTATCTTTCTGCAATCCCTGCGCGGGGCGCTCATCCCCATCATCGCTATTCCCGTATCGCTGATCGGCACATTTGCGATCATGGGCGCATTTGGATTTTCGCTGAATAATCTTTCTCTCTTCGGACTGGTGCTCGCCATTGGCATTGTCGTCGATGACGCCATTGTCGTGGTGGAGAATGTGGAGCGAAACCTGAAGGAGGGACTCAGCCCGCGCGATGCGGCCCGGCGCACGATGGACGAGGTCGGCGGGGCGCTCGTCTCCATCGCTCTGGTCCTGTCGGCGGTTTTCGTGCCTACCGCCTTCATCCCGGGCCTTTCCGGCGCCTTTTATTCGCAATTCGCCCTGACGATCGCGACGGCGACGATCATCTCGATGATTGTTTCCCTGACGCTCAGTCCTGCGCTTGCGGCCATCCTGCTGGAGCCCCACGACCCGGACAAAAAGCTAAGGCCCTGGGAGCGCCCGCTCGACAGTTTTTTCAAAGCGTTTAATCGCAATTTCGATCGCATTTCTCATGGCTATGCCGATGTGGTTTGCCGGCTGGTGCGGGCGAGTACGATTGTCCTGGTGGTCTATGCCGGATTGGTGGCGCTGACGGCGTTTCAGTTCCGAGTCACACCCGGCGGTTTTATTCCGGACCAGGATCAGGGATATCTGATCGGCGTCATCAATCTGCCGCAAGGCTCGTCGCTGGAGCGCACGGACGAAATTGTGCGGCGGGCGACAGACATCGGGCTGGCGGTGGAAGGCGTTGAACACGCCGCGCAGTTTGCTGGTTTTAACGGCGCCACTTTCACAAACGCATCCAATGCCGGCGCGATCTTTTTCACTATGGAGGAGTTTGGCCATCGCGCTGATTATCGCGCCATTCAGCAGGAGCTGCAGGCGGCTTTGGCGCAAAACATCAATGAGGCGTTTGTCCTCGTCATTGCGCCGCCGCCCGTGCGCGGTATTGGCAATGGTTCAGGCTTCAAGATGATGGTGGAGGACCGGGCGGGTCTCGGCCTGAACGCGCTTCAACAGTCTTCGTTCCAGCTGATGATGGCGGCGAACCAGGACCCGCAATTGCGCAATGTTTTCACTTTTTTCGAAACCTCAACGCCGCAAATCTATCTTGATATTGACCGCCAGAAGGCGGAGCTGATGGGCGTGCAGACAGGCAGCGTGTTCGAAGCGCTTGAGACGTATCTGGGGTCGGCCTTTGTCAATGACTTTAACTATCTCGGGCGAACATTTCGCGTGACCGCACAGGCCGATGCGCAATATCGCCGTGATGTCGATGATATCTCGCGATATTACGCGCGCAATGACCAGGGTCAGATGGTGCCCATCGAGACTGTTGCGAAAGCCAACCAGATTACCGGTTCAAGTCGTGTGCCCCGATACAATCTTTATCCCGCCGCAGCAGTGCAGGGAGAGCCGGCGCCGGGCATTTCCTCAGGAGACTCGATTGCAAGGATGGAGGCTCTTGCCCTTGAAGTCTTACCGCCGGGCATGTCTTTTGAGTGGACGGAGCTCGCCTACCAGCAGACGGAAGCAGGCAATACGGCCGGACTTGTCTTTGTGCTCGCGGTTGTTTTCGTCTTTTTGCTGCTGGCCGCGCAATATGAAAGCATCACGCTGCCCTTTGCGGTGATCCTGATTGTGCCGATGACGCTGTTATGCGCGATCACCGGCGTTAACATCGCCGGGCAGTCCAACAACATTTTGACGCAGATCGGGTTGATCGTCTTGATCGGCCTTGCGGCCAAGAACGCTATCCTGATCGTTGAATTCGCAAAGCAGGAAGAAGACCGGGGCAAGGATCGCTTTAACGCTGCGACAGACGCTGCGCGCCTTCGCCTGCGCCCGATCCTGATGACATCGTTTGCGTTCATTCTCGGCGTCGTGCCGTTGGTGATTGCCTCCGGCGCCGGTGCGGAAATGCGCAACGCGCTCGGCGTCGCGGTTTTTTCCGGCATGTTGGGCGTTACAGTTTTCGGTCTGCTGCTGACGCCGGTCTTTTATGTGGTGGCGCGTTGGATTGGCATGCGCGCCGGCTGGATTGAGAAAAAAGACGCAGAAACGAGCCCGGCGGAATGAAACGGATCGCGAAACATATTTTTAAAAACGCCGCGGCGCCGCTGAGTTTGGCTGGCGGTGCGCTTTTGCTGAGCGCTTGCACGATCATCGGGCCAAATTATGAACCGCCCCAGACCGCTGCGTTTGAAGAGCCTTCATTTATCAATGAAGCGCCCTATGAAGAGACAGCGCCATTGTCCACGTGGTGGACGGCGTTTGATGATACAGTACTGACGGGTCTTGTGTCGGCGGGCGTCGATCAGAACCGCAGCCTCGCGGCCGCCTATGCGAACGTCAATGCGTCGCGCGCCCAACTCGGCGTCGCACGGCTCAATCGCTTACCCTTTGACACGGTAACCGCAAGTTATCAGGACTCACGCACGGCGTCTTCCGTGTTTGCGGCGAGCACAGGGCAGGGTTCGGACATCGGGCCGTTTCCCACTAATGATATCTCGGACCTCAATATTTCCGCATCCTGGGAGATTGACCTTTTCGGCCGCGTAACGCGCACGATTAATATCGCCAAGGCCGATCTTGGTCAGGCGCAAGCGTTGCTTGCGGATCTGCAAACCGTACTGATCGCCGATATTGTCGATGCTTATGTGAATGTTCGCGGCCTTGAAGCGCAGCTGGCGGTGGCGGTGAATAACGCTGAGAACCAGGCTGAAACGCTGCGCCTTACTGAAACCATACGCGACGCAGGGCGGGGTACGGATTTCGATGTAGAGCGTGCGAAAGCACAGCTCTCCGGCACGCGGGCCAGCATCCCGCCGCTGGAAACGGCCGCTGCAGCCGCGCGATATCAGCTTGCAGTGCTGACCGGGCAAACGCCGGCGCAAATCGAGGCTTCATTAACAGACGCTGCGCCGCTGCCGATCATCGCTGGTCCATTAGCGATTGGCGATCCTGCGTCTCTTTTGCGCCGTCGTCCCGATATCGCGGTTCGCGAACGCGCGCTCGCTGCAGCGACCGAGAATATCGGCCTCAATCTTACAAACGCTTTTCCACGGGTAAATCTGGTTGGCGCGGTTGGATACCAGAGCATCGGTTTTGATGATGCGTTTTCTGAAAATGCGCTCAATTTTAATGTCGGGCCATCAATCACATGGTCATTGACGGATCTGTTGCGCGCCAGGGATCGTGTCGCCGCCGCTGATGCAGGCGCGCAAGCCGCCTTTGCCGAGTATGAGCAAGCTATTCTTGTGGCCTTGGCGGAGGTTGAAACCGCTCTCGTGCAACAGGCTAACCTTCAACGCCAACTGACGGAACTGACGGAAGCGGAACGCGCCAGCGCGGCCGCCTCCCGCCTCGCGCGCCTGCGCTATGAAAATGGCGCCGCCGATTTTTTAAGCGTTCTGGATGCGGAGCGGCGCGAGCTGGAAGCGGCTGACCAACTCGCCGCCATTCGTACGGCCACAGCCAGAGCGCAGGTTGCGATGTTTCGCGCACTGCGCGCGGGACCTGCGCCAAGGGATGGCGCAGAGCCTGCGATTAGCGAATAACGAGGCGCTTTGCAGAACCGCCGAAGCATAATTAGCATCCAGGTCAGGAACGGCGCATGGTCCGGGTCAGGATTTTTGCAGTTTGCGCTGTTTACGCGCTTTCTGGCGGAGAGTGTCCAGCTCTTGTGGCGCATCAGTTTTCTGGCGCGCGCCTGATTTGCTGAACGGCCCCACAAAATCCAGAAGCCGGTTCTCAATGACGTTTGCCGATGTCGCATCGCCATCAGCGCCAATATCCGCCGACGCTACATGATCCTCCGTGAAGATGCGCCCGCCCACAATCACCGCCAGCGCCGGGTTCATGGAAGCGTCGCGCGCATGAGCCACGGTTTCGGTCATGCGTGGAAGCCAGTGATCGCGTCTGAATACGCCGCTTGAAGACAAGTCCAGGACATCAACCCAATGATCGGATAAAATCCGCTCCAGCGCTTCGTCAGAAGCGGGGAAGGCGCGTTCCGGCGCCCAGCCAGCCCGCCAAAGCGTTTCGGCGTCGAGCACCGCCCGCAGCATGTGGGGCTCGCCGGGTTGTGTCGCGACCAGCACGACCGGCGTTTGTTGCGTAGTGTAGTTGAGGGGCGCATCGAGCCCGAAAAGCTGACGCAGTGCGGCGATCATTCTTGCCTGGGCGATAACAATGTCGAATTCAGAGCATTGCTCGGTGCGCCAGAGGTCGCCTAATTTTTTCTCCGCCGCTTCAAAAAGCTGCGTCACGGAGGCAAACTGGTTTTGATCGAACCCTGTCGCCCTCACAATAAATTTGTGGATATCATTCCGCTCACCATCAATCAGGAGCCGTGCAAAGGGTCCGGCGATCAAACCCGGGTCGTGTGTGGCGTTTTGGGTGTGTCGTTGCAGAAGGTGCGGGACGATTTTTTGCCGCAAAACCTCTTTTAAATGGGTCCTCATTGTCGCTTTGTTCAGCGATCGCGCTCGAGAGATGTTTCGAGGCCGAACATAACGCTGATCGCGGCGCCATTGCCGCCCGCGAATTTGCAGGAGTAATGGCGCGTCGTAGGGATGATGATGCAGGCTGTCGATCAGTGCAGAGTCCGGTTCAACGCCTTTCGCCAGGTCAGGAAAATCCCGCCTCATCGTTGATGAAACCATCAAGCCCCAGTCGCCAAATAATCGGGTCTTCGCCTTATGCCGCGTAAGAAACTCTATATCATCATGGCGAGGGTCGCTCTCTATTTTTCTAATGACGCCTTGTAATGCCGCATCAGGGCCTTCGAGCCATTGCAGGAACCGATGTTCGTCATAAAGAATAAAGCCGGTCAGGGACGCAGCCTTGTTGTTGGCTTTTGCGCTGCGGACGAGCTGTGTGAGACCCGAAGGGGTGAATGGTCTGGTGGCGTGGCTTCGATAAACGACAACCGAAACAGGCTCCGCCGCTGTCTCCAGGCAGCTATCGGCAGCTTCTATCGGTCTTTTTCGATCCACGCACGACCCGTCATAGTTTATGATGAAGTCTGAAGAAGACGAAAGAATCCATCGCCAATTATGGCACAGCAAGATGGCGGTGTGTCAATCGTGAAATCAAAAATGTGGTTGTCGATAGGGAAAGACAATCAAGCTGCGCAAGGCATCTGATCATACCGTGAGCGAAAAGTTTTCCACAGGGGGGCGGCGTTGGAGGGGTTGTCTGTTGGCCGGTAATGTTAAGGTGACCAATCAGTGCTCTTTTCGGGAGATGCTGATAGTTTTAAAAACCATACTTATACAGAGCATAAAAGGCTAACGCCTTACCTTCGGCATTGCCTGGCTTTTTGCTACTTTGTAACAGGAAAAGAAAAGCCTCGCTCAAAGCCGATAGGCATTTCCAATTAGATATTATCGCTGCATATGATTGTACATGAGTGAACAAGGTGCATATTCAAATCCGCTAGACGCAAAAAGACTCGGCTCGATTACAAGCGAACCATTCAGCTCCCGGCTTTGCTTGCTCCAAGAGAGTTGGTCTCCACGCGTTTCATGACGCCCCCGACCTCATGAAGCGCTTAAATGGCTCCGTCTTCAAATCGCCTCAAATTATGAAGACGGAGCCGATTTTAAGCTTAGCCTTCGACGACCAGGTCTTTGAATTTTTTCGAGATGACGTCGCGCATGACGTTGCTGATTTGCTTATAGGCCGTCGCCCGGCCAGCGCTTTTACGCCATACGAGGCCGATCGATCGGGTAATGGTTTTGCCGGTTATCTTCTTCACCACAACTTCGCTGCGCGGGGTAATCTCTGAACCGGCGTAAAGCGCCGGCAGGAATGCAGCGCCCATGCCCATACCCACCATCAGGCGGATGGCGTCAAGACTTGTTCCTTCATAATCGCGAAGCGGTGTCGCGCCGAATTCTTTGCAGAGTTCATTGATTTGGTCATGTAAGTGAAACTGCGGGGTCAGTGACAGTATTTCGAGTCCTTTGAGCTGGGCCGGCTTCAAAATATCTTCGCTCGCCAGAGGATGGTCAGAGGCGAGCGCCAAATACAACGGTTCTCTGAAAAGTCGCTCAGTGACAAGTTCGGCGCCCGCAACGGGCAACTGCGCGAGAATCACATCGTGCATGCCGCGGCTGAGTTCATGCTCCAGCTCGCGAGGCGCGCTCTCGCGTACATAAAGGTTCAAATCCGGATGCTGGCGATGCAGCCTGGCGACAACATGCGGCAGCAGATAGGGGCCGAGGGTTGGCTTTGCGCCAAGACGTATGGTGCCGACGAGGCCGCGTTGGGCCCCTGCGGTAAAATCAGTGAGGCTTTGCACTTCATCAAGGATGCGGCGCGCTCGCGCTGCGACTTCACGCCCAACTGGCGTCAGGGATACGCCTGATCGGCTGCGCTCAACGAGATGAACGCCTAGCGCTTCTTCGATATTTTGTACTTGTGCTGATAATGAGGGCTGGCTGATGCCGCACATTTCAGCAGCGCGGCGATAGTGCTTCGCTTCACCAAGGGCGAGCAGGTAACGAAGTTGCTTTAGTGTCAGCGCTTCAGAATCCATTGGTGAGCCTTTTCCCGACTGCGTCTGAGTGGAAATAGGGGGCGCCTATCGGAACTACAAGATCGATTGGGTAAATTGTCTATGGATTTAAATCATCAGTAGGGTGTTCATTGAGCTCTGCGTTAAGGTTAAAATGCATAAGGAAAACCTATTAAGAAGAAAAGAAGGAACGGCTTTTCCAATGAAACGGCTCAGGCCATATTGGTTGCGTCACAAGCTGTCGCCTTGGAGGCAATGAAAGGAGCCCGTGATGGATGACTATGCAAAAAAGGTAAAGCTGACGAATCGCATTCAGGCTTTGAGAATTCGCCATGAAATGCTGGAGGCCAGAATGTCGGCTGAAAGACGCCGGCCCTTGCCGAATGTCTTCATGTTACAGCGCTTGCGTCGCCGCAATCGCAGCATCAGGCAAGAAATGCGGTTTCTTAAAGTCGCCGGGCACTCGATCCGAATGACTGGCTCGCCCGAAGCGGCTTAAGCCTTTTTCCTGAGCGTGTCCGATATATCCGGACACGCAGTCGCCGCCTATTCGTCAGTAGTTATATCATAACGAGTGAGGTCTTCCCGCGTATCTATGTCAATCAGGTCCTCCGTGGGCACCATTACATTTTTAACGCGCCGGGTTTGACGTAATATCTCACGCGCGCCTGCATCGCCGGTCAGGCCGGATAGCTTTTCAAACATCGAGTTTCTAAACAGCACGGGCGGCGAGCGCCGCTGACCATCAAATGCAATGGCGGATTCGTTTTCTCCGACCTCTATACGCAGGCGATCAAGATGGCTGTGTTTTATAAATGGCATATCGGCGAGAGTAATAATCGCGGCTTTACAGCCAAGTTCGGCAATGGCGCTGACGCCCAGGGCGAGTGAGCGGCCTTGACCGGCGCCTGGATCATCGTTGACGAGCGTTGTGATGTTATAGGATGAAAACAGGCGCTTTAATTCCGGACGCTCCGGCGCGATGATTGCAATGGATTTTGCAAAAGGCGCCGCGTTCGCCAATTGCGCCGCATATTCAGCAAGAGGTTTTCCACGAAACGGTGCTGTCAGCTTATCGCCATCGCCAAAACGTTGTGACCGACCGCTGGCCAGAATAATGAGTCCGCAATCACGCCAGTCAATCATGCTGGTTGCGGCCGATAAAGATCGACAATTTCCGCCAGCGCCGAGATGCCAAGTTTTGAAGCGTCCCGCACGGAAGGAACAAGCCCGATAGGTCCTCTTATGCGTTGTAGTGCATGATCTTCAACACCCCGTTCTCGGAGTTCAGCGAGTCGGAGCTCTTGAGTCTTTCTGCTGCCCATGGCGCCAATATAAAAGGCGCGTGTTTCGAGCGCCGCTGAGAGCAAATCCGCCTCCCATTCATGATCATGGAAAAGACAGACAATCGCCGTCCAGGGATCATCGGGAAACTGCGGTATATCTGAAATGGACCGCAATTGATGGCAGGTTACATTCTGACGCGCACATGCTTCGAGAACGTCCTTATCGGGTGAATGGACCATGACATGATAACGCGCTGCGCTGGCGAGGCGCGTCAGCGCGATTGTTTCTTCACCACGACCGGCGATGGCGATCTGCAAAGGCGGCGCATAGGTGAAAGACAAGTCTTTCACATCGGGCGCCGAGTTATCCGCGACGCTTAGCCGCTCGTCTTCACTGACTGAAAGCATTACGGGTTTGCGCCGGTTCAACCGGTCGACGATGTTTGTAATCACATCGGCGTCCGGATCCGGAACAAACACAACCTCAACCGCGCCGCCGCAGGGAAGGCGAATGTCAAGAAAAGGCGAACCGGCGCCGTAGCGAACGCGTTTGAGTTCGCGGTCATGCAGCGCGCTTAGCGCTTGCCGGGCAATGTCTGCGTCGACACAGCCATTTGAGACATATCCGGCATACGCGCCGGCGTCGCTGACCGCCATCATGGCGCCGACCGCGCGGGCCGATGGACCTTCAATATCTGCAATTATGGCAAGCACGCAGCGATGACCCGCACTGATAGACGCAGCGGCGAACTCTAAAATGTCTCGCGGGTGCTCGGAAATATCACGCAAGGGTTTCAAGTTTCGCCCCGGGCTGGTTACTCACAAACAATAATCGATCCAGTCAGGCGTCGCCAGGATCAGGGCAATCGGCGCCGGCTTCAATCCACGCGCCGACAAGCTGACCAAGGGTCTCCTGATCGCCCGGCGCCGGTTCCAGATGTTCGGGCGGGCGCCAGCCATAACCGACCAGTTCGTCATTCGCCATGTGGTCAGCAACGTCCGCCAGCGTCCGGTCGCCATTGCGCGCGGGGTCTTTAATCTGCTCGCAGATTTCACCCAGTGACTTGCCTTCCCAGGCCATTTCCGCCGGCGCCAGGAACCACACATCGTGACCCGGTACGTTGGCGTAGTTTTCGGCGCCATGGCAGGTCGTGCACCGCAAAGCCGAAACGCCGATGCCGCCATCTCCCCGCACGACATGCGGTTGATGCGGAATGCCGGCGTCGCCCTGAAGCGGACGGTCGCCGCGCGGGTGACAGTTCACGCAACGCGGATGTTGAACGACCTTGCCGATCTCTGAAAATAGCGCGAGCGCGCGTTCACGCTCATCGGCGATAGCGTCGAAAGAACTGGCGGCAGCGAGACCATTCACGCTGGCGGATGCAGCGGCGTTTGTTTCTTGAGTGTTCGACGGGTCTTCCGGGTTGGAACAGGCTGCGACTGCGAGCATTAGCGCCAGAATCATCAGTTTACGCATGATGTTATCCCTTCAGGTCTGCAGCGGCGCTTTTGATTGCGCGACGGATGCGCATATAAGTCGCGCAGCGACAGATATTCCCGGCCATCGCCCGGTCAATATCTTCGTCGGAAGGGTCCGTGATCTCCGAAACCAGCGTGATTGCAGACATGATCTGCCCGGATTGACAATACCCGCATTGAGGCGCGTCGATATCCTCCCATGCTTTCCTGATCGCTTCCGCTTCAGCCCCGTCAACGCCCTCAATCGTAGTCACTTCCATATTGTCTACAGACTCAACAGGCGTCACGCAGGACCGGCGCGGCTGGCCGTTGACGTGAACCGTGCATGCGCCGCATTGCGCGACCCCGCAACCGAATTTTGTTCCGGTTAACCCCAGACGATCGCGCAACACCCATAACAGCGGCATATCGGATGGCGCATCTACTGTTTGGCGTTCGCCATTAACAATCAATGTGACGGTCATGTCCCTGATCCCTCTTTATGAGTCCTGCGCGGTTGAGAGTTGAATGCGATCTCTGCGATCCGTTCCGAAAACGGGGAGACGCCGGATGCGTGTTCCGGTTGCAGCGAAGATCGCATTGGTCAGCGCCGGCGCCGCAGGCGGTGTCGGCGGCTCCCCGACGCCGCCTGGCGGGGCGTCGCTATCGATGATCTGCACAGACATGCGGCGCGGCGCTTCGTTCATGCGCATTAAACGCCATTCCGGGAAGTTACGCTGTACAATGGCGCCATCTTCGGCGGTGATCGATCCGAACAAAGCATTTGAAAGGCCGTATAGCGTGCCGCCTTCAACCTGTGCGGTTGTATGGCGGCGATTGACAACGGTGCCGGCGTCGATCGCCGACCATACATTCGGGATTGTCAGGCGGCCTTCTGAATCAACCGAGGCTTCAATTACGGTGGCGACGTAACTAAGAAACGACCGATGTACCGCGATGCCCAAACCGGACCCTTCCGGCAGGGCGCGGCCCCAGTCAGCCATGTCCGCAGCAACACGCACGACATTTGCAAGTCGCCCGGTATCGATTGGATAAACATCCAGCGGATCGCCGTAATTGTCATATTCGGCGCCTTCGGTGTTTGGATCGAAGAGCCGCGGCGGACCGATGAGTTCTAATAAATAGTCTTTGGGGTCGCGTCCCGCTGCGTGGGCAAGTTCGGCGGCGAAGCTCTGCACCGCAAAAGCATGATAGACATTGGCGACTGAACGCAGCCAGCCGATACGGACTTTGGCCGGCGCCTCGCCCGATTCCACCTGCATATTGGGAACGGCGAAAGGATTGTCTGTCGCGCCGAGGCGCAGTTCGCCCCATGACGGCGATGTAAACCCGGCCTGAAATGTTGACGGGATCGGCGGGAATACGGTCCGGTGCAAAAACGCCGTGCAATTCCCGTCTGCGTCCAGGCCGCCTTCCATTTTCTGTGCGCTGACCGTGTGATAGTATCCATGCTGAATATCGTCTTCGCGTGTCCATATCACTTTGACCGGCTGTTCCGCTTCGCGGGCAATCAAGGCGGCTTCCACGACAAAGTCCGGTTTCGACTTGCGGCCGAATCCGCCGCCAAGCCACGTTACATTTATCGTGACGTCGTCCTCGGGAACGCCGCAGGCTTGAGCGACGGCTGAGCGCGCCGCCTGCGGCGCCTGAACGCAAGCCCAGCACTCGACTTTTCCGTCGGTCCAGCGCGCCGTTGCGGCGGGCGGTTCCATCGGCGACTGTGAAAGATGCGGGGCGTAATATTCCGCCTCGATGCGGTTGGCCGCCGCCGCAAACGCCTGATCAATGTCGCCGCGCTTGCGGCGGACTTCTCCCGGTTGTCTGGCGGTTTCGAGCATGGCGTCAGCAAACGCCTCGGAATTGTAATCTGCGTTCTCACCGGCGTCCCATTCAACGCTCAATGCACGGCGTCCCTGTATCGCCGCCCATGTGTCTTGTGCGACGACAGCAACGCCGCCAAGCGCTTTGAACAGCGCAGGCGGTTCCAGCGGCGCCAGCTGCACGGTGCGCAAGACGCCGTCTGTTGCAAGCGTTGCTTTATCATCGAGGCTTGTCACGCGTCCGAAAACCTGAGGCGGCCGCGCGATAACAGCATATAACATGTCCGGGAGCTGAACATCCTGTCCGAAAACGCCTTGTCCGCGCGTAATCATCGGCACTGTGAGCGATGGCGTCTCTTTGCCGATATAACGCCAGTCCGCGCGATCCTTCAGCTTGATGTCGTTTTCCGCAGGCACGGCGAGGGCGCTGGCGGCTTCAGCAAGTTCGCCATAGCCGAGGGTTTGCCCGTCAGGGCCGGTCACCACATGCTGCTCAGCGCTGCACGCTGCGGGGTCAACATTCCACTGTTCGGCGGCGGCTTGCTCCAGCATGGTTCGCATTGCAGCGCCGGCGACCCGAAGGCGGTGCAGATTGCGCCGTACGGAACGCGAACCATCCGTGTTTTGATCGCCATAACGCGGGTGGCCTTCCGCCTGAATGATTTCTATTCGCGTCCAGTCCGCTTCCAGTTCGTCGGCGATGATCTGCGCCATAGCGGTCCAGGTCTGTTGCCCCATTTCCGAACGATGGCAGGTGATCTTGACGGCGCCGTCAGGTTCAATTGCGATAAACAAAGATGGCGTTGCATCGCCGCCAGCGACATTCGCCAGCCCGCCTGCGGTTGAGTCCGCGGAAGCCCGGCCTGTTGCGAGGCTAACGCCGATCACAAGACCGCCTGCGCCCGCGATAAACCCGCGTCGGCTCAAGTTTTCCAGCAAGGACGAATTTGTTTCACCCTGATGCGCCGTCGTTTGAACGCCAGGCTGATATAATTGGGTGAACATGGGCGTCTCCGTATGTCATGGATTGTTGAACAAACAACACGGCAATTAGCGGCTGCCGGGAATGGCGCGCATCATGGTAGATATACTCATTCAGATAATAACGGTTTTCAGGCGGAATTGCATCCGCTATTTTCTGTCGAGGTCTTTAATGTGATATTGAACAATACTGCGCAGTGGGGAAAACAAACCGGTCGCTGCGCAGCTTCATTACTCATTCCCGCTAAAGCGTCTTTGCAGCGTCGAGTAATCCGTCGCGGATCGCCAGCGCCAGCAATTCTGCTGCGGAATGGACATCGAGCTTTCGCATCATATTGGTGCGATGTTTGTCCACCGTGTTGGCGCTCAATCCCAGCCTTTCGGCAATCCTGGCGTTCGTCTCGCCTTGCGCGACGCCAAGCAGGACCTGGCGTTCGCGCGCCGTAAGCTTATCGACCAGCGTTGTTTCGTTGAGGATTTTCCGGACCGATGCGGAGTAGATGCGACGGCCATCGATAATTTCCGGTATTGCGTTGAACATCTCTTCCGGCGGATCTGACTTCAGGAATATGCCATCAACCGGCGCTGCATACGCCTGAGCGATCAATGCTCTGGAGGTGAGACCGGTCAATATCACAATGCGGCTTGCCGGGCTCCATCGCCGTATTTCGTCAACGGCTTCAAGGCCGCTTGCATATGGCATTGCAATATCGGCGAACACCAATGAGGGTGTGTGGCGCTTAATAAGAGTAACGAGTTCAACGCCGTTTGCCGCTTCGCCGACAACCTCAATTTCCGGGTGCAGACGAAGAATGCTTTTCACACCTTGCCGGACAATGGCATGATCATCAGCGATGACGACGGGAATCGGCAATTGACTTGGCTCCGGAGACGGCGATGAAGCTTACTCTTTTCAGATCGGCGTGTCATGGCTTCACGCTTGCCGCTGTGCTTCTTTCAGTTTTGACGATGTCGGTAAGCAGGGCCGCTGAATCCAGTGCTGACCCTATTGTGCGTATTGATGGCGGCGAACCGGTGCGGGCGCTGCAGGGGAAGATCTCTTATTTCCTCGATACGACGCGCCAGCTTACGATCGCAGATGTCGCCAGCGATGACTACGCTGAGCAATTTGCATTGGTTGCTACCGAAGAGCCCGACTTTCAATATACGACATCTGTAATCTGGCTGAAGATTTCAGTACTGAATTCGCAGTCAAGCGCGGTTGATATGCGGATGACGTTTCAGACCAACTTCATGACAGAGCTTGCTGTCTATCAGGTTGGCGCGTCGAACTCGTATATCTTGCTGGATCAGAAAGAAGATTCGACCTTCGGCGCCAGGCCGATCCCCCATCCCAATATTATTACGCCATTGACGTTGCAGGCTTCAGAACGAGCCGATCTGTTTGTTCGCTATACATCAAAAGGCAGTACGACATTGCCCATCCGCTTTGAAACACTCGCCAGTTTCGACGCCTGGACGCAATCATATACCGCAAAGCTCTTTATGTTTTATGCGCTTATGTTCGCCTTCGCCGTGATGAGCATGGTGGCGTTTGCGGTCATGCCGCGATCAATATTTCTATCCTATTCGTTTTATGCAGTAACGGTGATCTTGTATATCGGTCAGAGAGATGGCGTCGCATTCCAGTATCTGTGGCCGAACGCCCCCTTGTTCAACGGTTTTGCATCATTGCCGCTGGGGTGCCTGGTGGGGCTGTCCGCAGCTGTCTTCGCCCGAATATTTCTTAATACAAAGCGCGATTATCCAGGTGCAGATTTATTTCTGTTGTTTTTTATCGGCGGCTGCGTTGCGATCCCGTTTCTGGCGTTTGTGACCGGGGAAAGCCCGGCGAAAAAACTTGCGACCTATTGGGTTACGTTGGGCGCAGTTTCGTTTCTGGTGATCGGATTGCGCGCGATGCAGTCAATTCAGCCGCGTATTGTCTTTTATGTCGTGGGCTGGCTTGGCATTGTTTGCGGCACCCTTCTTGTAACAGCCAGAGACGTTTTGGGCATATCCGCCGGCCGCAGCGAAACGCTTGATATCGTCCGCATGGCGACCCTTTTTGATGCGACGATGATGGGGCTCGCCATGACTGCTGCAATTTTGCATATAAGAAAAGAGCGGGACAATTCATGGCGCAACCAGATCGTAACCTTGCAGGCCAATCTGGCGTTGCATGAACGTCTCAATGCTGTGGAAACCCGTTATGAGCAGGCGGCCAGCGAGGCGGAAAAGCGCGGACGCGTTCTCGCCAACGCATCTCACGACATACGCCAGCCGCTCTTTGCGTTGCGCTCTTCATTGCGTGCGCTGGAAAAGTCCGGCGCCCCGCCAGAAAGTCAGGCTGAAGGGATTGAGCGCAGCCTGAATTATATTGAGGCGCTGGTGGATGACTACATGAAAGAGGCGCTTGACGATGAAACGGCGGGAGAAAGCCTGGATGGCCCGGCGACGCCACTCTCAGTTATCTTCGATGCGGTGCAAGGCATGTTTGCCGTGGAAGCAACGGCGAAAGGATTATCGCTGGTTGTCGTAAACAGTTCCAAATCAGCAGCGATAGAGACGTTTCCTCTCCTGCGCATTGTCACCAATCTTGTCGCCAATGCGGTCGCCTATACCCGTAATGGAAAAGTTGTCGTCGGGTGCCGCCGGCGTGGCGAGTGCGTGTTGATCGAAGTGTATGACACCGGGCCTGGTCTTTCTGAGGCGCAGATTGAGATGGTGTTGGGAAGGGGACGCCGCAGCGATGTCGAGGACGCGAATCCGGGGGGAGAGGGGCTTGGCCTTTCGATCGTGCGAGAGCTTAGCGACGCGCACGATTTGAAGCTATCAGTTACAAGCACGCCGGGCAAAGGATCGTGTTTTTGTATCAGCGCCCCAATGGCGTGACCTTATGCGATGATGGATCGTAAGCTATTGATAATAATCCGAAAACCTATTGGCTGTGGCCTGGCTGTCGATTGAGTTGAGATCGATTCGCGCCGGCGCCTACTGGAATCACGTAATTGACCGGCCGTGCGAAGCATCGCCATTCTTTGTGATGTGCGCGCCGTGTGTGCGACAGATTGATGAAAAAGTCGCGGCGGGCTCCGTCAGACCGTTGTCAATCAATGGCTATGACCGAATTTCGTGCCTTCGCTACAAGTGATCAAACTATCATTTGTGTACAGATTGCTAACAATAGCTGAGATGAACATCGAGATAAAGAGGACCTCAGATGACAATTTCTTCACAACCCCCAGGCGCGAAGCTTTTGAAGAGACTGTTCGCAACGACATGTCTGACAGCGTTTCCCTTTGTCGCATCTGAAGCCATTGGTCAGGAAATAGATGAGATCGGAACTGATCTTGGGCGCGGCGGTGACCGAGGCGCAGTCAATGGCGGCGCAGTTGATGTTTCCGGTGCGCCGACTGTGCGGGGCGTTGGCGTTTCAACCGGGTCGGGTTCGGATAAGATTGAAAATACCGGCGCTATTGATGTTGATGTTTTTGCAGATGATGATGTTGTTTTGTCCGGCTTCAGCGCCAGTCAGCTTGGTTTGAGCGTTTACGCGGAAGGCATCGGATTTTTTGGCGATACCGGACGCGATACCTTGGTCAATAGCGAGGATATCAATGTCCAGTCTACCGGCTTCGGTAACGTTACGAACCTTGGTCTCAACTTGATTGGGTTCTTAAACTACAATGCGCCGTCGACGGTCGAATCCTTAGGGGTGGGTATCGATGGCGGTCGCGCCGCTGACCAGGTGGACAACCGATCATCGGTTGTCGTCGATTCGCTGGCGACGATTTCAATGATCGGACAGTCGCCGAGTTCATATGATGAAAACGCCCTGGTCGACATAATGGCAAACGCAAATGCGATTGGCATGCGCGGCACACGCAATGGCCTGACGACCATCAATAAGGGCGTTTTAATGCCGACCGCGACCGCGTCCGCGACATCCGTGGCGCTCGACATCGAAATCGTCAATGCCGTCGTCGTCGATTCTTCAACCAACGCGAATGCGACCGTTACTGGCATCGAAGGCGATTTCATCCGGGACACAATCGTCAATGCGGGGGAGATTATTGCAGAGTCGAACGCGCAAGCGACGCGCGGCGCTGGCGCGCTCAGCCTCTCCGATGGCGGCGTTGCGGACAACAGTGTCAATGCGACTGCGTTGACGACAGGCGTTTCCGGCGGGCTGAGCGATGATGACTTGTCCAATACCGGATCGATCATGGCGACGGCGAATGCAGAAGTTGACTCCGCCAATGTGGAGATCAACTTGATTGACGTCGCCGGCGGCGCATTCAATCTCGCGCCGCTTGCGATTGCAAAAGGCATTGACGGCGGTGTGAATGATGACGTGCTGGAAAATTTCGGCATGATTATGGCGACCGCGAATTCAGACGTTTTTTCCGATAGCGTGAACCTGTCGCTGATTGACGCCACGATCATCGGTGGTCGGATCTCCGCCGGATTTGACGAAAGCCCGGATGAAGGTGGTGAGCCGCCGATCCAGGCCCTGGCGATTGGCCTTGACGGTGGCGAGGGCGAAGACATTCTTCTCAATAGCGGTGATCTGGTTCTGACCGGTGACGCCAATGCGGAGTCCGTAAGCGTTGCGGTCGCCACAATCGGCGTGCCCGATGCAGCGTTTCAGGCGATCATTGCAGGCGAAAGTCTCGCCTCGCTTGATACTTTCGCGTCATCGCGCATCATCGGCATGTCAGGCGGCGGCTGGGACGACACGCTGACCAATTCAGGCTCGATTACCGGCGTAACGACTTCCACAGCACAACAGGTTGGCGTCGCCGTCAGTACGCCGAGCGGTTTTTTGCCAGATGAAGCGGGCTTCCTGCCCGGTTTTACGCTGGGCGGCGCTGGCGCCGGAACGTTCGCGGAAGCGATTGGCATGAGCGGCGGCGGCGGTGCGGACATGCTGCTCAATGCGGGTATTATCAATCTGACATCGACGGCGGATGCGCTGGCGGTAAGCGTTTCCGTCGAGTTACCGGAGTTCTCGCCGCCGATGGGTTTCGGTTTTGATCTCGGGTTGACGCTCGCTGACGTTGATACGGAGGCGACAGCGACGACAACCGGCATGGCGGGCGATGACGGCGATGATGTTCTGACCAACAACGAAGAGGGCGTCATCGACGCTATCGCTGTCGCCGATTCTACATCGACCGGCGTCGGGGTCACGACATCGATTGAGAAAGAAGGCGTCGTCAGCGAAGGCGTTGTCGTGCGCGCATCGACAGATGCGGACGCCGACGCAACCGCCATGGATGGCGGGGCCGGCGACGATGTGATCATCAATGAGGGCGTTGCAAATGCAATGTCTACCGCCACTGCCGATACATTCGGGTTGACAATATCGCTTGAGGGCGTGTCGTCCGGCGGCGCTGCGGGCATCGCTGCCGTTGACGGGACGGCGAACGCTAATGCGACGTCGCAGGCGATTACCGGCGGTGATGGCGCTGATTTGCTTGTCAACACCGGTTCGCTTGACGCCGACGCTACGGCGAATGCTTTTGCCGACAGCGTTTCTATTGCGCTTACGGGCGCCACGACAGCCGGTTTCGCCGGCGCTGGAACGCTCTCGATAACCGGCGCAACGGCGACAGCTGACGCCTCCGGCGTTGACTGGTCCAGCAATGATCAAGGCGCAGAGAATCGCGGATCGATTACAACGAATGCCAACGCGACCGCGCGCGGCGACGCTATTTCGATTGGCGTCAGTGGAACGGTAAACGGGCTTACCTTGAATGCAAGCCTCGCTGACTCAAGCACGACGGCGACGGCGAGCGCGAGCGCGTTTGATGCGCCAAGCGGTAATCATTCAATCACAAACTTTGAAACCTTAAGCGCCATGTCTGTCGCTGACGCTGATTCCGACAGCGTCGGGGTTGAGCTGGGTGTGGTGACTCAGGCCGGGCTTTCTGCAGGCGTTGCGCTGACGCGCGCCGTCACGACCAGTAACGCAACAAGCACCGGGATCACCAGCGATTTCGGATTTGACGAGATCAACAACCTTGGAACGATCACAGCAGATGCAATATCTAAGGCGAATTCCACGTCGCTTGCGATTGGCTTGAACGGGGCGCTGGCGGGCGTTGCGATTAACGCCGCTGCTGCTGACGGTTCAGCCACGGCGAATGCAGATGCAACCGGTATTTCAACCGGACTGCTTGACGATGTGGTGACGACGGTCGGGACGATTACGTCAAAATCCGACGCGCAAGCGAATTCGGACAGTATTGCAATTGAAGTTGCGGTTACGGCGCAAGCCGGTGTTGCAGCAGGGGGGGCGCTGGCGCGCGCTGGCGTCATGGCTGACGCGAACGCCGCCGGCGCCGCCACCGGCGCGGGCGCCGATCAGCTGGCCGCCGCCGGCGTTATTGATGTAAGCGCAATGTCGTCTGCGGACAGCGATGCGATCTCAATTGCAGGACAGGGAACCGTCGCCGGCGTATCGCTTGGCGCGGCGATCGTTGAGGCGCAAACCGTTTCTATTGCGGATGCCTCTGCACTCAACGGCGGGGCTGGCGATGATATCGTTCAAAATGAAAGCACGCTGACGGCCGCATCGACGGCAAACGCCAATTCCACCAGTGTCGGCGTTGAAATCGGCGCCGCGGGCGCAGGGCTTTCCGGCGGAGTCAGCCTCGCCAATACGAAAACCACAGCCAAAGCCTCGACCGGCGGCATTGAAGGCGGCCTGGGCGCCGACGCGATATCTAATGCAACGACGCTCGACGTTGATTCAACGGCGGATGCAAAAGGCGCAAGCGTCGCGGTTACGCTGGTCGGCGTTTTGAAAGGCGTCGCCGTTGGCGCCGCATTAACGGACGCGACCGTTGACGCCGACTCATATGCGACAGGCATCGCCGGGGACGACGCAGCGCGTCCCGAAACCGCCGATGATGAAGAAGGGGATGCGAACGCTGAAATGCCGGCATTGGCGAATGCCGACCAGATCATGAATAGCGGTACGGTCACTGTGGACAGTATTGCAAAGTCCAGTGGCGTAAGCGTTTCGGTTGCGGCGCCGGTCGCCTTTGTACCGGTCGGGTTCGCGCTTGCGACCGCCACAAATACTGGTTCCGCCAACGCGTTTGGAATCGATGGCGGATATGGCGACGATGTGATCGCCAACATGTCGGATGTAACGGTGCTTGCGGACAGCGATGTCACGGGCGCCAGCGTCGCGGTATCGCTGACTGGCGGCGCGCTCGGTAATTTTGACGGAAAGGCGTTTTCAACAGCATACGGCATGACCGGCGGCTGGGGCGATGACACTGTGCTGAATGATGGCGTTGTGACGACAACTGCTGACGCCAACGTTCAGGGCGTCACAGTGAACGCAAATCTCCTCGGCGCCTCGATTGGCGGTCTTTCCACCCGCGCTCAAGCAGACTCGACCGGCCTTTTCGGCGACATTGGCGCGGATATGCTGATGAACGAGAATGAGTTAGCGACCAGCGCAGTCGCCAGGGCGGCTTCGACCAATGTGTCGGTTGCGTTGCTTGGTTTCACGCTGGATGACCTTTCCACCAAAGCATTCGCAACAGCTGCAGGCATCGATGGCGGCGACGATGACGATGTGATCGGAAACTTTGGAACGGTCGCCACATCGGCGACGGCAATGACACCCTCCGTCGCGGTCTCCGTGACAAGTACAGGCGCCCCAATCAACGACGCGACAACCCGGTCGGAGACAGTATCTTACGGTCTCGCCGGCGGCGCCGGCGCCGATCAGATTCTTTCCGAAGGCGCAGTGACCTCTACATCAACTGCAAGCACCACCGGAACCGGGGTTTCGGTTAATCTTACCGGGGCCGCGTTTGTTGACGCGACGACCGTTGCCGATGCAACGGCGATTGGCATTGCCGGCGGCGCGGATGGCGACGCCATCGTCAACAGAAATGCGGTGACGTCGACAGCGATGTCGACAACGACGACGACTGGCGTCGGCGTGAATATTGTCGGCGCCTCTTTTGCCGATGCGGATACAACCAGCAATGCTCACGCGGTTGGAATTGCAGGCGATGACGGCGATGATGAAATTGTCAATGAAAGTGACATCACATCCGTGTCGACCGCCATCGTAAGCGCAGGGGCGGTTGCAGTTTCCATAGGCGGCTTCGCCAATGGCGAAATTTCAACGGTTTCAAATGCGACCGGCGCTGGTATTGAAGGCGGCGGCGGCAATGATCTGATCGGCCATTTAGGATCGATAACGACGACAACGATTGCTGACGCTTCAGCACAGACCGTATCGGTCGGCGGGGCGGGCGCGGCTTTCGCCGATATCACGCTGACGGCGAATACCGACGGCGTCGGTATCGATGGCGGCGCTGGAGACGATGAGATTGTGACTTTTGACGGGTCCGATATTCGCGTCGACTCAAAGGTTATCGGCGGCGCCAATAACACTGTTGTTCAATTGGTTGGCGCAACATCCGCAAAGAACGTCTTTGGCTTTGCGCCATCCGCTACCGCTGTGGCCGGCGGCGATGGAGATGATTTCATTTCGCTTGGCGGGACAGCGGATATCGACGCCACAACAAACTTTTCCTTACGCAACACATCCGTCGCCATATTGGGCGCCGCGTTTGATAATTCGGGCATCACATCGGACCCGACTGCGCTGGGAATTGCTGGCGGCGCCGGCGCCGATACCATTAATATCGATAACTTCCTGGATGTTCGCGCGTCGAATACTTTCTCGACCAATGCGACGTCATTCAACCTGGCTGGCTTTACGTCATCCAGGCCGCGTGTTGGCGGAGAGTCCGAAGCCATCGGCGTTGATGCGGGCGATGACGACGATACGGTCGTCGCCAACGGTCGGGTCAAGGCGAACGCCACATCATCGAATTCGGTGTCCGGTACGCAAGTAACAATCGCCGGCGCAACGCAATCAACGGCTGCGGCTGGCGCAGCCAGCCGGTCTACAGGCTTTGTTGGCGGCGGCGGCGCTGACGCATTGTTGTCGACGGAGGAATTGGACGTTGACGCCAGCGCAACTGCGACTCTCGGCAACTCAACGGTCAATATAGCGGGCGCAAGCTCCGCGGGAGGATCGGTCAATTCAACAGCAACCGGGATTGGGCAGAACGCTGGCGCGGGCGACGATATTGTTGGCAATGCCGGCGATCTTTTTGTCGACACGACGTCGAACCTGACGACGAGCGGCGGCGTTACCGTCATCTTTGGTTCAGCCTCCGCCGGGGCGTCGACGACGGCGACGGCGTCAAGCTCGGGCATGCTCGGCGGCGATGGCGCGGACCAGTTGTTCAACACCGACCGCATTCGAGCGAGGTCAACATCAACTGGCTCCATTAATCGAACGGGCTATGTTTTTGCTGGCGGGGCCCGTACTTCCGCGACAGCAAGTTCGTCATCGACATCACTGGGCATTGGCGGCGGCGCCGGCGACGACATCATCGAAAATACTGGCAGAGTCGAAGCGCGGGCGACGTCGACGACGACCGCATCAGGCAATACGACGGCGACTGCAGGCAGCGCCAGAGCCAGCTCAACGGTTTCTGCGTCGGCGCGCGCCGTCGGGCTTGCCGGCGATGGCGGCGCGGATTTTATATCGAATGCAGGAAACCTGATTGTGTTCGCATCAGCCAATCCAAATTCGACAAACGCCGCCAATACTGGCGGCTTTTTCACCGATGGCGTTACCGACTCGCGAACCTCAACGACCATACGGGCGATCGGCATTGACGGCGGCGCCGGCGCCAACGATATCCGAAACACAGGTGGCATTACGCTCGATATCAGAGGGCGGGCGCGGTCCGACAGCACGTCTGATGGAGACACGCTTGATAACATATTCGGCCTTGATCTTGACGCTGTCGCAAGATCCACAGCATCCAATAACGGCATGGACGCGCGCGGCGTGAGCGCAGGGTCCGATGCAACCAGCGTCTGGAATGACGGCGTCATCGACGTAGATATTCGCGGCTCCGGCTACGCCCGGTCGAATGCGGATGGCGATGCGTTTGCTGATGGCGATGGCTCTGCAACGGCGACGGTAGGCGTCAGCACCGCCCGCGCTTATGGCTTTGTCGCGGGCCACGCAGACAATGCATTTGTCAACAGCGGAACGGTCACTGTTCTTTCGCGCCCGACCGGTAACGCGGATGCAATCAGCGACGCTGATGGCATTGAAGCCGGAACACAGCCTGATTCAGATGCGACTGCGCGCGTTTCTCTCAACAACACGCGCGCCGCCGGCGTCTGGCTGGGGAATGGCGATGACATGGTCGTCAATGAGGGGGCGATTAATGTGACGGCGGAACCGATAGCCAATCAGGCGGAGGCTGACGCGCTTTTTGGCGGCGATGTTCTTGGCATTGATACGACTGCGATAGCGACCGCCACCGTTGACAATGCATCTGCTTATGGGATCAGGGCCGGCAACGGCGCCAACGAGATATTTAACGCTGGCTCAATCACCGTGACCTCAAAACCGAGAGCGGTCGCCAATGCTCGTGCGCGTTCAATTGGGGTCGATGGGGATTCCATTGCGACCGCCACCGCTCGCGCCCGCAATGCGACTGCGCGCGGCATTGAAACAGGCGGCGGTAATGATCTGATCTGGAATGACGGATCGATAACAGCGATCTCAAATCCGTCGGCGTCCGCAACCGCATCCGCGAGAGGAACTGTCGGGGGCGACGAAGAGGCGAATGAGAACCCAACCATATCGGGCCGCAGCGCAATTGCGGTCTCCTCCGGTTCCGGCAACGACATGATCGTCAATGCCGGTTCCATTACTGCGACGGTCGGAACAGCAGCGGGCAGTGGCGTTGGCGTTAACACCGGCGCCGGAAACGATACGCTCGCCCTGCTTGGCGGGTCTTCCGTTCGCGGTTCAATCAGCCTCAGCACTGGCAACGACACGCTGATCCTCAGTGGCGCGCCGATAACATCGGGCGCCCCAAGCGGAGGTGGCGGTGCAGATACAGTCATATTTGATGGCGCCGGCTCTTTTGCTCGCCCACTGTCAAGTTTTGAAATTGCCCAAAAAACAGGCGGCGGCTCGTTTGCAATCCCGGTCCTGCCGACAATGCAGTCTATTGATATGCAAAACGGTATTCTGCAAACGTCTTCGGGGTATACGTTTAGCGGCGCCGGCGCATTCAAGGCTTTTGTGGATGGCGACGGGACATTCGGACAGTTTGCGGTCGGCGGCGCCACAACGCTTGGCGGAAGTGTGGAAGTTACCGCCGGCTCCAGTTTTTTCACCGATGGTCAGTCCTTTGATGTGATTACGGCATCGTCTGTGGGCGGCGCTTTCGCCAGCGAGGTTTTGCCGGACGCAACGCCATTGTTGAGCTTTGATCTTGTACAGCTCCCTCAGGCTGTGCGTGTCGTCGCCTCCGCTGCGAGTTTTGCGACGGTGGCGGCTGAAAACAATGTGGATCAGGCATTCGCCGCGCAACTCGATAAAGTCGCGCCGCAGGCGGGCGGCGCGCTTGCCGATACGCTGGCGCGCATACAGCGTCTGCCGAGCGGCGCCGATTTCGCGAGCGAACTTGCGGACCTCAACCCCGCCCGGTTTGATGACTTCGCCCGCGACGCGATGGATACCATCGCCCGGTTTGAGTCCGGGACGCGCCAGCGCCTTGCGGCGCTGCGCCAGTTGAACGCCAACGGCGCATCCGGATCCGGTTTTGTCGGTGGCGTAGCGCCGGTGCGATTCGATCAATCCGCCAGGTTTGACATCGGTCAGGGCGTTTCATACGGCGCCTGGAAGGCGGCCTTTGGCGGACTGGAAGGCGCTTATGGCGAAAGTCATGGATCAATAATTGGCGCCGATTATTTCCTTCCGTCAGGAACGGTTTTCGGCGCCAGTTTCGGCGCCGTGCGATCGCGTTCAATTGACGCTTCTTTTGCCGTCGACGAAGCGCAAATCGACAGCTTCATGATGTCCTTTTACGGCTCGCATCGCCTTGGCGACAACGGTTATGTCGATGCTATCGTTTCCTACGGCGACCAGGACTACCAAACCGCCCGCCCGATACAAGCTTTCAGCGCGCTTTCAACGTCATCGCTTGAGCACGCCGGTTCGAATGTAACAGCATCAGTGGAGGCCGGTCGGTCATTTGCGTTTGCGGGCGGACGATCGGAAATTTTTGGCGGCATACGCTTCGGCGCGATTGACGAGGATGGCTTCGATGCTTTGAGCGCAGGCGGCGTTGCGGTATCGCTCGACAGGCGTTCCGCGAGCCGGCTGGAAACCGATCTTGGAATGCGCGTCGGCTGGACCGTTGATACGCCGGTGGGATTGTTGTCGCCGCGGGTCAGCGTGGCGTGGAGCCGGCGGATGCAGCTTTCCGGCGACAGCCGTTTCGCGGCGTTTGCGGATGCGCCAGGCTTCCAGTTTGATCTGCCGAGCGCATTGCAAAATCGCGACGCGTTGCGTTTCGGCGCAGGTGTTGATTTATGGCGCACCGACCGGGTGACGCTCTCCAGCCGTATCGAGATGGATATGCTCGACCAGCGTTCGTCAACCGACGGCGTCGTTGAATTTCAGTGGCGGTTTTAAGCGTTCGATGAACTAGCGTTCCGAGAACGCCTGGTCCAGCGATCGTGCGACAGGCTTCAGCATATATTGCATCATCGTGCGTGACTGCGTAATAATTTCTGCACGGACTTCCATGCCGGCTGTCAGCTCGCGCGCCAGACGTCCTTTGCCGATTGTCTGGCTATCCAACGCGACGAAAGCGACGTAAAAACTTTCCCCTGTGCGTTCGTCAATAAATGAATCCGCAGAGATGTGTGCGATGCTCCCGTTCAGTTTTCCATACCGATTGGGATCGAACGTTGTAACGCTGATTTCCGTTTTCTGACCAACGCCAATATGGCCGATATCTTTAGGTTCAACATGAACCTCTGCAAACAAAGTATCGCTTGTCGGCGTGATCTCGGCGACCAGCCCGCCGGGACTGACGACATCGCCAGTACCGTTCACGGTAATGTCTTTCACCACGCCCGCGATTGGCGTCCGTACGGTCAAACGATCAGCGCGATCCTGCATTGACTGGATCGGTTCAGCGAGTTCAGCGAGTTCTGCAACAGCTTGCGCGCGTTCTTCAGCGGCGGCGTTGCGATATTCCGCGTCGGCGCTGAGGCGCTCGGAGACTGCGCCCGCATGGGCGCGTTGCGCCTGTTCAAGACGCGCCTTCGATGCGGCGGAGGAAGCTTGCGATGATGATACAGCCGCTTTTGCTTCAAGATAAGCGCGGCGCGAAGTGAAGCCTTCTTCGATTAGCTCTTCCTGGATCGCGAGTTGCTCAATCGCGTATTCGAGAAGCTCTTTTTGCGCTTTGTAATCGGCTTCCGCCTTGCGCACTTCGGAGTCGGCGGAGGCTTCATGGCCCTCCAGCACATCCATATCAGCCTTATGCTGGTTGGCGGATGATTCAAAAATCGCCATCTGTTCGCTGATCAATGAAGGCCATTCGGACTGAAAGTCGCGAAAGTCCGGCATGCGGTCTTCAGCCTGTGCGGCCAGGCGCTCTGCGCGCAACAGAAGATTGGCGCGGCGTACCGAAAAGCGATCATATTCGCCCCCAGCGCTCGCGGCCTGCAACCTGGCGAGAGGCGCATCCGCTTCAACGTAGTCGCCGGGAGACACGAAGACTTCTTCAACGATGCCGCCTTCAAGATGCGCGACTTCGCGTGTCGAGCCATAGGGCGCGACCTCGCCAAGCGCGATGGAGAGTTCTCGAACCTGCGCGATATTCGCCCAAACCAGGAGCGTCAGAACAAGACCGCTGATCACAGCCAGGATAGCGCGCGGCAGGTGCGGCGGCGCGCCTTCCTCAAGCTCAATCGGCAGGGCGAGCCCATGACGTTCACCCACGGTATCATGATGATTATCGGGTTTTTGCGTTTCGGTCGTCATTGCAAAGTTCGCTTTCTCATGCTTTTGCTGCAGTAGCGGCCGCCGCTGTTTGCACGGCAAGAAGTTTCGGGACGATCTGATCGGGCGCACCCGCATCGCGCACCGCTCCGCGCTCCATCCACACCACTTGATCAGCGATGCGCATGTGGCTTGGCCGCTGCGTCGTCATAATGATTGCGCTTGTTTCCTTTCGTTCTTCGATTAAAGAAAGAAGCGCCTTCTCGCCCACGCCATCAAGCGTCAACGCGGGCTCATCTAGTAAATATAGCGGCGCCTTTTTCACAAAGGCGCGGCAAAGGTTGATCCTGCTGCGCAAGGCGTCCGGCCAGTTTGATTGTGAGAGCGTCGTGTATCTGGTTTCGACGCCTGCATCGAGGACGTTGCCGAAATATTCGTCCACACCAAAATGCCGGATGATTTCATCTATTTCCTCGTCGGTCGCGGCGGGATGCGCCAATCGAATATTCTGCGCAATCGTTCCATGGAAAAAATCAAGGGTCTGCAAACCGACGCCAAGAGAATGGCGCCATTCCCCCTTGTCGAGCTGGCGCAGGTCAAGACCATCAATATAGACCGAACCGGCTTGCTGTTGATAAAGTCCCATCAGGACTCGCAATACGGTCGAGGTGCCGGATCCCGAAGACCCGTACAGGCATAAAAGATTACCGGGGTGAACTTGAAACGATATCGATCGCAGCGACGGTTCACGCTGGCCGGGATATCTGAACGTTACGCCTTCGAAAGCGACATGCCCCTTGAAAGTACGCGGGATTGAGGGGCCGGAATTGGGTTCGCGCTCCAGCGGCATCCGAACAAGCCTGTTGATTTGTTCAATGCTCTGCAACGTATGACCAACGGTCAGCGCGCTCAGGAAAAGGTTTCTGATCGGACCCAGCACGCGCCAGGCGAGCGCCATGATGGCGATCAAGGCGCCGGCGCTGAGGTCGCCTGCGATAACGCGCTGGGTGCCGATGGCGAGAACAGCAACACCTGCGATCGCCACCATCGCCTGAGAGAATGTTTGCACCAGCGTGTTGAACTGCCGCGCCTTCATATGGGCCATGGCGGCCTGCGCGGAAAGCTGACGATGTTTTTTCAACCAGATCGATTCTGCGGACAAGTCTTTGATAGCGCTTTGTGCGGCCACAGCCTCGACGGTTAAATTGTTCAATCGGGCTTTTGCATCGCCGGCCGCACGGACAAGTTTGTTTGTGCGCGGCGTAGCCCAGGCGGCGACAACAATGTATCCGGTGATTAAAGCGACCGGAATCCAGATCATATGCCCACCGATCAATGCAATGACGGCGACAAACAGGAATACAAACGGCAAATCAAAAACGGCGGCGGCAAGTTGTCCTGTAAAGGCTTCTTGCAGGGACGTCATTTGACGAAGGCGTGTCAGCTGAGAGCCAATCGGCGCATCCTCCGTATAGGAAAGCTCCATGTGAAGCAATTGCCGAAAGGCCGCCTCATTGACCTGCTCGTCGAGGCGGGCGCCGAGATAGGATTGCAGCTTTACGCGTAACCGCCTCAAGGCGAAGTCCGCCGCAATGATAATCGCCATGCCGACGGTCAGGCCAATCAGAACATCCAATGATTTTGTGCCGATTGCCTTATCGTATACATTCATGACGTAAAGCGGCGGAGCGAGCGCAAAAAGGTTGATGGCGAAACTGGCGAGGAAAATTTGCAGGATTACCGGCTTAAACGCCTGAATGACTCGCGTTGACCATTTGACAGTGGTCGGAACGGTCTGGTCGGCGTTCTTGTCGTCAGTCTCAGGGAAGATCGCAACGCCGGTCACTTGTTCCGGTGCGATATCAACCCGCTCTTTATTGCGCGGGTCGAATATCACCAGGCGCCCGTCGCCACTGGTTTTTTCGATAAGAACAACGCGACCGTTCTCGGTGCGTAAGAAACATGGCAGATATTCGTCGCGTAATTTATCGACCGACGCCTTTTCGATGCTTGTCTTGAAACCAAGGCGGTATAAAACCGAACGGAAAGCGGAAAGCGTTTCCATACTGTCCGCATGGGGCATCGCTTCAAAAATGCGCCTTGCGCCCTGCGACCAGTCGATAATTTTCAAAAACCGCCCAATGACGCTGACACAGTCTTCGTTCGCGGTTGTGTTTGCCGCGACGCCATTGTCAAAGGCCGCCTCGACGCGCTGACGTAAAGCATGAACCGGGCTGCGATGTTTTCGAGCGTCGCTCTGGTCTGCTTTTGTCGTGTTTGGCGCCGGTTGTTGCTGGTTCTCTTGCGTAATCATCCGGCAGCCCTCTCCGTTGGGGCGTCGGCTTGAACGAGACCGCCATCGACAACGTCATAGACAATGTCGGCGTTTCGAATGAGAGATGGGCGGTGGGTGGCGAGAATAATGGTGATGCTGCCGCGAAGCGAACGCAGCGCCTCGCCGAATTGCCACTCTCCGGACATGTCCAGCAAGGTATTGGCGTCATCGAAAATCAGAACGGAAGGATTTGTGGCGATTGCACGTGCGATGCAGATGCGTTGCGCCGTCGCTGTCGGGATGTCTCGCCCGGCTGCGCTTTTCAACAATGTGTCATAGCCAAGCGGCAAACGCACCACTTGATCGTCAAGGCCGATGAGTTTTGATGCGGTCAGCGCTGTCTTCGCCGAAATGGCGCCGAACAGAGTCAGGTTCTCAATGATTGTGCCTCGAAATACGGTCGGGGTTGGCGCTACATATCGTACCGCCGCTTGTGAACGCTCGCTGTGATCGGTGGTGATCTTCATGTCGCCAACTTTAATCTCGCCATCGATCGCTGCGACATCGCCCATCAAAGCCCGCAAAAGAGATGTTCGCCCGCTACCGTCCACACCGCGCAAAGCGATCATTGCGCCAGCGGGAATACTCAGGTTTAAATTACGAAACAGGGGCGCTGCGTCCCCACGCTTTATGGTGACATTGGCGAATGTGACAGGCTGGGGGACAGGCTTTTCCGCAAAGAGCAGGTTCGCCGGATTGGTGTCGGGTGTGTGGCTTTCTTCTTCGTCTTCGAAAATCTCGGCAATGCGGCCGCGCCGGTGCTTCGCCAATTGCGCTTCGTTCCATGCGGAGAGTGAGCGCATAAGCGGCTGCAAAAGTTGTGAGGAAAGCAGCATGCAGCAGGCGAGTGCGCCGATGGTCAGTCTTCCGTTAAACACCAGCAAGGCGCCGACGCCAACGATGGCGACGACCGACAGGGCCGTGTACATTGCATTATGGGTCTGAGAGGAACCGGTATGCTCGACAAGGCGTTTGGTGATGACGCTGGCTGCCGACTGGAGACGCTCAAAGCGGCGCATGATGAGCGGTTCCATCGCATGCGCTTTCACCGTCTGCATGGCGCGCAGAATTTCGATGAAAAAATCATTTTTGCGCGAGTCCATTTCCTCGCGCGCCGCAATCACTTTGTTGAGGTCAACGGTGCGCCGGATCGCGAAACTGCCGAACAGCGCGAACAGAACCAGCATAACAAGGAAAATCGAGCCGCCCACCAGCATGATGACGCCGGCGAAAATCGGAATAAAGAGTATGTCGATTGCGACCAGCCGCGATTGCCCGCCAAGATGATTGCCGAGGCCGCTAATTGCGCCCAGACGCTCAAGGTGTTCGCTTGGCGTGACGCGGTTGAACTCAGACGGCGCGGATGTCAGCATTTTTGAAAGCGCGCGTATGGACAGTTTGTGCGTGAAAGAGGCGGCGGCCCAGTTTGCAACGAAAGAGCGCATATATTTCAGGACGCTATCAATCAGGATGACGCAAAAAAGACCAACGACCAGGACGGTCAGCGTGTCGAATGCGGCGTTCGGCAAGACGCGATCGTAAATCTGCAGAATAGATAAGGGCAGCGCGAGCGCCAGGATATTGACGACGGCGGACGCGGCATAGATGGTCAAGCCAAGAGAAGGCTCTTGCAAGCCGTCCTCTGCGGACCTGATCAACAGGGTCTCGCGCACGACCCCTTTCAATGTACTCCAGACTGTCTGCGGCATGAGAGGCAAAATCGTTACAACAGTTACTTTCCAGTTCACCTATCGTTAAATCCTTTAAGAATGATAAGCGCCGTTGCTTTGTGGTCGTGATTAATAAGGATTTAACTAGTTCGATAAGTTTCTGATTAATCTAATCTCGGTAGTCTTTGGGCTGTTAATGTTGCGTAAAGAGTACCCTGATGGCCGAACCCCGTGATGAAGAGTTAAAAAAGCGTGCTGTAGAGAATGACCAGAACCGGTCAGGAGCTGAGCAGTCAATCGCTGAAGCTGGCGTTTATGAAGACGAACGCGAGGCGCTGAAAAAGGCCCGTGAGGCCGATATTTCCGAGTTTGACTCTGATGGTGGCGAGGCCGGTTACGGCAATCTTCATTTTGGTGAGGAAAAAGCCGGTAGGGAGATGTCCTCAGCGGCGGCAGACCGTGAAGCGACTGACGTTGCAACGGGTCTGGCTGGCGATCGGGGCGAGGGCTCAATCCCATCAGAAGAAGATACGCGGCAATCGAGTCCCGGTAGCAATAATGCTGATACTGAGAATGGCGGCGGCGATGGAACGCAGTCGCCTGTATCACGCGCTGGCCGTTTAGAAAGCGGGCTGCGTGCGAACGATGATGGTCCAACCGTTACTGCTGAACTTTCTGCGCCTATTGCCGGGCAATCGAGCTCGTCATCGGCCGCCCCTCAGGAAATCGGAGGACAGCCAGGCGCCAGCGATGATGATCCCGTTCTGGCGCCGGTTAATGAGGCGCCGACGGATATTGATCTTTCCGGCGACACGGTGTCTGAGAACCTTCCGGGCGCCAGCGTCGCTACGCTGTCCGCGTCTGACCCGGACGCGGATGATACCGCTGCCTTCTCTTTGCAGGACGATCCGTCCGGGTTGTTCGAGGTCGTCGGGAACGAGTTAAGACTGAAAGATGGTGTCGCCCTCGATCATGAAGGCCAGGCGTCTTATGAAATTACGCTCTCCGTAGAAGACAAAGCGGGGAATGTTTACACTGAGACTGTGACGATCAGCGTTGCCGATGTGAACGAAGCGCCGGTTGACATTATATTGTCAAATAACGGCGTCGATGAGAACGCTGCCGGCGTAGTCGTCGGAACGTTAAGCGCCATTGACCCGGACGCAGGCGATACGCACAGTTTTGAAGTTTCCGATAACCGTTTTGAGGTTGTCGGCAATGAGCTGAAGCTGAAAGACGGCGTTTCTCTCAATCATGAAGAAGCAGACACCGTTGATGTGACCGTCACTGCGATTGACGCAGGCGGGCTTTCAACGTCGGAAACGTTTGCGATTACAGTCGCCGATATTAACGAAGCGCCTGTCGACATTGAGTTTTCCGGCAACAGCGTTGACGAAAACAATGCGGGCGTCACCGTGGCGACGCTATCGGCATCTGACCCTGATACAGGCGATGCGGCGACGTTCTCACTTGCAGATGACCCTTCCGGGTTGTTTGAAGTGGTCGGAACGGAGTTGAAACTGAAGGATGGTGCGTCTCTTGATCATGAGGGTCTGGATTCTTATGACGTCACGGTCGCCGTCGAAGACAGCGCGGGGAACATTTACAGTGAGGTCGTGACGATCAACGTCGCTGACGTAAACGAAGGGCCGATTGATATAGAATTATCTGGCGACGCCATCGACGAGAACGCCGCCGGCGCAGTCGTTGGAACACTAAGCGCCGTCGATCCGGACGCAGACGATACGCATACATTTGAAGTTTCCGACGATCGTTTTGAAGTCGTTGGCAATGAACTGAAATTGAAAGATGGCGTTTCCCTCAACCATGAAGAGGCAGACACCATTGACGTGACCGTCACTGCGACCGACGCCGGGGGACTGTCCACATCGGAGACGGTTGCGATCACGGTTGCCGATGTTAACGAAGGACCGACGCTTGGACTGGCGAGCGGCGAAGGCTTAAAGGCGTCCTACTATGATGTTGGCCATTCGATCCGAAATTTGAGCGAGATCGATTTTAACGCCACGCCGGATGCTGAGGACGTCGTCGATAATCTCAACTACATGACCGGCAACGAAGCCTTCTGGGAAGGCGCGCCCGGCAACTATTTTGCGGCCAAGTATGAAGGCCAGCTGGTTGTCAATGAGGGCGGTTCTTACACGATCAACCTCGCCAGCGACGACGGCAGCATGCTGTTCATTGATGGCGTGCCTGTGCTTGACAATGACGGCCTGCATGCAACGCGCACCCGCTCTGTTACGGTGGAGCTTGATGAAGGCGCTCATGATATTGAGGTTCGTTATTTTGAAAATGGCGGCTCGCAAACCCTGCAACTCTCCTGGAGCGGTCCTGATACAGGCGGCGCCAACGAAATCATCAGCGGCGCTGCATTTGAGCATGGCGACTCGTTCGATAATCTGAGCGTCCCTGAAG
Organism: Pseudomonadota bacterium; assembly: GCA_039819405.1. GTDB lineage: Bacteria > Pseudomonadota > Alphaproteobacteria > Caulobacterales > Parvularculaceae > Hyphococcus. Next base: position 230,489 of record JBCBSB010000004.1, on the reverse strand, counting down.
ATACGACAGGCGCAGTGGTTGCAACGCTGGCGGTTACCGACCCTGATGCCGGCGATACTCATACATTTACTGTCGATGATGACCGCTTTGAGGTCGTTGATGTCGATGGCGAGCCGGTGCTTAAACTAAAAGACGACGCCAGCCTTGATCATGAAACGGAAACAAACGTCGCTGTCTCCGTTACGGTGACCGATGCGGCGGGCGCCAGCGACACACAGATTTTCTCTGTTGATATCGATAACTCCAACACCGCGCCGGAAATATCCGTTACTGGCGGTGAAGGCCTGCAAGCATCCTATTATGATGTTGGCCACTCAATCCGGAATTTGAGCGAGATCGATTTCAATGCAGCGCCAGACGCCGAAGGCGTTGTCGGCAGACTCAATTATATGACCGGTAACGAAGCTTTCTGGGAAGGCGCGCCGGGTGACTTCTTCGCAGCGAAATATGAAGGCCAGTTGCTGGTTGAAGAAGGCGGCTCCTATACAATCAACCTCGCCAGCGACGATGGCAGCATGTTGTTCATCGACGGCGTGGCGGTGCTGGATAATGATGGTCTGCATGGAACTCGTACACGGTCAATCACGCTGGACCTTGACGAAGGCGCTCATGATATCGAAGTCCGCTATTTCGAAAATGGCGGCAGGCAGACGTTGAAACTTTCCTGGAGCGGCCCTGATACGGATGGCGCCGAGCAGGTTATTGGCGGTGAAGCCTTTAGATTGCCGGGCGTCACAGACGGCGACCGGATTGGCGTTAGTGAGAATGTCGCCGGCGACGGCGCGGCGCTTTTGTCCATTGTCGATGCGGAAGGGGACAGCATTGTTTATGGCGTTGACGATGACCGGTTTGAAATTGTCGAAACGGATCATGGGTTCGCCTTGCAGCTGAAGTCCGGCGAAACCCTGGACCATGAAATTGAATCTGAAATCAATGTGACGGTCACAGCGACGGACGAGCATGGCGAAAGCTCGACGCTTGACCTTTCGATCCCTGTCGCTGACGTCAATGAAGCGCCGTTCGACATAGACTTCTCCAACGCGATAGTGAGTGAGAACGCTATGGGTGCGACAGTTGGAACGCTGACCGTTGCGGACCCTGATGTCGGCGATACGCATACATTCGAAGTTTCCGACGACCGGTTCGAAGTCGTCGGCAATGAGTTAAAATTAAAAGACGGCGTGTCGCTTGACCATGAAGCAGCTGAGACAATCGATGTCACTGTTACGGCGACAGACGCAGCCGGGTTATCCACATCTGAAACGCTTGAGGTTGTTGTTGCCGACGTCAATGAGGCGCCGACCGACGTGTTGCTTGCGCCGGCAGAAACGCCGGGCGTGTTGTCGCTCAATCAGGATGGCGGCAATGATGATGTTGCGGTTTCGTCAAATCTTGACGGTTTCCCGACGGATGCGATCACGGTTGAAGTCACCTTCGCGTCTTCGCAGACCGATGTTGGCAATGGGACGCCGCTCTTTTCCTATGCCGCGAGCACTGGATCGAACAATGAAGCGCTCATCTGGCTCGAGGGCGGAAGCGGTAATGTTTCGATCTTCCTGGCCGGTCAAAAGTTTGCAACGGGCATTCCCAACGCTTCGCTTCTGGACGGCGAACAGCACACAGTTTCATTTACCTGGGATCAGACCGGCAATGAGCTGAAAGTGTATGTGGATGGCGATGAGGAATTCGCGTCAACCATCAATATCAGAGACCTGAGAGCGGACGGCACGGTTACCTTCGGCCAGGAGCAGGACGCCGAGGGCGGCGCCTATGACGTCAATCAGATCTTTGAAGGCGAAATTGCTGAAGTTCGGATTTTCGATCATGCCCGCACCGGCGAAGAAATTGCGCACAATGCGGGTTCGCCGCTTGACGATCCATCGAGCGAAGCCGGCCTTGTCACCAACTGGTTGATGAATGAAGAAACCGGCGGCGTTGTTGAAGACCTTGCCGGGAACAATGATCTCCAGTTGCAAAACGATGCGAGCATTGAAGGCGGCGCCTTTGAAACGCCAACCGTTGTCGAAAACCAGGCAGGCGCGGTTGTCGGAACTCTTTCCGCCAATGATCCGCAAACCGGTGGCGCGGTAACCGATTTCTCGATCGCGGATGACCCATCCGGAATATTCGAAATTGTCGGGAATGAGCTGAAATTAAAAGACGGCGTTTCTACGAATTTCGAGGGACAGAATTCTCATGAAGTCACTGTCATCGCGACAGGCGCTGACGGTGCAATGACCGAGCATACAGTAACGGTCACAGTCGCTAACGTAGATGAAGCGCCCGTTGACTTTTCGCTTACGCCTGTATCGACCGGCGCGAACGCGTTGTCGCTTAACCAGGACGGCGGCAATGATGAGGTTGCGGTTTCGTCAGACCTTGACGGTTTCCCGACGGATGCGATCACGGTTGAAGTTACTTTCGCGTCATCGCAAACCGACATTGGCAATGGGACGCCCCTATTTTCTTATGCTGCCAGCACCGGATCGAACAATGAAGCGCTTATCTGGCTCGAGGGCGGAAGCGGTAATGTTTCGATCTATCTGGCTGGCGGAAGGTTTCCGACTGATATTTCCAATGCTTCGCTTCTTGATGGCGAGCAACACACGGTTTCATTTACCTGGGACCAGGCCAGTAACGAATTGAAGGTTTACGTTGATGGTGACGAAGAGTTTTCATCCAATATCAACATCCGTGACCTGAAAGAAGACGGCACGGTTACCTTTGGCCAGGAACAGGACGCCGAGGGCGGCGCCTATGACGCCAACCAGGTCTTTGAAGGCGAAATCGCTGAAGTTCGGATTTTCGATCATGCCCGCACTGGCGAAGAAATCGCCGACAATGCTGGCGCGCTGCTCGACGATCCATCGAGCGAAGCCGGCCTTGTCACCAACTGGGTAATGAATGAAGAAACCGGCGGCGTCGTTGAAGATCTTGCCGGGAACAATGATCTTCAGTTGCAAAATGGCGCCAGCATCGAAGGCAGTGAAAGCTTCGGCGAACCAACGGTCACCGAAAATAACGCTGGCGCTGTCGTTGGAACGCTTTCCGCCATTGACCCGCACACCGATGAAGCTGTCACTGATTTCTCAATCTCAGATGATCCGTCCGGAATGTTTGAGGTTGTCGGAAACGAATTGAAATTAAAGGACGGCGCCTCCGCCGATTATGAGGGGCAAACCTCATACGAAGTCACGGTTACGGCGACTGGCTCCGGCGGTGAGGAAACGGATCATACGTTCACTGTAAATATTGCAGATGTTGATGAGGCGCCGACAGTCACTGATATTGATCTTGGCTCATCAAATGAAGATACGAGCGTTGTAATCACCGAGGCGCAGCTTTTGGCCGGAAGCGCTGATCCTGAAGGCGCCCCGGTTTCTGTTGCGGACTTATCCGTCGATCCGTTATTTGGCGCTGTCGCCAATAATGGCGATGGAACCTGGACATTTACGCCAGCCGATGATCTTTCTGCAGACAATGTAGAATTCACATTCTCTGTATCCGACGGCGCGCAATCGACGACGGGTTCCGCCACAATTGATATCACAGCGGTTGCCGATGCGCCGACTTTGACGATCGGTGCTGTTCAGCAGATTGAACTGGGGACTTCAAATACCGTCAGCAGCGGTTTTGAAGGCGGCAATGTCGATACGTCTGCAGCCAGCTCAGCGTGGATTGGTTCTATTGGCGACTGGCGGACAACGTCGGATGCGATCGAAATCAAACAGGAAACGCTTGCGGACGGATCGACTAATCAGTTTATCGAGTTGAATGACGATCGGATCGATTACTATGATGATGCGACAAATATCTTTCAGGTAATCGATACACAGGACGGCGCGACATACACGATTAATTTCGACCATGCCGCTCGTCCGGGCTATAATGACAGCGTCAATGAATTTGAAGTCGTCATCAATGGTGACGTGGTTGATACGTTCAGCGCCGATGGAACTGGTTCCGGCTCTATCAACTGGCTGAACGACAGCGTGAGTTTTGTTGGCGATGGATCGGAAACAACGGTGGAATTTCGCGCCAGCGGCGTCGCGCAGAATTATGGCCGCGGGATGTATCTGGATGATGTTTCAATTACCGAAGACTTACCCGTGGGCGTTGTTTCCGGCAGTGACGGCGGGTCAATCGCTCTTCCTGACATCAGCGTAACGTCTAACGATGCGGATGGTTCGGAAACGCTTTCAACGGCGATTTCCGAAATTCCGGACGGTTTTCTCATCACCGACGGGATCAACACTTTCACTGCCGGCGCAGGTGAAAACGAAGTCGATATTTCCGATTGGGCGCATGATCAGCTTAGCGTTACGCCGGCTGACGGCTATTCAGGCGAGGTTAGCCTGACGGTCACAGCGACATCTGCAGATAGCGCTGATCAGGCGCAAGCTGTTGAGACCATAACCATAGACGTACAGTCGAATGATGAACTGCTGAACGGTACGAACCGCATTGATATTCTCGATGGCGGCGCAGGGAATGATACGATTGACGGCGGTCTTGGCAATGACGTCTTGATCGGCGGCGACGGTTCGGATGTGTTCGTCTATGCGCAAGGCGACGGCGCCGATGTCATTGATGGCGGCGCCGGCGGCTGGACCGATGCAATCCTGATTGAAGGCGGGGTTTCAACTCTTGGCGAGTTCGGTGTCGACTGGACGATCGAGCTGACCGAAGGCGCGCTCATCTCTCAGGATAGCGACGGCGTGATTTTCAGCGAAGACTCCGCCGGGTCGATTTCCCTGAATGACGGCACAACGCTTGAGTTCGAAAATCTGGAACAGATTATCTAATCGTTTTCAGCGCTCGCCATCTCGCCTGCATAATCGAGGATAAGCCCCGTCGCGCTCGCCAGGTCATACTGGGCGACGAAATAGTCATGCTCTGCCTGTGACAGATTAATGTAAGCCGTCACCAGATCGCGTTGACCATCCAGGACATCGATAACGGTGCGCTGACCGGCTTCATATTCAATCTGCAATCCTTTAACGGATAACGCGGCGGCGTCGATACCGCCTTCCGCCGCGACACGCCGTGTGCGCACTTCAATGAACTGCCGCCAGCTGCGCGCAACAGCTTCCGTTACGCCAAGCTGTGTGTTTGTCATTTGACCGCGCTGCTCAGTAACCGTTGCGCCGGCGGACCTTAACCCAGCTATGTTTCTGCCCTGCTGAAAAATCGGCATGCGCATGCGCGCCACCAGTTGATACTCTTCATCCTGTTGCGGCGCCAGCAGGGTGTCTTCGCCGAAGCGCCTGAAGTAACTGCCCTCAAGCGCAAGACTTGGCGCAAAGTCGCCTTTTGCAGCGCTCTTGGCGTATTCGACGGCTTTTACCGCCTGGCGGGCAGCGTTGAGGGATGGATTGTTTTCAAGGGCGACGGTTTGCGCTTCATCAAGCGATGAAAAGCTCACAACCTCTTCGTCATTGTTTTGAACGAGGTCCGGCGGCGGCGCATGGCCGATGATTCGCTCGTACGCTGCTTCTCGTTCCGCGAGCACGGCGCGTGCCTGCGCCAGGTCGACTTGCGTCTGGGCGCGGCGCATTCGCGCCTGCTCAACACCGGTTCTGCTTTGCGCGCCCGCCTTCATACGTCTTTCCGTAATTTGAAACTGACGCGTGACGAGGTTCAAATTTTCTATGCGATGCTCGACAATCGCTCTTGCGAGAATGACGGCTGCGTGCGCTCTGGCGGCGTCAAGAGCGGTTTCCTGGAGCGCCGCCAGCAGGGCGAAATCCGATTGCGTCAGTCGCGCGCGGGCTTCGCGATATCGGTTCAGTGCTGACAAACCTTGAAATATGGGTTGAGACGCGGTGACGCCAACGGTTGCGCCGTCGCGATCCTGAAGCGTTTGCAGTGTCGAACTGCGCAAGTCATCATTTGTATACGCTGCGGATGCTTCAATCTCCGGCAAAAAGCGTCCGAATGCGCGCAGTCGTTCGGCTCTTGCCGCATCCAGCTGGGCGTTTGCGATGTCGACTCGCGGGTTGTGACGGAGCGCCGACTGGATTGCGATGGCTACGGTTTCGCCGCTGGCGGCGTTCTCCGAAGCTTGGGCGTCGTTGGCCGGTTTTTCTTTAAATGCCGCGTAAATATCGGTGGCTTCGGTCTGCGCCGCCGCAACTTGTGCAATCCCCACGCTCGCACTCAAAAAGCCAATGGCAAGTAATCCCCGTACGGTCATTTCCAGACTTCAAAACCTGACGCTTGCGAAGCTCACAGAACCATTGAATTCCCTATGGGCGGCACACCGCATGGCGATGTGACCCGGTTAACGAATCGTTAAACCTGCGTTCGCTGATCCGGTCAATCGCCCTGGATTGATGTGTTTTACGCATATGGCCTGACGGCGTTGATGTAGCGCCAGCCTTCCCGAGATGAGGCGTAAGGGGTTTGTCGCGCTCACTGGTTTTGCCATCACCGCGAGGATAGCGACGGCGCTCCTGTGCTTCCGGATGGCCCTTCAATGTTTAGTCATTCTGTGTGGCGTCAATGAAAAGCGCTGACCAATTCGTCGTATACTTCTTTAATTGTATTCATTGGCTGTCGCCACCCCGGATAAGCAAACGTTGCTTGATCGATATGGATTGGCGCCTCCCTTTATTAAGCTGTTGGAAATTTAATGTGCGCAGAAGGTGGCGCATTACAAGGCGGTTAGCGGGTTTGCCGCATAGATTTAGTCAAATTGAGCCTGTCGCGTATAAGTTCTTTTTTACCTCCGCTCGCTAAATCCGGCAATGGAAGCTGGGAAAGTGCGAGATGGACATCCGTAAGTTTTCGCGAGCTACGGCTCGTGCATCATTTTGTTGTCTTGGGTTTTTGCTGCTGGCGGCATGCGGTTCCGCTGGCGATGACCAGGCGCCGCCGCCCGATACGCCGGATCCGGCTGCGCCAGGCGCGCCGGTAACGGGCGCCGATGCGGTTTCCTCATTGGAAGCATCGCGGTTTTTAACCCAAGCCACCTTTGGCCCCTCTGAACAGGATGTTGACCGGCTTACAACGATTGGTCTTTCCGCATGGTTGCAGGCGGAGTTCGCAAAGCCGCAAGAATCATTGCTGCAGGAAGTCTTGCTGGACGAGGCCGCCGGTCAGGATGTTGGTCCTGACCAGCTTGGCGAAGCATTTTGGACGCGCGCGATTTTAAGTGATGATCAACTACGCCAGCGCGTCGGTTACGCTCTTTCACAGATCATAGTCGCCTCGTATGCTGATTCTCAGCTTGCGGAACGCCCAGTCGCAATGGCGAATTATATGGACATCATGGCGGCGGGCGCCTTTGGGAATTTCCGGCAACTGCTGGAAAATGTAACCTATAGCCCGGCTATGGCGATCTATCTTACTTACCTTCAGAATCAGAAAGCCGATGAAGACCGCGAAGTGGTGCCGGATGAAAATTATGCCCGCGAGATCATGCAGCTCTTCACGATTGGCCTGCTTGAGTTGCAACAGAACGGTGAATTGCGCCTCGATAGCGGCGGCGACCCGATTGAAACCTATGACAATGACGACGTTACAGAGCTTGCAAAAGTTTTCACCGGCTTAAGCTGGGGCGCGCGCAGCCAATTCTTTGGCCGACCGGACAGTTTAGAATCCGAGTATTCATTGATGGTGATGTTCGATGAGGAACACTCGCCTGAGGCTAAAAGGTTTTTAGGGACAACAATCCCGCCAGGTGTCGGCGGTGACCAGAGCATTTCGATTGCGCTTGATACGCTCTTTAATCATCCGAATACGGCGCCGTTTATCTCAAAGCAGCTGATTCAGCGGCTGGTAACGAGCAACCCAAGCCCATCTTATGTATTGCGTGTCGCGAATGCATTCGACTCCGGCTCATATCTGATGCCGAACGGTCAAAATGCTGGAAGCGGGCAGCGCGGCGATATGCGTGCGGTCGTTGCTGCGATCCTTCTGGACCCGGAAGCGCGGGACGCAACTGCTGCAAATGCCGCAAGCTTCGGGAAAATCCGTGAGCCTGTTTTGCGCTTTACCCACTGGGCCAGAGCGTTTGGCGTGCAGCGCACCGAGATCGATGAGATTGACGAGCTGCAGGATACGCGATCGCCAAACCGCCTTAATCAACAGGCATACAGGTCGCCATCCGTGTTCAACTTTTATCGTCCAGGGTTTGTAGCGCCGGGCAGTTTAAGCGGCGCGGCGGGCCTGGTGGCGCCTGAGCTGCAAATCACGACGGCCTCCAGCGTGACCGGCTACGCAAATTTCATGGAAGAGTTCATCAGCGGTGAAGATGCGAGCATCAACTTTTCGCCAGACTACGCCGAAGAGTTGCGTCTTGCCGGCGATCCGGCGGCGCTTGTAGATCACCTTGACGGCATTTTGACGTTTGGCGCTTTAAGCGCGGCAACTCGTAACAGAACAATTCAGGCCGTCAATTCCATCACATCAGGCGATGGCGGTTTCACCCGGGATGAGCGACGCGTTCACGCCGCCATCCTGCTTCTTATGACCTCATCTGACTACGTCATCGTGCGATAGGGGGCTTCATGCACACGTCACGACGCAATTTTTTGAAATCTGCAGGCGCAATGTCGCTGGGCGCCGGCGCGGGGTTTGCGTTTGACCTTGCGCGCTTCAACGCCTTTGCGGCGGATACAAGCGGTTATAAGGCGCTGGTCTGCGTATTCCTGTTTGGCGGCATGGACGGTCACGATACGATCATTCCTTACGACACCGGAAGTTACAATCAATATGCCAGCGTAAGGCGTGCGCTTTTTGATCGCTATGACGACCTTGAAGGCGGGTCCACCCGTGCGCGGGGGCGTCTCCTGCCAATGTCTCTTGCCAATGCCGGCGACTTCGCCGGCCGGCAATTCGCCATGCCGCCTGAACTGGGTCCGTTGCATGAGCTTTTTGATCGCGGCGATTGCGCTGTTGTCTCCAATGTTGGGCCGCTTGTCGTACCAATAACGCGTACGGAGTATGAAAACAGGTCGGCGCCGAGGCCGCCACGCCTATTTTCCCATAACGATCAGCAATCCGTCTGGATGGCTTCACAGCCGGAAGGCGCGCAATTCGGTTGGGGCGGGCGTCTCGCCGATATGGCTTTAGCGGCGAATGCCAATCCGGACGCAACCTTCACTGCGGTGTCGGTGGCGGGAAATGCGGTTTTCCTGTCTGGTGAAATCGCCGGCCAGATTGAAGTCGGTTCAAATGGCCCGGCGGAAATCGTCGGCGTTGGCGATGATTCTTTTTACGGTTCAAACAGTTTGCCTGGTTTATTCGAAGCGCAGCTGCGCGCTGAAAATGAAACCATCGCTAATCTCATCAAGCGTGATTACGTTAACGTTGTCGATCAATCAATTGACGCTAATCGCCTGTTGCGCGAGTCCTTTGAAAGCGCTTCACCGTTCAGCACTGTATTCCCGGAAACGGGCCTGGGCCGCCAGATGCAGATTGTGGCGCAAATGATTGCGCTGCGTGACACACTTGGCGTCAAACGCCAGGTATTCTTTGTGGCCACTGGCGGTTTCGATACCCATTCCAATCAGGCGAACTCAATGCCAACCCTCCACACACGGGTAGCAGAGGCGATGCGTGCGCTCTACGACGCCACGGAGGAAATCGGCGCGCAAAATGACGTCACTTCGTTTACCGCATCTGACTTTGGCCGGACACTGACGGTCAATCGCGATGGGACTGATCACGGCTGGGGCGGCCATCATTTCGTTGTTGGCGGCGCAGTGGACGGAAACCGGATGGTTGGCCGTTTTCCAGGGCCATCGCTTGGACATAATCTCGACACCGGCAATGGGCGATTGATTCCAACAACGTCTGTCGATCAATTTGCAGCGACGCTAGGTGGCTGGTTCGGTCTTAACAACACCGAACTGCTCGATGCGTTGCCGGGACTTTCTAACTTTAGCGAGAGAGATATCGGCCTGTTTAGCTAAGCGGGCAAATCAATCTAAACGGGTCAGCCGCCCAGGGGGGCGCATCCAGAACAAAAAGCAAGAGCCATTCGGCCCAGGGCTCGCTTCGCACAAGATAATCAGGCGGCATTCGATGTTAGTTTTAAAAAAATACCTGCTCTGTGGCGCGGCGCTCAGCGTACTGGCGATCTCAAATGTTCGAGCAGCCGATGAAGCGTCTGCGGGGCCGTTTGTTACGAATGCGGAAGCGGGCGAGTTGAGCGCCGTCACCTTAAGAGACAGATCGCTGTCGGAATATGAGCAATGGCAAATGCCAGCCGCCTCGGACGTTCGGCCGTCAAGCGACTATGTTGATAATTACGCCAGAAACGCCGGCGACGCCCTCTTCTTCTCACCCGGCGTGTGGGTGAACGCGGCTGACCTCAATGAACAGCGCCTGGTGCTGCGCGGCTTTGCATTCAACAATCGCCAGCAGCGGACGAACGCCATAGTTTTGCGCGACGGAGCGCCGTTGACGGATGTTCATGGCAACACGAATCTGCGGGAGATTGATCTGCTTGCGGTTAACCGCGTCGATGTGTTTCGCGGCGGCGCTGGCAGCCTGCGCATCGGCGGCGATAATCTTGGCGGTGTCGTGAATTTCGCATCTCCGACCGGCGTCGATATGCTGGCTGGTCTTGGCGGCCGCATTGACGCGGGGTCTTCCATTGAGGGAACGCCTGGCGGACGAGCGCATCTTGATCTGGCGGGCGTCTCGTCATCCGGTGATTTCGATTATTTTGTGAGCGCGACCGGCGGCTATGAATCCGGTTTTAGAGAAAATAACGAACTGCAGGATGGCGTCCTTAATGCAAATGTGGGTTTTCAGTTATCCCCGAAGCTTAAAACTCGATTTTTCTTTGAAGCGATTTACAGCGACGGGGAGCTGGCGGGCGGTTTAATTCCAGGCGATGCCGCAAACGATCCGTCTCAGGCGGCTCCGCCGATCACGCTGGGTCCTCTATTTCCCGGCGGGCCGATTATTCAGTTCGCCGATGGCGCTGAAGCTGACAACTTCAACCGCAACCTGCTTGTCGGGCGCGTCTCAAACCAGACGAATTTTGGTTTGCTCAACCATGACTTTGATTTGGGATTGCATTTCACTCGACGTGAAGTGGAAAGCGCACAGATTGATTTTATTGGCGTCCTTGACGAGGCCGGTAACGAATGGGGCGCGCGCCTGGCGGCAAGCCGTAACTTCCAGTTCTTCAACATCGACACCACGTATCGATTTGGCGGCGCATATTCGACAGGATCGCAGGATTCTGACCGATTTGAGAATATCGGCGGCGAGGCAGGCTTCCAGACAGTTGATACCGAACAGAAGTCGACAAACATTAATGCGTTTTTTGAAGCGGCGTTTCGGCCTTTTAAAAAACTGCTTGTCGATATGGGCGCCAAGTTTATCATTGCCGACCGCGAATTGACCGTGGGTGATGATGATACGCCTGAGGACGCTCGCTTCACCGGGGTCGCAGCGAAACTCGGCGTCATTTATGACCTGTTCGATAACATGCAGATCTTCGCCAATGCTTCGCGCACCTATGAGCCGCCAGCTTTCAGTGAGCTGATTGCAGGCAACCCGGAAGACTTCAACGACCTGGATGAACAGGACGCTTTTACCTATGAGGCGGGCCTTCGCGGCAGCGTCAATGACTGGATCGGTTGGGATGTCACCTATTTCAATTCCGATATTGAAAACGAAATCATCAACCTCGATGAACCGGAAACAAACGGAATCGGCGGAACGCTCGCGAATGTCGATAAAACCACTCATAAGGGCTTTGAAGTCGGCCTTGATGTCCACCTTATACCGAACCGCAATGGGCGTGCTCTGACCTTGCGCAATGTTTACAGCTATAATGACTTTCGGTTTGTCGATGCCGATCCGATTGGCGACTTTGACGGCAACCGGATTGCCGGGGTGCCGCAGCATGTATATCGCGGTGAACTGAGATATGACGAGATTGGGCGGTGGTTTGCGGCCGTCAATATTCAGACAGCCGCCGGAGACTACTACGCCGATCACGAGAACGTCTTTACGGCGCCGAGTGATATCGTCCTTGGTTTCAGCGCTGGCCTGCAGCTAACGGATCAGGCGGTGCTGTTCGTCTCTGGTGAGAATATCACTGACACAAACTATGCCGCCGGATTGACGCCGGTTACATCGCAGAACGCCGTGAATGGGCGCATCTTTACACCTGGCGCGCGCGCCTCTGTGTATGGCGGCTTGAAGTATCGGTTCTAAATGGTTGCCGCGGGAAGAGCCTCTACAGGTTCAGCCCTGAATAGGTCGCTGCGATCCGTTTGATGGCGACAACATAAGCGGCTGTTCGAAGGTCAGGGCAGCTTTCATGCTCATGCCAGATGCCGCTTGTCGTCTGATACGCCATGCGCATGGTGTCGTCGAGACCGGAACGAACGAGGTCGAGTTCGCTCGATCCATGCATGTAGCTGTCTTTGAAATGGTCGTTGAATGTGCGTCCGGTCAGTTCTTCGACGGCGCCCATCAAGGATGTTTGCCGGGCCTCTTCCTGGCGGCGCTGCAGGCGGCCGAAACGGATATGAGACAGGTTTTTCACCCATTCAAAATAGGAGACGGTGACACCGCCCGCATTCGCATACAAGTCAGGAATAACGACGCATCCGCGCTTGCGAAGAATTTCGTCTGCGCCGGCGGTAATCGGTCCGTTTGCCGCTTCAATAATCAGCGGCGCCTTGATTTGAGAGACGTTGGATAAGTTGATCGCGCCTTCCATGGCCGCTGGTATCAGGATATCGCATTCCGCTTCCAGAACGGTTGCGCCGTCTTCAACGAAAACGCCGTCAGCGAAACCTTTGACGCCGCCATGCTCGCTGATGTGGGCTTTGAGGTCATCGATATTCAGACCGGTTTCATTGACGATCGCGCCATCGCGTTCGATGACCGCCGTAATAAGCGCGCCATCTTCCGTCGATAAAAACTGCGCCGCGTGATAGCCGACATTGCCCAGCCCCTGGACGATAATGCGTTTGCCGTTAAGCTCGCCATCGAGATTAGCGGTACGCACATCTTCCTTATGACGGAAGAATTCCCGCAACGCATATTGTACGCCGCGCCCGGTGGCCTCCACACGCCCTGCAATGCCGCCGGCGTAAAGAGGTTTGCCAGTGACACAGCCGCGCGCGTTGATGTCGGTTGTGTTCATGCGGCGGTACTCATCAGCGATCCACGCCATTTCCCGCTCGCTGGTGCCCATGTCCGGCGCCGGTACATTCTGGGACGGATGAATAAGATCGCGCTTTGCCAGTTCATAGGCGAAGCGGCGTGTAATCTTCTCCAGTTCGTCTTCGGACCACTCGGTAGGATCGAGATGCAGGCCACCCTTGGAGCCGCCAAATGGGGCTTCAACCAGCGCGCATTTATATGTCATAAGTGCGGCGAGCGCTTCGACCTCATCCTGATTGACGGACGTTGCGAAACGAATGCCGCCTTTAACCGGTTCAATATGGTCGGAATGCACGGCGCGATAACCAGTGAACGTATGAAATTTTCCTCGCAAACGAACGCCGAAGCGCACCGTATAGGTTGCGTTACAGGTTCGAATGTTCTCCGCAAGCCCGTCGTGCAAATCAAGCGTGCTGATGGCGCGATCAACCATAATGTTGACGCTGTCGCGGAAGCCGACTTCAAGCTGTTGCGGGCGGTGGATGTTCATAATACGGCGCCTTATATTTTCTCTTTGGCGCAGTATTGCTTGGCAATCATTGCTTTTTCGATAACCTTGTGTGGTGCGGCGCACACGTACTGTTCAGATTAACAGTCATTGAATTGAAAAGAGAAAATCGTCACTCTGTAGTCATATGAAAATTTATCTGTAAACAGATGACTAAAAAAATGAGAAGAAATAAACCCTTGCTAGAAGGGCTGATGCGCCTTGACGCAGTTTCTGCCTGATTGCTTCGCGTCGTAAAGCGCCGCATCCGCTTTCTGAAATAACGTTTCCGCTGTGTCGCCGTTTTCAAGAGCGGCGGCCCCGAACGACATCGTCACTGGCGGGAGTCGTTCATCGTTATCCGAGTGCAATGGCGCGTCGCCAATCATCGTGCGGATTTTTTCGGCGAGTCTTTGTGCGTCATGTAAGGTGATATAAGGCAAAGCGATGGCGAACTCTTCGCCGCCATGGCGGGCGAGCAAATCCTGACCTTTGATGTTATTGCGCAGGATCGTCGCGACCTGCACGAGTGCGGCATCGCCCGCGTGATGGCCCCAGGTGTCGTTAATTTTCTTGAAGTAATCTATATCGGCGACGATGAGGCAAAGCGGGTGATCATTCGCATGTGCGCCTTTGATCATTTCGCGCAGAGCGAGATCAAAACAGCGCCTGTTGCTGAGCTGAGTGAGAAAGTCCGTGTTGGCGTCGGTCTGAATGGCGTTCATGACGCGCGTCATCGTCTCAATTTCCCGTGACGCTTCTGACAGTTTTACTTCCATCGCGATGGCTTGTTCGTAGGTATTCTGCACCGCTTCAAGTAGAGAGATAAAAAGCACCTTTTCTTTGGCGCTGAGAGTGCTGTTTTCCATCACCGCCTGTGGGATATGTCCTCCATTGGCGGCGCCCGCCTCCAGAGAACAAACTCGGTCTGAAAGGTATTTGATAATTTTAGTCTGGCAGACCATTGTGTTTGTATGGTCTGCGATGCGCAATGATAATGCGTCATCGGACAGATTTCCAGGCTTTGTTGATCCCGACAAAGGGAATACGCTGGAATTAAACAGCGCACGACTATCGCCGGCGTCGTTATCCAGCGTGATGTCATCCATTGTCTTTTCGCCGACCGTCATGTCATCGCTTTCAAACAGGGCGCAGGTTGAAAGGCTGCGCCTATCTATTTTTAACCATGACTTTTTTCGGAACAGTTAAAGAGCACGCCTGGAGAGCGGAATTGGTTAAGAAGGTCTTAACTTACTTTCTGCTGAAGCTTCCGGACGGTCCGGACGAGTTCATGCTGGCTCTCCTCCGTCTTGTTGAAGTCCTGGCGAGCCTTGATCTGGAAGGCCTCGATCAACTTCGCAAGGGCGAGTTCGCGTTGTAACGCTTTCTCCAGGCGTTGCCGTTTGACGGCAAGTTCGCCTCCCAATTGTTCCGCTTGTTGCTGGAAGCGTTTTGCCTGGGCCAGAAGATGCGCCACACGGGCTGCGTCCTGCTTATAAAAATCCGCCGAGAATTCTCCCGGCTCTGTCGTTGGCGGGGTTGTGGCTTCCTTGCGCAATTGCGCTGACCGCTCCTGCACAATCGCGTGTTGGCGCTTCAGGCCCTCATAGGCGTATTGTTCCGCTTGCGTTTTCGCTTTCATCAGCGACAGCAAGTCTTCTGCGTCGCCGGGTTTCATGTGGAATAGCCCTTTTTGGATTTCCTGCGTGTTTCATCGGCGTAGTGGATCGCAGCGGCGACGGCGGCGTAATGTTCTTTCTGGATCGACTTGCCGACATCGACGAGCGAGTAGATCGACCGCGCGGTCGGCGGGTCGCGTTTGATCGGCACGCCTGCGGCGGAGGCGGCTTCCCTGATGCGCGCTGCAATTTCGTCAACGCCCTTGGCGACGCAGATTGGAGTTGAGCGTTTGGCGCGATCCCATTTCAGCGCAACAGCATAGTGGGTTGGGTTGACGATAATGATGTCAGCCGTCGGCACATCCGCCAGCATATGATTGGTCGCGATCGTTTCGGCGCGCCGTCGGCGCGCGGCTTTCAGGGATGGATCGCCCTCGGTATCCTTGTTTTCATCTTTGAGTTCCTGGAACGTCATTTTCAAACGATTGCGATGCTGGATTTGCCGCCATGGCAAGTCAACGGCAGCGATCATGACCGCGGCAATCGTAATAAAACCGCAAAAGTAAATTGACTCGCGTAACAGAAACTGACCGATGGCCTGCGCCGGTAAACCTGATAACCCCGGCAATTCCTGGAAACGATCCTGATACGCGAAGGCGAGCACCAGAAGCACCGCCGTCAATTTGGAGGCGCTGCGTACAAATTCCGCGAGCCCGTTGAGGCTGTATTTCTGTTTGGCGTTATCGACCATCGAGATTCGGGACATCTTCGGTTTGATCTTCGATGGAGCGAAGGTGAACGCCTGTTGCGCGAAAACAGACCCCCAGGCGGCGAGGATCAACAACAGGAATACCGGCGCCACCGAGGTGGCGATCTGCACAAAGAACTGAAGCGCGAAGTCGCTCTCTTGTGAAAAGAGAAACAATTGGGCGGCGGCTTCCGGCTTATGCAGAAGCACGGAAAAGGTTGTTTGCAGCCGTGAGACAGTCCAGCCCGCAGTGAGAATCAAGACAACAAAAAACCCGATATAGATCGCTGCGGCCGTCGCTTCGTTGGAATAAGGAACGTCGCCTTTTTCGCGCGACTTGTTAAGTTTTTGCTGTGTCGGTTCATGTGACTTGTCGGCGCTGCTGTCCTGTTCGCGATCGCTCATGACAGCTCCCCAAGCAGGGTGCGTACGATGTCGTTCAGCATATCAAGCCACACATCGAGCAATATCGGCGCTGTCAGCGCGAGAAGAACCATGCCGGCAAGCGTGACGGCCGGTACGCCTACAAACGCCACCATGAGCTGGGGCATGGCGCGGTTCGCCGCACCGATGGCGAGATTGTAAATAAAGCCCAGAACGACAAAGGGCAGCGCAAGCGATAACGCTGCGGCGAATGAAAAAGCGGCGCGTTCCGCCGCCCACTGGCCAGTGTCGCTGGCGCCTGGAAATATGCCGAGCGGCATGATTTCGAACGAGATGACCAGAACCCGCACTGTTTCGAAATGCAGGCCGGTAGAAACTGCGAGTACGATCCCGACAAACATCAACAAGGTGCTGATAGGGGAAGACAGTTGCGCGTCGATATTGGAGCCAAACAATTGCGCCAGCGACAAGCTTTGGCTGGCGATTGATCCAGCCGTTTGCAACGTGAAAATTGCGATGCGGATGCTGAATCCAATCAATGCGCCGGAGATGACTTCTGCCACGATCATCATTGCGGCCCCTGAAAGGGTTTGCGGCGGCGCGGCGGTGGAAATCACCATGGGAGTCAGGATGAGCGCGACCGCCATTGCGACGGCCAGTCTTGGCCTGACGGGTATGGAGCTTTCACCAAGTCCCGGCAACAGCATCACGAGCGCCGATATGCGCGCGAATATGGCGGCGACCAACGCCACTGTCGGCAGGGACAGGTTGGTCAGGTCCGGAAGGGCTGAAAGAACTTCCATGGCGCGGCCTTAAGCAACGCCGAGAATGGCGGGCCGTTCCGAAGGGTCGATTTCTTCGTAAGAAATAACCGGGTTGCGAATGCCTTTTGCGGAGAGAACGGTCGTCAGAAAACGTCGACGCTTTGCACTTGTGACGATCGCCGGAAAGGCGCCGTTGGTGACGGCGCTTGAAATTTTCTCCCGGATTGTTGAGGCGAGGCGATTGAAGTCCGATGGCGACAGGGCGATATCGTTTGTGCCGTTTTGCTGTTCAATTTCATTCTGCGAAAACAGATCTTCCCATTCAGGCGAAAGCTGAATGAGCGGCAAGTGACCCTCGCCGTCACGTAGTTTCGAGACAAATTGAAAACCAATTCGCTGGCGGACATATTCCGCAATTTGCTCCGGAGAGGTGAGGGCGGTGCGGCCCTCTGCAATGGCTTCAAGAATAACGGGCAGGTTTCTGATGGAAACGCGCTCTTCAAGCAACAAGCGTAGCACGGCCTGTACAAGGTCGAACGGTGTCTGATCAGTAACGAATTCATCAATGATCTTGCGGTTCGCCTCCGACTTGGCGCGGTCGGATGTAGAAACGAACTCATCGAAGATGCGTCGCAAGGCGCGCCGCGTCATCAGCCGGCCAAAGTTTGATTTGATGACTTCAAGCAAATGCGTCGCGGCGACTTCCGCCGGTTCGACGACGGGAAGTCCCAAGATGACGGCGTCTTCCTGGCGGTCGCTCGAAATCCATCGGGCGGGGGCGCCGAATACAGGCTCCTTGACATCCTGACCCGGAATGTTGAGAGGCACATCCTCGCGCGTCAGGACAAGAACGCTTTTTGGGTCAAGCTTGCTGCGGGCAACCTCAACACCGTGTATGCGGATCACATATTCATTGTCGGCAAGCGCTGTGTTGTCCGTGAGGCGAATGGCCGGAACGATAAACCCAAACTCCGCCGCGATATATTTGCGGATTTTGGCGATGCGTTTGTCGAGGCCGGCTTCCGAATCCATACAGGTTGGAATGATTGTCGGCGAGAACTCGATA
Source organism: Pseudomonadota bacterium (assembly GCA_039819405.1). GTDB lineage: Bacteria > Pseudomonadota > Alphaproteobacteria > Caulobacterales > Parvularculaceae > Hyphococcus. Next base: position 212,275 of record JBCBSB010000004.1, on the reverse strand, counting down.
TGAATCTCGTCGAGGTTGAGAATATCGCCAAGGGACTCTTCAACCGGCGTTTCCGGCTCGACAGCCTTTGTCTCTTCTTCGGCTTTTTCTCTGGCCGCCTTTTGCTGAACGTAAAAAGCAAACCCGCCGAGCGCGACGGCGCCCGCCATAAATGGCGCAAACGGCATGCCGGGTAGGAGGGCGAAAATCGCCATCATTGCGGCGACAGTGATAATCGCCGCCGGATACTCTCCCAGCTGATCGAAAAGCGCCTTGTCAGTGGAGCCGAGAACGCCGCCTTTGGAAAGCAGCAACGCTGCAGCGATGGAGATAATAACGGCGGGAATTTGCGACACCAGGCCGTCACCGACGGTCAGTACTGAATAGGTTTCAATCGCTTCGCCAAAGGACAGATTATGAACGCCAATGCCGATGGCGAGACCGACAACAAGATTGAGCAGCGTGATCAGCAGCCCGGCGATAGCGTCGCCTTTGACAAATTTCGATGCGCCGTCGAGAGAACCGAAGAATGTCGTTTCTTCCTGTTCCAGTTTACGGCGGGCTTTCGCCTCTTCATGGCTGATCGCGCCGGCGGCGATATCGGAATCAATCGCCAGCTGTTTGCCGGGCATCCCGTCAAGAGCGAAGCGGGCGCCAACCTCCGCCATGCGCCCGGCGCCTTTGGTGATCACCATGAAATTGACGATCAGCAGAACCGTAAAAATCACCAAACCAAGAAAGACATTTCCGTCCATGATAAACATGGCGAAGCCGCGAATAACGCCGCCCGCCGCATCTGTGCCGGTATGGCCCTGGCCGATAATCAGCTTCGTGGACGACACGTTAAGCGACAATCGCAACAATAGCGATGACAACAAAATCGTTGGAAAGGATGAAAAGTCGAGAGGGCGCTCAATGAACAGAGTGATCGTAAAAATCAGGATCGCCATCGCAAAAGACGCTGTCAGGCCTACATCCAGAACCCAGGCCGGTGTCGGCAAAATCATCATGATGATGATCGCCATCAATGCAACGGCCAGCAACACGGTTGGCTGATAGAGAGTGCGCAGGTTTAATTCCACGACGAGTTCTCCGCAGGAAAGAGCGGACGCATCCCCGTGTCATCCACGATGGGTTCGGATGATGAAAACATGACCAATTCAACGCCGCCCGGTTGCAGCCGGGTCAGCGGTATCGGTGAAAACCGTGGCGCAAAGGGTTTGGCTTCTGAAGACTGCGCCGTGATGCTTTTCATGACTGCGCTGATCTTGCGGCCATAGCGTTCACCCTTCGCTTCAGTGCGCGAATGGTATTTTTTAACCGCCGTATCCCAGTCGCCAAATTCGTTGTGAAGGGTTTTCAGGAATGATGCGGCGTAGTCCGCCGTGGTTTCGGGATCGAACATCGTATCGATTGTTGAAAAGCTTTTCCCGTGCCACTTGGTGTTGATTTGAAAACAGCCGATATCCATGGAGCCAGCGCCCAGACTGGCGCGCTCTCTGGCGAATGTGTGCGCTTCGTTCTTTGATTTGAAGTAATGCCCGCGACCGTCAATATTGACAGTCCACGGCCATGCCGCCTGTTCTCCTTTAAGGTCGCGGCCGGTTTCCACGATTGAAATCGCCTGCAGCAATTTATCAGGCAGCGCGTGGCGTTGTTCGGCTTTCGCCGCCGCAGTCTTACAGAGGGATTGGTAATCCGCTGCACGCGCCGGTATCAGCGCTTCAACTGCGACTAGGCTGATCAATATAAGAACGAAGCTCCACATCTCGCTATCTCGAAATATAATCAATGATGCTGTTGTTGAAGAGCGACAGCATCAATTGCGAGGCGAAATTAGCGCAGAGCGTAAAAGCGACGAGAATGGCGATAAGTTTTGGAACGAACGTGATCGTCAGTTCCTGGATCGACGTCAACGCCTGGAACAGGCCGATGGCGATACCGACCACCAGCGCTGTAATCAGCATAGGCGAGGCGATCCAGACGCCCGCCCACAAATAATCGCGTAATATACTTATAATTTCTGTGTCGGACATTCTGTCTCAACCAGTGCTGTTAAGGGTTAGACCGGCATACGAAGGAGTTCTTGATAGGCTTCAACGACGCGGTTACGCAGCGTAACAGCTGTTTCGACGGCGAGTTCTGCTGATGCAATTGCTTCGACAACGGAATGCGGGTCGGCCTGACCGGTCATGAAGGCTGACGCGGCCTGTTCGCTTTTGACGATCGTCGAAGCGACTTCCTTGACGGCCTCCATCGGTTTGAATTCGCCTTCGCCGCCATCACCGGTTTTGATGGCGGGTTTATCCGCGCCGAGCTCGCGCTGGGCGGTATGATAGGTTTTTAAGGCGTTAAAAGCGTTGATATCCACTGGTCATTCCTATCGGTTTAAAATACCCAGAAGGCCTGAATACATTTTGCGCGCCTGCTGGAACATCGCGAGATTAGCTTCATAGGAGCGGCTTGCCTCGCGGCCATCGGCCATCTCCACCATCAAATTGACATTGGACATTTCAACATTTCCGCTCTCGTCCGCCATTGGATGAGAAGGGTTGTAAACTTTCTCCAGAGGCGAACTATCAAGCGATGTCCTGCCTGTTTTTACATTATGGACAGCGTGCTCTCTGTTAAAAACGTTATCGAACGAAATCGTTTTGCGGTGATAACCCGGCGTATCGGTATTGGCGATATTTTCGCTGACAACCTGCATTCGGGCGCCCTGGGCGCGCATGCCGCTCGCCGCCGCACTCATGGATTTCAAAAAGGAATTCATCATTGCGTTTCCTCCTTATGCGCCGCGTCCGAGCGTCATCCGCACTATATTCATTGCTTTTCGGTAGATCGCGGTTGCGGCCTGGTGGTCCTGCTGCGCTTCGATGCTGCGCATCATCTGATCTTCGATGGAAACATTGTTCCCGTTGGGCGACATCACGCCGCCGCCATCAATGCTCTGAACACGCCATTCCGGCGTCTGATTTGGCAGGCCGGAGCTGTTGGCCGCCATTGCATTATGTTTTGCAAACCGTGTGTAGGCTTCCGCGAAAGGTTCAATATCCTTCGCTTTATAATTTGCCGTGTCGGCATTCGCGAGATTTTCGGACAATACCGTATGGCGCGCAGCGGCGTGGCGCGCCATGGCGGAAGCCAATTTCAAAATATTGATATCGTCCATCATTTGCCGACGTCCTGTTAAGGATTACGGTTTATGAAAATGAAGATGAAAGTTGAAAATAAAATTAATTGATGTGTTAACCATATGGTCATCGACTTTGCAGATATCGTTAAGGGATCAGTCGACGCAATTGACGCGCACCGCTTATGGGGGCGCGTATCGGCGATCGAAGGCGGCGTTATTCGCATTGCCGGACTGAACGGCGCCGCGCGCATCGGGGATCGCGTCAAGATCGGCGATGACGGCGCCGCCTCCGGCGAAATTATTTCCATTAAGGATGATTATCTTCTGGCGATGCCGGATTCATCTTTGAGCGGCATGTCGCCGGGAAACCGAGCATATTTGTGTTCTGACAGTGATGCGCGCCCCTGCGAGGCCTGGATCGGCGAAGTCATATCATCGGATGGGACATTTTTTGACGGCCGGGCGACCCCAAAGGGGCGCAGGCCCATGCCGCTCAATCCGACGCCGCTGCCTGTTACCGCGCGCCGCGGCCTGGGCGCGCGATTAAAAACCGGCCTTGCTCCTTTCGATACGTTTTTGCCGCTGTGCAAAGGCCAGCGCATCGGCCTGTTCGCCGGGTCCGGCGTTGGAAAATCCACGCTTGTTGGCGATCTCGCAAAGGGCGTTGACGCGGATATTATTATTATCGCGCTGATCGGCGAGCGCAGCCGCGAAGTGCGTGAATTTGTCGACGATGTGCTTGATGAAGAGGGGCGGGCGAAAACCATCGTTTTTGCTTCAACCTGCGATGAGCCGGCGCCGTCAAAGCGCCGTGGCGCCTTGTTGGCTTTGTCGACTGCGGAATATTTCCGCGATCAAGGTCTTCATGTCCTGGTGCTGTTCGATTCCATCACCCGTTTTGCTGACGCGCATCGCGAAATTGCGCTGACGGCGGGCGAGACGCCATCATTGCGCGCATACCCGCCCTCGACGTTTCGCGCGATTGCTTCGCTGGCGGAACGCACGGGTCCGGGCGTCGAAGGGGCGGGGGATATTACGGCGATTTTCAGCGTCCTTGTCGCCGGTTCCGATATGGATGAACCGATCGCCGATATGGTGCGCAGTATTCTCGATGGTCATGTTGTGCTCGACCGTGAAATCGCCGAGCGGGGCCGGTTCCCGGCGATCAATATCCGCCGCAGCGTATCGCGAAGCCTTATGAAAGCAATTACAGAGGAAGAAGCGCCCATTCTCGCCAAAGGCCGGAAATTGATCGCCGCATATGATGAAGCCGCTGCAATGATCCAGACGGGTCTTTACGCCAGCGGTTCCGATCCGGTTATTGACGAAGCTGTGCGTGTCTGGCCGCAACTTGATGCGTTCGTTTCGGAGAAATCAGAAAGTTGTGCAGAAAGTTTTCAAAAGCTGCAGGCGGCGATGGAGCCATCTGTCACGCCGGCCAAAGCGCTGATGGAAAGACCGCCGCCAGGTAATAATCAGGCTTGAGATAAAATCAGATTGATGTTGGCCGATGCGCCGAGCCCGCCGGTTTGCAGCATGGACAGCGCACTGAACCCTGGCGTTGTCACAGATGGTCCATTTTGAACCTGACGCGACAGGAAAAAACGCCGGATCATATCGTTGACGACATCCGGGTCTTCAAAAATTTTCGGTGATGAATCGCCGAGAAGGCGTTGTGCGCGATCAGCAAAAATTTCCTGCTGCCGATCAACATCGAGCTGTGAAACTTCAGTTGGAATATTCAGTGCGGTTGAGACCAATTCACGTAAAGGTAACTGACCCATGATTTGAAACCATGCTGTGGTTTCGCTCTCTGTTGATGCGGCGATTTCGCCAATTTCCCGTTTGAAATTCATCGCCAGGCGCATGTCATTGTCGACTTCGCCGACCGCGCGTTCGAATTCAAGCGATTTGTAGCGCGCGATGATGTCTTCCCGGAAGGACTCCAGAAGAATGTTGGAGCCGTTTGTGATATTGCCGTAACCGAAGGCTTCGACGAGAGATCGATATCTGTTATCATTAAACCGGTTGGCGAAAGCGGTGTTTTCTTCCGTGCCCTCTTCGAGCATTTTCAGGATAAAGCCGCCCTTGTTGATCTCTTCGCTTAACCCGAAAGCGCCGAGCGCCACAGTAAGCAGGCGGCGATCCTTCACCAGATCCTCTGCGGTTTCGGCTTTCGTGATATTTTCGCGGAAATACTCAATGTTCCGGGTCAGTTCAGGCGAGCGTTCAAAAGTTTCGCGCTGGCGCACATTGGTCTGTTCCAGAACGCGCCAGCCGGATAGCCCGCCAACGCCGATTGCCGGTTGAAAAAACATTACTGCGCCTTTTCCTGCGCGAGCGTCAGCTCTTTCGCCTTTGCGATCAGGAGAAGTTTCTCTTCATAGGCAAAGACTTTTTTGAGGGTGCGCATAACGCAATAAAACTCGCCGGACTGCGTGCGATCGATAGCTTCTGAAATATGCTCTTGAATAGTCTCGTCCGGCAATGCTTCCAACAAAGCCTGCAAGCCCGGCATTAAATCCGTGATCGCCGCAGTCCCGTCCAGATCGCCGGTAACGGCGAGTTGTGCGGTATAATAAAGGCGTTTTACCGGCGTTGTGACATCGTTTGGATGGAGGGCGTCTCGCAATCTCAGAATATTTGCATCGCGTGATTTGATGCAGAGTTTTGCGCGCCTTTCGCCGTTCTCAACGACGGCGCCGTTAATCAGGAACTTCTCATGAGGCCGAAGCCTGATGACCAGCCCGCCGGACATTAGCCTGCGCTTTCCTGTGAAGGCGAATTGCGCAAGCCGCGCATCACCATGGTGTTGATGTCGACCAGAACCTTAGGATTGGCTTCGCCGGCGCGCACTTTCACAGTGTGATGGCGCGTAAACTCAGCGAGGTAGAAAATGCTAGAGCGCAGTTGCGCGGGCAGCTCGTTATTGTCATTGGCGACATCGGCCGCCAGGATCGTCCAGAGCTGTAAATTCTTGTGAAGCGCTTCGGTCAGTTTCGGATGATAGTCCGGCGCATCTTTATTCATGCTGGCGAGTTGCCGGGTGATGCGTGCAAATATCTGATACTCTATGCCTCGCGTATCGGACGAGGACTCTAACGAGCTTTCATAACTGTTTTTCGCCAGTGACGCTTCGTACATCTTATCCCATCTTTCCCATCGGCAGTATTTTACCGGTTCGTCTAAAAGGCGTCAGGAGCGGGCGAGCCCGCTCCTGACCGATTGTCCGAATTAACGGAACAGGTTCAGAAGAATCTGTGAACCCTGGTTTGCGATCGACAGAGCCTGAACGCCAAGCTGCTGCTGAACCTGCAGCGACTGAAGACGCGCCGAAGCTTCTTCCATATCCGCGTCCGTCAGGGCGCCGATACCAGTTTTCATGGAGTCCGACAGCGTCGTGACAAACTCGTTCTGAATGTCAATACGCTTTTGCGCCGAACCAAAGGCTGCGGCGGCGTCAATACCGATCTGGATGAAGCCTTCAACAGCAGACAGCGCCGAAGACGCGCCGGCAGAAGTTGTAACGTCAACATTTGCAACAGCGGCAAGGCCGGATGTTGAAGAGTCGGCTACAGACGAGCCAAGATCAACAGCTGCAGCGCCGGTGTTTGTGAACGTGATCGTATCGGCGGCAACTGAAACAGCGACATCATCGGTAATCGTGTCACCAATAACAGCAGCCAAGCCTGCTGCAACCTCGTTCACGCCGTCACCGGTGCGGGCGACATAGTAATACTCGTCTGCGCCGTTAGTGATCGTGTAGGTTTCCCCTGCGACCACTGTGCCGCCAATAACCGCAGTCGCAGTCGTTGCAGTAGTCGAGCCATCAGCCATTGACGCAGGGTCTGTAATCGTACCCGTCGCCGTAATCGCCGTACCGCCGGTGACAGAGATGTCATCACGAGAAATCGCGATGTCAGACGCTGTTACGGTGCCGTCAGCGGCGCGGTCAAGCGACGCAAGAATTTCAACGTCGCCGGAGCCCTGGAGAAGGTTCAAGCCGTTGAACTGGGCGGCGCCGACAATTGTGTCAATCTGCTCGGTAAGCTGAGTGATGTCCGTCTGGATTTTTGCGCGGTCAACATTGTCTTCCTGCGCAGCAACGATCAGGTTCTTCATTTCCTGAAGCAGGCTCGTGACTTGTTCTGAAGCGCCACGAGCAACCGAAACCGTTGAAGAGCCAAGGCTCAACGAAGTTGAAATCGCTTTAAAGCTGTCGACATCCGACTGCATGACGGTGGAAACAGCCCAGATCGCGGCGTTGTCGCGTGCGTTAGACACGCTTTTGCCGGTGGAGATCTCCTGCTGAACCATCGCGAGGTTCTTGTTAATCTGACGAAGGGTCGTCAGGGCAACCATTGAGCTTTCGTTTGTTAGCAAGCTAGACATATTCTACGTTCCTTTTACACTTCCGCGTGTTTTCACGCTCTTTCATCCCAACGCAGGCTCTGCCGTCCGTTACGGGTCTGATATCTTCTGATGTAAGTGGAGCGCGTTCTGCCTGTTCCACGAAAAGTCACTTCGGACCTTCGCGGAAAGTAATACAGGCCTTGAGATAAATTTTAGTTAATCGTGCCGTTAAGCAGTTGTACACCGTGTAACGCCGCAGTCATGAGTGCGCAGTTTCTGGCCGCCTTCCGTATAAGCGCCGACAAAACTTTCACGCGAAACGATATTTTTTAACCGTGTTTGAGCCGCCTGAACGCCGTTACGGGCGGCGTTCAGAAGAGCTTCGTTCTCATTTGCGAGGGCCTTAATCTGCTCAATCGCGCCTTGAAACGGTTTTAAAGCAGGACTGGCGTTCGCGTCTTGCATGTAACTGGTGAGTACTGACAGATAATGCTGTTTTTGCTCGGTTATTTCCGGCATATCTTCAAAGGAGCCGCCGAGAAGGCGCGACTTTTCAAGCACAAGCAACTCGATAAGCTTGTTGACAGCGACATCAAGAGAGGGCGTCGAATTCATTATTCCCCCTGCTGATCGCGTAACTGGCCATATATTTTTTCCGCCAGCCCAAAGCCGCCACTATCGACAATTTTGCGCGCATATTGTTCCAGCATCATGCTGGAGAATGCGTCACCGCCAAAACCGCTGTCTTTGCTGAGCGCTTTACCCATGCCGGTGTAGTTTAACATTTGCGCAACGAAAACAGATTCAAATTCGCGCGCTTTTTCCATGATGCGTTCATCGACGCCGTCAGTCTTTTGTGGAGAAACGGGCGCTGATGGCGTTTGCAATGGCGTAATGTCCACGGTCATGGTTACACCTGTTTTTTCGTATTCGCTAAAAACACGGGCAAATAGTTAGTAACTATTTTCTGTCATATTAGCTCTAACAATATCTTAAAGTGAGGTTGGCGATGGAACTGCCGATATTTCCGGTGCGGGTGGTTGATGGCGATAGCCAGCAGGCCGGTAGCGGCGTCGAGGACGATCTTCGCATGCCGGCTGACAAAAAAGACGTAAATTCTGCGCCCTCAGACGAGAAATCTGAAGAAAGTTTTGCGGACCATATGCAAAAGGACGCCGAGCCTGTCGCTCAAGACCGCGATGCGTCGCCTGAAAAACGCAATCACGAAGAAGAACATGCGTCGGCGCGCAATGTGAATGACCGCGCTGGCATAAGTGAAATAGCGCAAGCGGATTCCCTTGATGCTGACGCCAATGCTCTGATCCCCATCGATACCGGGAAGACCGCTCGTGCTGTGTCAAAGCACTTGCTTGTGTCCGAAACCTCGCCGCCGGCTTCTCTCGCCGGCATTGCCAAAACAGAGCCTGCCGGTGTTGCAGTGGCTTCAGCGGCAATTGCTCCCTTGCAAATTGAGCCCGCGACGCAGGTGGGCGACCGCGCGGTCGTTGCCGAGCATCAACCTAAAGTCCATAGCCAGGCAAACGCACATTCGGCAAACGCACATAAAGTTACACTGAATGCGTCTGCGGCTTCGCTCGTGAGCGAAGTATCAACAAAGACAACAACTATTAACCAAGCCGTCGCTGCGCCTGGCGCCGTTGCGCTTCAAGCTGACCTGACGCTGGAAGCGGGCATTTCGACGGACGAATTAATTGAAGTGGAAATTCCTGATGCGCCGGTTTTCAAAACAGTGAAGACCGCAGCATTGGCCGGACAGCCTGCAGCGAATGCAGCGTCGCCGATACTGTTACAGGGGAGCGCGGATGCGGCGTCTCTGAAAGATGGCGAGCTTGAGATTAAACCGCTCCTGGGCAGTCAGGAAAACCTTACGGCGATAAAACCTGGTCCGACGTCACCCGTACAGATAACCGCGGCCGCGCAACCTGCGACGACGACGGCTTCCGCAAGCGCTGCAGCACAGTTGATTGCGGCCATCAGAACGGAAGTGAAAACCGGCAACATTGAAGTGCGTCTCGATCCGCCGGAAATGGGCCGTGTTCGCATCAATATGTCGATTGAAACCGCAGATGCTGTCAAAGCCGTTCTCACCGTCGAGCGCCCGGAAACGCTGGATCACTTACGCCGCAATATGAGCCAGTTCATTGATGATTTAAAAATGGCGGGCTTTGCTTCGGTTGACCTTGAGTTTTCTGAACAAAGCGGGTCCGGCTTTAAAAATGAACCGGACAGTTTCGAAATCGACCCAACACCAGGTTACGTCGCTGAAACTGCGCCCGGGAATATTGTCTACCTCGCGATGCGAGATGATGCGCAACTTGACCTGCTGGTCTAGGCCTTACAATCAAGAGGAACGAATACCGTGATCAATACAAATAATCAGGTTAGCGCTGACCCTGCGGCTTCAAACGCCGCGCCAGCGGCTGAGGCGAGCGCAGCGGCGACCGCTGCATCGGATTTTCAAAGCTTTTTGCAGCTGTTAACGGCGCAGATGCGCAATCAGGACCCTTTAAGTCCGATTGATTCCACACAATTTGTAGAACAACTGGCGAGCTTTTCGAGCGTTGAACAGCAAATTGAAACCAATAAGAAGCTGGACGCTTTAACCGAAGGCCTTGCAGGTTCTGAGCTGGAATCGGTGACACAGTTTATTGGCAAAGACGTTGAGGTTGAAAGCTCTGTCGCGCGATTTGAGGGCGATCCGCTTACCTATGGCATACCTGACAGTAATCTTGGCGATGTGCAGCGTGAGTTCGTGGTTGCGGATGCCGGCGGGAACACTGTCTATACTGCGCCGATCGCCAGTAGCGCACGGGACGTCACCTGGGATGGTAAAACCTCTGATGGCGAGATGGCGGCGATTGGCGACTACTCTGTTTCAGTGAACTATATCGCTGACGGCGCGGTTGCTGAAACCAAACAGCCATTGGCGCAGGCCCGTGTAACCGAAGCCCGTTTTGCAGGTGAGGGGATGCGACTCGTACTCAGTAATGGCGCTGTTATCAACAAGAGCGATATCCTTGCCATCAAGGAGCCGAAAGCTGAAGACGCCGGCGCCTAGCGCCGGGATAAACGCTTAAAATATGTTGGACATCGTTTCAGGCGAGACGGGTGCTCGCCATTGCGTTGATGGCGTGATGAGTATCGCTTAGGCCAGGAACTTCTATGTCAGTGCTGCGACTGTGCGAACTCAAATTATTTAATTTAGATATCCTGTCGGGCGATACTGAGGATCAGCACATCCAGCGCATCTTCGCCGAGGATTGTCCGCGCCGCCGATAGCAGTCTTGCGCGAATCTCCCGAACATTTTCGTCTTGCAGAAGGTTTTCTTCGAAGGCGCCCTGGTTTGACAGAGCCAGAAGTTCGCTCAATAGCGCGTCTCTGATTTTCGGTTCGCGCGAGTAGGCGTTGTCTGTTGATTCCGGCGTCAGTTCCAGATTGATATCGATCACGAGCAGCGCGTTGACATTGTCTGTTCTGATGACAGGGACGATGAATTGCCGGCTGAATTTCATGAACCCTGATTGACCTGAGGCGCCTTCGCCATGGTCGCCATCGCCGCTATGATCAGATTTTTTCTTCTTTTTCTTTTTTTCTTTTTTCTTCTCTGACTTTTCGTCGTGGTCTTCTTTCGCATCATGAGACTTTTCGTCTCCATGGGCTTCGGCTTCTTCGTGCGAAGCGTCACTATCGCCGCCGCCGGATTTTAACCAGAGGCCGCCGAGCGCGCCTGCGCTGACAAAAATAACCTGAAGAACGATGGAGACGATTTTCATCATGAGATCTAATAAGGCAGTATGGCGTCGAGGACTTTCTGGCCATAACGCGGTTGTTGAACATCGCTGATTGTGCCGCGCCCGCCATAGACGATCCGTGCGTCCGCAATCTTTTCATAGGTGATCGTATTGCGCCGTGAGATGTCTTCAGGACGGATGATGCCGGCAACCTGCAGATCGCGCAGTTCATGATTGACACGCACTTCCTGATTGCCGTTGATCACCATGTGCCCGTTTGGCAGAACGCCGACAACGGTCGCAGCGACCCGAAGGGTCACAACTTCCTGGCGGATAATATTGCCGTCGCCGCGATTTTGCGAATTCGATGAAGCGTCAATGCCTGGATCAATACTGAGATCCTCAGGTATGATATTTTCAAGCCCAAAGAAGTTGGGCAAGGACAGACCTTCGGTCGCTTCTCTGATCCGGTCCGTGCGATTGCGCATTTCCGCTTCTTCGTCGATTTCGATAACAACGGTGAGAATGTCACCCAGCGTGCGCGCCCGCCGGTCGCCGAACAGCGATGTCGGACCGGAATGCCACAGGGAGCCGGCCGATCCCGGCTCTGTCGCGCGCGGCGATGCATAACTCGCCAGTGTCAGCCGTTCCTGGGAAACCGGCGGTAACGCATCGCGCGGCGCGCCCGGCGCCGACATGCTTGGCGCACGGTTCACATAGTCAAGCCGTCCGACACAGCCTTCCGCAACGAGAGATGCGCTGGCGATCGCCATCAGCGTAAGAAATTTTGTCATGATTTAGCCCTCACGATATCGTTGCCGGCGACGGTTGCGACGACAACGCGTTTCGAGATCAAATTCATCACGCGAACTCTGTCGCCAAGGCCGCCCTGGTCCAGCGCGCGCCCTTCGGCGTTGATGGTCATGGCGCCTTGGGCAAATTCCATTTGAACGATAGCGTTGCGTTTCACCAGCGTGGGCTTGCGCAGGTCGTCTTCGCGAAGCGGCTGGCCCTCATAGAACGTGCGGACGGCTTCCATGCCGATGACATTGACGGCGCGGCGCATGGCTTCGATATCGTTTGGCGAAACGATGTCCGACGCGGTTATAACCGAACCGGCGCGAATATTGCGCGCAGCAATCAGACTGTCGGCTGCCGCGGCGGCTGAAAACATGTCGCTTGCCAGAATTGATGTGGCGATGATGCCTGCAAACTTGTTCATGACCTTACCTGATTTGTGTTGTCGCGCCCATCATCTGATCGGCGGCGGTGATAACTTTGGAGTTCAGTTCGTACCCACGTTGAGCTTCGATCAGCTCAGCGATCTGTTGCACGACATCGACATTGGATTCTTCAAGATATCCCTGTCGAAAGGTGCCGCGCCCATCCTGACCGGCAAGGCCCTGCAACGGATTGCCGGAAGCTTCCGTCTCGCGATAGAGATTGCCGCCCAGCGCTTCCAGGCCCTTGGGATTGGAAAACGCCACCAGGCCAATGGTGCCGATCAATGAAGCGGCAGGCTGGCCGTCGATCGTTACAAAGACTTCGCCGGCCGGGTTGATGGCGATATCACGCGCATTGTTAGGGATGGTGATGTTGCCCGCGATCGGAAACCCTTCGGAGTTGACAATCAATCCTTCGGCGGAGCGTTGCAAGGCGCCGTCCCGCGTGAAGGCGGCTTCGCCTGAGGGCAGGGTGACTTCAAGATAACCATTGCCTTCAATAGCGATATCCAGATCGCCAGCGGTGTCTTTAAGCGTGCCTTGCGTGATATCGATCGAGACCGATGAGGTGCGCACGCCGGTGCCAAGTTGCACGCCTTCGGGTACGACTTCTCCCGTAGCGGCCGATGACGCGCCAGCGGCGCGCACGATTTGATAGTGCATATCGGCAAACTCGGCGCGCCTTGTATTATAGGCGGTCGTGTTCATGTTGGCGAGATTGTTGGAGATAACCTCGACGCGCGTTTGCTGCGCATCCATACCAGTGGCTGCAATACTAAGTGCACGCATGATCGCACCTCTTCTTTTCTATATTATTGCTCATGACTCCTGCCCGAGTGTTCGAACGGTCTGTCTGATGCGTTCGCTTTCATTATCGGTGAATTGCTTGCTGGCCTCATACATGCGCTGCACTTCGATGAGGCGCGCGAGTTCCGTTACGGCGCTGACATTGGAACCTTCCAGAGCGCGCTGGCGGACTTCAGCCCGATCAACTCGCTCGAAGCCGTTTTCCGCGCGGAAAAGATTTTTTCCTTCGCGAACCATTGATGCGGCGTCCGCAGTAACCACGCCAAGGCGACCGACAGCCTGTTCGTCAGCAAAGATCGTCCCATCACTGGAGGCGGTTATATTTTCAGCCTGCTGCGGAATGACAATCGATCCGCCGCTTTCGTTCAGCACACGGTTGCCGCTTCCGGTGACCAGTTCGCCGATTTCATTCAACGAGAAGGCGCCGTCACGGGTCAGGCGTTCGCCGCCAGCGGTTTCAACAAGAAAGAAGCCTTCGCCAGGGATAGCGAAATCAAGCGCATTATTTGTAGTGACAACATCGCCGGCGCTCAAATCGAGATATCGATGGCTCATTGCGGTCATCGATATGCTCGGATCGCCAGCATCCAGCGCTTTTACATGCTCTGCAAAGACGGAGCCTTCGCGCCGGTAGCCATTCGTACTGAGATTGGCGATATTGTTCGCGACGGCGTTCAGCTCTCGCATTAATCCTGCGCTGCGTGACAATCCGATGTACCCTGCATTATCCATCGTTCAAGATCTCCTGAATCATCTGGATTTCACGGCTGGTGCTTTCCACATGCTGTCGGCTTCGCTGTAGAGCCGAGCCTTCCGGCGGTGCGCCGAAAAAACTGCGCACGCCGTTTGCGAGGACTCCGCTGCTTTCTGACAGGACCGCGTCCGCAGCAGGCGGCATATCCGGTGAGCGTGTCTTATAGGCTGTCAGTGCAAACTGAAGCGCTGTGTTTTCGTTCAGAAAGTTTGGATCAAGGGCGCGAAAGCTTTCCGTTGCGCTGTTCCATGAACGCGCCATCCATGCCGCGCGCGATGTCCATACCGCCTTGGCCGTATCATCGGCAAGGGCGCCGGCGGCGGCGAGGGCGGCATTGTACTGCCCGTCATTCAAATTCGCTTTGACGACGATTTCTCCAAAAGCCGGGTCTTTTGTATGCGGCGCCGCGATGGCGATCGCTTCCTGCACGTAACCGGCGGCAAGCGCCGCGCCGGCCTTGGTTTTCAGGAAGTCTGCGTCATAGCGGTTCTTAATGTTATTCAGCAGATAGAATGCAAGATTAGGAAGGCCAAAATCCTGAGACGCAGTTGCGCTGGAGACTTTCGTTTTGATTGCGTTCTGATCAGGCGCAAACCAGTCTTTGTGTGTGAGGAACGCCTCAAGAGCGCCGGCGCGGATTTGCGCATCGCCATTTGCAAAGGCGTCGTCAAAGATTGATTGCGCAGACGCGCGTGCGGACTGCAGATCCGGGCCGGACTTTTGCGCCACGCTTTGAAGCAGGAAAAGGGCGGCATCGACATTACCGAGGTTCGCCCAGGCGTCGGCTTCCGCCAGCGTGGCCCTGGTGGATCCGCCCAGTTTGGCGAGCGCGCCGATATCTTCTGTAAATCCTTCGTGAGGTTGCGCCTCGCGGTTGGCGTATGAGTCCGCTAAAGCGAGAAGCGCATCGTCGGAAGCGTCGGAATTGCTGGATGCAATTTCAAGCAGCGCATCGCGGGCGGCATCGGAATTTTCAAGATGCTGATCAAGGCGCGCGCGCACATAGTCAAGATCGGCGCCTGGTTTCTCCGCGTCTGCAATGGCGATATTATAAAGACGCTCAGCATCGTCGAACGCTTCAACCGTGATCAGCTTCATCGCCAGGCGCGTCGCCATCATTTTACGCAATCGGCGCGGCAAGCTTTCAATTGTCTGCTCTGAGCGTTTGTATTGGACAAAAGACTGCGCCGGTTCGCTCGCCATCGCCTGCCATAGCGCATGGGCGCCGCGACAGTTTTGAGCGCCAAGAAGCATACCGTTCGGAGCATTGTCGCGTTCAGCGATAACGCGTGCGAGTTCCGTCTTAATGCTTTCGGCGTTACCGCGATCGATAAGAAGGGCCAGCGCTTCTTCGCCGAAGCCGATTGAGAGATAGCCATCAACGAGGCGTTGAATGGTTTCCTGGTCCGCCGCAGCATTGTCGCCTTCAATTGACGCCTGAAGGTCGGCAATGGCGACCAGCGGGTCTTCATCGAAGTCTGCGCCGTCAATATGGAACTGAGCGTCCGGCAGGCATGTCGCTGTCGGCGCTGTTGATGCGTTTATTACAGGTGTTGGCGCAGGTGCAGCTGGCGTCTCGGCGGCGGCTTTGCGCGTGGGCTCGGTCGCGGGTTCCTGCAAAACCTGATTTGGCGAGGGCGCTGTTGCCGCGTCTGCATCGCTTGTTTGAGACGCACCAGCGCGGGGCTCGCTTTTGATCGTAATCAGTCCTTCATTGGCCGCCTGTTTCAGCAAAGCGACCATTTGATTGTGGGCTTGTTCAATCGACAGGATGTCTTCCTGCGATGGGGGTGCGCCAACGCGTTTTGCGGCGCGTTCAACTTTCTGATCTTCGTTCTTTGCTTCTTTTGAAGTTGAGCTGGGCGCCGCTTGATCGACAATATCGAGAACGAACTTCCCGTTGCCAAGCGTCATGGACCGTACCGCGCAGTCGCAGCTCAGTGTCAGATCAAGCGCGTCCGCATCATCAAGATGGACCGTTCTGGCCCCAAGAATGCGATATGCTTTCTGACGATCATTGATATTCGCAAGATCAAAGCCCGCATCTGCATTTACATTACGCAGGCGAACCGAGCGCCCGTTTTGCTCGACAACGATGTCTGCGCCATTTTTTTGAAAGGCGATGCGTGAATAGCCGTCATGCTCTCCGGCGGAGACCAGAATGCGCTCGCTTTGACCGAATGCGGGCGTCAGCTGAAGCGCAGCGGCGAAGAGGATAAGAGATAATCGCATCATGCGGCCTTCTGCACTTCCCGCAACGCTTCTTCCATATCGTTGAAGCTCGGGCGGTGTTTTTTCGGTGCGCTGCGACGCGCGACTTCAACACAGATTTGCGGCGTATGCTTGTTGAGACTAGCGACCAGTGACTCGCGGATCAGCGCATAGAACTGCTGCTCTTCTTCATGAATGGCTTTCACCTTGTCGGAGAAAGGCCCGACGATGCCGTAAGCGAGAAAGACGCCGAGAAATGTTCCGACCAGCGCGCCGCCGATCATCTGGCCAAGCACTTCCGGCGGTTTGTCGATCGACGCCATGGTTTTGATAACGCCGAGAACAGCTGCGACAATACCCAATGCCGGCAGGCCGTCCGACATTTTCTGCAGCGCATGAGCGCCGTGCAGACTGTCGTGATGGAGACCTTCAATCTGTTTTTCCAGCATCTCTTCAACCTGATGCGGATTATCGAAGTTCATAATCATGGAGCGGATTGTGTCGCAGATCATTTCCATTGCAGCGTCGTCTTTGGCGATGCGCGGATACTGACCAAAAAGCGAAGACTCGTCCGGATTTTCGATATGTTGTTCTATTTCCACCGGACTTTCCTTAGCGATGCGCACGAGGGAAAACATCAAACAGAGGAGGTCCTGATAATCAGATTTTTTCCAGCGCGGGCCTGAGAAAACTTTCCCGATATCGCCAAGCGTGTGTTTGATGACGCCGACGCTGTTACCGACGACAAATGCGCCAACAGCCGCACCGCCGATGATCATCATCTCGTACGGCAGGGAATGCAAAATGATGCTGAATTTTCCGCCGGCAATAACGTAGCCGCCGAAAACCATTACCAAAGTTATAACGATGCCGAGAATTGCACCCATGAAATTTACACCCTGTCGGCCTTCTTGCCGAAAACACGACCTTCAGGTGTAAAGATTGATGCTTAATAAGCCGTAAAATGGAGCTTATGTTTATTGGTGTACGGCTGCATTTCGGCTCGCAATAATCATGCTCGCTTCATATGCTTTTTCCGTACTCATATTAGTTAGAATAAGCGCTGCATTCTCGCTGCTCATTTCCGTCAGGAAACCGGCGGCGAAGGTCGGATTCATCTTGTCAAAGATTTCCCCGGCGCGTTGCGGCTTCATCTGCTCATACATCTTGGCGAGCATGGAGATATCTTCCTGTGACGCTTCATTTGCATAAGCGACAAGTTCTGCAAGTTCTTCATTGCTCTTTTTAAGAACGGAAAGCTTTTCATCAATCCGCTCTTCGAGAATCTCCAGCGTTCGGATGCGATCTTCGATCTGCACTGATTTACTATCCAGCATTTCCGAGCGCTCGCGGATCGCCGCCATCAAGTCATTATATTGCGCAGCCTTATGGGAGGCGGAAACGGCTTTTACATCTTTGAGGTTTTCACTCTGAGATGCTGTTTCAGATGCGTGCGCAGCGGCGCTGTCATCGGGATCATGTTCTTCAGCCTCGGGGAGCAGTTGTGTCGGCGGCGCAATGTCTGATTTTGGCTCAGCCTTTGTCTCTTCCGCGTCGGGCCTGTTGAGGGCCGCATTCGCGATGCCGATCGCGCGCCCGGCGAAGGACGCGGCGAAAACAACAGCGATAACCATCAACGGGTTGATGGCCATAGCTTTGCGCGCAGTGCTATGCTGCCTGGGTTTCGTCATCATCCGCCACAAATTCGATATCGAGACCGTCATCGCTTATCTTCTTCCGCTTTTTCGGTTTTGCTTCGTCCGCGGGCACTTCTTCGGCTTCTGCATCGGGCGCCTCTTGCGCCGCCATCTCCAGTGATCGCAGCAAAAGGTTAGCGGAAGTTTTCGCATCCTCGATATGTGGCGATAAAATATCGACCAGGTTGCGGGCTGCTTCTTCGGTTTCGCCTACGGCTTGTGCGCTGACATTGGTAATTTGAGTTAACAAATCCTGAAGTTCAGGTGTTCTTTCTCTCGCCTCGCTGAGTAACTGTTCCAGGTGCGAGACGCTCGTATTCGCATTGTCTTTGGTTTTCGACAGCGCTTCCTGCATTTCTTCCGCCGACTGTGACAGGGCGACAATACCAGTCTGGATACCGTCTTTACTGCTGGTTAAGGCTTTCAGCCGCTTGCTCAATATCCAGCAGTAGAAACAGGCTGTGCCTGAGGCCGCCAGTAGTAGAAAATCAATGATCAACGACATTTTATCGCTCCTAATTCAGGACGAAATCGGTAATTAAAACGTCCGACACGATATCGGATGACGCAACAGTTTGCATACGTCTCAGCATCTGGGCGCGCAGGCGCGTCATGGCGAAAGGCTCAATCAGGTCTTTTTCATCAACAGCGCGCAGATACATGTTCAATACGTCACGGAAACGAGGCTGCAGATGCGTAGCCGTTTTGACATGATCTGCAGTTGTTTCAACGCTGACGGAAATCTTAAGATATTCGGCTTTTGCGTTAGGACCTAACGATACGACGATTGGCTCGAGATTAACAAATACGATGTCATCGTAACTTTTTGTTTTCTTTTCGTGGCTGTCCGCGACGGCCTTATCTGCAACACACTGACCGCTGCTGAAAGGCGATACATAGACAATGCCGCCAACGATCACGCCCAGAAGAAGGGCGACGCCAACATTGGTGAGGATAGACATCAAAGGGGAAGCGGCCTTTGGGGCTGCTTCGTTTTCGCCACCGTCTTCCGGTTTTTCGGCTTCTTTTTTGTCCTTGGCCATAGCCTCAAAATTCCCATCGAAGAAGTATTTTTGATCGTTCCGATGACTGTCTTTGTAACCTCCTATTAATGATCAAATGGTAAACGAAAAGCTGGGTATTAAGCGCATCGCATTGATAAGCGCGTTAACAGTTGGTGAGAGATGCAAGGGTTGGTTTCAGTATGGCAGGCGTTGCCGCCATCAAAACGTATTATGCTCGTTGGCGCAGTCGCGGCGACGGTTTTTGTTTTTTCAATCCTGGCGCGCACCGCGTCATCACCGAGCATGGCGTTGCTTTACAGCGGACTGGAGCCAGGTGCGGCAGGTGACGTTATTACGGCGCTGGAACGCATGAATGTCGAAACGGAAGTGCGGGGCGATACGATTTATGTTCCATCCGGCCGCCGCGATTTTGTTCGTATGGCGCTTGCGCAGGAAGGGCTTCCGCAGCAGGGCCAGGCCGGCTACGAGCTGTTTGAAAGCCTGAACGGTTTTTCAACGACGTCAGATATCTTTGACGTTACTTATTGGCGCGCCATGGAAGGCGAACTGGCCCGCACGATTTTATCGACGCCGGGCGTAAAAGCGGCGCGTGTCCACATCGCTCACGAACGCAATGTTTCGTTTTCGCGCCGCGGCGCCGAACCGAAAGCCGTTGTTACAGTCACAATGGGACGCGGCGCCTTGAACGTCGCACACGCCAACTCCATTCGGTATCTGGTTGCGTCCTCTGTTCCTGGCTTGCCGGCGGAACAGGTGGCGGTCATTGATTCCACACGCGGCGTTGTGTTGAGCCCCGGCAAGGGCGATGCGGTCTTTGACGGTCAGGCGGACGCAATGGACCGCGAGAAAAAGATAGAAGAAGACGTTCTGAATATTATTGAGGCGCGTGTCGGCGCCGGCAATGCGCGCGTGCAGGTCATGCTTGAGATCGATACGGAACGCGAAGCTATTTCCGAGCGTGTTTTTGACCCTGACGGCCGTGTTATCTCCGGTAAGGAGACATCGGAAGTCACCGAAACATCAAGCGGGGCCAATAGCAGCTCGGTCACTGTCGCGAGCAACCTGCCGACAGGCGACGCCGACACTGGCGGCTCGCAGTCAAGCAGTGAAAGAACGCAAACGGATGAAACGATCAGCTATGACCTTTCCGAAATACGCCGCGAACGTGAAAAAGCGCCTGGCGCCACAAAACGACTGAGCGTTGCGGTATTGGTCAATCACCTTGAAACGCAAACTGCAGATGGCGAAATCGAGTTGACGCCGCGCAGCGATGACGAACTGACGCAATTACGAGAGCTCGTTGCGATGGCGGTCGGTTTCAACGAAGAGCGGGGCGATACGCTGACCGTTCAGAACATGTCTTTCAAACCGATCGTAAATGAGGGAACGGCTGTAGAGGGAAGCCTGGTCAGCGATTTTATGGATCGGCATCTGATGACGTCAATCCAGATTGCGGTTCTATCAATCGTCACGCTGATTTTGGGCCTTTTCGTCGTGAAGCCGGTTTTGTCGGTGAAATCGCTACCGGCGCCCGAAACGGATAGCCTTACGGCCGCGCCGGCAGCGGATGCGCCGCCCGCAACGTTAACGGCGACAGAGCCGCCCGATGCTATCGAAGCGCTAAAAGGGCTGGCCAGTGAAAAAACGGATGAAACGGCGACGTTGATTAAAGCCTGGCTGGAGGAGGACGCCGCGTGAGTGCGTTGAATTCCATCCTGGAAAATTTTGAACCGGACGCAGGCCCTGCGAACGGTGCGGATGATGTTCGCTCGCAACAGCTGAAAGCCGCCGCATATGCGGAAGGCTTCAGCGCCGGTGAAGCAGCGGCGAAGGCGAAGCACGATACTGAGTCAGCCTTTTTCGCGGAAGCCGCTGATCAGATCAGCCAGGCGTTAGGCGCGATGCCCCAGCGTTTGAATGAACAGCTAGCTGAAGCGCTTAGCGCCATTATGCATAAGACTTTGCCGACTTTGGCGGCCAAAGGCTTTGCCGATGAGGTCACAGTGGCGGTGCTCGAGCATGTAGATACCGAGAAATGCGGATCGCTGGTTATCAAAACTTCCACCGAGCGTGTTGATGAGCTGACCGCGCCATTCGCGGCGTTTAATGACGATCAACGTGTTCGTATTGAAGCTGACCCGGAGCTTTCGGGCTCAATGGTTGCGGCCAGTTGGGAAAGCGCGGGGCTCGATATGGATGTCGAGACTGTTGCGCAGAACGTCCTTAAGGCGCTCGATAAATATGTATCGCAGTTTAAGAAAGAGACATAAGTTATGGCCAATGAAAGCGTAGACGATATCGTTACGGCGGATGGCGCCCAGGATGAAGAGGCGCCCGTATTGGAGCGCCGTGAAGAAGGCGACGAGAATAAACTGAAGCGCGCCATTTTCAGTGTACCAATTGACGTTACGGTTTCTGTGGGAACAGCGCGTCCGTTGATTGGCGAGCTTCTCGAGATGAAACGAAATCACCTGTTGCCGCTCGATACCGCCATTAACGATCCGGTTGAGTTACGGGTTAAAGATCGCGTTATCGCACGCGGAGAACTGACAGAAGTCCCGGACAAGGAAGGACAGCTGGCCATTCGCTTGACCGAAGTTATCAATATCACAGAACTGCTTGAAGAATGACAACGGTCTTTAGACTTGGCGCGGTCATCCTCGCGGTGATGCTGGCCGGGGGCGGCTTCGATATCGCCCTGGCGCAGGAAGCGCCGGACGAGGCGGTATTCACGGGCGGTTTAAGCTCGCGCGTCATTCAGCTTTTTGCGCTGGTGACGGTCCTTTCCATTGCGCCCGGCATAGCGATGATGGTGACCTGTCTGCCATTCATGATCATTGTCTTTTCGATCTTGCGGCAGGCGATCGGCCTGCAGCAGGCGCCGCCAAACATGCTGATCATGAGCCTGGCGCTGTTTTTGACCTATTTCGTGATGGAGCCGGTGTTTTCTCAGGCCTGGGAGAATGGCGTACAGCCGCTCCTGGACGGCGATGTGACGGAAGAACAGGCGTTTGAACGCACGCTGACGCCGTTCCGGTTTTTTATGGAAGGCCGTGTTTCTCCCGTCGCGGTTGAAACGCTTACCGAAGCCGCCGGCGCAGAACGTATTGATACGCAAGCGGAGGGGCAAACGCCTTTGTCCATTCTCATTCCCGCTTTCATGCTGTCTGAAATTCAACATGCGTTTGAAATCGGCTTTGTGATCTTCCTGCCATTCCTGATTATCGATCTTATTGTCGCGTCAGTTTTGATGGCGATGGGTATGATGATGGTGCCGCCGGCGATTGTCTCATTGCCGTTCAAGCTTGCCTTCTTCGTTCTGGCGAATGGTTGGGTTCAGATCGCTGGAGCTGTCGTAAAAGGATATGGAACATGACGTCGAGCAATCAGGCATTGTCCCAGAATAAAGCGTTGCCGATGCCGGACCTGACGCCTGCGACGACGCAAGGCGCCGGCAATCCCCGGCAACAAAATCTGACGCCCAAAACGCTGAGCCCTGCGCAGAAAGCGGCGCTGGTGATCGCGGCCCTTGGGCCCGACGCCGCCGGTCCGATCATCGAACGGATCGAAGACAAACACCTGAAGGCGTTCGCCCGCGCATATGCGCATCTTCAGACCGTCCCGAAGGCGGCGCTGAGAGTAGTGGTCGAAGAGTTCGTCGGACGTTTAGGGACAGAGGAAAGCGAAGAAATCAAAGGCGGCGTTGAATCAACGCAGGAATTACTGCGTCAGTTTATAGACCAGGATGATGTCGTGCGGGTTATGGATGGCATCAATGTGCCTGGCAGTGAATCCGTCTGGGATAAACTTGATCGTGCGGACGATAATGGTCTTGCGGAATATTTAAGCGCACAGAACCCGCAGCTGGTCGCGGTCGTGCTTTCCAAAATCAATACGGAAAAAGCTTCCCGGATTCTCGATATTTTCGAGGATGACGTTGCGCAGCAGATTGTCGCCAGACTTGCAAAGCCAATGGAAATCAGCCCGGAGGTTCTGAAGGTTCTCTCGCAGACAATTGAGCGCGATTACCTGGCGCCGCTGCGCGCCGCGCCGGCCAAGGGCCATAATCCCGGCGAGATGATCGGCTCCATGATGAATAATGTCATGTCCGAAAAGCGCGACAAGCTTCTGTCCTATATTTCGGATACAGTGCCGGACATCATGGCGGATGTGAAAAAGTCCCTGCTTACCTTCCAGGACATTCCGGAGCGGGTGCCGCCGAACGCAATCACCATGGTGATCAAGGAAGTCGACGTCGATCTCTTCCTGCAGGCAGCGAAGCTCGGCAAGGAGAATGCGCCAGAATCTGTTGACTTCATCTTCAGCAACATCTCTCAGCGCATGCGCCAGCAATATGAAGAGCAAATGGAAACATTGAAACCGATGTCGGCGAAAGACGCTGAAGCGGCGCAGGCAAGTTTCATGACGATCGTGCGCAAGCTTGTGGCGACCGGTGAAATTGAACTCAATGAAATCGAGACCGAGGATGAAGAGGGTGCGGAAGGCGCATCGTCAGATGCTGAGGATGCAGGCGGCGAGAGCTGAGATTGTTTCCCGGCATTGCTGATAATGGTGGCTGTTGCGGTTGCAGACCATGGCCGGAAAAACCCTCGAACCAGAAGGGGTGGCCGGATATTCATCGATTGGTTATCCGATTAGAGACGATACTGAGTTGAATCTGGCCTTCGATGAGAGAGACGTATTACCAGAGCGTGCTATCGCTGACCGTCAGCGCCTGGCGTCTGTATCCAAACGGGCCTTCGCCGGTCCAATCCTTGCCGTTCGGGAATCGAACTTCGACCCCCTTTAGTTCATCAGGGTCAAACAGTCTCATATTCACACCCATTTGATCAGCCGCGGGGTTTTGTTCTTTGAATGATCTTGTCAGCACCCAGTGTGTGGTGCTTGCGCAGGCTGAACAGGAATGAACCTCGACCCCGGGGGTCTTTTTATCGCGGCGCGCAACTGAAAAAGTCTTTCCGGTTGTTTTGACTGAGGAAGATGGGAAGTAGCCCCAGGCGCCGCCGACCTTGCGGCACAGGCTGCAATTGCAATCGTTAATAAACTCAGGCTTAGCGTCAATCGTGACGCTCACCGCGCCACACAAACAATTACCAGTCATTTTTCCCTCGCTGCGGTAAACGCATGCGCTTTTGGCATCGCCCGTTTTCAGGTCAATTGATGACTTAACATGACCGCGTTTGATTGTCTGCTTGCGACGAATGCCGCCCGCACCGTGTGATCCAGGGACCGCAGGCGTTTAATGGGCCCGAAGCCCGCTACAGCAGGGAGTTACTGAACAATCAGTTCTGCGTGGAGCGCGCCGGCTGACTTGATTGACTTCAGGATGTCGATCATCTCTCGCGGGCTGACCCCAAGGGCGTTCAGTCCGTCGACGAGGTCGGCGAGGGTGATGTTCTCTTCCAGAACCGCGACTTTTTGATCTTCATTCTGATCGACGGCTATGTCGGTGCGCGGCACGACGACGGTTTCGCCATTCCGGGAGAACGGGTTGGGCTGGACGACGCCCGGCAATTCGCGAATGCGGATGGAAAGATTGCCCTGGGCGACGGCGACGCTGGAGATGCGCACCTGTGAGCCGAGGACGATTGTGCCCGAACGTTGATCGACAACGACCCGCGCCTTTTGCGCCGGCGTCACTTCGTAATTCTCGATTTCGCTGAGCATGTGGGCTGGCGAGCTGAAATCGCCATCCATCGCGAGCTTCACGGCGGAAGAATCCTGCATGGTGGCGATTGGTCGCCCGACATTGCGGTTGATGATGTTTTCGATACGCGCGGCTGTCGTGAAGTCAGGTGCGCGCAAGGTCAGTGTCAGGCTTTGCAGCGACGCGAAATCAAATCCAAGCTCCCGCTCTACGCGGGCGCCATTCGGGATGGTGCCGGAGGTTGGCACCCCTTCCGTAACAGACGCAGCATCGCCTTGCGCGGCGAAGCCGCTGATCAGCACAGGCCCCTGGGCCACGGCGTAAATTTTACCGTCCGCCGCATTAAGCGGCGTCATCACCAGCATGCCGCCATTAAGGTTCTGTGCGTCGCCAATAGCGGACACGGTAACATCGATCTGCGTACCGGCGCGTGCGAAAGGCGGCAGTGTTGCGGTTACCAGAACAGCCGCCACATTCTGCGGTCGGAAATCTTCGCCCTGCACATTGACGCCAAGGCGTTCCAACAGGCTGGATAATGCTTCTTCGGTATAAGGAATGTTGCGCAGGCCATCGCCTGTGCCGTCAAGGCCGACAACGAGGCCGTATCCGACGAGATCGTTGCCGCGAACGCCTTCGACTTCGACAATATCTTTCAGCTTGACGCCAGCCAGCGCTGTATCGCCAAAAAACGCCATTGCGCTGATGAGAGAAAGAAGAAAAACGCGCATTCGCGATCACCTGATAAAGTTTGCAAGGGACAGCCGCGCCATGCGCGATGTCAAAAGGTAGGACGCCTCAAGCTGGGTCTCCAGCAATTGCAGTTCCGAGGCGGCTTCAAACGGGTCTCGCAACGTCTTTTCATTGTAGAGCGATGTGAGAACGGTTTCCTCCGCTTCATAGCGGGCGCTGGCGGCGCTGATGCGCGCCTCGTTGATGCCGATCGCGGCGCGTTGATCCACAATATTAGCTTCCGCATCGAAGATCTGGCTGGCGCCGGCGGTGAGCGTTGTGTTGACGTCTGCAAAGGTCGCGGACCCCGACGTTGCAATGGTCACCAGGCCGCGAATAACGTCTTTGATGGCCGGGTCATCTGCTTTTGCGGAGGCGTCGACGCGTGTGCCAGGCGCGATTTCGACACCGGGCGCACGGTTGGCGCCGCCCTGGTAAATGTTCGTCGCAAAGCCGCCAGCAGGATCGTCAAAATAGATATCCAGCTGCGCTTGTGCGTCCGCCGCGTCGGTTGCGCCGGCCATGATGGCTTCGACATCCGCGATCAGTTGCTCAGGCGGCGCCAGTGGCGGGCGGTCAGTCGCGTCACCACTGAAGAGGGCGCGGCCTGCAAAAACAGCGTTCAATGACGCAAAGGTTACGATCAGTCCGGCTTTTGCGTCATCAGTCATGACGTCAATCGTCGACAAGTCACCGCGCCCGACGGCTGCAAGAAGATCGGTTGCAATCCGTGAACTTTCAGCGCCGACATTGCCAAGCGTTGCTTGCGTGACCTGTGCGCGGCTCGCTGCGACGGCAAGATTTTCCTGAAACAGTCTTGTATCGTCGATGGCTTTCTTCAGAAGATGTCCGCTGCCGACATCTCCTTTTAACTGCGTGGTCAGATCTTCATAGCGGCCGGTGACCGACTCTTTTCGGCTTGTATCGACGCGCGACTTCAGGTCGGCCACGGTTTGTGACAGCCTGGAAAAAGAAAGCTGATCAGGTACGTTTGTAATGCTCATCTACAGCTCCATCAACGTATCGATCATCTGGCTGGCGGCCTGAATGACCCGCGCATTGGCGGCGAACGCCTGTTCAATGGCTAATAATTGCTGGAGTTCAAAATCCGTATCGACAGCGGTTTCCTGCGTCTCCGCTTCACGCAGGGCCTGCGCGCTGGCGGATGAAGCGGCAAGTTGCGTTTGCGAATTGACGCGTGCGGAACCAATGATCGATGTAACGTTCGCGATTGCATCAATCGCCGCACTCTGACTGCTGAGGCCGGAGCCAGCGGGCGGCGTTCTAAGTTCCGACAACCCGTCAAGCAGCATGAAAATCAGATCGGCGTTTCCGGCTGCGCCTTCTGAAGCCGCGCCGATACCGTCACGTAAGCGCCAAAGGTCGCCGCCCTGATCAGGATCAACAGCGGCGTTGATGGCGATACGTCCAGCGAGACCGCCTTCGGCCAAGGGATCAAACGCTGCGCCATTGTCAGTGAACAGGCCCGGCGCGCCAACTGCGAGTGTCGGGTCTGCATCTTCAAACCGCTGCATCATGTCGCGCGCAAGCGCGTCCAACTTGGTCTGAAAGTCCGGCGCGACCTGGTCGCGGATTTCGAAATGGCCTGCAATACTACCCTGCTGAAGGGCGAAGCTTGCGGCTGTGCCTGGCGTTATGTCGATGCCTTCGACAGAAAGACCTGAGAGTTGCCCGCCGGCGAGGGTCGTATCGAAAGCTATGGTGTTTGCGCGCGTGAACTCGACCTGACGCGCTTTTCCAGCGATAAGAAATACGCCTTCATTCGTCATCAGGTCGATTTTATTATTGTCGCGCGCAATCTCCCGAACGGGGATGATGCCAGCGACTTCGTCGATCAGAGTCTTGCGCTGATCTTCCAGTCCGGATGTATCCCGGCCGGTGCTGACGCCGCGACTGATCTGGAAGTTCAGCTTTTCGATCTCTCCGAGATTAGCGTTCACAATGTCAACGCTTTGGGCGATTTTCGCATCCGCTTCGACTCTCATGCTTTGCGTCTGCGATGAGAGCTGATTGAAGCGCGACGTCAGCGACTTTGCTGAATCCAGGAGTTGGGATTGCAGTGGAATTGATTCAGGCGTCAACGCCAGAGACCGCAAGGACGATTCCAGATCCTGATACTGCCCGAACATGCTGAACGCATCATCTGGCTCGCCCAGCGCCGTGTTGAACTTTGCATAAGCGCTGGCAAGTTCCTGATCGCGGTTAGAGGCGCTTTCCGCGGTGCGTCGATCATTCGTGAGCGCCTGATTGGCCGCCCGCGTGATGCCATTGACGGATACGCCGGCGCCTTTGCCTGCGATTACGTTTTCGCCGACATCGATCCCGCGCCGGCTGTAGCCAGGCGTCAGCGCATTCGCAACATTGTTGGAGACGACACTGGCGCGTCTTGACGCAACGGATAGCCCGCTATTTGCGTTTGCCAGTGCTGACGAGATGGACATAGGGCACCCGGATTAGATCATCCGCTAGACTTAGCGGATGAGGTTAGTAGTCTCCTGCAGCATTTCATCGACGGTCTGTACGATCTTTGCGTTCGACGAATAGGCTCGCTGGGTTTGAATGAGATCGGTCAGCTCGGCTGCGATATCCGTTGTCGATTCGGTCAGGGCGAACCCTTCCGTCGTTCCAACAGGACCGGAACCGGCATCCCACAGGAAGTAGTCGCCGCTCGATGCTGAAATTGCGAAGGTCTGATTGTCGAGCGCTGTCAGGCCGTTGATGTTTGGAACGTCGACAAGCGGCACCTGATAAATAGTCCGCCGGAAGCCGGTGTCGTAAAGCGCCTCGACCATACCGCTTTCGGTAATCTCGATAGATCGCAGGCTGCCGATCGGCGTGCCGTCAGCGCCGACGCCAACGGGCGCAAATGAAGACGAGAACTGCGTCAACAATGTCGCGTTGCCGGGTGATCCGACATTGACTTCCATGGGACCAAACAAAACATTGAACCCGATCAACCCGGTCGCAGGATCCCAGGTCGTGCCGGCGCCCGGCGTCAGGGACAGTATCGACCCGCCCGTGCCGGTTGCTTCGTCAAAGACAACGTCAAAACTGGCGACAGGCGTCAGGGGGTCTCCCGCCTGATCGAAAACTTCCGCTGTCCAGGTATTGCTTGGCCCTGGCCCCGAGACGTCCGGTGTAAAGACAAAGTCGAGCGTTTGAGAACGGCCGAGCGTATCAAAATATTCAACAGGAAGCGTAAAGCTGTCTCCTGTGCCGCCTGCTTGTGTTGCAGACGCCGGGATATTCAGGCCCAAATCAATCCGCGTTGTCGGCGATGCGACAAGTTCAAAGGTTGTCACGCGGATTGGCTCAAGCCCGGTAGACGTATTGCGGCCCGGCACGGTAACGCTGCCGTCGGGGTTCGCCGGCCAGCCCATGAGGAAATTACCGCCAAGCGTGCGCAAATAGCCGCTATCGTCGGTGTTGAAAGAACCGGTTGTGGTAAGACGCAATGGCGCCTGGCCTGGAGGCGCGTCAATGCCTGCGCTGGTCGTAACCGGCAGCATGCCGCGGCCGGCGACGGAAATATCCGTACCGTTGCTGGTTGAGATCAATGCGCCTTGCGCGCCCACATCCTTGAACGTGGCGACCTGTACGCCGCCCGCGTTATAGGATCCGCCGCCGCTGCTCAAAACGATATTGGAAAAATCGGTTTCGGCGCGTTTATATCCGTATGTCTGCGAGTTTGCGATGTTATCAGAGATCGTCGCGAGCTTTGTCGCGTTAACCGCCAAACCCATAACCCCAGCGTTCAGAGAAGATGATAGACCCATGATGACTACTCACAATTTGTTAACTGTTATCCAACCGAAATAACTATCGGTTCGTATGATTAAAAATCATATAATTGTATGCTAATTGTAGGAACTCAGTATCAGGATTTTAAAATCGTGATGGAGATACGCCGGTTCTGCGGCGCCAGCTTATCGGCCACCAACGGCTCCGTATCGGCTTTGCCGGCGACCTCGTTTATCTGCGCGGCGGGCAGTCCCGCCGCCAGCATTAGCCGCCGCGCCTTGTGTGCGCGATCGGTAGACAGCTCCCAGTTTGTGTATTCCTTAACATTTGAATAAGCGAGGCCATCCGTATGCCCAACGATTGAAAGTTCGTTGCTGACCATGGAAAGGCTTGCCGTCACTACTTCCAGCAAGAGCCGCATGGTCGCCGAAGCGTCAGTTGAGCCCAGCGCGAATAGCGGGCTGCCATCGACGTCTACAAGCTCGATAACGAGCCCTTCCGGCGTGACGCGGGTCAGGATATGTCGCGACAGTCCAGCAGAATCTTCATCTTCAAACTGCGCCATCAGTTCTTCGCGCAACGCCTCAAGCGATCTCGCCTGGGCTTGCGCGTCGCCAGCGGTTTGTTCCTCGGCTTTGCCATCTATCTCTTCACGGGCTTCCTGATTCGCGCCATGCATTGACTTTGAACCGCCGGTTCCGTCTTTCGCCAGGGTCTGGTCGGAATAAACGGTTGAACCGTTGAGCATATCCGACCCGCCGCCGGAAACCGGGCTGACCGGAATGGTCGGGTTAAAATAGTCGGCGATGCCCTTGCGCTGATCTTCCGTCGTTGCGTTCAAGAGCCACATTAAAAGAAAGAACGCCATCATCGCGGTGACGAAGTCCGCATAGGCGACTTTCCAGGCGCCGCCGTGATGGCCTTCGCCTGATACTTTCTTAACTTTCTTAATAATAACCGAGTCAGAACCGCTCACGACACGCCCGAATTACGACTACAAGTAAGCGAAGAAATTAGGTTTGCCGACGTTAATTTGGGACTAATATCCGGTCACTGAAAGGCGGACAGACTTAATTCAATCTTAAGCATGCATAAAATAATGATGTCAGCGTTATGGATTGGGAAATCAGCGAATGACAACGGCGGAAAAGTCAGCAGACGGCGGCGGCGTGCTGGCGAAGAAAGTTCAATGCGCAAGCTTTGATATTTCGACCTATCCCAAGCTGGAAAACCTCGCCGCCGATGCAAGTAAATTTTGCGCATCCTGTTTGTCTGTCGCTGCTAATCTGTTCATACCGCCAGCGGATATCGATGCGGGGATGCAGAACATGCAGGCTGCGCTGGACGGTGTGCCTGAAAATGCAGCCGCGTACTGGTTTGGCGATCCTGAAGACGATCATTCATTGCTCGTCAGCTTGTCATCCCCTTTCGTCACGGGCCTGAGCGAGGCTTTTCTCGGCGGCGCCTTCGCGCCCCCTGCAGAGGCGACGGCGCCGACGTCGCTCGATTCCGAACTGGCGCAGCTTTTTGCAAGCGAGATCGCCACTGGTGTCAACAAATATCTGATTAGCGCGCTTCATGATGTGCGGGCGGGAAATTTGACATTGAAGCGCGCCACGACATCGCGCAAGTCGATTTTCAAGGACGGAATGACCAGCGCATTTTTTAAGCTGGACGTCGCTTTCAAGTTAGAAACAGGCGACATACAGTCAGCTTTGGCGCTGTATTTTCCTATAGAATTCCTTGAGCGTCGCGGACTATTGGCGCCGGCGCGCAAATCAGCGGTTGCGCAAAACCAGAATACGAAATGGTTTGCGGATATGCTTGATAATGTTCACCATACGGAAATTGAATTGCCGGTCATACTCACGAAATACAAGATGACCTTGTCGGAATTGACGCGACTTTCCGTGGACCAGCTGATCCCGCTTGAAGAAGATGCGCATAATGCGCTTGATATCACCTTGAAGACGGAAGACGGCGTGGTGACGCTGTGCAAAGGAAAGCTTGGCACGTTCAAGAAGAACAAGGCGGCCAAGGTCGTTTCCGATATCAGCGCCGCTTAAAGCTGTTTCCGCCGACGCTGAAAAATATTGCAACTGCGAAACAGATATCTTTGCGATTCTCATCGTTTGATATAAATCAAAATGCGTAACTTCAAATGCGCAGAGAATAATAAGATGGAACCTTCGCCGCCAATCTCGCCGCCGCGACGCATATCAATGGATGCGCCGTGGTCATGGCTTGGCGCTGGCTGGCGCGACATGATGCGCGCGCCGGTTCTCAGCATCGGATATGGCGTCCTGGTCGTCGGCAGCGGCCTGTTGATTACCTATCTGTTGTGGCGGCTTGGCTATTCGGCGCTCATTCCGGTTGCATTTGGTGTTTTTGCGCTGGTCGGGCCATTGCTTGCGGTTGGGCTTTATGAAATCAGCCGACGGTTGGAGGCTGGTGAGCCGCCGCGCCTGTGGCCGGTGAAATTCGCCGGGCCGCGCTCGCCGATGCAGATCGCCTATATCGGATTTTTCCTGATGTTTGCGGCGCTTGTATGGGTGCGCATTGCAGTGATGATCTATGCGTTGTTCGCATCGGCCAGCTATGTCCCGCTGAACGACTTTATGGGCTTCGCCTTCTCTACCGGCGCGGGCCTGGCGATGCTCGTCGTTGGCACCGTGGTCGGCGGCGTCATCGCTTTCGTCATTTATCTTTTTACGGTCGTCTCCATACCAATGCTGATGAACGAGCGCACCGACGCCTTTACGGCAATCGCAACAGGCATCAAGGCGTTTAATATAAGTCCCGGGGCGATGCTTTTGTGGGCGTGGCTGATTGCGATCATCACAGCCGCAAGTGTAGCGACGCTGTTTGTCGGGTTGGCGATCGCCTTTCCGCTTCTGGGCCATGCAAGCTGGCACGCTTATCGCGATATCACGCGCACGGTTTAGGCGTTACGCGTCGTCTTCTTCCATATCGTCATCAAGAAGAATGCGTTGGGCGGCGCCGTCCGGGTCGTCATATTGACCGC
Organism: Pseudomonadota bacterium; assembly: GCA_039819405.1. Lineage (GTDB taxonomy): Bacteria > Pseudomonadota > Alphaproteobacteria > Caulobacterales > Parvularculaceae > Hyphococcus. The sequence continues at coordinate 180,153 of JBCBSB010000004.1, read as the reverse complement.
TTTTAAGCGCCCACAGGAACGCCGCGAGCCCGGCGGCGCCCAGCAGCAATGCAATCGGGATTAAAAATAACAGCGCGGTCATTATGCTTGTTCATCTCGCTTACGTGATGCAAGTCGCAAGGCGTTTAACGTAACGACCATGGACGATCCCGACATCGCGATGGCGGCGATCAGCGGCGTCACATGACCCAAAGCGGCAAGGGGAACGGCGCAGGCGTTATAGGCGGCGGCGAAGGCAAAGTTTTCAAGCACTCTTCGGCGCGCCTTGCGCGAAATGTCAACCGCTTCAATGATCGGCGCCAGACTGTCGCCTTGATAAACGAAGTCCGCTGCGGCCTGACTTGCATCTGCGGCGGTTCCCGGCGACAGCGATGCGTGGGCGCGCGCCAGTGACGGGGCGTCATTCAATCCGTCGCCGACCATCGCGACTTTCACGCCCTCGTCACTTAAGGTTTCAAGGTGCGCAATTTTCTCTTGAGGCGACAGTTCGGCGCGCCATTGATCAAGCCCGAGTTTATCGGCGATACGCTGGGCTGCGCCTTTACGGTCGCCGGAGAGCATTTCTGATTTCAGGTTTCGCTCCGCCAGCGCGCCGATAACTTCACTGGCGTCATTTCGCAGCGTGTCTTCGAAGATAAACCGTATCGGTTTGTCTTGTCCGCGTTGAAACCAGACTTCCGTACTCGTTGTATTTTCCGCAGGCGCCGTTGCGCCAATCCAGTCGCCGCGGCCCAGTCTTGCGCGTTCGCCTTGTATCTCGCCTTCAATGCCAAGGCCGGGATGCTCGACCGCATCGGCGCAGGCGTGTCCCGCGCCAGCTTCGGCGACAATAGCGCGCGACAGAGGGTGACGGCTGATCCGCGCAAGCGACGCTGCAGCGTTTAAGGCGTCAGGCGCGATCTCCGTGCGGTTTGCAATGCGCGGCTTGCCATGGGTGAGAGTGCCGGTCTTATCGAAGACAACCCTGTCGACCTCTGCAAGACGCTCCAGCGCATCGCCGGATTTCACCAGCACCCCTGACCGGAAAAGGCGGCCTGTGGCGACAACCTGCACCGCCGGCGCGGCAAGACCAAGGGCGCAGGGGCAGGTGATGATCAACACCGCGACCGCGTTCAGCATGGCGACGCGAAGGCCGGCGTCCATGACCAGGTACCAGCCAAGAAACGTCGCAAGCGCAAGGGTATGAACGATTGGAACATAAAGCGACGCAGCGCGGTCGGCGAGGCGAACGTAACGGCTTTTTGTTTGCTCCCCCGCCTCGATCAGTCGGGTGAGGTCCGCGACCAGCGAGGCGTCAGCGGTTTTTTCCGCGCGCATCGTCAACTGCGCCGACAGGTTTAAGACACCGGCGTGGATCGTGTCGCCGATCGTCTTGCGGGCGGGGGCGCTTTCGCCTGTCACGAGGGAAACGTCCGTATCCGATGTTCCGTCAGCGATGACGCCGTCGACCGGCGCGCGGTCGCCGGGTGACAGCAACAGCTGGTCGCCGGGGGCGATATCGCGGGCGGCGACGGCTTCCAGCGCGCCATCCGCATTGATCCGGTTTGCGGTGGTCGCCTGAAGCGCCAGCAGATCACGGGCCGCAGCACGCGCGCGCAGCCTCAGGCGGTGATCAAGATATCGTCCAATGAGGAGGAAAAACAGCAGCATCACCGCCGCATCGAAATAGGCGTGCTCGCCGCCCTTGAAGAATTCAAAAATACTGAGCGATAGCGCCAGAATCACCGCCAATGAAATCGGCACATCCATATTGGCGCGCCTGGCTTTCAGCGCGCCGAGGGCCGATGAAAAGAACGGCCGCCCGGCGTAAAGCGCTGCGGGGATGGCGATGATTGCGGAAATCCAGTGCATCATGCCGCGCGTCGCCGATCCCATTTCGCCGCCGCCCGCCCAGACAGCGACCGACAGGAGCATTATGTTTGCGGTGGCGAACCCGGCGACGGCGAGCGAACGCAGCAATCGCCGCCCTTCCGCGTCGCTCTCCGCTTCGGCCTTTTCCGGATCAAAGGGCGCTGCGCGATAGCCGAGCCCGGTGATGGTTTGCGTAATGGCGCGCGGCGCAAAGGCGCCGTCGCGCCAGGAAACGGAGAGACGCCCGGTGGACAGGTTAAGCCGCGCAGACTGAATGTCCGGCAACGCGCCCAGTCCGCCTTCAATTTTCCGGATGCAGCCAGCGCATTTGGCGCCGAACACGGCAAGTTCCAGTTTTGCAACGCCGCCTGATGTTTTTACGAATGGCGCCGGGTCGATGACGGCGCCGTCTGAGGGCGGCTCCAGTCCGCTGGGGCAGCCAATGCCGTCATCGATTGTTGATGCGATAGTCATTCAAAATAGAGTTTCGTCGTGAACTCGAAGGTTTCATTTCGACTGCTGACGGCGCGGGCGTTTAATATCCAGACCCCGGGCGTAACGTTTTCCGCCTGCGCTTCAAATCGCCCCGGTCCGGAAGGGGTAAAGACAAGCGCCTGATCGCGATCATTGTCGGCGGGCTGCGAGAGCATGCCGTCAATGTCGAGATCATAGATAGGCCTTTCTTCCCGGGATTTAAAGCTCAGCTCGATGGTTGCGGCGTCCGCGGCCAGCTCGGCCCTGTCGATATCGACACTCCAGCCCAATGCGTCCTGCGCTTCGCGCGCCGCCAGCCGGTCATTGAAATTCAGGCCCTGCAAATAAGATTTTTCTTCCTGCTCGCCCGGGAATGATTGAACGGCGAGCGTGATGAACACTGTATTGACGGCGATGATGATCAGAAAAAACCCGATCATCGCGAACAGGACATGACGTCCGGTAATGCGGAATGTTGTGCTCATCGGCGTCCCTCCGAAAGGAAAACGGTTGGATTGACGGCGCGCTCGCCGGATTGCGGATCCTCCACCGTCAGGATCAAAGGCTCCGACGCGCGGGTCATCGCTTCCGCCGGCAGGGTTGCGAAGAGTCGGAAGGAGCGCACATCGTCGCCATCCGCAGTGATCGTCAGCGTTTTGCCGGTAACCCTTTCGCCCACCGCGCTGAGAGAAAGCGCCTCCGGCCCGTCGACGGTCACGATAAAATCGCGCGCGACATTCGCCTTGTTGACGATTTTGACCGTATAGGCGTTACGGACTGAGCCGTCGGACAGTTGGACAAAGGGCGGCGTACGATCACGCAAGACGTTGACTTCAACGGTCGCGCGCGACATCAGACCAAAGACCATGATGCCGGCGACGAGCAGAAAAACGGCCGCATAAAGAATGGTTCGTGTTCGAACCAGATTGGTTTCCTGCGCCAGTCCGGCTTTCCGGCGAGCCATGTTTTTATCGGTATCATAGGCGATGAGCCCAAGCGGGCGATCAACCTTCTTCATAATGTCATCGCAGGCGTCGATACACAGCGCGCAGTTGATGCATTCAAGTTGCGCGCCCTCGCGTATATCAATCCCCATGGGGCAGGCGGCGACGCAGGCGTTGCAGTCGATACAGTCGCCGCGTCCTTCCCAGGGCTCATTCTTTTTGTGGGCGCCGCGCGGTTCGCCGCGGTCCGCCTTGTAAGTAACCTGCAGGCTTTCTTCATCGGTGAGCGCGGCCTGAATGCGCGGCCACGGGCACATGTAAGTGCAGACCTGCTCGCGCATCGTTCCCGCGAGGGCATATGTTGTGAATGTCAAAATTCCCATGAACAGATAAGCGGAAAACGGCGCTTCACCTGTAAAAATCTGTCCAAAGATTGTCGGCGCATCGTGGAAATAAAGCACCCATGCGCCGCCAGTGCCGGCTGCGATAAGCAGCCAGAGAAAATGCTTCAGGGATTTCTTGGCAATCTTTTCTGTATTCCACGGCGCTCTCGACAGGCGGATGCGCTTGTTCCGGTCGCCTTCGACCATCCGTTCAACAGCGATATAAAGGTCGGTCCAGACGGTTTGCGGGCAGGTGTAGCCGCACCAGACGCGGCCAAAGAGAGCTGTCGCCAGGAAAAGCGCCAGGGCGCCGAGAATCAAAAGACCGGTGACGTAATAAAGTTCGTTGGGCCAGATTTCGATAAAGAAGAAATAAAATCGCCGCCCCGGAAAATCCACCAGCACCGCCTGGTCCGGTTCGCCAAGGCCGCGCGGCCAGCGGATCCACGGCAGGATGTAATAAACGCCAAGCGTTGCAAATAACACAGCCCATTTCAGGGCGCGGAATTTGCCGTGGACGAGTTTCGGAAATATCTGCTCGCGCGCTTTATAAAGATGACGCGTTGAGGCACTGTTGACCGCTTCGACATCATGCCGGTCGACGCCGCTTGCCGATTCCGTTTGTGTAGCCAGGGTTTCCATCAGTATGGTTACGCTTTCCGCCGTTGATGCGGAATTTGAAAGCGACGGTGTTACTCTCCGCCGCCAAGGGAATGCACATAGATCGCGAGCGCCTTGATCTGCTCGTCGGTCAGGCGGTCCGTCCAGGCCGGCATCACGCCGCCACGCCCCTCATAAAGCGTTTGCTGGAGCGATACGCGATCACCGCCATAGAGCCATATTGCGTCAGCAAGGTTCGGCGCGCCCTGCGCCTGATCGCCGCGTCCATCGGCGCCATGGCAGATCGTGCATTGCTGAGCGAATACCGGCGCTGCGCGTTCAACGGCGGCGCTGTCAGCTTCTCCGCCAGACAGAGAGATGACATATTCCACCAGATCGTCGATCTGATCGCCGGACAAAAGTCCGTCGCGCCCATAAGCCTGCATCAGGTTGTAGCGCGTTTGCGGATGTGTTGAGCGAATGCCGTAATGCAGAGTCTGCTGGATGGCGTCGAAGCCGCCGCCCCAGATCCAGTCATCGTCGACAAGGTTTGGATAGCCGACAAATCCTTGTCCGCCGCCGCCATGGCAGGTGGCGCAATTATCTCCGAAGATCGATTCCCCGGCGACCATTGCATATTGCAAAAGGTCAGGATCGTTCTCGATTTCACTGATATCGTCGACGGCCAGCACGCGCTGCATTTGTTCGCTTCGCTGCTCGTCAAGCGCGGCCATGGCGACTTCGACATTCTCGCGTTCTGAATGGTTGCGCACGCCTTTGAGGTGGCCGGTGATGCCCGGCCATGACGGCATCAGCACCCAGTAAAATACGGACCAGACGATCGAGACCCAGAACAGGATCACCCACCAGCGGGGCAGGGGATTGTTCAGTTCCTTGATGCCGTCCCAGGAATGTCCGGTTGTTTCAATACCGGTATGTTCGTCGATGTCTTTCTCAGACATATCAGTTGTCCTCGTCTTCGAGCGGGATGCGTTTTGCTTCGTCAAATTTCTTTTGGTTGCGCGGGTTCAGGGCGTGAATCAGCACGAGTACGAATGCGATCACGAAGAGAACCAGTCCCCAGGTCTGCGCAAATTGTGAGAGCGTTTCATACATAACCCGTGCCTTTACTCGTATTGTCCTGCGCTTATCTGTAGTTCTCTTCCGGTTCGTAAGTCGAAAAGTCGACCATGGTGCCGAGCACCTGCAGATAGGCGATCATCGCATCCATTTCCGTAATCTTTCGCGGGTCGCCGTCGAAGTCGCGAATGATCGCGTTCGGGTAGCGTTCAAGAAAAGCGTCATAATTATCCGAGAACGGATCAACCTGCGTGGCGAGGTCAAGCGCCGCCAGTTCAATCATCTCATCGGTATAGGGCACGCCCACCATGCGATTCGCTTTCAGCCAGGCCGAAGCTTGCGTGTAATCAAGCGTGCGATCGTCGAGAAGTTTGTAAGGCGGCATGATTGACTCAGGCACAACGCTGCGCGGGTCGATCAGATGCTGGCGATGCCAGCTGTCCGAATATTTGCCGCCGACGCGCGCAAGGTCCGGACCGGAACGTTTCGACCCCCATTGAAACGGGTGATCGTACATGCTTTCCGCAGCCAGTGAGTAATGGCCGTAACGCTCTACTTCATCGCGAAGCGGGCGCACCATCTGGCTGTGGCAGACATAGCAACCTTCGCGGATATAGACATCGCGCCCAGCCAATTCGAGCGGCGTGTATGGGCGAACCCCTTCCACTTCCTCGATGGTCGATTCGAGATAGAAAAGCGGGGCGATTTCAACCAGGCCGCCGATCGCAACGGTGACCAGAATCGCAACCGTTAAAATCAGGCCGTTCTTTTCCAGAAACTTATGGCGGTCAAGCATTCATCGTCTCCTTATTCGGCCGGGGCTGCGGTGAGGGCGGCGTCGCGGGCGTATTCTTTTTCACGAATGTCGCCGCGCGCCGTGCGCCACAGATTGTAGGCCATGATGAAAGCGCCAGCGAGGAACAGGAGCCCGCCAAGCATGCGAATGATGTAATAGGGATGCATTGCCTCGACGGTTTCGACGAATGAGTATTCGAGGAAACCGAACTCGTTATAGGCGCGCCACATCAGCCCTTGCATGATGCCGGAGACCCACATCGATGTGATGTATAAAAGGATGCCGATTGTGGAGACCCAGAAATGCCATTCTACAAGCGCCTTTGAATAAAGGTCCTTGCGTTTCCATAGCCAGGGGACAAGGCAGTAAAGCGCGCCGAAGGAAACATAGCCGACCCAGCCGAGCGCGCCTGAGTGAACATGTCCGATTGTCCAGTCGGTATAATGAGAAAGCGAGTTCACGGCGCGGATTGACATCAGCGGGCCTTCAAAAGTCGACATGCCATAGAAGGCGACGGAGACAACCATCATCCGCAAAACCGGATCGGTGCGGAGTTTGTCCCACGCCCCGGAGAGGGTCATAAGGCCATTGATCATGCCGCCCCATGAAGGCATCCACAGCATGATTGAAAATGTCATGCCGAGGGTCTGCGCCCATTCCGGCAGCGCCGTGTAATGAAGATGGTGCGGGCCGGCCCAGATATAGAGGAAGATCAGCGCCCAGAAGTGAATGATCGAAAGCCGGTAGGAATAAACCGGACGCTCGGCTTTTTTCGGGATGAAGTAATACATGATGGCGAGAAAGCCCGCCGTCAAAAAGAACCCGACTGCGTTATGCCCGTACCACCATTGCGTCAGCGCGTCCTGCACGCCGGCGAACAGCGAATAGCTTTTTGATCCTGTAAGCGATACCGGCACGGCGAGATTGTTGACGATATGCAGCATCGCGATGGTGACGATGAAGGCGAGATAGAACCAGTTGGCGACGTAAATGTGCGGTTCTTTTCGCTTCAGCAGCGTGCCGAGGAAAACCAGAAGATAAACAACCCAGACAATCGTCAGCCAGATATCCGCATACCATTCGGGTTCGGCGTATTCCTTGGACTGCGTTGCGCCCATCAGATAGCCGGTCGCGGCGATAACGATGAAAAGATTGTAGCCCCAGAAAACGACCCAGGGCGCAAGGCCGCCCCAAAGCTTCGCCCGACAGGTGCGCTGCACGACATAAAACGACGTCGCGATCAGCACATTGCCGCCAAAGGCGAAGATCACCGCCGATGTATGCAGCGGCCGTAAGCGTCCGAAACTCGTCCAGGGCAGATTGTCAAAATAGAAAATGTTTGGAAAGGCGAGCTGCGCGGCGATAATGACGCCGACCAGAAAGCCAGCGATGCCCCAGAAGACGGATGCGAAAACGCCTGCTTTGACGACCCCGAATTCATAGGTCGTCTCTTCCGGTTTCGACTCTGAGAACAGGTGAGTCCCGAGGGCGAAGCCGCCGGCCACAAAGGCGATAAGAAACATCATCGCGTGTGCGCCCATCAGCGCATCATCGGCGCGCGCGGCGGTAAACAGCGCCCACAGAGCGCCAACGCCCAGAAGCGCGGCGATTAGCGTTACGTCTGCGCCGGCGACGCCACGTCCGCCGCCAGATTGGTTTGCGCTGTCATGATGCATTGTTGACATGCATCCGTCCTCCTCGTGATCTTCGCCACGCTTTTGGCGTAGCCTGCTGATGACATATTGATATGGATCAAGACAGGTTGAAATTGTTATGTGAGGCTAGTTTTGTCGCAGGCGCGAGCAATAATCAGCAGAAAATGATTTTTGAGACGAAATGAAGCACGCCCGGATAGCCCCCTGTCTATGCAGTTTTCTGGTCTTGGCCATGACGGCGCCGGCAAAAACCAGCGAAACGATACGTATGCCTATCTGCGCAGGCGGGAATATGCGGTTTACGTATGTGACGATCAAGCGCGATGAAGACGCGCCGGCGAATCACCCCTCAGCATGTCATGGCGTGTGCCTGTTCGATCGCCGCGCGCTCGTGACGAAACGTAAAGCAGGCTAGCTGTCGATGGAGACGCGGTGGCGGGTCAGTTCGCCGATCAGGCTTTTCTTCTTTAATCCCGTTAGGGTGCGGCTGAGCGTCTCCAGACGCAGGCCGAGATAATCGGCGATATCCTGCCGCGACATCGGCAGTGGCACATCGCGATAGCCATTGGCGTTGTCCTCGCCAATGCTTCTGTTCAGCAGCTCGATGAAACTGACGACCCGTTCCTCGGCGGTCTTTTTGCCGAGCAGAACAATGTGGTCCTGAGCCTTATGGTATTCCGTCTGCCCGCGGGCGATCAGGCGATCCTTGACGCCGGGCGAGGTTGTCGCGACTTCTTCCAGATAACGATGTGGAAAAAGACAGACCAGGCTGTCTTCGAGCGCGTCCGCTGTGTAGGCGCTTGCGTCTGTCGGGCGCACCCCGGCGAAATCGCCCTTGAATAAAAACCCGGTGACCTGTCGGCGCCCGTCCTCCAGATGCTTGGTCAGGCGAAAACTTCCCTGGACGACAACATAGAGGCTGTCATTCGGCTCGCCTTCTGACATGATCGCCTTGTTTTTGGGAACCAGCCGGCGGGCCATCAGTTTTTCAACCTGCGCAAATTCGCGCGGGCCAAGATCTGCGCATATCGACTGCTCACGAACCTCGCACAGATCGCAGGATCTAGGCTGGCTCACGCCGCCCTTGCATTCCATTGTCATTACATTCGCTGCGTCGGTCACCGCTCTCGCCCGCCTGGCCTGCCAGCCTGTAAACCTAAGCGACGAAACGCAAAATATCCAGTCTGACCAAACGCCTCAGCACGGGCTTATATGGCTTGGGCGAGCGTCTGCCGGCTGTAAATATAAGGGTCAAACGCGGCGGCGACGGTGCGAGAGAGGCCGCGGGCGTTGTCGCGCATGGCGATGATGGTTCCGTCCCGGCAAATGACGCCGTCGTTTTCCAGCGCGGCGAGATTTGTTTCGATGTGCGCCGCGTCCTCGGATGTCGCCCAGGAGAGGACCGGCGCCAGGTCGGTTGTGAAACGGCATAACAGGTCGCTGATGGCGTCGGCCACAACCTGATCGCGCTCGGACCGCTCGACCCCGCGCGCTGTCGGCAGGCGTCTTTCCCGAACGGCCTCGCAATAGGCGCGAACATCCTTTTCATTCTGGGTGTAAAGGCCGCCGATAAAACCGATCGCCGTCGCGCCAAAGCCAATGGTTGTTTCCGCCGCGTCGTCGGTGAAGCCTTGAAAATTCCGACGCAGACGCTGCTCGCGCGCAGCAACGGCCAGGGCGTTGTCGGGCTTGGCGTAGTGATCGAAACCGACTTTCTGATAGCCCGCACTCATCAGCATATCGTCGGCGATCGCAGCAAGGTCGCGCCGCAAGGCCTCATCGGGCAGATCTTCGCTGTTAATCAGGCGTTGCCTTGGCAGGGCGGCGGGCAAATGCGCATAGCCGAAAACCGACACCCGGTCGGGCGCGAGGGCGATGGTCTTGGCGATTGTTGCGGCGAAACCTTTCGCGGTCTGTTTCGGCAGGCCGAAAAGCAGGTCGAACGAAATATCATTGACGCCAGCCTGACGCATGGCGCTGACGCCAGCCTCGACAATTTCATAACTCTGTACGCGATTGATGGCTTGCTGAACGGCGGGGTCGAGATCCTGCACGCCCATGCTCATGCGTGAAAAACCCTGAGCGGCGAGGCGCATAATGTCGTCTTTACGCACCAGCCTCGGGTCAAGCTCAATGGCCAGCCCTGCATCGTCGGTCAGGCCGAGTTCCAGCTCAATGGTATTGAGAATGCGACCCAGATCTTCAGGAGAGAGATAGTTCGGCGTGCCGCCGCCGAAATGCACGCTGACCGGGCGACCGGCGCCGTTGAGAAATCCGCCGACAATTCTGATTTCATCCAGTAACGCATCAACATAGCCAAGCGCGCGCTGATAATTGTTTTCGACTCGCATGTTGCATCCGCAATACCAGCAGAGCTGTCTGCAAAAGGGAATGTGAACATAAACCGACAACGGTTCATAAAGGCCGATCGTTTTCAGTTTATCGATAACACGGTCGGGATTGAGCTTTTCCTCAAAATGAAGCGCTGACGGATAACTTGTGTAACGGGGCGCGCGCATTGACGCATATTTTTGCCATGTGTCCTGCATGAGTATTGGTATCGCAGGCGCTTGCCGCATATTTCTGATCTAAGTCAAAATCAAAACACTGGCGGGCAAAATTTTTGTTGAAATATTTCGCGCTGCGGCGCCGCGTGTGATCTAGATCAAAAATGCGCGGGCGGCGTGCGCGTAATCCGATCCGTGCAACTTAACCAACCGATAGGGGAATATCCTATGCGCCGCTCATTGATGTTGACCGCCGCTCTAACTGCAGCTTCCGTTCAAACCGCCGCCGCCGAGCAGGGTGACTGGCTGGTTCGTCTGCGCGCGATCACCGTGGCGCCGACGGAAGATGTCTCCGACGTTCTGCCTGGCTTTCCCGGCGGGTCCGCGGAAGTCGACAACGCTTACGTGCCCGAACTCGATTTTACCTATTTCGTCACCGACAATATCGGCGCGGAACTGATCCTGGCGACCAGCCCGCACGATTTGCAGGGAACGGGAACGCTTGCCGGCCTTGGCGAAATCGCCGATGTGATGGTGCTGCCGCCAACGCTTACGCTGCAATATCATTTCAATCCGCGCGGTACGGTGCGGCCCTATGTGGGCGTCGGCGTTAACTACACGATTTTCTATAGCGAAGACGCCTCCTCATCGCTGGTCAACGCCGTTGGCCCCACCTCGGTTGATGTCGATGATTCGGTCGGCGTCGCCTATCAGGCGGGCATTGACTTTGACCTGTCCGATCGCTGGTTTTTGAACGCCGATATCAAATATATCCAGATCGACACGACAGCGACGCTGAACAGCGGCGGCGCCATCAACACCGTTGATATCGATCTTGACCCGATCGTCGCCGGCATCGGCATCGGATACCGCTTTGGCGCCTCGCAATAGGCGCAATTGACGCCGTCCGGCCTTGATAAATTCGAGGCCGGGTGGAAACCCTCTGAGTGCAGACGAGACTTGAGCGGCGCCTGAATTTCAGGCGCCGGCTTTTTGTGCGTATTGCCAGGCGAGCATCGCCAGCGGTTTGATCTGCTTGCCCATTTCCATCGCCTGCGGCGAAGAGGCGTTGCCCTGCAGCGCCCGCGCGTAAACGCCTTGTGCGATTGAGCACAGACGAAACATGTTATAGGCGAGGCAGAAATTGAGATCGGTGATCTCGCCGCGTCCGGTGCGGCCTGAATAGCGCGCAACAGCGTCTTCCAGTGTTGGAATGCCGAGCGCGCCGATATCGACGCCGGCGAGGCCGCCGCGTACGGTCGGCGGAAAATGCCAGACCATCAGGAAGTAAGTAAAGTCCGCAAGCGGATGGCCGAGCGTTGATAATTCCCAATCGAGAACCGCAAGCGCTTTTGGCTCTGTCGGGTGCATAATGACATTGTCGAAACGGAAATCGCCATGGACAATGCTGGTTGCGTCGTCCGTTGGCACTGCGCCAGGCAGCCACTCAATGAGCCCGTCCATTTCTTGGATTTTGTCAGTCTCTGCGGCTTTGTATTGTTTCGACCAGCGCTCGATTTGCCGCCCGAAATAATTGCCCGGTTTGCCGAAGCCTTCGAGGCCCGCGGCCTTGTAATCAATCATGTGCAGATCCGCGAGCGTATCGATCAGCGCATTGAACAGCGGCGTTCGTTCTTCTTTTGCCGCTTCCGGCAGGCTGGCGTCCCAGAAAATTCGTCCCTCAACATAATCCATGATGAAAAACGCGGTTCCGATAACGTCCGGATCTTCACACAGCGCATAAGTCTTCGGCGCCGGAAAGCCTTGCGCGCCGAGCGCCGTCATCACCTTGTATTCGCGGTCAACCGCATGCGCTGAGGGCAGGAGCTTTCCCGGCGGTTTTCGGCGCAACACATATTTCTTTGATGGCGTCGTCAGAAGGTAAGTCGGGTTTGATTGCCCGCCCTTGAATTTTTTGACGTCAATCGGGCCTTCATGGCCGTCCACATGTTTGGACATGTAGGTTGCAAGCGCGGCCTCATCGAATTTCAGGTGCTCGGGGGTTTCCGTAGCGCCGGTAAAATCTGCAGCTGGATCGGACGACATGGGCTCTTCCCTCAAACGGTTTTTATATGTTCAGTAACAAGTAACACGCCGATCACCACAAAACCGAGCCCGGCGAGCAGTTTCAGCGGCAGCATGGTCAACCACCGATCCGCCGCCGCGCCTAAAAGGACAGCGATGGCGGAGGATGCGGTCAACGCGATCGCTGCGGCGGTGAAAACAAGCAGCTTCGGCTTGTCGCCGTCAGCGGCGAAAAGAACAGTCGCAAGCTGAGTCTTGTCGCCCAGCTCGGCAAGGAAAACTGTGATGAAGACCGTCAGAAAAGCCGTCATGTGACCGGCGCTCCAATTTTTTTGTGGAAGCCAAAAAACGCGTTCAAGACCCGTTCCGGCGCTTCGGTGTGCGGGTAGTGACCGATGTCTTCCAACAGGACCGCATCGGCGTTCGGGACCATGTCCAGATAGTAGTCATAAAGATGCTTGCCGGATACCGGATCGACCCCGCCGTCGATCAGGCGCAAAGGGATATGCGCTTCCATCAGCGCGCCGACCCAGCGGGTGCGGTTCGCTTTGCGCTCGGGAATATACTGCATCAATTTGTGGAAGATTTTGCCGCCGCCATTTTCTTCGAACAACGCCCAGTGCCCATCGATTTCCGTATCGCTGGCCCTGGTGTCCGCGCCAAAAATTTCATCAAAGCTTTTGCGCAGCTTGTCCCGCGTCAGCATCATGCCGATGATCGGGCCAAAGGGCGTCAGCGCAAATTTCTGCACCGGGCGCGGGCGATGTTGCTCCGGGAAAAGACCGCCATTCAAAAAGCATATCGATTTGGTCGAAAAGCTGAGCGATTTCTCATTGTGTCGCGCCAGCAATTCCTGCGCGACGGTGTCGCCATAGTCATGGGCAAAGATGTGCGCTTCGCTGACGCCGAGGCGTTCCAGCAAAGCTTCATAGAGGTCCGCCTGATGCATGATCGAATAACGAATATTGGCCGGCTTATCGGAAAGGCCAAAGCCGAGCATGTCCATCGCCGCGAGATTGAATTTTTCTTCAAGCGCCGGCCACGTGGCCGACCAATCCCAGGACGAAGTTGGAAATCCGTGTATCAGCAAAAGCCAGGGCTTGGCCTCGTCCGGTTCAACGGTCGCCCAAAAGGCGAGCTGATAGCCGTTCGCTTCGAAAAACTTTCCACCCTTACGCCACTGGTCAAGCGGCCTCATGCGTCATGCTCCAGCGCGCGCCAGCCGATATCGCGGCGGAAAAACCCGCCGGGCCAGTCAATGGCGTTGACCCCTGCATAGGCGCGGTCAATCGCCTCGCGTATCGTTGCGCCTGTCGCTGTGACATTAAGAACCCGGCCGCCATTGGAAACGAGCGCGCCGTTCTCTTCGCGCGTGCCGGCGTGAAAGACGACGACGCCTTCCTTTGCATTGGCCTCAGTGACGCCGTGGATCGGCGTTCCTTTTTCGTAACCGCCCGGATATCCGTCCGCCGCCATAACGACAAGTGCGGCGGCGTCCCCGCTCCAGTCAAATGTCTGTCCGGCGAGCGCGCCGGTCGCGGCGGCGTGAAGGACCGGCAGAATATCGCTCTGCATACGGCGCATCATCACCTGACATTCCGGATCGCCAAAGCGCGCGTTGATTTCGATGAGGCGCGGGCGTTCATCCTTGATCATCAGACCGGCATAGATGACGCCGACATAAGGCGCGCCGCGGCGGCGCATTTCGCCGACGACCGGTTCGATAATTTCACGCATGGTGCGCTCATGCACTGTTTGCGTGAAGACAGGCGCCGGGGAATAGGCGCCCATGCCGCCGGTGTTCGGGCCTTCATCGCCATCATAGGCGCGTTTGTGGTCCTGGGCGGCGACCATGGGAAGGATGGTCGCGCCATCGGTGACGGCGAAGAAGCTGGCTTCCTCGCCTTGCATGAATTCTTCGATGACGAGGCGCGCGCCAGCCTCGCCGAACTTGCCGCCAAGAATATCGTCGACGGCGTCGTCCGCCTCATTCAGCGTTTGCGCGATGATCACGCCCTTGCCGGCGGCGAGGCCATCCGCCTTGATCACAAAAGGCGCCGATTGATCGCGCAGGAAGGCTTTCGCCGATCCCGGGTCGGAAAATGCGCCATAGGCTGCGGTGGGCGCGCCGGCGGCGGCGCAAACCTCCTTCATGAAACTTTTGGAACTTTCAAGCTGCGCGGCTTCTTGATCGGGTCCGAAACAAGCGATGCCGCGTGCGCGCAAGGCGTCGCCCATGCCCGCCGCCAGGGGCGCTTCCGGGCCGACCACGACAAGATCAATTGCGTTTTCCGATGCAAATTCAGCGATGGCGCCGGCGTCAGTCTCGGCTATAGAGATCGCTTCGCCAAGAGGGTTGAGGCCGGGGCTTCCCGGCGCCAGATAGAGCTTTGACAAGGCAGGGCTTTGCGCAATTTTCCATCCCAGCGCATGTTCTCTGCCGCCGCCGCCGATCAACAGGACTTTCACTTGGGTTTTCTCCAATATCCGTTTGTCGCGTTTAAGCGTACCAGCTTTTCGGATCAATGCCGCGCCGCATGACAAAACCTTCGTCCAAAAAGCGGAACGCGCAGAAGAAAAGGTCGGCCCTCGCGACAGGGGCGGCGTTTGCGCGCCAGGCCCGTCAGTCCTGGCTGCGGTTTTACAGCCCTTTTGATCGCGTAAGTGCGCGGTTCCTTGATCGGATCGCCGCGAATGACCGCCGCCGCCGAACGGCCGCGATGCTGGTGGCGGTGGCGATCAATATGATCGTGCTGACGACGCTGGCGGTTTTTGGTCGGGTTCGCATTTTTATCCCCAATGCGCCGAGCGGCACGATTTCGGTGACGCTGGTGGAATTGCAGCGACCGGATTTGCCGGAACTGCGCGATCCTGAGCTGACCATAGAGCCGGAGCCTGAACCGGAGCCTGAGCCCGAAGAACCGGAAATCGTTGAGGAGCCGGAACCCGAACCTGAGCCCGAACCCGATCCTGTGCCGGAACCGGAGCCCGAGCCTGTGATTGAGGAGCCGGAACCCGAACCTGAGCCAGTCATTGAAGAGCCAGAGCCTGAGCCAGAGCCAGAGCCAGAGCCTGAGCCTGAGCCTGTGATCGAGGAGCCGGAACCAGAGCCTGAGATCAATCTTGATTTAGATCCGCAGTTGGCGCCGCCGTCGGAAGACCCTGAACCGCTGATCATTGAGCCGTCGCCTGCTGCTGATGATGACCGCACGTCGCCCGAACCGGCTGAAGACGTGGTGGAACAATCGCCGGAGGAAGATGCGCCTGAACCGCTGATCTCTGTCGAGCCGGAGCAGGACCGCCAGTCCGGGCTTGACGACATTGTCGGTGAGGAGGACGTCGCCGGCGACGATGCGGCGGCGGACGACGGCGAGGATGAAGAAGACGACGAAGAAGAGCAAACGCTCGAAGAATTTTTTGCCGGGCAGGCGGAGCAGCAAGGTGACGACGCCTTTGATGTTGAGCCGACTTTTGGCGGCGGCAGACGTTTTGTGCGCCCGCAGGTTGAGCTGCCTCTCGGCGAAGCGCCCATAAACCCGGGCTCGTCCGGTGTGGTCGCAATCTTTTGTCCGGAAGAGTTCAGCGATGAAGACAAGGCGGAGGAGTGCGCCGGGCGGCGCGAGCTGCGGTCCGGCTGGCGTCCAGGCGACAGCGGCGAAGACTGGTCGCGCGCGACGGAATTGTTGAAAGGCGCGCGCGAGCGGGGTGAAGGCTCGCCATCATTCGGCCCGGCTGCTCGCGAGCTGCAGCGCCAGCGCGATGAAGAGCTGATCCGCAGCGTAACCGATCCAAGGCGCAGTCAGGACAGTGTCAACGGGCTGGCTGATAGCGCCGACGATAATATCTCACGCGGTGTGGAGGCGAACCGCCCCGATATTGGTCCGGCGCCGTTCGAGCCGGGCTGGGCGCGCCGCGACCTGCCTGAAGGCTTGAGCCAGGACGACATTGACGAGCTCCGCGAAGCGCTGGAAGAGGCGGAAGAGAATAATTAGTCCGTGGAGAGATGAAGCACGCAATTGCAGTTGCTGGAGTTGATTTGAGTGAATGCGAGCTTTCTTGCTCATCCTTCGAGACGCGCAAATTCCTTCGTCCTGAGGGCGAGCGCAGCAAGCGCCTCGAAGGGCTAAGGAATTTGCGCTCCTCAGGATGAAGTCTGTGCGCAACAGCATTCTTCGCACGCCATTAAGTCGGCATTGATAATTTTGCCGCGCGCAGCTGGTTGTGTTGTTTTCCAATCCCACAACCCAAAGAGGGTATTCTTAAAGGAATCCCGCATTCGGTGCGTAGTTATCCCCGCTCTGCAGGCTCGGGGTAAACTACCGTCCAGATGACTTTGAAATTGAATATGCAGGCGAAAAAAAGCGCGGGACACCCGTGGGGTCCCGCGCTTGATAAATGTGCGTTACTTTTAAAGCGCGCTCAGCGCCGGCGTGTTTTTCCTGCCGCCAAGCCAGGCGTCCCTGAACAGCGCGGAGGCGTATTTCGCGCCGTTCTTGTCGCCTTGCGCTTTATAGGTCTCAGACAGGCCGTAGAGCACCCAGGCGTTGTTCGGCGACTCGGTCAGCGATTCGAGGAACAACGCTTCCGCGCGCTCCGCGTGACCGGCCTGCAGCAACATCGAGGCGAGGGTCTGCTTCGACGGGTAATACCAATAGGGCGGCTCCATATAGATAAGCGTTTCCTGCAGCGCAGTCGCTTCTTCCATGGCTTCGATAGCGGTGGTGAAATCCTCTTCCGCCGCCGCAGCGCGGGCGATGACGGTGAGGCGCGCAATATTCAGAATATCAAGCGCCGGGACATTGCCATCGATCAGCGCGCTCATGTCTGCTTCCGCAATCAGGGTGCTGATCGCTTCGACTTCGCCGCGCGCGGCTTCAAGGTCGCCGGTTTTGACGAAAGCTTCGCCGCGCGCATAGCGCCATGCGCCCTGAAGGAACGGCATTTCGCCGCCGGGATCTTCCGTCGCCAGAATATCGGCGGGGTCGCCAAATTGCACCATCGCGTAATAGGGCGCGGCCTTGATCGGCTGCACGAACGGCGCCGCCGTCGCCATCTCAATCGGCAGTTTGGCGTCGAGCTTTTCCGCCATCGCCATTGCAGTGTCGCTGGCGCCGGCCATTTGCGCGGATGTCAGCGCAAAATGGATATTGTGCGTGTAATATCCGTATTCGTACATAACGCTGGCGTCAGCGTCCGCGAGGTACGCTTCGTCGGCGGCGACAGCTTCGATATTGTGTTCAAGCGACTGCTTAAACCGGCCAATGCGATAATAAACATGCGTCGGCATGTGAACGAGGTGACCAAGGCCCGGCGTCAACGCCGCAAGGCGGTCGGCGTGATCGGCGGCGCGATAGGGATCGCGCGAGGCTTCGGTGATGTGAATGTAAAGGTGGATCGCCGCCGCATAGTCCGGGTTGCGGGCGAGCACGCCTTCGAGCAGCGAGACCGTGCGGGCGGTGCGGCCTTTCGGCGTGCGGCCTCCATCGGTCCAGTAATCCCAGGCCTGGGTGTCCATGTTGGCTTCGGCTGCAAGCGCTGCGATGAAATCATCGTCGGGGTACTGGTTCGCAACCTCATCCATTGCGTCGGCGAACGCATTGTCCAGCTTCGAGCGATCAACAAGCGGCGCCGATTCATAACGGTAACCGAGGGCGTTGATGAGCGCCTGTTCTTTTGCGCTGGCGTTGTCGCGAAGCGCGGTCGCCTGACGCAATGCGGCCCAGGCCGGCGCGACAGCGTCGTCGCCCATCGGCGCATTGATGTTGGGACCGAGCGCAAGCGCTTCGCCCCAGAAACACATTGCGCATTCTGGGTCGATGGCCTGCGCCTGTTGAAAGGCTTTCACCGCTTCGCCGTGATTGAAGTTGTAGGCGAAGGCGACGCCCTGATTGAACCACGCCTGGGCTTCGGGTTTTGCCGTCGTGATATCATACGCTATGTCGCCGAGACCGGCGCGCATCATGGGCGCGTCCGCCGGCGCTTCCTCAACCGACTGCGCATAAGCGGTGGCGGCGCGTACGAAAAACGCGCGGCGTTGGGCCAGACCATCGACAGTTTCGCCGCAAAGCGAGCGCGCGATCAGCAACGGATGAAGAAATGGCGCAGCCATTTCCTTCTCGCTCATGGTGACGCTGGTGACGCCGACACCAGCCAGCGTAATCGCGGCGGCGGCTGCGCCAAGAAACAGTTTGGTTTTCATAATGTCGCTCTCCCCTTCAGAGTTTCGACGAAACATAGATATGCTGCTTCAAACGAGCAGCGATGGCCGCTGGGTAGGCGGCGGCGATACGCAACGATACTGACTTTGGTTAGGGGCTTTGCGCTCCTCTTGGGAATGACCCCACCTCTGCGGCGCATCTCTTATACAGCCCCGCGAATTATGATTTAACATGAATTATGGCGAATACGAATATCGGTAATGTGCATGAATACACGGTCTCTGAGCTTTCAGGGGCGGTAAAACGCACCATTGAGGACACATTCGGGCTGGTGCGTGTTCGCGGAGAACTGGGCCGCGTCACGCGGGCGGCCTCCGGTCATGTTTATCTCGATTTAAAAGATGAAAAAGCTGTCATCTCCGGGGTTATGTGGAAAGGCATGGCGGCGCGTCTCGCCATCAATCCGGAACAGGGGATGGAGGTCGTTGCGACGGGCCGCATGAGCACGTTTCCCGGGCAGTCCAGATATCAGCTAATTATTGATTCGCTGGAGCCCGCGGGCGTTGGCGCCCTGATGGCGCTGTTCGAAGAACGCAAGAAGAAACTCGCCGCCGAAGGGCTGTTTGCGCCTGAACGCAAAAAGCCGCTGCCGTTTCTGCCCGATGTCATCGGCGTGGTGACGTCGCCGTCGGGCGCGGTCATTCGCGATATTCTCCATCGGCTGCGCGAGCGCTTCCCCCGGCATGTCATCGTATGGCCGACGCTGGTACAGGGGCGCGGCGCCGCGGAGAAAATCGCCGAAGCCATCGACGGCTTTAATGCGCTGCCCGCCGGCGGCGATATTCCGCGCCCCGATGTATTGATTGTTGCGCGCGGCGGCGGGTCGCTGGAAGATTTATGGTGTTTCAATGAAGAGGTGGTGGCGCGCGCCGCTGCGGCGAGTGACATTCCCCTGATCTCGGCGGTGGGCCATGAAACAGACACGACGCTGATCGACTTTGTGTCGGACAAACGCGCGCCGACGCCGACGGCGGCGGCGGAAATCGCAGCGCCTGTGCGCAGCGAACTGCTCAGCGAAGTGTTGAACAAGGAGCGGCGTTTTACATCTGCGTCAACGCGATTGTTTGAAGCGCGCCGCGCGGCGCTGCTGTCAGCGGTGCGCGGTCTCGGGCGTCCTGAAGATATCATCGGGGCGGCGGCGCAACGACTGGACAGAGCGGGAGAGGGCTTGCGGTCCGGATTGCGAGCGCGGCTCGACAACGCATTGACCCGTATCGCCGGCACCGGCGCGCGCCTTAATCAGCATCTTTTGTCTGCCGGGTTTGTGGCGCGAAGGAATGCAGTGGCGAGCGCCTGGTCAAGGGTCGCCGACCGCGCCGGGCGGATTGCTTCTGATCGGCAGGCGCGGCTTGCGTCATCGGCGCGGGTGCTGGCGGCGGTTTCCTATCAGAGTATCCTTGAGCGCGGTTTCGCCCTGGTGCGCGACCATGATGGCGTGCTGTTGCGACGAGCCAGCCAGGCGGCGGGCGCAGAAGGTGGTGAAATCCAGTTCGCCGATGGCGCCCGCGCGTTCCACTTTGAGACGGATGGCGCGCCGCGCAGACCCGCCTCGGCGACGGCGAAAAAGAGCAAATCGGCGGCGAAACCGCGCCAGCAAAGGCTTTTTGACTAAGGACGCGCCGGCGCGGTACATCATGACGGCGAAATCGGCAGAGGCGATGAATGAACTTGTTTGAGTCTTTTGGTCCCGGCGATGAAGCCGTCGTCGAATATGGAGACGGCGAGTTTCATATCGTCAAGCCTGGCGCCTATGTGGTCTGCGCGGTGACCGGTGAGCGCATTCCGCTGAAGGCGTTGCGATACTGGAATGTGGACACGCAGGAAGCTTATAAAGACGCCGCCGCCGCCAAACAGGGTTTTGGCCTGACAGAGGAAACGTCATGAGAGTATTTGTGATCATCGGCGCAAGCATGCTCGCAGCGTCTTCAATGGCGTTCGCCCAGACGCAAGAGGTCGAAAGCCCTGACATCGAAGAGACGAAAGCGTCGAACATCGACGCGCCGGATGCGCAAACGCTCGCGCGCCGCGCCAATTACGCAGAGGCGATGCAGCAGGTTGTCGAGCGCCAGAAAGTTTTTGATGATGAGGCCTTGCGTCATTCTTTGAATGGAAAATTCGCGCAAGGGGGATTGGTTTTCGGTCAGACAGAGCCTGGCGCGAGCGTGCGCCTTGACGGCGATGAGGTCATGGTCGGCGATGACGGTCAGTTTGTGATCGGCTTTGGCCGCGACAGCGCGCCGACGTCGTTGCTTGTCGTCACCTTACCTGACGGCGCCGTGGAACGCCGGTCGATCGATATTGAAGATCGCGAGTTTCCGGTTCAACGCATTGACGGTCTCGATCAGTCAAAAGTTTCCGGCTTCACAGAAGAGCAGCTAGCCAGGATCGCAGTCGACACCGAAAAGAAAAAAGCCGCGCGCAGCGCGACCCAGTCCGCAGCCGACTGGGCGCGTGGATTTACATGGCCCGTGACGGGTCCGATCAGCGGCGTCTTTGGCTCCCAGCGTATTCTGAATGGCGAGCCCAAGCGGCCCCATTCCGGCGTTGACGTTGCTGCGTCCACGGGAACGCCGATACGGGCCCCGGCGCCGGGCGTCGTGACCCTCGCCGAAGGGGATATGTATTTCGAAGGAGGGCTCGTTCTCCTCGACCATGGCCATTGGCTGGAAAGCGCCTTTCTTCACATGTCCCGGATTGACGTGGAACCCGGCCAGCGGGTTGAAAAGGGCGATATCATCGGGGCGGTGGGCGCCACCGGACGGGTCACGGGCCCGCATCTCCACTGGAGTATGAAATGGGTTGGCCGCCTTATCGACCCGCAGCTTATCGCCGGCGAGATGCCGGAATCGTCAGAAAGTGCGGGCGAGTAGCATTTTGTAATTGACAATCATTCTTAATTAACCCATCTTGATGATAATGAATTGCAGTCTGGCGATTCTCGGACGGGTGAAGAATGTACGTTTGTATTTGCAACGCATTGCGCGACAAAGAAATTAAGGCTGTTGCCGGCGATGACGCACGAACTGTCGCTGAAGTTTTCAATCGCTGTGGCAGTCGTCCCCGTTGTGGAAAATGTCTGCCCGACGTTGCTGAGATGATCGAGAATGCGCGCAGCATTGAAACCGGCGCCAACACGGTCGCAGCTGAATAGTTACAGCCTATCATTTCATTTTGAGACATGACGTTTGTGCGTTGACATATGCGCGCAAGTGATAGTCGATTGCAAAGATAGTTCTTGGACAGAGAGTTCTATCGGTTATCTTTAAAGCCAATTCAAATAGGAGATTGATTCTGTGAAGGGCGACCAAAAGGTCATTGAGCATCTGAACAAAGCGTTGAAACTTGAGTTGACCACCGTCAATCAATACTTCCTGCATGCGCGTATTTTGAAGGACTGGGGTTTTAAGCGACTCGCGAAAATCGAGTACGATGAATCCATTGACGAAATGAAGCATGCGGATGTCATCATCGAGCGCATCCTGTTTCTCGAAGGTTTGCCCAACGTTCAGGATCTCGACAAAGTTTATATTGGCGAATCCGTCAAAGAGATTCTTGAGTGCGACCTTCGCGCCGAACAGCGCGCGCACCCGCTTTACACCGACGCCATCGAATATTTTGAATCAGTCAAAGACTATGTCAGTCGCGACCTGCTTGCGGATATTCTCGATTCTGAAGAAGAGCATATCGACTTTCTGGAAACCCAGCTTGGGCTTATCGAAAAGGTCGGCGAAGAACGCTACATGCAATCGCAAATGAAGGAAGGCGGCGAATGAGCAATTTCCTGAAGCTGACATTCGCCCTTATCGCCGCCATGGCGATTATCGGATGCGCAGCCTCGGGAGATTCGAATTCACCGCCCGAAGAGCCAGCCGCTGGCGAGACGGGCGGCATGTGCGGCGGCATCGCCGGCATCCAGTGCAATGACGATGGCGCCTATTGCCAGGTTGAGCCTGGCGTCTGTCGGAAGACCGCCGATTATGCAGGCGTCTGCGCCCCCAAGCCGGAGATATGCACAAAGGATTATCGCCCTGTTTGCGGTTGCGACGGCGAGACCTACAGTAATGCGTGCATGGCTGCAGTTGTTGGCGTCAATGTCGCTTATTCCGGCGAGTGCCGGGACTATGAATAAACAGGGATACGCGTTATGCGTCTTTCGGCCACCGGCGATGAAACCATAGCCACTGGTCGGGGTGCGCTCTTATAAAACCTTCCAGCGTTTTGTTGATTCTCTCCGTCAACGCATAAACGTCGGCCGCCGTATCTCCGGAAGCATCGAACTGAATAGGGTCTTGCACGATCACGCGAAAGCGCGCGCCGTTCAGACGCACGGCTGAGATTGGAACCAGCGGTACGTTGAACTTCAGCGCCATGCGCGCCGCCGCCGGCGCCGTCATCGCTTCACGCCCCATGAACGGTACGGAAATTCCGTCGTTAAGTTTCTGATCGACAAGCATGGCGACCGAGTAGCCGTTGCGAAGCATTTCAACCAGGCCGCGTGCGCCGCGCCGGCCCTTTGGCGCCTGAACACGCGTCATTGTTTCAGCGCGTTTGGCGATAATCATTTCATCGACAAGCGGGTTGTTGGCGGCGCGATAAATCACGCCAAAGGAAACGCCGAGTTGATTGGCGCAGACGGCGGGTATTTCCCAGTTTGCAAAATGACCCGTAACGAAAATCACTTGCTGAAAAGAGCCGTCGTTATTGCGTATGCGTTCAAATCCGCTGTGTTCAATGCGCGGGCGGTCTCCATCAATGCGAAACTTATCGATATGAGCGTATTCCGCGCCGGTGCGTCCGACGTTCTCCCAGATATCAGCGATGGCGATTTTGATCTGGCTTTCGGTCCAGTCCGGAAAGGCGCCTGAGATGTTGGCGATGGCGCGATCCGTATATTTGCTGAGCGCCGGGCCCAAAAGGCGCATGAATTTGCCAGCAACCATTGATGAGAGGTCAACGCCCAGGACCCGGAAAAACCCCATCAAACTCATGACAAGCGCATATTCAAGGCGATGGAGTAGAGTGAGCGGCCGGTCGGACCGGCGCGCAGGCAGTGCGGGTTGTTGCTCTGCATCAGTGGAAGTCGTGTCGCTCATGGCGTTCATCCTAGCGATCGCTGCGCGCGGCGTCGATTGCGCAGAGGATGAAGTCCTTTATCGCCTCAGGTGTGTTGATCCTCATGCGAACCGGGTAGGTCAGGACCTCGTCGCGGAAAGGCGAGGGTAGCCGCACAAAGTCCTTTTCAGTCGTGATCAGCGCTGCGTCGGCTTTAACAGCGATTTTTTTCAGAGCGACAAGATTGCGGTCTGTAAATGGATGATGATCAGGAAATGAAACTGCCTCGACAATTTCAAATCCGTTGCGCCGCAGCGAGTTGAAAAACTTATCCGGTTTGCCGATGCCGCTGAACGCCACAACCGTTCGCGTTTCAGGCGTATCCACTGGTTCAAGCCAGGCGGCGAACGGCGATCCAATTTTCTGCGCA
Organism: Pseudomonadota bacterium; assembly: GCA_039819405.1. GTDB lineage: Bacteria > Pseudomonadota > Alphaproteobacteria > Caulobacterales > Parvularculaceae > Hyphococcus. Next base: position 156,138 of record JBCBSB010000004.1, on the reverse strand, counting down.
GCGTTTTGAGCGGTTTCGGCGTCAGGCCCGATCGCAACCGTGAGGCCGGCGCGATCGCGTGCTCGCTCGACCGGCTCGCGCAGAGGGCCAGCTGGAAACATATGCCCGTTTCCGTCAGGGTCTTCAGCATCAAGCAACAGAATTGAGACTGTTTTTTTGACCGTCGGATTCTGGAAGCCGTCATCCATGATGATGACCTCCGCTCCATCATCAATTGCAGCGTGCGCGCCGGCGACCCGGTCGCGCGCAACCCATGTCGGCCCGTGCCGCGCAAGCAATAGGGCTTCGTCGCCAACATGTTCGTGACTGTGTTTGGCGATGTCGGCTTTCAGAGGGCCGGGTTCGCTGCCGCCATATCCACGTGTCAGGAACTGGCAGGTGAAACCCGCTTCAGAAAGCATTTGGAATAACATGATGGCGAAAGGCGTTTTTCCGACGCCGCCGAGAGATGCGTTCCCTACACAGATAACTGGTATGGCGGGTGTCGCCGGCGTCGTCAGCCGCCAGCGTGCTCGCTGGCCCAGATCATAAAGCGCTGCTGCGGGCGAAAGCGCCGTCGAAATCACTTTCGCGGTCATGGAATGGCTGCGCCAGAACCATGGTTCGCGCATCATGGGGCGGCGGCCTTTTTGGGCAGCGTCTGCAGCAGCGTATCGCAGATATCGGACAACACCTTCTCGGCGTTCGCTTCCGCCGCCGATCGGGCGGCTTTCGACATGGCGTCGCGGGTCTTTTCGTCAGCAAGCAGCCGGCGCACGGCTGTCGCTAGCTCCCGGTCATTGCGCACAAGGGCGGCGCCGCCGACATCGCGCATGTCTTTATAAGTTTCCACAAAATTGAATGTGTGGGGGCCGTGCAGGATCGCAACGCCAAGCCGCGCTGGTTCAAGCGGGTTATGGCCGCCTTTTGGCGTTACGCCGCCGCCAACAAAAGCGACATTGCAAAGCCGGTAAAATATTCCAAGCTCGCCAAGCGTATCGGCAATATAGACTTCCATATCGCTATTGATTTGGGCGCCTTCGGATCGTCGCCCGGCCTGCAAGTTTCGCTCTTCTGCAAATTCTTGTACTTCCGCGCCACGCGTCGGGTGTCGCGGCGCAATAATGGTCAGGAGATTATCGAACTCCTTTTGCAATATTTTATGCGCCGCCAATACAATGTCTTCTTCGCCGGGATGCGTGCTGGCCGCCAGCCAAACCGGTCTGGCGGCAATCGCGGATTTTAAGTCTTGCACATGTGTCTCGTCAGCGGGTAGAGCGGGCGCTGCGTTTTTGAGATTGCCCAGCATTTCAACCTTTCTGCCGGACAGCTCAATCAAACGGTCAGCATTCTGATAATCCTGCGCGATGATCGTATCGAATGTTGAGAGTATATAACGGATGGTGTTTGGCTGGCGTTTCCAGTCATTATAGGATTGCGGTGAAATCCTCCCGTTAACGAGCGCCATGGAAGCGACTTTTTTGCGCGCGCCTAAAATGAGGTTTGGCCAGAATTCAGATTCGACGAAAATGGCGGCATCCGGCTTCCAGTGGTCAAGAAATCCGTTGACAAAGTCCGGATGGTCGAGGGGGATAAACTGATGAACGGCGCCTGCGGGCAAACGCTCTTTCATCAGTTTCGCTGAGGTGACAGTGCCTGTCGTCACCAGAAAATTTATATCGGGCCGCAATTCCAGCAGCCGCCGGACAAGCGGCACAACCGACAGGGATTCGCCGACGCTAGCGCCATGGATCCAGACGATCATCCCTTCCGGACGATCGCAGCCGGCGACGCCTCGCCTTTCGCCGATTCGTTCAGGGTCTTCCTTGCCGGATTTAAGGCGGCGCTGCAGCACGAATTGCGCGACAGGTTCGGACGCCCTGCTGGCTGCGCGGTAGATCTTCAGGCCGAGTGGTTCTCGTACGCCGGAGGTCATAAGAATTTGCGCCAATTAGAAATCCGGTCGGTGTTCATTTGTTCGCGCCGCTGTCCCGCCCGGCGATAGCATCTGCCTGCCGGGTCACGCGCAGAAGGGCGTTTTCTACTGTCTGGCGCGCTGTTTCAACCGTTTCCGGGTCATTTTCAGGAGGAATTTTGACCGGCGGGCCCGCCGCATAGACGCCTTTTGAAAACGGCGCCGCCAGAAGGAAGCGATCCCAGGTCCTGAGACGTTTACCGCGCGAGACTGAATAGGCGGCCGGAAGAATGGGCGCGCCTGTCATCTGCGCCAGCCGGATGACGCCCTTCTGCACCCGTTCGCCGGGGCCGCGTGGGCCGTCCGGGGTAACCCCGACAACATGGCCTTGCTTCAATGCGGCGGCGATCTGGGCGATGGCCGATGCGCCGCTCTTGTTTTTGCCGGGTTTCTTCCGATTAGCAGCGGAGCCGCGGATAAATTCTACCCCGAAAGAACTTACCCCACGGGCGATTATTTCTCCGTCGCGATGGGCTGAAATCAGCATGAAGACACGGCTGTCGGTCTCACCGCGCACCGTGGGGACCATCAGCAAACGTCCGTGCCAGAATGCGAGGATGACCCCTTTGCCCTCCGCCGCCGCCGCTTCGAAATGCTCGCGGCCCGAAAAGGTCCAGCGCGATGTGGCGTGCACCAGACGAATATAGGCGCCGATAGCCACACTGGCGAGCCGGGCGGCAAAGGCGGATTTGGCGATACGCTTCAACATATGGGGCCAACGCGTTCCTTAATTTTCATTTCGCGTCAATAGCTTGCCTCATGACGCGGCGATAGCGATGATGGCGGGCGGAGTGGCAAGAAGAAGCTTTAGGGCGTGACACGCAAAAAATCTGCAGAAGAAAGCAAGGCGGCTTCGTCGCTGTATCTCGCGGGCCGCCTGTGGGGTGACTACCTGTCGCGCTACTGGCCGCGTCTTGCGTTGTCACTTGGCGCGATGGCGCTTTACGCCGCCTCGGCGAGCGCTATCCCCCTGGGCGTTGAGTGGATCAATGCGGGGTTTGCAGGTGGTACAGACCGATTTTCGCCTGACCTGAAGCAGGTTCAGCTGATTGGTCCTGTCATCATTATCGGCCTCGGACTTGTGAATGCGGCCGCCCAATACTGTCATTCGCGACTTAGTATTGGCGCTGCGCTGTCGACATTGCGGGATCTGCAAAACGACATGTTTGCGCATTTGATGGCGCTCGATTTCGCCCAGCAACGCGAAGAAGTGTCTGGCCAGATTATCTCGCGGTTTACCAATGACACGCTTGTCTTGCGCGAGACTCTGACGCGAGCGTCGAATGCAGTGCGCGATGTTCTCACCCTTGTCGGGTTGTGCGCGCTGATGCTCTGGTATGACTGGGTGCTGTTTGTTGTTGTTGCGCTGACTTATCCGTTGATTGGCGTTCCGGTTATGCAGATCGGAAAATTCCTGCGCCGCACTTCCGCAAGCGCACAGTCGCAAGCTGGCGACGTCACCGCCCTGATCGGTGAAACGGTGACTGGCGCAAGGATGGTCAAAACGTATCAACTTGAACCGTTGGAGCGTGCACGCGCCGCTGACGCCTTTGAGGAAAGGCTTGGTCTTTTGAAAAAGATGGCTTACGCGCGCGCCTTAAACGAGCCGTTCATTTTCTTTGCGGGCTCTGTCGCCCTCGCGCTTGTTGTGGCGGTTGTCGCCATGCGGATTTCCGCAGGAGCATTATCCACGGCGGAGTTTATCTCGTTCATCATTGCATTGTTGCTTTTGTCGCAACCGGCGCGCGGTCTCGGGACGCTGAATGCGGTCATGCAGGAGGGTTTCGGCGCTTTTGAGCGGATGTTGTCGCTGGTTGATGCAAGGCCCGATATTACAAATACGGATGACGCGATAGATCTTGTGCAGGGTCCTGGCGCAATCCGTTTTGACAATGTCAGTTTCACTTATGATGGCGGCGCTAAAGCGATTGATGCGATAACGCTTGATGTTGCGGCGGGATCACTGGTGGCGGTAGTGGGCGAGTCCGGCTCCGGAAAATCGACCCTGCTCAATTTATTGCCTCGGCTTTATGATCCGACGGAGGGACGGATCCTGATCGATGGACAGGATCTGTCTCAAGTCGCGCTCCGAAGCTTGCGTTCGCGCATTGCGCTGGTCAGTCAGGACGCCATCATTTTTGATATGTCCGCGCTTGAAAATATTGCATTCGGCAACCCTGCGGCGAGCCGCCAGGAAATTGTAAAAGCAGCGACTGATGCTGCGGCGAATGATTTCATCAGCTTGCTGCCAAACGCTTACGATACACGCCTCGGTGAAAGTGGGTCGAACCTTTCCGGCGGCCAACGGCAACGCATTGCGCTTGCCCGCGCATTTTTAAAAGACGCGTCAATTCTGTTGCTTGATGAAGCGACCTCTGCGCTTGACGCTGAAAGCGAAGCAAAGATCCAGGAGGCTTTATCGCGATTAACCAAGGATCGAACCACGCTTGTCATCGCTCATCGTTTATCGACAGTCAAAGATGCTGACCTCATTGTGGTGATGGATAAAGGGCGTGTCGTTGAAACAGGGAGTCACGAAGACTTGCTTGCAAAGGGCGGCGTTTATGCGAAGCAGGCGTCGCTGCAACTGATTGCTTAGCTATTCACGACGCAGAACAGTTTCGGTCAGGAAGTTTCCCCACCATGAGGTGAGAAAAGCCTTTTTTGTTTCTTCAGGACTGTAAACTGTATCAACCCAGTCAAAAAAGTCCGTTGTTGACGATAGCGATTTTTGGTTGGCGCAAGCATAATCCAGATATTGCTGCAAGGCATAATCGATGACGCCGGTTTTGCCTTGTTTGACATGGCCGTACCGAAACGAGAGCTGGTCCATCGCCTTGTCCAATGGAACGCCTTCCTGAAAAAATAAAAACAGCGTCGCCATCAATCCGGCTCTGTCTGCGCCTGATTTACAGTGCATGATCGCAGGATAGGAGATACGCTGAAACAATTCGCGGGCCCCATGGAGAATTTCTTTTGACGGCGCATCGCGGGAATAAACACGGAATGTTACAAACTCCAGTCCGAGACTTTGGCAGGCGTCTTCCTCAAGAAAATAAAACCCGCTTGGCCTGTCGCCGCGAAGATTGACGACCGTCTTAACGCCACGCTCTTTCCAACGTTTCAGATCTGCGGGCGAGGGTTGATAAGTGCGCCACAATTTGCCGTCAGCGACTTCATGCGTGTTGTCATAAATCTTCCGCAGGAAGCCATGATCCCCAAGCATAAGCGCGCGCCATGCGCGTTTACGGCCCTGCGGCGTTTCAAACTCTTCGCGTGTAATGGGCGGAGACACCTGGCCGTTTAAAACTTGCCGTCGCCATCCGGATCCAGGAGGCGGTGCATATGTACGATGAAGTAACGCATATGCGCATTATCGACAGTCGATTGCGCTTTTGCGCGCCAGGCTTTTTCTGCGCTGGCGTAATCGGGGAAGACGCCGACGATGTCCAAATCATTAAGGTCGCGAAACTTCACCTCGTCCGGGTTTTCAAGTTCGCCGCCGAAAACGAAATGCAGCAATTGTCTTTGAGGCATTGATAGCTCCAATTGTTTACACAAAAAATTAGTCGCCAGCGATCGTCATGCTCGGGATCAATATGCTCGGCGCATTGGTGGCGCCGCGAAATTCAAGATCGTCGCCAGGAACGAGGCTCGCATACATTTCCAGAAGATTGCCGGCGATGGTGATTTCGCTGACTGGATAGGCGATCTGTCCCTGTTCGATCCAAAATCCTGAACATCCTACAGAGTAATCGCCGGTGTTGGGATTAACCTGCGGGCCAAACATGTCGGTTAGCAGTAAACCTTCACCCGCTTTTTGTAACAGCTCATCAAACGACGCATCGCCTGATTCCAGATAAAGATTAGTGGACCCGGCGCCCGGCGGTCCGCTGACGCCCCTTGTGGCGCGCCCGTTTGTTTGCAAGCCGAGCTGTTCGGCCTGGCTGGTGTTGAGCATCCAGTCCGTCAATATGCCGTTTTTGATGATATCGATGCGGCTGTTTGTGACGCCTTCGCCATCAAAGGGGCGTGATCCTGCGCCGCGCGCAATATGCGGATCGTCAATTATAGAGATACTGTCCGGAAAGATTTTTTCGCCTTTTTTGTCTTTTAAAAAACTCACGCCGCGCGCAATGGCGCCGCCATTGATAGCGCCGGCAAGATGCGACAACAGCGAGCGCGAGAGGCGGTTATCAAAAACAATCGGCGCCGAACGGCTTTTGATCTTTTTTGGGGACAGGCGCCGAACGGCGCGTTGTCCTGCGCTTTCGCCGATGGCGCTGGCCGGGAGAAGATCAACGAGATGGGTTTTTGAATCGTAATCGTAATCTCGCTCCATCCCGTTTTCATCCTGCGCCAGAACGCTGACGGAAACTGAGTGATGGGAGCCGCCGGCTTCGCCGAAAAAGCCGTGGCTGGTGGCGAACCATTTTTGACCTTCCGAATAACTCGCGCCGGCGCCGCTGGAGTTAGCGACACCTTTGACGGCGAGTGCGGCTTCCTCGCATTCCGCTGCGCGCGCTTTGAGATCTTCCGTCGAAGGCTCGGCATAGTCTCCGAGATCAAGATCCTTGTAAGGCGCCGAGGCGAGGCGGTCTGACGGCGCGAGCCCGCAAAAGGGATCTTCAGGCGCTGCTTTCGCCATCGCCGCGCATCGCTCAGCGAGGTCTTTAAGGGACTGGCGCGAATGATCCGTCGTTGAAACAGAGGCCTGCCGTTTGCCAATCATGACCCGTAAGCCAAGATCGGCGCTTTCCGAGCGCTCCACATCTTCCAGTTTCCCGAGCCGCCACGAAACTCCGTGAGAAACGGCGTTGTACACAACCGCGTCAGCGGCGTCCGCACCTGCAGCTTTGGCGTCAGCGAGGAGGGCGGTGAGAATCAGCTCTGCGTCTTTAGTTTCCATGACGCCGGGAGATAGAGGCTTGTGTCCGGGCGCGCAAGCGGGGCTAGACGCCAATCTCCGTTCGAGCGCCTTCGCCCCATGCGCGCCAGGCGTCTGTCCGCTGCATCACCTCCATATAAGCGGCGGCCTTATCGCTGACGGCCACCGGGCCGTACGTGCTGAACCGCGAGACAACGGGCGCGTACATCGCGTCGGCAACGGAGAGCTTGCCGAAAAGGAAGCCTTCGTCTGTGGGTGAATTAGCGCCAAAGCGGGTTCGCGCCTCGGTCCATAACTGGCTGATCCGATCGATGTCGCGCTGGACGCCGCCGCTTGTCGTATGGCGCAAACCTTCACGAGTGAACATCATCGGCCATACGGTGCGCAGCGCAGAGAAGCCGGAATGCATTTCCGCCGCCAGTGAGCGTGCGAAGGCGCGCGCGACGATGTCCGTCGGCCATAGCAGTTTTTCCGGCCAGACATCGTTCAGATATTCTGCAATCGCGAGCGAATCCCAGACCTGAACGGCACCCGCCTCTGTTTTATGCGTTAAAAACGGCACCAGGCCAGATGGAGATTTTTCATTCAGGGTTTTCCGCGAGTCCGGACGATCCAGCTTGATGTTTTCCTCCGCAAACGGAATGCCGGCCTGTGTCATCAAAAACCACGGTCGGAACGACCAGGAGGAAAGATTCTTGTCGCCAATGGTAAGGGTGAGATCACTCATATTTTTCACTCATCGGTTTTAAAGGAATTGAAAACCTGGTTTGCAAGGAAGACGTGATTGAAGCAGGTCCCATAGTTTTGAAGGCCGGGATTGGCGAATTCTTCAGGGATGCCGCCGAGTCGGGTAGGCAAAGAGTCTGCAGTTGGCGACCTGGCGACTGACAGCGCGTCAAGACTATCAATTGCCGAAGCTGGCTGGCCGGTACGGATCGTGACAGATGAAAAGGAAGAATCCAGCGCCAGCCGTGGCAAAAATCGCTCTAACATGGTTGGATCGCCGCCAAACCCACCGTCGAGCGGTGCGGGCGGTTCATCGGTTTCGAGAATGCAGATATGCATTTTTCAGTCCTTGCTGTTGGTAGTTCTTGATCCCGCCGGGGCGAAAGCGTCAAGTTAATTTCGGTATTGGCTGGCATGAGGAAAAAGCATGATGAGTGAGCATATAAAAGTAAGGCAGGATGGTCCCGTAATGCGGGTTGCATTCAACCGTCCTGAGAAGAAGAACGCGATCACCGCCGTCATGTATGCTGCGCTCGCTGACGCCCTTGACGCGGCGAGAGATGATGATGGCGTCCGGGTCATTCTGTTTGAAGCCGCCGGCGACATTTTCACTGCGGGCAATGATATTGCCGATTTCATGGCTGGCGACGCTGGCCTCGGCGATCCGCATCAAACGCCGCCTGTAATGCGGTTTCTTTTTGGTCTAGCCAGTGCTGAAAAACCACTTATTGCCGCCGTGCAGGGCGGTGCGGTTGGTGTCGGCGTCACGATGCTGTTTCATTGCGATCTTGTTTATGCGTCAGACAATGCGACCTTTCACACGCCTTTCGTGGATCTCGCCCTTGTCCCTGAGGCGGCGTCGAGTTTGCTTCTGCCGCGCATCGCAGGCCACCAGCAGGCGGCCGAAATGCTGATGGCGGGCAAGAAGATTGACGCGGCGCGTGCTCGCGAGTTTGGATTTGTAAATGACGTAGTCGATCCGGGCTTGCTGGAGGAGACGGTGCTGACCGCTGCGCGTGATCTGGCGGCAAAGGCGCCGACAGCGATTCGCCTGACCAAACAGTTAATGAAACCGGACCGCGACGCAGTCATTGCAAAGATGACGGAGGAGGGCGAGCACTTCGCTGCGCGACTTGGTTCTGACGAGTTCCGCGAAGCCGGCATGGCTTTCATGCAGAAACGCAAACCGGATTTCTCAAAGCTGGGATAAGGCTTACTCAGCTGGTGTGACCGGATGGGTCTTGTCGATTGTCTTGCGAATCACAGGCGGAAATCTGTGCCGATAGCGAAGTAATTGAACATCAAGGTTCGGCCATTTTCTTCGCATATGCCGAATCAGGCGCTGGATGGCTGGAATATAAGGCGCAAGCAATGCGAAACCGATGGTCAGCATGATCAGGCCAAACGGTATCGGCAATGGCAGGACGATCAATCCCGCAACTACAAGCGTTGACCCAAATACCTGATGCAAAATCGGCAACATCGCCGCCTCAACACTCCCATACCAAAATTCGCAGATGGTCAGGGCTCGTTAACCGCCTGCGCGCACTCAACAAATAATTGTTGCCGTGCAATCTACTTAAGCTTCGAGCGGTAAACCGTAAAGGGTGAGGGCGAAAATACAGTTAATTCAAAGCTTCACAATTCGGTAAGGGGATGGCTGGATTTGTTTCGTGGCGTTGCAACATTTTCGTCATGCCGCATAGGCAGGGGGATGCGACCGCGCTAGAATTTTGTGATGTCCTATAAGTCCTTACGTGATTTCATCGAAAAACTGGAAGCGACTGGCGAGTTGGTTCGCGTCACAGAGCCAGTGTCGGTTCATCTTGAGATGACGGAAATCCAGACCCGGCTTCTTGCCGAGGGCGGGCCTGCGGTGCTGTTTGAGAACCCGATAATGGATGACGGTTCGCCGTCTCCCATGCCTGTGCTTGTAAATCTCTTCGGTACGGTCAAGCGGGTTGCGATGGGAGTGACCCTCGAAGGCAAGGAGCGCGCGACGTCTGAGGAGTTGCGAGAGGTTGGCGAGCTTTTGGCCTTCCTGCGCCAGCCGGAACCGCCCGGCGGCCTCAAAGACGCGTTGGCGATGGCCCCGCTTCTGAAAACGGTGATGGCGATGAAGCCGGCGTCCCGCGCTTTTGGGGGCGCGCCGGTTCAGGAAATCGTGAAGACCGGTGATGAGATCGATCTTGACGCGCTTCCGATCCAGACATGCTGGCCTGGCGAGCCGGCCCCGCTGATTACCTGGCCGCTCATCGTGACAAAAGGACCAGGCGATAAGCGTGAGGATGATTTCAATCTCGGCATTTATCGGATGCAAAAGCTCGCTCAAAACAAAACCATCATGCGCTGGCTGAAACATCGTGGCGGCGCACAACACCATCAACGCTGGAAACGCGAAAAGACGGAGCCTTTGCCGGCTGCTGCTGTCCTGGGGGCTGATCCGGGTACGATCCTCGCCGCCGTGACGCCAGTGCCCGATACGTTATCGGAATATCATTTCGCCGGTCTGATGCGAGGCAGGAAAGCAGAACTTGTTGATTGCAGGACGCAACCGCTGAAAGTGCCCGCCGAAGCGGAGATTGTGCTTGAAGGATATGTCTCCCTTGATGAGTATGAGGATGAAGGCCCATATGGGGATCACACCGGTTATTATAATTCGGTTGAACGCTTCCCGACGTTCACCATCACCGCAATCACCCACCGGCGCGATCCGATCTATCTTTCGACATTCACCGGGCGCCCGCCCGATGAGCCGAGCGTTTTGGGCGAAGCGCTGAATGAAGTGTTCATCCCGCTCCTGCAGCAGCAGTTTCCGGAAATTACTGATTTCTGGCTGCCGCCTGAGGGGTGCAGTTATCGCATTGCGGTCATCAGTATGAAGAAAGCCTATCCCGGTCACGCCAAGCGGGTGATGATGGGCGCGTGGTCCTATCTGCGCCAGTTTATGTACACAAAATGGATTATTGTCGTTGGCGATGATATCAATGCGCGTGACTGGAAAGAAGTGATGTGGGCGATTTCCACCAAAATGGACCCGGCCCGCGACATTACTGTAATCGAAAACACGCCGATCGATTATCTCGACTTCGCCTCGCCGGAACCATCTCTCGGTTCAAAAGTCGGCCTTGATGCAACAGATAAACTGCCGCCGGAAACCAATCGTGAATGGGGTGAGGAAATTCGCATGACTGACGATGTGATCAAACGCGTCGATGATATGTGGGGGCAATTAGGCTTGCTCGGGTCGGGCAAGTCGATTTGGGAATGATTTAAGTCGTTCAATCAATTATTCATCTGTTTTTTTATAACGTGTAAGCCGCTGATAAAATCATACGCGCTTAGCGGGCAGGAGCCGGGAGGGAAACCGGGAATGCTCCTGCCACGCTTTCGCGCCTATTGATGGGCTTTGAAAAAGTCGGCGACGTAGAATTCTTCGGCGGCTCGCCATTTTTCATCAATCAGTTGATCCAGCTCGCCGTTTGAAGCGGAAGCATTTGGGTTAAAAATCGTAGGTTCGGCTTGAGTTTCAAAAGAAGCGAAAATCATTGTCGCCGGTTGTCGGTTTTTGATTGCTTCAGCGCCAGGCGTTTTCTTCATAATCCCGGCAGTCTTTGAGGCGCTTGTGGCGGCCGGCAAAGTTGCGAATGACGGCGTCTGGGCGCCGGGCGTTTCAAAGGCTGCTGCGGAAAGAACCAGCGGTTCTTCATCCGCGGTCACCTGACCGTCCATGTGTGTAACCGGGGTAACGCCTGAAAGCGCCCAGTTGGTGTTGTGTGTCGCATCGAAGGCGGCGGCGTTCGTCGCTAACAGTGCGGAAACCATAGTCAGACCAATCACTCGCATTTTCATCCTCCGGTCTAAAACGGCTCCGCCTGTTAGGGCGAGGCGGAGCCGTTGAGTGATTCTTCCTGGGGGAGAGGGGTGGAAGAAATCAGGGCTTTGGCAGCGAATTCCAGCTTGGGGTCCGGGTTCGCTGTGACCCCTAGATAGGGCAGGCGCGGCCTAAAGATAAGCCGAACCAACAGAAAGTATTGATAGGAAAAAGCTATTTCCGAGTTGATTTTCGTACCAGAATGGGACGGAAATTAACCACCAAGAGCTTTAAAGTTGAGAAACTCTCGCCGGGTCTTTGGGCCATATGTTGCGAAGCTTGGATCGGGCCGCTCATTGTAGGCGTGTTTGCGCTTGGTAAGGCCATCACGGGCGGCGCGTTTGGTCACTTCTTCCAACGAAATGCCATAAGGTTTCGTGGCGTTCAGGCCAAAGATTTTCGCTTTCAAATCCTGGGTCATTGCGGCGTAACCAAACCGCTCTTGAAATTCATCGGAAATTTGGAAAGCGCGAAACGCCTGGATCTGATCTTGCGGAGAGCCGTACCAAATTGAATCGGTCCCCCACAAAACATTGTCTTCACCACAATATTTGAGGAGCTTGCCTAAAGCGTGCGCGGCCATATCCGGATCCCGCATCAAAAACCGCCATGTGGAGCCAAGTTCCGCATACACATTTTTATTTGGGCTGACGCCTGCATCAATCAGCGACTGACACAGAACATCCATCCCCGCCGTTTTTCCGGCGCCGGACGTAAACGCCTCTTCGGCGACATTGGTGTCATAGCCGGAGTGGTAGAGAATAAAATTAATGTCCGGGTGGCGTTTGGCGGCTTCGCCAATATCCGAGCATAGAGAATGTTCATAAGAGTTCGGCCCGAAAGAAAGCCCTTTATGAATGGCGATGTTCTTGATGCCGAGTGATTTCGCCTTCTCAATCATCGCCTCACCGGCATCGTCTGTCATGAAAAACCCTTTACCGTCAGGTCCCCATTGAGTGTAGGTTTTCCAGGCGGCGATAGGAAAGTCGGCCGCCAGGCGGTCCATGTCTTCGAGATCACCGGGCTGGTTAGGATTGACTCTCCCGTGGAGCATTAGGCGGTGGTCGCCCTCCATAGCGTCAACAATGCGCCTTGTTTGGTCAGCTTCTTCAATAGTCAGGGGTTCTGCGTCCCGCCGGCTGGGCACGAAAGACAACACCATCATGTCAGTGTCGGAATCGAGGAATACGTCCTTGACGAACTCATCCGCATTCAAACATTTCAGATATTCCAGATCGTCTTTGTCTGCGGCGGCGACGCAGGCATTCGGCATGCCTGAAAAAGGTTTGGCGCCGGGCGCCGCATTTTGAATCCAGGCGCCGGTTGGGTCCACATAGTGACCCTGGACGTCAAAGATGAACTCATTTCCGTCGAGCGCCTCCATTGCTGCGTCTGCATCGAGCGCAGCCTCGGCGGCTATATCGAATGAGCCGCCGGTTTTGTTCGCCATTGCGTTGGCGTGATTGATGGCGAGGAGGGACGAAGCGGCGCCGCAGCTCGAAATCATAAATGCGCGGCGATCGACGCCCAGGCGATGCGCATTTTTTCCAGCCCAGGCATGGGCGAGGGCATTCCCGACTATATTGCGTTTTTCGAGGGCGACAGGCTCGAATTCGCCATTTGACGTCGTATCGATTTTGATTGGCAGCCGGGCACCTTCCGGATCGCGATCAGTCATAGATCCTCCCTCGTTGTTTTGCGAGGGACGCTACCATAGGTGACCGGCGCCGCCGAACGATTCGTCGTGTTAAAGGCTCGTGTCAGCTTACTCGAAAATTACGCCTTTGAGAGAATCGCCGCGATTTCGTCTTTCAGACGCATGCGGGTCTTGCGCAGTTCTTCCTCGCGTTCCTGACTGGCGGCTTCAACGCCTGTTTCGACCCGATGCACTTCGCGATTGACAGTATGATACTCATCCGCAAGGCGTGCGAAATGAGCATCGTTCATTTTCAACTCGTGAATCTTGTCGGTTTGTCCTGGAAAATCTTCCGCCAGTTCATGCGGCGTATGCGCCATGGTTGTCTCCCTTTTTTCTTCCTCTGATGTTGGCGCGCCAGCGTCAAATTTCAAAGGTTCATTTAGTCGCGGGTTGCTAAACCCTTTCGCGGGTATTCAGGAACTTCACATCCGGATTTTTTTCTGCGGCATAGCTGGCTTCCCACGCCGATCGCGCGAGGTAGACAGGCGTGCCATATCGGTCATGCGCAATGGCCCCCTGGTTCTTACTGACGAAAGCTTGCGCCGCCTCGTCTTCGCCGTGGAGCCAGCGCACGGTCTCAAACCCGCAAGGCTCCAGCGTGGCTGAGACGCCATATTCGGCTTTCAGCCGGGCTTCGATCACGTCGAGTTGCAGCGTGCCAACGACGCCGACATAAAAGTCGGCCCCCAGAATGGGGGTGAATATCTGGCTCGCCCCTTCTTCTGCAAGCGCCGTCATGGCCCGTTTCATCTGCTTCGATTTCATCGGATCATCAAGACGGACGCGGCGAATGATCTCCGGCGCGAAATCCGGCAATCCGGAATATTGCAATCCGTCTTTTTCGCTGAGCGTGTCGCCAACCCCAAGCGCGCCATGGTTGGGAATGCCGATAATATCGCCGGCGACAGCTTCTTCTGCAAGCTGACGATCCTGCGCCATGAAAAAGATCGGGTTGTTGACAGCCAGCGCTTTGCCGGTACGCGTCACTTTCAACTTCATGCCGCGTTTAAAGGCGCCTGAGCTCATACGCACAAAAGCAATGCGGTCGCGATGGTTAGGGTCCATATTCGCCTGAACTTTGAAGACGAAACCGGAAACCGCCGGGTCATCAGGTTGTATTTTCTCGTCGCCCGCCTGTTGCTCCCGGGGCGGCGGCGCGTATTTGCCAATATCGCGCAACAACTCCGTCACCGTAAATTCTTTCAGGGCGCTGCCGAAATAAACCGGCGTCAACGCCCCATCTCGGAAGGCGTCTTGGTCGAATGCGGCGTAGCCTTCGCGGGCGAGTTCCATGGTCTCTCGCGCCTCAGCGCTTTCATCGGCGCCAATGATCGCATCAAGCTGTGGGTCTTCTGGTCCATCGAGCTGAATGGACTTTTCAAAACGACCGCTATCGTCGTTCGCTAAAAGCGCGACACGGTCATGCGCAAGATCGTAACACCCTCGAAAACGGCCTCCAGTGCCTAGCGGCCAGACCATAGGCGCAACGTCGAGCGCGAGCTGGTCAGCAACCTCATCCATCAACTCGAACGGATCGCGGCCTTCGCGGTCAACCTTGTTGACAAAGGTGATGATCGGAATATCGCGCAGGCGGCAAACTTCGAACAATTTGCGTGTTTGCGTTTCAATCCCCTTCGCTGCATCGATCACCATGATCGCACTGTCGACAGCGGTAAGCGTCCTATAGGTGTCCTCGGAGAAATCTTCGTGGCCAGGCGTATCGAGCAAGTTGAAGATCGCCCCGTCATGTTCGAACATCATCGCGGAGGTGGTGACGGAGATGCCGCGCTTTTGTTCAATGGCCAGCCAGTCGGAACGGGCGCGGCGGCGCTCACCACGCGCTTTTACCTCGCCAGCAAGCCGGATCGCACCACTGAAAAGCAGCAGTTTTTCCGTAAGCGTCGTCTTGCCAGCGTCCGGATGGGAGATAATGGCAAAAGTGCGTCTGTTCCGATAATCTTCAGTCATAGCCTTCATCAGGTTGGGATGGCGCGCTCATCGGCGCGTTAGCGCTTTGCGTCAAGTCTTGCTCGCTGAAATAGGGCTCTTTTGGGGATGGAAAAGGCTGGCCGCCTTCAACCAACGCATTTATTCAGGCAATAGTGAATTATTCAGGCCCACATTAAAGGCGCGGCGGCGATGAAGAGCAGCATCAGAGGCGTCAGTAGTGACAGTTAAACGAAGCGCTAAAAACGCTCCCCAAAAGGCGACGCCTGGCGGCAAGTCCGTCATTGGCTGGCGCGAATGGGTGAGAATGCCTGAATTAGGGGCGCCGCCGATAAAGGCGAAAATTGATACCGGGGCCAGAACGTCAGCCTTGCACGCCTACCGGATACGCCCGTTCCCGAAAAACGGCGTTGCGCATGTGGAGTTCTTTATTCATCCGGTGCAGCGTCGCAAGAAGCCTGAAATTCGTTGTGAGGCGCCGGTTAAGGAGCAGCGACGAGTAACGAGCTCCACCGGACACAGTGAAATGCGCTATGTTATCGAAACAATAGCAGAGATTGGCGCTGAAAAACTCATGATTGAAGTGACGCTCACAAACAGGGATCAGCTTGGTTTCCGTATGCTGATTGGTCGCGAAGCTGTCAGAGATAAGTTTGTTATTGATCCGGGACGCTCTTACTGCGCCGGTCGGTCTGCTGAAAAATCACTTTCAAAGGACAAGAAATGAAAATCGCCCTGTTATGCCGCAACGAGAATCTTTATTCCCATAGGCGGCTTGTTGAAGCGGCGGAAAAACGTGGTCACGAAATTGATGTGATCGACCATTTGCGTTGCTATATAAACATTACCTCAAATCGGCCAACGATATGTTATCGTGGCGAAGTCCTGCCGAAATACGATCCGCTTTTTGACGGCCTGGAAATTGTTTGAAGGCGGTTTTACTCGAAAAATAATGGCGCGCCATAAGCGATAAAAGTGCGAACTGGCGCATGACACTAAGCTATTGATTTCGCAAGCCCGTCTCACTGCTCTGGTTATTCGTATCAGGCAACTTATGAATTGTCAGATCAGAGCTAACCTAAGCGGCGCTACGATGCGCCTCTGCAACGATATCGACGAAACGTAGCCGGGCGAGAAACCCTTCGCCTTCTTTGCTTTCAAGCTCAAGCACGCCGCCATGCAAGGCGGTGAATTTCGATGTGAGATAAAGACCGAGACCTGCGCCTTCATGCTGCCGGTTCAACGCGCCATCGGCCTGATAGAAAGCGTCTGTCAATTTCGGCAAATGTTCCGGACTGACGCCGCCGCCATTATCCTCAAATTCAAGGATTAAATCGTTCTTATCCTGAGCCGCTCGGATAGAGATGCAGCCTTCATCGCCGGCATATTTCGTTGCATTCGATAACAGGTGACAAAAGATTTCATTGAACACGCCGAGGTCGACATTGAGCGTTGGCATGTCTTTTTGAATGTCAATTTTGATATGACTGGCATCTTGTTTTGTGCGGCTTTGAAATGTGTCTACACAGTGCTCGATGACTTCGCTCATAGACATGGCGTCCTTGCAAAGTTCATAACTGTCTGCATCAAGCTTGGCGATATTGAGCATGTCGTTGACAAGGTTCAACAAGCGCTTGCCGCTGACATAGATGTTTTCGGAATATTCCTTGTATTCAGGCACCCCGATTGGGCCGAATGATTCCTTTTGCAGAATGTCTGCAAAGCCGATGACGCCGTTCAACGGGGTGCGAAGTTCATGACTCATATTCGAAATCAGCTCAGACTTCATCTTGTCGGCCGCGATGGCGGCTTCTTTCGCCTCCCGTTCCGCCGCTTCGATCCGTTTGCGCGCAGAAATATCTCTCAGCGTGTAGACAAAAAGCCGCGAGCGCGCCGGGCTTTCTGGCGATGCAGTTTTCGGGATGTCAGGCGAAGAACAGCTCGCCACAACTTCCAGTACTAAATTGTCATTATTCTTCACGACAAATTCGCTGTGGGTGGCTTGTCCGTTTTCACGTTGCTCATTCTGATGAGGCGCAGATAACTCAGCCAGGGGGAACAACGGAAAGTCCTCCGCGTGATCAAGGATGTTTGAGCCAGGCGTCATAACATCCGCGCCCAGCAAGCGTTGCGCACGGTCATTACTGAGTTCAATCACCCCGATAGCGTTGGCGACAATGACCCCATCGGTGTTGTCGCGAACCACCAGGCCGGTCAGCGCCTGATAATGCGCTGTCGCCGCGCGTTGCCGTATGATCTGCCCGGCGTAGCGCCGCAGGCGGAACGCGGTGACATAAATGATACTGACGCCTTGCGCAGCCAGAATGGCGCCGACATCGAGGCTGATCGGCGTTAAATATTGCAGGAGCGCCGGCGCGCCGATCAGCGTTCCAAACAAAAGAACGTGCCGCAATGCGGCGGTTTTAAAATGTCTGCTATTTGCCGGATGACTAAGCCAGATAATGACCACAAAAGCCGCGAGCAGGGGAATGCAATAATGCAGCCTTTTCAGTGCGCGTTCTTGTAAAAGGCTTTCGTAACTCATCGCATGGAACATAACGCCGGGCGTAATGCCCCAAACCGGGGCGGCGAATTCGTCGCCAAGCTCCAGCGCGGTCGACCCGATGAGCACTTTTTTGCCTTTGACGGCTTCTCGCGGGAACTCACCCTTGAGGACGTCGGAAAACGACAACCGTTGTATGCTTGCGGGGTCAACACCGTAATCAATATAAAATGTCTCCCGCCGTGCGCCGGGCACGCCGGCGAGAACGGCGGCGACGGAACCGCGAAAGTCGTCATTATTATCTTCAAAGCCCATCCAGCCTCGCCGTATGAGCCCGTTCTTTTCAGTGGTCAGATTAACGCTCGCAACCACAACGTCTTGCAGAAAATAGGAGTTAGGCGGCGTTTGTATAACGTTGCTGTCTCGCTCAGAGCGAGAAGATTTTTGAGCGAATACTGGCAGGATGACTTCGCCGGGACGCCGCGATAAAGCTTCTGCGAACGCCGCATCGCCAGCCTCGTCAGATAAAGCGGAAAAGTCGACATCGAAAGCGATCAGTGACGCGCCGGCGCCTTGCAGGTTTGTAATGGCGGTGGCGTATCTGTCACGGGGCCACGGCCAGCGAGCCTCTTCCTGAAGGCTGTATGGATCGATCTCGACAACGACCAGCGTGTCGCTTGGAGGCCGTTGCAACAGGCGAAAGCGCATGTCCATCAAGGACATGTTTAAGGGCTCCAATGCGCCGGACACCATCGTCAGACACACAATGGCGAACAGCAAAAGCCGAACGGCAAAAACTTTCGCGGCGCTCAGAGAACGCCGCGAAAGCTGGTCAGTGTTTTGCTTCTTTTTAGACGGCAAGATGACTATCCCATCATCAGTTTAGTCTTTGGACGATTGGTTTAGTTCCTTGGGTTGTTGCCGCCGCCATTGCCATTGCCATTGCCGTTGCCGCCAGCGTTGGAATTGCCGGGTCCGTTGCCATTGCCGTTGCCGCCAGCGTTGGAATTGCCGGGTCCGTTGCCATTGCCGTTGCCGCCAGCGTTGGAATTGCCGGGTCCGTTGCCATTGACCAGGCCATTAGCGACGCCGTTTCCATTGCCGCCGGCGTTGCTGACTTCGGCGGCGCGCGCGGCTCCATTATTATTGGTGCCTGTACGGCGTAACTCTGCGATTGAGTTTCCAAGTCCGCCGGTTGGCGTGGATGACATATCCTTGTTAAAGCGCGCCTGCGTCGCTGTGCTGGCGGGCTTTTGCGGACCTTGGACGAGGCCGTCGGTCAGCGTCGCAAAATCGAGCGGGTCGGCGCCAATCTCCGTCGGTACGACCAGTTCGCCGTTCGTTGGGGTGCGCTCGCCGCCATCGTTGCCTGGCGCGCTGGCGCTCATCTGAATTGCGGACGGATTGTTCGTGAACACCCGCGCCGTTAAACCAGCGGTCACTAATTGGCGCGAAGCGCCATTTCGCGAAGACACCTCAACGGCGCCTTCCGCCACATGCACCGCATGGCTGTCGCCGCTTGCCGATACCGTAAAGGTCGTGCCTTTCACCACAGCGGCGATGACCGGGGTTTCAACCCGAAAATGCTGTTTCTCTCGCTTGTCGACTTTAAAAAGGAGCGTGCCGAGATCCTGCAGGACCCGCGTCATGCCGGCTTCCTCGGCGGCGGGTAACGACATGCGGCTGCTGGGGCCGACGATGATCGTCTGGTCGCCACGCGCCAGAACCGCGCGTCCGTTCATCCCGGTTGTCAGGATAGCGCCGGCGTCAAGCGTTCCCCCGGTGGATACCAGCTGCATGCCGCCCATAGGCTGTGCGGTGCGGACCGCGCCTTCCATTTCAACAATTTGCCAGGCGCCATTGTTAGCATTTGCCTGCACTGTGATCATCATCAGCGAGCAGATAAACGCCGCCAGAAACTTAAGTGAGCATCTCATAATTCGGTCCTCGTACCCTTATTGTCGCGACATCATCGTCGATCGCGCTTTCCAGGACGTTACGAAGCCCGCTATTTCAATTTAATTAAACTTTTCTTTGTCTGGGTTAATGGTTCGTATACAGGCCATCTCCCCACCTGGCTCACGATTGAGAAGGGCCGGTTATCATTAACAAAAAACTTGTTTTTGGCCGCTACTGTCAAACGGCTTCGATGGGCGATGTCAGGTGGGGGCGATTAAAAGGACGTGCGTAAATACTCGGGTATAGCATTATTGGTTTGCGTCATTCTTGCTTCGTTTGAATGCACGAGACCGCTGCAGGCTGCGCAACAGTCCGGCAATGTCGAAGACAGATTGCCGACATCCGCCGACCCGGACAGCGCCGCCAGTGACCAGGCGGCTTTCTTTCCGGACCGGCCCGAATTGCGTGATGGCGTCATCACAGCGGCGCCGCTTTCGCCGGATGCTGAAGGCGAGCCGGCCAATACGCCGCCGCCATTGCGCGATGGTCCGGCGAGCCTTTTTGTGCTCGCGGCGGTGGATATCTCCGGCGCCAGCGTTTTCGCGCCGGAAACATTCGCGCCGCTCTATGATGCTCTTCTCGCCCGGGCGATTACCCTTAATGATGTCGTCGCGCTGACGGATGCGATCACCGCAAAGTATCGCGATGAGGGGTACTTTCTCTCCCGTGCGGTGGCCCCGGCGCAAACCGCATCCACCGGCGTTCTTCATATCGACATTGTGGAAGGGTATATCGCGAAGCTCGACATTAAGGGTGACGCGCCTAAAGCGATCCGGCGTCGTCTGGAAGACCTTATCGAGGAACGCCCGTTGCGTCTTTCCTCATTCGAGCGAACCATGACGCTTATTAACGACATGCGCGGCGTTTCGGTCGTCTCTTCTGAGCTTCAGCCTGACATCGATGACATGGAAGCGCACACGCTTGTTGTGGAGCTTGATGTCGACCGTTTCGAAGCCAGCCTTTATGCGGACAATCGCGGCGTAGAGAGCGCCGGTCCTGTGCAGACTTATACGCGGGTCGCCGCCAATTCAATTCTGAAAACCGGGGATCAACTGAGCGCTGGGGTCTTTTTCATTCCCGATGACCCGGGCGAGTTGCTGCTTGGCGAACTCAACTATCATACGCCAATTGGCCGCGACGGAACCTATGCGACCCTGTCGGGGATGTACGCGAAAGTCGATGCGGGCGCGTCGCTGGCGGCCTTCGATGTAGAGAGCGAGACGAAACAGGCCGCGTTCAACGTGACGCACCCGCTTATCCGTAAGCGGAAGACGTCCCTTTGGGCGAGTATCGGTTTTCAGGGCCGCGACATCGAGGAAATACAGCTCGGGGCGCCGCAATTTAATGACAAGCTGCGCATCGGGTACGTCTCCGCGAACTTTCGGAAAGATCACTTGAACGGCGCGACGTCGTTCTTCGGCAGCGTCAGCCGGGGCTTTAACATGCTGGGCGCGTCCATGGGCGGTGCGCCCCTGTCGCGCC
The DNA here is from genome assembly GCA_039819405.1 of Pseudomonadota bacterium. Taxonomy (GTDB): domain Bacteria; phylum Pseudomonadota; class Alphaproteobacteria; order Caulobacterales; family Parvularculaceae; genus Hyphococcus. The sequence goes on along the minus strand of JBCBSB010000004.1, from coordinate 135,106 downwards.
CTGACGCCGACGGAGAGTTTACCCGCTTCAATACGGAAATCAGCCGTTATCAGAATATCGGGAAAACATTCGGGCTTTATGCGTCCTTCGCCGGACAGGCCTCGCTCGACCCGTTGCTTGCGTCGGAAGAGTTTGCGCTGGGCGGCGCGCGCTATGGACGCGCCTATGATTACGGGGAGCTGACGGGCGATGACGGCGTCGCCACGCTGGTCGAGCTTCGATATGGCCGTGACCCTGGGCTTGGCGTTCTGGATTTTTATCAGGTCTATGGATTTTTTGATTATGGCGTCGTCTGGAATGACAACGCCGCGCCGGGTTTCGATTCATTGTCGCTTTCCTCGGCGGGGGCGGGCTTGCGATTGACTTTCCCCGCGTCGCTGAATGCGAATTTTGAAATCGCCCGCCCGCTGGACCGCACGCCGTTCACGCAAAATGACCGCGACTGGCGCGGGTTCTTTTCTGTGTCGAAGAACTTTTAACAATTATCCGCCTCATCCTTCGGTGATTTGAATTCAAATCACCTCATATTCCCTTCATCCTGAGGGCCGCCCGCGCGCGAAGGCGCGCATTTATAAATTGGCCGCGTTAGCGGCCAGGGCGGCGTCTCGAAGGACAAGGGGAATATGAGCCCTCAGGCTGAAGCCATGGCTGACCCAGCAAAAAGTCAGGATGTTCAAGGGGTGGGATAAACGCCGTCGCCAGATCGCGCCGGTTTTTGCGCCCCGGGTTTCGGCCTCCCGCGCATCACCTTATATAGGGGCCTCCAGCCACACCCCGGAGCCTTGTCCCTTGAGAACCGATCTCGATCATCTGCCCGAGCGCAAGCAGCGAGAGCTCGCCCGCGTCGTCGAGATCCTCCATGAGGAGTTCGAGGACAAGCAAAAGACCGCGACCTCGGCGAAACGCAAGCGCGGACGAATTTTGAAGATCATCCTGTTCGGGTCGCACGCCCGCGGCGACTGGGTCGAGGACGCCAAAGGCGGCTATTTCTCCGACTACGATCTTCTCATCGTCGTCAATGACGACAAGCTGACCGACATGGCCGCTTACTGGCACGGGGCGGAGGATCGCCTCCTGCGCGATCCGAAGATCAAAACCACGCCGCAATTCATCGTCCACACCATGGACGACGTGAACGCGAAACTGACCGAGGGGCAGTATTTCTTCTCCGACATTATCCGCGACGGCGTCATGCTTTACGAGCTGACCGAGCGCGCGCCAAACGGCAAGGCGAAATACAAACTCGCGGCGCCCGTGCCGCCGGAGCCGAAACGCGCCCTCGAACTGGCGCAAGGGTATTTTGATAACTGGCGGCAGAAGACAATTGATTCACAGGAAATGTATGAGGCCGCCATTGACCGTAAGAAGTTAAATGAAGCGGCGTTCAATCTGCATCAGGCGGCGGAAAGGGCGTATACGTTGTTTTTCCTGACGCGCTCCCTCTACATGCCGAAAGAGCACAACGTCTCGAAACTGCGCAGCCGCGCCGAGGATATGGACCCGCGCCTGCGCGACGCCTGGCCCCGCGGACAAAAACCATACGACCGCTTCTTCGAGCTTCTCCGCCGCGCCTATGTGGAGGCGCGCTACTCCGAACACTATGAGACAACGCCCGAAGCCCTCGCCTGGCAGGACGAATGCATCACGAAACTCCTCGCGCTCATCGAAACCGCCTGCCGCGAGCACCTCGCGGAATTGGAGAAGAAAGCGAACGGGTAGGGGGGTGTTGGCTGCTTTACGGGCAGAAGAGGGCATTAGAAACAGATGGTTCGACTGGGTACTTTTGGCCCGAGGCAGACATTGCGCAGCGCAAATCGAATCTCTAACAACCGGTTTAAGCCAGCGACTTAAAACGCACAAAGTATTTTGCTCACGATACAGTTTTGTCGTGAACAATCGCCAGCCATGGCCAGTCGCCATCCGACAAAGTCTTGTTCAAAATAAACTATTGATAAACGCTGATATCAAGCTTTCGGCTCGAAGCGTTTGCCGCTCTGACAGCCTCTAACATTGCATCTAATCGGGCGCGATCTAGAACCCGTCCATTTAGAATGACCGTGTTAATTGATGTTGTATTTTCAATGTCGGCAAGTGGGTTTTGATTGAGCATGACCAGATCGGCACGGCGGCCAGCTTCTATCGTCCCTGCATTGTTATTGATTCGGAGAGCTGGTGCGGCGGTGGCAGAATAAAGCGCCCGCGCCGGAGACATTCCCCCACGATTTAGCGATTGCAGCTCATCATGCAACGAAAAGCCCGGTACCGTCAGCCATCCATTGGCATCTGTTCCAGCCAGTATCGTGACGCCACTCTCCACCATTGCTTTTAGCAAGATGTGATGCGCTTTTTCCCTGTCACGCCACCACTCTTTACCCCGAGCAATCTCGTCAGGCATATCGCCAGCATAATAAGTCTGAAACTTATTAGATCCTGGGAGCCAGCCAGTACCAGAGCTAGGCGTACCTTCCACGATGCCAGGATTGGCATATTCTAGACGCACTTCCTTGATCTTCGTTTCCAGATCAAAGATTTGATCATACACGCTCTCTGTATACCAGAGTGTACTGTGCACGGCGATATCATTTGCAACCAGGTCGGTGATGATTTCATCTTTTCGACGCTCTACAAACGAGAGATACGTTTCATCCCCTTGATTTCCAAGGCTATCAAATTCCCTCAGCAACGCTTTTACAATTTCCTCAATATGAGCGATCTCCCGAAGCTTAGTGGTGCGTAACTCGCTCAATGGCATCGCATCAGGCATGTGGCCGGCCGTGGGGACATCAAGTTCTTCGACGGCGTCTAGAATTGCGCGGTAGCTTTCCATGTTGAGGAAACCGTAGAGCTTAATACCGTCATGACCGCTGCGAATGAAGGATCGTGCATCCTGTGCGGCCTGATCTGCACTTAGTGAGATGCTGAGGCTGAAGAAATTTTCCGCAAGCCAGATGGCGATTGCTTCGGGAACCCAACTCGGAAAGGATTCTTCGCCAACAGCGCCAAAACCATCATGAGAATTCATCGAAGGTGACGAAACGTAGAAATGAGGACCGATACGGCCATTTTTTATTTCGTCTTTCAGCACTAGATCTGCCGATGAACCATTCATGCTTCTAATCTGCGTCACACCATTGGCCACATAAAGCAACAGATCATTGGGGCTGCGGTGCAGATGTGCATGAGAGTCCGCCAGGCCGGGGATCAAATATTTGCCTCGCCCGTTAATCACGGACATGCCATCCGGAACGCTTCCGTTCTGCGAGACAGAAATGATCTTCCCGTTATCCAGAAGCACAGTTCTGTCTGCCAGCATTTCTTTGCCGTCTGGCGATAAAACGCTGACTTGGGTAATCGCCGTGGGCCGAGCATCGACCTGAAACTGAGTGTGGTCGACTAGCTCAGTTTTCCCGCCATAGATGCGGTCCACGGTCTGGTTGATAAGAATGAAGAGCGCAATCATTCCCAAGGAGATCAACACTACGACGAAACCTGCAGCCCGTATGCCCCACTTTATTATTGTATTAGATTGCACTAGATCACCCTCGATCTGATTTACCTTGTTGTTGACCCTTTTTAATCGGTTTTCGCGAGATACAGCGTCCGAACAGATCGAATTGGACGTGCAGACAGATGGATTCAGCCCTTTTTCACCTCAACAAGACCTTTTCGATATTGTGTCGGCGTTTGTCCGGTGAATTGCTTGAAGATGGCGTTGAACGTGCTCTTGGAAGAAAACCCAGCCTCTAACGCCATAGTGAGAATTTTCTGGTTTGAATCTTCCGCAAGGCGCTTGCGGACAAAATCAACGCGATAACCATTGATGAATTCATAGAAATTTTTGCCCGCATGTCGGTTTAGAACCTCTGACAAATGATGTTTGCTGAGACCGGTCGCGGTCGCGAGCCCTGCCAGCGTCAGTCTGCTATCGAGGTAAAGCTCTTCGCCCTCGATTTGTTTCTTTATCGTTTCGAAAAGTTCAGCACGGATTGCGGGGTCCAGCTCACCATCTTGTACAGACCCGTTCTGGTTTGGCCTAGGTTGGTCCGCCACTTTCAGAACAGGTGTTTCCGCCACTTCAGTAAGCTGCGCGATTGTAAAGAGTTGTGGGTTTCGCCATTGCATCAAGGCGATGAAAAAAACCAACGCCAACAGAAACAGGCTTGCAATATCGGCATAGATTTCTGAAGCTGTTGAAAGCCCAGGCATTGCCGCTAGCCCCCAGGCCGCCAGCGGCAATGCCTGCAACATCACCAGCCAACGGAATACCGTGGCATCGAAATTTGCCAGATTGGCATGGGCTTGCCGACGGTAGCGAAGGATCATCGACAGCGTCCAGGTGCCATAACCAAAAGCTTGCCCGACAATGACATATTCGCTCGCGGGGAGACGCCAACTGTCGGAATATATGCCTGCGATCCACTCAGCTATTTCTTGCGAGTTGCCAAACAGAAAGTCAGCGGTCAGCAGATAACAAAAGAGCAATGGAGCCAGATGAACGAGGTCACTTGCCCTGAATGGTTTTTCAGAAAGTGTAGTTCGAGTGAAAAAATAACCAATAGCGCCAGACGTCGCTGGAATGTAGAAAAGCCAGCCTATTAACGATTCGATTATTCTGTTGTCGATATTCAACTTTAAGAACGGAAACAGAAAATTTAACGCAACGAGCAAACAACCAACGCCCAAAATCCGGCTTGCGGTCGTCATACGGCCATCCATGGTCAGCAACAGAAATAAGACGCATCCCTGAAATAATCCGATAACCGATATGTATTCTTGTGCTGTCGACATCGTGGCGTTACTCTACTGAATCGCTGAAAATGGGAAACTCTTTCAGGCTGTCCTTAACTAATATTTGCAATAACCGAAGCATCGCAATCAGCGACTGAAAATTTTTTAAGACTATGCGCAAGGTAAGCGGCTTTAATTTGCCTCAGGCAAGACCTTGAATGTTACGGCAGAAACACGTCGCAAAACGGTCGTTCGCAACTATATGCGCTACGGCAAAGATTGGCGAATAATTGCCAGTCACGCGTGCACTCGCAATGTCTTCTTCAAGGACCAATCAGCCGTCTTAATGTTCGCCTCGCTTTATTGTTATGTGAGCCCGTTGAACGAATTCGTTCAACCAATGCGGCGCAAAGCGCTGCTTTGCAGGTCCAAAGCATGTTTTGGACGGATCGCGTTCGGCTGTTCGAGTTTTCCGTGATAGATCCCGGACCAGCGAAGCAGCGTTTCACGCTACGTCGCATCCGGGATAACGATAAAGGCGGCGGAAACAGCGACGCGAATCCCGCACGCTCAAAACAACCCAGAGAGGGTAGTCTTTCATAAAACCTATATTCGGTGCGTAGTTATCCCCGCCCTTGCCGGCGGGGCTATAGTACGGGCAGTCCGGATATGGAGAGGGTGATTGGGCTGGGGGACCCAATCACAGGCCTACCGTTTTCTCATGATCCGGATCACGGCGCGCGGACCGCGAAGGCGGTTGAGCTATGGTGCGCGCTGAATTCAGGAGAAAGGATTTGCTCGTTGTTGGAAAAGAGAAGTTGTCATTGCCGGACTTGTTCCGGCAATCCAGGGAAGGTGACGTCGTATATTTCTGGATTGCCGGAACAAGTCCGGCAATGACATATGCGTTTTACGGCGCCCGTAAAGGAATAACCTGCCCCGCCATTTTCCAGCGCACCGCTAAATAACCCTTGATCTCGGGCCTTGAATCTGGAAACCTCGCTTCGTCCCACACGCATGTGGGCGGGGCGTCGCTAACCCCGGTTTTAAGATGCTTACGGATCATTGATCCCGCATTGCCTCTCGTCGCCTGCCGCCCCTTGCGTTTTTCGTCCGGGGCCGGACGGTGCGGTGCTGTCCAGGCGCGCGTTTCGCGCGCTAAAAGCCGCGCCCCGTTGTGCAAGCATCGCGGTTTAGCGACGTCCGGCTTCTCGAGGGGGCGCGAGCCCCAAGGCAATGGAGACGTTGATGCCGGATCAGGACGGAACGATTGCGCTCGCGGCGATCGACCCTTACGCCATCCCCGGATGGTCGCCGTCGGATATCGTGTCGCGGGACGCGCCTGCGCCGCCAATATTGCTGGCGCCGGGAGAGGGGCCGCCGCTCGATTACGATGTGCGGCTGGTCGCTTACATGGATTGCACGGAGGGGGACGCCGTCGAGCGGGGCGGCGCGGCGCGCTTCGATGATTTCTGCGCCATGCTTTTAACGTTGTGCCCCCATGGGCGCCTGCGCAGCCGTCAGTTCCTGCGCAGTGATGACGACGGGCCGCTCGACCTGCCTGTCCGGCTGCTGGTCGACATGCATTGCCTGACCGCCGATGCGGACGCCGGGCTGTGCGACGCATTTCACGACTTTTATCGCGGGCTGTTAGGGCTTTATCCGACGGCGGAGCTCTTCTGCCGCCGCTATGACCGCATCCGCTTCGAAGACCCCGACTGGCTGCGATGGTGAGGCCGGGGCGGCAGACAACTGGTTCGCAGTTTGGTACGGGAATGGCGCGCCCGAAAGGATTCGAACCTCTGACCCCCAGATTCGTAGTCTGGTGCTCTATCCAGCTGAGCTACGGGCGCGCTGAGCGGCGCGGTTGTCTGCGCCGGAAGGGCGGGGTTTAACCCCAAGGCGGGGCGCAATGCAAGCGTTGAGACGCGAGGGGCCTCGCGCCAGCCGGCAAAATCCTGAAGCCCGCAAAGTATTTAGGGTTTCGAGGCGGCGCGGCGGCCCCTATAGTCAGCGGCTAAGGCAGCATGGTTACAGGATTTTCGATGATCTCCAATCGTAATTCGCGGTTCCGCCCAGATCGGCTGACCGCCTTTTTTCTAAGCGTTTCGTTGATGACAGCGATCAATTTTGGATCGGTGCAGGCGCAGTCCGCCGCGGGCGAAAACGCGCTTATTTCTTATGACGCGCGTTTCCATCCTGTAATCGGCGAGAATGGCGCCGTCGCCGCCCAGGAAGAAATCGCAGCGCAGGTGGGCCGCGATATTCTGGCGGCCGGCGGCAATGCTGTCGATGCGGCGGTGGCGACAGGTTTTGCTTTGGCCGTCACGCATCCGCAGGCGGGGAACCTTGGCGGCGGCGGTTTCATGTTGATCAAGCTGGCCGGGCGCGATGAACCCATCGCCATTGACTACAGGGAAATGGCGCCGGGTGCAGCGGGGCGCGACATGTTTCTGGATGAGAATGGCGATGTTGATACTGATCGCGTTCGGTTCAGCCGCCTGTCGGCTGGCGTACCCGGATCCGTCATGGGGCTTGTCACAGCGCAGGAGAAATACGGCGTATTGGCGTTGAAAGAAGTGATCGCGCCGTCGATCGCTTTGGCGGAGAAAGGTTTTCCTTTGCCGCGTGCGCTTGCGCAGGCGTTGGCGCGCAGCCGCGCGCGCTTCGAGCGCGACCCATCGTCGGTCGGTTATTTCTTCAAGGCGGACGGAAGCGCTTACCGGGCAGGCGAACGTTTCGTGCAAAAGGATCTTGCAAAAACGCTGAAACGGATCGCCAAGGAGGGGGCCGACGGTTTTTATAAGGGGGAGACGGCGGCGTTGATTGCCGAAGAGATGTCCGCCAATGACGGCCTCATCTCGGTGGAAGACCTTCAAAACTACCGCGCTGTCGAGCGCACGCCAGTGGTCGGTTCCTATCGGGGGTATGAGGTCGTCTCAATGCCGCCGCCGTCATCCGGGGGCATTCATGTGATCCAGATGCTGAACATTCTGGAAGGCTATGATCTCGCAGCGCTTGGTCACAACAGCGCCGACTATATTGCCTTACTCGTGGAGACGATGCGGCGCGCCTATGCGGATCGGTCGGAATATCTGGGCGATCCGGATTTTTTCGATGTGCCGATCGAAGCGTTGACCGACAAAGATTACGCCACAAAATTGCGGGCGCAAATCGACCCGAACAAAGCAACGTTGTCGTCTGAGGTAAAGCCGGGGCTCGGGCCCGTGGATGAAAGTCCACAAACGACGCATTATTCTGTTGTCGATAAGAATGGAAACGCCGTCGCGGCAACGACGACCCTCAATTTCTTTTTCGGCAGTGGGTACTCCGTAGACGGCGCTGGCTTTGTGCTCAACAATGAGATGGACGATTTTTCCGCCAAGCCCGGCGCGCCCAACGGCTTCGGGCTGATCGGCGGAACGGCGAACGCCATTGCGCCGGGCAAGCGACCGTTATCGTCCATGACGCCGACAATGGTCTTAAAGGACGGAGCGCCCTGGCTTATCACCGGCAGCCCGGGCGGCAGCACCATTATCAACATCGTGTTGCAGGTCATCCTGAACACAATCGACTTTGATATGAACGTGATGCAAGCCGTAACCGCGCCTCGCATTCATCATCAATGGCTTCCGGACGCCGTCGTGCAGGAACCGGGCGTATCGCGCGACACGCTGAAAATTCTCGAAAGCCGCGGCTTCAAAGTAAGGAAAGCTGAGGACGGCGCCTATGCGCGGCGCGTTATGGGCAGCGCCAACACGATTATGATTGAAGACGGTTATGTGTTCGGCGCCGCCGACCCGCGCCGGCCCGGGGCCGGCGTTGCCGTTCACTGATTAGGGGGAACGATTGGCAGCACAATCTCAAAAACGGCGCCGCTTGCGTTTGTATCCTTCAGCGATAACTCGCCACCATGAGCGCGGATGATTTCCGCCGATATGGCGACCCCAAGACCGGACCCGCCAGGCTTCTTTGAGCCTTTGAACGGCTCGAACAGAAACTCGCGCGCATGATCGGGGATGCCGGGACCGGTATCGGTAAGACGAATGCGAAGTTCGCGATCGGACTTTTCGGCATTAATGCTTACGGACCCCAACATCTTCGGCGGATTATTGTCATTGGCGCCGTCAGGCGTCATGGCTTCAATTGAATTGCGCACCAGGTTGAAGAAACTCCGATAGAGCTGTGTCCGGTCTGCATTGATCTTTAAATCCTCCGGAACCTTGTTTTCAGTTTCGATACCCATTGCCGCGGTGTCTTCGAAAACTTCTGTGACTAACTCATGCAGGTCGACCGGCGCCTTGCTGAGAACGCTTTCCTCCATCCGGCCATAGGTCAGGGTGTTGCGGCTCAAAATGATTGCCCGGTCCAGCGCTGAAATCAGCCGTGGGCTGAGCTTTCGAACCCGGGGGTCATCGCTTTTCGCAAGCCTGTCTGACATCAGTTGCGCAGAAGCCAGAATGTTGCGCAGATCATGACTGATTTTCGAAATGCCGGCGCCCAGCGCAGCAAGCCGCCGTCGTTCGCTCAACAGTTCATAAATCCTGAGTTGCATAGCGGCGAGGCTGCGTTCAGCGGCGCCGATTTCATCCTGGCGTGCGCTTGGAATATGAATATGCGCCGCCTGATCCGGGTCGGCCTCAAAAGCAATCATGTCTTTTGTCAGCCGCCGTACGGGTCGCACAATAATTCTGTTCAGCGCCCAGAAGACCAGTCCTGCGGTCAGGCTGGAAATCACCAGTGACAACCAAAGAATATTGCGGGCGTATGCGACCAGATCGCTGCGAAGCGCTCTTTGTGAAACGATAATGTCAACTGCCTGATCGGCGGCGAATCGTGGCGCACCCGTGACTTGAATGAGATCGTCGCCTTTTGAAAAGACCGTCGCCCATGAATTTGCGATCATATTCGTGGGCATCTGCTCGCGAAGATCCACCCGGTGCATACGAGGCGGGCCGTGAGGGTCAATTTCCGGCGCCAAGATCAGCATACGAATATTATCCTGATTGACTGTGACGCCAAGAATATTAGCGGTGGAAAAGAGCTGCCTCGCGACATCTTCGTCCATCATTGCGTCACGCGGCCCTTCAAGCGCCAGAGAAACAAGATACGCCGCTTCGATGCGCGCATTAAACCAGTCTGTTCGTTGCTTAGCGACAGACGGGATTAACACCACAATTTCCGCAAGCAGGATGAACGAAACCGTCAGCAACAAAAGCTTAGTGGAGAGCGACCGGTTTTCGAGGGCTGCGACGTAAGGCATGCGCGGAACACTCACTTAAGTTTTGGTCAATCAAAGATCGACAGAAACGATACCAGCATTTTTGTCTTTTTCGAAAAAAGCGTTGGCGTATAAAACGCCCCGGCGGCGCGTTTTGAGGCTTCGCCGCGGGTCGGGTAGGGGGCGATGTAGTTCGTAAATGCTTTTATTTTCTGCCCGTTCGACAGCGCGAACGCCCATGGCTGAATGAGATCGCCTGCGCCGGGACCAACGATGGAAGCGCCGAAAATCTTGCCGCCTTTACCGGTGACGACTTTGACAAGGCCCTTGGTGTTGCGTTCGGCCTGTGCGCGATCATTTTCTTCAAATGACCAGCGCGATACCGTTATATCATTGTGGTTTTTTTGAGCGTCTTCTTCCGTCAGGCCAACATGTGCAAGCTCCGGGTCGCTGTAGGTGACCCACGGCGCCTGATCGTCATTATTAGTCGCCGGCATTTTGAAAAGCATATTTCGCACGACAATTGATGCGTGATAGCCGGCGACATGTGTAAACTGCCGTCCGCCGATGACATCGCCGATGGCGTAAATGCGTTTGTTGCTCGTGCGCAGGCGTTTGTCGACTTCGACGCCGCGCGGATCGAATTGCACGTTTGCCGCCTCAAGGTTCAAATCGTCCACGGTCGGCTTGCGTCCGACGGCGACCAGCAAATGCGAGCCGGAGATCGTTTGCCCGTCAACCGCAACACTGACGCCATCGGCGTTATGGATGACTGCATCCACCATGGCGCCCTCGTAAACCTTCACGCCCTCGTCGATCAGTTGATCGCGCATGATTGAGACAAGTTCAGGGTCGTCCTTGTTAAGAATAGTTTGCCCTTCGACAATCGAGACTTTTGAACCAAGACGACGATGCGCCTGCGCCAGTTCAACGCCGATAGGGCCTCCGCCAATAACAATCAGATGATCCGGAAGGGTGCGATTATTGAAGATGTCTTCATTGGTGAAGTAGGGCCCCTGGGAAAGGCCGCTGATCGGCGGGACGAAAGGCGTAGAACCGGTCGCAATGACAAAGTGTTTTGCATTGACGATTGACGGCCCTGCTTTCAACTGACGTGGGCCCGTGAATGAGGCGTGTTCGCGCAAAACCGTGACGCCAAGACCTTCAAAACGCTCCTGACTGTCGATGGGCGCGATGGCGCTGATGACGCCGTGGACATGGTCCATGACGGCTGAGAAATCGACCTGGGGTTCTGCGCCCGTAATGCCGAACTTTCCACTGGAGCGGATAGCGTGAGCGCGCGATCCGGCGGCGAGCAACGCCTTTGAAGGAACACAGCCGGTGTTCAGGCAGTCGCCGCCCATCTCGCCTTTTTCGATCAGGACAACCTTGCGGCCAAGCTGCGCGGCGCCAGCGGCGACGGAAAGGCCGCCAGAGCCTGCGCCGATGATGCAAATGTCCGCCTCAATACTCTTTGTCATGCGTCGGATTTATCCAGTTGAGCGGCGTCTTTGTTAAAGCGTTTCAGAATAATCGGCAGCAGCGACAATACGGCAAGTCCGATAATCGGCAGCAGCGTCTCCGGTTTAAAGAGGATGCCCGCCAGCGTCACATTCTCGCCAGCGTCGAATGCAGTGTCCGCTGCGTTGCCGATACTGGCGTAAACGAAGGAACCGGGAATGATGCCGACGAGGGTGCCGATGAAAAAGCTTCTGAGGCTGACGCCGACAACGCCCGCGGCAATATTGATTGCCCAGAACGGAAACACTGGCATCAGTCGCAACAGCAGCATGTAATTGAGTTCATGCTCGTGAAAGCCTTTTTCCATCTTTGCGACGAACCCGCCGGCGCGTTTGCTCAGAACACCGCTGAGCGCTGTTCTTGACGCGAGAAAGATGATCGTAGCGCCGAGAGTCGCCGCGAGCACAATCGCCGGCACGCCCGGCCAGAGGCCGAACAGAAATCCGCCAAAAACCGTCAGAATGGATGCGCCGGGAAACGAAATCGCGACAGCGCTCGCATAAACAAGGGTGAAAATTGCGAGCGCCAGAAGGGGGGAGGCGTCGACCCAGGCGCGCAGGGCGTCACGGTTCTCGCGCAAAGCATCCAGAGAGAAATATTTGTCGAGCCCCAGCGCAAAGAATGCGATGAGGCCGGCCGCGACAAGGGCCGCCGGCGCAATGCGGCGCAAGAGGCTTTTGTCGCTATCTGAAGGAGTTGGCGTGGTCACCGCGGATCCGTTTTCGTTTGTGATGGTCATAAGGTGTTTGCATCCCGTCTGTCAGCGTGGTTCGTTGAATTTCAGAGCTTTCTACGCAAGACTTTCCCGGGCGGGGGTCACTTTGCGCGCCGCGGCGGTCACAAAGGCGCGAAATGGCCGCTTTTTCGAAGTTTTCCGAAAATCCGCTCATTTCCGGCGCAATCCGGTTGACGGCGCTCGCCTGGGCGTTTAATCCCCCGCTTTCGCTCTGTCGGCTTGGTTTGGCCATTGTCCGGCGTGCGCTGCGAAAACTCCATTTCTTGAGGATTTTGAGACAATGAAACGGACCTACCAACCGAGCCGGCTGAAAAGAAAGCGCCGCCACGGTTTTCGTGCGCGCAAAGCGACCAAGGCTGGCCGTAAAGTATTGGCTGCGCGTCGCGCCAAGGGCCGTAAGAAGCTATCGGCCTGAACCAGCACAAATCAGCGTCCACGGACGCTGGAGATCGCGCGAACCCTGAACCTGTGCCCGTGTCTGTTATCAAGAAAAGACGGGATTTTCTGGCGTTGCGGGATGCGAAGCGCGCCAGCAGCCCCGGTTTTTTGATGGTGGTGCGGAAAAACCCCGAAAATGGCGAGACGGCCCGGATCGGCTTCACAGTCACCAGGAAAATGGGCGGCGCCGTGATCCGCAACCGCATGCGCCGCCGCCTGCGCGCCGCTGCGGGCGAGGTTTTCCCGCATTATGCGTCCGCTGGGTGCGACTATGTGCTGATCGCTCGGAAGGCCGCCGGGACCCGAAATTTCGCTGTGCTGCTTGACGATATGAAGCGCGCCCTTTTAAGCCTGCGCCGCAACCCTAAATAAGCTCTACTTCGTGCGGGCTCTCCCGCCCCCAAAATATTGAGACTGCTCATGGATCGAAATTTTCTTCTGGCGATTGTTCTTTCTCTGGGCGTCCTCCTGATCTGGGACCTCACGATCGCCGGCCCGCAGCGTAAACAGCTCCGCGAGGCGCGCGAAGCCGCGGCTGAGGCGCAGATCACCGATCAGGAGCGCGAGATCGCCGGCCTCAACGACATGCCGGTCGAAGCAACTACGATTTCAATTGACGAAGCGATTGCAAAAGCGCCGGGGCGCGTTCCGATCCGCACGCCCAATCTCGAAGGCTCGATCAATCTTGAGGGCGGCCGCATCGATGATCTGAAGCTCACTCAATATCATGAGGAAGTTGATCAGAATAGTCCGGTCATTCGGTTGCTGAGTCCGCGTGAAACCGAACATGGTCACTACGCGCAGCAGGGATGGATTGCCGGCGGTGATGTTGGCGAGAACGCAAAATGGACTGCGTCCGATGGCGCTCAGCTGACGCCGACGACACCGGTGACGCTGACACGCCGGCAGGGCGGGTTGGTGTTTGAAAAAACGATCTCCGTTGATGACCGTTACATGTTTGCGATTGAGCAAACAGTTCGCAATGAAGGCGGTGAGGCGCAATCACTTACGCCTTATGCGTTGGTGATCCAGCGCGGCATTCCCGATGACTTGAAAAACTTCATGATCCTGCATGAAGGACCGCTCGGCGTTATCGGCACGAAACTTTACGAGCGCAAATATAACAAGCTCAAAAAGAACAAGAACAAAAACGTAAACGCCTCAGGCGAAGGCGGCTGGGTCGGCATCACCAACAAATACTGGCTCGCCGCTGCCGTGCCGCCGCAGGACGAAGAGATGACTGCATCGCTGGCGAATGTCGGCACGCAAGCCGCACCGATTTTCCGCGCGAGCTATTCCCTGCCGGCCCGCTCGCTGGCGCCCGGCGAGACATTGAACCTTAAATCCCACGTTTTTGGCGGGGCCAAGGATGTCGATGTTCTGATGTCCTATGAAAACAAGCCCGAAGACGGCGGTCTTGGGGTTTATGATTTCGATAAGGCGGTGGACTGGGGGCACTTGTTCTTCCTGACGCGCCCGATTTTTTACACGCTTAATTTCTTCGGCGATCTCATTGGCAATTTCGGCATCGCTATTCTTATCCTGACGCTGATCATCAAAGCTATCCTCTTCCCTCTTGCCAACAAGGGCTATGAGTCGATGTCGAAGATGAAAAAGCTGCAGCCCGAAATCAAAAAGCTTCAGGAGAGTTACCCTGACGACAAGATGAAGCTGCAACAGGAAATGATGGCGCTCTATAAAAAAGAAAAGATGAACCCGCTCGCGGGCTGTCTGCCGATCCTGTTACAGATGCCGATCTTTTATGCGCTCTACAAAACGCTCTTCGTCACCATTGAGCTGCGCCATCAGCCGTTCCTTTATATTCAGGACCTTGCGGCGCAGGACCCGACAACGATCTTCAATCTGTTCGGATTGCTCCCCTATGATCCGACCGCTTTGCCGATCATTGGCGCGTTTCTCGGGATCGGTATTCTGCCGCTTCTCATGGGCATCGCCATGTGGTTCCAGACAAAGCTGAACCCGCCGCCGACCGATCCGGTGCAGGCGCAGATTTTTGCGATGCTGCCGTTTGTCTTTGTCTTCATCTTCGCGCCGTTCGCGGCGGGCCTTGTGCTCTACTGGTTCTGGAACACGGCGCTGTCGATCTTCCAGCAATGGTTGATCATGAAAAAAAATGGCGTTTCGGTGGACTGGGGTGAGCGCTTGCCGTTCATGAAGCCGAAAAAAAGCCCGGCGCCCGGCGAATAGTAGCGCTGAGCTGTCATCCTTCGAGACGGCCTTTTTCCCTTCATTCTGAGGGTGAGCGAAGTGAGTATCTCGAAGAACGAAGGGAAAAGGCCTCCTCAGGATGAAGGAAGCAGCTGAATTTTCTCCCGAGCAACTCGAAGCCGGGCGCAGGTTGTTTGCGCAGGCTGCAACGTTCATGCTTGGCGTCGTCAAACTTGACGGCCTGCCCGATGAGGGACCGCCGGAGGTCGCCTTCGCCGGCCGTTCCAATGTGGGCAAGTCGACACTTTTGAATGCGCTGACCAATCAAAAAGGATTGGCGCGTGCTTCCAATACGCCGGGGCGGACGCGGGAAATCAATTATTTCGATCTCGGCGACGCTATGCGTCTCGTTGACCTGCCGGGTTACGGCTATGCGCGCGCATCGCGCTCTGAGGTTGAAAACTGGACGCGGCTGACGCGGTCTTTTTTGCGCGGGCGTTCGGTGTTGCGGCGCGTCTGCGTACTTGTCGATTCGCGCCACGGTCTGAAAGACAGCGATGGCGAGATCATGGACATGCTGGACGAGGCGGCGGTCGCATATCAGATCGTCCTGACGAAAACAGACAAGATCAAACCGACGGCGCTTGCGGTTTTGGAAGACAAGACTGCGGACGCCATCAAACGCCGGCCCGCGGCGCACCCTGTGATCCGCTCAACATCGTCGGAGACGGGCTTCGGCATTGATTTTTTGCGGGCTGACCTTGCTGCGCTGGCGGCGCAGTAGGTATTTTCCCCCCATCCCGACGAAAGTCGGGGCCTGGTATTTAAGGCCAAAGATTCCGGCCTTCGCCGCAATGAGCGGTGTTTTCTTTCAGCTTTCATAATTACCGTCGTGTCCGAACTTGTTCCGGCAATGACGCGGGAGTTAGGATTTTGTTAACCTTCGTCGCTGCGAGTAGAGATGATGGCTGCAATGAAAAAAACATCGACAAGAGGAACATTTGCCATTTGGCAAGCGCAGTTCGAGCGCCATTTGAAATCCGAAAAACGGGCGAGCCCGTACACGATCCGTAATTACAAAGCGACGCTTGACCGGTTCGACGCCTTTTTGCGCGCGCATATCGGCGGAACTGCCGACGCTGCTGATCTTGAAGCGCTCGAAACGAGAGACTTCCGGGCCTATCTGGCCGCACGGCGCAACGAGGGATTGAAGCCGCCGTCGATCAAGCTTGAACTCTCGGCGCTGAAATCCTTTTTTCGTTTTTTAAACAAGCGCGCCGATATCGACAATGACGCTATCGCCGTGATGCGCGGACCGAAAGCAAAGGAACGCCTGCCAAGGCCGGTGGCGCGACGTGACGCAGAGAACCTGCTGGCGGCGGCGGCGCAGACAAAAACATCGACCCAGACAACGCCATGGGAACAGGCGCGCGACGCAGCGCTCTTTACACTGCTTTACGGTGCGGGATTGCGCATCGCGGAGGCGCTTTCCCTGAAACGCAACGATGCGCCGCTGGAAGACACGCTGCGCATTACCGGTAAGGGCGCAAAGACACGGCTTGTCCCGGTGATCGATGCGGCGCGCGATGCGGTGGACAAATATCTTGACCTTTGTCCGTACGGGACCGACGCGGGCGACCCGTTGTTTTTTTCAAAGCGCGGCAAGGCGTTGTCGCCCCGTATGGCGCAGCGAACCATGGCGGCCCTGCGGGTGCAGCTCGGCCTGCCGGACAGCGCCACGCCCCATGCTTTGCGCCACGCCTTTGCAACAGAACTTTTGTCTGCTGGCGGGGACCTCAGGTCCATTCAGGAATTGCTCGGGCATTCATCGCTTGCAGCAACGCAGCGCTACACCAAGATCGACGCCGATGGCCTCTTGCGCGTTTACGACAAGGCGCATCCGCGCGCCTGAACCGTTTAGTATTAGACAATACAGTTCCCTTCATCCTGAGGAGGCCAGTCTTCTTCGTCCTTCGTGACGCGCGCATTTTATGCGCGCCCTCAGGGTGAAGAAGACTGGCTGTCTCGAAGGATGGGCTGCAAATTAGGCAGTGAAATTTCTCAAAGCTTATGCTTCGTCTCATACGCTTTTACGTCGCGCCTCAGCTCCGGCAGCAGGAAGTAGAGCGCCAGAATGTTCGGGATCGCCATCGCGAACAGCATCGAGTCGATGAAGTTGATGATGGCCGATAATGACACCGCCGCGCCGGTGGACAGAAAGAAACACAAGGTCAGTTTAAAAATGACGTCGGTGCGTTTCGTTGCGCCGAAGAGATAGGCGGCGGCCTGGGACCCATAAAACGCCCAGCTGACCAGCGTTGAAAAGGCGAACATCATTGATGCGACCATCAGGATAACCGGGAACCAGCCAAAGGCGCTTTCAAAGGCTTGCGAGGTAATTTCGATGCCGACGACATCCGGATTGAAAAGATATGGCTCGTAGACTCCGGTGACGATGACAACAAGGCCGGTGATCGTGCACACGACGATCGTATCGATGAAAGGCTCCAGGAGCGCAACATAGCCTTCCGTCAGCGGTTCGTTGGTTTTCACAGCAGAGTGGGCGATGGCGGCGGAGCCAACGCCAGCCTCGCTGGAATAGGTCGCCCGGCGCATGCCGTTGATCAGCGCCCCGACCAGTCCGCCGCCGGCGGCCTCAAGCCCGAAGGCGCTTTTAAAGATCGTCGTGATGGCCTCGGGAATGGCGGTGATGTTCAGCCCCAGGATGATCAGCGCCGAGCCCACATAAAGCGCGCCCATCAGGGGCACGATAATGCGCGCCGATCCGCCGATCCGTTTGATGCCGCCAAGAATAATGAAGGCGACCCCTGACGCCATGATGACGCCGAATATGATCGGAATGGAGATGCCGGTGACATTGGCGAATTGCGCATGCGCCTGATTGACCTGGAAGACGCTGACCGATCCGCCCATCGCCATGATGGCAAAGAAGACAGCGGCCGCCTTGCCGAAGGTTTTGAGCCCCATGCGGGAGAACACCGCTTCGATATAAAACATCGGCCCGCCAAGCGTGCGCCCATCGGGCAAAACCTTGCGGTATTTTACGGCGAGGGCGCACTCGGCGAATTTTGCGCTCATGCCAAAAAACCCGGCGAGGATCATCCAGAAGATCGCTCCCGGTCCGCCGAGAATGATCGCAACCGGAACCGATGCGATATTGCCTAATCCGACCGTGCCGGAAAGGGCGGCGGACAATGCCTGAAAGTGAGAGATCTCGCCGGCGGCGTCCAGATGTTCGCGCGGATTGAAGACCAGATGCCAGCCATGGCGGAAGCCGCGCAAGTTTATGAAGCCGAGTGAGACAGTCAGAATGATCGCCGCTGCGATCAGCCAGACCACCACCAGCGGTAAAGAGACGCCGAAAAAATCCACCGAATAAAAAATGATCGATGAAACGAAATCGCTGACCGGGGTGAGCGCATTGTCGATGCGTTCGGCAAAGCTTGTCGTCTCGGCGGCGTCGGCCATAGTCAATTCCTTATTCGGGCCGGCGCGAGCCCAGGAGGCGGGTCCGGCACCATAGCAAGCCCCGCGCCCATGTCACTGATTCGGCTGCGGATTAAGGATAGCCTCTCGATCAAAGCCCCGCGAGGCCGGTAACGAACCAGCCGGCGTTTATGTCTTACCCTCTTGTGATGATAGGTGGAGGAACAGGGCATTGCGGAGAGGCTGATTTTCGTCACAGTCAGGCGGTTGTTCCATTCGATTCTTGGAGAATTCGCGTGATATGCCCGATATGAATAATTCCAGCATCCTCGGCGGATGGCGATTTCGGGTGTTGGCGCTTGTCGCCCTGGCGATCGCGGCGTTTGCCGGGAATTCGCTGCTGACGCGCGCGGCTTTGGCCGATGGCGATATGGATGCAACCAGCTTCGCGGCGATCAGGCTGGCGTCCGGCGCGGCGCTGTTGTGCGTGCTTGCCATGTGGCGCGGCCAGACCGTTCGGCCGGCAAAAGCAGACATTGGCGGCGTCATCGCGCTTTTCGTTTATATGGCCGGGTTTTCCCTCGCTTATAATGATCTTGATGCGGCGACGGGCGCGCTCTTGCTGTTCGGCCTTGTGCAACTGACCGTCCTTGCCGCTGGTGTCTTGCGTGGCGACCGGCCAGGCCCGTTTGAGGTAAGCGGCATGATCATCGCCTTTGGCGGTTTGGCGTTGCTTGTTGGCGATCGCGCTACCCCCGCGTCGATCTCGCCGGTTTTGATGATGGCGGCGGCCGGCGTTGGTTGGGGCGTATACACATTGTTGGGGCGCGGCGCAGGCGACCCGCTTGGCCGCACCGCGCGAAACTTTATCGGCGCAACGCCATTGGCGATTTTGGCGGCGCTGCTTCTCGGCGATTTTCACCTAACGTCTGATGCTGTTTGGCTGGCGATTGCATCGGGTGTTGCTACGTCCGCGATGGGATACGCGATCTGGTATGCTGTGCTGCCGTCTCTCAGCCGGATCAGCGCCGGCGTATCGCAACTGCTCGTGCCGCCGGTCACAGCGCTCGGCGGCGCAGCGTTTCTGGCCGAGCCGTTGACGCTCAAACTGGCGCTGGCGTCAGTCATCATTCTGGCGGGCGTCGCCCTCACCATCATAAAACCACCGCGTACGGATTGAGACCGAGCCAAGGTGCTTTGATGTTGCGCGCTTTGGTTTAGAACATATTGAAGGTCGGATGGATTACTTATGTCTTCATCCTGAGGAGAAATTTTTCCTCCGCCCTTCGAGACGAGCCCCATAGCAGTATTGCGGCTCCCTCAGGATGAAGGAAAAATTTCGTCTCGAAGGATAGAGGGCGCGCTTTGTTTAAAGCCCTGCGAGAGCGTTTTCGAGATCGCGGCGCAGATCGTCGATGCTCTCAACCCCTACGGAAAGGCGCACAAGCGCATCATCAACGCCAAGCTCGGCGCGTCGCTCCGGCGGGATCGACGCGTGGGTCATGATGCCCGGATGCTCGATCAGGCTTTCAACGCCGCCGAGGCTTTCCGCGAGGGTGAAAAGCTCCACCCGTTCCAGCATCGCTTTCGCCGCGTCCAGCCCGCCTTTCAGGAAGATCGTCACCATGCCGCCGAACGCATCCATCTGACGTTTGGCAACCTCGTGGCCGGGGTGGCTTTCAAGGCCCGGATAGACAACGCGGTCGATAGCCGGGTGGGCGTCGAACCATTCCGCCAGCGCCATCGCGTTTTCCGAAGACCGTTCAAGTCGCAGCGCCAGGGTCTTCAGTCCACGGAGCGCGAGAAATGAATCAAACGGCGCCTGAATGCCGCCGATGGAATTTTGCAAAAACGCAAGCCGCTCGCCGAGATCCTTGTCGTTGACCACAAGAACGCCGCCGATGACGTCCGAGTGCCCACCGAGATATTTCGTCGCCGAATGCATGACAATGTCAGCGCCGAAATCGAGCGGTCGCTGGCAATAGGGGGAGGCGAAAGTGTTGTCGACGCCGACAAGCAATCCGTTTTTGTGCGCGATTTTCGCAACCGCTTCGATGTCGACAATTTTCAAGAGCGGATTGGTTGGCGTTTCGACCCACACCATCTTTGTTTCCGGCGTGATCGCCGCTTCAAGATTTTCCGGTCTGGTCAGATCGATATAGGTGAATGACATGTTTGCTGAGTCGCGGCGCACCCGTTCGAACAAGCGAAAGGTGCCGCCATAAACGTCGTCCATGGCGATGACGTTAGACCCCGCCGGCATCAGTTCCAGCATAGTGCCGATCGCCGCCATGCCTGACGCGAAGGCGAAACCGCGCGAGCCGTTTTCAAGATCCGCGATGCAGCGCTCGTAAGCGAAGCGTGTCGGGTTCGCGCCGCGGGCATAGACAAAGCCCTTGTGAACGCCGGGACTTTCCTGGGCGTAGGTGGAGGTCTGATAGATCGGCTGCATCACCGCGCCGGTGGTCGGGTCATGTTCCTGACCGGCGTGAATGACGCGGGTGGCGAAAGCGGGTCGATTGGTCTTGTCGGTCATGAGGTCCCCGGAAAAAGGTTTTTAAGTTGCGGACTGGCTAGCAGCTTCACGAGCCTTGGAAAAGGCCGCATCAGTCCGCAGATGGGGCGTTTCCCGTTTCTTCCCAGTCCCGATCACGCAGATTTGCGTTGTACATCTTCCGCGCCTCAAAACGCGGTTTCAGATAGCGGTAGAAAAACCAGTCCTGTTTGCTGTGCGGGAGGAAATTATAGAGCAGCCGTTCATGCAGACGCCAGTCGACATTGCCGCGCGCGCCGCGCCGCTCGGACGTGATGCAATAGTGGTCCGCGCGATAGCGAATAGCGCCGGTCTTGGCGACGCGATTAACGATTTCATGGTCGGCGACCATGAACGGCCAGATCGACGCTGTGTACCCGCCGGCTTCGCGCAGGCTCGCTGTGCGAAAGGATTGTCCGTAACCGCCGGTATGACCTTGATTGCGCGCGAGCGACGCCATCAGCGCGCCCTTGTTGCGCCGGTACCAGCTGCGGAACTTGCCGTCGTCGGCGTAAACGCCGAACGCAAAGGCGGCCGCAACATCGTCGGAGGCGGTTAGCATCTCTTCCGCGCGCGCCAGATATTCCATCGGGTAAAACGTGTCCGCATCGCATAGCGCCACGAACTCCGTTTCAACTGCCGCAATGCCTGTCTCCAGCGCATTGATCTTGCCGGGACGATCGTCGCTCAGAATTTTTACTTTGCGCCCTGGCGCCGACGCAGCAATCTCTTCCATCACGGTCGCCGTGCCGTCGGTGGACTTGTTGTCCACCAGGATCAGCGTTGCATTCGTCACTGTCTGCGCTTTGATCGACGCCACGGTCTCGGCGAGGAAGTCTTCCTCATTATAGGCGGGGATGATGACGCTCCAGCGTGGATGCGGTGATGGTGCGGGATCGCTCATGCCGAGGGCAGCCTTATACGGATGCGCCGTTTTAGCCGCGCCCGCGTCGAAGCGAAAGGCCCGCTCGCGGAAGGGTGTTCCGCATGCGAGGCGTTTCCCGCACGCGTCCAAAGGTTCAATTGTCAAAGAGCCCGCTCCGGCAGGCGGGCGAGAAACCCGCCGCCGCAACATGCCGTCTCCGTGCGCTTTTGCTCTAAGCGCTCATCAACGTGGGCCCATAATACAGGCAGTCCCGAGGGGTGGGGATAACTACGCACCGAATATAGGTTTTATGGAAGAATACCCTCTTGGGGTTGTCTGGCGCCGCTGATATTCAACCGGCGCCATGACCGCTCACCCCGGCGCAGGCCGGGAAGTGAGAAAGCTTTATCCTGAGGAGCAAAAATCCTTCGCCCTTCGAGACGGGCCTTTTGGCCCTCCTCAGGATGAAGGATTTTTGCGTCTCGAAGGATGCAGCGGATCAGCCCCTTCTCACCTCAATCTTGCGGGTCTTGGCTTCGAGCTCCGGCGGTTTGGGCAGGGTGAGCTTTAAAACGCCGTTTTTGAAAGTCGCTTCAATAGCGTCAGGGTCAACATCGAAAGGCAGCGACATAGATCGCTGGAAGGACGACCAGGCGCGGCGCGAGACGCCGCTCTCTTCCTCGTCGTCTTCGATTTTCTTCTCGCCGCGAATGGTGAGGAGATTATCGTTCAGCTCCACATGGATGTCGTCTTCGTCAATGCCGGGCAGTTCGGCCTGTAACTCTATCGCCTTGCCCTTGTCTTTGTAATCGATATGCGCGGGTCGGGCGCCGCCCGTATCGGCGAGCGCCGATGGCGCGCCGAAGTCAGTGAAAAAGTCATCGAACAGCCGGTTCATTTCCCGATGGAACTGAAAGAACGGGTCTGCGTCTTCGCGCAGGGCCGGCGTGTTGCGATTGCGATTGAAAAGCGTAAGCGGTCTGAACATGAAGTTGCCTCCTTGGTTAGCCGTCAGGCCGGTGAAAGATGCAAAACAATGTCAAACGGGGAACATCAACGAATACGCCGCCCGCTGACGAGTTAGAGATAGGACGTGTTTTGGCGGCGTCAAGACTGCGCGCGGCAAATTGCGCTAGTATCCCCGCTCATCCCCGCCAAAGCGGGGATCCATATTTAAGCGTTTTCTGGATTCCCGCTTTCGCGGGAATGAGCGGAAACAGCAATTTCCGATAGACGTCCAGGTCGTTATTTCAAAAGCATGTCCTGTACGTCCTGGGTCCAGCCGACAGTGACCGCTCCGTCTCGCTCAATCACCGGGCGTTTGATCAGCGCCGGGTGTTCTTTCATCAGGGCGATGGCTTTTTTCTCATCGACATTCGCCTTGTCCTTGTCGGCAAGGCTGCGCCAGGTCGTGGAGCGCGTGTTGAGCAATTGCTCCCAGCCCGCCGCCTTCGCCCATTTGGTGAGATAGGCTTTTTCCACACCGTCAACGCGGACGTCGTGAAAGTCAGGCTGATGCCCTGCGGCTTGCAGGGCTTTCAGCGCCTTGCGGCAGGTGTCGCAGTTTTTCAGGCCGAAAAGTTTCATGGCGGTCACGCCTCCGTCGTGAGGCGCAGCCCAACCGCGCCGATCAAAATCAGGGCAATGAAGATATATTGCAGCACCTGCAGGCGCTGCTCAAAAAAGAAAAAGCCGATGATCGCAACAGCGACAATGCCGACGCCGGCCCAGATGGCGTAAGCGACGCCGATGGGGATCACCTTGATCGCCGGCGCCAGGAAAAAGAAGGAGCCATAATAGAAAAGGATTGATAACCCGCCCCAATGCAGCTTTTCAAAGCCGTCAGAAAGCTTAAGGAACGATGTTCCGAGAATTTCAAATCCAATGGCGATTAAAAGCGCAAGCCACGCTGTCATGTTAACTCCTTGAAAAAAGGATTTAGTCTCTGTGCAGACGCTTAAGCCACCTGTAATCTCAGATAATTCAACAAATCCGTACGCGTGATAAGACCCTCGAACTTGCCGCTATCGAGCACAACCGCGACATGGCCCTTGGTAAAGATCGGCAGGAGATCTTCGAGCGGGCGTGTGGCCTCCAATGTTTCCACGCGATAAGTCATGGCGGATTTGACCGGGTCCTGGAATTTATCGCGATTGCGGACAACCGCGAACAGCAAATCTTCCTCATCGAGGAGGCCTTCGACCTCCCCGTTATCATCGAGCACCGGCAGTTGCGAGATGTCGTAAAGTTTCATTTTGCCATAGGCCTGCATCAGGGTGTCGTCGGGTTTGACGGTGACGGTCGCGCGTTCCGAGTGACGTCTTGAGATCAGGTCCGTGAGATCGCCTTTGGGCGCGCGCTTTAAAAAGCCCTGATCGTACATCCAGTAATCATTGAACATCTTCGAGAGATATTTGTCGCCCCGGTCGCAGACAAACGCGACGACGCGTTTTTTCTCTTTCTGCTCTTTGCAGTATTTGAGCGCCGCCGCGAGGATGGTGCCTGAAGACGATCCGCCGAGGATGCCTTCCTTTTTCAACAGATCGCGGGCCGCCTCAAAGCTTTCCTTGTCGGTAATGTCATAGGCTTTT
The DNA here is from genome assembly GCA_039819405.1 of Pseudomonadota bacterium. Taxonomy (GTDB): domain Bacteria; phylum Pseudomonadota; class Alphaproteobacteria; order Caulobacterales; family Parvularculaceae; genus Hyphococcus. The sequence goes on along the minus strand of JBCBSB010000004.1, from coordinate 110,857 downwards.
TTGACGTGAGACAAGTCGGCGATGTCGGGAATGAAATCTTCGCCGATGCCTTCCACCAGCCACGAGCCAAGTTCGTTCGGTATTTTGCCGGTGTTCACATAGTCAGTAAGGATCGAGCCCTTGGGGTCGGCGAGAATAATCTCCGTCTTCGGCGAGTTTTCCTTGTAGAAGCGCGAGAGGCCGGTGATCGTTCCAGCGGAGCCGACGCCGGCGACGATGGCGTCGACGTCACCGTCCATTTGGCCGAGAATTTCCGGACCGGTCGCCTCCACATGGGCTTTCGGGTTTGCCTCATTCCCGAACTGGTTGACGTAAAACGCGCCGGTCTCCTCGGCGATGCGCTCGGCCATGTCCTGATAATATTCCGGATGGCCTTTGCCCACATCGGAACGGGTGAGGCGCACATCGGCGCCGAGCGCCTTCAGGTGGAAGATCTTTTCCTGCGCCATCTTGTCGGGCACGACGATGATCGTCTTATACCCCTTTTGGGCCGCGACCAGCGCCAGGGCGAGGCCTGTGTTGCCCGCCGTCGCCTCGATCAATGTGCCGCCGGGCTTCAGCTTGCCTTCCTTTTCCGCCGCCTCAATCATCGCAACGCCGATGCGGTCCTTGATCGATCCGCCGGGATTGTTGGCCTCGAGTTTCAAATAGAGCTCACAAGGCCCTGTATCGAGCTTGGAGACTTTGACCATGGCTGTTTTGCCGATGCCTTCGAGCACATTGTCGAGCACGGGGCCGTAGGGCGTGTCTTTCATCGGAAATTCCTCAAATAGTGTTGAGGCGGACTTACAAAATGGCGCGGTGCGAAGCAAGGCGAGCTAAGACCGGACCGTGACCGCCCGTTTCAAGTCGCGGATGAAAAACCTAGCCGGGTGGAGGGCTTCTGCGACCGCTGTATCTGCTGGCGATGCAGCGCCCGCGATTTCACGAGCGATCATTGCGGCGGCAAGCGGCGCTGTGACGAGCCCGCGTGAGCCAAGGCCGGAAAGAATGAATAATCCGGGCTGCATTCGCCCGAGCGGATAGTCCTGCCGGCGCCCCTGGCGTAATCCGTCATAGGCGCCGCCGTAAAAACCCCAGTCTGGCATCGGTCCGGCGATTGGCGTTCTGTCGGGCGTTACGCAGCGAATACTGGCTCGGGGATGCGATGCCGCAGCCTCCAGAGCGCCGGCGAGATCAGGCAACACGGCGGCGACGGCTTTGATGTTGGTTTGCGTGGCTTCACTTGTGAACGCCGCCTCAGCGCCGATTGCAACTGGCGCATAGGTTGCCCCGATGACCATGCCGCCTTCCGGGGCGGGCGCGGCATAGGGCCCGAAGGCATGGGCGCAATTCGGCGCTTTTGCTTCCGGGAACCAGTCGATCTGGCCGGCGGAACCGTTGAGCGGCAGGGTTCGCGCCTGTTCAAACCGTAAAGCATTGAGGCCATTGGCGATCACAACGGCCTCAAATGTGTCGCTGGCGCCGTCGGCGCTTTCAACATGCCACGCGCCATTGTCATGGCGTAACCTGTTGACTGTCGCTTTGCGTATGGGCGTCTCACCCAGTAATGTATTCACAAATGAGGGCGGATGAACAACGCCGCCCTGCGGAAAAAACAGGCAGTCTTCATGCGCTGTAATCCAGCCCCTGGGCAGGGCCTGGCGCATCAACAGTTTGTCCTGACGGCTTTTCTCTTCTTCCTTAGTGGCGTGCAAGATGACGCCGCATGGGTTGAACAGCGCTCCCGCTGATTGCTCTTGCAATCCGTTCAGCAATTGAACCGTATACAGATAAGCGTTTGTGTGAAATCGTCCGGCCGCGCTATCGCCGACATCAAGGCGCGGCATGATAAGCCCTGCAGGGTTGCCCGACGCACCGCTCGCGGGGCCGTCCGTCTCGCAGACAACAGGTGCGAAACCTTCACGCCCCAGCGCATAGGCGAGGCTGGCCCCGGCAATGCCGGCGCCGATAATGGCGACGCGCGCGCCGGGCGCGAGGCGCAAAGGCTTGTCGCTTGCAAACCACGGCTTGCGCATTGAGGGCGGCGATGATCGCGCCGCTAATCGGCCGGTCAGCATTTCACGTTTGCGTCCGTGCCCGGGACGCTTTTCGACGTCGAAACCCGCAGCGGTCAGTGCTCTGCGTACGGCCCCGGCGACGGTAAAGGTCGCTACGTTTGCCTTATCGGCTGAAAGCCGGGCGATTTCGCCCATAACATCACCGCGCCACATGTCAGGATTTTTAGCCGGCGAAAATCCATCCAGAAACCACGCGTCGACCGCGCCTTCGGTTTTTGTGAGGCCATCCAGAACATCGCCGAGAAAAAGCGTCAGCGTTACGCCGCGCTCAATCTCAATTTGATGCAAGCCAGGATGGGATGGCGGGAAAATGTCGACCAGGCGTTGGGAGAGCGATGATAATGACGGCCATGCGCCGTGCGCGCGGGCGAGATCGGCGGGCGTTAGCGGAAACGCTTCGACCGAAAAAAAATCAAGCCGCGCATTGTCAGGCTTTTCCGCCTTGCGCCAGCAATCCCAGGCGGCGAGGAAATTCAGCCCCGTGCCGAAGCCAAGCTCGCCGATGGCAAAACGATGGGCATCGCGAAAGCGATCCGGCAGATCGTTGCCGCGCAAAAACACATGGTTCGTTTCGGCCAGCCCATCGCCGGAGAAATAAATATCGTCAAAAAAAATGGACCGGGGCGCAAACTGATCCTTGTCAGCAGCGCCCCAATCCAGATTAGCAGTCTTTATGCGATCATCTTTCGCCATGGTTTAAGCCATAGCGAAAGCGTATCGCGTTGTCGTCCGTTTTAGGCTTTCGACGGGAAGAACGCGCCGAACATTTTCGACTGATCAAGCATCGAACCGAAAGAAGCGTTGACCGGCTTCAGGGATTCGCGCGCGACATCGACGGAGTTCTGAGTGATGTCCTGTGTGCGTTCGATGCGGCTTTGAAACAGCGACGTCCAGTAGTTCTGTTGAACGGTAAGCGCGTCGGCGAAGGTTTTCGCAGAAGCGAGATCGTTCGCGAATTGAACGGCATCGGACATTTCCGTGCGGGCGGCTTCAACAAGCTCGGCGTTCGCGTCAGCGACGTGCTTTTGCGTTTTTTCAATGCGGACGCGCATTTCTTCGGTCAGCGTTTCAGCTTGCGCGCGCATGTCTTCGGCGTTGCCGGTGAACATTTCGGTCATTTTCTGGAACTGATCCTGCGCGGCGGCAGTGAAGTCTTCGGCGGCGTTTTTGGCCGTTTCATTCACTTTTGCAGTAGCTTCAGCAGCGGTGGTCGTTGTTTTCGACGCGGTTGTCGTGGTCGCAGCAGCCATTTCGGCCTCCTGTTCAAAATACATCAAATCTCAGCCGCGCGGGTTTCACCGCAATGCAGCGTGAGCGAAGCACATAGTCGTTATTGTGCAGTGCAGCAAGAGGCTGGCTGAAATATATTTTCAGGGCGTCAGCGCGTTCAGAACGGCCGATGAGGCGTATCCATCAGCAGGGAGGCCTGTGTCCTTTTGCCAGGCTCTAAGAGCCTTTTTGGTGCCGGCGCCGATAATGCCATCAACGGGCCCTGGGTCGTAGCCGCGATCGGCGAGGGCCTGCTGCAGGGTCTTGCGTTCATCCAGGGACAGCGGGCGGTCATCCCGCGGCCAGAGGGAAACAACCGCGCTGCTGCGTCCGGCGGCCTCCTCGCTGAGGAACGACACGGCCAGCGCATAGGCGGTAGAGCGGTTGTATTTCAGGATCGCGTCAAAATTCGGAAAGGCGAGGAACGCCGGGCCACGCGCGCCAGCGGGCAGGATCAACTGTCCGCGCAGATTAGGATCAAACCGTGAGAGCAGGCTTTCGCTGTTTGTCGATGCCGCACCAAGCGCCGCCCATTCCACCAACGGCTTTCGGACGGCGCCGTCGGCGAGCGCATAGTCAAATTCCGCTGGCAGGCGCACTTCAACGCCCCAGGCTTCATTCTGGCGATACCCGGAAACGCTCAGATAATTCGCCGTCGATGCGAAGACGTCTCCGAGATTGTTCCAGATATCGCGGCGGCCATCGCCATCATGGTCAATAGCGTAGGCAAGATAAGTCGTCGGAATAAACTGTGTGTGGCCCATGGCGCCCGCCCATGAACCTTTTAATTCGGACCGCGCCGCATAACCGTTTTGAATAATCTTGAGGGCGCCGATCAGCTGACTGCGGCCATAGCCGGTGCGCCGCCCGTCGTAAGCAAGCGTCGCGAGGGCCTGAATGGCGTCATAGTCGCCAAGGATTGCGCCAAAGGATGATTCAAGTCCCCAGATCGCAACGATGATCTCTGCATCCACGCCATAAGCTTGTTCGATCAACGAAAGCAGCGACCGGTGCTCGGCGATTTTGGAGCGCGCATTGTTGGCGCGGGTTTGCGAAATCGCACGGTCAAGATAGTCCCAGATGGCGCGGGAAAACTCCGGCTGATTGTCGTTCAGCTCATAAACGCGATCATTGATGCTGAGGCCTTCAAACGCCTCGTCGATAATCTCGGGGCGGATGCCGGCGGCGGCGGCTTCTGCGCGAAACCCGGCTAGCCAGGCGTCGAAATTGCTTTCCTGCGCTTCGGCGCGTGTCGCGCCGGTGATCGCTGCAAGTGCGAAAATAGCGAACAGAAATTTCATGCCGGTCCCCTCAAACAACGCAAATAACGGCTGTCTTCTATACAACTTCAAACTTTATCGCCGCCACAAGGCGTGAATATGGCGGGCTTTATGCGGAGCCTGCAAGCCGCTATTGTGATCGTCAATAGGGGCATTCGCACATCAAGCTCAATGAGCCAGCCACCCATCGCTGGGCTTTAGGAGAATTCATGAAAAATCTGATTATTCCGTCAATTTTCGTCCTGGCCGCAGCGTGCTCCGGGGGTGGCGACGAAGCCAGCGTTCCAGTCGAGGACCGCACAAACGGAGAAGTTGCCGGGCATAGCGAACAGGCCGCCATGGCGGATCGGAAAAAGCTGGATGAGATGCGTGCGCAGTTCGCGGTCATCGACATGGATGTGGATACCTCGTTCCTTGGCGACGAAGAGCGAGCGGTCGTCAACAAGCTGAACGAAGTCGGCAATCTGATGTCGGAGATTTATCTGCGCCAGCGCAGCGAAAATAATCCGGCGTGGCGCGCTGAGATTGCGGCAAGCGACAGCGTCGACCGCGACGTGTTGCTTGATCTCTTCGATCTGCATTTCGGCCCGTGGGACACGCTCAATGAAAACAAGCCGTTTTACGGCGATATGGAAATGCCGGAGGGCGCGGGATTTTATCCCGCCGACATGACCCGCGAGGAATTTGAAAAGTGGGTCGCCGATCACCCCGAGGATGAAGAAGCGTTTACAAGCGGGTATACTCTGATCCGCCGTGACGGGGATCGCCTGATTTCCATTCCGTACTCAGAACATTACCGGGAGTGGCTGGAACCCGCCGCCGTGCTAATGCGCGAAGCCGCCGAGATCACCAGTAATGAAAGTCTGAAGCGGTTTTTAAATTTGCGCGCCAATTCTTTTCTTTCCGACGACTATTATGAATCCGAGATGGCGTGGATGGATCTCGATGGTCCGATTGAAGCGGCGATTGGCCCTTATGAGGTCTACACCGATGCGCTCTTCGGGTACAAAACCGCATTCGAAGCATTCGTTACAATCAAAAACCCTGAAGAAAGCGCGGCGCTCGCAAAGTACAAGGACTTCCTGCGCGATATGGAAGCGAACCTTCCCGTCGAGGAGAGCTACAAAAATTTCAAACGCGGTTTTGAAAGCCCGATTGCTGTGACCTATCAGGTCCATGGCGGCGGGGACAATGTGCCGGGCGTACAGACGGTTGCGTTCAACTTGCCCAATGACGAGCGGGTCCGCGAAGCCAAAGGCGCCAAGAAGGTTATCCTGAATAACGTCCTCGGCGCGAAGTTCGACCGCATTCTTGAGCCGATGGCCGACGTCGTTCTCGTAGAAGAGCAGGCGGGCCTGCTCAAGAAAGAGCATATGTCGAACAAGACGCTGTTCCATGAACTCTCGCACAGCCTTGGACCAGGTACGATTACGAAAGACGGCGCGGAAACGACGGTTAACGCTGAGCTGAAAGAGCTTTATTCACCCATCGAGGAAGGCAAAGCCGACATTATGGGCGCCTATAATGTGCTTTACATGATGGAGCGCGGCGAACTCGATGCGGCGGAAAAAGAAAGCTATCTGGCGACGCATTTTGTCGGCCTCTTCCGGTCGATGCGGTTCGGCGTTATCGCCGCCCATGCGCGCGGCGCAGCGTTTCAGTACAGCTACTTCATTGAAGCGGGCGCTGTTGTCTGGGACGAGGACGCGCAGAAGTTCCGTATTGATTTTGATGCGCTCGAACAGGCGGTGCGCGACCTGACCCGTGATATCGTCATTCTTCAGGGAAACGGCGATTACGATGCGGCGAAGGCGTTCCTCGATCAATACGCCAATCTCGATGCAGATGCTGAAAGCGTCATCGCCTCGCTGACGCATCTCCCCGTAGATATCCAGCCGGTTTATGAGGACAGGATTTAAACCAGCCTCCGCTCGTCCAGTGGCGGCTTTTTCTTATTTCTGGAACATAACGAGTGTCTTGAAAAATTAATCCCGGCTTTCGCGAAGATGAACAGGAGTAAGAGAATGAAGAGGTCTTACCTAAGTCTTGTGCTGCTTTTTGCAGCGACTGATATCAGCGCCCAGGAAGCTGACCCGTCCAACCTCTCTCTCGTCGCTGGTTACAAAGCGGCCTTTACCTGTTCGGCGCATTTCAATGCAGGGCGCTCCGTTCAACAAATCGCCGGCGATGAACTGAACCGCATTTTGCCGACCTTCAGCGAGGCGATGCCATCGATGCCGGACGCGGTGATCGATGAGGACAACAAGCGTGTCTCCGTTCGATATTCCGATGATTTCCCGCCGCGCATCGCGCAATGGCGCCCGCATCTTGGATGCGTGCAATTGCCGACCGGCGCGCCGGAAGAGATGGCTGATGAGGTCCCCGTCGCCAAGGTCAAAATGACCCGCGATATGGTGCGACCGCTCCCTGAAGCGCTGTCGGGTGACGCTAACCTTGGCGCTGTGATCGAAGCGGCGTTCGATCGCGCCACTTACGGAGAAGGGTCGGAGACAACGGCGACGCTTGTCATCAAAGACGGTGTGATCATTGCTGAGCGTTATCGTGAAGGTTTTGACAAGGACACGCCCCAGCGGACATGGTCGGTCGCCAAGTCTATCGCCGGCAGCATTATCGGGGCGGCTGTCGAAAAGGGCCTGATTGATGTCGATGAGCCCGCCGGTCTAGCTGCGTGGTCTAAACCCGGCGATCCGCGTGCGGAGATAAAGGTCTCCGATCTTTTGCACATGTCGAGCGGTCTTGATAACGGCCCGGCGGGCAATCGCACCGACGATATTTATTTCGGCGGCGGGCGTGTGATCGATCATGCCGTCACGCGACGCTTGATCGTCGAACCCGGCACACGCTGGTATTACGCCAATAACGACACCATGCTGGCGATGCGCGCGTTACATGAACGCATGGATGATGATGAAGACTTCCTCTCTTTTCCCTTTGAAGCGCTGCTTCACAAAATCGGGATGAGAAACACATTCCTGGAAACGGACTGGAACGGCGATTTCATTCTGTCGAGTCAGGTGTGGACGACGGCGCGCGACATGGCGCGGCTTGGGTTGCTTTATCTCAATGACGGCGTTTGGGAAGGAAAGCGCATTTTGCCGGAAGGCTGGGCGGCTTACGTTGCGACCCCCGCCGCGGCTCAGCCGGGCCCCCGCGCGAATGGCGATCCCGGCCCCGGCTATGGCGCCCAATGGTGGCTCTATGGCGAAAGTTTCGGTTTGCCGAACGGCTCCTACGCCGCGCGCGGCAATCGCGGACAATATCTAATGGTCATCCCTGAACGGAATGTCCTGATCGTGCGTCGCGGTTTTGATTCCAACCAGCCGGGCGGCGGGCGGTTTAATCTGGCTGCCTTTTCGCGAGACGTTCTGGCGGCGCTCTCGGAATAGACAACCGCTGACGAAAGTTAGGGGCGGCGCCCAGCTTTTACCGGGCGCGCCGAAACTTCGCGTGCGTATATCCCTGTCATTGTTCAATCAATCGTCAGGAGAGTCGTCATGCCGCGTTACCGCGAAGCCTTACCGCAATTGGGAAAAGAGATTTTCCTGACCGATGGCGGCATGGAAACGGACCTGTTGTTCAATCAGGGGTTTGATCTTCCCTGTTTCGCGGCGTTTGACTTGCTGAAATCGCCTGACGGGCGCACGGCGTTGCGGCGCTATTATGAACGGCATATGGCGATCGCCAGGCGTCATGACCGCGGCTTTATTCTTGAAGGCGTGACCTGGCGGGCGAGCCCTGACTGGGGCGACAGGCTTGGTTATGACGAGCATACGCTCGCTGCAGCGAACCGCGATGCGGTCACAATGATGGGCGGCGTGCGCGATGCGTTTGAATCAAACAAGCCTATTGTGCTTTCCGGTTGTATCGGTCCGCGGGGCGATGGCTACGATCCGGGCGCGATCATGACCAAGGAAGAAGCCGAAGCATATCACAGTTTTCAGGCGGATATTTTCGCAACGACCGACGCCGATATGATCACCGCAATTACGATCACGAATTCGCCGGAAGCGATCGGGATTGCGCGTGCAGGCGCCACGGCGCGCATGCCGGTTGTTGTGTCTTTCACAGTGGAGACTGACGGGCGCCTGCCGACGGGTCAGCCGCTTGGGGAGGCGATTATGGAAGTCGATTTCGAAAGCACGACGCCCCCTGCCTATTACATGGTCAATTGCGCTCATCCGACCCATTTCGCTCATGTTCTCGAAGAGGGCGGTCCCTGGTTGTCTCGCCTTAAAGGCGTGCGCGCCAACGCTTCAACATGTTCCCATGCGGAGCTTGATGAGGCGGAGACGCTCGACGACGGTGACCCGGTTGCGCTCGGCTTTGAAAGCATTGCGCTGCGTCAGCTCGCGCCTGGCATCACTGTCCTTGGCGGGTGCTGTGGCACCGATCACCGGCACATCGAAGAGATCGCCAAAGCGGCCGATGGCAAGCAGCATCGTTTATTCCACAGGCGCATCATCTGTTAAAAGATCGTCCTCTGCATTCTCGCGTCTTTCTTCTTCGACTTTTTCCGTAATATGCGTATCCGGCGCCACGTCGGCCAGCTGGCCTGTTTTCTTTTGCGACGGTTTTTTCGGGGCCGCCGCTTTCTTTTCGCTTTCCTGTTGACTGACAGTCACTTCATCGATGTCTTTCAGTATCGCGGGCGCCGCACCACTCGACAAAGATAGCGGTCGAGGCCGAGTAGGACGCTGCGATACAGATATAACAGGTGCGGCGTCAGACGCGAATGCCGCGAGATAAACGAGGCGCATGAACCCTGTCATATGCGGAGGCGTTGTGGAAAGTCTGTTCGGATTCCGCCGGTGCGTGTTCGAGGGGGTGATGATATCAAATCCAGGTGGCGCTCACTTGGGAAAATAACTCTAAAACTTGAGCATGTCGCCGACTATTGTCGATGACATGAAATAGCTTTTCAGGCTCTGAATCGGCTATGATGTTCCGATGACGGAAATAATTAAGGGTGCTGATATTGACAAGTTGACCCATCGATCGTTCAAGGTGGAAGCGCTTCCTTTTCAGGGATTGGCGCTGCGAAAATGAATTAGTCTGGTTTCTAACAGTCGATGATTAATCGTCAGTATCCTGTTTTCCCGCAAAAGCCTCGCGATATCTTGCCGGCGTTAATCCGAGACGCTTTTTAAACGCTGTCGATAAATGCGCCTGGCTGGAAAACCCGGTGAGTGCGGCAATCTCTGCGACATTATGATCTGTCTCCGACAGCATGTCCCGCGCGCGGCAGATGCGACGGCCGATAATAAATTCCTGCGGCGGTTCGCCCGTAGCGGCTTGAAACGCACGGCTGAAGTGCGAACGGCTGAGCCCCGCGTCGCGGGCCAGCTCTTCGACGGCGAGCTTATCTACTAGATTGCCTTCGATGTATTGAAGGATGCGCCTCAGCACGCCCGGCGATATTGCTTCTTTTGAAGATGATCCGATAGCGGCCCCGGCAAGGCGGCAGCCGACCCGCGCCATCATGCTGTCGGCGATCGCTTCCAAGTAGGCAGGTTCCATCAGCGGATCGCCGAGAAGCGACCGACGCACTTCATGGTGAAGCGCGGCAAACCCAGGGTCAACAAACTCTTCGATCAATTGCGGCGACCAGAGGCGGCCGCGTGCAGTACGTTCGAAGACAGCTTCGGCGCGTTCAGGCGCGACGATGACACAGAGAAACTCCACCGGGTCCGCCATTTTCGCACGGACGCGCGTTTCGGGCGGAACGACAAAGGCGGATCCGGCCGCCCAGGTTCTGCGCCGGCGCGGTTCATCATGTACCGAAACATCAATGATGGCGCGCGAATACGGCGCAAAGATGAAATAATCGGGTATCTGATATGCGATCTCAAAATTGAGTGGCGGATGCAAAATGAATCGGACGCCGTCTCCGCGCGCGACGCCGCCCCATTCCGGCAGTTCCCGCGCGGGCTCGCCGTCAAAGGGGGTATGCCGTTCGCCTTCCGCTTTCAGGGCAAAGCGATTTAACGTCGTTTCGGGTTTTTGTTGATCCTTCATAACGACGCTGAAAATGGCGACACATGTATGTATGCACAAGCAGATTAGATCGCTTTTTCGCACATAGATATAAATGACTGCACAGAGATGAAAGCTTTGGCGGGCGCAGCGCTCCATCTTTCGCGCAAGTAAAGCGACGAAAAACGGAGGTCGCCATGATCTATGTAAGAAAGTCGGAAGACCGCGAGCCGACGAAAATCGGCTGGCTCAACTCAAAGCACACCTTTTCCTTCGGCCAGTATTACGACGAGCGGCATATGGGCGTCGGTCCTTTGCGCGTCATTAATGAAGATAAGGTGATTCCAGGCGCCGGGTTCGGCGCCCATCCGCATCAGAATATGGAGATTATTTCCTACGTTCTTGAGGGCGCGCTGGAGCATAAAGATTCGATCGGGACAGGGTCGGTGATCCGGCCCGGCGACGTCCAGCGCATGAGCGCCGGAACAGGCGTCGCTCATTCCGAATACAATCATTCCAAGACGGACCCGGTGCACTTTCTGCAGATCTGGATCGTTCCGGAAACGCAGAACCTTGCGCCGAGCTATGAGCAAAAAAATTATACCGCCGATGACAAACGCGGTCGGTTGAAGTTGGTTGGTTCGCCGGACGGGCGCGACGGCTCCGTCACTATTCATCAGGACGTCAATCTCTACGCCGGACTTTTCGACGGCGGCGAAAAAACGGCGCTCGATCTTAATCCTGATCGGACGGCCTGGGTCCAAGTCGCGCGCGGCGGCGTATTTGTGAACGGCGAGCGATTGGATCAGGGAGACGGCGCGCAAATCGCAAACGTCTCCTCGATAGGAATTTCCGATGGTGAGGATGCAGAGATCCTTGTCTTCGATTTGCCGTTGGCGGCTTAAACAACCGCCGACGGAGTTTAGCAGTGAATGCGTGCGCTGAAACGATTTGAGCAGAAAAGGAGAATTTTATGACTGAAGCAGTTGCAACCCGCCAGCGACATGTCTCAATCGCCCTTCTTATGGCGATGGCGATTGTCGCGCTCGTCTTGTCAGCTCCATCGGCATATGCCCAAAGGGCGAAGCCGACGCCGTCGGGCGAGCTTTTGAATCCCGAAAACCACACCCTTATCCTAATCGATCATCAGCCGCAGATGGCTTTTGCGGCGAACTCGATTGAAACAAACCTGCTCATTAGTAATGTCACGCAAGTAGCTAAGTCGGCGAAGCTGTTCAAAGTGCCGACGATTCTGACCACAGTTGCGGAAACGACGTTTTCCGGTCCGCTCTTCCCCTCGGTACGGGCCGTTTTTCCAGAGCAGACGCCGATTGACCGTACAACGATGAATACATGGGAAGACAAACGCGTCACCGAACGCGTGAACGAGATCGGGCGCAAAAAACTTGTCATCGCCGCCCTCTGGACGGAAGTCTGCGGAGTCTTCCCGGTGCTGTCTGCGTTGGAGCAAGGCTATGACGTCTATTTCATCACGGACGCATCCGGCGGCATGTCAAAGGAAATCCACAATGATGCTGTTCAGCGCATGGTGCAGGCTGGCGCAAAGCCCATCACCTCCATGCAGTATCTTCTTGAGCTGCAGCGCGACTGGGCTCGGTCGGAAACCTACGTCGAAGCGAATGAAATCGTGAAGGAGCACGGCGGCGCCTATGGCCTTGGCGTTCTCTACGCAAAGACGATGTTCGGCGCCTCCGAAGGCGGGAACTAAATCTCTAACGCCGGCGGAACGTCTTGTTTCCGCCGGCGTCTTCAGAACTGCGGTCATTTATTGGTTTTGATGACCGCACTAATTGTCGGTCTTGAGCGCCGCCGCCAACGCTGACGAACCTTAAACCGCGCAAGTTCGCCATGCCCGCATGCCATAATTTCATACCGCTTCTTGCCGGCGTTTTCGCCGTAATCGGTTCGGCGCAGGCGCAATCTCATATCCATACTCCAGACGCGCCGCCTGAGGAGGAAAAATCCTTCTGGCTTCACTTCAGTGGGCAATTGCGCGAACGCGCGACCTATTTGTCGGCGATCGAATATGACGCCGAGAGTGAAGACGCCGGCTGGTTCTGGACTCAGCGGGCGCGGATCACAGCCGACGCGGAAGCAGCGTCTTGGTTGCGCGCGCGCGCATCGGTCGTCAGTGCGCTGCAGGAAGGCGGCGAGATTACTCCCATCGAGCGCAACGACCTCGACCTGCAGGAAGGCTTCATCGAATTCGGCCCTGAAAACTCATATCTCCGGTTCGGGCGACAGGAAATCCGCCTCGGTTCGCAGCGGCTGGTCGCGGTCCGCGACGGCACCAACGTGCGGCGCACCTGGGACGGCGCACGGGCGCGTTTCAAAGCCGGCGCGTGGGACCTCGACGCATTCGCATTAAGACTCGTCGATGTCGATATCGGCGGCGTTTTCAACGACGGGCGCAATGAAGGCCGCGAGCTCGCCGGGTTCTACGCCACCGGTCCGGCGCCGCTCGGCGAGGTCGATCTTTATTATCTTTACGCGGAATTCGATGCTCGCGAGACGATTGAAGGAATAGCAATTGAGCGCCGGCACTCCCTCGGCGCCCGCGTCTTCGGCGATAGCGGGCGCTGGTTCTGGGACTGGGAAGCGATCTATCAGTTCGGCGAGCAAGGCGCGAACGATGTCTCCGCATGGACCATCGCCGCGAACACCGGCTATCGCTTTGAGGGCGCCCGCTGGTCGCCGGAGATTATGCTGTCGACGAATATCGCCTCGGGCGATTCCGATCCCGGCGACGGTACGCTTGAAACCTTCAATGCTCTTTATCCGCGGGGGAGCTACTTTTCCGAGAATGCGCTCTTGGGGCCCGGCAACTTTTTCAACATTCACCCTTATCTGCGGGCGCGACCGCGGGACGACCTGCTTGTCTTCATTGATGCCAACTTCTTCTGGCGGCTTGAAACTGCTGACGGGGTGTACGGGCCGCCCGGTAATCTGGTCCGGGCGCCGCTTGGTTCTGACGCGCGCTTCGTAGACGTATCGGTATCCGTCGGCGCCGAGTGGGAAGCGACTGAAAACATCTTCCTGAGTCTGCTTTACACCCATTCGGAGCCGCAGCGCTTTATTCAGGAGACGGGCCCGGACAATCCTGTCGACTTCGCCGAGTTTACTGTCGCATTTAGTTTTTAAAGAGGAGACTTCATATGGCGCATGACTCATTTTCCGCTTTGACGCAGCTATCCCGGCGCCGACTTTTGGCGCTGTCGGGCGCCGCTATAACGCTCGGCGCGGGGCGCGCTTTTGCGCAAGACTTCTTTTCCGGCGCGCCGGATATGATCCTGACCGACGGGATGATCATCACGCAGGATCCGTCGCAGCCGCGAGCCGAAGCGCTCGCGGTCAAAAACGGGCTTATCCAGGCGATCGGTTCGAACGCTGACATCACTGCGTTGAGAGGACGCGCGACACGAGTTCTTTCCGCCGGCGGTCGAACGGTCATCCCGGGACTGAATGATAGCCACCAGCACCCGACCCGCGCCGGCCGTTTCTATGCAACCGAACTTAGATGGGATGGGCTCGGCTCGCTGGAACGCGGCCTAGAGATGATCCGTGAAGCGGCGGCGAAAACCCCGGACGGTCAATGGGTTCGCGTCATCGGGGGCTGGTCGCCTTTTCAGTTTGCGGAGAAACGCATGCCGACGCCGGCGGAACTGACGGAAGCAGCGCCTGACACGCCGGTCTATGTTTTATTTCTTTACAGCCAGGGCTTTCTCAACCGGAAGGCTGTCGAAGTCCGCAGCCTAAACCCTGAAACGGAAGCGCCCGCCGGCACGCGCTATGAGTTTACGCCTGACGGCGGCGCCATTCTTCATGCTGAGCCGAACCCGGACCTGCTATACGGCTCTATTGGCGCGCTGCCGCCTCTGTCCAAAGACGACCAGGCTTTGTCTACGCGACACTATTATCGCGAACTCAATCGGTTCGGTCTTACCTCCGTCATCGACGCCGGCGGCGGCGGCCATCATTTCCCGGAAGACTACGCCGGGTCGGAGGTGCTCGCGCAATCAGGCGATCTCTCCATGCGCGTCTCAAAATATCTCTTTCCCCAAAGTAAAGGCGAAGAACTCGCGGAATTCGAAACCTGGACGGCGGATTGGCAGGCCGGCGTTAACCGCGCGAATGGTCTTCTACATGGATACGAAGTAGAGGGTGGCGGCGAATTCCTTGTCTGGGCCGCCGGCGACTATGAGAACTTTCTGGCCGAGCGTCCTGATCTCTGGGGCCGGAAGAACTGGGACAGGCAGCTACTCGCGGTCACGCGCCACCTGCTTCGAAACCGCTGGCCGCTCAGAATCCACGCCACCTATGATGAGTCCGTGAATAACATCCTTGATGTTTTCGAACAGGCGCATGCGCTCGAAGTCGCGGAGGGGCGCGACGGCTTCGGCGGCGTGCGCTGGGCCTTCGACCATGGCGAGACGCTGAAGCGCCCGACCATTCAGCGCATCAAAGCGCTTGGGGGCGGCATCGCCATGCAGGCGCGTATGGCCTATGCGGGCGAGTATTTTCTTGAGCGCTATGGAAAGCAGGCGACGCGCAATGCGCCGCCGATGCGCGATGTCATCGAGGCGGGCGTTCCCTTAGGTCTCGGCACGGACGGCACGCGGGTTGCGAGCTATAATCCCTGGCCGGCGCTTTATTGGGCGACCACGGGCAAGTCCGTTGGCGGCGCTGAACTTCACGGAAAGCGCCATCGGCTTTCCCGTGAGGAAGCGTTGTTCCACTACACGGTAGGCTCCGCCTGGTTTAGTCAGGAAGAACGTCTGAAAGGTCGTCTGAAGCCCGGTCAGTATGCAGATTTTGCAATTCTCAATGCACCTTACCTGGATGTCGCCAACGAAGATCTGAAGTCTGTCGAAGCGGAGTTCACCGTCATGAACGGCAACCCGGTCTATGGCGCGGGCGAGTACGCAACACTTGTCGATCCGCTGCCAGATATTCAGCCCGAGTGGAGCCCGGTGCGCGACTTCGGCGGATATCAGAAAAGTTAGGAGAGGCGGATTATGAGTGAAATCCAAATCATTTTAGAGGAAAGCGACGCTAAAGAGTACTATGTCGCAAAAGCCGACGGTTTCACTGAAATGGGCGAGCTAGCATCCAAGGTGCAGGAGAGTGGCCTGTTGGCGTCGAGGGCGTTCGGAAGATGTTGGTGGGATTTGAGGGTTTCGAAATGACCCCCTGGATTTCATCGAGCAGGATGACCGCGTCTGTGTGCGTCAGTCTTTCATCGGTGTCCGCGACGGAGCGCAGGTATCCGCGTCCTGCTTGGCAACCTATCGTTTCGAGAACGGGAAGATCGCCGAAGACTGGGGCATCGTCAGCCATAACGTCGGCCGTGATCAATTCTCCGAGATAATGTCGCAAATGCGCCAATCAGCGACATCAAGGGATCAATAAAGCTATCGGATATAAGCTTTTCTGTTCTTCGGCCAACATCTGCAGTATATTTGTTCTGTATAAAATACGTACGTCTTTTGGCGTTAGCAATCGTTTTCTCAACCATGTTCGTTTCTACTACTTTGCTCCGATCTTGATCAGGAAACCCTCGCGATAGCTTCTTCCCATTGGCACTGTCGTTCCGCCTACGTAGATTTCTGCTCCAACGATACGAGTTATACGTCGAATATTGACGATGTGAGACTTGTGAACGCGAACGAACAAGTGATCCGGCAGCTCGTTTTTGAGCGCGCTTAAGGTGCTTGCAAAAAAGTATTTTGCTGTCGATGTGAAGACTTCGACATAGTCGTTATCTGCCCGAACAAATTCGATTTCCTCGATTGGAATTCGGTGAATTTCGCCTTTGCTTTTAACGAAAAGGTCTTTGCTTCCCGATTGTCCAGCCAATTGGCTCGCGCCGGAGGAAACCCCGCCATGGCGCGGACGAGCCTTTTCAATAGCCTGAAGAAACCGTTCGAACGAAAAGGGCTTCAACAAGTAGTCGACCACATTGTGGACGTAGCCCTCTAGGGCTTGATCCGTGTCAGCCGTCGTTACAATGACTAGAGGAGGGCGCGCTAAAGCTTTTAGAAAGGTGAAACCGTCCATCTTGGGAAGGTGGAGGTCCAGGAGCAGGATATCTGCGCATGTCGCGGGAAGCGAATGCGCTGCTTCAGCTGCCGAACTGTAGACGCCGACCAGCTCCAGGTAATCGGCATCGGCAATGTATTTTTCCAATAGCTTTTGGGCGGGACGCTGATCTTCGATAATAGCGCATGCAAGTAAATTCATGACTGGATCGGCAATTCAAGGGTAATGCGATATCTATCGCAATCAACAGATTTGTGGAAGGTAAAATCATCGTTGAACAAGAGTTGAAGCCTTCGCAGGACATTAGCTTCACCAAGGCCGTTTGATTTGTTCTTTCTTTCAATCTCAGTTGCAGGACAAAATGTGTTTGAGCAACTTAGTCGAACGCGACCGTCAACAAATTCAAGCATTATCTGAATATCAATGCCATTATCCATCGTATCTAGACTGTGTTTGAAACAATTTTCCACAAACGGAATCAGCAAAAAAGGTGAGATGCGCTTCCCAGTTGCATCACCGTTTACGTTGAAGCTCGCCATCCCTCGCCCGTTGAGCGCCATCTTTTGGATTTCCAAGTAGTCTGACAGGAAAGCGATTTCCTTCTCTATAGGGACTGTCTCGTCGCTGCAATCATAAGTCGTATATCGAAGCATATCAGACAGCTTGAGTATAAGGTTGGGCGTTTTGTCGGAATGATGGAGGGCATGTGAGTATATATTATTCAGTGCATTGAACAAAAAGTGTGGATTAATCTGTCCCCTTAGGTTTTCAAGCTCTGCTTCGGCGTTCGCCCGTTGCAAGATCGCGAGCCGTTGCTCGGTCTGGTAGCGGTTCAATAATAGCCTGACCGCTGTTAGGAGAAGCGTAACACCTGCCGCTTCGAGGATCGTAATGTAGGTTGCTGCAGGTATGATCCTGCTGCCGAATAGCAGCGGATCAAGGAAAAATTCGAGCAAGAGGGACGAAGCTGCGAGTACGCCGAGCGTGACCCCGGCAAATGCAATGTAACGCTGCTGGGATAGTAAGGCGTCGGCGACTGGGAAAGCGATAAGCAATGCGATCACTGCCTGATAAAGCAAAACAAAAACCGACTGTCCATTGATATTAATGGACCAGCTTACGGGGGCGAACGCTGGGAACAGTAGAAGCTCAGTTGTTGCGTAAACGCCCCATATTAATAACACGAGCCAGTATTCTGACCGCAAAAAAGCCTTGGCTTTAGGTAAATCCATAGAGCGGTCCTTTTGCGATAGAATCTATGGCCATAGTTTATCGGTATCACGCATCGTGTTGAACCCGCGAATTAGGCGTTTCGCCGGGTCGTTTTCACCGTTTACCGTGGAATCTTTTCGTAACCTCACCACGTACTGGCGGCCGCGCCCTAGTTGTTCGGCCTTCACGCTGGCCTTAGTTCAACAGAGCAATGGCTTCGGCCTCGCAAGCGTTCGGTTATCAGTGCGATAGCGCCGTTCAGGTCGCAATTCATGCCGTTTGTCGAGTTTTCTACCACGCTGCTTTGAGAGGTGTATTTCGGCAGTCGCTGCCAGCGACGCCCTCAAAAGCGTTTTGCGCCGCCAAACCGAAACCCGATCAGCGCAAAGGCCGCGTTGTGAAACAGCTATGGATAAAAAAACTCGCAAAGACCTGTGAGCAGCTACGACCCAGATCTAGTCTGGCGATTTTGAGTATTGCAGCCTGTGCGGCCTTTGGAACCAAGGCGCATGCTGCGCCAACAATCGAAAAAGAGAATGAGCTGCTTAAAGTTATTCCGGCCGATACCACCGTCGTATACGAGCCGGAATTCTTCGCGATCTACCGTCCGGTTACCGCCCTTGAAATGGTCCAGCGTGTGCCAGGGTTTCGGTTGGACGACGGCGACGATCTTCGAGGTTTCGGCGCAAACGCCGGAAACGTGCTGATTAACGGAGAACGACCGAGCAGCAAATCGGGTACGCTAACTAATTTTTTGAAGCGAATTCCCGCAGAACGCGTTTCCCGTATAGAGGTCATCAGGGGGGCAACTGGCGCGCTCGAGGCTCGGGTCCAAGGCGTTGTCGTCAACATTGTACTCAGGCAAGATGAAGAAAGTGCGCGCAGTGTCTCCTGGGAAGCGGTCGCTGACTACGATGGCGGAAGATTAACGCCTCGCGCCGAGGCTGCATTCTCAAATAAGTTCGGGTCCACTGACATGACGCTGGCCGCCGAACGCTTCGCGGTCCGTTGGCGCGAGCGCGGTCCGGAAGACCTTGTTTCGGAAACAATGCCCCAAAACCGCGAGGAATTGGAGACGGGTGTCTTTGCTTTTTGGTCCGGCGCCGTTACGACGGAAACGCCGCTGAGCCCCGATAGGGTTGTGCGCGCCAATGTCCAGGTCACAGACGAAGAGTTTGCGACATCTGAACGTTCGGTGAGGACGCAGGTCGCAAGCGAACGTTTGTCCCTTTTCGATCAGGCGTTTCGACAGGACGAGTTCCAGTTCGAAGCGTCCATTGATGCAGAGGCGAAAGTCGGGCGCGACTTGACCGGCAAGCTTGTTTTCTTACTTAATTACGTGGACGGCGAAGGCGTGTCCGAACTCTCCATCGACGCGCACGATGAAAGCACAACACAAAACGTATTCGCTTTCGACGAAAATCGCGGCGAAGGCATCGCGCGGCTCGAGTTAGGCTGGTCGCACTGGAACAGCCATCAAATCCAATTCGGCGCCGAGAGTGTTTTGAACTTCGTCGATAGCGATGCAACGTTCACGGTGAATGGCGGCGAAATACCGATCAATGGCGCCGATTCCCGCGTATCTGAGCTGCGGACAGAATCTTTCATTATTGATTCTTGGCAAGCGACGAAACGCATGACGATCGAAACTGGTTTCGCGCTTGAACTTTCAAAAATTCGACAGACCGGCGACTTTGAGAATGAGCGAAGCTTCGTTTATCCGAAACCGACTCTGGCCGTCACTCACAATCTAAAGTCCGGAGTTCAGCTTCGCTTACGCGGTGAACGCCGCGTGGCGCAACTCAATTTCGATGAATTCATCAGTGCAACAAATTTCGACGACAACGATATCGATTTCGGGAATCCTGATTTGCAGCCGGAACGGACGTGGAGCTTTCGCGCCTCGGCCGAAAAACGGTTTGGCGAGTTCGGTGTTTTAACCGTTGGCGGATTTCATGAGTGGATTGACGATGTTCAAGACCTGCTTCCACTCGGCGGCATCTTCGAGGCGCCCGGCAATATTGGCGATGGTCAAAGATGGGGCGGCGAAGTCGATCTGACGGCGACGCTGGCCGCCGTAGGACTCGATAATGTCCGGATTGAAACGAACGCATATATTCAAGGGTCGGTAGCGACTGATCCTGTTACCGGGATAAGGCGCCGTCTCTCGAGCGAACGTCCCTGGAATTATTCAATTGAATTCCGACAGGATTTCAAAAGTGCCGGCGTGGCTTGGGGGGTGGGCGCATCGGATAGCGGTCCTGACGACTTTTTCGGAATTGATGAAACCGTTCGTCTAGATGAGGGGATCGAACTCAACGCCTTCATCGAAACGACCCGCATCCGCGGCGTCAAAGTCGAACTGCGGTTTGGCAATCTATTGAACCGCATCGAAACACGCGATCGAACCGTCTTTTCAGGGCTCCGATCGTTGTCGCCGGTTCGTTTTCAAGAAAACCGTGATCGCCGCGCCGGCGCCAATGTGGCTTTGGTTCTCAGCGGTGCGTTTTGAACGTGTACCGAGCGTAATAAAAGATGAACTCATGTTGGAAAAAGAGAGGTAAAAAGGCAATGAAAGAGAAATCGTTCTCACCCCGTGACGAGTTCGCGAGGGAACACGCAAAGATGACGCCGCATTGCCACGGCCGAGGATGGCGTGGGTTGCTGCTTCAATTCTTGCGGCGGGGATTGCTGCTTCTCCCGACCATTTCAGTGATGGCCTGCACAACCGATGAACCGCAAATATCGGAATATCGCTTTGACAACGGGCTATGGTTTAATGGCGCAAGCTTCGAGGGGCGAACCGGTTATGTCGAGAGCGGGATTCTGAGATTTTCGAATCGCCGCCGTGAAGCAAAAAAAATCATTGACCTAGAAGGAGGCTTTGTTGTTCCGCCATTCTGCGAGGGGCATAATCACAATATCGGCGGCAGCGCCGATGGCGTCCAAGAAACAGTGCAACAATACCTTGAGGATGGCGTGTTCTATGCGATGATGCCGGGCTCGTTCGCATTCTATCGCAGCCAAATTGCGGATTTGCTCAACCACCCAAACTCCATCGATGTCGTGTTTGCCAACAACGGACTGACTGGGGCGGGCGGTCACCCCCGCCGCCTTCGTGAGACATTGATGGGTCGCTACGGCGCTTATCCGGAATTCACCAAAGATATGATGCCTGACAAGGGCTATTTCGAGGCTGATACGCTTGTCGAATTACGGGAGAAGTGGAAGCTAATCCTTGCAGAAAAACCAGATTTTGTGAAAGTTATGCTTTTGTATTCGGAGGAATACGAAACTCGAAAAAGTAATCCTGGCTTTTACGGCAGCCGCGGTCTTGACCCTGTCCTTTTGCCTGAAGTAGTCCAACTGGCGCATTCGGAAGGTCTTCGTGTCGCGGTTCACGTCGAAACCGACTTTGATATGGCGACCGCTTTACAGGCCGGTGCAGACATAATCGCGCACTTGCCATCGCACAGCGATCCGATGAGGATCACCGATGGGACAATTGCGCTGGCAAAAGAGACCGAGGCGCAACTCATAACGACGCTTTCTGTGGCAAAGCGTTTCGAGGAACGGTCGCCGGAAAGATACGCCGCTACGATTGATGCACAGCGGGACAATTTGGTGCGACTTCATAGGGCTGGCGTAGAACTCACGGTTGGAAGCGACAATGTCCAAGACACCTCGCGTGGAGAAGTCGAACATTTGGCGCGCCTTGAAGTATTTGACAACCGAACGCTGTTGAACATGTGGACGTCTAATTGTGCTAATACCGTTTTTCCAGATCGAAAAATCGGTGAGCTAAAAGATGGGTTTGAGGCTAGTTTCCTCGTATTGGAGGATAATCCATTGCGCGACATCAATTACACGCGCTCAATCCAATTAAGAATGAAGAGCGGCCACGTCCTTGAATTAAGTAATGATGTCAATGAGTTATGACAGAAAACCGCCGGCAGGAAAATCGCCATTAGCCCGTTTCCCTGCCGGCGGTTTTCTGTCAGTCAATATAATACTCCTTATAATGAAGAGTAATAGGCTTTTTCCCGATAAGGTCGCGTTTACGATGGGTAAATTCACATATACTCATACCCAAGCCCACAACAGATTCCAATGAAACATGGGCATTTCAGGAAAAAATGCCGCCCTTTTGCGTCGGCACCCATGGAACGCGCAATCACCTGTCACGCGAACTGATTGTTATTCCGCGGGAACGGAATGTGGCATTCTAAAATACCTTTAAATTCCCCAACTTAAAAAATCTTTATCGAAAAAGCTGACGTCCGGAAAGAGGATAATCCGGTCATCGTAGTGCTCGCCTTATCGTTGGTTCCTGCCGGGACGGGCGCGGGCGTGGGCGCTGCCGCCGCTATGCCCGCATTCGCTTCGAGGACCCGGACTGGCTGTGCTGGTGACGCGGGGGCGTTCCGCATCTTTTCAATGAAAGTCACGGCTGTAAAAAAGTTTTTTTGCTTGCTCGCGCGGGTGACGAGCGCCAGCGGTGCGCCGGGCGATTTGGGCGCGCTGGAGTTCGGCGGTGATCGTTTCACCGACAGGCGCTCGCTTTTTGCTTTTTGGCCCGCCGGCATATTCATGAACCGGCCGTTTGGCTTCATCGGCGTTGTCTCGGGCGTGTTCGACCTGGCCGCCGGCGAATGTCGGGTCGCCGAGCGCGTCAAGCATATAGGATAGGTCGTCGATGCGTGTTGCAATAATATGGGTGACGACACCTTCGCGTTGCAGACGGCCATGGACGCGCAAGAGTCGACCGGTCATGACCTCTTTGCGGAATTTTTTAAAGACTTTCGGCCAGACGATGACATTGGCGACGCTTGTATGGTCTTCAAGGGTCAGAAAGATAACGCCGCTTGCGGTGCCCGGCCGTTGGCGAGTAATGACGAGCCCGGCGACGCGGACCCATTGATCGTTAGGCGCTTCGCGTAAGTCATTCGCCCCTAAAAACGATCCGATCTCGGAGCGTAAAAGCGACACCGGATGTTCGCGTAAAGTCAGGCGCGTTGCGACATAGTCTTCGAAGACTTGCTCGTTAAGCTCCATAAGGGGAAGCGGCGCGGCCATCTCCGGCAGGCCTTCGCCATCCTGTTCGAAAAGAGGGAGCGGCTTGTCGCCGCTAAGGGCTTTGACCGCCCACAGGGCCTCGCGGCGCGAAACCCCGTGCCCTGCGAAGGCGTCGGCGCCGGCGAGCCTGCTCAGCGCCCGCCGGGAAAGACCGGCGCGCCGCCACACTGCATCAATCGAGCGATAGCCATTGCCTCTGGCGGCGGCGATCCAATGCCCGTCTTCTTCAGCGAAGCCTTTGATTTGCCGAAAGCCGAGACGTACGGCGAGGGCGCCGGCGCCGTCGGGCTCCAACACATTGTCCCAATAGCTGCGCTCAATACAGACGGGCAGAACGTTGACTTTATGCTCGCGTGCATCGCGGACGATCTGGGCCGGGGCGTAAAACCCCATCGGCTGGGCGTTCAAAAGCGCGCAGCAAAAAACTTCCGGATGATGATATTTTATCCAGGAGGAGGCGTAAACAAGAAGCGCAAAGCTTGCCGCATGGCTTTCTGGGAAACCATAACTGGAAAAGCCTTCAAGCTGTTTGAAACAGTTTTCAGCGAATTGCGGTTCATAGCCGCGCGCGAGGCAGCCTTCGAGAAAAAGGGTTTTAAAGTCTTCAACCGCGCCCTCGCGACGAAACCCGTTGAGCGCGCGGCGTAAACGGTCAGCTTCGCTAGGGGAGAAACCGGCGGCCACGATTGCAATTTGCATCGCCTGTTCCTGAAAGAGCGGCACTCCATAGGTGCGTTCCAGCACTTCGCGCAATTCTTCCGACGGGAATGAGACCGGCTCTTCTCCGCGCCGGCGCCGAATAAAGGGGTGCACCATATCGCCCTGGATGGGCCCCGGACGGATTATGGCGACTTCGGCAATGAGGTCTTCGAAGTTCCGCGGGCGCATGCGTGGTAGGAAATTCATCTGGGCGCGGGACTCGACCTGAAAGACGCCGATAGTGTCAGCGCGGCAGAGCATATCGTAAACTTCCGCGTCTTCCGCTGGCAGGCTGGCGATTGTGTGCCGCTCGCCCTTCCACGTCTTCAAGAGGTCAAAACTCTTGCGCAGGCAGGTCAGCATGCCGAGGCCGAGCAGGTCGACCTTCAGCATGCCAAGCGTATCGATATCGTCCTTGTCCCATTCGATGACCGTACGGTTTTCCATCGCTGCGTTTTCAACCGGGCAAAGCTCATCAAGACGCCCGCGGGTGATGACGAAACCGCCCACATGTTGGGAAAGGTGACGGGGAAAGCCTATAATCTCTTGGGTGAGTTCTAGCGTCAGCTTTAAGCGCCTGTCTTGAATATCGAGTCCAGCCGCTTTGGCGCGCTCATCGCCAAGCCCTGAGCTTGAAACGCCCCAGACCTGGCTTGAAAGCGCCGTGACCGCGTCAACGGAAAGGCCCATCGCTTTGCCCACTTCACGAATGGCCCGGCGGGTGCGGTAGTGGACGACCGTTGAACATAGCCCGGCGTGATGGCGGCCGTATTTTTGATAGACATGCTGAATGACCTCTTCGCGGCGCTCATGTTCAAAATCAATATCTATATCCGGCGGTTCATTGCGCGCTTCGGAAATGAAGCGTTCAAACACCATGGTGATGGTCTCTGGCGAAGCTTCCGTGACGCCAAGAGCATAGCAGACAACGGAGTTCGCCGCCGAGCCGCGACCCTGGCAGAGAATGTTTTGGGAGCGCGCAAACGCGACAATGTCATGAACGGTCAGGAAGTATCGCGCATAATCAAGCTCGGCGATGAGCCCCAGTTCCTTTTCGACCATTGCCCGCACTTTCAAGGAAGGCCCGTCCGGGTAGCGGCGCACAAGCCCTTCTTCAGTGAATTTACGCAAGCGCTCATTCGGCTCCATCCCATCGGCGATTTCGTCCGGATACTCGTATTTAAGTTCATCTAACGAAAAAACGCATTGTTCGGCGATCGCCCAGGTATTGGCGATCGCTTCAGGATGATCTTTGAAAAGTCGCCGCATCTCGAATTCGGATTTTAGTCGCCGCTCTGCGTTCGGTTGGGCGAGCCGGCCGAGCCTGTCGATAGTTGTCTTTTCCCGGATGCAGGAAAGAACATCGGCGAGACGAATGCGCCGGCCTTCATGCATGAGCACATCGCCAAGGGCGACGATGGGGACCCCCGCATTTTCCGCCAGCGTGGCTTGCGTCGCGAACCGCTCTTGATCTGCGCCATCATAGTGCGGGACAAGGCCAATAAAGACATTGTCTGCAAAAGTATTGGCTAAAGGTTTGACCGTTTCCATAAATTCAGGCGCACGAATAGGAACAAGAATGCTGCCTTCGCACCATTCAAGAAGGTCATTGAGGTGAAGTTCGCATTCGCCTTTCATGGTGCGGCGCTTACCGATAGTAAGAAGGCGGGAAAGCCTGCCAAAGGCGATACGGGTTTTGGGATAGGCGAGAACTTCCACGCCGTTGGTTAAAACAAGACGCACACCGACAATATAGCGGACCCCGAGGCCCTTCGCTGCGCCATGGCCGCGAACAATCCCACCAAACGTGTTCTTGTCGGTAATAGCGACAGCGCCGAGGCCGAGTTCACTAGCGCGTGAAACCAGCTCTTCCGCATGGGAGGCGCCTGTGAGGAAAGTAAAATTGCTGGTGACGAAAAGTTCTGCATAACTCATGGGAAGCGTCCAGCGATAAACCAATCCGGATCTTCACTGCCTGGGTAAGAAAGGAGCCACAGGCGCGGACCCTCTGTCGTCTGCACCGTCCAATAATCGCGCGTCCTCATATCGCCTTCCACCCACCATTCTGGCGTTAAGCGTTCCGGTCCTGTCGCTGATTTTGTCGTGTATGAATTGCGGCGCCACTCAAATTGCTTGGGCGGTCGACCCGGTTCAAGGGCGCGTAAGCGTTCGGGTGTTTTGTAAAGTCGTAAAGGGCGCTTGTCGCGCGTGCGTGTCCAGATCAGGTCAGCATCTTTGTCGACAGCTTCCGTGTGTCTAAATTCACCCTCCGGCAGATTGCTTTCGCGATTTGCAAATTTTCTTACATGGTCAAACCCGATACGGTTGCCGAGGGTCGAGATGATCCGGTTCACCTTCTCGGCTTCTTTCGCGTCCTGACCGAGCGCAGCCTGACGCGGTTGCAAAGGATCGGTATGGTTCGCGACAAGACGAAACCAGTCGGCGCCAAATTCGATTTTTAGCTTGTCGATCGGATGAGTAAATTGCTGCAGGATAAGCCCGGGCTCAGAACAGGGATGGGCGAAACCGATATTAAGCTCATGATCGCCAGTATCGACGCAGCGCACCGTTAAAGTGAAATGCCGCGCGCCTTTCTGATTTTTTTGAAGTCTTTCGCACACAGAACCTGCAAGGCGTTTCAAGACACCTTCAAGATCAGATTTGTATCCTATTGGCTCAGGCAATGTCATTCGTGCTGCATAAACGGGTTCCCCCGCAATCGGGGTTATGGGGTCTGGTTCATATCCGAGAGAGCAGCCAAGGGTTTTTGTGAGATCAAGCCCGAATCGCCGCGCAAGCTCGCTTGATTTTATGTCGTATAGCTGACCGATGGTCTTGAGCCCCGTGCGGGCGAGTTCGACAGCGATATGATGATCGATGTCCAACGCTGCGATGGGCAGGGGGCTTAACGCCTCATTGGTCTCGCCTGGTCGCGCAATCGCGATGGTTTCCGAAGCGAACCGCGCCAGAGCGCGCGCGCCGCCTTTCGTGTCGGCGATCCCAATGCGTGAGACGATCTGCATGTCGCCAAGGCGTTGGCGCGCATGAGCTCCCATCTTCTCTTCGCCGTTGAAAAGGTGCGCGCAGCCGGCAATATCGAGGAGCAGTCCGTCAGGCGGATCAATGGCGATGCGCGGGGACAAGCAATCCGCCCAACGCCAAAGCGTCCTTAAGAGTGCGGCCTCGCGAACCCGGTCGTGAGGCTCTGTTAAGAGGTCGGGGCAAATGGCGCGCGCGTCCGCCAGAGAGATACTTTCGCTGACGCCAGCGCGGCGCGCCTGGTTATTAACATGCGCAAGCCGCCATGCATTCTTGCTCTCAGTGATAATCGCGAACGGACCTTCCGTTCGCGGATCGCCTATACGCACGCGCCGATCAAGCGGCAGACGCGGCAGCCATAAGGACAAGACCCGGCGCATCATCGCTTCTCCCGCTATTTGTTGACCACCCAACCCGCCAGGCGCCTGAGCGCCCGTTTTTATCTTTGATCAGTCGCCAGACCCACGGAACGTCTTCATCGGCGCAGGGGTCGCAACGCCAGCGGGTTTGCGCAGCCGATGTTTGCGCGCGCGCTGAAATCAGCAGGATCCCCAAAGCGCCGCCCTCTTCAGCTGCAATCTGCAACCGCCGGCTTGTTTTGAGGTCAGGCCCGTCATCAAGTTCTGTGATAACGCACGCGGCCCCCGGCAGACGCAGCGCCTGTTCCGTCGTCCACAAGACTTCGCCGCGCGTGACGCAAGAGGCGACGATCACACGGGCGGGATCGATAAAATCCTGTAGGCATGTCGGCGCCAGCGTTTCCACATCGCCCACGCGCCCAGTCCAGATGATGGGACTTTTTGCCTGCGCCGCCGCCAGAACCGCGAACATGTCAGCGCCGGCGCCCAGAACCTCATGGACCCGCCCGCGGGCAAGCTGGATTTCGCCAGCAAGGGTTAGAACCCCATGATTCTTAGGGAAAAACGCTTCTAAACCGCTCCCCACAGCGTGTATTTGACTTGCAATGCGTGACATAATGTTCTTATTTTGTTCTTATCGGTTTGCATGAGTCAAGGGGGCGTTTCTTGAGCGTAAAGCGGTGACAATTATGCTCTGGGCTATGGTCCGCGCGCCGCGCTTTTCTGCCGGCGCGGTTTGAGAGAAGCGGCTATAGTTCGGTTAATAGAGGCCGGGTTCAGCACGGCGCAAATGACCGCCATTACCTTACACGGATCTCTTTAAGCTCTTGAATACTAAGCGTGTAAACGAGATCAAACAAAGCCGGTTAAAGACGCTATGGCTGCTGAGTAAGGTCGACCGTAAGGATGAAAAAGTCCCACTTATCGATCCCTTGCAACAGCACGCGATTATCTTGCCGCCTAACCTTTTGAAAGGAAATCCAACATGGAAAGGAATGGCTCCCCGAACTGGACTCGAACCAGTGACAAGCTGATTAACAGAAAAATATTTGGCTCAACTCTGTAGAACGCTGACTAACGCCATGTAACTCTAAGGCATTGTTTCATTTGACATTATTTCCATAATGATGTTCGCTGACATGCGCAGATATGCGCTGTGATTCACGCGAATCTGCTTCCAAATTGCTTCCAAGTTTTGGAGCGCGTTTCGGAGTTGTTTGCGATGAAGCTCACGAAAATTCGGGTCGACGCTATTAAGGCCTCAGAATCCGAAAAACTTGTTTGGGACGGTGAGTTAAGGGGCTTCGGTTTGCGGGTGTCGCCCAAGGGCCGAAAGACATTCTTCGTTCAATATCGTTTGGGTGGGCGGACGCGCAGGGCAAAAATAGGCGTCATGGGGCAAGTGTCACCCGATCAGGCGCGGCTGAAAGCGCGTGAATTACTAGGCGACGTTGCGACGGGAAACGATCCTGCGGAAGTGAGACGCAAACAGAGGCTAACGCCAACAATTTCACAATTATGCGACCGTTTCGTTGAAGAGCATGTTGCTACACGGCTAAAGCCCGCAACCCAGAGAGGATACCGATCAATTATTCACTCAGGTATCAAACCGGCGTTGGGTGCTATGAAGGTAAGCGATGTCATGCGGGCAGATATAATCGCGTTGCATCGAAAATATCAGACGCGGCCCTATCAGGGAAATCGAATCCTGAGCGTCCTTTCTAAACTGTTTAATCTTGCTGAACTGTGGGGCTATCGGGCTGAGAGTTCAAACCCTTGCCGGTTGGTTCAAAAATACAAAGAACATAGAAAAGAGCGTTTTCTTTCCGACGACGAACTATCTCGTTTTTCGAGGGTTCTGACGGAAGTTGAAGAGAGCGGCGAAGAAACACGCTTCGTCGTAGCAGCATTCCGATTACTCATCCTCACCGGGTGTCGACGTTCTGAAATTCAATACCTTAAATGGGAATATGTAACTCCGACGCATCTTGAATTGCCGGATACGAAAACTGGGGAACGGTCAATTCCATTACCACTGGCGGGTAGGGCGGTGCTCGAAAATCTACCGCGATCGCAAGAACACCCTTATGTCTTTCAGGGGAAAATCGAAGGCCAAGCCATCGCTTTTCTTCATAAACCATGGAAGCGGATTTGCAAAAAAGCTGGCCTCATGGATGTACGAATCCATGACCTTCGGCATACATATGCATCGAAAGCGATTGAAAATGGTATGTCGCTTGTCATGGTTGGTCGCTTGTTGGGCCATACACAATACCAAACGACATTGCGGTATGCGCACTTGGCGGACGGTCCAGCTCGCGAGGCCGCAAACAATGTAGCCAATTCACTTAGTGATCTATTTTACGCGCCTACATCGCCGCAATCTAACTTACGGTTGGTCAAATGACGAAAACACCGCCAAAGGGATTCGATTATGTAAAAGGGAATGAATGCTCATATTATTCTGAGGACGATATTGATGAGATATTTAGAAACGTGAAATCGCTGAAGAGTATGACAGCGGATGAGGCGCTGAAAATTCGCTTGTGGGCGTTTCTTGAAGAAGTTGGCTCTTTCTATCTTTGGGGAAAGCACACTGCGAAGGACGAAAATCGAAAACGTGCTCGAGATCTAGTCGAAGACTACATGAAGTCGATGGACCAAGTCCGCGACATTGTCTCGGAACTAGAGCGTTGGGATCAAAATAGAGTTCCGTTTGCAGTTTCAGGCGAACAAATTTCAACTGAAGAAACGCGAGAATGGGCTCGCACAGGAGTTGCATTCATTCGCATGGCGAGGGAAATCAAATCTCAAAATCGAATATGGAAGTTTTTCGCAGCTAGTGATTTGCTGCCTGAATACGAGTTTCGGGGCGGCGAAGTAATCGAGGCCCTCGAAAATCTTTCTACCCAGCTCGAGCCAATCCTGCGATATTCGAAAAAGGACCCAGGGCGTCAAAAGACGAAATATGAGAAATATTGGTGGGCTGGCGAAATCGCGAAATTTTGGTCTCATAAATTGGGCCAAAAATTGATAGCCAAAGAGGATGCATTTGGAAAGTCCGATGATATATTGTTTGCTGAAGCATGTATGAGACCAATTGATCCCCATGAATCCTTATCCATGACTCGGTCTATGCGCGCCGCAAAATTTCCGAGGACACACCCCGGCCGAGGGAAACCTTCTAGGTTTAGGTGAAGAAATAATTTTATTCGTTGCTAATGCTTCATATTTTTTGGACATAAGCCTTTCAATCAGGCGCTGGGTTACCGTATGCCGATGGAATCGCTGCTAAATAGACAGACAAATTGCCTGTGATTGGCTGGGACTGCTCCCGGAATCAGGAACCGGCTTTCTCGTGAACAAGAAATTGCTTATCAGAACTTCGCATGTAACTGAGGCCAACCGTAATGCTGGATGTCATTTTAACTGTCATTGATAGGTACCTGAAGTTACTGGAGCATGATGAAAAGAAGAATCGCGAGTATTACATTGAATTTGTAAAGCCCCTGCTTGACGATTTAGATGAGGTTCACAGCGATTATCTCACAAGTTTCAAGCAATATCAGGCAGCCCTCACGAACAGCAAACACACACTGAACATTGATCATCCGATTATTCGAACCTTGAGAACGGACGCAATTTTTTCAGAGGATATTCGGCGAAAGCTACAATACTCTAATATCGAGCCGTCTGGCTTTATAGCGCACTCAGACGATATTAACGATCTAATAGGCGATTTTGTGGATTCCATAAGTGACTATATTAATTGCGCTGCGACAAACCCATTAGACGCGTCTTATAGCTACTCCGTTTTGAGACAGGAGAGGCTAGGCATATCGAACTTCATTCGAATGGAGGTTGAAACTGGCATAGAGCGCATATTATCAAGCGATCACGCGCATCAGCAAAAACTCGATGAATGTCTTTTGCTTATTGACCACACTGTGCTCCAATTACAGTTCGGATACTCTCAAATTTATGCTAGCCAATTGGCTCTAAAAAGAGCGCTCCTAAAATCCAAATAAACGTTGCTAACCAAGTTATTAGCTAGGTTGTAGCCTCAAAAGAAACTCGTAACCATATCAGATCGAAGACGGGATCGATTATTCGCCCAGTTGATCAACGTACGCAGCCATCTAGTCGTTGACGTATGAGTTGTGATCAACCGCAATCGCATGGTTCGTCACTAACGTGTGCTTTAACGAAAATGACCTAGCTAGTGTTGCGAGACGGACGAGCCAATTAGCGCGTATTTTCTACTCATCACGTCACGAAAGCATTTGTGACGTCTTCATTCGTGATGAGGAGTAGAAATGTCTGACTTACTTACCGAACGCGAGGCAGCACAGTATCTCGGTGTGTCTCCGCGCACTCTCTCAAATTGGCGGGTCAGAAGCAATGATGGCCCTAGATATCACAAGCTATCGTCTCGTGCCGTTCGTTATCGTCGCGCTGACCTCGAAGACTGGCTTGAGGATAGAAGCCGTTACAGCACGTCGGAAGATCACGTCGAAGACGAATTTGACGAAGACGACTACGATGACTGATTTTTCCCGGCGAAACTCGCCCGGACGCCGGGCTTTTGTGGGTACGTCCCATAAAAGGAATGGAGAGATGCACCAACATCTCTCCATTCCGTACCCACAAAATTCTTGGGTGCCTGCGCGGAGCGCAGGAAAGATCATCTCTAACAAAAGGAATCATACATGACATTGAAGAATGTAGGCAAGTCTGAAAATGACTCTGCCGAAGACATACAGGGCACGCTAACAAGTCTTGCATTTGCCTATCCTATTCGCGTGCACCGCGAAAGCGACGAACTGGACGGATCATATCCCTCTCACAAGATTTATCTTCGTCCTCAAGGGAGGGAATATGTTTGTGTTGGGTCCGGTTGGGAGAAAACCATCCGACACGGCCCAAACGCAGGCCGGACGATGATCTCTTGTAGGATCGAAGACCCCAGTTTTGAAAAGTCTTTAGATTTCGCGCTATTCGAAGATAAGCCCGGCGAATGGACAGTCCGCTGGTCGCGTCCTCGTCAGGACAATGATTAGGATTCGGAGGGGGGTCCATGTACCACCCCCCTCTGCACCTACATCGAATGCCATGATCGATCATCCTGTTATCTATTCCGGTTTCGACACGCTTGAATTGTCTTACCGCGTCGCACCGCCGAGAAGCTTTCTCGAAAGGCTCGGTGATGCGCAGACGTTAGCCAAAGCCGATAATCGCGCTGTGCCGGTCAATTTTTGTGGCAGCGAGCTATTTGTTGAGCCGTCCGGTGGACAAGGCGGATACGCTTATCGCGCGCACACTGGTCCTCTCGGCTTGATATGGAAGTTTCGTGAGGCGACTGCAACAAGTCCATGGAGCGTTCACGTAAAGTTTCGCGCGCATGGCCTCGCCATCAAAGGCCCATTAAAGATGAAATCCGAAGCGGACGCTTTCTTGCGGGTGCTAGGGTGTAGATTTGATGTCTCTGATGTCCGCGTTGCGCGCGCTGATTTCGCAGTTGACATTTTACTCGATAATTACCGTCTCAATACTGATTATATCGTTTTTCACGCTCGGGCGAACGTTTCCGAGCATATCGAACGAACGCGCACGGGAGAGTTTTTCAATTATGTCCGCATCGGACGGATGCCGGGCAAGCAATTGTGCATATACAACAAATCAGAGGCGATTTTACAGTCAAGAGATTCGCTTTGGCGCGACATCTTTGAGCAATCGGCATTGTCTCGGCTCGGCTTAATAATTGACGATTTTCGAACTCTCGAAATTTGGCGGTTTGAACTACGCGCGGGAAAGAAGTTTCTGGATACGAAAATTCGGCCCCGCACATGGGAAAGTTTTTTAACGGAAGCGAGATCATGCTTTCTTATCTTGTCGCGATCATTCAAACTGAAAACTCCCACTTGTGACCTCAACCGAACTCGCTGGCCACTGGACCCAATTTGGCGATCTGTCATTGCGGAAATCGAATGCCTAAAGCTCGATCATCAGCCGGCCAGGGTTTCCGATGAAATTTGGGAGAAGTTACGGCAAGAGTATCAGGACGGATTGGACAAGCAATTGGTAGGATTGCTGCTTTCATCTGCTGCATGTGAGGGTGTCACAACCGAAACATTCTCAAGTTTTGTGAGTGCAAAAGTGAAGTCCCTGACAGAAGATTATTGCAAATCCAATGCCTTCGCCGAACGCTTTATAAAACGCCGGGCTGAGTATGTGGCGCAATTCAAGGCTTGATGGAACTGGGCGCAATACCTCTCCGACACTAAATATGAGGTTGTGCCGCCAACACATACAACAACACAGGCGTAAACACAGAGAGTGACACATACTGCGACACAAACCTGAACACAGGGATCAACACAGGCCCTTACTGACGCCAAAGCAACAAGGTTTTATATGATGCGCGATATTTTCAATGACGATGATCTCACCGCGACATTCTTTTATCTGACGGAAAACGCCACGGAGCAGGATCGTTGTTACGTTTATCGAATCGAGGACGGAAAGCCACTCCGTCCCGCAATTATCAAAAGCGTACCTTATCCGGAGCTATTTGATAATTTGCGCGATCAACACGGTGGCGGCGATTTTCAGGTGATGATTAGGCGCGGTGAGACAATGTTGCTTTCCGGCAAGCTTTGCATTGCGAAGCCAATAAACAAACGCCTAGTCAGCTAAACGAATATCGGGCCCGGCGCTTACCGCTAGTGTGTGTTCATTTTCTAGTGTCGCTAAAATTGATCCTCGCCAGTTTCCGGCGATTTCCAGTTATTTGCTGAAAGTCCTTGACGACAAGTCTGTTGACAGCGTAAACAGAGGGTGTTTACAGCGTAAACAATGTAGATCTGATGACGCAGATAGATGACGAACTCGTGGGTGTCAACGAGATAGCTGGGATAGCGAAAGTTTCTCGGCAAGTTGTTGCCAATTGGCGAGCGCGAAGCACTGATTTTCCTGAACCAATTGCAGCCCTTGCGTCAGGCCCAGTGTTTCGGCGCTCGCAGGTGCGAGCATGGCTGAGGAGGAGAAATGTACCCATGGCCGATGTATTTTCCACTATAAATCTTAAAGGCGGTGTCGGTAAAACCACAACGACCGTTGCTCTCGCGGAGACCCTTTCCAGCTCGTTTCGCAAAAGAGTTTTGGTAATCGATTTGGACCCGCAAACAAATGCGACCACCATGCTTATCGGTGAAGAAAGGTGGCGGGAGTTGAACAAGTCAGGACGAACCCTGGCACGCCTTTTTCAGGATGCGCTTGAACCGCAAAACAAAAAATTCAATTTTGATGATGCTCTTCAAAAACAAGTTTCGGATGTGTCATCTGCACGGTCAATCGATCTGCTACCGTCGAGCTTAGATTTGATTAATATTCAAGATCAACTAGCCACGACCCCAAGCGGA
Organism: Pseudomonadota bacterium; assembly: GCA_039819405.1. GTDB lineage: Bacteria > Pseudomonadota > Alphaproteobacteria > Caulobacterales > Parvularculaceae > Hyphococcus. Next base: position 76,388 of record JBCBSB010000004.1, on the reverse strand, counting down.
AAATTTTACTCGGTCAATCCCATAGAGTTACTCTGGCGTGCGGTTAAATCGCGGTTAGATGAATACGATGTCGTGATTGTAGATTGTCCACCCAATCTCGGGATCATAACATTAAACGGCCTTCGTATTTCACAGGGTTACATTATTCCCACCATTCCGGATATTCTTTCTACATATGGCATCCCGCAAATTGTCACGCGGGTCGGGGAGTTTTCACAAGAGATCGCCGAATCGATCGAGCCGCTTGGAATTATCATTACAAAATTCCAAGCAATTTCGACGGTTCACGCAAATGTTGTTCGTGGCTTGCAATCGACAAAAGATGCACCGGTTTTCGAGACCATTATACCACAGGCAAATGACATCGCCGCAGCTGCTGAATATACGGTATCATCACGCACATTAAAGCAAAAGTACGGATATAAAGGACTCGTAAATGTTTACCACAACCTTGCGGTAGAGGTGCTTGAAAAACTTAAGGTCTGAATGATGAATTTGCGAAACACCCTGCTCAGCCTTGCAAATCTTATCGCCGATCAGGCGGATAATGACCCGGTGTTCTCTCGGCGGGTAAATGAGCTGTTGAGCGGTTTGGAGCAAAAGAAGCCAGCGAAGAAAACCGTTCAGGCGTCGGATGGGCGACCAAAAAATCGTAGGCCGGCGCCGGTGCTCGATCCAATCGCGACTTTGAACGAGGGTGAAGAAGTGCTTCGTGTTAGGTTGTCAAAATTGTCGCTAGAAGAGCTAAAGGATATTGTTGCAGATTATGGGATGGACCCCGGTAAGTTGGTTATGAAATGGAAAATCCCCGAAAAAGTAATTGACCGGATCGTTGAGATTTCGAAAACCCGGGCACAAAAAGGTGACGCATTTCGATCGGATTAATGTCATCGGCCTCGCAATTAGTACAATTGACAATAATGTTTGGAGGCGGTCCGGGCAACAGTTGCAATAGTCATCAGATATCTCGCGAAAAGTCCGCGGTGTGGAATTTCCAGCAATATTGCTGATCTGGTAGGTGCGTGCGTCTACCTATTTGGAAGGTAGAGAAATGTCAGATGAGCATCCGTTTCACATAGACATACATGCACGAGCTTTTTCATTGATGTGGAGTGCTCTTGATGAAAAGCTGGAGAAAATGCAATCCGAGTACAAAAAAAAGCCAACAAATGAAGAGGAACAAGAAGAGAAATTCTATATGGGCATCTTCACCGAGGCCGCTCATAGTCACCTAATCGTTATTTCAGCTTGCACTTTATTAGAGTCTCTACTTACTCACGAATTTCGGAAATACGGAGCATGGTTCAAAAAATACGGTGATGATAGCCATTTTAGATGGCAAGCACCCGACCAAGCGTCCTTTAATCCGCGATATTATTTTAGAGAGAATGGAAAAGTAGATAGGTCAAATTTCATCAAAGGCCACGTTCAATTATGTGAGGCATGCAATATTGAAAGTTATCTGAATGAGGAATTTTCCAATTTCGTTGTGGCAATGCTTCACTACAGAAACTCAGTTGTTCACAATGGTCTCGAGTGGGGTAAAGACAATATCCAAGAATTTCGATCGAAGGTCGGTAAAAAATCGCTTGAAAAGTACTTCACAAAAGCAACCTCAGGTGACAAAGATTGGATTTATACTCCGAAAAGTACAACTATTTTAAAGCTGCGAAGCCATGCTAATTTGATGATAGGCGACTTCGATAGAATACTTTGGGATCAGATGTTTAGGAATTTCCCACGGCGGCTGCAATTACCGAGTGATGAACCGGCGCAGTGAAGCGATGATGTTTTCGGGAATGCTTTGCATTGCAGAACCATTTGTTCGAAAAAGTACGCCAAGGAACGGCTAACGATTCAGTTCTTTTCAGGCAGTATTTTGGATATAATGTTTTTGAGCAGGTTTTGGTCTTGTGTTTCGCATTCCCATACAACATGAGGCTGCCAACCTAGGGCTATCAAAGCTTCGCGATGAATTTCGTCGCGTTCAACATTGCGAGCTAGCTTGGGAATCCAGTATTCAGGGCGAGATTTTGGAATGCGGGCAATCTTACAGGTTTTGTCTCCATGCTGATGCCAAAAACAACCATGTACAAAAATAGCTATTCTATATTTTGCTAAGACTAAATCGGGCTTTCCCGGTAAATCTTTTTTGTGCAGACGAAATCGATAGCCGATAGAATGGACGAGCTTTCGAACAATTATTTCCGGCGACGTATTTTTGGAGGTAATACGCCTCATATTTTCTGAGCGCCTTTGTTTAGAAATTTTGTCTGTCATCTACTCAGTCTATGAGATTCAAGTGCCGAAGGAACTCTTGTTGATCGGCTGCCTCGGCGTGAATTGCTATATGCTCATCTGCAGAGATATTTTGGTAACCCAATTCTTTAATTGTGAGTGGGTCATACAAGCCGGAGAGAACTGCAATGTTTTCTTTTCTCAATTGGTCCCGGGCACCCCCATTCTCCCGGATTCGTTTCATATAATCCTTTTGGTCAAAGAGTAACATTTCAATAACGCTGCGATGGATAGGTCTTCCCAAGTTTTCGCGAAAAAACAAAATTGCGCGTTTTGTGCCACCGCGAATTCTTCGAAGTTCGCGAAATCGTTCGATGTCGATATCCAGCCACCTACTCTTGGGGTAGATGACGCCATTTAAGATCCAAAGTATATTTTTGAATCCGGCAGCAGAAACAGATTTTTTGCCGTCCCGATTGGGCGTTTTTGTCAGATATTCTTCACGGGCAACGATAATACCAAGCCAGCATTGGTTGTTCATCTCGTCTGAAGCAACCAAAAAGCATGGCTCAGAATTACGGTAAGTTTCCGGCGGAATTGTCCATGTGTCACGAACAGTATTCTTGACGTCGACATCAACACCATCCAGAACTAAATCACGCAAACCTTTTGGTACGTCTAATAGATCTCGCAGGGCGTGTTCCACTTTAAGTCCAATGAACGTCTTTTCGACATTGTCGAGTTGTTCGAACCGTGTGCGCCCTGTTCGGACAGGGTCAATTACCAAATCAATAGTTTCTCTTATCAATATTGGAAATATTGAACGCAAAGTTTCTTCGCCACCCACTTTCTGGATAAACGAATTTCTAAGCTGAACAAGCAGCTCAAAGTCTTGGTGGGTTGGCGTTACTTCCGAATCAATTTTGCGCATTTAGTCCATTTGAATATGAGGCAGATGGACTTTTTGGTGATTCGCCGAATTAAGCTCGTAGTCTTAGGCGTGGTTGCGCTGATATCGCTGCAGACAAGCACTGGGAGACCGCTTTGGCGACGGGCGGCGGAAAAGCGTTGCCGACTTGCCGATAGGCTGCGGTTTTTCGGCCGGAAATCTCCCAATCGTCTGGAAATCCCTGAAGGCGCGCCACCATTCTAACTGTTAGCCTTGGCATGCCCACAAAATCCTTGTCTGGTGGTGCGTTGGCGATACCCATTCCGTCTACACCCAGCGTTGCCCAAGCCTTTTTAGCTCGGGTTGGTCCAAGATCAGGGCCACCATGCTTTTTCGATCCGCCCACTATTGTGGGAGCAATTTCATTGGCGCGTTCACTCCAATTTTTTGCGCCCTTCCAGCCGTTTTCGGCAATCAGATCATGTAATGTTTCGCCGACGGTCGCTGCGGTGAGGCCCGTAGGTGTTGGCCAAGAAAACGATTCGGAAATTTCCTTTCGCACTGCGACAATTACCACCCTGGGGCGCAGTTGCGGGACGCCAAAATCGCTCGCATTGAAAAGGCGCCAGTCTGTAATGTAGCCGAGTTTAGAGAGCTGTTTTTTCAAGTCTTGGCGGTAATCTGAAAAAACAGCGCCCAAGAACCCACGCACATTTTCAATTAGAACAACCTTGGGCCGAGACTGGTCAATTGCACGCAGTGCCGCAGGAAATAGATTTCTTTCATCGTCGGCCCCGAGCTGCTTGCCGGCGACCGAAAAGGGCGGACATGGTAAGCCGCCTGCTAGCAAATCAATTCCACGATAAGGCGACGCATCAAAAGTACTTAAATCGCACTGATCATCCTCAAGCACATTCCATTCTGGCCTGTTTAGTTTAAGAGTGTTTCTGCAATGCTCATCTATTTCTACAAGTGCCACATGATCAAAGCCTGCCTGCTCTAGGCCGAGTGCTTGACCTCCCGCTCCGGCGCAGACTTCTGCAGAGCTTAGTGAGTTTTTTAGCATTTTTTCTCCGATAAGGCCGGTTAATTTGATTCTGTGTAAAAAGGAAATTCAGTCGGTCGGCTGAATGGAAAAGTTAGATCAATGGACGCGGCTTGAAAAGGTCTGGAGCTGAAAATTCAACCCATACCAGCGCTAAGGTGAAAGTTCACTTTTTATCACGGACTCATATTCTTTTAGCCCCTCGTATATTGAAGGGAACCGAGCGATCGTTACTGAAGGAGCATCGATGCTCTGCGTAACTCCCTTTATGTAAGTATGTGCTAAGGTATTTCGCGCTGATTTGAGATTCGTCAACTCTGTTTCGAGTCGAGACCGCTTTGTTTGATCGACTTTTTGCTCCAATTTTTCGATGTTGATTAGGCCGAAAGAATGTATCAGCAGTTTTCTGAAGTGTTTGTCATATGAAAAGCCATATATGCGATTGAGAACATTGCTTTCGAACTCATTCTGATTTTTCTGCAAAAGAAGTCTCTTTGTGGTTACGCGCTGGAATAAGTCATCTACTGAAACTTCAATCCATCCACATAATTCGAGAATTGCAAGCTTCGACGCATACAAAGCGTCTTTCTGCGTCTTGGATTTTAGAAAGCGGCTGTTCAAAAAGCGAAGATTGCTTTGAATGTAAGTTTTGGTGATCATTTCTATGCTGAGAAAATAGCATTAGCCGCACTAAATCGATTTCCTACCTTATCTACCTTTGATAGCCCCTCGGCTACCGCCTCTTCGGTGAACTCTTTATTTTCTCGCAGTAGCCGATATTTCCGCTTGAGTTGTGAGCTTCGTTGTCCTTCCAAGGCATCGATATTATTTGCGATGGATACCAATAAAGCTTCCATTACGCTTGTGGGGATTCTTGCCTCGGGCCCGTCCGGAAAAATTTTTTCCGCAATTAAGCCTACTGTCCGCTCAAAAGTTTCGGTTTTTGAGTCTAAGAAATCCTCGTCTGGGGCGCGGTTTTCATACATATAGTCGTTCAAGAATTTAGCTATTTGGCCTTTGTACTCTTCTGGGCGATCAAGGAATGCGAAGAAGCGAAGTATGATTTCTTGTTTTACAAAACGGTATGCTTCCCCTGGCTTCATTCTATTTATTGCCATCCAATCTTCGTCTGTATCTAACTCGCGCAGTAAGTTATTGAACGGACCGCTATAAATGCAATTTCTAATTTCTTGGTTGTTTAGTTTTGCGCCTCCGGCGTTTAGCCGATGAAAAATCGTGAAAAGATATTCCATGTGCGTCTTTTTCGAGAAGTCGCAACGGAGAACATTGATAGGCAGCGCTTGGTTTTGAACACGTGCAAATAGTGAGCGAAGCTCGCCTTTAGCATTCTTCATCGCCGCAGCGCTTACTCCTGCAATTTTTGGACTAACATCATCGAGTCTAGATAGCCGCCAATCATCACCCATCAAATATCTGATAATAGTGGTCATCCGTTGCAAACCGTCAATTACGATCCAGCGATCTTCCTTATAGTCTAAGGCAAAACACATGCTCGGGATGGGGAGCTGCTTCATGAGAGAATCAATAAAGCGTGTTTGGGCGGCGGGTTTCCAAACAACGTCTCTTTGAAATTCGGGCTGAATGTCTAGGATTTTCTCTTCGTACATTCGAACTAAGTCAGCGCAGGAGCGAAGCTCATTGTAGGCAACAATATCTGACGGAGGTGCTTCGTTAAAATCGTCTTCAGTGAAATCAGGATCTTTTAGCTCATCAATTTCTATCTCTTCAGACATGGCTTTTCTCACTGTGCGGTTATCTATTGTCTCTTATTCTGCTTCGCTTCTCGTAGAATGAACACCGCGTGCAGCGATTCGGTGGCCAACGTGATTTGCAATTTCCAATACTCTTACAGAGTGGGCATATTGCTTCCAAAATGCTTCCAAAAATTCTGCGCACGTCTGTGTTGCAGTGCTATGGCGGGCTAAGTACTTGAATGTGCTAGAGCAAATGGCTCCCCGAACTGGACTCGAACCAGTGACAAGCTGATTAACAGTCAGCTGCTCTACCAACTGAGCTATCGGGGAATGCCGTTGGAGGCGGCGGATATAGCAAAGCGCCATGGGCAAATCCACCGGAAAATATGATGAACGGGAAAATTTCGCCATTCTTGTGTGAAAATGGACGCATTAGATGCGAGACGGCCCCGCCTTGGGGGAAGCGGGGCCGGTACTCACTGTCGTGGGGTATGGTGGGGTATCTTCTCGGGAGAAGATATTTTTAACATCTCATCAAGGTGTTAATATAAGGTTAACGTTTCCTGGCGGATTCTACTCAGCTGGCCCCCACAATGGATTCTTGGGGTCGCGCCCGCTCAACTCTTTCGCGTCTTCGCTTTCCTCTTCCTCATGATGCCCATGCGGATGTGATTCTGCAAAGTCGCTGCCCTGAGACGCGCCATCGCCGATTTTCGGCTGCTTTTCGCCGGTCCAGGCCCAGCGATAAAAGCGGGCGATGTCGGCCCCGACCGCATACATCGCCGGCACGAAAATCAGTGTGACGGCCGTTGCGAAGAAGACGCCGAAGGCCAGCGCCACCACAGTGGGTTTGAGGAACTGGGCGTCCGTGGACGTCTCAAACATGATCGGCAAAAGCCCGATAAAGGTCGTGAACGAGGTCAGCATGATCGGCCGGAAACGTCCGACCCCGGCCTTTACCAGGGCGGCGAGGGCGCCCTCGCCATTAGCGCGCAGACGGTTCACATAGTCGATAAGGACAAGGTTGTCGTTGACGACGACCCCGGCGGCCGCGCCAACCCCAAAGAACGAGAACAGGGCGAAATCGATGCCGAACAGGAAGTGACCGAACATTGCGCCCATGAAACCGAACGGAATAGCGGTCATGACAAGCAACGGTTGCCAATAGGAACTGAACGCAATGGCGAGCAGCATATACATTGCGAACAGGGCGACGGCGTAAAGCGACAGGAATTCCGTCAGGAATTCGGCCTGCGCCTCCTGGTCGCCGCGTTGTGCTAAAGACGCTTCCGGATGGCGCCGGCGCCATTCAGGAACAAAGTCCTGTTGGAAGGATTTCATGATCGCCGCGCGGTCAACGCCGTCGCGAATCTCACCGGAGATACGCGCGGCGCGCTTACGATCGCGTCGATCGATGCGTTTATAGCTGGGCTCAAATGAGGCGGTGGCGACGGTCGTCAACGGAACTTCGCGCCCATCTGCGGTACGGATGCGCATATCGTCGAGGGTCGCAAGCGAACTCCTCGCCGCCTCAGGGTAACGCACCATAACGCGGACATCCTGCCCGTCGCGGGGCAGGCGCTGAACCTCTTCACCAAAAAACGCCTGGCGCACCTGACGCGATACGTCCGCCAGAGTCAGGCCGAAACGTTCGGCGCCGGGTTTCAGTTCAATACGAAGCTCGTCGGTCGCCGACTGCAGATTATTGCGAATGTCATAAACGCCAGGAAGCGATGTGAGGTAGTTCTGAACATCGAGAGTCGCGAGGCGCAAGTCCTCAAGTTCATTGGCTTCGACGCCAAAAGATAAATCCGGGCCGCTGTTGTTGATGGTGTATCCGATATTGATTTCTTCCGCGTCGGGTATCTCACCGACCTCATCGCGGAAATACTCCGCAACTTCTTCGGAAGACTCATCGCGCTTATCGGATTCGATAATGGTCACATAGGACGTAACCTGTCCTTCATCGGCGCGCACATAAATAGACTGTACGTAATCAATGCCGTCGACCTGACCTTTCGCGGCTTTCATACGTTCGGCGGCGGCCTCGACTTCTTCAAAGATCTGCAGGCTTCGATTGAATGAAGAGCCTTCGGGCAAGCGCACCTCAAGAGAAATGAACGTGCTTTGCACTTCGGGGCTGAATTTAAAAGCGACCCAGCCTTGCGCCATCAAAGCGACCGCGACCGAGAACGCAATCGTAAAGGCGGCGGCCGTTATGTAGCGCGCCTTCACCGCCAGTGTAACGATTGGCCGGTAAACCCGATCGGCAAATGTCATGATGCCTTCGGAAAAAACACTCTGCATGCGGTAATAAACCCCATGCTGGTTCTGCGGCTTCATATGCGCAAGGTGCGAGGGCAGGATGAAGAAGCTTTCAACCAGTGAAAATATCAGCGCAAAAATAACGGTGAGCGTGATGTGCTTGGTAAATTGCGCCGTCCCGCCGCCGATAAAGAGCCACGGACTGAACGCAATCATTGTTGTCAGAACAGCAAACAGGACCGGTTTGGCGACAAGCTGTGTGCCGATAATAGCCGCGTCGACACCTTTGTGTTTGCCTTCCTCGACTTCGTTGTGAATGCTCTCACCGACAATGATGGCGTCGTCGACGACCACCCCGATCACCAGCAGGAACGCGAACAGAGAAAGGATGTTCAGCGATACGCCGGTCATTGGCATGAAAATAAAAGCGCCGGCGAACGAAACCGCGATACCGACAGTGACCCAGAAGGCGACGGTCGGCCGGAGGAACAGAAGAAGGATGATCAGAACAAGGATGAGGCCGATTACGGCGTTGGATGAGACCAGTTGCATCCGCCCGAAATAAATTTCCGACGTATCGAACCAGACATAAATTTGCGCAGTATCGCCAAGCTCTTCGTTCTTTTCGTCAACCCAGCCGTTAACGGCGCGAGACAGCTCGACAATATTCAGCTCTTCAGGCGCGACAATTTGCATGAGAATGGCCGGCTGACCGTTCAGCGCGCGTTTTTGCTTTCGATCTTCAAAGCCGTCAATGACCGTTGCGACATCGCTGACGCGCACGACGGAGCCGTCGGTCTGCTGACGGACAACAATGCGTTCGAACTCTTCCTGGGTGTCGGCAAGGGAGCGAACCCCAATCGCAATATTGCCGGTATCGGTGCGAACCTGTCCGCCTGACAGGTTGATCGAAGAGCCGCGAACAGCGCGCGCCACATCGTCAAAGGTCAGGTTAAAACGGCGCAGCGCCTCTTCCGAGACTTCAATCGAGACCTCTTCTTTACTGTCGCCCCAGATATTGACGAGCGGCGACCCGCCGGGAACTTGCGCAACTTCATCGCGAAGCTCGCGCACAAGGCGGTTCAACTCGCGTTCTGTCAGATCACCATAAACGCCCATGAACATGGCGCCGTCTTCATTACGCCAAAGCTGCACGACAGGCGGGAATGCGTCTGTCGGAAAGGTGGAGATCCCGTCGACGCGGTTTTTGATCTCGTTGAGAAACTGGGTCTGGTCGACAGAGTCGCGCCCTTCGATATTGACGGTCGCAAGGCCTTCGCGGGCGGTCGCTTCCACATGCTCGATGCCGTCAATATCGGAAATGGCCTCTTCAATGCGGAAGATGATTTGCTCTTCGACATCGCGCGGGCTGGCGCCCTGCCAGATGACGCTGACCGTGGCGCCGTTGAAGGTTGCGCTTGGAAAGACTTCACGCTCAATCCGGAGAAACGCGAGCGCGCCCGTAATAATGATGGCGATCATCAACAGGTTGGCGGCAACGCCGTTTTTCGACCACCATGTAATCAGTCCGTGCACGTCTTAACCTCTTGAGCTTACTTTTTCCGCGACTTCGCTGGCCGCCGCCGCGTCGTCCATACTTTCGGCGATCGCCTCGTCTTCCGCCGAGCGGCTGGAGCCATCGAGCGGGTCGGTCGGCAGGACCTTGTCGCCTGAGCCGGCGCCGCGCAAGGGCGAGGTTACGACGCGCTCGCCGGGATTAATGCCGCTGGCGATGGTGATGGTGTCGCGCGCGCTGGAAACAACGCGCACGGCGCGCTCTTCAAGAATATCGCCTGCGCCAATGACATAGACACGATCAATTCCATAAAGCGCGGAGCGCGGCAGAACGATCGCGCCGTCATAGGGCTTGCCCTCAATCAATGCATCGACAAAAAGACCGATGGCGAGCGGCGTGTCGCCGTCGGCGCCGGCGCCGTACGGGTCTTCGACAACGGCGATAGCCGAGATTTGCCGCGTTGCAGGATCAATCGCGCCATCGGTGCGCACAATACGACCCTGCCAATTGTGCAGCTCACCGCCGATCACTGCCGAAAGGTCGACGGCCGGACCCGGATTGTCTTCTGTTTCGTTGAAGGCGACAGGCAGGCCGAGTTTCGCCAGATCATTATCGGTCAGGGGCAGGCGGATTTCCGCAAAGTCGGTCGAGAAGATACGCCCCAGCTGAGCGCCTGGCGCTACAAACTGGCCGGGTCCCGCGAGGCGCTGACGAACGCGTCCGGGAAAGGGCGCGCTGATTTCGGTTCGTTCAAGATTAAGCTGGGCCACTCTCTGATCAGCGACAGCGGCTTCATAGTTCGCGCGCGCCTGCGCCAGTTGCGGCAACCGGAGGGTTAAGTCCGATGGATCTCCACCGACGCCGAGTTCTTCGAAATCCTGCTTGGCAAGCGTGGATTCAGCTTCCTCGCGGCTGAGAATTTCCTTGGCCTGCGCCACCCGCGCGCCGGCGCTTGTGACCTGCAGACGATAATCCGCGTCCTCGATCTTGATCAGAAGGTCGCCTTCCTCGAAGGCGCCGCCATCGACAAAGACGTCCGAGGTGCGTTCAATGCGCCCGGAAACCTGCGCCGTCAGATTGATATCGGTGCGCGGACGAACTTCCCCCTGTGTTGCAACATCAAGAGTAACTGGCTGCGCATCAGCGACTTCGAAAAACACAGTCGGCGGGGTGATGACCGCCTCCTGCGCTTCGATATCCGGGCGCAGCATGCCCATAAAAGCGATTAAAGCGCCCCCTCCGACCAAAATGCCAACAGTGGCGATGATGGTAAAAAACTTCCGTATCATAACGCGTACTTACTCTCCGGTGTTCGTCTCCAACGCAGCTAACGTCTCCTCTGTCATGTAGTCCCCGCCGATCGCTAAATAGACTTGTACGCGATTGGATACTCGCTGCTGCTGGGCTTGTATGTATTGGCTTTCCGCCGAAATACGACGGGTCTGTGCGTCCAAAAGGTTAAAAATCGTCGCCGCGCCGCTGGCGTAGCGCCGTTCGGTCAGTTCTTCGGCGGCTGCGGCTTCTTCATAGGCCATGCGAAGGGCATCCTCGCGCAGCGCCAAAAGGTCTTCGGCGGCGAGGGCGTTTTCGGCCTCCTGATAGGCTGTGAGCACGGTCTGGGCGTAATTGAACAGCGCGGTTTGCGCGACTGCGCGGGCGCGCCTGCTGTTGGCCTTTATGCGTCCGCCCTGGAATACTGGCTGCAGCAACCCGCCGATGATGTTGCCGGCGAGACGCTCAGGATCGACGAGGTCGGCTATCACCGGACCGGACGTGTTGATCCGGGAGGTCAGCGTGATTTGCGGCAGCATTTGTTTTCTCGCGGCTCTGGCCCGCAGCCCTGCGGAATCCATACGCGCTTCCGCGGCAACGAGATCTGGACGCCGCGCCAGGAGATCCCCCGGCGCGCCCGCGCCGGCAAGCGGCGTCAGCGCCGGCAGGCTTTCGGCTGCCTCAAGTTCCGCAGCAGGATAGCGGCCCAGCAATACCTCCAGCGCGCGTGAAGCTTCCAACTCAAGACGCTGACGCAAGGCGAGGTTCGCCTGACTGGTGCCAAGGGCTGACCGTGACAAACGGACGTCCAGGCTTGATGCGACGCCGCGTTCGTAACGGCGCTCGGTTACGCGTAAGTTGCTCTCGCGCGCCTCGGTATCGCGTTCGGCAAGCTCACGCTGCAGGCGCGCTTCGATAAGGGCGAACCAAGCTTGAGAAACACGCGCGGAAAGCGAAAGATGCGCGGCGGCGAGATCAGCATACGCGGCGCTTGCGTCTTTATAGGCGGCCTGCGTTTCATCTGAGAGCCTTCCCCAGACATCAAGCTCCCACTGAATCTGTGCGCCAAGTGAATAGTTGTTGATATAAAAACGACGGTCCGGCGTATCGACTTCAGCGATTCCGTCGCCGTCAAGGTCAAGACCGTCAAGGCGGCCATCGCCGTTGTTATCAACGCCGAAGCGGTCCTCGAGTTCCCCAGCGCTCAAACCGCTGGTGTCGGCGCCGCCGCCCGCGGTCGCCGCCGTTGTCGGATCCGTCACAATCGCGTTTCGGCTTGAGTTGAAATTGGCGTTCAGTGTCGGAAACAATGCAGCGCGCGCAATTTTCGAGTTCGCCCGCGCCTGATCGAGATTGGCCGCCGCTGCGCGAAAGTCATTATTGCGGAGCATGGCTTCGTCGATCAGTGATCGCAGGACCTGGTCCTCAAACGCTGCCACCCAATCGCCAATCGGCGCTGTCGGCGCGTCGTCGCCCGTGCTCCAGTTCTCCGGCGCGTCGGGAAGCTGCGCATCAAGCAGTTCCACATCCGTGCTGACGCAAGACGCCGCCAGCAACGCCATAACGGCCACCCCGCCAAGTCGCATCTGCATTAAATTCTTTCTAGAGGGCATCGTCATGCCAGCCCCTTCTTATTGCCTTCATGCTTTCTTGTCGGTTGCCCGTCGCACCGCAAGCGCCATTCGGCGGGAGGTTCCGGCTTTGCGACAAACGACGCTTTTGACCCGATCCACCGTAGAGGGCGATCTTAACACCATGGTTAACGCCGACAGAGCTTTGTGGGCGTTTTGGATTAGATTTTCGTGAAAACCGTCGCAAATAAGCCACGCCCGGCCCAAAACGTCCTTTTCGCTCAACCTTTGGCGCCCCCGGACTTCGGCTTTGATGGAGGCCACGGCCGGAATCGAACCGGCGTACACGGCTTTGCAGGCCGCTGCGTCACCACTCCGCCACGTGGCCGTTCCATCAATGGCGCTTCGCGCGCCTGAGCGGACGGACCTCATAGCGCGGGGATATCACCCGGTCAAAAGGAGATTTTGGCGCGTTGCGCCATGTCGCGCAGAGCTGTATGCCGCTTGCACAATATTCCCAGCGATGAGGCCGAGATGGACTATCAAAGCGCGCGCCGACATATGGTGGAAAGCCAGGTCAGGCCAAATGACGTCACCGATCTGCGACTGCAGACAGCAATGGAGACCACGCCGCGAGAGTTGTTCTTACCGGTCGAGTTGCGCGATCAGGCCTATGTAGAGCGCGAACTTGAATACAGTCCGGGGCGCTGGCTTCTGCGTGCGCGCGACTTTGCAAAATTGGTTGCGGCGGCGGTTCCGCGGGCTGATGACCTGGTTTTGAATGCTGTTTGCGGCAGCGGATATTCAACGGCGATCCTTGCGCAATTGACCGAAATGGTTGTTTCGCTGGAGCGTGATGAAAAGCTCGCCGCCCAGGCGCAGGAGAATTTGACGGCCATCGGCGTCAGCAACGCTGCAGTAATCACCGGCGATCCGGTGCAGGGCGCGCCGGAACAGGGCCCTTATGACCTTATCTTTATTGGCGGTGCGATTGAACAGCGCCCGGACAAACTGCTCTCGCAACTCAAGGATAAGGGGCGGCTTGCGACTATCATACGCAGAAACGGCGTCTCGCGCGGGGTCATTTATACTCGCAGCGAAGACGCCTTTGCCTGCGCCGAGAAGTTTGACGCAGCCACAGGCGCGGTTTTGCCGGGATTTGAGGCGGAAAAAACATTCGTTTTTTAAACCTTGTGTAACGCTTTTCCTGCGACGCAATATCCGGCGCTGCAAAATCTGCTTGAACGGCAGCGAACATAACAAACATTAACGTTAATCGGGGATACTTGCGCCCTATTCGGCGTCAAACTTGTCACCCATGTTTGCCCGACGGATCAGGAGAGGCTCGTGCGTTTATTTTCCATTGCCGCAATTATGTTGGTGCTGGCCCCGCAGGTGCAGGCGGAAACGCTTCGCGATGCGCTGGCGCTCGCCTATGAGACCAACCCGACCATTCGCGCTGAGCGGGCTCGATTGAAGGCTGTCCGCGAGACCAAGGCGCAGGCCTGGGCCGGCGCCCTGCCGCAGCTTACCGCGTCCGGCAGCTATTCCCGGGTCGATTCCACACAAACCCTCAATTTCGGTGATGGCCCCATTAATGTGGATAACAACCTGAACACGATTTCCGGCGCTGTGAACGCCGAGCAGGCGATCTTTACCGGCTTTGGAAATTACAATGCGATCAAGCAGGCTGAAGCGCGAATCCGCGCGGGCGGCGCACAGTTGGTCTCCACAGAACAAACAGTTTTGCGCGATGTGGCGGCGGCGTATTTCAGCGTCGAGCGCAATATGTCAGTCTACGAATTGAATCGCAAAAATGTCGATGTCTTATTGCGCCAGAATGAGATGGCAACCGTACGCTTTGAAGTTGGTGAAATCACCCGCACGGATGTCGCCCAGGCCGATGCGCGCCTTGCCGGCGCTCGGGCCAACCTTTCGCAGGCCCAAAGCAATCTTGCAATTGCGCGCGCGAGCTATGCGCAGCTTGTTGGTCAAGCGCCCGGCGATCTTGACCCGGTCGATGAGTTGCCGGAATTGCCCGAGACTCTTGACGCGGCGAAAGCGCTGGCCCGTGATTACGCGCCGGCGGCTGTCGCGGCCAGAGAGCAAAGCGAGGCCTCGCGCCGGCAGATCAATGTCGCGCGCAGTGCGATTTATCCGCGCGTATCGCTGACTGCTGGATATCAGTATACAGAAGAACCAAGTAACTTTGTCCTCCAGGATGAGCAGTTCAGCTATGGCGCGCGCGCAACGCTGCCATTGTTTGCGGGCGGCGCGAATTATTCCCGCATCCGAGAGGCGAAAGCGCTGCACGCCAGTGATCGTTCTCGCATCATTGAAGCGGAGCGTCAGGTTGAAGCGCAGACTACAGCCGCCTGGGAGCAGTTGATGGCGGCGCGGGCGATTATCGTTTCCGCGCGGGCGGCGGCGGAAGCGAATGAACTGGCGCTTGAGGGCGTCACTCAGGAAGCGCTTGTAGGAACCCGCACGACCCTGGACGTGCTCGACGCCGAGCAGGAATATCTGAATTCGCAAGTGGCCCTTGCCAGCGCCACGCGGGATGCGCAGTCGGCGGCGTTTTCGCTGCTCGCGGCGATCGGGCTATTGACGCCGGAAGCCGTCGGGATCTCCGATATCGCCAGCAGCGACCAGGCTTTTCTGCGCTACGAGGATTAACACTCGTGAAAGGAAGGCCTTGATAACTGTTGCGAACCGTCTGAAAAACAAGACTTCCGGGCGCATGCCCGCCGCCTCATATTAGATTTGTTTCGCTCAAAGGACGCCTGTCCATGGAAAACGCACAACCTGAGCCCAGCATGGAGGAGATTCTGGCGTCGATTCGCCGGATTATTTCCGAAGATGAGGACGATGCGGCGCCCGCGCCGGCGTCTCCGAAGCCCGAGCGCGCAGCTGCGCCTGAGTCGGCCCCGGCCCCGGCGCCAAAACCTGTTGAAAGTCAAACGCGCGAGCCCGCGCCGACGCCTATAAAAACACCTGAGCCGGAAGTGCGGCGTTCCCCGGCGCCAACCCCTATTGAAACGGAAGACGTTGAAATGATTAGAAGAAATGTCGCGGAAGCCATGGAGCAGGACGCTGACGATGCGATTTTGGATGAAACATCCGCCGCTGCCGCATCGCAGGCGTTTGAGAATTTAAGCCAGAGCGTCCGGGTTTCCGGCGATGGTAAAGGCCAGACTCTGGAGGACATCGTCGTTCAGATGCTGAAGCCGATGATCAAAGACTGGCTGAACCAGAACCTGCCGGCGATTGTCGAAGAAAAAGTCGAAGAAGAAGTGCAGCGCGTGGCTCGCCGGCGCCGCTAGAAGGGCTATTTCTTCCCAGTACTGGAAGCCGGCCCGAGGGCCGGCTTTTTTATTGGCGGCGCAACTGCGCCGCCAGCCTATTGAGCAATAATGGCGCGGGCGATACACCGCTTGTTCCGCGATGAAAGATGAGACTTTCCGATGGTAGATAAGAGCTTTGATTTTAAGAACGCTGAGGCCCGGATTTATGCGGCCTGGGAAGCGACCGGCGCCTTTAAGCCGTCAGGCGAGGGCGAGCCGTTCACCATCGTCATTCCGCCCCCGAATGTGACGGGGTCCTTACATATGGGGCACGCCCTCAATAATACGCTGCAGGATATTCTCTGCCGGTTCGAGCGTATGCGCGGAAAATCCGTGCTCTGGCAGCCGGGCATGGATCATGCGGGCATCGCGACGCAGATGGTGGTTGAGCGCCAGTTGATGGAAAACCAGGAGCCGTCGCGCCGGGAAATGGGACGCGAGAAGTTTGTCGAGCGTGTCTGGAGCTGGAAAGAAGAATCCGGCGGGACGATCATCAATCAGCTGAAGCGTCTTGGCGCGTCGTGCGACTGGAGCCGCGAACGCTTCACCATGGATGAGGGGCTGTCAGAAGCCGTCGTCAAAGTTTTCGTCCAGCTTCACAAAGAGGGCCTCATCTATCGCGACAAGCGCCTCGTCAACTGGGACCCAAAATTCGAAACCGCGATTTCCGATCTTGAAGTTGAAAATACGGAAGTCGACGGCCATTTCTGGCATTTCAAATATCCGCTGGAAAATGGCGAGACTTACGAATTCCCTATCGAACATGATGAGGACGGCAAGCCGACCAAATGGGAGACGCGCGACTATATTTCGATTGCAACGACGCGACCGGAAACGATGCTCGGCGACGGCGCCGTTGCGGTGCATCCGGATGACGAACGCTATGCGCCGATTGTCGGCAAAAAATGCCTTCTTCCGCTGGCGGATCGTTATATCCCGATCATTACCGATGAATATCCAGATCCGGACTTTGGCTCCGGCGCGGTGAAGATCACCGGCGCCCATGACTTCAATGACTATCAGGTCGCCAAGCGCAATGACATTCCGATGTATGAGCTGTTCGATACGAAGGCGCGCATGGTCGATGATGATTTCGTGCCGGAGAAATATCACGGTATGGATCGGTTTGATGCGCGCAAAGCTGTTGTTGAGGATATCGATGCGCGCGGGCTGTTGATCGCGGTCGAAGACAAAAAAATCATGCAGCCTTTTGGCGATCGCTCCGGCGTTGTTATTGAACCGATGCTGACCGATCAGTGGTATGTTGACGCCAAGACTCTGGCGCAACCCGCCATCTCAGCGGTGGAAGACGGCAAGACCAGGTTCGTTCCTGAAAACTGGGCGAAGACATACTTTCAGTGGATGCGGAATATCGAGCCCTGGTGTGTTTCCCGTCAACTCTGGTGGGGGCATCGCATTCCGGCGTGGTATGGACCGGATGGTCATTGCTTTGTCGCGGAAACCGAAGAGGAAGCGACCAAGGAAGCCCTGGCCAAATATACAAGCGAAGGTTATTCGCTTGAGGAAATCAACGACATGCGGCGTCACGAGCATGGCGGCGCACCATTGCTCGTACGCGACGAAGACGTTCTCGACACATGGTTTTCTTCTGCGCTCTGGCCATTCTCAACGCTTGGCTGGCCGGATGAAACGCCGGAACTGAAAAAGCACTATCCGACATCCGTCCTCGTCACGGCGTTTGACATCATCTTTTTCTGGGTGGCGCGGATGATGATGGACGGCATTCACTTCATGAAGGAGATACCGTTCCATACGGTTTATATTCATGCGCTGGTGCTCGACGAACACGGACAAAAGATGTCGAAGTCGAAGGGCAATGTCATCGACCCGCTTGTCCTGATCGACAAGTTTGGCGCCGACGCACTGCGTTTCACGCTTGCCGCGCAAGCCGCGCAGGGGCGCAATATTCGCCTGTCGGAATCGCGCGTTGAAGGCTACCGCAATTTCTCCACCAAGCTTTGGAACGCGGCGCGTTTTTGCGAGATGAATGACTGTAAGCCCGACCCGGCGTTTGACCCGGCAAAGGCGCAATTGCCGCTCAGCCAGTGGATTGTTCACGAAGCGAACAAATGCGCCGGCGAGGTCACAAAAGAAATTGAGGCCTATCGTTTTAATGACGCGGCGACGGCGGTCTATCGCTTCGCCTGGAATATCTTCTGCGACTGGCATGTGGAGCTCGCCAAGCCCGTCTTCTTTGGCGAGGACGAGGCCGCGAAATCGGAAACTCGCGCCGCGACAGCATGGGCGTTTGATCAGGTGTTGAAACTGTTGCATCCGTTCATGCCGTTCGTCACGGAAGAACTCTGGGGCGCTATCACAAAACGCGATGCGCATCTGATGGTGACTGACTGGCCGGCATGCAAGGCGTCGCTGGAAAACCAGGCGGCGGCTGACGAGATAAACTGGACCATTGAACTGATCACCGCGATTCGTTCCGTTCGGGCGGAAATGAATGTGCCTGCCGGCGCGCAAATTGAGATGCTGCAAGTCGGTGACGATGCGAACGTCTCGGCGCGGCTTGGCGCTCATGATGCGCTTATCAGGCGTCTTGCGCGTCTTTCCTCAATTGATCGCGCTGCTGAAGCGCCTAAAGGCGCGGTGCAGGTCATTCATGAAGGCGCGACCTTCGCGTTACCGCTTGGCGATGTTATCGACATCGATGCGGAAAAGGCGCGCCTTACAAAAGAAATTGACAAGGCGGCGAAGGAAATCGCCGGCATCGATAAAAAACTGGCGAACAAAAACTTTGTTGATAAGGCGCCGGCGAAAGTGGTTGAGGAACAACACATCCGCCGCGCGGACCACGAAGAGCAGGTTGAAAAACTGAATGCGGCGCTGGCGCGGCTGGAAACGCTTTAGAAATATGCCGCTCATCCCGGCGAAAGCCGGGATCTCAGGAGGCTTGTCCGGCATTCGCAACAGGAGATTCCTGCTTTCGCCGGAATGAGCGGCATTTTATACCAACAAAAACTTGCTAGCTCTTATCATCTCGCGCGCGAACAAAGGCTTTTACTGATCGCGTTACATCTTCTTCGGTCGTCGCCCAGGAACAAACGGAAATGCGAATGGCGCGTCGCCCCCGCCAATTGGCGCTCGCCGCCCAGCATTCGCCTGATGCTTGCACCCCCGCGCGAATGCGCTCCGTTTCTTCATCTGTATCGCAAGCAAACAGGAGCTGGTTAAACGACGGTTCTATCAACATTTCAAAGCCCGCGCGTTCAAGTTCATTGTGGAATTGCAGTGCGCGCTCGCACAGGCCGGATACAAGTTCGTCAACGCCTTCGCGTCCGAGATATTTAAGCGCGGCCCATACTTCTATTGCGCGGGCGCGCCGCGACAGTTCCGGCGTAAAAAACATGCCGTCCCGGTCATCGCTCTGGACGAGGTAAGACCCGGCGGCATGAAGCGCCGAATTCAGTGCATCTTTGTCGCGGCATAAAATGACGCCGCAATCGTAAGGCGTGTTGAGCGTCTTATGCGCGTCGCATGACCAGGACGACGCGTTTTCCATACCGGCTGTCAGGTATTTGTAATCTCTGGCGGCGGCGGCCCAAAGCCCGAAAGCGCCGTCGATATGCGTCCATGCGCCGGCTTCGCCCGCGGTCGCACAAATCGCCTGGAAATCATCAAAGCCGCCGCCGTTCACGTTGCCAGCCTGAAGCAGAAGAATCGTTTTATCATCGAGGGGCGGTAGAAGATCGGCGCGGATACGGCCCTCACGATCAACATCCACCCACTCAATATTGTCCGTACCAAAACCAAGAAGCGAAACAGCCTTAACCGCTGTCGCATGGGCGTCGCGACCTGCAACGACGCGCAGGCGTGGCGCGCCCATCAACCCTTGCTTGTTGACGTCCCAGCCAAGGTTTTTCAAAAGCCGATAACGCCCGGCGGCGAGCCCGGAAAAAATGGCGAGTGACGATCCGCTGACAAAACCGGCGACGGTCTCCTTTGGCAGTTCGAATAGCTCGCGCAGCCAGCCTTCGACGATCTCCTCGAAAACCGCAGCGATGGGGGAGGTCACAAAGAGCGGCGCGTTCTGGTCCCAGCTGTCCGCGAGCCAACGGGCTGCAAGCGCGACAGGCAAAACGCCGCCGGTCACAAAGCCGAAATAGCGCCCGCCCAGGGCGTTGACTGCGGCGCCGGCGGCGCGCTGATGCATTAAGTCAATGATCTCGCTGGCGCCTGCACCATTCAACGGCATCGTTTCAATCAGTGTGCGTGCTGTCTCGATTTCGTCCCCATTTGGGAAGGGGTGCGCGTCCGGCGTCTCGTCAAGAAACTGATAGGCGCAGTTCTTGGCGAGTTCCAAAACCTGCTTGTCTTTCAGTTCTGCAAACATCTTGTCTTGAAGCGTTGTCATTGTTTTGGCGTCCGATGAAACGGTTGGGTATGGCGGGGGTGCGATGCACAACTTTATACGAGTTATTGTGCAAGGTGCTTGCGAAATCGTGGCCTGTTTGTATATATGCACAATAAATGGCTGAATTAGACAATATTGACGAAAGAATATTGCGTGAGCTTCGGTTTGACGGTCGCGTCTCCAATACCGATCTCGCCAAGCGGGTTGGTCTTTCGGCTTCCGCTTGCCTGCGCCGGGTGCAGGAGCTGGAGCGCACCGGGGTCATCAAAGGCTATCGCGCTGTCATTGATGCGGACGCGACGGGTGTCGGCATTGTCGCTTATGTCGGCGTGGGCCTGTCGGAGCATACCAAGAAAGCGCAAAAGGATTTCGAACGCGTTATCACTGCTGCGCCGGAGGTGCGCGAGTGCCATAATGTGTCCGGCACGATCGAATATCTTTTGCGTGTCGAGGTTTCGGACCTTGCCGCCTATAAAAGCTTTCATCTGGAAGTGCTGGGCAACGCGCCGAAGATGAACTCCATCACCACCTACATCGTGATGGAGTCAGCGAAAGATGAACGCGCTTAGGAGAATGCAATAGCGGCGACTGGCGGCAGAAATGCGCTGAGCAGGCGCCAGTCTTCTCCGCCGTTTTCACTGATCCATAAATTGCCTGTCGTTGACCCCATCGCCAGCCGGTCGCCAGTGTCGTCGATATCGAGCGCGTGCCGATAGATGAGATCGTAGCTTGGCTCCGCCGGCAGGCCGCCGGTCATCGCTTCAAAACCCTTGCCGCCGTTTATTGTTCGGTTGACCAGAAGGCGCGCATCGACCGGCACGCGACATTCGTCTTTAACGCCCGGCACAAGCCATGCCGTATCCGGATCATCCGGGTGCGCCGCCACAGCAAAGCCGAACACGGCGGGGGGAATGTCGGTGATTTCCGTGAACGTCTCGCCGCCGTCGCGCGACAAGAAAACGCCATTATGGTGCTGGCACCAGATGGTGTCAGGATTGCTCGCGCACATTGCCAGGCGATGCGGGTCTTGTGTGTTCAACTCTTCCGACTGTTCGGGCGGCGTGTAGTCAGATCGTAACCCTTTTCCGCAAAGGCGCCATGAGGCCCCGCGGTCATCGCTTTTCCAGACGCCGCCGCAAGAGATTCCGAGAGTCAGTTTTGCACTATCTCGCGGGTCTATAAGCACCGAATGAATGCCCGGTTTGTCAAAGCCGCCGCCGAACCAGCCTTCGCGTTCCGGACGATCCCACAATGACTCTATCAGCGACCAGGTTTCGCCGCGATCGTCGCTGCGGAACAGGGCGCCGGGAATTGTCCCGGCCCATAGAACGCCCGGTTCATCATCGCCGCCGGGCGCCAGCGTCCAGATCATCTCAACGGAAGGCGCCGTATCGTCATTTTCTACTTTTGCAAAAGCGGGCGCGGGCAGTTCCTTCCAGCTTTGGCCGTCATCTTCGGAGCGATGGAGCTTAACGCCAAAATGCCCGAGATTAAGGGCGGCGTAGAGCGCGCCATCGCGATTGTCTTTCAAGACGGCGCTGACAGGCTCGCCGAGGAAAGCCGGCGCACCGGCTTTCCATCCCTTGCCGTTCTGGCGATACGTGAAGAGCCCTTTGCGGCTCGCGACATAAAAAACATCCGCCATTTTAGCCTCCTGAAAGCGCCTGAAAGACAAAGATGCGATCATTATCCGTAATCGGATCGCTGAGGGCGATGCGGTCCGCGATCATCGCGTCGTTGACGAAGATATTAACATGCTTGCGAAGGCGCTCCTGATCATCAAGAAGATAGGATCGCAAGGACGGGTTCTCGGCGAACACAGCCTCCATAACCGCACGTACGGTCTCGCCGCTAACGGAAACAGGCGGGCAGGGCAAATGCTTTTGCAGATTGTCGGTGAATGACACGCTCGGCATGGGCGCCAGTCTCCCGGTTGAACTTCCGAAGCCTGTGTTTACGCTACATGGATCGGCGACCGGGTTTTGGGTGGCGGTCGCGTTAGCTCGTCTCGGCTAAAAAAGAGAGCTGCGTAATCGATGCGTTGCGCTCCTGCGCATCACGGTCTACAAGACGCGTCGGGTAATCGCCGGTAAAGCAATGATCGGTGAAGGCGGGCGCGCTCTCGTCGCGACGGCCTTTGCGGAACGCCTTGTAAAGACCATCCAGCGACAGGAATGCAAGGCTGTCGACCCCGATCAGTTCGCGCATTTCTTCAACTGACCGCTCATGGCCTAACAACTCTTCATGGGAAGGGGTGTTGATGCCATAAAAATCCGGGTGCTGAATAGGCGGACAGGCGACGCGCAAATGCACTTCCTTCGCGCCGGCGGAGCGCAGCATTTCCGCAATCTTGCGCGAGGTCGTGCCGCGCACGATGGAGTCGTCAATCAGAACAACGCGTTTTCCCCTGATGAGGCCGCGATTCGGCGAATGCTTGCGCGCGACGCCCGCCTCGCGAATCTTTTGTTCCGGTTCAATGAAAGTGCGCCCGATAAAGTGAGAGCGGATCAGCGCCATCTCATAAGGCAGCTTTGATTTCTGTGCATAGCCGATGGCGGCGGGCACGCCGGAATCCGGAATGGGCGAGACTAGATCCGCGTCGCACGGCGCTTCCTTGGCGAGGCGCTCGCCAAGGCGTTTACGAAGATCATAAACGCTTTCCCCATCGACGGTTGAATTCGGCTTGGCGAAATAGATCAGCTCGAAGATGCAAGGGCGCGCCTGTTGCGGTTCGCGGAACACCTGACGACTTTCCACTGTGCCGTCTTCTTTGCAGATCACCACTTCGCCGGGTTTGATGTCGCGCACGAATTTCGCGCCAATGATGTCGAGGGCGCAGGTTTCAGAAGCCAGAATGGGCGCGCCGTCAAGATCGCCGAGGATCAGTGGCCGAATGCCAACCGGATCGCGTGCGCCGATCAGACCTTCCGGCGTCAGCACGGTCAGCGCATAGGCGCCTTCAACCTGCTTGACCGCTTCAATAAGCTTGTCGGCCATCGACAGTTGATGAGAGCGGGCGGTCAGTTGCAGGAACAGTTCCGAATCCGACGTGGACTGAAAGATGCAGCCATGTCTGATGAGTTCCGCTTTCAGAGACCGGGAATTGGTAAGATTGCCATTATGGGCGATTGCTATGCCGCCGGTGTGGAGGTCTGCGTAAAGCGGCTGCACATTGCGCAGGACTGTGTCGCCTTGCGTCGAATATCGCGTGTGGCCGATGGCGCTGACGCCCGCGAGACGCCCGAGCGTTTCCGCGTCGGAAAAATGATCGGAGACAAGCCCGAGCTGGCGTTCGGTGTGAAACTTTTCGCCGTCAAACGTCGCAATGCCGGCTGCTTCCTGCCCACGATGCTGGAGCGCATGGAGGCCAAGCGCGCACAGGGCGGCCGCGTCCTTGGTGCCGATCACGCCGAAGACGCCGCATTCTTCGATCAGTTTCGGACCGCCAAACATCGCTTTTTGCTCTGCTTGCTCACGGCGGATGCGAGGGTTTTCTTTTTTGAGGTAGGCGGCGGCGCGGTTGATCATCGTCATTGACGTTTCGTCGGGGAGTGAAAGCGATGATGTCACTGAGGGTCTTCCTCTTGATCTTGCAAAATGTCGGCGATCGAATCTGTTTCGTCTGTCGCGGTTCCCGGCGTCCCTTCGACTGGCGTCTCATCGGAAGTGGTCACGGTGGTGACGATTTCCGAAAGACTGTTGCGGTCCAGCCGGTCATAGCCGCTTTCGGCGGGGTCGGGTTCATCTTCTTTATCGTCTTCTTTATCGTCGGTTGGTGCGCTCTCGATATACGCCTCATCCGGGGTGAAACTCTGGAACCAGTTCGCCATGCCAGCGGCGACCGGACGGGTTATGGCGCTTTTGACTGACTCCGGCTGGCGCGCTTCGTCCAGATAGTAGCCATATCCAAGATATCCAAGCCCCACCAGAACGAGGCCGCGAACGAATCCGAAAACCCCGCCGCCGATACGGTCTGCGAGTTTCGCCCGTCCTTCCAGCGGCACACGCTGCAGGCCGAGATGCAGGCCCACATGGGCGACAATAAAAAACACCGCGACAAGAACCGCGGCGACGATGATCGTCCCAAAAAAACTGCCGGCCAAACCGGTCACGGCGAGCATTGGCTCCGCCACGATCAGGGTCAGTCCGCCGGCGATGGCGAGCGCGATCAGCGTCGAAAGCTCCCGCAATCCGCCACGAAGCGCGGCAAACGCAGTCGACAGGCCAAGCACCAACAAAACAAGAATATCGAACATACGAAAGCCCGTCCGCGTTACGCTGTATTTTAGGGCGAGTCGCGATCCCGCCGATTCAAGTTTTCCATAGCCGCGATGGGGGTTTTTCTCAACCGCTTCACGCCCGTTATTGGCGCGCCCAGGCCGCCAGATCCGCCAGGGTCGCGGCCTCTTTGACCGCCAGCTTACCGGCTTTCGCCCCGACGGGCGCCAGCGCGCCGGTAAAACCCAGCTTCAGGGCCTCTTTAAGGCGCGCATCGGTCTGGTTCACGGGGCGTATTGCGCCTGACAATGCGACCTCGCCGAAGACGACCCGGCCTTGGGGCAACGGGTTATCAAACAGAGATGAACAAAGCGCTGCCGCCGCGGCGAGATCGGCGGCCGGTTCGGCGATGCGAAGGCCGCCTGCGACATTCAGGAAGACGTCGTGGCGTCCAAAATCGAGACCGGCCCGGGCATCCAGCACGGCAAGCAGCATGGAGAGCCGGGCAGAGTCCCAGCCGACAACGGCCCGTCTTGGCGCGGCGAGCGAGGAGGGGGAGACAAGCGCTTGAATCTCAACGAGAACCGGCCTCGTTCCTTCAATTCCAGCGAAGACTGCCGCGCCGGAGACGGCGGCCTCGTTTGCGGTCAGGAACAGCTCCGACGGGTTGGCGACTTCGCGAAGCCCGACGGTCGACATTTCGAAAACGCCGATTTCGTGGGCGGCGCCAAAACGGTTTTTCACTGCACGCAGAATGCGAAAATCGCGGCCCTGTTCGCTTTCGAAATACATGACCGCATCGACCATATGCTCGACGACGCGGGGCCCTGCGATCTGGCCGTCCTTGGTGACATGACCGACGAGCAACAGGATCGCGCCCGATGACTTGGCGAAACGAACAAGCTCCTGGGCGCAGGCCCGCACCTGCGTCACCGTGCCGGGCGCGGCCGGCAGCGCGTCGGACCAGAGCGTCTGGATCGAATCAACAATGACGGCGTCAGGCCGCTCCGATTTCAAGGTCGAAAGGATGTCCCGCAGCGCTGTCGCGGAAGCGAGATGGACGGGCGTGTTTTCGACACCGAGCCGTTTTGCGCGCAAGCGGATTTGCGCTGTCGCTTCTTCGCCGGAGATATAAGCGACATTCGCGCCGCCCTTGGAAAGGCCGGCGGCAATCTGCAACAGCAGCGTCGACTTGCCGACGCCCGGATCGCCGCCGATCAAAAGCGCCGAGCCGGGCACAAGCCCGCCGCCGCAGGCGCGATCGAACTCCGCATTGCCGGTGAGAAGACGCGGGACTTCCTCCGCGCCGCCGGCGAGCGAGGTGAATTCCAGTCTTTTGCCCTTGGTCTTCGATGGGGAACCGCCGAGCGACCCCGGCGGGCCGGCTTCCGAAGCTTCCTGCTCAATGGTGTTCCATTCGCCGCAGGCCTCGCAGCGCCCGGCCCATTTGCCATAGACCGCGCCACAGGACTGGCAGACATAGGTTTCGCTGTTTCGGGCCAATGCGGCGCTCCGGTTTATTGGAAAAGATTATCACTGATGCGCTGACTCGCGCTGAAAAAAGAACATATGATCGATAAACGCCGTTTTCGATATCTTAAAACTGGAGGCGCCGCTTATGTGGCCTGATATCCCGTATGACCGATGGAAGTCGACAGGCCAGAGCCTTCATATGTGGACGCAGATCGTCGGCAAGTTTCGCCTGGCGCACACCCCATGGATCAATCATTCCTGGCAGGCGACATTTTACATGAACGCACGAGGGCTGACGACAAGACTGATCCCCGGCGAGGCGACCAGTTATGAAATCATCTTTGATCTCTTTGCACATAAATTGTGGGTGCTGACGACGGATGGACGCGAGGAATATTTTCCGCTGGCGTCGATGTCAGTCGCCGATTTTCATGGACGGTTCCGCGAGACGCTTGCAAAGCTCGGCGCGCCAACGGCGTTTCATCACTTCCCGAATGAAGTGCCGGACCCGGTTCCGTTCGCTAAACAAACCGCGCCAGGAGATTATAATCCTGAGGCTGCGACCGATTTCTGGCGGGCGTTGGTTCAAGTCGACACCGTCTTCAAACATTTTCGAACCGGCTTTGTCGGCAAGGTCAGCCCGGCGCATTTTTTCTGGGGCAGTTTTGATCTTGCGGTCACGCGTTTTTCCGGGCGGCCTGCGCCATTGCATCCGGGGGGATTTCCGGCGCTACCCGATGAGATAACGCGTGAAGCTTACTCTCATGAAGTGAGTTCGGCCGGCTTCTGGCCTGGGGGCGGGCCGATCGATGAACCGGCGTTTTATTCTTACGCCTATCCGATGCCGGAAGGTTTCAAGGACGCCGCTATTGCGCCGAAAGAAGCTTATTTTGATGAGAATTTCGGCGAGTTTATTTTGCCTTATGACGCCGTGCGCAAATCGGGCGATCCGCATGCGACGCTGATGCAGTTTCTGCAAACGACTTATGAAGCGGCGGCGGAAAAAGGCGGCTGGAACCGCAAGTCGCTTGAATGCGATCTCGGCGAACCGCTCGTACCGCGCAAACTATAAGGCTGCGGAAGCGACCGCCGCTTGCTTCCGGAACGTCTGCAGTTTGCCATAGGTCAGACTGCGCCACAGCCATTCGAGCGGACCGAAACGGAATCTCGCAAGCCATAGAGGCGACCAGATCAGGATCGCGGCCCATACCGCGAATACGATCAGCATCAATTGAAGATTGGTCAGCGATCCGAATAAGCCGAACCCATGACCGTTGGCGATGGTCGTTCCGATCAGCGAACAGGCGATATAGTTTGTGAACGCCATGCGGCCCGTGGCCGTAACCGCCTTCGGCGTCCACCCAGACCGCACCAGCCAGCCAACCAGGCCAGCATAGCCGATGGCGCCGGCAAAACCGTCAAGCTGGTTGAGAATTTGCGCATAGGAAAAAGCGGCGAAATCCCAATCGTATTGATTAATTACTGTCCAGCGGATGGCGTCGAGAACGGCGGCTGTTCCAAGACCGCCAATGGCGGCCAGGACGTAGGTTCGGGATGATGCGCGGCCGATGAGGAAACCAGTGCGATATCCCCACATGCCGGCCAGCATGACGCCAAGCGTGGTGAGCCAAAACCCGCCCGCCAGGAAGTACATCAGGATATACTCCTTCGCCGACGAAAGACGTGCATTCAGTTGGTCGCCAACGCCGCCCAGCATTTTTTCGAACTCAGTTTGCAAGGCGACTGGATCGCTTCCCCACAAAATCGGTTCGATCTCGGCGCGCACTTCGGGTATGGCGGCGGGCGCGATCGAAAACGCCGTGTTCCAGACCATCGCAATGGCAAGACAGCCAATGCTCCAGCGCATCAGTGTTTTTGCGCTGGCGCGTCTGAACCACATGGCGAGAAATCCGCTTGCCGCATAGGCGAACAAGATGTCGCCGCCCCAGATGCAGACAAGGTGGAACAGACCAAACACGAGGAGAAAGAAAAGCCGCCTGGACAGAAGTCCCAGACTGCCGGCGCCGCGCGCGGCGGAACGTTCTGCGATGAGAGCCAGCCCTGCGCCGAAGAGTGCGGTGAAAATCGTGCGCCACTTGTCTTCGACAAGGAACGCCTGAACGGCGGCGACCGTCATGTCGAACTCGCCCGGCCACAGCGTGGCGTTCATGTAATAGGGAAACGGCGCGAGCATCGCCTTGATGTTGACGACGAAGATCGCAAGCACGGCAAGCCCGCGCAGGATATCAAGATAGTCCAGGCGCTCGCGTTCGCCGACCGGCGCGTCCATTGTCGTCATCTCTCCGCCCCATTCGATTCAAGTTTAACTGACGATAAGGCTCGCCGTCTTTTAATAAAAGATGGTAGGCTCCCTGTGAAAGGAATACGTCATGACCGCGCAGGATATAAACGATCTCAACCCTTATCTCCATGGCCTTTATGCGCCTGTGAAAGAAGAAGTGAGCGCCGCCAAACTTGAGGTCACAGGCGAAATTCCGCGCGATCTGCATGGCGCCTATTTCCGCAATGGGCCAAATCCGAAGACGCCGCCCAGGGGCATGCATCACTGGTTTGATGGCGACGGCATGATCCACGGGATCTGGTTTGAAAATGGCGAAGCGCGCTATCGCAACCGCTATATCGGCACGCAGGATTTCAAGGCGAACGGCGCCGGGGCCATGCCGGGCATTTTTGAGCAGTCTGTCGATGCTGCGGGTCGCAAGGTCCATTACAAGGACACCGCGAACACTGACCTGGTTTTTCACAACGGCAGGCTGCTCGCGCTCTGGTATATCTCAGGGCAGCCCGTGGCCGTTGATGCGGCGTCACTGGAAACCGTTCGCACCGAAACGTTCAGCGGCAAATTGCCGGGCAATATATCTGCGCATTCAAAGGTCGACCCTGAAACCGGCGAACTTGTCTTTTTCGACTATGCGCTTTACGAACCGAAAATGTGGACGGGGACGGTATCGGCGTCCGGTGAGCTGACGCATTTTCAGGAAATCGATTTGCCGGGGCCGCGTCTTCCGCATGATATGGGCATGACGGAAAATTATGTGATCCTGCATGACCTGCCGGTGGTTTTTTCAGAGCAGGCGATCCGTAATCGCATGTGGCAGATCCATGTGGCGGACCAGCCGACGCGCTTTGGCGTCGTGCCGCGAAAAGGCGGGTCAGTGAAATGGTTCGAGTTTCCGACCTGCTATGTCTATCACGTGATCAACAGCTGGGAGGAGGGCGAAGAGGTTGTCATGGCCGCCTGCAAGATGGTTCCGAATGGCCTGAAGCCCGATCCGAAATATGGACCCTATGCAGCAATGGCCGACGTCCTGGCGCTGCGCGCGCAGCCCTTTCTGTGGCGTATGAATATGAAAACCGGTGAAGGACGCGAAGAACAGATCGACGATGCGCTGTCAGAGTTTCCCGTCGTCAACACCGATCTCGCCGGGCGGAAAACAAAATACTCCTATCACGTCATTTTTGATGATTGCATTGAACAGCGTTTTTCCGGCTTGCTGAAATATGACCTGACCACCGGCAACAGCGAACGCCACGATCTGCCGGAAGGCGTTTATGGTTCCGAGCCGGCTTTCGCGCCAAAAATTGGCGCGGCGTCGGAAGACGACGGCTATCTGATTACCTTCACTGCGGACATGAATGGAAATTCAGAAGCGCATATCATTGACGCCCAGAACATCGCCGCGCCTGCAATTGCGCGGGTGAAGTTGCCACAGCGTGTTCCTGCAGGTTTTCATGGAACCTGGGCCGCGGGTGTTTAGCTGAATGAAATCCGCAGATTAACAAGCGAAAACAGTCTTCAATACTTCTATGCAAGGTGCGTGGTTGGTCCTTTAGCGTTGTTCATTTAGAGTCAGTGTAAACTATCGTCACCGAGCCTTTAGGAATAGCACATGAAGATAAATACCATGTTGGTTTTAGTCGCCTTTATGGTTTCGAGTCCTGTTCTTGCCACCCAAGAAGGCGCTCTGACGCTTAATGAGTTCCGCGTTTTCTCCAATGGAATAGGCGGGTCCGGTCCGATTATTGTTGAAGGCAAACGAAACAATGAAGGCGACTTCCAATCCGTGCTTGTCACCGCTGGTTCCACAGTTATCGAGGTTCCGGCTAAGTTGTTGAATCGGATTTCGAAACACACAAACGGCATCCAAATATCAACTGCTGGCGGCCCGCCGCCTAGTGGTGAAGTCTATTTGGTCTTTCAGTATGGATTCAGTGCGCTAAATTCCACATACCAACGTTTGGTTCTGGCCGTAAAATTTGATGGAAGTATAAGAGTTATCGAGGAGAGCAGTTTCGATAAACTCGCTTCTGACTGAGCCTATTTATCACTGTTGAGACTGTCCGTTTCTGACGAAATAAGGCTCTTCATTGTTTTAGACATCAGTTATCGGCGCGTTCGCCCTGAAGATAATGTGAAAACCAATACTGATTATCCGCTACTTAAGTCTTTTCGAATTCGCTTGAGGGCTTCATCCAGCGCATCGTCTGCGGGAACAACAACTTCAGGCTGAACGCCGACGCCCTGCCAGTTTCCGCCAGTGATCGGGTTGACGGACTTTGCCGTAACGGACCACAGAATGAAGTGCGGGTGGATGCGAATATATTCGAAAGGGTGCGCGCCGCCGCCGGATGCTTCGCCGACAATTGTCGCTCGTCCCAGCGCCTGCAAATCATAGGCGAGCGCTTCTGCGGCTGAAAATGTTTTCGGCGAAATCAGCACATAAACCGGCTTGTCTTTTCCGAAACGATCACCCGGCACATAGCTTTGCGTATATTGCTGGGTCAGCGTGTCTGAAGGCCGGTCATAGATGCCGGTGAGAGGGCGAGGCTCGGCATCGAACAGATAGCTGGCGACAAGATTGGCCATGTCGCCAATGCCGCCGCCATTGTTTCGCAGATCAATGATCAAACCGTCCATATGCGCGACGACATTCATCGCGGCGGTCACGGTATCCGCCCCCATATCGATTGGCGCGAATACGCGCAGATCGATCAGGCCGATATGGCCTTCAAGGCGTTCAACGCGCTCGACGCCATAATTCAGATGAGCGCCATACCAGCGCTCCATTTCAGCCGCTGAATAGGTTTCGATGGCGTTATCGGATTCGGAGAGCTCTTCGTCTGAATACTCAATATTCAAATGACCGTCTCCGGTTAGGGCTTGCAGGGCTTCGCTCAATGCGTTTGCGTACTCTTCTCCGCTAGATTGCTCCTCAAAGGCGCCGGTCGCCGCTTGCATTTTCAGCGCTTCCGCAGAACGCAACCCCACGGTTTCGTCTGCATAATCTGTCTCCAGATGCGTAATGACGGCATTCAGTACGGTATCTTTGTCAGCCGGCGTAATCTCATTCGCCGCTGCGGAAAGGCAAAAGCTGAGAACAAAAGCAAGCGTTGCATAAAAGGTTCTTGTCATTTTCGGGCCTTTGTCTTTTTCTGTTCATGGGTTGCAATGCGCTCGGCGAAAGAATGTTCACTCAATGCGTCAATCGCTTCGGCAAGCGTGCGGCTCAAGGGGGCGGAAAGTTCGCGGTCCAACTGATCGGCGGCTGATTGGGTCGCCGCCCAGCGCATTTGCAAATGCGGTAATATCCGGCGTCCCTTTCCGGTAAGTTTTATCAACCGTTCCCGGCTGTCCTCGCCGACGCTCTGCTCGACAAACTCTTCCTCAATCATGCGGGAGACTGTCTGGCTGGCTGCGGAATGGGAGATGCTTGATGATGCCGCGATCTCTTTGATCGTGCGCGCGTCGCCGTCAGCCAGCGTTTTCATCACCGGCGTGTAACGCGGCCGATAGCCTGACCCATCGCCGCGATAAATTTTTTCGAGGTCGCCATCGAGTAATTCGAGCAGGCGTCGCAGTTGCGTTCCAAGTCCATCGGCTTTTTTCATATAAGCACTTATATATAAGTGCTTATATGAATCAATCAGAAAATCAGCGCTTATCGATCAGCCTGGTCCTTTAACGCTTTATGTCAGACGACTCGAGTGGTTGTGCGAACAACAGCCCTGTCATCCCTGACAAAAATCAGAGATGACGGGGCGCTGAAGCCTTTGATTATTTCCGGTAATCGAGTGGCGGTTTGCGCTCGCCAAGGAGTGAATAATATTCGTAGTCCTCGCCTCTGGCGGCCTCGAATTCGGCGCGCGCCGTCTCACGCAGTTCGTCATTCTGGTAAAGCTCAATGGCTGCGAGCGTCAGGGTTTTCGCAGCAACCTGCGCGCCCTTGAAGCCGATTGAGGTGCCGCCTGCGGCGACCGCCTGCCATGAATGAGCGGATGTGCCGGGAACCCATGTCGCCGTTCGCAAACCGACGGTTGGGGTGGCGAAAGATACATCGCCCACATCCGTTGATCCATAGCCCAGCGATTTCGCGTAGGGCTGAATTTCTTTTTCGCTGCCAAGTTCCGCCCACGGATTGTCGAGTGATTTGTAAAGCTTTTCAGCAAACTTCTGTTCTTCTTTTGTGTACTCAACACCGCCGACCATACGCAGTTTTTCGTCCATCATTCTGGCCAGGGTTTCATTGACGAGAAGCGGGTTGTTGCCGTGGATGACTTCCCACTCGACTTGCGTTCCGGTGCCCATCGCTGCGCCGCGCGCTGCTTCTTCGACGCGCCCCCAGATGGCCTCAACGCCGCTCGCTTCCGGGTGGCGGACATAGTAAAAGACTTCAGCGAAATCCGGCACGACATTAGGCGCATTGCCGCCTTCGGTAATGACATAATGGATGCGCGAGTCCTGCGGTACGTGTTCGCGCATCATGTTGATCATCATGTTAAACGCTTCAACGCCATCAAGCGCGGAACGGGCGCGGTCAGGTGCCCCGGCGGCATGAGCGGAAACGCCGGTAAAACGAAACTTCGCCGAGCGATTGGCGAGCGACGTGCGCGCCGCGGCTGAGTTTTCCGATGATGCGTGCCAATGCAGCGCGATATCCACATCATTGAAGAGACCTTCACGGACCATGTAGACCTTGCCGCTGCCGCCTTCTTCAGCAGGCGTGCCATATAGCCGGATAACGCCTGGCGTGCCGGATTCTTCCAGCCATTCCTTGACGGCGATCGCCGCTTGAACGGAGCCTGCGCCGAACAGGTGGTGTCCGCAGGCATGGCCGGCGGCTTTACCTTCAATCGGCGTGCGGGTCGGGACGTCGTCCTGGTTGATGCCTGGCAGGGCGTCGAATTCCGCGAGGATCGCAATGATCGGTCCGTCGCTCCCATATTCGGCGACGAACGCCGTCGGGATGCCGGCAACGCCTTTTTCAACAGTAAAGCCAGCATTGCTCAGCGTGTCCTGCAGCAAGCCGCTTGATTTTTCTTCCTGATAACCAACCTCGGCCCATTCCCAGATCTGCCGGGCGATTTGCGCCGTCTGGTCATAGCGCGCATCGATGCGCGACATCATTTCCTGTTCTTGTGCGATTGCGAAGTTAGGCAGCGCCGCCAGCGCGGCGGTCAGGATCAGTCGTTTCATTTGTTTCCTCACGAGTAAAGCTGTTTAAGACATGCCAAAAAACTCGCACTGCGGCTAGGGGCTAGTGTCGCAAGCTGATGCCGGTTTGATTCGAAAGCCGAATTTGGCCAGTGTGTCGCGCTTCAATCAGGGAGAAAGACAATGGCCGCAATCGCATCCGCGACAGGGCACAAGGGCGTACTTGGCTGGATCGAACGCACCGGCAACCGGCTCCCCGATCCGGTGTTCATTTTCTTTTACCTGATTGTCGGTCTGGTTGCGGTGAGCGTGCTGGCTGCGCTTGCCGGATACTCGGCGCCGCACCCCACGCAAAAAATAGAAGGCACTGACAACCCCCTCATTATTCAGGCGGCCAGTCTTCTGTCTGCGGAGAATATACAGCGGCTCTGGGTGCAGATGCCGGCGACATTCACGCACTTCCATCCGCTTGGATATGTTCTGGTCGTCATGCTGGGCGCCGGGGTCGCGGAACGCACAGGACTTTTCGGCACAGCGATGCGCGGCGCGGTGCGCAACGCGCCAAAGTTTTTGCTGACGCCGATGGTGGCGCTTGTCGCGATGGTCGGCAACCTCGCCGCTGATGCGGCTTACGTCGTGTTAATTCCTCTGGCGGGGGTTCTTTTTGCAGCGGCGGGACGCCACCCAATCGCCGGCATCGCGGCGGCGTTCGCCGGGGTTTCGGGCGGGTTTTCCGCGAACCTTCTACCGGGACAGCTCGACGCGTTATTGTTCGGCATCACCGAAGTCTCGGCGGAGGCGATCGTGCCTGCATGGGACGCGAACATCGCAGGCAATTGGTATTTCATCGTCGCCATGACGTTCATCTTCCTGCCGACGATCTGGTTCGTCACGGACCGGATCATTGAACCGCGCATGGGCGGCTACACGCCGCAAGGCCCGGCGGGCGAAATGATCAAGGACGGCGATAAGCCGCTCACGCCGGAACAGAAAAAGGGATTGATGCGCGCGCTCTGGGCGGGGCTTGCCGTTTGCGCTTTGTGGGTTTTCTTCACCATCGGGCCGGGCACGCCGCTGATCGATGAAAATGCGCGGCCGGAAGCGCGGATGTCGCCATTTTACCGTTCGCTCGTCGCCGGGTTTTTTGTTCTGTTCCTCGCTTCGGCGTGGGCCTATGGCGCAGCTGCCGGCACGGTAAAAAATCACCGCGATATTGTCCGCATGATGTCGGAGTCGATGGCGGACCTTTCCTATTATCTCGTCCTGGCGTTTGCCGCGGCGCATTTCGTAGCCATGTTCAACTGGTCCAATCTCGGTCTTATTTTCGCGGTGCAGGGCGCAGGGGCGATTGAATCGTCCGGTCTGCCGATGCCGATTACGCTCGGGCTGCTTGTGCTCATGACGGGCGTCGTGAATATCTTTGTCGGCTCGGCGAGTGCGAAATGGGCGCTATTAGCGCCAGTGATGATCCCGATGCTGATGTTATTGAATATCAGTCCGGAAATGACGACGGCGGCTTATCGCGTCGGCGACAGCGCGACGAACATTATCACGCCCCTGATGGTGTATTTTCCGCTTATCCTGACCTTCTGTCAGCGCTGGCAAAGAGAGTTCGGCCTCGGCAGTCTGACCGCGACCATGCTTCCCTATTCAGTGTTCCTGATGATTGGCGGGTTGACGCTGGTGATGATCTGGGTGGCGCTTGGGCTGCCGCTGGGCCCCGGCGCCAGTGTCGGCTATCAGCTGCCGGCGCCGTAGTTCAAGCCTCAAGCAGCAGGTCTATGGTGGCGGACAAAACATCAAGACCGGCTCTAAGATCCGCTGAATGCGTTGCTTCCCCGGGGTTGTGACTGACGCCGTTGATTGACGGGACGAAGATCATCGCCGTGGGGCAGATGCGGGCCATCATCTGGGCGTCATGCCCGGCGCCGGACACCATGCGTTTGATGCTGAGCCCCGATTTCCTTGCAACGGTTTCAATGGTCTCGACGAGAGACCCGTCGAACTTAACCGGATCGTATCGCACGAGGTCTTCGGCGTGAATCTCGACATTCTCTTCTGTTGCGATCGCCGTAACCGCATCCTCCAGTTTTTGTTGCGCCTCTAATAGTCGCGTCTTGTCGGCGTTGCGAAGGTCAATCGTGATGTAGGCTTCGCCCGCAACAACATTGATCAGGTTTGGTTTCAGATCGATTTGTCCGGCTGTCGCCACCTGGCCTTCGATATTGTCTGCAACCTTGCGCGCTTCAACGGCGATTCGCGCAGCAGCGCAGCCGGCGTCGCGGCGCAAATGCATTGGCGTCGTGCCCGCATGATTTGCTTGCCCCTTGATCGTGAAACCGGTCCAGAAGATCCCTTGCACGCCCTCAACAGCGCCAAGCGTTATGTCTTCCGCTTCCAGTACCGGGCCCTGTTCAATGTGGAGTTCGAGGAAGCAGTACGGTTTCTTTGCGCCGCATTCGAGGGAGCCGCAATATCCTATGCGTTTGAGTTCATCGCCAAGTCGTACGCCATCGCGGTCGCTTGCGGCGAGTGCGGCGTCGACGTCAAGACCACCAGCGTAAACAGCCGAGCCCATCATGTCCGGCTGAAAACGCACGCCTTCTTCATTCGTAAAAACGGCGACGGTAATCTGGCGGGAAGGGATAAGGTCCGCGTCTCGAAAAGATGCTGCAATTTCCAATCCGGCAAGAACGCCATAGGGCCCATCGAGTTTGCCGCCATTGCCCACGGTGTCGATATGCGAGCCGATCATGACCGGCGCATCGTCCCGTTCGCCCGCCAGCGTTCCGAAAATATTCCCGATACGGTCGATTTCTACGTGAAGTCCTAGCACTTGCATCCAGGCCACGACTTTGTCCCGGCCGGCTTTGTCAGCATCGGTCGCCGCAATGCGCCGGACGCCGCCTTCCGGCGTTGCGCCGATCGCGCCAAGCTCTTCGATCCATTGCAACAGCCGGTCGTGATTGAGCTGTCGCATCATCGCCTCCTAATGAGTTTCAACTGGATTGGGCAATGCGCGTTCCGTTACGAAACACAGACAGCGTGAGTTTTCATCGATGCCGAAACGACGTCGTGAGTCTTCGCCTTCCGAAAGCGCAACAAGGCCTGCGTAGCCGGCGGCGCCGGACGGTGTTGTCGCTAATTCGGCGGCCTTGAGCGTGTCGACGGCGCGCGCCGCCTCCTCATCGCTGATGGTTATGAACGCATCCGCAGTGTTACGTAGAATTTCAAACGCAAGCATCGATGCTTCTGCGCAATCGAGCCGACCCATATTGGTGCCGGTCGCGTCAACCTGTTTCATTGCGCCAACCCGGACGCTTTGTAAGAGGCAGGCGGCTTTGTCAGGTTCGACGACGATAATTGAGGGTTGCTGCCGCCAGGCGAGGCGAATGTGATTGGCGAGGCCGCCGGCAAGCCCGCCGACGCCGGCTTGCAGAAAAACATGGGTGGGCCAGTGTCCGGCGGCGGCAAAGTTTTCGCTGATTTCTTCGCTGATGATGGAATAGCCTTGCATCACCTTGAACGGAATGTCTTCGTAGCCCTTCCATGAGCTGTCTGAAATCAGGGTCCAGTTATTTTCTTCGCATGCGTTGCGCGCCGCCAGCATGCTTTCGTCGTAATTGACGCCGGCGCGACGCACATCTGCGCCCATGGCGCGCAAACGATCGGCGAAGTCTTCAGGCACAATGTCCGCCAGATAGATGACGGCCCGGGCGCCGAAGAGATTGGCGCCGGCGAGCACCGAAAGCCCATGATTGCCGGCGCTGGCGCAGCAAAACACCATGTCATCGCCGACAGATTTCAATGTATCGATCATGTTGGCGTCAACGGGGACGGGGACGCCGCGCGCATGCTCTGCGCGAGACAGCAGCATGTCGAAGATGGCGTAGGCGCCGCCGAGCGCCTTGAAGCTGCCAAGCCCCATGCGGTCCGTTTCATCTTTAATCGAAAGACGACCGATATCGAGATCGGCGGCGAGGCTGGGCGTCTCGGTCAGCGGCGTCGGTTTGTAAGCGGGGCAGAGATTTAGATAGGTGCGTAAATTATCAAGATGCGCCATGGCGCGGAATTTTTCCGCCGCCGCGTTCGCCCACAGGTGTCGTTCGATTGCGTTCTCAAGACACTGCATGGGCGGCTTTCTTATTAGGCGACGCTCACCTGCGGCGCCGCCTCGGGCAGATCCTCGCCAAACGCGCGCTGATAAAATTCAGCGACTGTCGGGCGTTCAAGTTCGTCGCATTTGTTGAGGAAGGTTACGCGGAAGGCGTAACCGATATCTTTGAAAATTTCAGCGTTCTGCGCCCAGGTGATTACAGTACGCGGGCTCATCACGGTTGAAATGTCGCCGGCGATGAAGGCGTTACGCGTCATGTCGGCGACTCGCACCATGGCGTCGATGGCGTCGCGGCCTTCTTTTGAATCGTAAAGCGGCGCCTTGGAGATGACGATTTCCGCTTCTTCGTCATGAGCGAGATAGTTCAGCGTCGTGACGATTGACCAACGGTCCATCTGTCCCTGGTTGATCTGCTGGGTGCCGTGATAAAGGCCGGTCGTGTCGCCCAGACCAATCGTATTGGTGGTCGCAAACAACCGGAACCACGGATTCGGCGTCAGCACCTTGTTCTGATCGAGAAGGGTGAGCCGTCCTTCCGCTTCAAGGACGCGTTGAATAACGAACATTACGTCCGGGCGACCGGCGTCATATTCGTCAAAGACCAGCGCCACGGGACGCTGGAACGCCCATGGCAACATGCCTTCCTTGAAGGCCGTCACCTGTACGCCGTTTTCAACGACGATCGCATCCTTGCCGATCAGATCGATGCGGCTCACATGGCTGTCGAGGTTGATCCGGATACATGGCCAGTTGAGGCGCGCCGCGACCTGTTCAATATGGGTCGACTTGCCCGTGCCATGATAGCCTTGGACCATTACGCGGCGATTGTGCGCGAACCCGGCAAGAATCGCCATGGTGGTTTCAGGGTCGAAGCGATAGGCCTCGTCCATCGGCGGCACATAGTCATTGCGCTCGGCGAAGGCGGGGATTTCGAAATCGGTCTCAACGCCAAAGACCTTTTTGGCGGATACGGTTTCGGTTGGTTTTTCCGGGAACTTATCGTCGGACATAACGGCCATAGGAGAAGGGTCTCTTTAACTGATGATCGGATCGTTGATACGGGCGCAAACTCGCCTGAAAGCTCTCCCCTGACAAGGCCTTATGGCGCCTAGAGAAATTTCGCCTTTTTCAGGATCGTGTGAGCTTTGACGACTTCATTGAGCTGCTGCTCGGCGCTGCGATCGCCGCCATTGGAGTCAGGGTGGAAACGGCGCACCAGCTCCGCATAGCGCCGACGGATGTCGCCCGATGGCGCGTTGTAAGGCAGGGCCATGGTGTCAAAGGCGTTGACCTGAAGCTTGGTGAGGCGTTTGCCCTCGCGGTGATGTCCTTTGACTTCGGCCTGGGCTTGCGCCTCCTTGCCGAAAACGCCGAACGCGTCCGCCATATCGCCGGCGCCCCTGGCGTTGGCGGCGGCGCGGGCGCGGTCGTTTTTGCCCATGGACCAGGTCGGCCGGTCGCCATAAGCGGCGGCGCGGCGTGCGGCGGCGGCTTCCTGTTCGCTCAGGCCGTCGAAATAGTTCCAGCTTTTATTGTGTTCGCGCGCATGGGCGAGACAGTACCACACACGCTCGCGCGGTTGGCGCGGCGACTTGGGCAGAGAACAGGCGGCCTGATTGTCGCAGTCCTCCCACTCACAGTCGCGTTCCTCCGGTTTGGACCACGCAGGCGGTTTCTGGCCGCGCCGGGGCGGCTTCACACGGATATCAAATCCCAGTCGGGGCTTGTATTCTTCCTTTGGCATGCGCCCAATATGGTGCAGTGCATCAGCGGATACAATCTTGACAGTTTTTGCGGATATGCGATGACATCGCACCGATGTCTGTCGCCGAAATCATCCAGCGAAAAATCCGCGAACGCCTGTCTCCCTCGATTCTCGAGGTGACGGACGAGTCGCATCTGCACGCGGGTCACGCCGGTGCGCCCGACGGCGGTGAATCCCATTTCAGGATCAATGTCGTCGCCGACCAGTTTGAAGGCCTCAGCCGCGTGGCGCGCCAGCGCTTAATCAACGATATTCTGCGCGATGAACTGGCGGGCCCGATTCACGCGCTTGCGATGAAAACCCAGACGCCTGCCGAAGCCGCGGCGTAAAAACCATCAACAAAAAGAGCCCCGAGGCGGGTAGGGAGAGACAATGGAACTGCCCGGCGCCCCGGCGACCTATGCGGTGATTATCGCCAATCTGATCGCCAGCCTGTATGGGCTGTTGATCGATCAGCGGTTTGTGGCGAGCTATGCTTTCAATGTCGGCGCGCTTGTCGAACGCAAGCAGCACTATCGGGTGTTCACATCATCGTTCCTGCACGGAGATTTGTTTCATCTCCTGTTCAATATGATGACGCTGTTCTTTTTTGGGCCGGTGGTTGAACGGCTTTTAGGTTTGGACGGTTTTCTGGTTGTCTATTTCGGCGCCATTATGACGAGCGGAATTGTCTCGTTCTATGTCAATCGAAGCAATCTCGACTATTCGTCGCTTGGCGCTTCCGACGGGGTATCGGGCATACTGCTGTCGTTTTGTCTGTTTTATCCCATGCAGCCCATCTACTTCTTCTTCATTCCTATCGGTATTCCTGCAATTATTTTCGCGGTGGTGTTTGTCGCGATCTCCGCCGGATTGATGGGCCGTGAAGGCAATCGCATCTCCCATGAAGGGCATCTTGGCGGCGCTATCGCGGGCGTTGTACTGACGTTGATGATGCGCCCGGATGTGTTGGGAAGGCTCTTTAACTAGCCCGGTGTTCCTGCTGGGTTAACTTCCAGAATCCGTAAGTCGAAACCGCGCTCCATGCCACGCTCATGCCGAATGCAGGCCAGTTGTCCTGAAGGATATAAACCGGAATCAAAAAATTCGCCGCCAGGGTGTTGTAAATGAGAAACCGTTTGCGGCGTATAGATTTCGCCGTAAACAGAACATAGCCGAAGCAATACAGCAGCGTGCCGCCCCATCCGAGAATAGAAAACCCGAGGTCGCGATTGATCAGGCTCCATGCGACGCCAATAAATGCGACCAGAAAAATCGGCGCTGTGATACGCTCAGCGGAAAGCGGGCTGTCGCGCTCCAGCGTAATATTCAAAAGCGAGAGTAGGCTGATCGCCGCCCAAAACGCGTTCACCGCGACGGATTGCCAGGAGGCGATGGCGGCGGAACTGACAACAAAGCCGAGCGCGCCAATAAGGTTCAGCAGATAGTATCGGCTGCGGAGATAGGAAACGCTCCAGGACATATAGGCGTGACCGATCAAATAGACGGTCATCGCCGCCCAGCCGAGGGCGATAAACATCATTCCTCAATCGCGATATGCATATTCTTGATCAGAAGCTCTTTGCCGATATGGGGGCCGTTCAAAACCAGAACCGCGGATTGGTCGACCATGGTTTGATATAACCGATCGTTCCGAGAGGGTTCAAGGATGCGGTCGCTCCAGTTCAGGACGAGCACCTTCGTTCCTTGCGGCACTGCGTAATGAGATTGTGCATCATTGCGCGCGACGCCGACGACGACCGGAAACCCTTCCGACGCGACGACGCGGGCCACATCGCCTGCGCGCACTGCCGGCGGCCCGTCATTGGCGTAGTCTTCAGTAACGACGCCTGCCGCGATCAAATCATCGAAGCTCGCGTTAAATCTGTCGATCATCGCCCCGCCTTCCGGCGTTTTCGGCGCGACCAGATGAAAATTGAACGGGTCGATCACGCCCTCGATGGCGCGGATCAGGCCTTGCTGATTGGGGAAAGATGCGTTGAGCGTGGCGTTGACGACTGAAATTGGCAGGGGTAGCGCATCAATCTCACCGCTTAACAATGCAGCGAGCGAATCGGTTTCAGTAGAATATTCTTTTGTCTGGTCGGCGGCGCCAGTCTCGGCGAGGTAATTGTTGACCGCCTCACCATAGCTGTAACCGGTAGTTCGTCCGAGTATCGCGTTTGTTAGGTCTTCCTTCTGCAGACCATCTGGGTGGAAACGGATATTGTAAAAGAATTTTGTATCATCGGAAAACAGACGTTTTGAAAACAGGGCGTCCTCGGCTCGCTCCGGCGTTTCCCGCCACGGGAAAGTGAGGTCGGCTGTGCTATTGCGCGCTGCATAATAGCCATAGTTGAAATCGATATATTCAAAGTCCGGCGTCAGGTCTGCATTTAAAAAGATCAGCCGCACCAGTCGCATTGCTTTGCCATCTCCTTCTCCTTCCGGCAGCACGTAAGGTCGGTAGGTATCGGTATAAATTCGCACGCTCTCCTGTGCGGTGGCAGGCTGGGCGCAGGCTGCGCCCAGCGCAAGCAAAACGGCTTGAATGAGATTAGCGCCGGGTTTTCCAGTAAACATAAAGTATCACCAGGATGATCATAATGAATGCGCCGCCGAGCAACATAGTGTCAGCGTCGACTGAAGCGACAAGAGACAATATCCACGAAACGCCGCTGTCGGTGTATGCAAGCGCCGGGCGCGACATGACCTCGCGGCTGTATTGGGTCATGTAGAGTGACACCTCGACAACTGTCACAAGGGCAATGGCGACAAGGATCAGATCGGTGAAGAAAGAACTCCGTTCCGTGCGTTTACTTATAATTTCACTGATCTTGGATTCGCTTGCGGAGAGAATGCGTTCGCCATTGTTAATAAGGACGTCATAGTCCCATGTGTCCGTCAGGTCATCGACGAGCCGCCTTTTGCGGCGGCTGAGGAAACCCATCTGCACGTCGAAAACGATTCTGAGCATTTGCGCGCGCTCACGCGCCGTTCTTAATGAACGCTCGACCGTTCTGACATTTTTTTCAAACGGCGCGTTGGAGAGCGCGTGATAGGCGCGCTCATTGAGCAAGTCGTGCGCAGCATAGAAAAATTGCGCCGTTCGGACTGCGGAGAACAAGTAACGCGTATCGGCTCGGTCGCGCTCCACAACAACATAATTCAACCAGGTGATTGAATAGTCCTTGTCTCCTGCAAGGATAGCGTTTGCGTCTTCCGGCTGGGCAGTGTTCTCAAGCCATGCTGGAATAAGGCGTTGATAGAATGGCGTCTGGCGCTCTGCGTCGCTGACGATAATGGCGCGGGAAATCCAGCTGAAATCGTCGCTTGAAACACGCGAGGTTTCCTTTTCGCCTTCAATATAGCCGTCGGGCAAGCTCTTGCGAATACGACAGAGTAAAGCGTTCAGGCGAGGCGCATGATGGTCAACGCAGTCGCGCGCGAAGCGTTGAACGTCAAGTTCGAGGGCGTCTATGTCTTCTGTGTCTGCATGTTCGAATTCGATATGGACAATAGTGACGCCGGCTGGATAAATATGGAATTGAACATCAGCGCCATCGGGCCCCGGTTTCGGCGACCAGACGGCCAGCCGAAGATCAAGATCGTCCTTTTCCGCCGATTCAAAATCGCGATATGTTGTGGCGCGCGCATGGTTTGGAATGACCAGTTCTTTGTCGCCCTGCGGAAGTGAGTTGATGACATTTCCATATAGGGGTGACTTCGGGTCGAGGCCCGTCTTCAACGATAGTGGCGTTCGTAGTGGCCCAATCGTTGCGATTCGCATTTCGCCCCCGGTAGCGTGTGAACAGCGCCGTTTCACCAACACTTGTTAATCGTGCAGATCGAGCCGCCTCCTTGCGGCTGTTTCTGAGCACACTCACTGTATCAGTCACAAGGCAGTAATCAACCGAGGACATACTTTCGTAAAAAAATCAAGCGCTGTGAGAGTGCTGCCATCCTGATCGCTCGCGCGGGTTCGGCGACAGGCCGGCGCTGCGCTTCTGAAAATAAATCCACTGCGCCAGCGCGCGCATGGGCGGCGTGAAGAGCGTCGCGTTTAATACTGCGTTTGGCGGCGCCGCTGACCACAAGCGCCGCATCCATGTTTTCAAACCGAAGCGCGGATAGTCGCGCGCCATCAGCGCGCCGGGCTCCGGGCCGCCGTCTTGTAAGTAGTTCGCGATGGCGCCCCCGGCCTTGCGCCCATATTGGAAAGCCAGGCGAATACCTCCGGCGGTCAGGGGGGATACCAGCCCCGCCGCGTCGCCGGTGAGCAATACGCGGTGCGTTGAGAGTGGCGAGACCAGCCCGCCGCAAGGGATAGGGCCTGAGCGTTTGTATTTTGCTTCGCAGTTCCACAATGCGAAATGCGAATCCGTGCGTTTCAGGAACGCGTTTATGTCAGGCTTGCGCTTGGCGCCGAGCGGTCCGTTCGAGACTGCAAGGCCCGCTTGCGTCAGACCAACGCCGGGTACGACCCAGCCGAGATAGCCGGGCGCCAGGGCGCTATCGATAAAGCAGTGCAGAAAATCCGGATCGACGGTTGGCGTTTCTTCAAACTCAGTTTCCATACCGATCAAAAACTCGGTATTGCGGCCCAGGCCAAAACACTGCGCAACGCGCGATCTGGCGCCGTCGGCGCCCAGAAGGTAGCGCGCGGATAAGTCGAGCCCGTGAAGATGCACACGGTCATTATCTATTGTTGCGCTTTCAAAGCGCATTCCGAAAAACAGATCGGCGCCGGCGCGCACCGCCTCTCGCGCCAGCCAGCGCATGATCGCCGGCGTGTCAGTCGCAAGGAAGTAATAACCGGGCGCAAAAAGATCGATGTGTTTTGAGTTCGGCGCATAGAGCCTGACGCCGGGTATCTTTCTTGTGAGAGATGACGGGATATCGCATTCATCGACCGCTTCCTTAACAAGAATCCCCGTCGTTCTAACGCGCACGCCGGGTTCGTGCTTCGCATCAATGACGGCGACCTTCAGACCGCGATGCGCTGCAGTGCGCGCAGCGATCAGTCCGGCGAAGCTCGCGCCGACAACAATCAGATCGTATAATTTGTCATCGGCTTTTTGCGTATGCTTCATGGCGCTCTCCCGTTTGATCTGCGTGGTAATGAATAAATGCGGCGCAACTCCGGCGCCGGCATGGTTTCAAAGCGACATTGGCTTTTGCGCCGCAAAGGCGGAGGTGCTAGTGTTAATGGTCGGCAGGAGGAGACGCCCGGATGAAATTGAATGTAATTATCGCAACCGCATTAATGGTGAGCGCATGCGCCGCCACGGGACCGGTGAGTTACGGACCCGATGATGGTAAATTCGGGTATTCAGACACCCGCGTGGAGGACGGACGTTACCGTATCGTCTATCGCGGATCCGGCGGCATGCCCCCTGAGATCGTTGAAGACTATGCGTTGCGCCGGGCTGGCGAGTTGGCGCTCGCAGATGGCTACGATTGGTTCCGGCTGATTGCGCGCGACATTGAACGCGACGACCGGGGCGGCGTTGGGCTGGGCGCGGGCTTTGGCACCGGTTCTGTCGGACGGCGCTCAAGT
This sequence comes from Pseudomonadota bacterium, assembly GCA_039819405.1. Classification (GTDB taxonomy): domain Bacteria; phylum Pseudomonadota; class Alphaproteobacteria; order Caulobacterales; family Parvularculaceae; genus Hyphococcus. The sequence goes on along the minus strand of JBCBSB010000004.1, from coordinate 31,584 downwards.
GTTGGCGTCGGCGTTGGCGGCAATGTGGGAACGGTCGGCGCCAAGACTTTCTATACCGTGCGTATCGAAACATTGATGGGATCTGGCGACGCACCGGAAGGCGTTGATGTCTATGACGCCCGGTCGATCCTTCAAACCCTTAGCGCGACCGAATAGCCGATGGACTGGCAATCCTTACGGCGCGTTGTCACTGACAATAACGAAGACAATCGCTCGCGCGTCCTCATCGATGGTGAGGCGGTGAAACTTCTCGCCATTGAAGAAACCGGATTGGCGGAAATCTGGTCTGCGCCACTTGCGGGCGCGAGGCTTTTTGAGGCAGGCGACGCACTCGCAGATCAGGATTTAAAGCTCGAACCTGACGCCGGCGCGGTCAAAGTGCGCTGGTTTACGGTCGCGCCCGAAGATGACGGCCGCACCCCGGAAGAAAAGGAAGCGGCCGCTGCGATGGGGTTCGCCGCGGTTGGCGCATCTCACTGCCGTATCGATACGGCGCGCCATCCGGCGATGCACAAAACAGATTCGCTTGATGTCATTATTCTTGTGAAAGGCGCTGTCGATCTATTGCTTGATGATGGAGAAGCGACATCGTTGAAACCCGGTGATGTGGTCATTCAACGAGCGACCAATCATGCGTGGGTCAATCATCAAGAAGAAACAGCGCTGCTGGTCGCTGTTCTGATCAACGCTGACAGCCAATGACCGATACTGAGCTTACCGCCGCCTATAACGAGAACAATGCGCCTTTTGCAAAGCTGATGGGCGTCGTCATGACGCTGGTTACGAAAGACCGAATTGAAGGTGAAGTGCAAGTTACAAAAGACCATTGCACCATACCGGACGTCATGCATGGCGGCGCCATTATGGCGTTTGCTGATAATATGGGCGGCATTGGCGCTTTCGTGAACATGCCACAGGGAGCAATGACGACGACGGTGGAAAGCAAGACGAATTTTCTGCGGCCCATCCCGATCGGGCAAACGGCGAAGGCGGTGGCGACGCCGATCAATATTGGCCGTCAGCTGCATGTTTGGCGGACAGAGATTTTTCGCGATGACGGCAAGCTTGCAGCGGTCGTCACTCAGACGCAGATCATAATGGCGCAGTGAATTAGCGCATCGAAAAAGGGGCGGATTTAGAATGTATCAGGTCAATCTGACGGAAAGTTATTTCCCCGCCCGGGTCGAAACCGCGATTGAGGCGGTGACCATTGGCGATATGCTGCGCGCCCGAGCAGCGGCTTATGGGGAACAGTCCGCCCTCCAGGAACTGACCTATGAAGGCGATATCGCCCGCACATGGAGCTACGCAGGGTTGCTCGCCGATGCTGAAAAGCTCGCCCGCGCACTGGCGAGCCGTCACCAGAAAGGCGCGCGTGTTGCGGTCTATGCGAATAATATTCCGGAGTGGGTAATACTGGAATTGGCTTGTGGTCTCGCCGGCGTAACGCTCGTCACGGTTAACCCGGCGTACCAGAAGAGAGAATTGAGATTTGTTCTGGAGCAATCACGCGCTGAGGCGATTTATTACGTAGAGGAATTTCGCGGCAATCCAATGAAAGAGATTGCTGACGACGCGTGCGAGAATGTTCCGGCCATAAAACATCGTATCGTGATGACGGATCATGAGGCGTTTTACGACGGGCATGATCGGGGCGAGCTTCCTAGCGTTAAGCCCGATGATGTTGCGCAGATCCAGTATACCTCCGGCACGACGGGGTTTCCAAAAGGCGCGTTGCTGCATCATCACGGTCTTGTACAAAATGGTATCGACACCATGACCCGCGCCGGCGTGCGCGCTGGTGATTGCTTTATTCATAACATGCCGCTGTTCCATACTACGGGCTGTGCGATCCTCGTGTTGGGCGGGCTGGGCGTTGGCGCTACAATGCTGCTTGCGCCGATGTTTGACCCGGAGATGATTGTCCGCGTGATTGAGCGCGAGCGAACCCGGTTCATTCTGGGCGTGCCGACCATGATTGTGGCGCTCATTGACGAGGTTCAGAAGAGTAAGCGCGATGTATCGTCTGTTGAACGGATGATGTCCGGCGGCGCTATGGTGGCGCCGGATCTTGTGCGAAGCGCAGAAGCGGTTTTCGGCTCCATGATTCAAATTGTCTATGGGCAGACCGAATCATCGCCGGTCATCACGCAAGCCTGGCGCGAGGATTCGCTGGAGGACCTTACCGAAACCATCGGTCAGCCGCTTCCGCATGTCGAGGTTTCTATCCGCGATCCGCAGACTAATGAGGTTACGCCGATTAATCAGCAGGGAGAGATTTGCACCCGTGGTTATCTTATAATGACGGGATACAACGATAACCCGGAGGCTACCGCCGCCGCCATTGATGATGATGGCTGGTTGCATACCGGCGATCTCGGCCGGATGGATAAACGCGGCTATGTGAAGATCACTGGGCGCGTGAAAGAGATGATCATTCGCGGCGGCGAAAATCTTTTCCCGGCGGAAATTGAAAACGCGATGCTTGAGCATGACGAGATTGCTGAAGTCGCAGTGGTCGGCGTGCCTGATAAAAAATGGGGAGAGCAGGTCGCGTGTTTTATCCGGATGAGCGGGTCTGCCCGTCCTGACGCTCCTGCGTTAAAAGCGTTTATCCGGGAGCGTTTGTCGCCACAGAAAACTCCGACCTTCTGGATTTATGTTGATGACTGGCCGTTAACAGGTTCTGGCAAGATTCAGAAATTTAAATTGCGCGAGGCGTTTGAGCGCGGCGATTATGACAGCGCGCTTGTCTGAATCGCCGCCAGCCGTTTGAATTGATCGACGCTGAGTTCTTCCGCGCGCTGCGTTTCCTTGATGCCACAAGCTCTGAGAGCGTCAGCCAGTTTGTCGCCAAAGACAGGTTTCAGCGAGGATCGCAGCATTTTGCGTCGCTGGGAAAACGCCGCCTGTGTGATGACTTCGAGTGCATTCAGATACTCGAAATGTTGCGCAGGCTGATGGAAGAGAACAACTGTTGAATCGACTTTGGGAGGCGGCATGAAGGCGCGTGCTGGCAAGTCAAAGGCGCGCGCAGGAATGCTCATGGCCTGCGCAATAATTGAAAGGCGTCCATATGTCTTGGATCCCGGCGCTGCGAGAATGCGATCAGCGACTTCTTTTTGAAACATCAGCGCCATGACGGACCAGAGTTTTGGACCAGCATGCAACCATTTGATCAGGAGTTCAGTGGAAATATTATAAGGCAAGTTGGAGATGATTTTGACTGGCGTGATATTCAGCAAATCGAGCTCACGTGCTTTGAGAGCATCCTGTTCAATGATGTTTAGTTTGTCCGGGTAGTATTTCGTTAAGTCCTGAAGCGCCTCAACGCATCGCCGGTCCCGCTCTATGGCGATAACATCCGCGCCGGCATCCAGCAACGCGCGGGTCAACCCGCCTGGGCCGGGTCCAATTTCAAGAACTTTGTCGCCAGCGCTGACGTCGGCGGCGCGTGCGATTTTACGCGTGATATTAAGGTCCAGCAGAAAGTGTTGCCCGAGGGATTTCTTTGCGCCGAGGTCATATTGTTCGATCACATCCCGCAGCGGCGGCAGTTGGTCGGTCATGAGTTGACGCGTCGGCGCTGGGCCATTTCAGCGGCAAGTTTGATCGCGGCGATCAGGCTGTCCGGGCGGGCGGCGCCGGTTCCCGCAATGTCGAGCGCCGTTCCGTGATCCGGTGAGGTGCGAATGATTGGCAGGCCGAGCGTGACATTGACCGCCTCATGAAAAGCGAGAGTCTTAGCTGGAATAAGCGCCTGATCATGGAGCATGCAAATCGCCGCATCGTAACGTTCCCGCGCCTCTTCATGGAACATAGTATCAGCGGGTAGCGGGCCGACCGCATCAACCCCAAGCTCCTGCAAAGTATCGATCGCCGGCGCGATGATCAGCGCGTCTTCCTCGCCGAGCGCACCGGCTTCGCCGGCATGGGGGTTCAGCCCGGATATCGCGATGCGAGGCCTCGCGATTCCAAAGTCATGGGTCAATGCTTCGGAGACGATCGATGCGCAGTTAATGATCTTGTCCGGCCGTAATTCTTTGACTGCGTCTTTTACGGAAACATGCACGGTCACGGGTGTTGTGCGAAGCTGCGGTCCGGCCAACATCATTACGGCGCCACGCAACCGCTCGTTCGGCATCGGCGCGTTATCCGTCAGGGATCCAAGAAATTCCGTATGCCCCGGAAATGCGAAGCCTGCCGCTATCAGGGATGATTTCTGAATTGGGTTCGTTACAACGCCTGATGCGGCGCCTTCAACTGAAAAAGCGACAGCGCGCTCAATGCTTTCGATAACCGCAGGCGCGTTTTCTGACGATGCTATGCCGGGTGTGGAATGAATGGATGCGCGTAAAGGGACGACCGGCAATGCGCTCTCAAACGCGTCTTTGGCTTCTGCCGGGTTGCCTATTTCCGCAACCTCGGCGCCCAGCGCTCGAAGCCGCGCCGGGTCATCAAGCGAAAAGAACGCCGGTCCGCCCTGACGAAACTGACGCCACGCCGCGACGCAGATTTCGCCGCCAACGCCGCCGGGATCGCCCATCGTCAGCGCTAGCGGCGGCATTGTTTTTGTTGAATGCGACGTCAAGGCCGTCCTTATCCGCCGAGGGATATTAGTTCTTTTTGTCTGATATCGACCATGGAGCGGCGTTCGATATCGCGAAGATATTGCTGCCCGATCCGCGAAAGCTGCCGTCCGTAAATACGTTCTTCCAGGGCTTCGCGAGACGGCAGGCCTAATCCCTCATCCTTGTCGCAAACATAGGCTGTGTGAAAGGCGCCATCCGCCCTGATCACCGCACTTGTGTCGCCGCGATCAAGGTCTTCGACGAATTCTCTGAAACGCTCATCAATCTCGCCAAGCGTGACGTTTTCAAGCAGCGATACGCCGACGCCTTCGCCTAGATCGATGCGCATTGCGCGGTCCGAGCAGGCGTCCGCAGTCGCGAGCTTATCGAAGGCGAGTCTTGCCGCATTCTCCCCGATACCTTCGGATGCGGCTGCATAGGCTAGTTTGAATGTGGGCTCGCCCGCGACAACCGCCTCACGTTTGTCACGCACCGCCATAATGATGAACGCGCCTTCTGAGGGTATCGGGTTTGTCACGGCGCCGGTCGGCAATTCCCTGATTGCGGAATCCAGCTCCTGCGGCAATTCACCGGCGCGCACCCACCCCACGTCACCGCCAACAGCAGCGGTTGTGCAGGCGGAAAACTGCTGAGCGACGACAGCAAAAGGAACGCCCGCCCGCATCTGCTCGATTAGTTGCAAGCTGCCCTGATAATATTGTTGCGCCTGCGATGGATCCGCCACTGGAATACAAATTTCCGATACGAGAAACTGTTCGAGACTGACGTCCTCGCGCATCCGGTTGAGCGTATCTTCGACTTCGTCATCATTGACGCGGATGCGGTCACGGAAACGCCCTTGCACAAGTTGCGGCCAGACAATGCCGGATTCTATCTGATCCCGCAGGGAAGTTGGAGAAATTCCATCTGCTTCCAACGCTTTGATGAACTGCTCTTCCTGCAAATTCGACTGAGCTGCAACAACGGCGAGTTCCTGTTGAAGTTCCTCGTCGGAAACCTCCAGTTCGAATTCAGCCGCTTCCTGCAGCTTTAATTTTTCCTCCACCAGATCGCGCAACGCCCGCTGCTGAAGCTGGGGCAACGCCTCAACCGGGATCTGACCTCCTGCAGACAGCAACATCAACCGCATGCGCTGGCGCAGATCGAAAGTGGTAATAACTTGATCATTGACGATTGCGGCGACAGCCTCGCGCGGGATGCCGGATCTTTCAATAACGGCATCGCCCGCAGATTGATCTTGCCCAAAGCTCACTGTTGGGATGCAAAGGCCTGCATAAATTATTGAAAACAATAGATAAAAATTCTTAGTGATCATTCCAGTCTACTCATTGGGCGGCGTAGCGCCGCGTGTTCCCGATACAAAGCCGCCCCAGTCGATTCGCGCCTGTTATGCACAATAAACGGAAAATACGGCAATAAAAGCGCGACGCAAGCCGTCAATTCGCCAGCGTTTTCAAACTGAAGGTCAAAAGCACCGCATTATCCGGCGTTAAGTTATTACCAAGAGTCCGGTCTCGCCGATAGGTTATGCCCAGTGTCGAACACTCATCCTCGTAACCGACAGTAAAATCCTGGCGGATTGTTCGGTTGCCTTCCAGATCCAACCGCCAGGCGGCTCCAAGCGACCAGTTATCGGTCAATTTCACACGCCCGCGCGCCGTGAGTTCTTCCCGGCGGACAAGATTCGCTCGGACGTTTTCCTCATTCAGGCGCACATAGCTCACATTGGTTTGCACTGGGCCCAGCTTTAAGAACGCCATTGATTCAGCGCGCAAAATCTCACCTAGATTATCATCAATGCGAAACCGGTTTTCGATCCCGACGACATTATTGTAGCGGACGTTGAAGCTGCCAACGATATCGGACTTTGTTTCGCCAAGTCCTGACGCAGGATCAAAGGCGCTGGTGTCCTGAAGGCGAAATTGCTGTCCAACCTCGCCTTCGATCGATAAGCCGCTGTCCCACTCCGCCGAAGTCGCAATACCGACATTCATGCGTTGCCCGTCTTCGAATGCGTCATAGCCGGTGGCCTTGTTGAAATCGAACAGGCCGGCGTAGTCGAATTCGATACTCTGGGAGTCTTCGTTGATAATATCTATGGTGTTTACATTTGACGGACTGGCGACAAGCTGGACGCGCGGTTCAATCATCAACCTTGCGCCCCCAAAGGTGCGGGCGACAGGATACGACCACTCAACGCCGGCGGATGGTGCAAAGCGCGCCTCGAACCGGGTCGGGTCGCCTGGAACGCCTGGCAATATCTCCGTGCCCTCATCAAGGTCCTGAAAGAAGTAGGCGTCGCCGCGCGCTTCGGCGAACAATCTGAAGCGATGCCCGCCGTGCGTAATGATATCGCGGTCCCATGACGCGCTGGCCGTAAAACGCTGCGAGTCTGTGCCGCTTGTCCGATAAAGGGAGGCGATATTGGCGCCGATCGAAGCTTGCCCGCCCGCCAGTTTGGATTGCAGGTGATGCCGGTAGTTGATCAGCGGCAGGACATAAGGCGTCGTGGAAGAATCGTCCCGAGCGCGCAAGCCCTGAAACAGGTAGGTGTCAAAAGTAAGGTCATTGGCGCCGCGCTGCCACGCCACTCGGGCGTTGCTGCGCAACTGGTTGGTGCGCCCCCGGTCCAGTTCCTGGCGCAAATCCCCGCGACGTTCAATGTCATATTGCCTGAGATAATCGTCGTCTGAGACTCGTTCAAAATCATAGCTAACGCGCCAGCTTTCACCGATATCGCGAAAGCCCTTGCCGAAATAGTGCCATCTGACGCCTGGCGTCGACTCGACGAAAGAGTCGCCTGGATCGGGCGGCGGCGGTTCCGGGGCGTTTGTGTTATCGATAACGCCGGCGGATAGAACATGATACCCGCGCTTGCCGCGCCGACGGTACTCGCCTTGCCACAAGACCCCATCATTGGCTGTAAATCGCGGGAAGAAAGTCGCATCCTGGGAATTTGAGATGGCCAGATAATAGGGAACCTCGACATTAAAACCGAGGCGGCTCGATGCGCCGATGCGCGGCGGCAGGAAGCCGGACTGACGTTCAACGGATGGGTCGGGCGCCTGTAGAAACGGCAAATATAAAATCGGAACGCCCTTAAGTTCAAAAAACGCATGGCGAAAGCGCAAGACCTTGCGCTCTTTGTCTCTCGTTACGCGCAGCGCTTTCATCCGCCATGTTGGAGTCTTGTCATTCCCGTTCGATTTGCAAACATCGCATGACGTGTAGACGGCGCGATTGAGCCGCGTGCGGGCGCCTTGTTCCTGCACCGCGTGTTCAGCAGCGAGGCGCGCGTTGTCTTCAAGGAGTGCGCTGAAGTTTTCCGCGATACCGTCGCGAAGGTCGCCTGAAAGTTCGACACGCCCGGCGAACGCTGTTTCGAGATCTTCATCGGTAATTGACACATCGCCTTCGGCGATCACGACATCGGTTGTCGGGTTGTAAATTAACCGGTCAGCGCGCAGGTAACGTTCTCCGAAAAATGCGCGCACATCCCCTTCGGCGACAATTGGACCGTTGTCGAATTCGCGGACGACGGTGTCCGCTTCAAACAAGACCTCGTCGACTTCTTCTTCGTCTTCGCTTGTCGCATCGGGTTGGTCTTGAGCAGATGCGATAGCGCATGGTGAAAACACCGCTCCGGCGCCCGCCAAAGCAGAGGTCATCCACAGTCGCACCATGCGGCGATTGTGATTCAAAACAGCTCCTCGAATACGCGAATCGATACTACAGACGCTGCTTAACCGATAAATGAGCGACAGGCTGAGGTCCAGCCGGGGCGGGGCTATCCGTCTTCCAGATGCAAAAGCGCCGTGACTGCCGCCAGTGTGGCGATCAGCGCCGGCGCCCAGGCCGCAAGTGCGACCGGCGCCAATCCTGATTCGCCAAAGGCGGTGGAAATTTCAGATAGAATATAAAGCAGGAAGCCGGCGCCGATGGAAAAAATGAGCAATCCCAGGGCGCCGCCCATGCGCATTGGGCGCAGCGAGAACGCCGCCGCGATCAGGACCATCGCAAGCAGTTTTAAAGGCGTTGCGCAAAGGTCGTGAAATCTGATGTGATATCGGACCGTTGGCAGTCCGGCCGCTTCCGCAAGCAGAATAAATCGCGGCAATTGCCAGAGGGACATTGTTTCCGGCGGGGCGACGCGCTCCCGCAGATCGCCGGGCGTCAGCGCTGTCTGGATGGCGTAAATGGGGCTGCGCCGTTCTTCCTGATCCAGAAGCGATTTCAGCCGCGCCTCATGAAGCTCCATGGTCCGGCCTGAAAGATAAGCCTCATCGGCATCGATACGCTCCAGGAAAACACTGTCCGGTCCGAACCGCCAGACGGTGACTCTTTCCAGCGCCGCCCGTTCGTCGTCGAAATTTTGCGCGTTAATAAGGATCTGTTGCGTCTGATCGCGTTGTCGCAGCCAGATGCCATCGTCGAAGACGCGTACGAGGCTATTTTCGCTGCCTTCTTTCTGACTCTTTACCTGCTCCGCATAAGAAAGCAGGCTTGAAGACAGAGGATCGAACACCGTGATGATCAGCAGTCCGGTGAGCGCGGCGATAAGGCCCGCCGGCCCGATAAGGCGCCATACCGACAGGCCCGCTGAGCGCATAACTGAAATCTCAGAGCGCCGGTTCAGCTGATTAAACATCCAGATTGCCCCGAACAGAAAAACAAACGGGATGAGGGATTGCGCCAGCGCCGGCACTCGCATTAGCGTCAGTGTTACGGCGAACCCGAAATTGCCGCCTTCGGTCTTACCGGCGAACCGCATGTTCTCAATCAGGTCGATCAATAAAATAAGCGACGACAGGATCAATAACAGCGCACCGACGCCCAGCAGGGTTCGCAACGCAATATAGCGAAAGAGGGTGACCGGCGGCATCAGTGGGCGCCTTCGGCTGCCGGTTCGCTTCGCAGGCGTGGCATCGGGACGAACAGAAGCGTTGCATAGATCGCGATTGCGCCGCCTGGGATTGCATAGAGCAGCCAGTAGGCTCCCGAACTCTCGACCAGCCCTTGCGCAACAAAGCTGAGCACTCGGATCGTAAAGACAATGCCCGCCGCCGCTGCAACGCGCATGAAGTATCCGCGGCGGCTGTAGGATCCGCCGATCAGCGCGTATAAGCCCGCGAGGACATAGGCGAAGGCGTGAAGGGGCGTCGCATAGCGGGCATGTCCTTCAGCGATCAACTTGCCGGCGTTTGCGCGATCATAGGGTTTTGACATGTCAGGGTTGAAAAGTTCGCTCGGATAGCGCTCGGTCAACTCCAGTTGTAATTCGCGCCGCCCCTTGCCAAGGCTGGCGATATCGATCGCCCAGTCGTCAAAGCGTATAAAACTGACATCGCCTGTGTAGCGTGCGACGCGCTGAATATTGCCGCGTTTGAGAAACAAGACAGGGCCTGCATCGGTCTCCTGCAGGATCGCGCGCTCGGCCATATAGGTTTCCGGATTTTCGCCATTGCGATAATCATTGATGAGCAGTCCGACGAACTGGCCGCCGGGGCGCGCTTCATCCACATAAATCGTGAAGCCGTCTACGATAGTGGTAAACTCGCCGCTTCGCACAAGCGAACTGGCGAAGTCGGCGCGAATATCCGCGACGGATTGTTTCAGCACGCGGTAGCATCGCGGCATCAGATCGACATTGACATAGAAAGTCGCTGCGGCGCCGATAAAGGTGATCAGCAGAATGGGGGCGGCGAGGCGCCATCTGCTGACGCCGGCGGCGAACATGACGGCGATTTCACTGTCGGAATGAAGACGATAGAGGGCGTAAATCGCTGACCCAAAAAGGGCGAAGGGGATGATGATCGCCAGCAGGCTCGGGATAATCAAAAGACTCAGGAACGCGAAAACCCCAAGCCCCTGGCCATATTCGACAATGATTTCGATGCGTTGAAGGCTTTGCGTCATCCATACGATGGCGGTGGTGACAATCAGGATCAGCGCCAGCGGCGTCATGGACTGGCGAAGAATATATTTATCTAGACTGTTCAAGCCGCCGGACTTCCTATATTCCGCATCACCGCTGGATTAGCGTACTCGCAGGGTTTTTGGGTAGCACAAGTCCCCTGAAGGCCCAAAGTCGCATGCCAGCATTGACAATTGGCAACCAGAATTGAGGGGTTCATGCAAGTCACGTTTTCCGCCGCCGCCCTGCCGAAGAGCGGCGCTATTATCATCCCGCTTTTTGAGGACGGTCAAAAGGCAAAGGCTTTCGCCGAACTGGACGCAAAGACCGACGGCGCGCTGGAGCGTGCGGTTAAAGCCGCTGCTTTCAAAGCCGGCAAGGGAAAGGTTCTGGAAATCGTTTCTCCCGCAGGGCTTGGCAACAGCCGCGTTCTATTGATGGGCGCAGGCGCCTCTAAGGAATTCGGATTGCTCGATGCGGAAGCGCTTGGCGGCGCCGGCGTCGCGAGAATTCTGCCGACAAACGAGAAAACCGCGATCTTTGCGCTTGACGGGTTTGCAACGAAAAAAATCGACGCCTCGGATATGGCGGCCAGGATTGCCTATGGCGCGCGCATGCGCACTTATCGATTTGACAAGTACCGGACGAAAGAAAAAGCGGAAGACAAACCCTCGCTGACGAAGATCACGGTAAACACTTCGACGGCGAAGGCGAAGACGGCTTTCGCCGATTATGAAAAGATTTGCGACGGCGTCTTTTTGACCCGCGACCTGGTGTCCGAGCCTGCAAATATTCTTTATCCGGAATCTTTTGCTGAGCGTTGCAAGGCGCTGACCAAGCTGGGCGTTAAGGTGAAAGTGCTCGGCGAAGCGGAAATGAAAAAGCTCGGCATGGGCTCGCTTCTCGGGGTCGGCCAGGGTTCGATCCGGGAATCCAAGATTGTCGCCATGGAATGGATGGGCGGTAAGAAATCCGATGCGCCAATCTGTTTTGTCGGCAAAGGCGTTACTTTCGATACCGGGGGCATTTCGCTCAAACCCTCAAAGGGCATGGAAGACATGAAGTGGGATATGGGCGGCGCCGGCGCAGTGACGGGCGCCATGGCCGCGATTGCCGGGCGCAAGGCGAAAGCAAATGTCATTGGCGTCATTGGCCTGGTCGAAAACATGCCTGACGGCAATGCGCAGCGTCCGGGCGACGTCGTCACCTCCATGTCCGGTCAGACGATTGAAGTTTTGAATACCGATGCGGAGGGTCGCCTCGTCCTCGCTGACGCCATGTGGTGGACGCAGGAAACCTACAAGCCGAAAGTCCTGGTTGATCTGGCGACGCTGACCGGCGCGATCATCGTTTCGCTTGCGCATGAATTTGGCGGCATGTTCACCAAGGACGACAAGCTCGCCAAGCAATTGACGACGGCTGCCGATAAGTCCGGCGACCTTCTCTGGCGCATGCCGTTGACCAAAAACCATGATGACATGATCAAATCCGAGATTGCCGATATGCAGAATATTGGCGGTCCCGGCGCTGGGTCTTCGACTGCCGCTGCGTTTCTTGCCCGATTTATCAAGGACGATGTTTCGTGGGCCCATCTCGATATCGCCGGCATGGCCTGGACCACAAAAGACAAACCGACCTGTCCGAAGGGCGGGTCCGGTTATGGCGTGCGCCTGCTTGATGAGTATGTGCGGGCCAATTACGAAAGCTGATCAGGCGGGAGCCGACTGACAAAGGCGTGGAAATCATGAAAATCATTTTGCTGATTGTGATTGCTATTGTGGTTCTCGGCGCGAGCGGGGCGGTTTTTCTCTCCATGAAGTCCAAGTCAGGTTCCGCGCCGGGACTGGTCAATGGCGCGTTAGCGCCATGCCCGTCGAAGCCCAATTGCGTTTCCAGTGAGCCGGGAACGCCAGCGTCGCATTCCATTGCGCCGTTGGATGGCGACTCATGGGACAAACTGCCTGACGCGATTGGAGAGGCCGGCGGCGCCATTATAGCCCGGACCGACAGCTACATTGCTGCGGAGTTTGAGACCTCGTTGATGCGTTTTGTCGATGACGTTGAATTCCGCAAAGCGGAAGATGCGGTTCACGTGCGATCCGCCTCTCGCGTCGGGAAAAGCGATCTGGGCGTAAACGCCAAACGCATCGAACAGCTTCGCGCAGCGCTTTCGCAATAGCCGGGGGTTTTGCATTCGGCTGACGGACCTCTATTCTCGGTGCGGTCATGACCGAGATTCTGTTCTATCACCTTGAACGCGCGACGCTTGAAGGCGTGCTGCCCGGTTTGCTTGAAAAAACGCTGGAGCGCGGCTGGCGTGCGGTGGTGCGCGCCGGTTCGCGCGAGCGTGTTGAAGCGCTGGACGCGCATTTGTGGACCTATCGCGATGAATCTTTCCTGCCTCATGGCGCGGGGGTCGAAGATGAAAACCAGCCTGTCTGGATAACAGATGGCGAGACGTTGCCGAATAATCCGCAGCTGCTTTTTCTGGTGGATGGCGCCGATGCGGACCCGGCGGCAATCGGTGGGCTTGAGCGCTGTGCTATGATCTTTGACGGCGGTAACGATGACGCCGTGCGAAAGGCGCGCGATTTCTGGAAAGCGACAGCGGCGGCGGGCCATGACGTCACCTATTGGAAACAATCATCGGCCGGCCGCTGGGAAAAGCAGCAATGAGCGCCCCGCCAGGCATCGATATCGATGCTTTCCGCATCCGCCTTAATGAGCGCAAGGCAGAGTTATTGTCGCTGTCGGTAGCGGCGACGGATGCGCGAAAGCCCGTTGAGCTTGACCAGCAATCCGTCGGGCGTTTGTCGCGTCAGGATGCGTTGCAACAACAGGCGATGGCGAATGCGCAGGAGACGCGACGGGGAAACGAGCTGCGAAAAATCGACCGGGCGCTTGCGCGCCTTGATGAAGGCGACTTTGGCTGGTGCGGCGATTGCGGCGAAGCGATCGATGCTCGGCGTCTTGATATCGATTTGACCGCAACGCTATGTGCGCCCTGCGCCGGCGCGCTCAAGCGTTAGTTACCCGTCGCCAATTCGAAAACGAAACGCGGCCTTCGCGACCAGACGGTCTGCCGACTGCTGCCACCCGGTGGCCTCGACAAACGCGATGCGCCGGCCCAACCGCGTGATCGTGGCGCTGCCTTCCATCGCTTGCGCTCGCGATGAGGCAAGATAGTTGATGTCCGCATTGATGGCTTTGACTGAAGCGTCCGCATCTAAATTTCCGACAAGTTCGCATTGCGCCGCGAATTCCAGAAATGTCGCGATGGCGCCGCCATGGAGCGCGCGGATCGCAGGGTTGCCGATGTGCTTCTCATCGAAAGCGAGGCGATAAATGTTTCGCTCACCGACGCGGCTGGCGCTGAAGCCGAGCCAGTTTGCGATCGGCGACGCTTCGATTATTTTTTGGATATTTGCGTCGATGGAACGGCTCACAGTCGTGATCCTTTCGCCGGTCCGCGCGTGCCGACCATGAATGTTCCGGAGCCAATGGCGAGAAGCGTATTGTCCGTCTGGGTTTTGACATCTCCTAAAACATAGGCGACGTCGCCTCGTATCTCGATACATTCCGATGTGCAGAGGACCCGGGCGCCGGGTTGCGTATCCGCCAGGTAATCGGCGCGGAGATTGATGGTCGCGATTGGTTTTAATTCTTCCAGCGCCGTGAACACGGCGAGGCCGAAAATCGAATCCATAATGATTGTCATCAAGCCGCCATGGATCAGACCATCTGCATTGCTGAATTCCGCCGGCAAATCCACAGCGAATGTCGCGCGGCCCTTGCCGATAAGCGTCGGCTCAAGATTAAGGGAGCGAAACAGAGAGTGCTCATGCGTCAGCCAGTCGCGCGCGCTTTTTAGCATTGAGCCGATCGCTGGATTGATGTCAGTCGTCATTCGCCTTTCAACCGCTCTTCTTCATACTGAATGCCCCAGCCGATGATGAGACGCCACAAAGCCTCGGCCATTTCCGGGGGCAGGCCTGTTTCCGCCGCCCGCTGTTTGACTTTGTCGATCACGTCACGGTTTCGCCATGGCACGGACGCCTCTTCGGGCGAACGTTTAAAAACCCAGGCGCGGTCAACATAGGTCCAGCGCTCGGCGAGCAATTGGACGAGCGCACTGTCAACGCGATCAATTTCGGTGCGCACTTCCGTCATATTCGCGCAGTCGGCTGCTTTTTTCATCATTGCTCCTGCTCATCCGCTCCCCCCGGCTTTGAGGGATTTGATCGAAGGGGTCAATTCCATTCCTCATAGCTGATCGGAATGCGCTCTAGTTTCCAGCCTCGTCACGGGCGCTTTCATAGACTTCAAGCGCCTCCAGCCACGCGCTCTCGGCGTTCTCAATCGCGGCGAGGAGGGCGCTGCGTTCTTTGGAGAGTTTCGTTGCGCGCGCGAGATTCTTTTCAAAAAGGCCGGGTTCCGCCAGCGCCTCATCAAGGCGTTTGAGGGTTGTGTTCAGTTTATCCAGCTGCGTTTCCGCATCATCCGCCGTTTGTTTCAGCGGCTGGATGGCTAGGCGCGCCTCCGCCGCGGCTTTTCGATGAGTATTGCGCTCATCGGTCTTCGGTTTTGCGCCATTTGCTTTTGGCGTTTTATTCGCCGCGAGGACAAGCTCACGATAATCGCTGAGATCGCCGTCATAAGGTTTGGCGGCGCCCTTGTTGACGAGCCACAAACGGTCGGCCACCGCGGCGGCGAGGTGTGCGTCATGAGTGATGAGCAAGACGGCGCCCTCGAAATCATTCAAAGCTTCGATCAGGGCTTCACGCGCCTGAATATCGAGATGGTTGGTAGGCTCGTCGAGAACCAGGAGATGCGCCCCGTGAAATGTGATGAGCCCCAGCAGCAGGCGGGCCTTTTCGCCGCCGGAGAGCTTCTCGACGGCGACGTCCGCTTTTTCCGGCCCAAAACCAAGCCGCGCCGTGGCGGAACGGGTTTCCGCCTCCGTCGCCTCCGGCAACAGTGCGCGGACATGATCATAAGCCGACTGTTTTGGTTTCAGCTCGTCGATCTGGTGTTGCGCGAAATAGGCGACGCTGAGTTTCTTATGTTTATAGATATTGCCCGCAAGTGGCGGAAGTCGGCCCGAAAGGGCTTTGACCAGCGTTGATTTGCCCTCGCCATTGGGTCCGAGGATGACAATCCGGTCGTCCTGATCAAGACGCAGATTGACCTTGCGCAAAACCGGTTTGCCTTCTTCGTAACCGAGATCCGCATCGACGACGCGAATGATCGGCGGCGCCATTGGTTTCGGGTTGGGGAAGTGAAACGGCAGGGTTTTTTGTGAAACGGGTTCGGCCACGTTCTGGAGTTTTTCAAGCGCCTTTAGCCGGCTTTGCGCCTGCTTCGCCTTTGAGGCTTTGGCGCGAAAACGATCAACGAATGACTGCATGTGCCGGCGCCGCGCTTCCTGGCGGGCGCGAAACGAGGCGGCTTGCGCGCGCGCTTCTGCGCGCTTGTGTTCGTAAGTGTCATATCCGCCGGGGTGGACGGAGAGCTTGCCGTTCTCCAGCGCCATGATATGCGTGACTGCATTGTTAAGGAGATCGCGATCATGGCTGACAATAAGCGCCGTATACGGATAGCGGCGCAGATAGGTCTCAAGCCAGATGGCGCCTTCGAGGTCGAGATAGTTCGTCGGTTCGTCGAGCAATAACAGATCCGGTGCGGCGAAGAGGACTCCTGCCAGCGCGACCCGCATGCGCCATCCGCCTGAGAACTCTGCGCAGGGGCGCTTTTGCTCAGTGGCTGAAAACCCGAGCCCTGCGAGGATCGCTCCGGCGCGCGCCTCTGCAGAATGGGCGTCGATATCGGCGAGCCGGATTTGAATATCGGCGATGCGATGGGGATCGCTTGCCGTTTCCGCTTCGGTGATGAGGGCGGCGCGTTCTTTGTCCTGGGCGAGCACGGTTTCGATCAAGCTGTCGTCGCTGGCTGGCGCTTCCTGATCGACGCCGCCGAGGCGCGCGCCTTTCTGCAGGGATATCTCTTCGTCTCCTGCGTAGAGCTGGCCTTTGATCATGCGTAATAGCGTGGATTTGCCTGATCCGTTGGGACCGACAAAACCGACTTTCCACCCAGCGGATATCGCCGCCGTCGCCTGGTCAAAGAGCAGGCGGCCTTCGATTCGATAGGTTAAGTCATTTACGTGCAGCATAGAGGCGCGCTTTTAGCGCGCGAGGATCGGTCGTGAAAGGGCGGCTTGTTTATTATTCAACCGCCGCCGCGTTCGATGCATTGCCGGCATGCACCCAAACGCCGTCGCGCTTTTCGGCGAGCATCGCCCACGCCCATTGCTGGCTGAATTCCTCGCCAGACTTCTTCGCTTGGCCTTCCGCTCGAACGTTCACAATCGCCCATCCGAGGTCGCCGCTGCCAGCGACGCGAATAATAGGGTTGGCGAGATCATGATATGCTGAGTATTCGACGCGTTCGAAGGTGGTTTCGAAACGGCCTCGCGTTTCGTCCTGGCTGACCTCAACGACGTTACCCCGATTGGCGATTACAGCCGCCGGCGCAGACAGCTGCGCCATCAGCGCAGCATCGCCGCGACAATGAGCGGCAAGAAGCGCGCGATGAAGGCGGTGGATGTGCACGTCGTCCAGATCAGGCGCGCCGTAGCGATCCTGAAAGTCGATAGCGTCCATCTCGTCGATGTCGATCATTGAATAGGCATATGTAAAGATATTGTCCTCATGATTGATGACAATACGATAGGGCAGCCTGTAGCCAGACGATGCTGCCCGCCAGTCTGCTAATTTTATGGTGATGGGACTTTCGTCCGGAAGCTTCATGATGAGCCCAGCAGGCCTGTCAGGCGCCTCGCCATCGATCAGGCTTACCTCGCCGCCAGCGGGGTAGAGCCCGGTGCGACCGCTCCGGACTTCCTCGCCAAATGGAATTTTCGTGTCGCGTTCAACATTTTCCATCATGTCATCGAAGTATAAAAGCATCGCATGGTATTGGTGGCCAATGGCGAACCTGCGCTCCCTGTCCCCGGCGATACTCTCGTCCGTCTCGCCGCGGGTCCATACGAGCGGGCCTTCTGCCGCAATTGTTGTGGGCGTTTCACGAATAAATTGCGCCGCGGTTTCGTTGACTGACCTGTAGGTGGTGCGCACCTCATATTCTGCGCCATATAACGTTGTAACATCAGCGGCGGTCGTAACGGAGGGCGAAAGGCACGCATTGTTCGCAAATGCAGAAACAGGCATCGCGATCACGGTAATCGCCGCCGTGATTATGTTGCGGGACATTTTGCGCTGCTCCATCTGTCTACGATTATTTGGAAGATATCAATAGAGCGGGGCGACTGAAAAGCTCAAGTCTTGAGCATAAAACATTTTCGATAACCTTCAGCGTTTCGCGTGCGCGCGTATTGCGCTGCAACAGTATGATATATTTATAACAGCATTGAATGCATGTGTTTCCGTCACCATCTCTGACTAAAAGAGAGGAGGGCGGATGATATTCAGACATTTTTTTAGAATCATAACTTGGCCGGTGCGCAGGATTACGCGCTTATTTAAAGCAAGCGCCAGAAACACCAGTAGCGCGGCAGGTGTCTCATCAAAAACCGGCGCGGGCGCAATCGCCAAAACAATTCCTGATGATCTTCTTGAGACTGAGTATCGAGAAGAACCTCCAACGGGTATTGAGGCGGCGCTATTTAAACAATTACCACGACCAAGATTGACGGAGCGCAGCGCCTCCGATCTTACCATCGATCAGGCGTCGTCATACGCCAATGACGCTAATGGATTTTACGGGTTCAAGTTTCCACTTTTCGCCCGCGGCGATTTTTTCTATGAAGAAGTTGAGGAGCAATATCTCAATGCTGCGCTTGGTTCCCACGAAGACAGCATTGACCGGCGGTTTCTTGATGTCACGACAGTATTTCGGCGAACGCTGAATGACAATACGCGCCGGATGCTGCTTTATTGGACGCCATTATTGTTTCTGGCGAGCTTCGGCGTCGCTTACCTTATGGCGCGTTCCGGCTTCGCGGTTCCTGCGCTTGATCAGTTTTCAGCACTTGCTGGCGGCGGTCTTTATATTATAGCCGCTATCGCCGGGCTGGCGCTCGCGTTTCTGGTCTACAGTTGGCCTTATAAAGTTGTGCAACAGCGCAATCTGATGAACCTCGATAACTACACCACGTCAAAATTTGCGCGCATCAATAATAATTTTCAGGTCGCAAAGCGCCGGGCGCTTAATGTTGAGCGTGATAAACGGATGGGCCAGCGCGAGGAGTTGAAAGACGAAGCCGGCGCGTGGACGCTTTCCTATCACTGGTTCGCGATGCGGTTAATGTTGTGTGAGCTGGTGATCCGGAACAAATTCTACCAGGTGCGACGCAACACAACACTATACTGGGTTGGCGGGTTGGCGGTGACGCTGCTTGTTTTCGCGGCGCTCATCGCATTGCTATGGCGGGGCGGATCGTCGTCTTCGGTATTGTGGATCTTTTTCGGCGCCGGCGGCGCTTATATTTTGCTGTCCGCTGTGATTATGCGGCGTGCGACGGGCATGATGTTCAGCGTTCTGGAGGCCAATGAATGGAGCCGCTTTCATCTGATCGGGCTTGGTACGACAATCCGCGATCATGTTGGTGAAGACAAGCTTCAGATCGTCACGTTCCGCGACCGCAACCGTTTCGAGTAAGCACGCTAGTGGTGCGCGCCGCCGTCATGGGCTTCGTCGCGCACTTCAAGTTCCACGGTCGCTGGCGGCGCACTCTCGAATTCCAGCGTTACCGTCGGTTTGTCCCCCGGCGCGAAAGCCTCCTGCATGCCGATCAGCATGACATGCGCGCCGCCTGGTTCAAGCCTGGCGGTCTCGCCTGCAGGGACGGGAATGCTTTTTGAGGGCGTCATTGAGGCCATGCCGTCCGCGTCCATGTTTGTGACGTGCAGTTCGGCCGCGTCAGCGCCTGCGAAGGTGACGCCAACCAATGCATCGTCGATGGATGATCCATTGCACAAGGTCAGATAGGCGGCGCTTGTGGGCTGTCCAACTCTGGCTGCCCGCATCCATGCGCCGGAAACCGATACGCCTTCGTCAGCGCAGGCGGTGCTTTGGGTTGCGGCCTCTTCGGCGGGCTCGCCGCTGCAGGCTGAAAGCATTAGGACGGCAATCGGCAGAGAAACAGCGAATTTCATGTCCAAAATCTCCTCAGATGTGAGCTACCACTGTTATGTTCGCCTGGCGTCGTCAAGGTGACAGTGCGGTTGGCGCCCGAAGCGGATATGGGTAAGACAGGTGCGCGAAGTAAGGGATCTATGGCTATGGATGCGTTTGAAATTGGCCGATTGCAGGAATATCTGCGCAGCAAGTTCTCAGTGCCGAATTTGTCGGTTCGGGGCCGGGCGAATAAGGATGATTCGGCGGAGGTTTATTTCGGCGAGGAGTTCATAGGGGTCATTTTCCGCGACGACGAGGATGGCGATGTGTCCTATGATTTCAACATGGCGATCCTGGAAATAGATCTTCCAGAACGCGCCGCAGAGTAAGGGGCCGGCCTTGTCGGAAGCGCCTGCCGGCATTGTCGGCAACTTCGTCGCGAATCGACCGGTTCTATCCATATCCGTTTTTGCGATCGGGTTGACGGCGCTGGCTGTTGTCGGCCTTCGTCAGGCCGGTGGAGACGGCGCCTGGGTTGCGTCGTCCTTCATGATCAATGCGCTGGTGGCGATTGCTTTGCCTGTCGCTCTTGCAGCGATCGAACCGCGCTCCGCAGCTGGCCGTATTACTTTCCTGGTACTGATCATTTTAGTGAGCGGCGTTTTGATCGCCGCTGCTGTCAGCGATGCATCATTTCTATCGCGAGTTCCTGCGCCGCCGCTATGGCTCACGGCTACCGCCGCGGGATTTACGCTTTATCTTTATGCATTAACCCCGATGACTGGCGGCATTGTTCGCCTGGGCGTGCTGGCGCCGCTTGCGGCCATCCTGGGCGTTGGCGGCGCGGCTGGACATTTCGCAGTGGAATCCATGCTGCTGACGGCGGAAGGGGCGGGCGCCGCGGCGCTTGCCCTGGCGACAGGCGCAAGCATCGGCGCAGGCGTCAGCGCCGACTTCAGTCGTTTTTTCGCAAAAGGGTTTTCACGCCGTCGCTCTGCGGCCGCAGCGGGACACGCCGCCGTTGCGCCGATCATGTTCACCCTCCTGGCGGTCGCCACCCTGTTCGCGGTACAGTCCATCAATGTGAATTTCGGCGCCATTGAATGGCGCATCATCTGGCCGGGACTGACGGCGGTGATGGCGGCTGCGATTGGCGCAATGGTTGCGGTCGCCGGGGCGCTTTCCATCGAAGACGCTTCTGAAATGGTGGCGGTCGATGAAAATCGCCGGAGACAATGGTTCGCCATGAGTTGGCGTCCGCTGCGGCGTCTGTTGCCTGTGACAACCTCTCTTGCGGTCACAGCCATTGCCGGCGTTATTGCCGTTATCGCGGTTTTTGAGGCCGGATTTGCCGCGCCGGTCAGTCTGATTGCGTTCTTTATTCTGATCGCAATCGCCGCCGGCATATCGTTTGTGTCCATTCGCACCAGCTTGATGATTGCCGGGCTGCTTGGTTTCAGCGCTCTTGCCGCCGGCTACGCATATTCAGCGCTGGGCTTGCCGCTGCCATCGCTTCTGGAGCGATTGATTGCGCTTACGCTCAGCGCCGTTGCGCTTGGTCATTTGACAGTCAGTTGGCGTGACGCCGGCGATCACTGGCGTAACGCGCGTGATGTCGCTGAGAATGCGTTGAGCGATGGGTTGCGCCGTTATTTGTTTCTGGTCGGCGTCGGTTCGGTGTCATTGTTTGTGTCGGCGCAAACCTTTATCTGGGCGGGAGGGGCGTCAGCTGCAGGATACTTTTTATCGACGGCGTTTTTCAGCATCCTTCTTGCGTCGCCCTTAATGATTGCAATGAGCGCGCGTTCAAGCCGTCACTGATTGGCCTCGGTGCGGTCAATGCCGGCGACGAATTCCCTGACTTCTGTGTCGATGGCGCGCCATTCGGGCAGATAGGGCCGCTTGAAACGGTATGTGACTTCGATGCCGTCGCTGTATTCATAAGTGCGCCAGCATTCCGGGCTTGGAATGTCGCTGCGTTCCTTGAAACAGAATAACGCGATCATCGCTTCATTTTCATCGGCGCCGACGAACAGTTCGGTATTCGCGTATCCATTGGTCGGCACGCTGGCGCGTTGCTCCGTGAAAGCGAATTTCGTCAGCTGATAGGGCGTGCGTACGCCGCGCTGATCCACCGTTTGCGGCAGATAGAGAATTTCAAAACGCTGAGCTTCATCAAAGGTCGATGTCCGCTTGGATATCAAAATGTCGATGCGCCGCGTTTGCGGGTCGTTTTCAATAAATTCACGGCGATGCGCCGGCGAGTAGCCATTC
Source organism: Pseudomonadota bacterium (assembly GCA_039819405.1). Taxonomy (GTDB): domain Bacteria; phylum Pseudomonadota; class Alphaproteobacteria; order Caulobacterales; family Parvularculaceae; genus Hyphococcus. Next base: position 9,666 of record JBCBSB010000004.1, on the reverse strand, counting down.
ATCGTGGGCCACAGAGCATAGAGTGAAATTTCCGTACGCGATCCGCCGCGCCTGGCCCTTGGGTAGACGGTGTAATTGGCCGCTGGCGCAAAGCTGTGGTCGCCAATATCGACAGCGACCGGTTCTTCCGTGATCGCGGGGCTCGGGACGTCGCCGCGGATTTCCTCAACGCTTGGGCCGACATAATAGTAAAGAAAGATGGCGCACAGGACGAGCGTCGCCATGAAAATCCCCAGCGGATATCGCCAGCTGGATTCCTCTTTTACTTCGTCGCCGCTGAATCCGTATCCGTTACTCATAAGTCTCACCACCCTTTGGCGCTCGCCGCCGCGCCTCCGGTCCTAGCATGAGCGCGGCGGCGAGAAAATCCCGGATCAGGCGCGAGGGCTAGAGCGCGTCGATGACGTCCGCAACCAGCGGGTGCCGCACGACGTCGCCGCGGGTGAAACGGACAATTTCAACGCTTTCAATGGCTTCCAGCTTTTCGACGACATCGCTGAGGCCGGACATGCCCGGTAAAAGGTCTGTCTGTTCCGGGTCGCCGGTCACCACCATGCATGAGTTCCAGCCGAGGCGCGTGAGCAGCATTTTCAACTGGCCATAGGTGCAGTTCTGAGCCTCATCAATAACGATATAGGCGTTGTTGAGGGTGCGCCCGCGCATATAGGCGATCGGTGCGATTTCAATGACTCCTTCGGCCATCAGCGCTTTCAGCCGTTTGGAGGAAAGGCGGTCGCACAGGGCGTCATAGAGCGGGCGCAAATAGGGAGACAGTTTTTCTTCCAGATCGCCGGGCAGGAAGCCGAGGCTCTCGCCAGCCTCAACGGCCGGACGCGACAGAATGATGCGACGCACATCGCCGGCGTCCAGCGCCTCGACCGCTTTGGCGACGGCGAGATAGGTTTTACCGGTTCCGGCTGAGCCTATGGCGAAAGCGAGAGATGATTTATCAATTGCATCCAGTAATTGCTGTTGAGATTCATTTTGTGCACGGATGTTTTTTCGATATTTTTGCGTGCGGTCCTTATCTTCGGTCGGAGACCATGGCGACTCATCAAAAAGGCGGCGGACATTATCGACTTCAGGAAGGTGAGCAGAGTCTTGCATGCGTCGCATTGCGCGACGCGCCGAGCGTTTCGCCATGGGGGTCTCCCGTTACTGTGGTGATGAAGGAATTGGCGCTGATTTCGAAGCAATAACTAAGGCATGGCGACGAGCGCTGAGAAACAAGGCGCAAAGCGCGAGCCTGACACCCGCATATGTCGCGATAGGGCATTACACCGCCTGACGCTGCCGCGAATCAGTAACCGCTTTCACTATACATCCGAATGCGTCTCTTACCGAGAGCAAATATGTAAATGTCATGAAAGATTCAAACGGGAAAAATTGCCTTACGCGGTGGCTTTTTCCATCCGTTTGCAGGCATATGCGGCGGAGAGTTTTGCGTGCAATTCCGGCGCATAGTTTTGCCACGATGTGCGCCCGCGTGTCGTATCGACGACAAAAATCGATTCTCGCGGGTTAAGATAAGGCGCGATTGCGTTGCGTACGCCAACCGCCGTTAACTCGCAATTGACCGTCCAGACATTATCCGCAATGCGAAACGCTTCGCCGAGGGTGTGGACAGCGGCAGTAACGCGACTTGCGGCGGCGCTGACGACGTCGAACACGAGAATGAAATTGGCAGGTTGCAGTTCAGGCTGTTCTTTGCCGGCTTTGCGTTTGCGCATAGCGGCGTAGGCGCGCATGTCGATGTGACCTTCGCGTCTGCCAAAGGGATGTTCGTCTTTATGATTTCCGTTTGCAGGCGCTGTGTATCCAAAGAAGCTGGAGAATGCTGATTCTTCACGGGCTTCACGCCATGCGCGGCTGCCGGCGGGCGAGATCAGAGATGTCGCCGCCAGTCGTCCTTCATGCGCATATTTGCGCATTTGTTCGGACGTATACGGTCCATAGATTTTGTCGTCGACTTTGACGCACCAGTTATCCGCGGCAAGCATTAAAGTTCCTCATCGATTTCAGGCGCCAGCGCCTTTCTTGCCGAATGGCGGTGCAAAGCCGGCGCCAGGGTTGGCGGGAACGTCTGTTGCGACGGATTCAGTGATGATTTGGTCAATATTTTCGGCGGCGCCGGTAAAGACCACGCCGACGCCGGTTTCGTGCCGACGGACAACTTTTGCGGTCATCCGTCCCAGAATGAGACGCATGCCCAATGGCGGGCGCGGGTTCACCGCAATAGAGGCGCCGGTGAGTGAAATATCGAGAATAGCGCATTCTTCAGTGCGGCCATCCTCAAAATGGATGAGGGCGGGAGCGTTGTGTCGAAGCCGCGGCGTGTTGCGCCGGTCAAGAGAACGTTTGCCCTTGTGCATGACTTCAGTGATGTCATCGGCGACGCGCGCCGATTTTTCCCGCTTTTTCTCGTAATTTATCGCGAAACTTGTGCCCCCGGAGCGGATAACGCGCCCTTCAAACCGGCCAAGACGGTCGATGTAAAGAACGACGGCTTTTCCGAAGGCGGGCGGGTTTTTAGCGCGCAAAAGCGCGCCGCCGGCGGAAACATTGACCACTAGGCAGGGGCGCTCTTCGCCGGCGTCATCCAGAAAGCGCGCCTTGAGAGGAAGCTGAACGCGCAAATGCTTGCGGCGATCGCTATGATCGACCGGTTCATTGTTCGCCTGGCCAAAGTCACCAGTGTTCTTAACCATTCGGAAACCTGCATCTCGTTGTGCGACCCTGATCTTAGGCGCCTTTGGTGAACAAAGCTTTGCGCGCCGCGTTGCAAATGCTAAATCAAACGCCAAGTTACGGTTGGCGGATAGGCGGTTTTTCTTGAGATTGTCGCTTCGTCTTAGAAATGAAGGCTTGAGCACTGAAAATGCCTGATGCGCCGCGTCAGCCGTCCTACATTCTGCGTCGCCCCGGGGGCGAGGTCGATCCGAATCGACTCTTCAATGTGCCCGGCGTCGTTCTTGCGGTTGCGGGCGTCACCATCGCGCTTTTTATCCTGATGATTCTCGCGCCGGAACGGGCTGCGCGATTTGCCGAGTTTTCAGCGGCTGTGTCGCCGCCGCGATTTGTTGCAGGCCCTGAAAGCAATGGCGGTTTGCTGCGCATGCTGTCCCCCTTGATCGGGCACATGTTTGTACACGCCAGCATTCCGCATTTACTGTTTAATTGCTTGTGGCTTCTGATTTTTGGTGCGCCAATTGCGCGGCGCATGGGCGCAGAAAATGCGCTTAAATCGCCAGGCGCATTTTATGGGGCGTCGCTTTTTCTTTCCTTTTATCTATTGAGCGGCGTTGCCGGCGCGCTGACCTATATTGCAATGCACGCGAATGAGTACACGTTTCTCGTCGGCGCCTCCGGCGGCGTATCCGGTTTGCTCGGCGGTCTTGTGCGTTTCGCATTTAACCGGACATCGCTTCTCGGTCCCGAGCACGCCAAGTTCAGTTCGCTTTTCAGCAGATCCGTCATTATGTGGACGGTGGTCGTGATCATCATGAATTTGTCTGTTGTGGTGTTCAGCGGCGCCCTGGCGGGTGGAATGAATATTGCCTGGGAGGCGCATCTCGGCGGATATTTTTTCGGACTCATGACATATCCATATTTTGAATTTCTGGCGCGCGGTCGCCGATAAGATGAGTGACGCCATGCGATATGCGCGCTTTGACGCTTTTCGGCGGCTCATGGGGCCGTTTGCGCAAAAAACCCGTGGTGCGCGGATGCAGCAAATGGAGCGTGTGCTGAAGCTGCAGCCGGGCATGCGGGTTCTCGATCTTGGCGGTCAGCCGGATATCTGGAACTTTGTATCCGCGCCGCTGAATGTGACAATCCTCAACCTGCCGGGCATCGCGGCCCCGGCGCCAAAAGAATCAGTTCACCAGTTTGAATTTGTTGAAGGGGACGCCTGCAACGTAACGGCGTATGCGGACAGCTCATTTGAGTTTGTCTTTTCCAACAGTGTCATTGAGCATGTGGGCGGTGAAGACAATCAACGCGCTTTCGCCGGCGAGGTCAGACGCCTCGGCGCGAAATACTGGGTGCAGACGCCATCCATATGGTTTCCGGTGGAGGCGCATACCGGCATGCCATTCTGGTTTTTCATGCCTGAGTTTGTCCGTGAAAGGTATATTCGGAACTGGGAAAAGAAACTGCCGGACTGGACCGAAATGGTGAAAGGGACCACCGTCCTTTCGAAACGCCAGATGCAAGACTATTTTCCTGATGCATCGGTGATGATTGAGCGTAAATTCGCCATCCCGAAATCTTACATATTCTTCAGGACTTGACCCTGTAAGAATATAACATGTCTTGGCGCCTATTGCCGTAGCCGCTTCCTTGTCGCAATATTACGTTTCACGGGGGAGAAGGAGGCGATTATGAAGGTTGAGCATATCCTTCAATCCAAGGGCGCAGATGTTTTCTCTGTTCAGTCGACGGACACGATCACCCAAGCGGTCTCGGTACTGAACGAGAAAAATATCGGCGCTGTTGTTGTTCAGGATGCTACGCAAAACGTGATTGGCATACTTTCCGAGCGCGATGTCGTTCGTCATATGGGCTCGCGCGGCGCCGGGGCGCTGACGATGAAGGTGTCTGAATGCATGACGCCAGACCCGATTACTTGCGGTATTGACGAGACCGTCGATGACCTGATGGGGAAAATGACGGAAAAGCGCATCCGTCACATGCCTGTGACGCACGAAGGCCGGATCGTCGGGGTCGTCTCGATTGGCGATGTCGTCAAGCGCAAGATCGAGCAGGCGGAGAACGAAGCCGCAGCGTTAAAAGACTATATTGCAAGCTAAGGGATTGGTTTTTCGTCCATAGCGAACAGGTGACGCATTCCTGCAGTATAGGCTGGCGCTATGACGGCCATATGTGAAGCACCAGGAAAAACCTCATATGCGATTGCTTGACTTGGTGATTTCGATCTTAACATAGCGATGACCTTATCAAGTAGCGGGCGCGTCTCTTCTTCTGCGCCGCCAATGGAGAAGAAGAGTTTCGGTAATGTTTCGCCATCATAACGCTCTACCAAATCCTCCGCCCAGTTCTGTTCTTCTTCAAGCGATGGGCTGCTGATCAAGACGCGGTCAAAAAGCGCCGGCTCTTGGAACGCTGTGAACATTGCAAACAAGCCGCCGGAAGAGTGTCCATAAAGTACGTGACCGCTTTCAGAGAGCGCGTACCGGTCACGAAGAAATGGCGTCACTTCATTCTTTAGGACATTTAAAAATCTAGCGGCGCCTTCGCTTTCCACAGCAGCAGAAGACGGGTGATAGTCTCGTTGGCGGGCGTTTATCCATGATCCAAAGTCGCCGTAAGATACAGAGACGGTGATGACAGGCGAGACATTGCCTTCAAAACTCATCAATCGCAATATTTCTGTTCCCATAGCGAACATCACATCGCCATCGGTATGAAATACCATCGGGTAATTTGTGGTATCAGGCTGATAGTTAAAGGGCAGCCCAACTGTGATGATGATGTTTTCACCTAGCAGCTCTGATTGAAATTCGTGTATTTCGCTGGCCATCAGCGAATAGCGCGCTGGCGTTTGCGAAGCGCTTACTACTGTCGAGGACGCCATGACAATTAGTAAAGTAAGGTGCTTTAGCAATTTTATCATAACCAAACTGCCGCCTTACTTTTTACTGCGATGTCTCAGTTCAATCGTTCATGAGTGACCCGATAGAACGGGTTCCATGTCTCGCCGCCGTCAAGTGACATGTCAATCCTGGTTACGCGCGTGTCGCCGCTGACAGGAATCAGAAGTCGAAAAAACATCTCCCGCCCATCGTCAAGAGGGAAACTGGTGCCGGCCCGGATATTGTTGAGGTCAAGAACATCATTCTCGAGCTGTCCTTCGTAAATGTCCATAAGCCCCCAGCCGGTGCCAATCGCAGACAAGCGATACGTATCCCTGTACTGATCGTATGACAGGTCAGTGACCAGGACAAAACCTTCGCCTGAGATGCGTTGAAGGTGCTCTTCCGCAATGAGCAGCCCGCCTAATTCAGGCTGAAAGCCGACGCGGTCTACATTTTGTTGAACCCAGTCGCCTTCCGGGGTGATCATTTCGGTTGTCGCCGTCCATTCGCCAAGCATGTTCGCGAGCTTGGCCATCTCCCCATGCGGTTCAATTGCAGTCTCGGCAATATCTTCTGCGGCCTTTACAGAACTGAAGCTCAATACCAAAAGCGACGCGAGCGCAGGAAACACGAAACGAAACATGAGTATGCCCCCATTGAAGAATTTCTAATTTGGCGCGGCGTATCATTCTGGCTTTCATCAATCTAGCAAAGCGAACGGGCGTTGCGACGGCTCGTTAGAAATTAGCGTCAAAACGAAAAAGGCCGCGCCGATAACGCCGGCGCGGCTTTAACGCAACTCACTGGGTCGAGGGATTTTATTCGTTGTTCGCGGGCGGCAGGATAACCGCATCGATCACGTGAATAACGCCATTGCTGGTCCAGACATCAGCTGTGACAACATTCGCGCCATTTACAGTGACGCCGTTGGTGCCATCGATATTGACGTCTGCGCCGTTTACGGTCGCGACGGCAATTGTCTGGCCGGCAAGGTCAGCTGATTTCGTTTTGCCAGGGACGACATGATAGGTCAGGATGCTGACAAGCTGGTCTTTGTTTTCTGGCAACAACAGACTTTCAACAGTACCGTCCGGAAGCGCCGCAAATGCGTCGTCTGTCGGCGCAAAAACAGTGAACGGGCCTTCGCTGCGCAAGGTTTCTTCAAGGCCTGCAGCCTGAACAGCCGCGACGAGCGTGTTAAAAGAGCCAGCAGCAACGGCCGTATCTACGATATCGGCTTTCTCCGCATCGTGCATTTTCTTGTCGCCGTGATGATTGGCGAGCACTGGCGTTGCGATCATGGCGAGCGCCGCACCTGCGGCGAGAAATTTCTTCAATGACATCAAGGGTCCTCCTGTTTGATTGTCGGACCTGTCTACGCAGCGAGACCCAAAGCGGTTTGCAAACGGATGTTAAATTTTTTGCAACAATTGAAATTAGCGTTGCGGCCTTGAAATCAGGAAAGAAATTCCAGGGCATTCTCAATCTGCGGCCATTGCTGATCCACAGCGGTGCGGCCCAGAGCGATTAGCTCATCGGCCCGGTCAAAGTCGAGAAGCGGGATATGGC